>CALODY010000022.1:0-186472 GCA_942492215.1 Pirellulaceae bacterium
TTATCAATGGATTGATGCGTTTAACATTTCAGATGTTTGGAAAAATATATCTGTTGAACTTACTATTTTATGTGATTTAAAAATTGAATTAGTAAGAATGGAATGTCTTGAATCTGATTAGTGTCGCTAGGATTTTTTATAAAGTAAATCGCAAAAGAAACGATACACACGATTATTTTTTAACTGATGTTTAAAGATTTGAAGGTCATATCTTCTAAGTTTAATTCAGATTTTATAATAAAAATATCGTTGGGATTAATCATGTATACAAAAGTATGTAAAATAAAAAAGCACTACTAAGAGTAGTGCTTTTTAAATTATGTAAAACCTACTTACTGAACAACTAATTTTTTAGTAGTAGAAGCATTGTTTTGAGTTAATTTTAAAATGTAAACTCCAGCATTTAAGTTAGAAACATTTAGTTGATTATTCACAACATTGGTCTCAATTACTTGTTTCTAAGATATATCAAATACCACAGCAGTTAATAGAACCATTACTTGTTAATGTAGTCACAAATCAGTATTTATAATTTGGGTTGGGATATATAATAAATTATTAAAATTTCAATAATTTAAAAAGCAATATTAATAGATTGAATAGATTTTCTTGAACATGGTGAAATAAGCTCCTTCTTCATTTTCAAGTGGCGTTATTAATGGATTATTAAATTGGTTAAAATGGTTGTTGATTTGAGCACCTTCATCTACTGTCATTGTGTATGTTATCCCCAGTTCCAGTATTATTTTTAAGAGTTAAGTGTCACCTCCAGGACACTTAATCCTAAATCTCCAGCATCACATAATTGAACTAACCCAGGAATACCTGTTGGTGTACGCATTACTCCAAAAACAGTAATGAAACTATTAGGTTGTAGAATTGTTGTTCCAATAGGGAATGTATGACGAACAGAAGCGTCTTCTAAAGTGTAGCCCTCCATATCAATTGCAGATGTACTGAGATATATTATATATTTCTACAAATTCATCTTCATTAAATACAGCTGTACCATCTCCATTTGCATCTCCTACTTCCCCTGCAGCATTACTAGGGTCAGAATGAATTTCATTTATATAACAAGAAATTGAGGATCTGTTAATTGTTAGAAGGAATAATTCTGCATCAATTGTTCCGTCACAATCTCCACCATTTAATGTTAAGTCCCAAGCATCACCTTCAGATAAACCAGTAATAGTAATAGTTCCATCGGCAATAGTAATAGGGTCGTCACCTCCAACAGTACCAGTAGAAGTTGTTGTTACAGAAGTAAGCGTATCTTCTAAACCTGTATAAGGAATTTCTATTGTAACTGTATCATTACCAGCTCCTGCTGTATTTGTGCCGCATACGTAATTTTCTGTTTGAAGTGTTACACCACACATATGAACACAGTCAGATACAGGTCTTGTTCCTAAAGTAGGACAAGATCCAAAAGCAACTAGACCAACATTGGACAAACTCCAAGAAGAATATGTTCCGTCAGAATCTAAATATTGAACACCTACAAATACGTCTGTTCCTATAGCAGCAGATAAGTCAACACTGTACGAACCAGCATCAGAAATAACTTGTGCAGAAGTCCACATTGCTGAATCAGGACATGAACTACTATAATCTGAAGTAAATTGTATATCTAAAGTTGAGCCATCAAAACCTTCAAATTGCCTTGGAAAAAGTAATGCTAAATCAGATACTCCTGACATATCTAAAGGTCCAAATACCAAACCAACCGTTGGATTCTTCCATACAACCCTGAACCACAATAACCATTAAAGAATAAGTTCCGCTTGATTCTGTCCAAACATCCATTTCAGAATTAGTTGATACAGTTACTATTTCAAACAATTCCATACCTAAAGTACTTAAATCAAAACAGGTATTAGGAATAGGGTCACACTCTGCAGCTAGTACTGTTCCTGAAGCCATAAGGCCATCACAATCTCCACCATTAAAAGATACGTCCCATGCATCACCTTCAGACAATCCTGTAATAGTAATTGTTCCATCTGCAACAGTAGCAGGATTATCTCCACCAACAACAGCTCGGAGCATTAGATGTTACAGAAGTAATTGCTGCATCAGAACCTGTATAAGGAATATTAATCGTTACTGTATCATTGTTGTCTCCTACTGTATTTGATGTACAGGTATAACTAGCAATTCCAAAAATTGCACCACAAGCCGTTGAGAATCCTGTCCAAGAAATATCATCAATGACTACTTGCTTTGGTGTAATATTAACAATTTCAATTATAATATTACCTGCTGTATTAATTCCGCTAACAGTAAAAATATGTTCATCAAAATCATCAAAGGCAGTAGATGTTCCTTTAGAAACACCATTAACAAATAGTTCTACTTGACGATCACCAGCTCCTGTAAATCCTTTATATAATTTAACGGAAAAATCACCTATTCCTCCAGTAATTGAACTGGAAGTAATTTTGCTAGGTTCGGTTGAACGTCTTAACATTAAAGCTGGAGCAGTAACTCCTGCAGTAGCTTCGTGATCTCTTGATGCAACATAAGTCCAAGTAATCCCATTGTTTCCAACAAAAGAATTGTCCCCATAACTCGAAGTTGCATTAGAGTTTGTGAAATCCTCTAAACCTTGACCGAATGTAACAGCAGAGATTAATAGAGTTAATACTAAAATGTAAAGTTTTTTCATAATTGAATGTTTTAATTAAATGTGTATCAAATATAAAAAATAATTAACGGATAAACTAAAAAAGCAACCAATTTGGTCGCTTTTAACAATAAGATAATATTCAGGAAAATTATCTGACCACTAACTTTCTAGTTGCCGAAAATTCGTTTTCTTTTATCTTCAAAATATAGACTCCAGGAGTTAATTTAGAGATGTTTAACTCTTTCCGTAAATTGTCTTAGAAATAATTTTTTTACCTAAAACATCATAAATGTTAACCTCTTTTGTCAAGTTTAATTTTGTAGAAATATAAATTTCACCATTACTAACAGGATTAGGGTAAACAGTTAATTCATCTATGTTTTGTGAAATTTTTGGATCATTGTTTTCAACACTAAGTTGAGCATAACCAGTGTTAACACTCAAAAGCTGAATAAAATGAATATGTAAAAGTATTTTTTCTTCATAATTCTAATGATTTGGGTTAAGTAAATATAATTAAATACTTCAAAAGTTATACCAAAAATGTGTTAAATCAAAAAGTCATTTTACTATTCTAAAGTTAACAAATAGTTATTAAGCTATTTAGTTTGTTAATTTTTTATCTATAAATTTTATATTTACTGTTAATTAACTATTAGTAAGAATGTAATCTTATAATGAAAAAAAGATATTAAAATATTACTTGTTGATGATGAACCAGATATTTTAGAAATTGTTGGTTATAATTTATCTTCAGAAGGATATCAAGTTATTACTGCTGAAAATGGATTAGAAGGTGTGAGGAAAGCAAAAAAGGAGAAACCACAATTGATAATTCTTGATGTAATGATGCCAGAGATGGATGGTATTGAGGCTTGTGATCAAATTAGAAAAATACCAGACCTAAATAATACCATAATTACTTTTTTAACAGCTCGTGGAGAAGATTATTCTCAAGTTGCCGGTTTTGAAGCTGGAGCAGATGATTACATCACTAAACCTATTAAACCAAAAGTGTTGGTTAGCAAAGTAAAAGCCTTGCTTAAGAAGGATTAAAAATGAAGATGAAGTTCAGGATGATATTATTAAAATTAATAACCTAATTATTAATAGGGATGAGTATAAAATCATATTTAAAAGGACGAGAAATAATTCTGCCAAGAAAAGAATTTGAATTATTATCTTTACTAGCATCTAAACCAGGAAAGGTTTTTAAGAGAGATGATATTTTAGACAAAGTTTGGGGTAATGAAGTTGTAGTTCGAGGTAGAACAATAGATGTGCATATTAGAAAATTACGAGAAAAGATAGGTGATGATGCGTTTAAAACTGTAAAAGGAGTTAGGTTATAAGTTTGTAGATAAATGAACAGAAAATTAAAAAAATCATATAAATTTGCTTATAAAACAGCTTTATTTATAACCTTTATTTTTAACACTCGTATTGAGTGTTTTTTTGTACTTTTTTTATACCATTAATTTTTGGTTGATAATTATCTTCTTACTTTTCTGTTATGGTTTTTCATCTTTTTTATTATTCAATATAGAATTGAACACTTTATATATAAAAGAGTTAAAAAAATATACGACGATTTAACACTTTTAGAATCCAGTACTTAACTAAAGCAGACAATTACTACAGACATGGCTACATTAACAGAGGAAATTGATAAGTATGCTAGAGATAAAAAATTAGAAATAGAAACTTTAAAGGTTCGAGAACAATACAGAAAAGAATTTTTAGGGAAAATGTATCTCATGAACTAAAAACACCTCTGTTTACTATACAAGGATATATTTTAACCTTGCTAGATGGCGCTATTAACGATAAAAAAGTAAGAAGATAAATACTTAAAACAAGCCGAAAAAGGAGTAGAGCGGCTTACATATATTGTTAAAGATTTAGACATGATTACCAAACTTGAAGCAGGTGATTTGCGGTTAGATATGGAAGCCTTTGATATTGGAGAAGTTGTAATAAATGTGTTTGAGTTATTGGAAATGAAAGCTGCAAAAAAGAAGATTACCTTATCATTGGATATGGATTACCACAAACCCATTATGGTTAAAGCAGATAAAGAAAGGATTCAACAAGTGCTAACTAATCTAATAGTGAATTCAATTAAATACGGTAGAGATAAAGGAACTACAGAAGTTAGCATTGAAAATCTTATTAAAAACAAAGTAATTGTAAGGGTTACAGATAATGGTGAAGGTATAGCAAAAGCAAATATTCCAAGACTTTTTGAACGGTTTTATAGAGTTGATAAAAGTGGTTCTAGAAAAGAAGGTGGCTCTGGGCTTGGTTTGTCAATAGTAAAACATATAATTGAGGCTCATGATGAAAAAATTTATGTAGAAAGTGATTTAGGTGTAGGTAGTGAGTTTTCATTCACTTTGAAAAGGCCGAATAGCTTTTTAATTCACTTCATGATTAAAAGCATTCTAACCCATAATATTTATCGACATTACTGAGCATTTCAATTTTAAAATGTTCTTGACTGCAAGACGGAATTAATCCAGAATCATCAAGTCTTTTGGCTAAGTATTCTTGTTCAAATTGTCCTGGTGTAGGAATGAAAAAAAGCCTTTCTTCTCCAATTTTGCTAAATCCATAATAGTTGTATATCCAGAACGTGATAGAACCATATCACTTTGGTTTATGGCTTTTTCTAATTCTTACTAGTCATAAAATTATAAATAGTTATATCATTATTTTTAACTTAGTCTGTTTCTTCTTCAATAACCCCTTTACAAAAAGCACTTACCCATTATAGTTCTTGTAATTCCAATAGGAATTTTTCTTCTAATAGAGTTCGTTGAGGTTCTGGTCCAGAAAGTAAAACCATCATAGTCATAACTTCTTCAGCTACAATCTTTTTTTTTAAACCTGCTTAACGGACCAATATATTTTTATTAAGATTAGCTGCTTTAAAAGATTCCATATGACCCAATTTTCCACTTAAATTCGATTCACCTTCATGATCTGGAACCCAACACTCATTCAAATTTTTTAATGATTTTTTGATGTATTTTAGTACTTAACCAAGTTGTGCTTCCGCTTAAAACATTCAGTTGATGCGTTATAAATACTGAAGGAATATATTTGCATTATAAACACCAAATCGGTTATCAGAAATAATACCATCTAATTATTATATTGTCCAATAAAATTCTTTACATATTTTTTTTCGGCTTTTATAGCTTTTAAGATTCTTAGGTGAATCTTTAAGTAACTTTAGTTTAAAATGCTTTCCCATTTTTTGAATAAGTAATATTGTAAGAAGGTAACTCAATAGATTTTAATTCTGGAAATTCTTTTCTAAAAGTTCAAAGCAATCCATCGCTTGCTATAATAGGGTCAAAATCATTTTCTATTAAAGCTTAATTATAGGAATACATCTTGTGGCATGACCTAATCCCCAATTTAAAGGAGCAACTAAAATTCGTTTCTTTATATTCCATTGTAAGCCCAACAAAGATTCAAGTATATAAAGCTAAAGACAACATATAAAGCTCTAATATGTTTCCTTAATTTTACCGAAATATTAAATATTATAAATTCTGTGGGAAGTAAAAATAAACTAAAACGATTTAAAGAAAACGAAACTTTTAAAAATGTATTTCAGCCAACTAGAGATGAGTTGGTTAACAAGACTCATTTTAATTAAAAGGAAATTGGAATACTGACGTTTTTTAAAAATGAATAACCCATTAGTTTTGGAATTAGGTTGTGGAAAAGGTGAATATTCAGTGGCATTGGCTAAAAAATATCCAGATAAGAATTTTATAGGCATCGATATAAAAGGCGCGCGATTTTGGAGAGGAGCAAAAACTGCTATTGAAGAGAATATACCAAATGTTGCCTTTCTAAGAACCCAAATTGAGTTGATAGATCATGCTTTTGCAGAAAATGAAGTTGATGAGATTTGGATAACCTTTCCAGATCCACAAATAAAATATAAACGAACCAAGCATAGATGACAAATTCTGAATTTCTCAAACGTTATAAAAAGATTTTAAAGCCAGACGGTCTTTGTTAATCTTAAAACCGACAGCGAATTTATGCATGGTTACACTCTTGGATTCTTACATGGTGAAGGTCACGAAGTTACTTTATGCAAATCATGATGTTTATAAACAAGAAGGAAGTCCAGAAGAGGTTACAAGCATTCAAACGTTTTATGAATCTCAATATTTAGAGCAAAACAAACCAATTACGTATATTCGGTTTAAAATTAAAGCAATTGAGTTTAACCATTACTTTTTTATTGGCCTAATTGTACCTTTATTGGTGTTATTCCACCAGGACTTTTAAATATGACAGCGGCTAAAATTAGCTTAAAAGAAGGTTATAGTAGAGGTGTTATGTTTTCAATTGGTGTTAGTTTAACTGTTATAATTCAAACTTATATTGCTGTATTGTTTGCAAGATATTTAAGTAACCATCCTGATATCATAGATATTCTGCAACGAGTTGCATTGGTTATTTTTATTTTGATATCAATTTATTATCTGTTTATTGCTAAAAGAAAAGCCAAACCTCAGAAGAAATTAATAATCAAAAGTAAAAGAAAAGTCGATTTTTCTTCGGAATGTTTTTGTCAGTTTAAACATGTTTCCAATTCCTTATCAAGCATATATGAGTATTACCTTGTCATCTTTGGATTGATGGATTTTGATCAAACCAGTATTATATCCTATGTTGCTGGAGCAGCCATGGGAACCTTTGTCATGCTTTATATTTATATCTTCTTTTTTGATAAGATAAAAAGTCAAAAACTTACTCTACATAAGAACATGAATTTAGTCATAGGGATAATTACAGCAGTAATTGCTGCTTAATCACTTTAATTAATGTTATTAAGGGAAATATAATGCAACTCAGAAACCTTTCAATTTTTTTGAAAAGGTCTACGAAGTTGCAAGGTTAATTCCTTATGGTCGAATAACCAGTTACGGAGCCATTGCCAAGTATTTGGGAGCTGCAAGAAGTGCCAGAATGGTTGGCTATGCCATGAATGGTTCCACACAAAAAAGATGTGCCTGCTCACAGAGTGGTAAACCGAAAAGGTCTGCTAACTGGCAAACATCATTTTGATGGTACTAACCTATGCAGCAACTGCTGGAAAGTGAAGGTATTACAGTTATAGAAAACCAAATTCAGGATTTTGATAAACTGTTTTGGATCCTTCAAAAGAATTATCATCCTCTCCCGAAATTTGGAGATTCATGATCTCTGATATTTCGATTCTGATCCCAATAAGTTTCCATACGATTTGGAATTGTGGATTTCGAGAATTTGATCTTTTACTCTTTCATTACTCTTTTTAACAAACTCACCAACATCAGTTTTTAATTTTACAAAATAAGTCCCTGACCAAGTTTTTCTGTTGAAATTTCTATGTTGTTACGAGTGCCAATTAATGAAACCTCATTAACCAGTCTTCCTGAAATATCGTAAATTGTTACAGATTTAATCGCTTCTAATCCATTTATAAATAATTTATCCTGGATTTGGATTCGGATAGATCTCGAACCCCGACAATTCAAAATCATCGGTGCTTAACGGCTTTGTATGAATGTTTGTGCAATATTGGTCTGTATTGGGAAATTGTAATCAAAATAGATTTCGGCATCGTTTTCAAAAGTATCACCTTCAACCCAAGTATTGAGGGTTTTTATTTTAAAAGCGATATAACCATCGTTGTTGGCATCATCAAAAGGAAGGTTAGATGTTCTCAAAAATAAATTCAACTACATTGGTATTTGTAATCCTGGTTACTAAATCATGACTTGAATCTGTTAGGAATAAGGTTGATACATCAAACTTAGCTGTATCGATAACATCTTTTACCACAACATTTATGGCATTGGCTGTTCCTGTGTTTTCAAAACGTATGAGGTAATTCACATACTCACCAATTAGATCTGGTGTTATGGTATTGCCTTCCAGACAGATTTTGTCGTTAGGGTCATAAGAGTTAACAACCAGCTTGACTTAAGTTCAAAAGTGTTATCCTCCGGTGTTTCATCACCAGTTATAGGATTATGCAGTTGCTGTAAAAGCAAGAATATCATCACCATTTAAAGGAGGTGTTTCTGTTGGTGTGTTCAGGTTCATGCTGATTAATAATCTCTCGACTTTCAAAAGGTGCAAGATTGGTATAATTCCAACTTAAATGAACCCAGTGCTTTGTGAACTGGCAATTGGATTTGCAGAAACCAGATCCATCAAATCATCTTGAAAAGTAAAGTCAACTGTTACCAGATAATGTAGTTGTGCCTTTGTTTTTATAAATTAGTTTATAATTGATATCAAATCCTGGTCTGGCAAGTTCAACAGGAATTAAAGTCACTTCTAAATCGTTATACGTCCCATTTGGTGTGATACAGAAATCTTGTGTAAATGGGCTTGGGTTTGCTTGGGAAATCAACAGTATAACTTGCCGGAGAGGGAATATAATAATCAAAATTCTCCAAAACAGGAGTTACTACATATGAGCCTTCTGTTAGACCAATTGTATATTGCCCTAAAGAATTAGAGATATATTGAGTGGTATTTGTTCCATCTGAAACATCAAATTTAAGGTGAGGATACGTGCTATCATTAACATCACATCCATTATTATCAAGGTCAAGTTTTATTTGCCCTTGAATAGTATAATATTCACCTCCAGGATTAAAAGAACAATAGTCATTAACTTCTACAGTAGTTCCAACTTTATTTTGAATATCACTAATCTCAAAATCATCAGCACAAATATATTCTAGATTTTCGGTATCGACATAAAATCGATAATGATCAAATCCTTCAAAATATTCAGCAATAAATTCACTACCATTTTTTACAAAAACATGAGTTAATGGGTTAGCTTGAGCATAAAGCCTGTCAATATTTGGATTTTGATTTAAATTTATTTCCGAAATATAATTATCACCACAACTAAGATTTAACAATTGTGGACTTTGAGAGACATCTAATTGTGTTACAAGATTGTTACCACATGTTAAGTTAACAAGACTGGTTGTTTGTTCTAAATCTAATGATGCCATTTGGTTATTGTAACAACTTAATGTATTTAAACTAGATAAGTCACTTACATCTAAAGAGACAATTTGATTATTACTACAATATAAATTCACTAGACTTCGGTATTTCCTTCGATAGATAATTCTGTAATTTCATTGTTTGATGCCGCATATGGAAGCGTCTCATATTCATATACATATCCAGTACGTTCATGACGTGTGCCAGCTGCGCCAATGGATCGGTTCCGTTATCCCAAAGATTGGAAAGCGGGTGTGCCGCACCCGCTGGCCGAGAATCGGCATCGGTGACGAAGATCATATGCCGTGCTGCGGCGTCTTCGAGAATTCCGTTCAGCTGCTGCGATTCATTTTCAGGAAACTGTTGGTAAGCAAACTTGACGGCGACTTTGTCCCAGGATCAATCCCCACTCCATACGCATCGGACAGATCAAGTTTGCCATCGTCCGTGATTTTGACACGTGGGGCAGGGTAGTCCATCACCGACGCGGATCGCCATAAGTACTGGCCGCGAAATTATGAACAAATCCGAGCGTATGCCCGACTTCGTGAGCCGCCAGCTGTCGAATCCGTGCCAAGGCAACCGCAAGGGCATCGCCACTCCCCAGGTCGGCCAATGTCGCTTCTTCGCTAATGCCAGCAATGCCGCAACACGCGCAATTCGCATTGGGTACCTGGGCGGACTGCAATCCGTTCACCAGCAGTTGATCTTGCCGGACGCGTAATGATCCGAGTGTCACATGACCTTTGATGATTTCCCCGGTCCGCGGATCGAGGACACTTCCCCCATAACTCCACCCCCGCGTGCTGCGGTGGACCCATTGAATGACGTTGTAACGAACGTCCAGCGGATCGACGTCCGGCGGTAGCAGTTTGACTTGAAACGCATTTTGGAACCCGGCGGCTTCAAACGCTTCATTCCACCAACTGGCTCCGTCCATCAACGCCTGTTGGATCTGTGGAGGAGCACCGGCGTCGACATAGTAGACGATCGGTTCGACGGCTTCAGACAGTTCCGCTTGGGGGTCTTTCTTGACCAATCGGTGACGAACGATCCAACGATGTTCCAACTGCGAATCCAGCGGCGACGCGAAGTCCGCGAACGTGATAAAAATACTTGGGCATCGCACGTCGTATTGCCTCGGCTGATAGCCCGCATCGGGTAACCGGACGAAGGAATGGTGTTGGCGTAGCGTAACGGCGTTTGGCGTGGGAGTGGTTTGCCGCACGTGGGTGCCTGGCTTTTTGCCAGCGAATGTTAGCGTTGCTTCCAGTTCTGTGTTGTCCGGAAACGCTTTGCAGCGAGGCAAATAAACGGCACTTCGTTTTTCGTCCAACGAAAACTCGCCCTGTTTGGTTTCGGCCAGTTTGGAAATGACGCCGTGAGCATCGCTCATCAGCAAACTGGTAACGTCAATCAAATAGGCTTGATCGCTATCGGCGACAACCTTGCCGCCCCAAATAGTTGACTCGGCAAACGACTGTTCGACCGCTCGGCGCTCGGGTTCATTGGATGTGACTGCCCGAAAACGCAGGTTTCGCTGGATCAAAAGAACCTTGGGGCCGACACGTTGAAAGCGAACTACTTTTTGGCTACCCAACTGTCCGCGATCCAGCCCCACGGGATTGGACCCCAAGCCAGTGGCCAAGGAATGAACGTACAGGAACTCCGGACTCGAATTGTCCACTTGGAGAAAGATTTTTCCTTGGCGTTGGTCCCAGTAAAACGAGAAAAAACCCGCGTGTCGCGTCAGTTTTTTGGTTTTTTCCGAAATGGATGGCAAAGGCTTTTCGTCGACTTGCTCCGCAGCTTTTTGCTCGTCGTCAGTGGGAGAGGGAGGGGCGTCCAAAATCACTTGCGGAACGGCCCGGGTCCATGCATCTGCTTGGAGCATGCTGAGCAAGAACGAAATCAGTAGGCCGATTAGGAGCTTCATCTTTTCCCGTCAAGACATAAAGGTTTGAAACAAAAAGGTTGAAGCGAGTGGCCAACCCAGATTTTAAGCCAGAAACGGCAATCGCCACTAGCCACCTACCGAAGTTGGCAGAACGTATTCGTACGGGGCCTGGAAACCCAACGGCATGCCTAACGCCCAGTACGCCAACAGGAACAACGTCCAGAGGATTAAAAAGGTCACCGAGAATGGCAACATCATCGCGGCCACCGTTCCAATCCCCGTCTGCTTGACATAGCGCTGACAGAAAACGACCACCAATGGGAAGTAGGGCATCATCGGAGTGATAATATTGGTCGTTGAATCTCCGACTCGATAGGCCGCTTGAGTCAATTCGGGTGAGATGCCCACGTACATCAACATCGGAACGAAGATGGGAGCCAGCATCGCCCATTTTGCCGACGCTGACCCGACCAAAAGGTTGACCACCGCCGACAACAAGATAATTCCGATGATCGTGACCCATGGTGGCGCGCCCGATTCGCGAATGAAATTCGCACCTTTGATCGCCACCAGGTTGCCGATATTGGAATCACGGAATGCTGCGATAAACAGAGCCGCAAAAAACACCAGCACCAGGTAATAACCCATTGTCTCCATCGCCGTGCTCATCCCTTTGACAACATCCCGATGGTTCTTGAAATTCCCCGAGACGTAACCGTAAACAATTCCTGGCACGGCGAAAAACAGAAAGATCAAAGGAACAATTGACTGCATCAAAGGGGCTGGTGGCCGCAGAGAGGTTAATGTGCGATCGACATCAGCGGCACGCAATGATGAATCCGCCGGCAGGGCCCATAATGTCAATGCCACCACGCCAGCGAGAATGGAGCCAAGTCCCAACCACATGGCCACCTTGTCGCGTGAACTCAATTCCTGAATTTTGGGCATCTCATTGGGATCCCCGTCGATCGCAACTTTGGAGAGTCTGGGCTCCACGATCCGGTCGGTCAGGAACCAGCCCACGAAAATGATCAAGATTGAGGACGCTGCGGTGAAAAAGAGGTTGCAGAGCGGATTGACGATTCGAGTTTCATCGACGATCGAAACACCCGCCTGAGTCAATCCGGCCAGCAGGGGATCGATGCCGGAGGGAATGAAGTTCGCGCTGAATCCGCCGGACACGCCGGCAAACGCAGCCGCGATCCCAGCCAATGGATGCCGACCGGCGGCATAGAACATGACTCCCCCAATCGGAATCACCAGCACATAACCTGCGTCCGCCGCGGTGTGGCTGATGATCGCGACCAGAATCAACAATGGCGTCAACATGAACCCCGGCGCAACGTTCAGAAACGACTTCATGCATGCATTGAGAAAACCGGAATAGTCAGCGATGCCGACGCCCAACATGGCGACCAGCACAACTCCCAACGGAGGGAAACCGGTAAATTCCTCGACCATCCCAGTCAGGAAAGCTGCGAATTTTGGAAATGTCAGTAGGTTTTCAATTTGAATCGGGTCGCTGCTGCCTGGAATTGTCTCCGAGAAGGTAATCGTCGACAACCAAGCCGATAACAACCAAGTCAAAATCATTCCGATCAGAAACAGGATCGCCGGATCCGGAAGTTTGTTTCCCAGCCACTCGATTTGATCAAGAACGCGAATCACCAAACTGGTGTCTGGTTTGGCCGGCTTCGATGGTTGGCTGTCGCTCATGCAATCAATCCTGTTTCACATCGTGAAAAACGCCAAGATAATAACCCGGCAAGGATTCCGCCAGTTGTTTGATTCCTGATTTGCCTTTCAAATACGAAAACTGGCATCCGGAACCGCAAAAGAACGGATAGTGGAATCAAACGATGAATATCGATACGAAATCGGACGGTCGTCGATCGATATCCGCGTGAGTTCGAAATCACGGAATGCAGAAAATGGCTTACATTGAACAGATTGAGATTGACAACGCACAGGGCATCACTGCTCGAATCTATCATGCCGCGATGAAGCGAGCAGGTCATGTCGCCAACATTATTCGTGTCATGAGCCAACACGGAGCAAGCGCGAATGCCTCGATGGGCTTGTACATTTCCCTGATGAAATCGGAAAACGGACTGACGCCGGGGCAACGCGAAATGATGGCGACGGTGGTCAGTAACGTGAATGACTGTTTCTACTGAACGCTCTCTCATGCCAGGGATTTCGGTCTGGAATCCGGGAACCAATCTGCGGCAGAACGAATTGTCTTCGATTACCGGCAATGTTGCTTTGACCCAATTGACACCGCATTGTGCGAATATGCGGTGAAACTGACGCTGATTCCTGGAAAGGTGGACCGCGACGATGTGGATCGCCTGCGAGATTTGGGATTAACCGATGAACAGATTACGGTGGCGGCACAGGTCATATCGTATTTCAACTACATCAACCGGGTCGCCGATGGGCTGGGTGCCGACTTGGAGGATTGGATGACCGGTTCTTACGAACAGTGGATGGATCAGAAACCAAAATGGTCCAAGCTGCCAATCGCCTGACCGGTGTTGACGTCGATCTTATTCCGCCTTTGCCGCCGGAATCGCCCGGCCCCACCATTAATCCCAGCCGATTGATACCGAAGAACTGGATATCCACCGATCCTCGATTGATACGGCACCAGAACAATGTCCCCGAGACCCTGGAACTCGTCGAACCGACACAACAACTTTCCATCCTCGGTCAAAACATCCTCAATTGGATCGTCGTGTATCCCAAGGGAGGCTACACCTACAGTTATCGCTGGACAACGGATCCATTACAACATCTTGCAAAGCCAGTGCGAAACGCTTCTGCGGGAACATTACTGAAATAGAATGCCAATCGTTCCAGAATGCCCGGTTTGGTTGGTTCGGAACGAAGCATTCCCGTTGATGAACTCTGTTGTCGTTTTTGTTGGATCGCTCAGGACCCTTGAACTCCATGTCCAATCGTCACCGCCAAGGTCTGCTCATTGCGACTTTAAAAACGTGCCGTAAGATTTCGGCTTAAACGACTGCTGTCTCGGTCCTGTTTCGACACATCAACAGCAAATAACAGGACGGTACAAAGAACAGGGCCAAGATCGTTGCCCCACCAACTCCTCCGGCAATGGCGACCGCCAGCGGCGGCCAGAAACCGCCCCCTCCAATGATTAACGGTGCAAACCCGGCCATGGTCGTCAACGAAGTAGAGATGATATGACGTGTGGAACGATTGATCACCTCCGCCATCGCGGACCGGTCACCTGCGGCGGCGGCAGCATCGCCACGAATCGCCGCTAACACAACGATCGTGTCGTTGATCGCGACGCCCATCAATCCCATGGTGCCAATGATCGCCATGAACCCGAACGGAAAACCAAACGCCCACAGCGCCCCCATTCCCAAACCCACGGAAAGCGCCCCGACAAAACCAACGATCGACGCCATGCGGAACGACCCGAACGAAAGTACCAAGGTGGCCACCATCAGGACCAACAGGATTCCCACGCTGGCCATCAGGTTGGAGATGGCCTCGTCACGTTTTGCGGCTTCACCACCGTACTGCAGGTCGTAACCGGGCGGCTCTTCAAATCCACTCTGTTTCAGCAATTTTTGAAACCGTCCCAGTACCTTCGACGGTAACATGCCAGCCGGAATGTAGACCTGAATTTCATTCATACGCCGACCTGCCAAATGCGTGATTGAGCCAAACTCGGATGTCAGCTTGATGTCCGCGATGGCGGCCAACGGTACGCCGCGATAACGATCGTCACTCACATCGGGCGCGGCCGCATTGATGAAATCGAGCGAACCAATACTCTCCAGACTGGATCGGTTTTGATTACCCAGTCGAACCCGGACCGGCAGTTCTTCCGTGGCCTCGATGACACTGCCACCGATCACCCCTTCGGTCTGGGCATTCAACTGCATCGCAATATCGGTCAAGCTCATCCCCGCCGCCCGTGCAGTCTCTTCCTTGATATCCAAGGCGATACCCGGTAGCACCTCGTCCAGTTCAGAACGTGTGTGCAGGACACCCGGTGTGGCGACCAGCACCTTACGAAGTTCTTCGCCCAGTTGTTGAAGTCGTTCCAGATCCGGACCGAACAACCGGACTTCGACCGGCGCGTCGAATGGCGGTCCCTGTTCAAGCTGCCGAACGAGCACGCGCGCGTGGGCGAACTCTCGGTCCAATTTGGCTTGCAAACGATGAATCGTCTCAGCCTGATTCTCGGCACTCGTCAACTGAACCATCGCCTGGGCATACTGGGAGACACTGGAACGTCGCGGAATCAAGTTGTAGTAAAACGCCGGAGCGCTTTCTCCGATAAACCAGTCCACCCGTCGGATTTCAGGTTCCTTCAGCAACGCCTCACGAATGGCTCGCGTCGTTTCCAACGTTCCTGCCAGAGAACTGTGCGGCGACAGCTCCAGTTCGATATGCAATTGGTCACGGTCTGCCGGTGGAAAAAACTGCTCGGGCAACTGCGTCGCCACCAGGAAACCCAAAATCGGCAAAACCGCTCCCAGTAGAATTCCTGAAACCGGATGTCGAAGCACGAAATCCAACGCGTTTCGATATCCTCGCGTCAGTGCAGGATGGTTGAAGCCTGCCCGCCACCACCTTGCCTGGTTGCCTTCGGACATCGACAGACGATTCCGATTTCCTTTTCGAAAGGATCGAATCCCTGCGGAAATTGCCGGGATGATGGTCATCGCGAGAAAGAAAGAACTGAAAATGGCAATGATCACGTTGATTGCAATCGCCCCCACAAACTCGCCGGCCGGACCAGGCATCAAGGCGATCGGAGCAAACGCCAAGGCGGTGGTCAATGTGGAGCCTAACAGCGGCAGAAACAAATGCTTAACGCTGTAGGAAACCGACTGGGCAGGCGAGTTTCCCTCCCGCAATTTTATCGAAGTCTCTTCGACCATCACGATCGCGTTATCGATCAACAACCCCAGTGCGATGATCAAACCGGTAACTGACATCTGATGGATGGGAATTTCCATCAGCCGCATCCCGAACAGCACCATCATCGCCGCCATCGGCAACGCCAGCGAAACGACAATCGCGCTCTCGACTCCCATTAAAAACAGAATCACCAGGAACACGGCCGAGGCCCCGATCAGCAGGTTCCTGACTAACGTGTTCAGTCGAATTTCTACGTATTCGTTTTGGTCGAAAATTCGATCCAGCACGATCCCGCCCGGCAATTCCAATTCAAAACGATCAAGTGATTCATCGATATCCCGAGACCAAACGTCAATCCGGGTCGTCGGTCGGACAAAGGCTCCCAGAACAATTGCCGGCTTACCTTCAACGACAGCGAGGCTGTCCGGAGGATCCGCAATTGTTTTCGTAACCTCGGCGATGTTGCTCAGCCGCACAAATCCGGTATCGTTGGCGAACCGAATCGGTATCGAATCAATCCGGGCGACGGAATCGAGTTCGCCTTGAACCTCCACCAACAGATCATCGGAATCATTCCTCAGCTGTCCGGCCGAAACCTTCGAATCGCTGGCCGCGATCTGTCGGGCGACATCGGCCACCGTTAAATTCAACGAAGTCAAACGCGACGGTTCAACTCGGACCAGGATTTCCTCCGTCGGTTGACCGAATAGCTCAACTTTCTCGGTTCCGACGACATTTTGGAGGCGATCATCCAATTGCTTGGCCCAGCGGTACAGGACCGAATAATTGACAGGCGATTCCGACTCCCAACGCAAACCGACGAGTTTGGCAAATGCTTTGAAATCCATTTCCTCAAAATTCGGCTTCATCGCTCCGCTGGGCAGTTCCGACTGGATGTCATCCAGGCGATCTCGTATTTTGGTCCAGACACGATCACCGTCCATCACTTCGTCTCGCAATTCAATTGCAATCGTGGAAATGCTCTCGCGCGAGGTGGAACGAATTTCCTTAATTTCTTCGATCTCGTTCAATGCATCTTCAATCTTTTCTGATACCAGCGACTCGACACGCGATGGATCGGCACCGGGGAAGTAGGTATGCACAAAAGCGCCTCGCCGGACCAGTTGCGGATCCTCCATCCGCGGCAAGACGAAGTAAGATGTCAAACCGCTGACGAGGATCAAGCAAATCGCCAGCATCGTCAGACGAGGGTTGCGATAAAAGAAATCAGTCATGAAATTCCGCGCTCATCGATCTAGTGGGGAATATCGAAATCGACTGAAACCGGTTCAACAAGCTGGCCGTTGGTAATCCGATGGACACCGTCTGCGACGACTTGGTCGCCTTCGGACAGCGTCCCGCGCACCAAAACTCGATCGGTCTGGGCGTGCACCACCTCAACGTCGCGCTTTTCAAGTCGCGAGCCTTGGCCCTTGGGCTCCGCAATCAGAGCCATTACCGACCACAGGCCCCGGACGCCTTTTGCGAGTGCCGAGGTCGGCACCCAAAAACCGGCCGCCTCGGTATTGCTTTCGATTCTGATCTCACAGAGCTGGCCGGAAACGACGCCCGATTCGACATTGTCCATCCGAAAAATAACGGTCTGGGTGCGGGTCGTCGCATCGAGCTCCTTGATTTTGGCGGACAAGGTAGCCTGATAGGGCTGGCCATCGACCGAGATTTTCATTTCGCTGCTGAGATCGAGTTCGGCGACAATCGGGACCGGCAATCCGATCCAGGCCTCCAGGTGTTGCTCATCAACCAAACGGACGACCGGAACGGAGGCCTGGGCGATGCTTCCCGGGTCAAGATACCGCCGGGTAATCGTACCGGGAAAGGGGGAGATCAACGTGCTTTTGGTTAGGGCCACCTCGATTTCTTCCAAAGAGGCTTCCAGCTGTTTCACAATTGCTTTTTGAGCATCCACCTTTTCCAAACGTGTTCCCGCTTCCAACTCTGCGAGATTTTCCTGAGCGGCCTGAAAGTTCGCCTGCGCGGTTTTGAGAGCAAAGGAAGCCTGGTCGAACTCTTCAATCGAAATTGCGGTTCGTTCCCTCAACGCGTCTCGGCGCTTGAGATTCAAATTCGCGATGTCCAACTGGGAACGGGCAGCATCCCGATTGGCCCTGGCAGCCCTGATCGTCTCGGTCCGGGGGCCGGATTCCAGCTCGGCCAACATGGTCCGGGCCTGTTCGATTCGTGCCAGCACCCCATTTTTCTGCGCGATCAGTGCGTCCACGTCCAACCGGGCGATCGCGGCTCCGGCTGAGATCGTATCGCCCTCGTCAACAAAGACGTCGACGATCTTGCCCGACAGTTCGAAACCCAGATCGCTTCGATTTTTGGCTCGAACCATTCCGGTGAACGTTCGCGACTGGCGGATTCCTTCGGCGTGCTTGACTCGGATCACGTTCACGGGCATTCGCCTGAGGTTGGTTGTATCTGCCTGGGCGCTCGAGCCGTTACGTGTCCAAACTGTCAACATCACCAAACCGGCAACGACGATCACCGAAGTGATGACGCCCGCGAGAATTTGACGCCACGTCAATTTCGGCATCGACTTGGGTGGGACGTCAATACTCATCGTGAAAGACCTCCGTTTGGATTCGCTTCACTAATTTGTTCAAGTCATATTGGGACGAAAGCGGCTGCCAGCCATAGCCGTCCAGTAGGGCAGAAACGTGTCCCCGAACTGCTCCGAAAGGATCTTTGACACCCAACTGTGGAAGCGAATCAGAATTGAGAGCGATAGAGTAGGCACCTGAGGTCAGTGACCAAAGCCCAAACACGAGAGTTTCGGGGGTGTCTTGGGCCGGCAATTTGATATCGTCGACGGAAACCGCATCGCGGACGATTCCGGCAACCACTGACATGCATTGCATTTCGCAGCTCTGGATAACCGCCTGGCGTTTCTCCGAGGTTTTCTCGCGAACGGAGTCCAACTGAAGGATCTGCTCAAACTGAAAATAGTCCGCGTAATTTTGCACGAAGACCTCGGCGGCCACACCAATGGCATGCATGCGAAACCTGGGGCAAGCCTTGAATTCCGATGCTTTTTTGAAAAGATCTATCCGCTTGGCCATGTTCTGGATGGCCAACGCGATAATGATTTCTTCTTTGCACGAAAAATGGTTGTAAATCGTGCCTTTGGAATAGCTCACAGCCTCGGCGATCCGGTCCATGTTGAGGCCGTGGTAGCCTTCGCGTACCACCATCGGCCGCGCGACATCCAGAATCTGTGCCTCGCGTTGTAGGATCTGGCGTTTTTTGGGGGTAAGTGATTGCATATCTAGATTATTGACGAAGCGTCAATAAAGGGAAGCCCGTTTCCCCTTCCGGCGCTTAACAGCGAAAAAGAGAATTCCGCTGGATGCCGACAAATTAGGAGCATTTTTGTGGCGTTGCTGCAAATTCAGGATGATCCTGCCGTGTTGCTCGTCCTCACCTCCCGAGATCGCGTTCCAGCCAGATTCTCGTAATTTGACGTAAACCGAGCGAAATTCGTGATTTAGGATCTTTAATCGGCAATCTGAAAACGGCGTGAACTCCAAACCACCATCACATCGCTGCCCAAACTGCGAAGACGTTTTCCTGGTGAAGGCTTTCGTGAGATAATCCAAGGATTCTCGGTTGGAACAGTTGTCGGCTGAGAACCCCGGGGGACCGCGACCAACGCCATCGTTTCAAACTCAAATTGCGATTCATCAATTCAATCTGAAGTTCCTGATAACATGAAGTTCTTGATAACCAACGACGATGGCTGGACAGCCCAAGGTCTGCGAATTCTGGCGGAGGTAGTGCAGGAATTCGGCGAAGTCTGGATTGTTGCGCCTGAACTTCCCATGTCAGGCATCAGCCATCAGATTACGTTTGAGCAACCTTTGAAGCTTGTCGAACATGAACGACGGGTGTTTTCCCTTTCGGGTACGCCAGCCGATTGTGTCAGGATTGCCACGACTCAGTTGAACATCGAATTTGACTGGATTTTTTCCGGCATCAACAATGGCGCCAATCTGGGTACCGACATCTACGTTTCCGGTACGGTCGCCGCGACCCGCGAGGCAGCCATTCACGGGTGTCGCTCGATCGCCTTTTCCCAATACCGTCGAAAGTTTCAGTTGGAATATGACTGGGCCAAGACGCGGAAACTTGCGACTCAGGTATTGCCTTCATTTATCGACCAGATGGAAGAGCATCGGCCGGGCACCGCGATTAACATCAATTTCCCGGACCAACACCATTTGGCGGATGGTGAATTGCCTTTTGAAGGGGAGGTGAACGTGATTAACTGCGACGTCGACCGCAATCCGTTGCCGGCAGAATATCGTTTGGATGCGGACGGCCATTTTGTGTATTGCAGCAAATACGACCAACGACCCCGGTCGCCTGGCAGCGACGTTGAGATCTGTTTTTCAGGGAGTATCTCCGTGTCGAAACTCAAGTTCGAGTAACGATTGGATCGGCATACTACGAGAGGCAAAACAGTACACTCAATGCTCATCCGTCAAAAGATTGGATCAGATGATCCGCAGGGCTTTGCGAACGCGGAGTTCCAGATCCTCTCCGTCGACCGGCTTGTTGATAAAATCCACCGCGCCCAAATTTAATGCCTGGTACTTGGATTTCTTGTTTGCCGCACTGAGCATCAAGACCGTCGTTTCCTGCAGTCCTTTGTCACTTCTGATGGATTTCAACAACTCCAGACCATTCAGTCCAGGCATAACGATATCCAACAGGATCAAGTCCGGTCGAACATTCCGAATTTCTGAAATCGCCTGGGTCGGGTCATTAACGCAGCAAATCGTCTCAAAGCCTGCCATCCGCAAGCAACGGGTTACAAATGCAGTCATTATCGGCTCATCATCAATCACCATAATGCTCGCATTTTCGCATTGAAAATCGAGTTCGATGGGAATCAGATGTTCGAATGATCTACGTGTCATATGGTGCCTTAGAAGGTTTTGCCACATTGAAACAGTAGGTCCTTCTATGGCGTTTTGCCGCCACGGCTGAAAAGGAAAGCGGATCTGCGCCGACGTTCCAGGTCATCGTTTCCGACGATTCCGGTCATGACGAATAAGCAGGGGATCATCGCCCGACGCTCGCAGGGATTGTCCGTAGACGATATTGGCGACGTTTTCGCGCGAGGAGTCTTCTTTAGGTTGATCTGGTTTCCAGGGAGCGGCTGGTTCGGATTAACGCTGGATTCAATGGGAAGGCTCCCACGAATTATTGTTTCGACGCCCGCTTAACGATCAACTCAAAATGCTTCTTGGATACCGGCTGAACGGAGAGTCGTGAGCCTTTTTGAAGCAGCACCATCCCCTCGAGGGCCTTGATGGCTTTCAGTTCATCCAGCGGAATCGGATTCGCGAATTTCTGTTCGAACCTGATATCGACCATGTACCAGGTTGGCGAATCTTGTTTTGACTTCGGATCGTAATGTTTGTTTTTTGGGTCAAACGCCGTGAAATCCGGATAGGATTCTTGGACAACTTTCGCAACGCCCACCACCCCCGGCGGCTTGGCATTGGAGTGATAAAACAGCACTTTGTCACCGATTTGCATTTCATCGCGCATGAAATTCCGGGCTTGGTAATTTCGCACGCCGTCCCAGCAGGTCGTTTTCGTCTCTTCCGCGGCAAGATCGTCAATCGAGTAGGCGTTCGGCTCGGTTTTCATCAGCCAATATTTCGCTGGCATCAATTTCCTTTGAGATGAATGTTCGATGCGGGAGGTAGACTTTGCCGTCGCACGACACCGAGCGGGAGTCACGCAACTTCAATTGGAACGAGCCTCGTCAGCGTGTTGCTCCCCGGGACTGAAGCTCGAATTCAGTCCGCAAACGCGATTAGCTTTCGTTTTTTGTCACTGCCACTGCCCGAAGGTTACCAGCGCGAAACGCCTCCGCCATTGCCATGGGCACGTCGGCTTCTGCCAGTACCAGTTGCGCGTTTTGTTTTGCCACTTCGGCTTTCATTTCCTGTTCTTTAGCGATCGCTTCGGCGCGACGTTTTTCGGCAGCCGCCTGGGCGACGCGTGTGTCGGCTTCTGCTTGATCAGCTTGCAACCGCGCGCCAATATTTTCGCCAACATCGATGTCAGCAATATCAATCGAGACGATCTCAAACGCTGTGTGAGCATCAAGCCCGCGTTCCAAAACGGCTCGTGAGATCCGATCCGGATTTTCAAGAACGTCCTGGTGTTTGTCGGAAGAACCAATCGAAGAAATTATACTCTCGCCGACGCGGGCGATAATCGTCTCTTCGGTGGCACCTCCAATCAGCTGTTCCAGGTTGGTCCGCACCGTAACGCGCGCCCGAATTTTCAGCTCCACGCCGTCTTTCGACATTGCACTGAGGAAATTCTTGCCACTTCGCTGCGGATCCGGGCAATCAATGACTTTGGGGTAGACACTCGTTTTGACGGCGTCCATCACGTCGCGACCGGCCAAGTCAATCGCCGCGGCGCGGTCAAAATCAAGATCGATGTCGGCACGTTGGGCCGCGATGATAGCGTGAATGACTCGCATCACGTCACCGCCGGCAAGATAGTGCGCCTCCAGCATGTCAGTTGTAATCCCGCCCTTTTTGCTGATATCGATCCCGGCCTGGCGGGCCATGATTTTTGCGGTCACGATGACTTGTGGTCGCACTTTTCTGAAACCCATGCCGATCAGACTCATCATGCTGACCTGCGCACTGGACATGTAGGCCTGAATCCAGAGTTTGCCGTAGGTCAAAAAAGCCATCCCCAAACCAAATGCGACCAGGACCAAAAAGCCGATCCCGATCCAAATCGCAATCTTGATCAAGTCATTTTCTTCACCTTGCGCAATCAACAGATTGTCGAAAATGAACATTGATTCCAATGGGTGAGTCATGTGCACGGCAGTCCTCTTGGCGTTTGATTCTGATCATTTTGAGATTGCGGCTCAATTGCCTATCCCGATTGTCGCCGGATAAAGCGACCTTCCTCATGATACCTGTTTTCGATTGCCGATCCTAGTAATCCACAACGTTTGACAGCCCACAAAAACACAACGAATTTGATCGCTCGGCGGTCCGATGTTAAAACATCTTCTACCCGTTGAAAGTGATTCCCATGCTGCAAAAACACCATTCGACCTGCGTTGCCCGGGCATTTACGCTGATCGAGTTGATCGTCGTGGTTGCCATCATCGGCATTCTGATTGGCATGCTAATGCCAGCAATCCAGAGCGTTCGAGAAGCTGCCAGGCGCATTCAATGTGCAAACAACGTCAAGCAGCAAGTTTTGGCGATGCACAATTTTGAAGGTTGCCACGGCAGGTTTCCTGCCGGTTTCACGGCTCCCCAGGGAGCCATGTGGTCCGCTTTTATTTTGCCGTTTGTGGAACAGGCAAATTTGTTTGAAAGACTGGATCTTAATGGACCATGGCACGGTCGTGACGGCAAAACCAACAACACGAATGTGATGCAAGAGTCGCTCTCGCTTTTTCGATGTCCCTCGGCCAGCCTTGACCTGGCGCAGTACGATCCTTTCGCGGCGACAGATCGCTCGCCTTCCAGTTACCTGGCCTGCGCGAGTGGTTTGAATAACCGGGAATCAGGAGAAAGACCTTGGTGCGGAATGGAACAGGTCGGCGGCTTGCCAGAATCCGACGGCGTGTTTTTCCTCAACAGCGCAACGCGGATCGCAGAAATCTTTGATGGAAGTTCCAATACCGTGATGCTGGGTGAATCATTGCCGGACCAAACTTTGTTGGGGATGGATTACTCAGGCAATCAACAAAAAGTTGATCATTGGCATACCGGTTCGGAAGAAGTAGGGGGGTACCCAACCGATGGTCAGGATTCAGCTGAAGTATCTGAATGCCTCGGTTCCACGGCTTGCCCAATCAACTCAATTATGATCGCCGACGCTCCCATTAACGATAAAGAATTGAGCTTTGGCAGCTTACACCCCACGGGAATCAATATGGGCTACGCCGACGGTCACATTCGTTTCATTTCTGAGGATATTGATTCGCAAGTTTGGAGCGCCATCGGAACTCGTGAAGGGGGCGAACCCGATAACCGCGTGAATTAATCCGCAATATGTGCCTCTCGATTCGATCGGTAAACTCGTCGAAAGATGAATTGAATTCAAAACCGAATCCGCCCCTGGCAAAACGGCATGAAAACCGGGCTTATGGATTTTTCGGTTAAGAACTCGGCGGTCAAGAAAACAGAATAGTGCCCAACGTCTTGACGTTTGGATGTGGAATTCTCAGTTTCCAAAAAAAATCGCAATTCGAAACTCTCGGTCGCAGACAACCGTGCTAGCAATATTTAGCGAGTTGGTCTCGGGTTCTTCGGATTCTTTTACTCCGAGCCTGGTTGATTTGAGCAGATTCATGTTGCTTACATTTGCCAATTGGGAAACAATTCGCGTCCGGCAGAGACTGACGCCGGCACAATTCATCATCGCAATTTGCTTCGTGATCTGCACTTCACGGAAGGAGAAACATCGTGAATTCATTTTATCGCTTGGGTTTTTCGGTTGGATTTCTGGTTGGAATTTGGGCGGTATCCGTTCAGGCTCAGACTGAGGGAGCGGATAATGAAATAAAACGACTGCAAGGCCACTGGCGTATCACGGAGATGACCGACGATGGTCGAGTGGTTACGGAATACGAAATGCGTCATTCACTTCCGGGAGGCGGTCTGGTCGAGATCATCGACAACACGTTACTTTTCAAATCGCCCGTTGATGGATCCAAGAGCACCAAATCAATACGACTGGACGCCGCCAGCTATCCAAAAAAAATCGCCATCGTCGATAAGGAAATGGTTACCGGCGTCGGCATCTACGAATTTGACCGGGGTCGGTTTGTGATTTGTGTGGCCAGCCCTGAATCCTCGCTTCCCACGGAACTGAGCGCGCCGCAAGGCTCCAAACGTACCTTGATGGTGTTGGAAGCCTTCGACCCTGGAAAAACAGATTTTCAGTTGGATCTCACTCCACGGCAGCATGTTCCACAAATCCCGGTGTCGCAGGCGTCCGTTCAGAAACAGACCGACCTCCAGAAATTGGCACCGCCGCCCCAACCAGCTCAGCTTCAGGCTCAGCCAGCGCAACCTCAGATCATCATCCAGCAGGCTCCTCCTCCTGCGCAAATCGTTGTGAAGGAGACCATCGTGCAGGCGTCACCCGCCGCTGGACGCATCCTGACCGACGCGGAAGTCCGCGATATGCTGGTTGGCAACTGGCAGATGAAAGACGGTGAAGGCCTGGTAGATGTCAGGTTTTTTGTCAACGGAACCTTTCAGACCTATCGAAGATCTGAAGTTATGTCCAATTTCCACACCACGTTTGTGCCGACGCCAGTGTCCGCTGGCAATTGGAGTGTCGCGAATGGTCAACTCGATATGCGGGTGACTTCGAGTTGGCGCGCCGACAAGGTCAACATGTTAGCCAGCATGGCGGTGAGGTCCATTTCCGCAACCGACGCGATCCTCGTCGATTACCTGGGACGAACATCTCGAGCGATCAAGACGCAGTAAATATTTGGTCGGGTGAATCCTCCATTTTTTACGCGTTTACGATCGCCGACGATTGAGGGCGTAGTGCCTATCGTCGGCGACGCTGCCCGAGAACGCCAATTCCTCCGACCAGCCATAGAAAAGCCTGTTGCGGCGGCAATGACCGAAACGACGTTACCTTCCTGGGTTGGCGCAAAATTCTGATCGTTGTCCGGTGAATAAGATACATGTGGGTCGTTGTCGACTGCGATGCGATCCACCTCGGTAAATGTGTCGGTGCTGTATTTGATGATCCAGTCGTTATCGCCGTCGACTCCCAACATGGTCACGTAAGCAAATGGTGAGAAGCTTACAGGAAACCGTTTCCAAATAGGGAAACGACTTGGCTAACTCAATCAAAGAAGCGCTGTTTTAACTGAATCCTCAACTATCGATCCAGCCGCCGCCCAAAACACGATCTTCCTCATAGCACACGACCGCCTGGCCAGGTGCCACTCCGTTTTGCGGCTCGTCAAACTCAATGCTGAGTTGATTTCCAGCCAACACCGTGGCCAATGCAGGCTTGGCAGAACTGTTGTACCGAATCTGTGCCTGGCATCGGAACGAACCCGATGGCGGGTCGCAAAGCCAATTGGTTTGACTCGCGGTCAGGCTCGCACATCCAAGCTCGTCGATCTTGCCAATCACGACCTTCCGAGACTCCGGTTCGATTCGAACGACGAAGTAGGGTTCGCCCATGGCGACGCCCAGCCCCTTTCGTTGGCCAATCGTAAACCGCTCGATTCCAGGGTGATGACCGACAACGTCACCCGTCGTCGTGACAATATCCCCGGACAACTCACCACCCCATTCATCGACGGCGTCTCCTCGCCGTTGACGCACGAACTCATCGTGTTTGCCGGAGGTTACGAAACAGATTTCCTGGCTGTCTTTTTTTTCGGCGACATTCAATCCGAGTTCGGTGGCGATTTTTCGAATGAAGGGTTTTTCGTATTTGCCAACCGGCAGTAACATTCGCTTGAGAAATTTTCGCTTGATACCAAACAGGACGTAGGACTGGTCCTTTCCAGGATCAACACCGCGCCTCAACCGGATGTCTCCGTCCTCATGATCCAGTTGGGCATAATGACCCGTGGCCAAAAATTCGGCACCGACACTGTCAGCGTAGTCGAAGAGTTTCCCAAACTTGATTTTGTTGTTGCACATCACGCAGGGGTTGGGTGTGCGACCGACCGTGTATTCGTCGACGAAGTAATCGATGATACCGCGAAATTCTTCTTCGAGGTTCAAGGCGTAAAAAGGAATTCCGAGCCGATCGGCCACGCGGCGACCATCCTCGGCGTCCGAGGCACTGCAACACCCTTGTTTATGATCCGCCCGATTGTTCAGCACGGGCAGCAGCGGTGAACTTTCGACTTTTCCGTCGAGGGAGCAGGCCGTGATGGCTTTCTCGCCATGTCTCATGAATACGCCAATGACCTCGTGGCCTTGCTCGATCAACAAATGCGCAGCAACGCTTGAATCGACGCCACCCGACATTGCCAATACGACTCGTGACACCCTAAAGCCCTCAATTCGATCCCCGTTCAACATGATCCTGCCATTTTGCGGACTCAAATCTGATCCAGCCGCAAAAAGTCGTGACCGAACGCCCACTCTGAACGATCTTCCTAAGTCTAGAACCAACCACCAAACGGAACAACCTTGCCGTTTAACCTTCCTTTTTTGCGAGTCGATCGGTATGATTCCCAATCTCCAAACTCGCTGCCAAACCCGACTGCCCAACCAGAATCAGGGCACCCCTGGGACCGTCGCCAACCACCGAACTGTTTAAAAGTCCGGACACAATATGACCCAACGTAAAGATATTCGTAACATCGTCATCATTGCGCACGTCGATCATGGCAAGACAACGCTTGTCGATTGCCTGCTGCGACAAAGCGGACAGTTTCGTGAGGCGCAACTGCTGGGCGAGAGAATTCTCGATTCCGGTGACATCGAGAAAGAACGGGGGATCACGATTCTTGCCAAAAACATCGCGCTGCCCTACAAGGGTGTCAAGATTAACATCATCGATACGCCGGGACACGCGGACTTTGGCGGCGAAGTTGAGCGGGTCCTGAAAATGGCCGACGGCGCTTTGCTGCTGGTCGATGCTGCCGAAGGCCCAATGCCGCAAACCCGATTCGTGTTGGGAAAAGCATTGGAAGCGGGACTGAAGCCGATGGTGGTCGTAAACAAGGTAGATCGTCCGGACGCACGAACTCTGGAAGTCGTCGACGAAGCCATGGAACTCATTCTGGAAATGGGCGGCGAAGAGTTTCTCGACAATTTCCACTACATCTACGCTTCCGCCAAAGACGGTTATGCCACGACCGATTTGGAGCAACTGTCGGGCAACATGGATCCACTGTTGGACCTGGTTGTCGAACATGTTCCGCCACCGACGATCGAAGCGGGCAAGTTTCGAATGGGTGTCACCACGATGGACTGGTCGGAATTTGTGGGCCGGATTGCTATCGGTAATATCAAAAGCGGTTTTGTCAAAAGAGGCCAGACGGTCAACGTGATCGGGGTCGATGGCACTCCGAAAACTGCCAAGATCTCGGCATTGAACGTTTTTGACAAACTTGGCCGCGTCGAGGTCGAACGTGCCGAGGCCGGTGAGGTCGTCGCGTTGATTGGTTTGGAAAACATCGAAATTGGTGACACGGTCTGCGATGTGGAAATCACGGAACCCGTGCCACGCATCTCGGTCGACGAGCCAACGTTAGAGATGGTCTTTTCGATCAACAGCTCACCGCTGGCTGGAAAAGAAGGCAAGTATGTCACCAGCCGGCAGTTGCGGGAACGATTGACCAAGGAACTGGAACGCAACGTCGCTTTGAAAGTTCGCCCGTTGGAATCCGGCGATGCCTTTGCGGTTGCCGGCCGAGGAATCTTGCATCTCGCGGTTCTGATCGAAACCATGCGCCGGGAGGGTTTTGAATTGTCGGTGGGGAAACCGCAGGTTGTGATCAAGCAGATCAATGGAGAAAAATGCGAACCCTTTGAGACGCTTGCTGTGGAAGTTCCTGCCGACAAATTCGGTAGTGTGATGGAAATGGTTGGCAATCGACGTGGCGATTTGCTGGAGATGAGTTCGCGGGGCGAATTTAACCTGGCCCGGTTCGTGATCCCGGCGCGTGGACTCATTGGGTTGCGAACCCGGCTGTTGAACGCCACCCAAGGGACGGCGATTATCAATCACCGCTTCCTTGAGTTTCGACCAGCCGAAGGTGAGATCCCACATCGCCAAAATGGCGTTATGGTCTCCATGGCATCCGGAAAGGCCGTCGGGTTTGGCCTGTTCGGCCTTCAGCAACGAGCGGAGATGTTTGTCGGACCGGGAGACCAGGTTTACGAAGGCATGATCGTCGGCGAAAACGCCCGCGCCAATGATTTACCGGTCAATCCGACCAAAGAAAAGCAATTGACCAACATTCGCGCATCCGGCAGCGACGAAAACATCATGCTCAAACCGCCACGACAGTTCAGTCTGGAAGCCGCCCTGGAATACGTGGAAGACGACGAACTCGTCGAATTTACGCCGACGCAAATTCGGTTGCGAAAAATGTTGCTAAAAGAGTCCGATCGCAAAAGAGCCAATCGATCGGTAATGGCGGCCAAATAGGTGGTTTGATCTTCCCAAGGTTGCGCTGAATGGTTGGTCGCTCTCGGGTCAGAGTTCAGGATGGGCTTGCCTTCTTGTTGACCACCAGGTTTTACCCGGACGTTTCCTCCAACCAAGGATTGTCCCAATCCGATACTTGCGACAGGTATTCCCCGTAAACCGGATATTGATCGCTTTGTTGCTCCAGCCAAGATTTGGCTTCACTGACCAGTTCCGCTTCGACGTCGAGATTCAATTCACCGGTTAATACTTTCGTGCGCAACAATACAAAGTACGTATCTAAGACATCACAACGGCAGTAGTCGTTGATCCGGCCCAATTCGCCCTGGTTGTAGAGCTCTTGAACCATGTGACCGGCAACTCCCATTTTCCCGGGTTTGCCCAGCAGGTTGGCCACGAGGTTTAAACCGCCGTTCAAACGAGTGGCCCCATAATTGGTCAACACTTCCTGGAGATCCAGGTGGGCGGACTGGTTGTAACGATTTCGTTTTTGATCATAAGTTCTTTCGTTCAGGTTGAACCAACCCGGAACGCTGATTCCGTACCGGAACGCCGCCAGTTCCATCAGCGGGATATCGAAGGTTCGCCCATTGAAGCTGACAAACGTCGGCATTCGGTAAGCTCGCCACCCATCCCAAAAATGTTTGGTAATGATATGGGGCCGAAAGTGGGGCGAGTCCAGCGTAACAATGTCCTGAATGCGAAAGTCAATCGTCAGCTTGATAATCGCCACCGAAACAGGAATATGGTAGGTGTAGGGAATGAACTCGGTCCCGAACTGTTCCATCCTTTCGCCGCAATAGACTTCGATGGCCTTGGTTGCGGAGTAACCTTCGCCAGGATAACGAACTTTGGATATCAGCTCGCCGTCAGCAATGCTTTCGATGTCGAATACGAGGTAGCTAACGGCGGGAGATGACATAAAATGGACTTCGACAAACAGGGAACCGCGACCAATTTAACCCAGTCACCCGGTTTTGAAAACTCAACAAGTAAACTCGCATGAATAAACAACGACTTCTCGATCGTTTCCTCCAGTACGTACAGATCGAAACAACTGCCATCGAAGACACCGAAGATTACCCCAGCAGCCCCGGCCAACTGGAACTGGGAAGACTTTTGGTGCAACAGATGAAAGAGATGGGCATCAACGACGCGGCCCAGGACGAATGGGGAATCGTCAGCGGCAGTCTGCCCGGAAACGTGGAAGCTCCGACGATCGCCTTCAATTCACATGTTGATACGTCTCCCGAGACCAGCGGCAAGAGCGTGAAGCCACACGTGATTGAGAATTTTGATGGCAACGACTTGCAGCTATCGGGCGACCCCTCGAAATCGATTAAAGCCGCAACTTGTCCCGAGCTTCCGCTGGCAAAAGGAAAGACGATCATCACCACCGACGGAACCACGCTGTTGGGCGGTGACGACAAAGCAGGCGTAGCGATCATCATGGAGCTGGCCAATCACTTGCTGGAGAACCCGGAAGTCAAACATGGTCCCGTCAAAATCTTCTTTACCTGCGATGAAGAAATCGGTCGCGGAGTCGATCATGTAAACGTTGAGAAAATAAGTGCAGTTGCTTGTTATAATTTCGATAGCGGAGGCCAGAATGATATCGACGTCGAGACCTTCTCCGCTGACTTGGCTGTGGTCACATTCACCGGCGTCAATATTCATCCGGCAATTGCCAAAAACAAGATGGTGAATGCGATACGCGCTGCCGGCCTGTTGATTTCCCGATTGCCAGCTGAGCTGTCCCCGGAACGAACCGAAGGTCGCGACGGCTTCCTGCATCCTTACGTCCTGGAGGCCGGCGTCGCCAAAGCAACTCTCAAAATTTTGCTGCGGGACTTCGATACCAGCAAGCTCGCCACCTATGCCGGGCAACTAAAAGAACTTGCAAATCAAGTATCGAAGGATTGTCCGGGAACCATCATCGACGTCGAGATTGTGGAACAGTATCGAAATATGGCTGATGGTTTGGACAAGGAGCCGAGAGCGGTCCAATTTGCGATCGCAGCCCATCAAGAACTGGGGCGCGAACCAAAGACAACGATCGTGCGGGGTGGCACGGATGGCTCTCGTTTGACCGAACTGGGCCTGCCGACTCCCAATCTTTCGTCCGGCCAGCACAATATTCACTCGCCGCTGGAATGGGCGTGTCTGGATGAAATGGTCGCGGCATGCGAAGTGGGAATCGAAATCGTCAAGAAATGGGCAAAAGCCTGAATTTTTGTTTCCCGAGCTTCGAGGTGCATGCACTCATGGCAACGGGCTGAATTCCGTTTTGCGGTGGCCCTGTTATCATGAAGGAATCACGCAACCAAGGTGCCGATCTTACACATCGCGGGTCCCCGCTAGTTGACTGACTCTCCAGTTCATATGCAAAAAAGAAAATTTCTTGATCTGGCATTTGCTCTCGTACTGGGACTGTCCTTCGTTTGCCCGGCGGAGCTGCAGGCCGACGACGATCCACTTAGCGCCGAGACCATCACGTTTTTTGAGAACAAAATCCGTCCCCTGCTAGTGAACCACTGCCTGGAATGTCACGGCGCGGAGGATCCCCAAAACGGTCTGCGACTCGATTCACGTAGCGCGATTCTCCGTGGCGGTGAAAGCGGTCAAGCGGGTGCGATCCCGGGTGACCCGGCAGAGAGTTTGATTGTGCAGTCGGTAAAACACGCATCCGATTTTGAGATGCCTCCCACGGAGCCGCTTGAGAAGCAACAGATCGCGGATTTATCCCGCTGGATCGAGCTGGGGATGCCTTGGCCAAACCACAACCGTGAAATCTCCACCGCCTCGGTTCCGGAGCGGATCGCGCAGCATCGACAAACCCATTGGTCGTATCAGCCTGTCACCAAACCGATACTGTCGACTGGGAATCAGAACGACAGCTCTCCGATCGATCAGCTGTTGATGGCCAACCTGAATGAAAACGGAATCGGATTCTCGGAGCCGGCGGATCGGCGCACGTTGATTCGCCGAGCCTCATTCGATTTGACTGGTTTGCCGCCGAGCTACGAGGAAGTCACAACGTTCGTCAATGATTCATCGACCGACGCTTACGAGCGGTTGATTGACCGACTGCTCGAATCGCCACATTACGGCGAGCGTTGGGCGCGGCACTGGCTCGATGTCGCTCGTTATGCCGACACGAGGGGATACACGTTGAACAATGCGGATCGAAATTATCCTTTTGCATTCACCTACCGCGACTACGTGATTGACGCGTTCAATCAGGATCTGCCTTACGACCAGTTCATCCGCGAACAACTTGCAGCGGATTATCTTGAGTTGCCCCCTGACAAACACACGTTGGCCGCGCTCGGATTTTTGACCGTGGGTCGCAAATATCTCGCGCGCCCCGACACCATCGACGACCAGATTGACGTCGTGACGCGTGGATTGATGGGGCTGACGGTTAGCTGTGCCCGTTGCCACGATCACAAATTCGATGCGATCCCGACGGAAGACTATTATTCGTTGTATGGCGTTTTTGAAAACTGTCATGAGCCAAAGGAACTCCCACTGATTGGAGATGCCAGCCAAATTTCAGATTTCGAGATTTTCTTTGATGAACTGAAGACGAAGAAAAACGCGTTGTCAACGTATGAAAACGAATTCCATCAACGGCTTCAGAGCCAGATGGATCATCACTTGTGTGATTACCTGACGCGCGCGATCGCTCCCGGTGACGAAGCCGCGACCATCGATCTCCCGTCGGTCAAACTGAATCAAACCGACTTGAACGAGATGGCGATTCAAAAATGGCAATCCTATCTTGCCGAACGTGCCAATGCCGACCATCCGGCGTTATTGCCGTTGGGCGCTTTGTTTGCACTGCCGAACGAACATTTTGCAGAACATGCCAACAAGCTGATTCGCCATTGGGAAGAGCAGGGAACCCAAACAAGCATCAACTCCCTGGTCTTGGAAGCGCTCATTGCCAATCCACCAAAAATCAAAGCCGAAATCGGTCAAGTTTACGGCAACCTGCTAAACAGGCTCCGCGAGGAATGGATCCAAAACGGCTCCCGAAAACCCGCGCTCGAGCAGTTTTCCGGGTCTGAAAAAGAAGTCGCCAAAATACTTTTCGAACCGGAATTCACCGGCGCAAATCAAACGAGACAAAATCGCAGATTACTTCAACGTCGCTGAGAAAAAGGAGTGGGACGAATTCCAATCCGCCATCAACGAGCATCATACAAAGACTCCTGTCGGTGTTGCCAGAGCGATGACGGTTCGGGAAAACAAATCGCCGCACAATGAACGTGTCATGATTCGTGGCAACGTCAATCGACGCGGGGCAGAAGTTCCTCGTCAATTCGTTGCGGTGCTGAGCCCCGAGCATCGAAGACCGTTTCAAAACCGGGCGGGTCGGCTTGAATTGGCCAACGCGATTGCTTCGCCCGACAACCCGCTAACCGCTCGTGTTCTCGTCAATCGGGTCTGGATGCACCACTTCAACCAACCCCTGGTCGATACCCCCAGCGATTTTGGGATTCAATGTCCACCTCCGGTGCAACGGCAGTTGTTGGACTTCCTGGCTGCCGATTTCATGGAACACGGCTGGTCGATCAAACGACTTCACCGCAGCATCATGTTGTCTCAAGCTTATCGTCAACGCAGCGTCGATCGGCCCGCCTGCGTGGCGATCGATCCTGAAAACCGTTTGCTTTGGAAGATGAATCGCCGTCGGCTGGAATTCGAAGCCTTACGGGATTCGATGCTGGCGGTCGCGGGAAATCTTGACTCGAACTTGTACGGAAAAGCGGTTGATCTGTTTCACCCGCCTTGGAGTCAACGAAGAACAATCTATGGAAAAATTGATCGGCAAGATCTCCCGAATCTGTTGCGCGTCTTTGACTTGGCCAACCCGGACCAAAGCACGTCCCAACGAATACGCACGACCGTTCCACAACAGTCCTTGTTTATGATGAACCACAACTTTTCCGTTCACCAGGCACGGATACTGGCGAATGTTATTGACCGGGTATCACTCGATGATCCTCAAACCATCCAGCGAAAACGAATTGAAAAACTTTATCAAACCGTTTTTCAGCGCAATCCCACCAACCATGAAATCGTGGTTGCCCAGGACTTTCTAAAGTCATCTCACAAAAACGAAAGACAACTGCACCCCTGGCAACAATTTGCCCAGGTGTTGTTATGGACGAATGAATTTGAGTTTATTGACTGAATCAATTCGCTGTCAACGATAATGAAACCGAAATCCCAATCCGAAAAACCGATGCCATGCTCACTGTCGCGACGTAGTCTCCTACGCCGCTGCGGTACTGGACTGGCAGCGTTCGGTTTGGCGGGATTGCTGGGAGATGAGCGGATTTTGACCGGTGCGGCTGAAGTTCAATCGACGAATCAGCAATCGCCCAACCCGCTGATTCCACGGGCCACTCATTTTCCGGGCACGGCCAAGCGGGTCATTCATCTGTTCATGAACGGCGGCCCGTCCCACGTTGACACGTTCGACTACAAACCGGAATTGCAAAATCGGGATGGACAAGAGCTGCCCTTCCAGCTTGCCACGGAACGCAAAACGGGGGTCGCCATGGCTTCGCCGTTCAAGTTTCGACCCTACGGCGAAAGTGGCATTCATGTCAGTGAGTTGTTTCAACGCACGGCGGAACACATCGACGACATCGCCGTTATTCATTCGATGCACGCCGATGTGCCCAATCACGAGCCTTCCCTGTTGCTCATGAACTGCGGCGAATCGAGACTGGTCAGGCCTTCGGTGGGTTCATGGATTACCTACGGAATGGGAACGGAAAACCAGAACCTGCCCGGTTTTCTCGCCCTTTGCCCCGGAGGCTATCCCATAAAACAAACCCAGAACTGGCAGGCAGCGTTCTTGCCGGGTGTTTTCCAAGGCACTCACGTCGACACCAAACATCGTAGCATTGAACGACTTATCGAGAACGTTCAAAACAAACATGTCGAACGCGACCAGCAGCAGAAACAGTTGGACATTCTGAAACAACTGAACATCTCACACCTTGCCGACCGAGGTTCCGACCCGGACCTGCAGGCCCGCATCCAGTCTTACGAACTGGCGTTTCGAATGCAGATGGAAGCGACCGACGTGTTTGACATTACCAACGAACCGCAGCATGTCCTCGACGCCTATGGCGATGGCGTCAACGCGCGGCAGATCCTGATGGCGCGGCGATTAGTCGAACGCGGGGTTCGATACGTCCAAGTCTGGCACGGTGAAGGGCAACCGTGGGACAATCATGACGACCTGGAAATCAATCACCGCAGACTTGCTGGCGAATGCGATCAGGCCATTGGGGCCCTGTTGACGGACCTTAAGCAACGCGGGTTGTTGGAAGAAACGCTCGTGATTTGGGGTGGCGAGTTTGGCCGGACACCCGTGGTCGAACTTCCGACACCCGGCGCCAATCAAGGCAAGGTCAACGGGCGGGATCATAACCATTTTGGGTTTACCGTTTGGATGGCGGGCGGCGGTATCAAAGGCGGACAGATTTATGGCTCCACCGACGAGTTTGGCTTCCAAGCGATCGAGAACCCGATGCACGTTCACGATCTGCATGCAACGATGTTGCATCTGCTCGGATTTGACCACAAACGGCTGACTTATCGCTATGCCGGTCGCGATTTCCGATTGACCGATGTCCACGGTAATGTCGTGCATGATTTGATTGCTTAAACGCTGAAATCCAGCCGCATTTTTTTGCTCCTCCCGATCCAGTGGATTTCATGGTCGGTCCTCATACGCCGATATGGGAGCTTAACACCGCATTCGAATTGCTAGCTTTCCGCAATGATTCATCTTTGCCTGCCTTAGCGCGATCCCTAAAATCCCGCCGCTTCGGTTTGTAACTTTTTGCCAGACCCTATTCGCAGGCGAACACGATGTCTCAACGCGAACACATCATCAATCCGTTTCAGGACCGCGAGGAAAGCCAGAATCGGCGTCAAAGCAAGACCCGGAAACGCCGGCGCTGGCCGATTTTTTTGCTGGTCCTCGCATTGCTAATTGCGTTTTTGCCAAACCTGATTGGACTGGCGGGTTTGCACCAAATGGCCGTCGACTATGCGTTGTCGGATTTTCAAGGCAAGGTCGTGATTGAGCGCGCCTCGTTCGGATGGCTGCAGCCGCTAACATTCACGAATGTCTCGGCAGTTGATGAACAGGGCAATGAACTGTTGCAAGTTGAGCGTGTCTCCACCAGCAAATCACTCCTGTCGTTTTTGAACAGTAAAGATCTGGGCGTTCTGAATATCGAAAACCCCACTCTTTACTTGCACCTTCGTCCCGATGGGAGCAATCTGGAAGATGCCGTTAGCAAATATTTGACGCCCAAAATGGCCAATGCGAAACCCACTCCTAAACCCCGCGACCCGATTCCCACCGTCCCCAAGATCACGATTCGAGTGAACGAAGGTCGAGCCCTGGTGACGACGTCCCTCGACACGCAATCCTGGCAGATCGTGGGACTCAATGCCGTTGCGATGACGGGTACGGAAACAGCGCCCCTGACTTTGGAAGCCGAATGCCAAATCACGCCGACGCGAGTCGATCCATCGGGCCAATTGGTTTTGCAGAATCCCGGCAAACTCGCGATCAGTTCACAAGTCGATGCCGGCACGGCGAATTTGAGTTTTGGTGCCATCGATCTGGCGATTACTACGGCGGACCTTCCATTATCTTTGGCTGCGCCAGTCCTGCAGCGTTTTGTGGGTCCATCCCAGTCGGCCGGCCAATTTTCCGGAGGCCTTCGATCGCGGATCGACTTACGCACGCAAGCGATCAACCTTGAGCTGGAAGATGTGAATCTGACCGACCTCGCGTTTGCAGCCCCGCAGGTCCTGGGAACGGATCGTGTTGTCGTTCAAAATCTGAACGCCCATGGCTCACTGGAACTGTCGCCGTCGAACATTACCTCGTCAAACTTCCAGGTAAGAAGTGATTTTGGAAAGGTGAACGCCAACGGTCGGTTTGACATCAGCCGCATTGATCAGTTGGCAAACGGTAACGCGTTATTGGAAACACCGTTTCAGATGGATGGCCAAATCGACCTGGCTGGCCTGTTTCGCATGCTCCCCGCGACATTGCAGCTCCATCAAGACCTGCAGATCGAATCGGGCATCGTCAAGTTTCAAGCCGGCACGAAAACCGAAAAAGGCATTCCACGTTTGACTGTGAACCTGGACGCGGCCAACCTGAAGGCCCGCCGTGGTGCACAGGATATCGTTTGGCAAAAGCCGTTGCGACTGGTGGGAACGATCTCCCGGTCCCAGCAAGGGTTGGTGATTGATGATGTCCTGTGTGAATCGGAATTCCTCTCGGTTGCGGGTCATGCCAACTATCAGACCGGTGCCTTTCGGGCGAGGGGAGACCTGGCTCAGCTAATGGATCGGATCGGGCAGTTCGTTGAACTTCAAGGGACTCAAATGGCCGGCGAGATTGATGGCTCATTCGGTTGGCAGACAGCGGAATCGGCCCCTGTTGGAAATGGCAGCCTGCCAATTCAGATCGGCGGTAAGTTCACGGTCACCAATCCTGCAATTCAATTTGCCAACATGCCAGCCTGGAAGCAATCGCGTTTGTTAGTCAGCCTCAGCGCCGCAGGTCGTTCGCGACTTGACCAACAAATGGGAACCTCGGTGATTCAGCTTGACCAAGGGGGGGTTCAGGTCGATGTGGGAACGGAACGGGCCGTCGCAACGTTGGCGGCGCCTTTACAAAACGCCGCCACGGACCCCTGGGATCTGAATTGTCATTTGACAGGGGATTTGAACGGCTGGGTTCGCCATCTCCAGAGTTTTGTCGATCTGGGGGATGTGCGTACCGCGGGCCAACTCGATCTGACTTGCGGCACATCGCTGCGCGAGAACCAGTTGCATTTCTCCAATCTTCGATACGACGTCCAGCAATTAAATTTCGAAGGTTACGAATTAAAGATCCGCGATCCGAGAGTGACGGGAGTGGCCGCCGCCGCATCGTATGACATGATTTCCGGAGCATTCGAGATCCCCGATACCACGCTGACTGCCGAGTCGTTTGCCGCTCGAGGCCAGAATTTAAGAATTTTGGTCACGGATCAAATCCTGGTCGACGGCATGGTGGCATATCGGGCCGACGTCAATCGAGTTGCTGACTGGTTGGAGCTGTCTCCGACTGAGGAGAGTGTTTTCTGGTTTGGAAATGCGGAAGGTAGCGTGGAATTCAGTTCTGCGCAACAACGTCTCGATGCCAAGGTAGATATGACGATTCGCGACTTGGTCGCCGCTCAGCGCGTCAAGGATCCCGCTCGCCAGAGCAATAACACTTTGCCCGTTTCCAGCAAAATGCGGTGGCAACAGGTTTTTCGTGAGCCCGAAACAAATATTGCGTCCGTGCTGTCGATGGCGTCGGACTTCAACGCCATTCAGTTCAATAGCCTGTTCGTGAACTCGACCGCCTTGAACATGAAAGCGTCGGGCTCCATTTCAGAATTGGCGACGAGGACGCTGACTGATTTGAAGGGGACCTGGAATCCAGATTGGAACAAAATCAACGCGTTGCTCGCGGCCTACACGGCCAACGTCGTGCAACTGGCCGGTTCCGGGGAACAGCCTTTCTCAATTCGTGGGCCGCTGTTTGCTTCGACCAACGGCGGCGTTGCTTCGACCGCCTGGGTACCGCCAGAACTGGAAGCTTCGACCATTATCCGCTGGGATGGCGGCGCAATCGCCAACGTACCGCTGGGGGCCAGTCAATTTGATATCAACGTTCGCAACGGCATCGGACAGCTGAAAACGGAAGGCGTCGCTTTCAGTGGCGGCGTACTGAGAATGGCACCCAGCCTTGATCTTCGAACGGAGAATCCAGTACTTCTAATGGAGCGGACCCGAGTCGTGGATAACGTCGCTCTTTCGCCGGAAACGGCCCGACAATGGTTGAAATATGTGGCCCCCCTGGTCGCCGGTACGACCAGTGCTCAAGGAACGATCACACTCGATACCGAAGTTGTTAGGGTTCCGCTGCTTGATCCAACCCGCACCGAGGCACAAGGGTCCGTTCAGTTAACCGATGTCGTCATTGGCGCTGGACCGTTAGCAAAACAACTGCTGGGTGCGGTCGAGCAACTTCGGGCAATCATTAAACCACAGTCAGTCGGCGATACCGACAGTTTAACGACCTGGCTGCAAATGGCGGAACAGACCGTACCCTTCGTGGTCAAGGATCAGAGGATCTTTCATCAGAATGTCAACTTGCGACACAAAGAATTAACCATTCGGACGCATGGAAGTGTCGGCTTTGATCAAAGTCTTGAAATGGTCGCGGAAATCCCTTTTCCGGAAGAATGGATCGCCGGCAAAAGTTTGCTTGCGGGACTGAAAGGTCGCAAAATCTCAATCCCGATAAGCGGCACCATGAGCCGGCCAGTTCTTGATCTCAAAGCGATTCGACAGTTGTCGACCCAGATGTTCAAAGACGCCGCCGGAGGGGTGGTCAACCAGGCGATTGGCGAAAAAGTGACGCCCAAAATTAACGACTTTCAAAACCAGATGAACAGCAAACTTACGAACGAGCTGGACCGGTTTCAAAACAAGATTAACAAGAAAATCGGTGGCGGTTTGCTGCCCAACGGCTCGAATCAGCCACCGGCCAAAGGCACTTCGCAACAAAATATTGGCAATCAATTGGAAGATGAGTTGCGAAAAGGCATTGGCAGCCTTTTTGGCGGAGGGAAATAGGTGAAAGTTGAAAGTGGAAAGTTGAAAGTGGAAAGTTGAGTGGAAAGTTGAGAGTGGAAAGTTGAGAACGATCCCACTTACCCCTTACCCCTTACCACTTACCACTTACCACTTACCACTTACCACTTACCACTTACCACTTACCACTAATTTCTCTGTCCAGGGGCCAATGCTCGGATCGGCACTGTTTGGGAACCATGAAGGCGGTTAGCTTGCTCATGGTCATGATGAATCGGGCCATGAAAGTCGGTTTGCCAGTTTCCACGCAGGATTTCAAAGTGCTGGTGATAATCTTTCCACCTTGAGCCATTTGTTTTTCGGTTTTCGTGCCCACTGGAATCTCGCTGGACGTCAGTGTGTACTCGGTGCCCCCTTCGATTTCTTTCAGTTCGTGTGTCACCTTGCAAACGGCATCGTCAAAGTTTGTAAATTTGAAAGTCATGGAGTATTTGAAGGGCGGTTCAAACTCCAAAACATCGCCGACCACTCCCGTGAATTTCCCGTCTGGAGATCGCATCCGAATCGGAGCACCCGGCCCCAGCTCCGTAGTTTCCAGGATCGTTCCAAAGAAGAAGGGCAATACGACGCCCTCTTTCGTCAGCGTGTCCCAGACCTGCTGGATGGGGGCATGAATCGTAACTCGAGACACTTGCATTGTCGTAGTTTCGACGGGTGCGTTCATTTTCTTACCCTGGCTTTCTTCTTCGAAGGACTTTTCGAGGACTGTTTCTTCGAACTCGTTTCCGCATGGTCTCCTTGGCCAACACCCATTCCCTGCTCAACGCGGTATTTCAAATCGACGGCTTGCGAAGCCCAGAATGCGCTGTATTCGGTGGTCCAGCGATCATAAATCAATTGGATCGGGGCAGCATTGAAATACAACTCGCGCTTGCGACCCACCTTTTTCGAGATCGCCAGTTGGGCATGAACCAGCAAGTTGAGCTGTTTCATCACCGCAATGCGACTGACGTCGAAGTGCTCGCACAGGTCGTTGACGCAACAACCAGGATTTTGTTTGATCAAATCCAGGAGGCGGCGACGCATGCGACTGGCGAGCCGCCTGAAATACGAGATCGGTCAGGTTGGGCTTGGCTTTCATATGTAACCAATAGGTTACTTATTGGAAATTTGCTTGTCAAACAGTTTTTTGGCGTGTCGAGAAGGGCGGGGCACTTAGCCGGTTCGTCCGAACTCGTCCGCTCGTACTGCAACCGCCACAATATTCTTGCCTGATCAATCGATTTCTTCGCTTGGCAACGAACGTTGGCGTCTATTCGGCGTGGTCAAATCTTGGTCAGTTCTATCTGATCGTGCCGCATTGTTGTTTTCGCGGCCGCGCCGATGACTTAGAATGTGCGAACGTTTTTGTTTTAAGTTCTTTTTATTGGCGACAAGTGAAGCTCCATTTTCTTGGCACGACGGGTTATCATCCCAACAATCGTCGTCAGACCGCCTGTCTGATGATGCCTGAAATCGGTGTCATTCTGGATGCTGGAACGGGCATGTTTCGGGTCCGCGACCTGATCCAGACAGAAACACTCGACATATTCCTGTCACACGTTCACCTCGATCATTGTTTCGGACTGACCTTTCTCTATGACGTGCTGTTTGAAAAGGAATTGGAACGGGTGACCGTACATGTCGCAGAGCACAAGATCGAGGCGATCAAAAAGAATCTTTACTCTCCGCAACTTTTTCCCGTCGAACCCAACTTCGAAATTCGACCCCTGCAGGTTGAAAAACCATTCCAATTCAGCGATACGCTGCAATTGACTGCTATTCCCCTGATCCATCCTGGCGGCAGCCACGCATTCCGATTTGATTGGTCCGATCGAAGTTTGGCTTACGTGACCGATACTGTTGCTCATCCCGACGCAGATTACGTTAAGGAAATCCAAAACGTCGAAACGCTGATTCACGAATGTTACTTTCCAGACGGCTGGGAAGACAAAGCCGAACTCACCGGGCACAGCTGCCTGACTCCCGTCGCCCAGGTGGCTCGGGCATCCCAAGCTCAACGCCTGTTTCTTGTGCACATCAACCCACTGGATGAGTCCGACAAGCCGTTAGAGCTGGAGTCTGTCAAAGATATTTACTCGAATGTGCACGTCGCCGAAGACCACCAGATCATCGATGTTTGATGCTCATTAATCTTTCGACGAAGTTCGCCTCTCGCTTTTGATTTGCCAGTCGGGAAATCGCAGCCTTGCTGACCGGGTATGCCCAAACTGACATTGGGCTTTGACTGTCAAGAATCAAGAACCATTTTGCACATAAAACTCACTCGGAGATTATTGAAATGAAGATCATGATTAACTTGTTCTCGTTAACCATTGCTTGCTGTCTGTTCGTGGGCTGTTTGGGAACGGAATCAACAGAATCAACACCCTTACCAGCGGGAGGCAATGCTGCGGAAGATGGTCACGGACATGATCACGACGGCGACGATCATCACGAAGGCGACGATGGTGACGGGCATGATCACGACGGCGACGATCACCACGATGGCGATGAACCTGGCGGGCATGACGGTGACGAGCAGAAAGACGGCTAAAGCATTTCGCGCTTTGCCCATTTTTTCCTTCAAGCATGGTGGAACAGCGCCCTACGGTTTGGCAATCGCTCTCAATAAGGCTTCAAAAGAGCCCCGCCTATCGAGGGCGGGACTAACTTGCCCGCGAACGCCTTTGGATTTCAAGTTCAACTGCCTTGAAAGAGAGACTTGGTCAATTACGAAATTCGCAAGTGCCGCGCGGCAAGTAAGCGGGGCTATGGGATCGGCGGGACCACAAACACATTGGGGAACCGGTTCGTGATGTCCGTGTTCCCATTAAATGATACGAGCCAAAGTCGAGTCTTCGACTGCCTCAAGTTCCCTGCCTTTGAAATCGCGCTGGTACCAAAAACGATCGGCATCCCGCAGCGATTCAAACCGTTGTTTGAGGATCGAAAAGAGAGCAACCTGTTTTGGTTTTGCCGGGCCAAGAGCGACGGAAGTCACGGCAGAATGCCATTTACTCCCTGCGGCCTGTCAAACGTCGCCTACACCCGATTGAGTGCTGGAGCGATTTCGAATCACGTAAGCGGCAGCGCCTTATGGAGAGTCGTTGCCAGTTGACTTTGATTTCTCGGATTGACTGTTCGCCGGTGGCAAATAGGGATTACACGCATTCCCCAAATAATGCTCACCCAGACCACCGACGACGGGTTCTAGCTGAATACCAAGCTCAGATTCCTCGGTCGGTTGACCGTCTTTGTCCAACAGTTGAAACGAAACCAATTCCAAAGCCAAGGATACATCCTCAACAGCAAAAGGAAGCAGAACCGGAACGCCGGTTCGTATGACAATGATGGATCTTGGATGCTCTGGACTGCCTACAAACGCCTTGGCTGGCAGGCCTTGAGGAAACCAGGCGAAGTCGCGACCACTTCGCAACGTTTTGGGCAGGTTCTTTTTGAAATAGACAGCCAGCGGCTGTAATGTATTCGGATAGCTTCCATGCTCAGTTCGGTAAGCGGCCAGTGCCAATCGCAGTAAGGCATAGCGTCGGATTTGATCCTCGTAAGGAAGCTGAGAATAGTAGTTGGCGGTCAGAAATCGGTGCGGTGCAATCCGTTTGTCAACCAAAGGGATGCGGTAGGGTTCAGCCGATGTCGCCAAAGAATCGTGGTTGCCAAAATCCAGGATCGCATCGTTGTCCCCCGCTCCAAACAGGAACTTATTAGAAAACTCGTTGATCACCTGCCGTTTGAGCAGCCGTCGGGATCGTTGTTTCTCCCAAGACAATTGATCCAACATGGTGACGTCGTAGTTGTCGAAATAGTCGTCCTGTTCGATCTCCCACAGCGAATGAATCAGTTCAAAAACCTGTTGTTCACCGTGCAAATCTCGAAAAGCGCTTCCGTAATGCTGTTTCAGCAGTTCCGTCAGTTCATCTTTCGCGCTCTTGGCTGATCCCCAGGAAGTCATTTCAAACCTGGTTGGTTCTCCATTGATCCTGGATCCTTCAATTCGGCTGATCGCGGATTGAATCAATTGTGGATCCTGGTTGGGCAAGTCCGCCCATTGAATCAACAGATCATAAAAGTCCGTGACACCCCAATTCTGCCATCCACGCGGCATCTTCGTTCGCTGCAAAATGCGATCGTAGGCAAACAGACCGACGAACGCCTGTTCGAGATTTTCTTCCCGCAGCATTTTTCTGGCGTAAGCCGCCATCAGCACCTTGAGCTGTTCAGCCTGTTGCCATCGCTTCTGATAATCTTGCCGATCCAGGAATGGTTCGCACCCCAGGCGTTCTGAGGCTTCCAACATCAAATCAATTGCCGGTTGATGGGTCTCAACGAATTGATCCAGCTCAAGATCAGTCCAAGTCGACAAATAGACTCTATCAGTCGGATCATAATTCTCTCCGTCGAGCGTTCGGATCGCCTTTCGGTACAAATCTGCGGTCTCGCGGCGACTGGCGGCGGTACCAAATTCAAGCTTATCGATGCGATAACTCGGCCTGGCCCCCATCCCGGCAGCCAGGTTGTTCATTTCGAACGTAACATCGGAGAATTCGTTGGCCCGCTGGTAAGCAAACGAGGTCAGCACTGCCATCGTGGTAAACACGATGCTGGCCACCGGAATGAACCAACCCACCAATGCGGGCGAGTCGGCAAGCCAATATTTTGACCGAAACCAGGTCGCGAAGTACAAAGCGACCACGATCGGACCCAAAAACCAAATTACGCTCTCATCCAAAAACGCCACGCCCAACCCTGTCGCTACGAGAGCAATGCCGGTGATCAGCGCAAGTATGACTGCGATAACCGGATTCCGGACGAACATGGAAAAAAACTGACTGACTCCCAACGCCGCCAACAATACCACCGACGACATTGCCGTGGTTTGACTGGCATACTGCAGTGTTAGATCTGTCGTGATCTTCAGAAACCAGAATTCAGAGTTATTAACATTCATTTGGGTACCCAGTGATTCTCTGGATTCGGCAAGCATCCCTCCGACAAACAGATTGATGATCAAAACCGTGGCGCAGATGGCGAGCCACCAGGGCAGCAAACGTGCCAGCCAGAAACTGCGAGCGGCCTCCACATTTTGCTGAAAGAACCGATAGCTACGTTGCTGATGATCTTTCATGAATACCGTGGCCGCCAACAGCAGTGTCAGCGTTGCGGCTGACAACAGTACTCCCTCATAGAAGAGGGCTGTGAACCAATAATCAGGAAGAGCTTCCCTTTGGCCGGCAAGATGGAGGTAAATCTCCAGTCCCAACCACCCAAGCAATACCACCGTCAAGTAGATGATTAACGGAACGCGTGCCACGCGAAACGATTGCCACAACAATAGAAGAAACGGAAACGGTCTTCGACGCGAAGGATTTTCCATCGCCTCAATTGCCACTTTTCCGGCGCCGCGCAATTTCCGCGTACGCTCAAGGAAGAACCGACCTTCAATCCAGTTTTCGGCTTTCCAAATCACGATCGCCAGCACGACCAGGCCCGTCGCAGCGATGGCCACCCAATAAACTGCTTCCTCTGCCGGTTTCCGAATCGACGTTTCTGTGAAAAACTCTGCCGCAAAGTACGCCGGCAGGAAAGCCATCGTGCCAGCCAGCACGAATCCGTAGAACGAGGAACCGGTCATCATCGCCGCCAATGCACCGAACAAGTAAAACAGCGTTGGCACAAGCACAAGGGCGCGAAGACCCGACAGGCGGCTTGAATCGAGATATTCTTGGGTCGGACGAAGCTGATGGCCCAGCTGATTGGCTGCCATTCCAATCAGGCAAGCTGATATCAGCGTCGCCACTAATCCCAATAACAACTTACCGTGCACCAACTTTTTAGGCCGCACCGGAAGGCCTCGCAACATCTCGATGGTTCGATTTTCTGTCTCCGTCGCGAACAGGAAAACACCTGTGGCAACACAAAATATCGCGATGAAAGTTTCACCGCACAAATACAGCGCGGACACATCATAAAAGCGGGTCTTTATGAACTCGCTGGTAATCCACAAACAGAATCCCGTGACAGCCAACAAGATGATCCAAATTGGCAACAGCTCGCGGAAGTCCTTCCATAACATCCGTTTCCAGACGGACAAGGAACTCACCGTCGTCGATGGTCGGTCAAACGCGGTACTCATGGGGAAACCTCAGCGGACCGTGAAGTAGATTCATTGCTATCGTCGTTGGACCGTTCACTGCCAGTATCGTGATTGGACTTCATCAGACCCACAAAAATCTCCTCCAACGATGGCGTATTCACCTCGACCTCCTGAATGCCTTCCTGGTCACGCATTTGCCACAGACATTCCGGCGACATGTTGCGAACCAACAATCGCTGACGTCGAGTTCGCTGACCTTCATGCAGTACAATCTCTGCCTGGATATCCGGCAGCGGCACATCCAGCGCGGCCAGCGTCACAACCCATTGCTCCATCGACTGTTTCAGGTTCTCCAACGAATCGCACACCAGAAGTTTGCCCTGGTGGATAATCGCGATCGTATCGGCGACTCGTTCCACTTCGGGAATCTGGTGACTGGACAGCAAAACAGTTCGACCACTGGCCGCAACATCCACCATGCTCTCCAGAAACTTTCGCCGCACCAGCGTATCCAGCCCGGAGGTGGGTTCGTCCATGATCAGCAGCGGTGGTTGGTGAGCCGTCGCCAGCGCCAATGTCACTTTGGCCCGACCACCTTTGGAGAGTTTGCCTATCTTTTGCTTTAACGGCAGCTCGTATTCGGCAGCCAAACGTTCGAATTCAGATTGGAAGCCTGCGCCGTAAAAACCGGCGGTGAACCAGCCGATTTCTGCAACCGTCATCCAATCATAAAGTGCGGGATTTTCAGGAACGTAACCCACAGTCGCCCGAATATCGATGCCTTGTGTGCGACTGTCCATACCCAATACTTCCGATGCTCCCTGGTCCGCGCGTTGCAGTCCCAGCAGCGTTTTCAGGCACGTCGATTTTCCGGCACCGTTTTCACCGAGCAAGGCAAACACGACCCCCCGCGGGATGGCGAGTGAGATGTTGTCCATCGCCTGCTGCGGACCAAACGATTTGGAAACACCAGACATTTTCACTACACACTCACCGTTGGGCGGCTGGTTCATTTTTCGCTCCGTTTCGATTTCTTTCGGTTCAATTCAGCCTGGATGACCTGCATGATCTCGTCATCGGTCAATTGGCTTTGTCGCGCTTCGGTTAGAACATTGCTGATGCGACTACGAATGACACGGGTTCGCATCGCCTGGCATTTGGAAGTTGCACCTGCCGCCACGGCCAGGCCGGAACCGCGGATTGAGTCCAGCACGCCCTCATCCTGTAGCTGGCGGTAGGCGCGGGCGACGGTGTTGGGATTGATCGCCAGCTCGCGCGCCAGTTCCCGAACCGAGGGGATCATCTGCCCTGCCTGCAGTCCGCCAGCGGCCACGGCAAAAGCAACTTGCCTGGCGACCTGCTCGTACACCGGCACTCCGTTGCTGGTATTGATCTCAAAAAACATGCTGGACATAAAAACCGCCTTGCTGTACTGCTGTGGTAGTACGGTAGGCATCTGTCAAGCGGTTGTCAACCGAAAAAAGGAGCTGGCGAAAAAAAAATGCCCCGAAGATTTCGGGGCACGCGGCAATAATACCTTAGTTTTCTGTTTTCGTGGCCAGTTCAGCCAAGCTGAGTCCGGCGCGAATCTGCAGCGGACCTTCTCACGATTCGTGGACTTACAAAAGCGAAATCACTCGCCGATCGCCTTTTTGACAACCGCCATGAATTCGTCGCTGTCGGGTTTCACTCGTGAACCGAATCGTGCGATCAGATTGCCGTCCTGGTCGAGAATAAATTTTTCGAAATTCCACCGCACGTCGCCGGCGCCTGTGGGTTGCGTTTCCTGTGCCTTGAGAAACTTGTACAAGTCGGTTGCCTGGTCACCATTGACGTCGATCTTGGAGAACATGTCGAACGTGACCCCGTAATTCTTTGTGCAAAACTCCTGGATGTCCTCTTCAGTTCCTGGCTCCTGCCCACCGAACTGGTTGCAGGGAAAACCGAGAACCTTGACTCCCTGGTCGGCGTATTTTTCATGCAACTCCTGCAGTTGTTTGTACTGGGGTGTCATCCCGCACTTGCTGGCCGTATTGACGATGACCACAACGTTTCCTTTGTACTTGGCGAGATTGACCTCTTCGCCCGCGATTGACTTCAGCGTGAAGTTCAATGCCGCTGGAACATCGGTGCCGGTTTCGTCTTCACTGGCCGAGACGTTTGCGGGGCTGGATTTGGAAGGTTCCTCCCCCGCATTGTCCTGAGCATTCGCACGGACGGCGGCGACAAACATGAACAGGGTCAGTAAGCAAATGGTTTTGATCATGGCAGGTTCCTTGATTGGATGATTCGATTGCTGGTGTCTTAAATTGACTGAATCCGAAAGCACGTTGTTCCGGTCCATCGGCCCAATGTAACAACTCATCATGGCCAGGGGACGCCGGGATGGAAACTTGGAACGGGCGAATCTCACTTTGAGGTCGAAAGCGTGAGGATTATCGCGTTCTCGCCTTGGCCGTCGCTCCCGGAGTGAACTGGCTAACAATGTTATTCGCGGCTCTGATACCGCTGTCGAGGCAAACCGGGATTCCCACGCCGTTGTAACTGTTGCCCGCCAGCTCAAGTCCCCTGTGACCTCCGACCCAATTTTCAATTTTTTCAATTCTGTCCATGTGCCCGACGTGATATTGAGGCATTGAGTTTCGCCATCGAATGACCCTTCCCATCTCGGGGTCGCCTTGGATACCCAGCATGCGGTCGAGCTCATGAACCGAAATTGCCTGGAGTTCTTCGTCCGACAATTCAACCAGTTTTGATTGCAGGGCCCCGCCCACGAAACATCGAACCAGGACCTTCCCGTCCGGTGCCCGACCCTCAAATTTGTTGCTGGAAAAACTTGCCGCAATCATCTTGCGGCGAAGACAGGCCGGAATGACGATTCCATAGCCTCGAAACTCTGTCTCAAACTGCTTGGCGTCAAACCCCAGCACAACAATTGCGCAACTTGCCGCCTCGATCGACGCCAACTCGGATGCCAGATCATCGTTGACCTCGGAGAGTAAACGGGAACTTTCACCGGCACCGGTTGCCACAATCAACGCATCAAACAAACGGGGCGTTGCGCCGGAACGGAATTCAACATTCCAACGATCATCGACTTGACGAACCTGCGTCACGCCGGATTGCCTGAACACCCGAACGTCCCCCAGGTCCTGGACAATCCACTCGACGAGCTGACCCATCCCGTTTTGCGGAGCTCGAAACAAATCGTACCTGGCACCGCTTGCCGTTTGATCGGCGAAAGCAATCTTGTTTATTGCTTGCTCCTGGAGGGAGGATTGAAACCTGGCGGCAGCGATCAGGCTACCGTGCTTGCGTTCCATCGAAACAAATCGCGACAGGGTCGCCTGCATACTTAATTTTTCCGGATCGGCGGTGTAGATCCCGCTGACCAGCGGCTGAATCAGGTGATCAAACGCCTGTTTTCCAAATCTGCGCACGGCAAACGACGCCAAGCATTCGTCCGTCTCGGCTGATCGGACCGGGACATGCTCTTCCGCCAGGAATCTCGCTTTGCCTCCGGAATCCAGCAAATCCGATTCCATGACGGCGTCCACGTCGTTGGGCAACATGAGCGAAAAACCATCTGGCACGGGAGCAATTCCGTCATCTGTCGCGACAAAGGCCCGCTGCTTGACTGGCCGGGTCGCGATTAATTCGTGCTCGCGCCCCAGTTCCCGACAGACGTCCAGCGCCGTCGAGGGTGCGGTCGTAAACATGTCGGCGCTTTGATCGATACGATAGCCGTGCTCCACTTCCGTTTGCAGAAATCCGCCTAATTGGTCACTGGCTTCAAAAATGGAGATTCGGGCATCCGGCAGGAGCTTTTGCAGCTTCCAGGCAGCAGCCAGTCCGGCGATTCCGCCGCCAATGATGCCAATTTCTTTTGAATCGTTTCCCGGCATCCGCCATGCAACTCATTGAAACCTGGAAATTGTAAAGTGCTGGGGGTCAACATGTGGCGTTTCACCCAACATGAGCTCACGCAATAGTTTTCCGGAACCGGTCGCCATACTCAGCCCCAACATGCTATGACCTGCACAGATCCAGACGTTGTTGAGGGCGGGGCTGCGGTCAATGAGTGGTTTTCCATCCCACGTCATGGGGCGCCAACCGAACCACTCCTCGTCCACTGGGTCACAAAAAGGATCGTGAAGATATTTTTCTGCCGAAGCCCGCAACAGCCCCAGCCTTTGGGGGTGAATCGTGGTGTCATAGCCAACAAATTCCATGGTCGATCCAATCCGATACTTGGATTTCATGGGCGTGATCGCGACGTGTGTATCCTCGAAAATGATTGGAATCCGGGGCATCCGTTTCGGCGTCGGCATCGTGATGGAGTAGCCTTTGCCTGGCTCAATCGGGATCCGACAGCCAAGTTGTTGGTTAAGAAACGGTGTCCAGGCGCCGGTTGCGACCACGAATTGGTCGGCGTGGAACTCTTCCCCGTCCCCGGAAACCGCTTTCGCGATCCCGTTTTCACGCTTGATATTCTTGATCGTCACGTTTTCAACGATTCGCACCCCGCGATGTTGCAACCTGGATTTCATGGCTGACAATAATTTATCCGGACGCAAATGAGCATCACACTCATAATGCCAAGCGCCGGCTACAACGGGCTTGATTGCGGGCTCAAGCTCGACCAACTGATCCGTCCTGTAGGGCGTTGCCGACACGCCAAATGTCTCTCGGATCAGACTCTCCGTTTGCGCGTAGTTCTCAAATCCCTTTTCGGTTTCAAATACAAACAGAATTCCCAACTCCTGCCATTCGCAATCGATAGACTCCGTGGAAATCAGATCTTGATACAACCGTTTGGACGACTGTAGCAATTCGTGGATTCCGGCCGCCGAAGCCAACATGTCCAAACGATTGCAGCTGCGGGCAAAACCGAGGAACCATTTGAGTGAGGCCTTCGAAAACCTGGGCTTGATCGCAAACGGCGAATTGCGTTTCATCATCGCCCGCAAAGTGGATGAGATAGCTCCCGGCCTGGCAAGCGGCAACACGTGGCTGGGCGAGACATAACCACAGTTGCCATGCGAACAGGCGCCGCCGAAATGACCTTGATCGACAATCGTAACGTCACATCCGGCCGCCGACAGCTCCCAGCCGCACATGGCCCCCACGACGCCGCCGCCAACGATCACGACGCTTTCCGTCTTGTTGTTCACACTCGAATTCCCATGCAAAATGGATCCGCCGGATCGAGGATCAATGTGGTTTCGCCGGAAATATGGGCGGATCCTCGAATGGTAGGCAACACCTCGTCGCCGACGCCCAGTTCGTAGCTACATTCAAACACGCTGCCGACGATGCTTTCCTGTTTCCAACTTTCGCCAGCTGACAACTTGCCCTCAGCGGCCAGGCAAGCGAGTTTGGCGCTTGTTCCCGTCCCACACGGGGACCGATCGTACGCCCCTCCGGGGCACAGCACGAAATTGCGACTGTGATTCGCCGGATCAGCCGGCGGACCGAACATTTCCAGATGATCGATATACGCGTTGTCGGCCCCCGTAATTTGCTGATCTGCCAGGCAATCCCGAATTCGTATCGCCATCTCTGTCAAATGACGGGTATTGTCAATGGTTAGCGATTCGTTCGCGTTTTTGACCAGGAAAAACCAGTTACCCCCCCAGGCAATGTCGCCAATCACTTGACCGAAACCGGAGACCTCGATCGTGACATCGTGGCGATAGCGATAGCTTGGAACATTTTGAAGAGAGACTTGACCATTGACTCCCAGTTCGGCACGAACGATTCCGACCGGTGTTTCAATTCGATGGACCCCCGGCTGGATTCTTTCCAGGTGTTGCAGAGTCACCATCAAGCCGATCGTCCCATGGCCGCACATGCCAAGGTAACCCGCATTGTTAAAAAAGATCACGCCCGCGGCACAAGTGCTGTCGACGGGCGGACAAATCAGGCCCCCCACCAGCACGTCCGAACCACGAGGTTCGTTGACGACGGCACTGCGAATCTCGTCGAACTCATTTCGAAACCTCGCGCGGCGCTCGACGAGACTGCCAGAACCCAAATCCGGCCCGCCCGCGAAGATGATCCGCGTCGGTTCACCGCCGGTATGAGAATCGATAGCCTGGATTCGTTTCATGAAAGCCAAATTGCAGTCGTTTGATGCGGTTGCAAACAGGAGATATTAATGTACTTTGCACGATGTGCGGAGAACAGAACGGCATTTCGTCGCAAGGGTCAATGTTGTTGCGATCGACTCCCTTGACGGATGTTGATCCCGCCAGTGAAGCCCGGCAGCTCGCCCCAGCAAAGCATTCCCAAGGAACAAGCATACCATGACGCATCACGTACTCATCGACGGTCGGTGGCAAGAATCCGACTCGACCGGAACGTTTCAAGCTGACGATCCGCGAGCCGCTCAGCCGATCCCCGAGAATTATCCCGTCAGCAGTTGGGCCGAGTGTGAAGCAGCTCTCGATGCTGCCACGGCTGCTTTTCAAAAGCTGCAAAAACTTCCTCGTGAACGGATTGCTGATTTCCTCGAATTGTATGCCAATCGGATTGACGCCCGGGTCGACGAAATATCGGCGATGGCAGCCCGGGAAACGGCCCTTCCGGTGGAGCCGCGGCTGGCAGCGATCGAGCTTCCCCGTACAACCGGTCAACTTCGCCAGGCGGCCGAAGCAGTTCGCTCCCAAAGTTGGTGCTCACCCGTCATCGATACCAATACGAACATCCGGTCCTGCTATGCGGCAATCGGACCGGTGGCCGTTTTTGGTCCTAACAATTTTCCACTGGCGTTCGGCAGCATTTCCGGCGGTGATTTTGCTGCCGCGATCGCCGCCGGCAACCCGGTGATCGCGAAGGCCAATTCGATGCATCCAGGAACCACGCGGTTGTTGGCCGAACAAGCCAACTCTGCGGCGCAGGAGGCGGGATTGCCGGCAGGCACCGTGCAACTCATTTATCGAACCTCTCATTCGGATGGAGAAGAACTAGCCCGGGACCCACGGCTGGCGTCAATCGGTTACACGGGCAGCCGCAGTGCCGGACTAAAATTAAAAGCCGCTGCCGATTCGGTGGGCAAGCCGATTTATCTTGAGCTATCGTCGATTAACCCGGTTGTCATCCTATCAGGTGCGCTGTCCGAGCGAGGAGACGAAATTGCTGACGAGCTGGCCGCTAGTTGTTTGATGGGAACGGGACAGTTTTGCACCAGTCCGGGCCTGATTGTGTTGCAGGAAAGTGACTCCTCGGAATCATTTGTCACCCGCTTGAGCGAGAAATTTGCGTCCGCACCGGTCGGAACGTTGCTGTCGAAGTCGGGCCAGTCCGGACTTGCCGCGGCAATCAACGACCTGACTTCCTCCGGTGCCGAATGCCTGTGCGGAGGTGCCGAAGGCGGGGGGTCTGGATACAGTTACCAAAACACGATCTTGAAGATCAGAGGCGATCAGTTTCTGGCCGATCCTGAAACGCTGCAGACCGAGGCATTCGGTAACGCGACGATGCTGGTTCTGACCTCTTCGGTAGAACAAACTGCGCAGGTACTGGCCGCGTTGGAGGGAAATTTGACCGGCTGCGTCTATTCGGCACTCGATGGCAGCGACGATCCGGTTTACGACGAGATCGTGCCCCATCTTCGTCAACGTGTTGGCCGTCTGCTAAATGACAAAATGCCGACTGGCGTTGCGGTATCACCGGCGATGAACCACGGTGGACCGTTTCCCGCGACCGGCCACCCGGCCTTCACCGCGGTTGGCATTCCGGCAGCCATCTTCAGGTTTTCCATGCTGCAATGTTTTGACAGCATTCGACCTCACCGCCTGCCGGACGTTCTCCAGGATGAGAATCCCGGCCGTGTTTGGCGAATGATCGACGGCCAGTGGTCCACTGAAGACGTTGCCAAAACGGCCACTGCCTAACCGCCTAACCGTAGTCCTTGCCTGGCCAATTCGACCACCAGTTTTTGAATTGCTGATACTGGGATTCGGCAAATCCTTTTTGGCTGGGACTGAGTTGATCGGTTTCATTGAAATGGAATTCGTATTCTGACTCACCATTGAGAACCAACAGGTACTTGTAGTAGAGCACCAAGTCCGGGCCTTCGTCGAAGGTCGACAAAACCATCAGTGCTCGTTCGAGCTCGCGAGCCAACCGGTTGGCTTCAGAATCGCCGATCACCGCCAACTCACACAATCGGATCAGTTTCAGGACCTCACGTGGCAGGGCGTTTCCAATCCCGGTGATGGCGCCCGTAGCTCCACAGTGCAGGTATCCATGAACGACTTGCGTGTCGACACCAACCATCAGCGTTAGGTCTTCGCTGGCGTTGGTAATGTGCTCAGCGGCGTAGCTCAACGATTGTCCTCCGCCAAATTCCTTAAAACCGACGAGATTTGCGTGGTCTTTTCGCAAATCAAAGAACAGATCCGCTTTGGTTTCGAATCCGTAGTAGGGGCTGTTGTAAATGACCGCGGGGATTTCAGGTGCCGCTCCGAGAATCGCTGCAAAGTGATTTCGTTGGGCAGCTGGAGAAGTGCCGCGGGAAAGTACCCGCGGAATCACCATCAACCCCTTGGCTCCGACCGACATCGCGTGTTGCGTGTGTTCGACGGCAGACCGGGTATTCATCGCGCCTGTTCCGACAACCACAGGAATGCCAGCTTGGCAAAGTTGCTCCACGCCTTTTTTCCGCTGTTCGTCAGTCAACAAAGGCCAATCGCCCATCGATCCACAGTAGATGACGCCATTCATGCCGGCGTCGATCATCTGCTGCCCCTTTTTAACCAAGGATGAAAAAACCGGCCGGCGATCCGAATCGCAAGGTGTCATCAAGGCCGGTAAACAACCACTGAAGATGTTTGTATCCATTGGGCTTCTTTAAACGAAGTTGTTCCATTGGGTCGCCGAAGTTGCATTCCTTCCGGAGACTTGTTTCTTTTCGATATCCGAATTGTTGGTAATCCGGCGACATGTTGCCGCGGTACAGCCTGCCAGTTCTAACAAAACTCAGCATTGCCGCCAATCAATCGCAGCGTTGTTGGACGCCGAGCGGATTGGGCCCATCCCGCGAGCCATTCGGCTTATCACGAGGACAAGATGACCTCTTTGATGATGATAAAGATCGCCAACGACAACATGAACCAGGCAAAACCCGTTTTGAGCAGTCGACCGTCGATGCGGTGGGCGATCGCCGTCCCAGCCAGCACTCCCAGCACCATGACCAAACCGAAACCAGCCAAAAAAGGCCATTCGATCATGGAACCGATCCTTAAAACGTCGCCCAAAAAGAAGCCAATCAATGATTTGGCGAAGATAATGGTGAGGCTTGTGCCCACGACCGTCTTCATGGGTGTGCCGAACAAAATAACCAGCAACGGCACAATCAGTACGCCGCCACCAGCACCGGTGAAGCCAGGAATGATGCCGATCAAAAATCCGCTGACGAGCAAGAGCAAATAAAACTTGACCGGGCGGTCCTGACGCATGTTCGTGTGGGGCTTGAGGTCTCGTCCGATCAGGCCCACCATCACGGCGAATGACAACAACAGGATCCCGGCAAACAGCGTCAACACAAACATTTTTCGGGTGATCGTGATGGAACCCAACGTCATCAGTTCGTCCGGAATGGCTTCGAACAACCATCCCCGAACCAGCAGCATTCCCATGGAGACTGGCACCCCTAAAGCGAACGTCGTCGGCCAATCGATTTGCCGCCTTCTCCAGCGCGGTACAGCTCCGAAAACCGCGGTGATGCCAACCAAAATGGTCGTGTACGCCGTTGCCAAACTGACGTCCTTGTGCAGCAGGTAAAGCATTACCGGCAATAGCAAAGATCCGCCGCCGCCCAGCATACCCATGATCACGCCCACAAAAAAGCCGATCACGTATCCAAGGATCTCTGTAAACATGAAACAATGGCGGCCAAGAAGATGGGATCTTGTAGGACGTTCAATATAGTTCCGCAATCAAGCCGTGTCGGCGCCAGTTTGGAATCAGACTACGAAGACCGGCTGAATTTTTCATCCACTATTTCTGCCGCCGAACCCATTTAACAAAGCGACCAATGTCAGGATGCGCCAGTAAACTCTCAATCGAGTTGAAATGACGCCCGAGTTCTTTCTCACTGGGCACGAATTTGTGAATCGCAGCATGACAATCGCGGCAAGCCTCAATGGTTCGCTGCATTTGTTCACGCGAATAACGTTTCTGAAACCACCGATTGCGATGACAACGACGGGGAATCAAATGATGTTCCGTCGTGCCCTTTTTTAAAACGCGGCCGCAAAGTTGACAGGTCAAATTCACTTTTTGTTTCGTCTCTGCTCGCGAAGTTCTGCGGGTGCTGGTAGGCTAATTCTAGTTGCCGTCGCATCGTTAATCGACAGCACCATCCTTGAGCAAAGCGGACAATTTTCGTTGCCGGCCAAGCGACAGGTATCCGTATTGGCATGTCGACCGCGGCAATTGACAAAACGTTGGCGTCGACCCACTAACATTCAGCGACCTTACGATTGATCACCGAGGAATGAAATGAAAACCCATTTGTCATCGTTTTGCATTTTCACCCTGTTGGTTTCGCTGGTATCTGCACAGCAGGATGCCAGGCGGTATCCTCTCGGTCCAGATTCGCAACGACAGGCGGGTGTTCCCGTGGGGACGGTTTCGCACCACGAATTGCTGGAATGCAAGACTTTCCCTGGCACCCTTCGTCGGTTCTACGTTTACGTGCCCAAACAGTATGACGCCAATAAACCTGCGGCCTTAATGGTTTTTCAAGACGGGCATGCCTACATCAAGGAAGACGGTGATTACCGGGTGCCCATCGTTTTTGACAATCTCATTCACCGACAGGAAATGCCCGTGACGATTGGCGTTTTTGTGGACCCCGGTCACAAGAAAGACAAGCTTCCCGCACAACCTGGTTGGCAACCACGACCTGAGAACCGCAGCTTTGAGTACGACACGCTGAGTCCGGATTACGTCTACTTCCTGTTGGAGGAAGTCCTACCCAGGGTAGTTAAGGATTACAACATCAGTGAGGAACCCGACCGTCGCGCGATATGCGGCGCCAGCAGCGGAGGGATTTGCGCTTTCACGGCGGCCTGGGAACGACCCGATCAATTTAGCAAAGTACTCAGTCACATCGGCAGTTTTACCAACATCCGGCATGGCGATACCTATCCCGGGATCATTCGAAAAACAGAGAAAAAGCCACTCAGGGTCTACCTTCAAGATGGATCCAACGACCTGGATAACGAGCATGGCAATTGGCCGTTGGCAAATCAACAAATGTATGCCGCACTCAAATTCAAAAACTACGATGTGAAGTTCGATTATGGCGAAGGTGCCCACAACGGGAATCATGGCGGTTCGATTTTGCCAGACGCCCTGCGCTGGTTGTGGCGGGATGACCCGGATGTCACACCCAAACTGGCGGTCATGCCAGAAATCCAGACTGCGGAATGGGCCGTGCAGTGGTGGATGCCGCGCCATGAGGCCAAACTGGCGGAACGAAAAGCGATGCCGAAGGTCGATTTGTTGATGATCGGCGACTCGATTACCCATGGTTGGGAAAATGCCGGCAAACCCGTTTGGGATCGTTACTACGCCGGAAGGAATTCGCTTAATCTCGGATTCAGCGGAGATCGAACCGAACATGTAATTTGGCGATTTCAGAACGGAGCCATCGACGATATCGACCCCAAACTGGCAGTGATCATGATTGGAACCAACAACACGGGTCACCGTCGAGAAAATCCAGAGCACACAGCGATGGGAATCAAACGAGTGATCAACGAGCTGCAAATGCGATTGCCCAAAACGAAAATTCTGCTGCTGGGCATCTTCCCTCGCGGCCAATCTGACTCCGACCCGATGCGCAAGATCAATGACGCAACCAACGAGATCATCAAGAGCTTTGCGGATAACGAGAGGGTCTGGCACCTCGATATCAATGACCGTTTCCTGGACGACCAAAACCAGCTTTCGGAAGCAATCATGCCCGACTTGTTGCACCCCAATCGACAAGGCTATGAGATTTGGGCCGAAGCCGCGGAACCAATGATTGCCGAACTGCTTGGAGATTCGCGATGAAGCAGCCGGATCCTGGCCAGCATTTATCGGCGGTTCGATCAGGAAGCTTCATAGGCCTGCTTCAACCATTTTTTCAACTCGGCATTGACATCCTTGATGCCTTCGATGCGAACCCGATGTGAGACCATGGCGTTGAAACTCCCGGAGGACTCCAGACGAGGAGTTGGTTTTACATCCTTCAGGTTGATCCCTACGTCAACACGCGTCCTGGTCGACGGTTGCACGATAGCAAACTGCTTGTTGCGACGCAGGCTGACGTAGGTCTTTTTGGGGGCCACTTCGACATCGTCCCCAAGTTTGGAAACCGCCTTGATCAACGCCTCATAAACGGGCCGCAAATCGGACTTTACTCCTGAATATTGTGCATCTACCAAGTCGTCGCCGCCGGCGACCGGTTTGCCCTGACGGAGACTCTCGTGCGCAATCAAATTGGCAAATCCGTGCGTCACTTCGTAATCCGTTTTGAGAAATTTGACAATTTGTCCGTGCTTCTCAAGTTTTGCAGCTTTGGTAATCTTCAACCATTGTGGAAGTGATTTTCCAGTCTTCTCCTGCAAATTGGCGATCATGGATGCCGCCATTTCGTCTGGTGATTTGGCCATCGGTTCTCCAAAGATAATCAATTCGGATGTTGACAACCTACATTTTCTAACGAAACGGTATCATCGTATCAACATTTCGGCTCGTCCCACTACAATGTCACTCGGTGAAGTCAATTTCTTTCCAAGTAATCAGGTCACACAGCATGAAACCTACTCTTCATTGGCCAGCCGCCATCCCATTCTTGCTCCTTGTTTTTGCGGGCTTTCCGATTTTCGCTGTCGAGCCTGGGAGCCGTCCTGCCGCTGAGGAACAGGAGTTCTATGAACTGCGAATTTACAAAATTTACGATTACGACAAACAACAGGTCGCCGAAGATTATCTTGAGAACGCGTTGGTTCCGGCTTTGAATCGCATCGGGTTGGACCGCATCGGTGTTTTTACGAACAAGGAAGACGAAAATGATCATTCGATCTATGTCCTGATCCCTTTCCCATCCATCGACAAGTTCACGAAACTGAATTCGGAGTTGGCCGCGGACGAAGCTTACCAGACCGCTGCGAAGTCGTATTTTGATCGAGCCCTGAAAGATCCCGTTTTCAACCGGATTGAAAGCCGGTTTATGAGGGCATTTGCCGGCATGCCAGTCATGGAGATTCCCAGTGTCTCCCAACAGAAACAGGACCGTATTTTTGAATTGCGACTTTACGAAAGCCACACCGAAGATCACGCCCGCCGCAAAGTCAAAATGTTTGATGACGGCGAAATTCAGATTATGCGAGACACCGACCTGGCCCCGGTATTCTATGGCGAAACCTTGATTGGACCGGACGTCCCTAATTTGATTTACATGCTGTCGGGTTCCGACGCCGAGTCCCACAAACAAAACTGGGAAAAATTCCTGGCTCACCCGGAATGGAACCGCATCAAGGTGTTGGATGAGTACAAGGATACGGTTTCCAAGATTCAAAAGTGGATTCTCGAGCCGACAGATTATTCGCAGTTGTAAGTCGCCGTGGGCATGTCCCCACGTTTCGAAATCGAGAGTGACCGAAATTCGGTAACCTCGCAGTCTGTTTGATGATTCCGTCTGAATAATTGGCTGGGGTAGGAGAGTTGGAAACAAAGATCTCGAAAGCACCTACGCTGCTGCTGGTCGACGACAATCCGGATATCCAAACCGTCATCTCGATCAGCATGGAACAACTGGGTTGTTCCGTACACAGCTTTACGACGGGACAGGCAGCCATTGACGCCTTGGACGAGGTTCAGCCAGGTGTTGCCATTATCGATTACGGACTTCCGGACATGACTGGCGTCGACGTCGGTAAAGCGATACGAATGTGGGAAGCGGGTGAAAAAGTCAAACTGATCATGTTCAGTGGATCCTTCGATCCCCAAATGAAACAGGAAGCCGATTCAGCGGGATTCGATACGTATCTCATTAAGCCCATCCGCATCAGCGTTTTGCGGGACTTAGTTGAAACTGGAACAACGTGAACAATTTGACAGGCGGTTCTCAATTCCAAGGGAGAGCACCCGCGTTCGTTTCATTCTGCAATCCGCCCAATCAAAATTCGCTCGGCAGCAACCGACAATGTTCCGCGAGCAGGTATTTTTGAAACCGAAAGTCAAACATGGCAAACGAACACTCTCGCTTTACTTTGGCCAACTATAACAACGACGGCGAACAAATTGGTGTTTCCCAGGTGATGGCTGAAGAGCTTGAGTCGCGGACCGTTGCCGGTTTCAAAAAGATCCTATCGAAGCTTTCCGGCGATTTGGAATTACCCTTGGAGGCAGAACTTCCTGGACCCATTGCTCATATTGATTTTCGCGTCGGCTCCGACCTCAACGGAGCATACGTCCTGTATTACCTGCACGACGAAGTGGTTTTTGCTTCGCTTTTTTTGCGCGGTCAGGATCTTGAATGTGAAACCGAATTGACCCAGGTGTTCAAGTTTCTATTGCTTGATACCGAAGATCTGGATGAACCGACTGAGGACGAAATTGACGAGGTCCTCGCATCATCCGCATTTGATTTTCCAGCCATCACCGAGCGCCCAGCCGCCTTCAACGTTCGCCTTTCCAGTCGACCGGAAGACAGCGAAATATGTCAACATATCGACAAGATGGATCAACATCTGGCTGCCGCTTTCCTGTTGGCCGACGATGATCAGCGTGGTTGACCTGCCTTTCAAACAAAAAAAGGCTCACCAATACGGCGAGCCTCTTCCTGTTTCGATTTTGCCGAATCAATTAGCCACAGCAAGGATCGCAGCAATTCTTCGATGCAGTGCGGGCAGCGCGACGAGCTTTGATCTTGTCGCGAAGCGTAACTCGACCGCTGCTGGCGCATGGATCACAGCAAGTCGGTGCTGGAGGAGCGCAGCAAGTCGGTGCTGGAGCACAACAGCCTTGAGTAGCAGGCATGGCACTGTAGGTTTGCACCATGGGGGCTGCCGTTCCGCAGCTACTGCAACCCTGAGCAGGCATCGCTGTGTAAGTCTGAGCAACGGGAGCTGCGTAGTTTGTGTAGGTAACAGGTGCAGCGTAAGAAACTGCCATCGGTGCCTGAGCATAGCTCTGGGCGAAAACGGGGGTTGCTGTTTGGCTGCATGAAGCGCACTGTGCGTTGGCTTCAGTTACCGCCAAGGTCATCGCAGCGCAAAACAAAACAGCAAAAGCACTAACTCGGGTCATGGGTCTCTCCTGAAAGTAGTAAAAATGTTCAACGGCGTAACATCGTCTAGACGGACGCCTCAACTGTCAACCATGGAGGCGATCGAAATGCCGCAAAATCGGTAAATATTGCTCAAAACCCGTGAATTTACAGAATTTAAAGAGAATGGGGCAAAGGTGACCGCGACAGCACTTGTGTTCTGTAGGCATGGACACGTCTGAAGGCGATTTGACCAGTTAATGTTGGTTTTTTGTACTTTCTGGCGTTGGAATGATTGTTCCTGGTTGTCCCTTTGACTGATGTTACCAATTGTGAATTTCCGTGTTCAGCTGAACAACCATCGTCCGTTCAAGCTGTTTAACCATTTGATAAATCACGAGTTACAGCTCTCAGGCGAACGGCTAGGGGGGCCGGTCGGCAATTGGGGTTCGTTGTCAAGCTGATAAGCTTAGCTTTCGTCGCAAAATCCATCCGCTGGCTCGGTTGGTAGGTCGTGATTACCGAACCGATTTCAGTTTGATTTTGTTTCGAACGTTTAATCGTTAGTTGCAGGTTGTTTGTTGTGCAAAACAAAACCGATCTCGAGAACGAGAACAGCGATTCTTCCGATCCCTTCGCGGGACTGGCTCTATCAAAGCTTGCCCGTGTGAATGTCATCGGTACCAGCGGAAGCGGGAAATCCACATTCGCGCGCAAACTTGCCAAACAACTTGGCCTGCTGCCAATTGAAATGGACCGCTTGTTTTGGGCGCCAGATTGGCAACCTGTCGACATCGATGTATTTCGAGGACGGCTGAAGGCGGCATTGGACGCTGACCGTTGGGTGCTGGATGGCAACTATATGAGCAAGACCGAAGACATCAAATGGGAACGAGTCACCACGGTGATCTGGCTGGACTATTCGTTCCCTCGAACACTACGCCAAGCAATTGTCCGGGCGATACGGAGAGCCTGCTCAAGAGAAGAGATTTGGCCCAACACCGGTAATAGCGAGTCGTTTCGCCAGTCGTTTTTAAGTCGCGATTCGTTCATTCTTTGGACGATCACTTCGTTTTATCCGGGACGCAGCCGATATAAAAGAAAAATGCGTGACTCAAAATTCAGTCACATTCATTTTGTACGATTGAACCACCCGCGAAAGGCTGAAGCTTTGCTGGATGAAATCGCGCGAATCCAGCAGACGGACAGCAACTCAAGCAACTCCACAGAGTCCGATCACCGCCGCGAGGGGTCGCAAGTTTGACCGCGTCGGCGAGGCAAAGTACACCTTTTCTTCGACGCCTCGAAAGCGACGTTTGTAATAAGCATGGCCCTGTAGATTATACGAGTAACGATTTACAAAACGGGTCCGATATGCCCAGCGGAACATACGCGCAAGAAACTTGCTGTGAGAAAATGAGTTGTCATTAATCCAGGCAAACGGTGAAAGACCGAGGTTCAGTTTCTCAAAACCCTCGTTCTTCATGTCCTCAATCGCAGCTTTCATAATCGCCTGTTCCGCATACCGGGGCGCTTGCGGATGGCGACGTTTGATGGATGTCACATAGCCAATGATTCCGTGCGCGCGGTAAAGAGGATCAAAGAAAACAAAAGCCTGGACCTGGTTTTGTGAGTCAACCAGGAAATACCGCCGGACGTCACTCTCTGGCTCCAAAACGATGGGACGGTTCATAAAACGAATTTCCTTTCGTTTCACCGTCCGTGTTTTCCGCCAGGCCTCGGATATTTCTTCCACGCGATCGACATCGATCTGGTCAAAATCTGATTGGATCACGCGAAAACCACGACGCTCGGTCCAATTGGTCGCATAACGCAACCATTCCTTTTCTCTACCGTCGAAGGTGTACTCACCTAATGGAATCGTAGTATCGACTCCCAACTCGTTAACGAAGTATCCCTCCTCGGACAGCAGCTGGGCAGTCGCGCGGGATACCTGGCAGAACACTGGCCGATGATGAGCGCCGATGAATCGACGAATCAGTGGCTTGAGGTTCGCGCGGCTTACAACCGGATCGCCCAAAACGACGGTTACGCCGAACCGTTGTCGATAGGCAAGATAGCCCGTTTCATCACCAAAATGACGCAGTAGGGGCTGAACCGCTGTCGAGTAAGCCAGTGAGAAATCACCAAACCTTTTCAGTGCCTCGAGTCGTGAACCGACCGGGACGTCCGAATAGCCCTCGGGTTGTTCAAGCGCCAATTCGCGCGCCCAGTATGACTGGCTGAATTCCTTCGTTCGCGCACATTGGGACCGATGGCGATGAGCAAGTTGTGATTCCACGGAGGCCACGAATTCCATTCCGGCGGCGAACTGTTTCAGGATTCTGGCCCAAGTTTAGATACTGGGTCCATTTTAACCAATGCCGATTAAAGTGGCATTAATACCGGCAAATCCACCCAAATCGCCGTTTGAACTGCTAGTGAGGAGATTGTCGAGACCAATTGATAAAGCACCGCTGCCGGCACCCGAGGTGCGAACACCATTCCGCTGGATTTTCAGTCTCTTTTTCCATCTCGCCCTAACTCCGTTTAAACTTGGTGAAGTTTCTGAAAAAAGAATGGCTCGGATCCAAGCGCGAGTCATTGCTCGCCCAAGCAAAACAACCACTCTTGCCGAGAATCATCCAGCGGATCGATCATCGCCACGCGCGTAAATATCTGGTTTCCACAAATCGCCATGGATGCGAAAGCCTCATCACCAAGTTTGTTTCGCGCGACCTCCACCATCTTCTCCGGGTCTGCCTTGACAACCAATGTCTGACCATTTTCCGCGGTGAAATAAATATTGCCATTCGCGTAAACTGGCGACGCACTGACATCTGCTTTGCGTGAACTGAATTTCTCTTTCCACATTTCATTCCCGTCAGTCGCCCGCCAACAATAGACAACGTTGTTGTTGCCGTGAGCGTAGACATAGCCGTCTTTCTCAAACATCGATTGTTCATAGGCTTTGACGGCGTTCTCCCAAACCAGTTCACCCGAACCGTCCGCCTTCACTGCCATCGTTTGTTGTGCCGGATAGCCGCCGCTGGCAAAAACGAGATCCTCGCTCCATACCATCGTTCCGCAGGTCACCTCCCATTTGCCGGGTGCCGACCACAAGGATTTGCCGTTTTCAGGATCGTAGGCAGTGACGGATCGAACGCCGCTTAACAGCAATTGTTCCCGGCCGGCGACTTTGGCAACCACCGGTGTCGAATAGCTCGTTCCCGGATTTCGGTCAATCCGCCATTGCTCGACACCGCTCGCGCCGTCAAAAGCCACGATCCCTGAATTGGATTGGTTAAGATTGGCAACGATCACGTTGCTTTTGTAGACGATGGGAGAGGCACCGAAACCGAATGGGAATCGCGATTTGAACTCGCCGACTTTCTTCTCCCATACCTGTTTGCCAGAAAAATCAAGTGCTGCCAATTGTACACTGTCGTGGTTGTTGAAAACTGCAAACACGCGCTCGCCATCGGTGGCTAACGTCTGTGAGGCATGAGTGTTCTTGGGATGAATCCGCGGATTGAACGCGCCTTGGTTGAGCTCCGTTTTCCAGAGCTGTTTGCCGGTTTGGCGATCAAAACAAAGCACTGATTGTGTTTCACTCTTTGTTTCAGCCGTGGCCAGAAAGATCTTGTCTCCCACAACCAGGGGCGAAGCATGACCTCGACCGGGAACCGGGACTTTCCAGACAACGTTTTGGTCTTCATCCCAACGGGTGGGTGGAGTTTGCCCTTCGGTGGCCATGCCGTTTCCGAACGGCCCCCGCCAGCGACGCCAGTCGTCTTCGCCATGGGCGACGATAGCGACCCACGAAGCAGTTCCGAAAACAAGAAGCAGCAGGGCGCAAGTTTGATGTTTGTGTCGCAACATGGTCGGAAAGCCGTTTTGAGTTTAGAAAACCAAGAGCCCGGGCGGCAAACAGCCGATCTGAATGGGCAGAACGGAAACTAACGTCTCACGACCCGCGACAGGAATCAAGAGTGAGTACCAAGCGCTTTCCGAATCTGTTAGATTTCGAACGCAGGCGAGTTGTCGGAATCGAAATAAACCATCTGAAATAGATGACACGCTGGTCGGAGGCCAGCGCGCTCTTGGATTTTGTGCACTCGCTGAATTGGCAACACCGTTACAGGCGTTTTCGATTTTCCATACGCTGTTTGAGGCACGGCTTGGTTTCCAGCAGAATCTCCAGAATCGCCTGACGATCTTCCGGTTGCAAATGTTGAAACTGCGGGGAATCGTCCTTCCCAGTCAGCACGTCGAACAGGCGTTCCTCAACATAGTCGAGAACTTTCGGCGGCATCTTGTCATACGTTGATGAATAGATCAGGAAGCTGCATGGGTATCTGAACAACCGCGAATCCAGGTCAAAATCTCTCAACGAGCGACCCTGGCTGTCTCGTGGCCCGAGATTTGAAAATTGTTCGGCAAACTGGTTGCTACTGACGATGGGCGAGGTCAATTTGAATTCGTCCACGAACAACAAATAGCAGAGCAACTCGTCACCGGCCGAATGGATTCGGCGCATGGTCGTGTCGCTGACGAAGTCTTCATCCCGTTCAAGAACGCGATTCATCACTTTTTGATAATGCATCGCCTGTTTCGCTTCAAAACTGGCTCGCGTAATCAAATTGTGCATTTGGGCCTGATGCTCCAACACCATCAAGGCGACGATGTCACTGGTCGGCTCAAGGTATTTTTCAGCATCGAACAGTTCGGTCACCCGATCAATATTCGCGTGCTGCTCCCAATCAAACGCATCGGCAGGATCCCGACGCGCAATCTTGTTGCCACGATGCTTCATGTCTCCATGATGGCCCGTGACATACCAGCCACCAAACCGGTCTTCGAGTTCGGTCTGATGATCGGTCGTCGTCGAACCCATCGAATAATGCGGTTGCCCATTGCCAGATGGAAAAACAGAACGTACGACATAGCCTGGCACGTACTTTGTTTTGGAGGTGCCGTGACAGGTCATGCAGTTGGAGTGATCTCGAACGATCTCGGGACAGTCAGTCGGTTGCTGCTTGATCGTGTAGAAAACTGCCCCCAAGTCATCATCCACCGACGACAATTCGATGATATCTCCATTCGGGACCCAACCGAGATAAGTCTCGTCGTTGAAGTATATCGCCCGAGGCGTTTTGGGATGGATATGACGAATTTGCAAACTTGTTTTCGAAAAAACAAGCGATTGCGATTGAGGAGAAACATCCAAGTGCTCCAGCAACGACGGCAACCACCCTTGTTGCTTGCTCCATTTAAGAGTTATCTCGCCTGCCTTCAGTTTTGAAATCATTCGAGCGACTGCGTCACTTGATGGCGAATCCGAATAGCTAATCGGCTCCTTTTCAAAATCGAACTGAGCTTGGACAACCGTCGCGGAACAGAGACAGATGATCACGACCACGATTGCAGGCAACGTCGCCGTCAATGACCGGGTAGGATTTCGCATCTTTACCAACTACCTTCCGTAAGCGAATCGCAGAAACGCGCGGTAATTTTCAATGTTCAAGCTTGATTGACGCCCCATCAAACAAACTATCCTCAGCAACCCGATACCAATTTGAGAAGGCTGGACGACACACGTATCTATTCTGATTGGTAATGCGTTTCATTGCTACGGTAAAGGCACTGGGCTCGTTGCTGGGATCGGATTCGGAGTAATTCCCCCGGTGTCGTTGAATTTCCCAACCATTCGCCACACAACCCACTTGATTGCCGCGTTCACTGTTTTTGGTCGAGCGCTGTGTTGAGACGAAAAAAGGGAAGATCGAAATCTCCGTCGATCTTCCCAAAAGCCAGGCCCAAGTGCGAATTCGCACAGCCCTCGTTAATACACATCGGTTTTCCCGAGGTGTCAGACAGCGACTGCCATTGGTAACATCAAATCATCTTGGTGATTCGGCCACTCAGGCTCTCACCGTCACCCATTAGCACTTGCAGGCTGCTGCTGCTGGCGACCTTTTCCAGGACCTCCAGTTCTCGCAACCGCATGAGCGTCGGGTTGGCATCCAGCAACTTGGCCGTGTTTGCCTGACTGCGAATTGCCGCCGTCTCTTCGCGACGAGCAATCAGGTTGGCTTCAGCTGCCTTCCGGGCCTGCGTCACCTGGTTCAACAAATCTTTCATTTCACCTGGCAACACAATGTCTCGCAGACCGACCGATACAATCTGCAAACCAAATCCGGTCGCTCGCTGGGCAAGCGCCGACATGGCCTCGACCGCAACGTCTTCCTTGCTGGTCAGCAGCTCATCCAGTCCCCGGCCACCAATCGCCTGCCGCAAAATCAATTGCGTCTCACGATACAGCGACTGGTCGAATCGTTCACTGGCCGATACCGTCCGACGTGGGTCCACGACCCGGTAAGCCACGACCGCGTTGAGTCGCAGCGTCACCGTGTCGGCGGTCATCACGTCCTGTCCATTGACGTCGATCATCTGTTCACGCAGGTCGATTTCTTCGACTCGCGTTTCACTGACGCCCCGCCAGAACGCATAGCGTCCCGGTGAGAGAACATCTGCGAAACGACCGTCGCGGAAATAGACGCCAGCATGATCGCGGTGGATGTCAACAATTTCCAACAGGCGCATGCCGCTTTCACAACGCGTGATCGTCGCCAATTCCTTGTGTTCGAACGCGACATCGCGTGCGTCGACGACTTCGAATCGGACATCATGACCGTGGCACCACAGTGCGTAATGGCCCGGTGCAAGAACCTGGTGGAAGCGGCCATCGACCCACACGAGAGCTCGCTGGCTATCATGCAAATCCAGTTCGATTGCCAGGTCGACAAGCGCACCGCTGGCCACGATTTCCTTGAGTCGATCGTGCTTGAAGACGACAACGTCCGTCGATACGACCTCCACGCGTGCCTTGCGCAACGGGTCGAAGAGCCACTTGTGACCCGGCATCAGGACATCCTGGAAGATTTCGTCGTAGAAGTAAAGACCTACCTGGAGCGGCAGAATCTTCTGTCGTCGAATCATGTCAATTCTCACAGTAAAAAACAAAACCGTCTTGCCCTTTGGTCAGGGACCCGGTTCCCGAGTTTGAAAAAGGACGGCATCAATTGGTCGATCATCCGGTAGCCAAACATGAATCCTTGATGTTGATTTGAAAAAGGCCCTCCAGTGATCAACGTGCAAACGGTCACACGTCGTTTCGCGGAGTGAGTCGTGGTTTAATGGACATCGCAGTTTCGCCGAGTCTTACACGGAAAGATTCGCGGGCCGATGGCCTGCGAAGACAGTCCGTTGCCGACTGTTTGATTTCACTTATCCAGAAAACGCGGAACACACTGCAAGGCGGCGTTCGTGTTGCGACACTTCCAAACGTCGGGTAAGTTCAAACCGAAGTCCAAACGGCCACCCTCGGAAAGGAATTGTCGCTGACAAATTCACCGTTAATCACCTTCAGGCGTCAGACACCAATCGGCGCCATTGTGAACAGACTTTCGCCTGCCCTGGAGTTGGTACGGGACTCGAACCCGTGACAATCAGATTAACCATCTGAGGCTCTACCCACTGAGCTAACCACGTTCAATTCGCCAAAGGACAACCCGTCGCGCGGAACACAACAGCGTCAACGGACATCGCAAACATTGCGAAACCCGTACGAGCTGAGCCGCCGGTTTCAGCGTAATTGACTTTTCTGGTTGATCACTTGCAGCCTTTTTATCACGGCTTCGTTTTCGGTTTGTGATCAATCGTTAAGAGACGCCGGTGGGAATCGAACCCACTTAGACAGGGTTGCAGCCTGCCGCCTAACCGTCTGGCTCCAGCGCCGTCGTAAAGGTGGGAGGGAAAGTGGTAAGGGAAAGTGGAAAGTGGTAAGTGGTAAGTGGTAAGTGGTAAGTGGAAAGGTGGAAAGTGGTAAGTGGTAAGGGAAAGTGGAAGGTTTGGCTTGTCGTTTTCAAATCTCAAATCTCAAATCTCAAATCTCAAATCTCAAATCTCAAATCTCAAATCTCAAATCTCAAATCTCAAATCTCAAATCTCAAATCTCAAATCTCAAATCTCAAATCTCAAATCTCAAATCTCAAATCTCAAATCTCAATCAATCAACGTCTTCGCCAGGAATCGAACCTGGTCTACGACCTTCGCAAAGTCGCGTGCATCCACCACACTCCGAAGACAAATCTCAACTTCCGTTGAAGCAACGGCGCAAGGATTCGAACCCTGTCCAGCGGGTTTGGAAGCCGCTTGCTCTCCCAGGAGCACACCGTTAGCAAGAAGCGTTTACCAAGCGACAAGCTTGGAAAACGCATTGGGAAACTCGCTCCCTCCAACCAAGGGTCGACTCCTTGGTCATTGGGATTGTGTTCGTGTCATTCGAGCCGAGTCGACTGGACTCGCTCGTTAAGACAACAGAATTCACGCACACGTAATGCGGGCGTTGGGATTCGCGGTTTCCTCCTGCATGGTTACCCATTCAGCTACACTGAGTCACCAACAAAGAAACACCACACCCAACCGCCGCTCGCTAAAATCGGGCGACCGTCATCCTTCTAATTCAGCATCCCAGTAGGCGTCACTGATAAATTTCGACCAGCTTTTGAACCGGGCAGAGTGCTGAGAATAGACTGGATTCCAATTTGGTTGCTGCGGCGGTTTTCGCAATCGCATGCCCGCCTTGGCTGGCGTCCGATCCGCTTTGCTGTGGTTACAGCGAATACAAGCCAACACGCAGTTGTCCCAGGTCGACGTACCTCCGTGCGATCGCGGAACGACATGGTCAATCGTCAATTCATCACCTGTGAGGCGACGACTACAATACTGACACGTCATACGGTCTCGCTTGAAAATATTCCGCCGACTGAACGCAACGGTTGTTGATGGCAACCGGTTAAATTCCGTCAGCGTGATCACCTCCGGCACACGGATGCGCTGTGAGACCGAGCGCACAAACAGCTGTCCTTCCTGGGGAACCAGGCTGGCCCAATCGCTCCAGTCGTAAAGCTGGTAATCGTTAGGGTCAACCACTCGCGCTGTGTCACTCCAGACCATTACCAAGGCTCGCGCAACGGTCGCCACATTCACGGGCTGCCAACTGCGGTTGAGAACCAGCGTGGGTCGTTGAAGGACTTGAGAAACCATATTTGAGAAACTCCTCACCACTTGTGCGATACCTCGACGCAACTTTAGGGTAACTGACCGGATTTGAACCGGCATTGACTTGGCTCACAACCAAGCGCTTTACCGTTAAGCTACAGTCACCACATTATGCTCGAAAATGACAAAAAAACAAAATCCACCCGATCACCTCGGGGAAACATTCGTAAGACATTGCACGAAGATGATAAAATTTTCGTGAATGCATGATGGCAGACAAGACGTTGACTGCAACAAAATTGTTCGCCCCGTTTTTGATTCGTGACCGAATCCAGCACCTCGACCAGGACTCGAACCTGGAACGCCGCGTTAGAAGCGCGGTGTGATTTTCCATTTCACTATCGAGGCGTGAACCGTTGAAAACTGAAAGTGAAAAGTGGAAAGTGAGTCGATTCGACGTTCCACTTCTCAAGGCGGAGGGCAAGGGATTTGAACCCTTACAACGCAAGCGTTTCCGATTTAGCAGATCGGCCCGGCAAACCGTATCCGGCTGCCCTCCGAGAAAAAAATGGGAGGATGAAGCGGAAGGGTGAAGCGGAAAGATGAACCAGAAAGATTGCAGGTTGCATCGCCTGACAAATTTCACTCCCCACTCCCCACTCCCCACTTTCCACTTTCCACTTTCCACTTCCAAGGTGGACTGCCGGGGAATCGAACCCCGATCTTCTGCTTGCAAAACAGATGTCTTCCCGTTAGACGAGCTGCCCATTGATCATTGAGGTAAATCAAGTGATCGAGGTGGGAGTTGAACCCACAGAATCGCCACGCCCTCAACGTGACCGCTTTACCAGTTTGCGTACCCGATCGTGTGTCGAAAAAATCGAAACGAGGATCATCAAAAAATAGGTTTGATTGTGGTCGCCCAACTCAAGCCAAGTAGCATTGTTCAAAGTTGCGGATCCGGGTGTCGCGCCCGGCGTCCAAAGCGTATGAGGCTCTGGTGGGCACTGGCCCATCCGCGTCAAAAAAGTGAAAAGTGGAAAGTGGAAAGTGGAAAGTGGAAAGTTGAGAAAGGAAAAGCCGCCAGGGCATCACTTACTGTTTTAAATTCACCACGACTAAATTGCAGACTTCGGAATTGAACCGAACCGTTCGGCCTTATGAAGGCCAACTGAGTCCCAGCTCGTCTGCAAGATGATTGGCTCGGATTAACGAGACCGTGTGTCGCTTTTTCCAACCTTGTTGGATTTCGTGAAACAGAAAACGGGAATCAGTTGCGACTTCAAACCGTTGATCACACGTCTTTTTAAGTGGCCAAAGAGAGATTCGAACTCTCACACCTTCCGGCGCGGCGTTTTGAGTGCCGTGTGTCTACCAGTTCCACCATTTGGCCAATTGAAACGCAAATCAATGCTCGAATTGAAAACGTACTCCGGACGGGAATTGAACCCGCGAGTCCCAAGGGACACCTGATTGAAAGTCAGGTTGCCAATACCATCACAGCAAACCGGAGCATTTGAGTGGGTCGTGAAGGAATCGAACCTCTCGTCGCCACCCTCATATTTTTTGACGTCGGTCTTACAAACCAACGGAGGGAACACGACCCGTCAAGTTGGGCAAAATTGCTGGTGCAGATTTCCCAGACGAGTGCTCAGGACAGGAATCGAACCTGCAATCACCTGGGCTTAAACCAGGCCGCTCACCCATGGCGTACCTGAGCAAACAAATCGAGTCAGGATGGCTGGATTCGAAACGGCGATCTCCGGTTCCCCAAACCGACGGCATGACCAAACTTTTCTTCACCCCAAATCTGATTACGGATTGCTAATCCGATTTGCCGACCGACAACGTGGCCTAAAGTAGTCCTGGACGGACTCGAACCGTCGTTCGTCTGCTTGTAAGGCAGCTGCCTTCGCCGCTAGGCCACAGGACTAGAGAATTAAAAGGAAAATTGTTGAAAGTGGAATGCAAAAAGAACTTGCTAAAAGAAGAATTTTTTCGTTCTCCTTACCATGCCGTCTTTCTGCCTTTTGATAAAACGCGGAAGCCGTGGGACTCGAACCCACAAACGAAATTCGCCACCTGTTTTCAAGACAAGCTCCTCATCCGGCCGGATGACTTCCAAAAATATTGTCGGGAAATTCGAAGATCGAAAAACAAAAACGCCTTTAACGATTCGGACATGAATCCTCGCGCAAATTGCGGGAGCTGGAATCGAACCAGCATCTCGACGTTCAGAGCGTCGCGTCTTGCCACTAGACGATCCCGCCAAAGCACCCCGCCGAGGATTCGAACCCCGTCCGACTGGTTCGAAGCCAGCCATGCCGTCCATCACACTCGCAGGGCAGAAAGGTTGAGTTGTCGGTTGCCAGTGGCGCTGGCGCTGTTCACTTTCCATTTCAAAAGAGGGCCGGGTGGGACTCGAACCCACGCATAAGTGCTTAACGGGCACCCGCTCTGCCACTGAGCTACCAACCCTAGAATAAGTCGAAACAACGTAGGCTACTGCCGATACCCTGGTCGAATCACAGATTCGAAGTTCAATCTGCAAACATCTGCTAACTGAATTGTCTGTTGGATCCTCGTTTTTGATATCTATGGATCTCAGTTCGGGGAGAAGGACTCGAACCCTCACAACCTGCTTCAAAGGCAAGTGGCCTAACCGATTAGCCGATCCCCGATTGATTTCTAACGTTTCGGTTTAACGTTCCGTTTTGGTTTCGGTGTTGCGAAGTAAAGTAGCTATGGCAAACATGCATCACCGTCTTGTCGAAATTGCCGCCAATCCGGCAAATAGACCATTCAGATGCCCAGACGTCTCTGTCCACCGAAGCAGGCCAAGCTCATCAGGCCCAAAGTTGTGCGAGCGAGATTCGAACTCGCAGACACCGGTTCCTGAGACCGGCCGCTCTCCAGATGGCGTATCGCACACTAACAAGATTGTCGATCGAAAATTTCAACGAGTTACAGGTTTGACACGTCCACACCTTCTGATGCCGTCGAATGCCACTATCAACTTTCCATTTTCAATTTTCCACTGGTAAGCGACCCATACCGGATTTGAACCGGTGATCTCTGCCGTGACAGGGCAGCGTCCACTCCAAGCTGGACCGATGGGCCGGATCGTCGGTCCGGGGAAAACATCACACGAGCGAGTCAAGATCGCACATGGCGATCTCCCGGAATTCGACGGTAAAAAGTCAGGATGGCTGGATTTGAACCAGCGATCTCCGGTTCCCAAAACCGGCGGAATCTCCACTTTCCCACATCCTGAAAAAGCATCTGCCAACTGCAGTGCTTGGAACTGCAATACCGAATCAAAAGCGCCCAGTGGGAGTCGAACCCACACTTTCGCCATGGCAAGGCAACAGGCTACCGCTACATCATGGGCGCAATTTTTGGCTACCGAATTGTCAAAGATCAAACTTGAACTCCTCTGCGAATCCGCGAATCTGATGTTTGGTCGACATCCGATTGCACAGATTTGCCAGGCTTCGCTCAAGCAGTAAGAGCACCGGGTGGGAGTCGAACCCACGTCTCCGCATTACGAAAACGGAATCTTGGCCGCTAGAAGACCAGTGCTTGGTTAGTTGAAGGTTGAAAGTTGAGAATTGAGAGTTGTTGGTTTAGCGATTCCACTTTCCTTTCCACTTTCCACTTTCCACTTTCCACTTTCCACTTTCCACTTTCCACTCCCTGCCAGTGAAAGCTCCATCCTGGACGGTCGTAGCTCTGGCGTCACAACATTTCAGAATCTTCCAATGGCTGTCTAACCGGTCACTCTGGAACTTTGTTTGCCAAGTAAATTAACTGCATGACTTTGTTAGTGTCCGTCAGCAAGAATGGGTTCGCCGACTTTTAAAAATATTCTTGTGGTTAAGTCTCTGTCGTTGATCTGTCACATCGCCCCAGGCCGGCGGCTCACAACCATGGGCAACCGGCCAACCATCGTGCCAGCAATCCATAAGTTGGCGTGGAAGGAATTGAACCTTCGACCTGTTGCTTATAAGACAACCGCTCAAACCACTGAGCTACACGCCATAATGCTTGCCGAGTGAGGTCGGAGGGATTCGAACCCTCATCAGGCAGATTAAAAGTCTGCTGTGTTACCATTGACACCACGACCTCGAATCAATTCGGATCGGGTGTTGCGTTTCAATCGTGTCATCATTGGTCAACCTCAGGCCGTTAAATCTCAAATCGTGGATGCGGTTATTGACTCACGGGTCCGATTTCCATTTCTTTCCCCGCATCAAGTGGTAGCCCCAAGGATCGAACTTGGCGCGACTCGAGTATCAGTCGAGCTTGGGCGACCAGCCCTCGACTACCGTTTAGGTTGCGTTGTCAGTTTTTAGTTCCAATTGCTCCAACCCGACTACTCACGAGCTAACGCGATTCTCGAACATGCAACAATGAACAAGTGGTTTGGAAGGCGATCGAATCCTTACCTCCTGGTCTTCAGCCAGGCGCTCTGCCGTTTGAGCTACCAAACCGTGGATTCACAGGCCCTTCGATCAGTTTCCGACGCAAAGTCGGTCAGTTTCCGGCACAAAAAAAGCCTGCTGTCAGTGACACCAGGCTGGAGACAATTCATGTCAGTTCGTGGCCAAGCGTCACAGGCGCAATGGTAGCGCGACATCAAAATTGCCTTGGTAATTGGCAATCCGATGTTCCCCAATTTGATGTTTCCATCGGGGGCTGGATATCAAACTTGACCTGAAACACATCATTGAATTTGGCTTCCCCATACGAGAATAGTTATTGATTGAACTGAATTTTCCGATTTAGCTAACAAGCTTTCGTCAACGATAACTCGCTTCCTTACTTGTAGAGACGAGTGGACTGCCAAATGGTTCGCAAGAATCATCCATTTTGTGGGTCGCATTCGGTGCAGATCCATGGCATCGTTGAGATGGCGATTTCCTGTGCTTGATTTCTGTATCTTCGTTGGGAATCGTTGAACATTTCCATTTTTCCGTTAGGATACCCGGTCGTTTCTCAATTTTTGATTTGTGAAGTAGTCATGAGCCTGTTCGCCCGTATCCTGCTGTTTGTTGTAATCGCCGCCGCTATCGCCGGTAGTAGTATTTGGTTGATTGGGGGCAAGAAGAACGATTTCTCGACCAGTTTGGTCATCGATGCACAGCCCCAGCAGATTTTTCCATACCTCACTGAATCTGACCGGCTCAAACAGTGGATTGGTGGCCTCGTACGAGTCGAAGACCTGGCGATGGCCGAAAAGAATCAGCCTGCCGTAATCACTGAGCGGATAATCGACGATGGCCAGGGCAATTCCATCGTGTTCAAGGACATAGTCATCCGACAAGTGCAGGACGAACTATTTTCGGTTCAATCCACCAGCTCGGAGAAAGTGATCACGGCAATCTACCAATTGGAACCAACTGACGACCAGAAGACCCAGTTGACCTGCCGCTTTAAAGAGGTCAATACCTCGCTCGGTCGTTTTTTGGCGCCGTTTAAAAAGTCGGATATCCAGCAGCGGATGGAAGATGATGCGCGGCGGCTCAAATCGCTGGTGGAATCGGACGAGACGAGCGACGCCATTAATGTGGACGATTCAGCTTCACGATAGCTTCTGTCGTGGGCGCCAATCAGGCAGGTCGCATCAGTGGAATGGCCGCGCCGGTTGTTCCAACAAATATCATTCGTGAAGATACGCGGGGTCCGTTGGCCGGCCGACCAAGGACCGCTCAAGCATGTCGAACCTGCAGAATCGAAAGTTCTGGTTAGACAATCTCGAGTAAAACGTTCACAATACCGATTTCCAATACACGGTTCGGTAGGTTCGATGTCCATCCTATCAAACGTATGCAGGAGGATGTGATGAGCTCACCGGCGGAACTGCTGGATGGAAAAGCCATTTCAAAACAAATACAACAGGAAACCAAAACGAAAGTTGAATCCTTCCGGACCACGCAACAGTCCGTCCCCGTTCTCGCGGCGATTTTGGTCGGTGACGATCCAGCGAGCGAGGTTTACGTTCGCAACAAGGAGCGTGCCTGCGCCCGCGTGGGAATCGGCAGCCAGTTACACCGGTTGCCCGGTAACGTAACGACCGGCGACATCGTGGGCTTGGTCGGGCAATTAAATAGTGATCCTGCCGTCCACGGCGTTCTGGTCCAGCTCCCGCTGCCGACGCATATCGACACCCAACAGGTTTTGGACGCGGTCGATCCACTCAAAGATGTTGATGCGTTTCATCCACAGAACGTCGGACTGATTTCCCAAGGCCGTCCACGTTTCCTTCCCTGCACTCCGCACGGCATTGTGCAAATGCTTCACCGGTCCGTAATCGCGACGTCCAGCAAACACGTTTGTATTATTGGGCGCAGTGATATCGTAGGAAAACCACTGGCGTTGATGCTGGCCCAACGAGATTCGGCGTTAGGTCCTGAAATGGCAAATGCAACGGTCACTTTGTGTCACAGCCGAACACAGCACCTGGATCAAATCACCGCCACCGCTGACATCCTGATCGCCGCCATTGGTCGTCCTCGATTTGTGACCGCAAACATGGTCAAACCCGGTGCAACGGTCGTAGATGTAGGAATCAATCGAACCGAATCAGGATTGGTCGGCGACGTCGACTTCGACAATGTTCGGCGAATCGCGGGATATATCACACCCGTTCCCGGGGGTGTCGGACCGCTAACCGTCACCATGCTTTTGGAAAACACGCTTAAAGCGGCGGAATTTCAGGTGGCGATTTGAGTTTTCGTCTCCTTGCGCGAGTAACGCGGCAACCAAGGTACCGGTAGAATGGGAGTTCACGCCAGCAATCAACAAGTGGGTCGAGTTGAGTTTGCATCTGTTGATTTTGGCTGTGTCGACCTGCTTTTTGCCAACCATTGGAAAGCCTAATTTCTTAAATACGATATGAAACACTTCCATCAGAATCCGCTGCTTCGCATGTTGGTTGTGTGCGGCCTGTTTGTTTCCTGTTTGCTGATTACCGGCTGTAACGGATGCCGCAGCAATCTCGACGAAGACGAGTCTGTCAAAAAGAAGCAAGAAGAAGAAAAGAAGAAAAAGAAGAAACCGGATTTTGCAACGCGAACACCTGTGCTGTTGCCGGGACTGTTTCCCAACCAGAAACAGGAAGACACGGAAGAAAAAGATCCTCTCAAACTCGCCATTGGGAATCTTGACAACCCGGTAATTCGTTTCAACCGCACGAAACCGGGGCACTGGGTCACTGCCAATTTCCAGGTGATTGCAAACAACTACAACGCCGATGGGCAGTTATCCGTTTACAGCATGAACTCGATGAACCAACCGGTGGGAGTTCCTTCGACCGACTATTATCTGACCACGTCCCGGCCCGTATCGCTCCCCAAGGGCGAGTGGAAAAACCTGGAGACGACCGTGTTTCTTCCCCGCCGTAATGTCAGGACGACGATCGCCAATGTTTACTACGGGCTGGAACGCAGTATCGGAGGACTGACTCAGAAATCATTGTCCCAGCCAACCGCGCTGATGAAGCCATTTCAACACCACATCGTTGTCCTGAGCGATCGCCCCGACAGTTACAACTATTTGAAACTGACCGACTCCGTTCAGCTGCGTGGTCAACAACTTGGCAATGGCGAAATCGTCCCGCCTTTCTACCAACTCGTTCCCTCGCTGCCCGGGAATCCAACGCCGCTGCCGCGGCACGGGCTGAACTGGACCACGATCGCCTACCTGATCTGGGATGACTACGATCCGGCTAGCATCAGCCAGGAACAACAGGACGCGATTCTGGACTGGTTGCATTTTGGTGGCCAACTCATTCTCAGCGGCCCGGACTGCCTGGATAAACTTCAATACAGCTTTCTCGGAAGCTATTTGCCCGCCAAGTTTGCCGGTTCTCGCAATATCACCAATGCAGACATTGTTGAGTTGAACAAGAACTGGACCGTTCCCGTCCCCAACAAGGAGGCGGAGCAGAGAGTATTTCAAATCTCTGAAAAGACCCCTTTGCTGGGAGCCAAGTTTACGCCCCATGTTGATGCCGAGTTTGTGTCTGGCACGGGTGAAATCGCCATCGAACGGCGTGTGGGTCGGGGTCGGATTGTCGTAACCGCGTTTTCATTGGCGGCTCCCGCCGTGCGCAAGTGGCGAAGCTTCCCAAGTTTTTTGAACAATGCACTGTTACGAAAACCAGCCCGTCAATTTGGAAAAACCGAGGACATGGATGTCTCGTTTGGCTGGCTCGATGATCGCACCTCGATTTTCGACCCGATGATGGGAACGACCTTACGATTTCTCAGTCGCGACCTCTCGGCCGAGGAAGGGACACCCGCGGCGCCCGCGTACTCCCTGGCAAACGATCTGGCCACCAACGATGGCAATTTTGCTTACAATTCGTTGTCCGGCTCCGAACAACAATTTCGATTGGACAGGACCAAGAATTTGCCGATCCGGAACGAGAACGACCATTGGCATTTCGGGGGATTCGCCGATGCGCCACAATCCGGCTGCGGAGGTTGGAACGACGACAGTGGTGTTTCCATTGCTGCGCGAGAGACGCTTCAGGAGGCAGCCGGCATCACCCCGCCTTCTTCGGCATTCGTCCTGAAGATGCTAGTCGCCTACCTTGCCGTGCTAGTACCGATCAATTGGCTCGTCTTCCGGTTGATGGGACGCGTAGAATGGGCATGGATTGCGGCCCCCATCATTGCAGTGGTCGGCGCCGTCGTTGTTGTCAAATTGGCAGCGCTCGATATTGGGTTTGTTCGCAGCAACACCCAAATTGGTCTGCTGGAGATTTACGCGGACTATCCACGCGCTCATACCTCTGAGTATTCAGCTTTGTATACATCACTGTCGACCCGATACAACGTCGACCTGGACAATTCGACGGCCCAATCGCTTCCCTTTGCGCGTACGAACTCCAGCGACTTTTACCAAGAAGCGGAAACACTGAGCCAAGTCAACCTCCGCCGCACCGTCCAAAATCGTCTGGAAGGTTTTCAGATTCAATCCAACTCTACCGGGTTGCTGCATACGGAGTTTATGTTGGACTTGGAGGGGATCATCTCATGCAATTTCGACGAACAAGAACAGCCCAGTGTTGTCAGCAACAGTTCGTTCCTGAACGTTTCGGAGACCGGAGTTGTGTGGCGTGACGAAGAGGGAAAATACCATGTTGCCTGGATCGGTGAGTTGCCAGCTGGTGCTACTTCAAACAAGCTCATTTTTGAGGAAACCAGCCAGGAAGGGTTCCTCGATCGCTGGCGGCAAGTCCCCGTTTTTTCAAATTCGGCCCGAGCGGCTGACGAAATCTGGAAGAAATCTATTGGCAAAAAGGAGATTTCCGCGTCTCTGGACCAGCTTGCTGAAATTAGAGAAATTGAGTCAGACTGGGATCGGTTCCAGCTGCTGCTGTTTCAAATAGGCCCGGCAACTTCGCCGGACCAGGAACCTCAATTCACGCAGAATGCGTTTCGCAAAGCTTATCAAGCGATCTTTAACGAGTCGTCGGTAAAGATCGGTCGCCTGTTTGACACGGTTGCTGGCCGACTAGAGTTGGCGCCCGGTGAGTGTCGAATTTTTGGGGCGACCGATCAGCGACTGGGCAGAACCAAGTTTGACCCAGAGGCGACTCAAACCGATCAACAGACGCTGGTGGTTGTCCACTTGAGACAATCGGCGCTACCGGCTGCAAGACGCGACGCCAATTCGATGACGGATCTCATGGGTAAATCCAACCTCGATTGGGAGGCCGAAATGCAGGACCTGGAATGACCCATCTGTTGGAAATAAAACGCGGCTGTCCATCGATTGGGTCGGCCGGATCAATGCAGTTGAACCGCGGATAGCCTGGAATGATTGAGTTAACGGGATTTGGAAAAGACTACGGCGATTTCACCGCGGTGGAATCACTGGATTTGAAGATCAACGAAGGCGAAATGTTCGGTTTCATCGGACCCAATGGTGCCGGCAAAAGTACGAGCATTCGCTTCCTCGCCACCTTGTTGCGGGCATCCCGCGGCGATGGCACCGTGAATGGTTATAGCGTATCTGAGAGCCCAATGGATGTTCGTCGCAGTGTGGGTTACATGCCCGACGCGTTCGGTGTTTATGACGGAATGAAAGTGTGGGAGTTTCTCGACTTTTTTGCGGTCGCCTACAAAATTGGCCGGACACAACGGAAACAGGTAATTCGGGATGTCCTGGAGCTTCTGGATTTGACCTACAAGCGCGACGATTTCGTCAACGGCCTCTCACGGGGAATGAAACAAAGACTCTGCCTGGCCAAGACGCTGGTTCATGACCCGCCCGTCTTGATACTTGACGAACCAGCCAGCGGGCTCGACCCGCGCGCACGTGTCGAAGTAAAGGCCTTGTTGAAGGAACTCCGGCGCATGGGCAAAACCATCTTAATATCCAGCCACATCCTGACCGAATTGGCCGATTGTTGCACTTCCATCGGAATCATCGAGCGCGGGAAACTGTTGATGCACGGTCCAATTGATGACGTTTACAAACAAATTCGAGGGAACCAGGTTGTTGTCGCGCGTATCGGTGACAAACTGGATACGGGACTTTCCATCATCCGCAGTAATCCCGACGTGCGGGATGTGCAAGTCGACGGAAAGAAAGTGACCATCGAGTTTTCTTCGCCGGATCACGATACCGCCAAGCTGCTGAAACAGTTGATTGACAACGATGTTCAGGTCAGCGAGTTTGGCACCCAGGAACCCAACCTGGAAGACGTTTTCATGATGGTCACCAAAGGCCTGGTGTCTTGAACATAACGCGCACCTTCAACCTGCAAGGCCGGTGCTGCTGTCATTTCCCCGCGCGACGCGTTGTCGAATTAATTCAACAATATCGAGCCGGGACCGAGATCGTCATCTCGGGATTCCCATTGCCGTCGAACTTCCCGCAAACCGTAACAACAGAGATCGTATCTCTCGCTCAGCCGTTCCAACACTGTCGCCGGTGGAGCCTCTTCGCTGGCGGACTCGATGGAACTGGCAATCCGGTATGATCGCTTGCCGAACGATCGATACGTCTCAAACTGGTCGGACGAACTGGTGGCACGGGAACGCAAAGCTTCCGGATAGACACCAGCCCAGAACAGTGTAAAGTCGCCGATATATCGGTGCAGATCCCGTCTTGCATCACCCAGCCTGGCTGAAGCCTCCGCAACCATTTCCTGGATGCTCATCAAGGGCTGGCCGGTGACACTTCGAATCCGTTCCCGGTCGGACCGAATGGAACGAATCAAAAGATCGGTCAGGTAGTCGACCAAAACCGGATCAACGACCCCCAGCTGTGATTGAAAAGTATTCTCGGCAAGTCCCGCAAAGTAACGATGCACGGGAGAATTCGGATCGGGTAGATTAGCGTTGTCTCTCATTACGACCTCCAGGAAACTTCTTGTTTCCGAAACTAAAGCCTTTCGATAGCCTTACCTCAACTTTAGTTTCAAATTCCGATTTAGGTCAAGACTTTTTTTTGATTCCGCTGGCCCGGAACTGGAGAAAACGCGGGGAATTGCCGAAAAACCGAACCGACGCGGGATCGCCCCCAACTGGAATCTTTCCGATCTTCCCCCTTCACGCCACCTTTTTAGAGAATAAATGCGGCCGTGGCCCCTGCTTACAAACGACTGGGCTAACTCATTGCCGACATCATTGTGTTGGCAAAATTTGTAACATTTTTGATGACATCCGCGTCCCCTGGGGAATCCGAGGAGGCTTCTGCGATCCTTCGAACAATCGCGGAACCAACAATCAATCCATCCGAAACCGGTTGCAGCAGTCGGACGTGATCCGGATGACTGATCCCGAAACCAACGCAAATGGGCAGTTCGGTTTGCTGCCGTAACCATTGGAGGTACTCCATCAATTCGGGCGGCAATTCGGTCCGCTCTCCCGTAATCCCGGTTACCGAAACGTAGTAGATGAATCCCGTTGTCTGGCGCGCAATCGTAAGAGCTCGTTCTCGTGGCGTCGTAGGCGTGATGAGTTGAATCAGGCTAAAATCGTGTTCGCGACACTTGTCGGCCAGGTTGGCAGATTCATCGACAGGCAAATCCGGCACGATCGCGCCGGCGACTCCGGCCGCGATGGCCTTTTTCAGAAATTCTTCGATTCCCGTTCGATAGATGATCGCGTAGCTAACCATGGTGACAACGGGCATCTTGATTGCAGGGGTGACGCGAGTGAGCATCGCAAAGATCGCATCCAGTTTTGTACCGGCATTCAGTGCACGGGTGTAAGAAGCCTGGATGACCGGGCCATCCGCAATCGGGTCACTATAGGGAATTCCGACTTCCACCAGGTGGCATCCTGCGTTGTCCAACTTTAACAACAGCTGCTCCGTAAAATCGAGATTGGGATCACCCGCCGTGATAAACGGCATGAATGCTTTCTCGCCGTTCGTTTTCAGTCGCGTAAACAATTGGTCAATCGCGGACATAGGATTCTCAAAAGTTGAAAGCCATTCAGGTAACAAACCGAAATCGACAAAATCTCAAACGATCAACGTAACAAATCACAAATCACTACTTCAGCCTTCACTCTGATCTCTGAGCCTTTGAATCTCGGCCGCATCCTTATCGCCGCGTCCTGACAAACAAATCACGACGATTTCGTCCGCCGCTCGTTCTTTGGCGACTTCCATTCCCTTCGCGATCGCATGCGATGTTTCGAGTGCGGGCAAAATGCCTTCGGTTTGGGCGACCAGATCAAATGTCTCCAACGCTTCGTCGTCACGACAGCTTCGATATTCGACTCGCCCAGTCGCCTTCCAATGGCTGTGTTCCGGTCCGACTCCCGGGTAATCAAGTCCTGCCGACGCTGAATGGACGGCTTGGGTCTGACCATCTTCATCCTGCAACACGTAACTGAAACTGCCGTGCAACACACCTGGTTTACCGAAAGTCAAGCTGGAGGCATGCTGGCCCGCTACCTTACTCAACCCCCCGGCTTCCACGCCAATCAACGGCACGTCGGTCTCCGCAACAAAGGGAAAAAACATCCCTGCCGCGTTGCTGCCTCCGCCAACACAGGCCACCACGGCATCGGGCAACCGCCCAAATCTTTCCTGTGATTGGCGGATCGTTTCTCTGCCAATCACGCATTGATAGTCGCGGACGATCATCGGAAACGGATGCGGACCAACAACGGAACCGAGAATGTAGTGGGTGTCTTTGACCGAACTCATCCAATCTCGCATCGCTTCATTGACCGCGTCGCGGAGCGTTCGTGAGCCAGTCACGACCGGCCTGATTTCCGCACCCAGCAATCTCATACTTTGAACGTTTGGTTGCTGGCGGCGAACATCTTCTTCACCCATGTAGACGACACAAGGCAGACCGAAATGAGCACAGGCCGTCGCAGTTGCCACGCCGTGCTGACCCGCTCCCGTTTCCGCGATGACTCGCGACTTACCCATGCGCAGGGTCAGCAACGCCTGGCCGACGGTACTGTTGATTTTGTGGGCACCTGTGTGATTCAAATCTTCTCGTTTAAACCAGATTTGGGCGCCACCACACCTCTCGGTCAATCGTTGGGCGAAATAGAGCGGGGAAGGGCGGCCGACAAAATCCCGCAACAGCAAATCCAGCTGTTGCTGAAAGTCACGGTCCTCTCGCGACTTGAGATACTCTGACTCCAGTTGATCCAGGGCGGCCACCAGCGTTTCGGGCACGTAACGGCCACCGAACTGACCGTAGCGGCCATGTCCGTCAGGGAGCCCGGCATCTGGGCTTGGTTTGGATAAATACGAACTGACCATGCAAGAAATCTTCGTTAGATTGTAGGACGCGGAGTGTCGATTGTCGAAACGACTCTACCAAGCGTCAATAGACCGCAAGCCAATTTGGCAAGTAACCCCGCTATCCAGAGACGCCTCGACGATTGTCATGCCCTCTGCACGAGACGAACGAGAATTTCAGGAGAAAGACAACTTCTGAAAAAAACCTCGCGCCCACTTTCCACCTTCCACTTTCAATTAATCAATGCCTGAACTACCCGAAGTCGAAACCATGCGGCGTGGGATCCTGGAAGTCCTGGGTGCCCAAATCATCAAGGCCGAAAGAACTCCCTGCGCGAAGAAACCAATCTCCATCACTCCTCGAATCGACTTTCTGAACCGACGTGTATCTGGGCGTAAAATCGCCAGCGTCGACCGCCTTGGAAAACGAGTTGTACTGCGGCTCGATTCGAACGATCGGCTGATTTTTGAACCGCGAATGACCGGGTTGGTGCTGCTCGCGGATCCTCCGACCAAAGAACATCTGCGGTTTCGACTGCGGCTTGCCAAATGTTCGGTGAAGGCTCTGTTGTTCTGGGATCGTCGCGGACTGGGCAATGTCCACTTGCTCTCCAAGAAACAATACCAACAAAAATTATCCGATGGAACTCTGGGGCCCGATGCGCTGGCGGTCAATCCCGACGAACTGGCCGTTCGTTTTTGTACCAGTCGACGGGAGATCAAAGTCGCATTGCTTGATCAATCGGCCGTGGCGGGCATCGGCAATTTGTATGCGTCCGAGATTCTTCATCTGGCCGGAGTGCACCCGCAAGCCCGTTGCCATCGGCTTTCCAAGAAACAGTGGCATCGCATTCATCATTTTATGTGCGAGGTCCTCGAAACCGCCATCCAATATGAGGGATCGACGCTATCGGACGGCACGTATCGAAATGCGCTAAACGAATCCGGTGGCTATCAAAACGAACACCGTGTTTACGATCGCGCCGGAACCACTTGCACCAGGTGTAACGCCAACCAGATTGAACGCATCGTGCAGGCGCAGCGGTCCACTTTTTTTTGCCGCACCTGCCAAACGAAACGGTAGAATCGCTCAAACGGTTGCACGGGTCGGTGCGTGGCTCGTCGCATGCATCCCGATCGACGGCATGCATTCTCGACTTCCCAAAGGCAGCATCAACGTGAAGCAAGTTCCTTTGCCAACGCTGCTTTCTACACGGATTTTGCCTCCGTGTGCTTCGATGATGTTTTTGCAGGTCGCCAGGCCGATTCCCGTACCACCTTTGCCCGACTCGTCAGGCCCTGATTTTGTCGTGTAGTACGGATCAAAAATCCGCCGCAACGTCGTCTGCGGAATACCCGGCCCAAAATCCCGGACGCAAATATCAACGGTCTGGTTTTCCAGGTTCTGGCGGATTCGAATAATCAGTCGGCCGCCGTCGGCCATTGCCTGACGGGCGTTGATCAACAGGTTCATCAAAACCTGTTGAATCTGGTTGCCAATCACTGAGACTTCTGGCAAATCGGCATCGATTTCCATTTCGACATTGATCCGGTACTTCTGCATTTCTCGCTCAAGCAGGATCATGGACTGATCGATCAGGCCGACCAGATCGGTCATCTCGAATTTCTCACTGCGATTGCGGGCCAAACCGAGGACTGAATTGGTAATCTTGGCTGCCCGGTTTCCGGCTTGGTGGATTTTGGAGAAGGCTTTGTCCCGGGTGGCTTTGTCTTCGTGACGCATGCCCATCTTGGCATAGTTGATAATGGTCATCAAAACATTGTTGAACTCGTGGGTCGTCGTACTGACCAACTCGCCCAACGCCGTCATCCGCTGTGCCTGGTTGAGTTTGGTTTTGAGACCTGCAACTTCGATACGTAGTCGTTCCAGTTCGGATTGCTGGCAATGGGTCACTAGCTGTCCTTCCATGGCGTTAAAGTCGAAGAATTTGGCAGACAACAAGTCGGCTTGCTTAATTGCGCCAGGCGGAAAACTCGCTCGTTTCACTTGTTTCCAATGGCCATCAGCTTTGACGGAGTCGGATATTTTGCCAAATCGGCCAGATGCTGTCTGTCGTTTGGGTTGATCACGATTGCTTGTTGTAAACGGTATCGTCTAATCGATCTCGGATTCTAAACCGGATCTACATATAATCACTTTGCGAAGGAATCGGTAAAATCCGGCTGACGAAGTCCAGTCTTTCGGCGACGTTTCAAATCGTTCAGGGAGGTACGACAGGAAGTGCGATGAGCACGTTTGAAAAGCTTGATCAATGGATCGCGATCGCCCAACAGCTGGGCTTCGAGGCATGCCGTCAACGATTATTCTGGTGGGACCGGTGGTGCCTATCAAGGAGTGATAACAGCACGATCGAAAGAATCGATCAACTGATTGAGATTGCCCAGCAGTTGGGTTACCGAGTTCGTTACGACTATTTCGGAGGAACAGGTGGCGGGGTCTGCGAATATTCCGGCAGCAAATGGATGTTTATCGATCTGGCCTTGACTTGCGTCGAGCAACTTGAACAAATTCGATCCGCGTTGGCGAACGAGCCTTTGCTGGGCACCGTCAATGTCCCTCGAAGAACGCTTGAAGACCTTCAACTGGTCAACCGCGCCGCCTAAACCAATCGCATTGGCTCAGGCCATTCAGTCTTTCCAATTTGTTCAGTCGTGGTACCAGCAGCGCAAGAACTGGTGCCAGCGGCTGGGATTGTCGCCACTGGTACCAATCGAAGCGTCGGCGGAGCCTTCTTCCCAACGACTCCAGATGTTGGGAAGCACCACGGTCTCCAGGTTGATCAGTTTCACGCTGTGCTCGGCCAGCCATTGATTGGCCGCCACGACTGCCTGATCAAACGATTCATGCTCTCCCGGTTTCAAGAACCCGGGCGCCTCGATTTCCTTGGGAACAAAATCACGATATCTAAGCATGCCCTCATTGCCCTTGTTCGATTGGTAATTGGTCGTCAGCCTGAATTGGGGTAGCTGAAGATAATTCAGGGCGGTTATAGGTTTTGGTTCGTCTCAATGTATTTTTCAACGGAGCGGGGTGTCAGGTAACGAATGGATTTGCCATTGTGTACACGATTACGAATGTCAGTACTGCTAATCTCAATTTTCGGACCGGTGACTTGGGCTCGTTCAAATCTTTCGAGTCGACCCTGATCGACGTATTCTCCCAACACCGACAAATCGATTTCTCCCGAACCGGGTCGATTGATGACGATCGGGATCGCCAATTCACATATTGTCTTGGGTTCCCGCCAGCGGTCAAATGACTCCAGCGAATCGTCACCAATCAGACAGGAAGAGTTCGTGTTCCGGATGACTCTCCCCGATCTGTTGCAATGTCTCCACGGTGTAGCTGACACCGCCGCGATCCAGTTCCAATCGGGAAAGCAGAAATGCAGCGTGACCACCGAGTGGCCAGTTCAATCATCTCAGTTCGCTGTCGATCGGTAGCCTGAGCACCATCCTCGTTTGTGTGGCGACAGCGCACAGGGAACGAACCAGACCTGGTCCAACTCCGCTTCTTCGCGACATCGTTCCGCCAGAATCAAGTGTCCAAGATGAATCGGGATCGAAGGATCCGCCAAAAACTCCGATTCGCATGACGTAAATTCGCAGACAGGTTTTGAAACTGTGTAACGTAACGACAGCCTTGGACTCTGGAGTGGTTAGCCGGCCAAAAATATTTTCAGTGATTGCACTGCACAATCCCATTCTCCACGAATTCAGGCTCTGTTTCGAAAGGCGGTTCAATCGCTGCGAAGGATCAGCCGTTTCCTGCCCCAACGTGTCACGCATTTTTGATATGGTGAAACATGGATGACCAGCAGTCACTTTTTGACGTCGAGCCCCCCAACCGTGGAATCTGGACGATCAGGACGATTGGCTGGCCGCCCGGATTGCGTTTGCCGAAGCGCCTTTCGGACCTTACGACTACGCCATTCCGGCGGAGTTCGAATCGGCAGTTAAACCGGGAACCAAACTTAACGTACCGCTCGGTCGTGGAAACCGTCCGATGCAGGGCTATTGCATTGATGTGATCGGTCCCTCGCATGAATTGTCGAAATCGGTGAACGTTTCGGCTCTGAAACCGCTCGCCGGTGTCGCTGATCATCGCCAATTACTGACCCCCAGGGCTTTTGGAGTTGGCCAAATGGATCAGCGAGTATTACTTCTGTCATCTGGGCACCGTGATCGAGACCATTGTCCCACCGGGCGTCCGCAACCAATCCGGAACGCGCGAGATGCTGTTTCTGAGTTTGGCGCCGGATGTTGCCGACGCAACTGCAACAGGATTCACTCCAATTGTCCAAACTTCAAATAACCATTCTGAAAACCCTCGCGGGCAGCATCCAGGATTGGACCCAACGGGAACTCGCGGAAACGGTTGGTTGCACGGTCGGCCCGATTTCGACACTTCGAAAACGAGGCTTGATTGTCGCCACTTCAAAACGAATTCAGCAAAAATCACACGAGATTGCGACCGAGCAACGGACAGCAGATCTGGTTCTTAATGCCGAGCAGCAGCGTGCACTGACTGCGATTGAAACACACATTGAAGCGGACACCCATCGGACTTTTCTGATGCACGGGATTACTGGCAGCGGCAAAACCGAAGTCTATATCCGCGCGATTCAAAAAGTGGTTGAGTTTGGCCGGCAGGCAATCGTGTTGGTCCCCGAAATCAGCCTGACACCGCAAACACGCCAACGATTTCGGGCACGTTTCGATCATGTGGCGGTGCTGCACTCTCACTTAACGTCTGCCCAACGGGCGTGGCATTGGCAACAGATTGCCAAAGCGGCAACGTCCAGGTAATCATCGGCGCCCGCAAGCGCAATCTTTGCTCCGACGCCCAATCTGGGGTCTGATCGTTTTGGACGAAGAGCACGATGGTTCGTTTAAACAGGACAAAGCCCCTCGCTACCACGCTCGCGATGTGGCCGATTGGCGAGCATCGCGGGAAGGCATTCCCCTGGTCCTCGGTTCGGCCACACCGTCGCTGGAAACATGGCACCGTGCCGAAACAGGACAGTACCAAAAACTCAGTCTCAAAAAACGGGTTCTTGACTTGCCGCTGCCCGATGTGGCGACCATTGATTTGCGGGTTGATTTCGGCGGACGGAAACGGTTTGGACCGATCAGTCAGAAACTTCGACAGGAAATTTCAACTGCCATTCACGACGGTGGACAGGTCATCCTGCTGCTCAACCGGCGAGGTTTTTCGACGCGCATTCAGTGTCCCGCCTGTGGCCACGTCGAATACTGCCCGGACTGTTCGATTCCATTGACCCATCACGTCGAAGGCAACAAAGCCGTTTGTCACTATTGCGACCATCAGATCCCCGAACCCAAACGCTGTACCGATTGCGGCAATCCATCCGATTCGTTTTTCCGGACTCGGTACGCAGCGTCTGGAAGCCACCGTAGAAGCCATGTTCCCCGACGTCTCCATGATGCGGATGGATACCGATACGATGCGGAAACCGGGCAGCCACGAGAAAGCCCTGGCCAAGTTTCCGCAGCGGCGAGACCAAAATCCTGCTCGGGACTCAGATGATTGCCAAAGGCCTGGACTTCCCCAACGTGACCCTGGTCGGTGTCATCAATGCTGACACGGCACTTCATCTTCCTGATTTTCGGGCATCCGAGCGGACCTTTGGTTTGATCACGCAGGTCGCTGGGCGAACCGGGCGGGGAGCCAAAGGCGGACGTGTCCTCGTGCAAACATTCAACCCGGAAAACAAAGCCATCCTGGCTGCGACCCGACATGACTATGTCGGTTTTGCCAACCAGGAATTACCACACCGGAAAGACTTTCATTATCCTCCGTTCGGTCACCTGGCCCGCATCGTCGTCCGCAGTGAATCAAAAACGCAGGCGGAACAGATGGCCGACCACATCGCGGAACAAACGGGCAAATCAGCATCTGAACTGAGACTCGACATCTCCGTGTTGGGCCCGGCCATTGCACCGGTCGAAAAACTTAGCGGCCTGTATCGGTTTCACATCTTGATGGGCGCCAAAGAATCCGACTTGCTACAGGAAGCAATTACGCACGCCCATTCCCGTATTCAACCCCACGACGACGTGCAGTGGATTGTCGACATCGACCCGCAGGACATGGTTTGAATTAATGGAAAGTGGAAGGTTGAAAGTTAAAAGTGAGTGCGAGACGAAGGACAAATGGAAACGGCAAATTGTTTCGCATGACCTTCTGTTTTAGCAGTTCGGTAAACCAGCCAACTTGGAAGAAAAGCCCCGCCGTTTACTTTTCGGTAAGTCGTACCACGGAATAGGCTCCGTGATTCATGATGGCCGATTCCGGGGGAAATCGAATCCTGGATTGATCGGATCCTAGCGGCGGGGATTTTGCCCACCCAACTGGATTCGTTGGGATGGCCTTGCAATATCCAGAGTTGTTGTGATCAATCACACGGCCGGAAGCCCGTCACGTCGACAAAACCCATTTCAACTTCGCATCGTGCTTAACGGCGAATATTCCCTATGTCATACCGCGGGATCAAACGCGTACTCGGCGAATCCAGCCTGGAACGGAAGATCCGTATCCTGTTCGGGATCTGCCTGGGGCTGTTGATTGCTGGCTCGTTCCTGTGGGTCAACCGAATCACGGAAGAGTTGATTCGGGTAAACACGCGTGATCGAGCTCGCAGTTTGAAACCGGACTACATTCTCCGCACCCATCTCAAAAACGCAAAATTCACGGACGATTCGTCGAAACCGTTGTTTGACTTGTTCGCCACCGAAGCGGCTGCCACTCCCTATCATGCCGAACCGATCGTTTTGGACGATCGCATTGGTCGCATGCAGCTGAATCCCATCGTCGCCACGGACCCCAACGAAATCCGACGGTTGGAAACCCTGATTCAGCAAGCCATTTCTGATCAAAACGAGCAGAACAAATTAGCCGTCCGAAAAAGCTACGGTGAAACTTTTGAAGAACCCGAATCAGATCCGATCTTGCCCGAGAACGAAACCGGCTACGATTTTACGTACGATGAACAGTATGTTTATTACACACCTCTGATTTTTAAGTCGAAATCGGAATGCATGGAGCTGCCATTTTCCGGTTGCCAAAGACCCTGCGCAAATTGAGTCCGGAGCTGGAACTGATTACGCGGAAATCTGAAGTCGTCCAATGATCCCGACGAACAGAAGAAACTGCTCGATCTCGAAAAACTTTCTTTGGCCCCACCGGTATTTCTCCGCATCACGCTCGACAATCAGTTTGCCCAAAATGCAATCAACAAGAACCGGGCGATCCTGATTTCCGTCGCGATCGTGACGGCCGTTTTTTCGGTCGCGGCGATCTGGTTGATCGTAAGATATGTGATTGTCAAACCACTAGCCCATTTGCGCGATGTCACCGATGAGGTCAGCCATGGCCGGATGGATGTGCGGGCCGAACTGAATACTGGCGATGAATTCGAGGAGCTTTCTCGATCGTTCAACCGCATGTTGCGTCACTTGCACGACACCCAACTGGCACTTCAAAGCGCCAATGAAGACCTCGACAACAAAGTGGATGAACAGGCGCAGCTGAACTTGAAGCTGTATGAGATGAACCAGGTCAAAAGCGAGTTCCTTGCCAACATGAGTCATGAATTGAGAACGCCGCTCAACAGCATCATCGGTTTTTCAGAAATCCTCGAAACCGCAAGAGGACTGGAGCCCAAACAAACCCGATTTGCCGCCAACATTCGCAACTCTGGCCGGTTGTTGCTGGATCTGATCAACGACATTCTTGACCTCGCAAAACTGGAAGCCGGTAAGATGGAGGTTAAACCGACAGAATTTTCCGTTCACCAGCTCGTCAATGAACTTTGTGACATGGTCCGCAACCTGGCGGAAATGAAATCCATCCGGTTGGTATCTTCGGTCAAAGACGATCTGCCGGCCGTTTACCAAGACAAAATCAAGGTCCGTCAGATTTTGACGAACCTGTTGTCCAACGCCATCAAGTTTACTCCCGAGGGAGGCCGCATTAATGTCTCGGCAGTGCCTGGTGAAAGACAGGAGTTGGTGATCAAAGTCGCCGACACCGGCGTTGGTATTGCGGAAAGCGACCAACAGATTATTTTCGAAAAATTTCGTCAAGGTGTATCGGCGATTGGCAAGGATACGCTAACTCGCGAAGTGTCGGGTACTGGATTGGGATTGTCGATCGTAAAAGAGCTTTGCATTCTGCTTGGTGGTTCAATCTCGCTCGAGAGCGAGATTGGCAAAGGGAGTGTTTTCAAGGTTGTCTTGCCATGGCGAGCCAATTTGTCACCGCGAATCGAATCAGAACTAGCTCATACGATTGATGAGCTGACCAAGAAGCAACGAGTCGACTTCGGTCGTACGACGAAACTGCTTCCGCCGCCATCCCCTGAAACAGCCGCCGATTCCGATTCGCATTCCGACGGCAACCGCTCTGCCAGTGGCAATCACGAAGATCCGCTCTCACCAACAGCAGATACCAGTCTTCCGACTCCCGATTCTCCGGCTGACGCGATCGACTAAAAACCTGGATTTCTTTTTCTATGAGCAATGACGAGAAGATCGAAGTGCACCTTTTTACAGATGGGGGCTGCAGCGGAAATCCAGGCCCGGGGGGTTGGGCGTACATTCTTCGACACCTACCTTCCGGCAAAGAAGCCGAACAATCGGGTGCCGAAAAGATAACGACCAATAATCGTATGGAACTTGAAGCCGTCGTTCAGGGGTTGGCCGACCCTGAAACGTCCCTGTGCCGGGTCGAATTATTTACGGACAGCGTCTACGTTGGCAAAGGCATCTCCGAGTGGATGGTGAACTGGAAACGCAACGGTTGGAAACGCAAGGAAAAGGGCAAGCTGGTCCCGGTAAAAAACGACGACCTCTGGAAAAAACTCGACCAGTTGATTGGCAAGCATCAGGTGAAATACACACGCGTTGCCGGACACAGCGGGCATCCCGAAAACGACCGGGTGGACGAACTGGGTTTCGGTAAATTTCCTTACAGATATTTGGCGTTCGGAAATTGGGCGTGCGATTCTCGTTATGAGCTGCGATTCGCGGTTGGGTTTTTCGGCTTGGACGGAGCCAAGCTGCTTTGCCCTCCCAACCAGCTTTAGCGAAACGGAGTCCCAGACGACTCGGCTATTCAGTGCATCTGCCGTTATGAGCAGAATTTTGGTCGCCACCTTCAATCGAAGCTTGATGCTCAACCTTTCGGCCGAACTGGGCAAGCTTCGGCGCAGATTCGATCTGGAACGACCCTCGCCGGTCTGGAACAACGCTCGCCAAAATCGTTCATTTTGGGTTGGTTCGAAAATTGTCTTCCCCCAGCAGATTCAGATTGTTGAGTTTTTGTTTCTGCATCGGCGCCTGTGCATTAGCATAGTGCTTTGCGACAAACTGACTCACACACCGGATAGCTGGAAAATCAATCTCGTGTCCCGGCAATCTTGACCGACCGGAGACAGCTGCGTCCTACGCTGTTTTCTAGTGGCCATTGGATTTTGACATTCCACCGGTTTACCAACCACATCCAGTCACACCGTCTCGATTCGAGGGAATGCTATGCCCATTTCGAAATCGCTTCAGGCCATTATCGATCGACTGACCAAACCTCAACAGACGCGGCAGCGAATTGGTCTCAGGCACATCTACGACTACAACCTGCTCGAAGCTCGCCATTTGTTGGCGACGATCAACTGGGACGGAGGTGGCGACGGCACGACTTGGGAAGATAACCTCAACTGGGTCGGCGATGCTCTCCCCGGCGCCGCGGATGATGTGGTGATCAACGTCGCCGGAATCTGACGGTAATCGTCACGCAGACGATCAATAGCCTAAACAACAGTGAGAACCTGGATTTGTCGAAAACATTGACGTTAAATGCCGCGTCCCAAAATAGCGGCAACATTGATGTCCAAAGCAACTCAACAATTAATGGTCCAGGGACGCTGACCAACACAGGGAATTTGTCCACCAGTGGAAGCACGACACAGCTTGTCATCAATAGTCCTCTAGACAATACCACGGGCATCGTCAGCGCCGGTGTGGGTGAAATTGTTCTCGACCAAGTCACCAACAGTTCGATCTTTAGTGAGTAGTCCTACTGGCTCAGTAAGACCGCTGGCCAAAAAATGAATTCGCAAAGCGGTGCAAAACTATTTCGTTGATACGATCGATGTGGACACAGCTGCCATCTGGAATGGAGGGGGCCTGCTTACTGACGTAACATTTAATAACTCGGGCGATGTGAACCAAAGCAGTCCAGCGGGTTTTAGCCTGACACGATCGACCGTTAACAACCTTGTCACGGGCGTCTGGACGTTACCGACATCTGGATACACTTGGGTCAGCGGCACCGATGCCATGTTTAACAACAGTGGCACGATGATAGCCAACCTCGCCAGCGGAAATGGGTTTATTGATGTCCCTTTCAGCAATCTGGATGACGGAACTTTTGTCGTCCAATCAGGCGGAGGCGATGTCCATCTAAACCGAGCGGGAACTCATAGTGGCACATTCGACATTAACAATGGCGGGGAGTTGCTGTTCATAAACGACCACAACTTCATTGATGGGCCAACCCATGATATAGATTTCATTGGCACTGGTACGGTTCGGTTCCTTGCTTCCACATTTGACTTTGCTGCGGGTACCACTTACTCATTCGGCGGCTCGACTCAATTTGAAAACAACAGCATCACCACGTTTCAGACGGGAGCAGTCGCCGATTTCGAAGATCTCTTCATTGATGGTTCAACGCTAGATATCACCACCACTACCGCAACAATTTCTGGACAATTCGATTGGATCGACGGCGGGACGATTACTGGGTCGGGCGGAGTGTTTGACCCTAAATACAGGGTCAACCATCAACTGGGGGCCAAACCCAAGTCAAAAACGTTTCCAACATAACCTTTAACAACTCCGGGACGATCAATCACTCGAGTGGTTCGGTTTCTGCCAACAACGCGGTAATCAACAACCTGCCAGACGGTAAGTGGATGCTGTCTGGACCGGTTAATCTTTCGACGTCAGGGTCTATTACGAATTCAGGCATACTGTCTATTGGACCCAATTCAGTCTTCCTGGGGACAAATGAACAATTGATTGTTACCAATGGCGGTCTTCACAGCGGCTCGACTAGGCTAGTTGTGCAATCAAACGCAATCGTCGCTCCCAACAGCCCGGATCACAACGATCACAGGCGCGATTTTGATCTCAATGCCGGATCGACGCTGGAAATCGAAATCGGCGGCGATGGAGCGAATTCAGGCACCGATTATGACCAAGTCGATGTCGGGGGTATCGTCACCTTGGCCGGTGAATTGGACCTTTCGCTGTACAGCAACATCTCGTCGACCGTTAATGAATTCGTGATTGTCAGCATTGCCGGAACCGACACGGCATCGCTGACGGGGGCCTTCAACCTGGCTCAGGTGAACGATCGACTTTGGTTTTGTCACCTTTACCATCGACTATCAGGGTGGCGATGGCAACGATGTCACGCTTACCGCCAGCAATTCCTCAAGCGCCGTCTTTTGGGATGGTGGCGGCGATGGAGTTTCTTTTGACGACGATGCGAATTGGGTCGGCAATGTCGTGCCTGGCCCCGGTGATGATGTTGTGATCAACTCGGATGGTCCAGCCAAGATCACCAGCGATTCAGCTATCAGCGTCAACTCGATTCGCAGCGAAGTGGAACTGGTGCCGCGGAAACAGCTTTACTGTTGCTGCAAAAAGGAGTTTAACGGCGGTTTGACGATGACCTTCGGCAATTTCATCGCCAATGGTGATGTCACGATGGACGGGGATATTTCCCTGGCTGCTGGCAGCATCACGGTTGGAACCGGCGCACGGTCACCCACCCGGGCACCCTGAGCATCACCACCGCCAAAACGATTTCGGTCCTGGAACCTTCGATAATCGGGGTACGATCCAGGCTGCGGCCGGCGCGGCAGATATTGTGGCGTTGATGTCGCATACCCAACAATGGTACGGGCCATACCGTTCAATCAGGTGTATTTTACTTGGCTGGTGGCGGCGTAACGGCAAACGAATCTCGTTTTCAGCCGGAGTCGACGTCATCAAGCCAGCGGCCCCACGTTTGATTTTGAACAGTGGATCAGGTTTTCCCAGCGAATCTGAAACTGCTCTCCGGTTCGATTCAGGGCTCCGGAACGCCGACGTCAACGGACAACTGGACGCCGATGGTACTAATCTGCTTGAACTGACCGGCACCACCAACGCCATTGGCGGGATTTGATTGGGGCCGCGAGCGGAAGGTCTTATCGTCGTTAACGGGACACTCAATAACTCGGGGACAGCGATTTGGTCGGGGAATGTATTCAGCGTCATTACTAACGGTGTTTTCAACAACCTGAACGGAGCCCTGTTTATCCAGGTATGGGCAATTCGCAGATCGAAGCGACTGGCAATGTCGATAACCAGTACAAATCCTGAAATCCGGCGGAAACGTCACCAGTCTGGGCATGGTGCTACGACAACACCGGAACGATTGATGTTCAAACTGGCACCCTTGGAATTGGCAGCGACCAATGGTTTTACAAACACCGGTACGGTCACGGTCGCGTCGGCAGGTGAATTGGCCGTTGCCTCGGAATCGTACGAACAGACGGCCGGCCAGACCATTGTCGATGGCACCCTGAATCCCAACCCCGGCGTCGTAGAGTCAACGTGCTGGGTGGTCGACTTTCCGGTGCGGGCAACATTTTTGAAGACGTCAGTATCGGCAGCGGGCGACATTTGGCCCGGGCAATAGCCCTGGCATCACGACGATCGATGGTGATTTCAACCTCGGCTCCGGCTCGTGCCGCTGGAGATCGAACTTGGCGGAGACGGGTTGAATCCCGGCACCGATTATGACCAGGTTGATGTCAGCGGTGCCGTGACGTGCTCGCCGGTGCCCTGGATCTTTCGCTGTAGCGCAACATCACATCGACAGCCGACGAATTTGTCATCATTGACATCGACGATATCACAGGATCGTTGACCGGAGCATTCAGCAACCTGGCTCAGGGCGAGTCCATCGACCTGAATGGCGTGACGTTCACCATCGACTACGCTGGCGGGACCGGCGGCAACGATGTCGTTTTGACTGCCTCCAATACAACCGCCTTCGATGCCATCTGGGTGGGAGAAGGTGACGGAGCAATTGGAGCGACGCCAACTGGTCCGGCGGAGTATTGCCAGGACTTACCGACGATGTGTATATCAATTCGGCTGGACAAAATTCGATCAATATCGATGTGGGTTCGGTTGACGTAAATTCGATCATCTCCGAAGAAGAAATCACCATCGGCTCCTCCACCTTGACGTTGGGTTCTGGTTATAGCTCATTCCGCAACGGCCTGAACATGGGCACTGGTAGTGCGCTGATTCTTGGCAGCGGAAACGTTGACATCAGCGGAAACAGTACCTGGAACGACGCCACGCTTGATGGCAGCGGTACAGGTGACGTGACAAACCTGGGCAGCCTTTCGATTTCGGGTTCCAATACGTTTACCAACGTCACGTTGATTAACCAGAACGAAATCAATGTTGTTTTTGCGACGGTTTCCAACTTCTTCAGCTCGAATTACACCAACGACGCTGGCGCGACATTCAATATGGTATCGGCCACCTTTGCACCGTTCGGACCGCTGGCTAGTCATCAGTTTGCCAACAACGGCACGCTATCCGCCAACACGTCCAACGGAAACAGTACGCTGGGCATGACGTTGACCAACAATGGCAATAGCGGCGTTGTCAGCGCATCGGGTTTTGGCGGTGGTTCGCTGACGTTGGATGCGGTAACCAATTTGTCGGGTGGCACCCTGTCGGGTGGAATCTGGAGTGCAGCTGGCACGACTTTGGTTTTCCCCGGAAACATCACCACCAATGCAGCCACGCTCGAGATCAATAGCATTGGCATGATTTCAGCGCCGGCAAATACGAGCCTGGGTCCGACATTGATCACCAACGGCAATAACGGGAGCGTCAGCTTCACCGGGTCAACCTCGTTTACGCTGGAGGACGATTTCAGCAATTTTGGTGCTTTGTTCATCGAAACGGGTTCGACGTTGGAAGTCGCCAACATCTCGGGATCTGGTTACTACACCCAGAACTGGAGTAATTCCACTACAACGGTGGACGGGACGCTGATCGCGGCTGCGATGTTCATTAACAATGGCACGCTGACGGGTAACGGCGACATCGATGTCAATATTGATGCGGACCTGCAAGGTGCAGCAACCCTTGACCCGGGCGGAATCGGAACGACCGGCTCGCTCACGTTCACCGACGCCGACGGATTCATGGAAGATGGCGCGTTAAATATTCAGATTGGTGGAACCGGTGCCGGTCAGTTTGACCAGATCCTGGGCGGATTCTCGGGAGAAAACAACACGCTCAACATTTCGGTCGTCAATGGCTATACGCCGTCTCCATCGGGCGACACGTTCATCATCATTGAAGATTTTGTTCCTGCCGGTTTCACGCCGTTTACCAATGTTTCCGAAGGCAGTGTCCTGAATGTGGGCGGCATCGATTTTGTCGTGTCGTTTGTCGGCGGTGTCGGTGCCAATGATCTGACATTGACCGCGCAATCAACGGCCCTTGGTGTTACCAACCTCAACGATTCTGGCGTTGGAAGTTTGCGTCAAGCCATCCTTGATTCGAATAGTTCGGTTGGCATCACCAATACGATTGACTTCACTGGGTTGCCAGCCGGTGTTGTCATCAACCTGCTTTCGGCACTTCCCCAAATCACTGACTCCGTGACGATTAATGGCTACACGGCATCAGGCGCTTCGCCCAACACGTTATCTGTTGGCAGCGACGCGGTGATTGGTGTGACGTTGAATGGCGGAACGATCGGCGCTGCCTCGATTGGTCTTGATATCTTGGCCAGCAACACCGAGATTCGTGGACTGTCACTGGTCGGCTTCGGCAATGGAGGCATCACTGGTGGAACCAATATCCTGATCAATGCTGCTGCCAACAATGTTACGATTGCCGGAAATCACATTGGTGTCAACGCAGCAGGGACAGCTGCCGATGGCGCCTTGCGCGGCGTCGAGATTCTTGGCGGTTCCGGTCACGTCATCGGGGGAAGTTTCACATCCGACCGAAATGTGATCTCGGGCAACGACAACGGCATCATTTCGTTTGGCACGTCGGCCAGTGTCAAGATTCAGAACAACTACATCGGCACCGATGCGCATGGTACCACCGACTTCGGTAACGGCAGCTCTGGCGTCGAACTGAATGGCACACACACGCTTTATGTGATCGGTGGTCCTGGTGCCGAAGAAGGCAACGTTATCTCGGGCAACAACAGCGATGGAATTCGGCTGACCGGCGCGGGAGTTAACAACATTGAAGTCTACAACAACCACATTGGCGTTAATGCGGATGGAGATGCGATCATTGGCAATGATGGTCATGGAATTTTTATTCTAGGTGGAGCCAATAATAACTCGATCGGCGGCGGATCGATCGCCACGCGGAACATCATCTCGGGAAACGTAGGGGCCGGTATCTCGCTGGCAATCGGCAGTGACGGAAATACGATTTCCGGAAACTTTATCGGAACGGACACCAATGGCACGGGTGATCTTGGCAACCTGAACAATGGAATTATTGCTCTCGGTTCACAGTAACAACGTGATCGAGGCACGACCGACGGTGCGAAACGTGATGGCTGGCCAAAACGATGTTGGCATCACCCGTCAACTGGCTCCACCGGAAACACCGTAACCGGAAACTATATCAGCGTTGATTCGACCGGAGATACGCGGCTCAACAACCTGTGGGCGATTTCCATCGCGAACTCGTCCGGCAATCGAATTGGTGGTGGACTGGCCGGTGAAAGGAATGTCATCGGCCAACGGATTGTGATTACAGGAAGCAATCTGCCGAATACCTTTGAAAACAAAGTTCAAGGCAATTTGATCGGACTGGGAATCTCTGGGAATTCACTGGGCTATTCAGATGATGGTGTCGTCATCGAAAATCAAGCCTTCCAAAACATTGTAGGAACGGACGGCGATGGATCGAATGACGCTGCTGAGCGTAATGTGATATCTGGGTTAGGCGGGAGTGGCGTTGTCGTCAGGGACGCCGTGAACATAGTATCCGGCAACTTTATCGGTACTGATTTGAACGGAGAGACAGCGAGACCCAATGGCAGCTACGGGATTGACGTTGCTGATGCCAGCGCAATCATCTCTGACAATGTGATTTCCGGAAACCTTGCCGACGGTATTCGGATTGCTGGGAACGGTGATGTAATTAATGACAGCGCCGTGTTGTGGCTCAAGGGTGAAGGCGATACAGACGATGCAATTACCGGCAATTCTGCCGAACCTACTTCCCAGGGTGTAACGTTCACGACTGGTGTCGATGGTGTTAACCAGGCTTTTCAGTTTGATACGCCCAACGGTACAGCCGCGGCTTCATCGGACAAGATTGTTTTTGCTGATGATCCGTCACTCGACCTGACGACGTTGACGATCGAGGGCTGGATCAAACTGGATGCCATGCCGTCGAGCACCCCCTTCACCATTCTTGGTAAGGGAACAACGGGTACCTCGCAAAACTACGGCGTATTCGTCACCACATCTGGTGAACTACGTTTTTCAAATTACAACAACGGATTCCAATTCTACTCCACATCAGGTGCCGGCATTTCAACCGGCCAATTCTATCATTTTGCCGTTTCTGTCGATGGAACGACGGTCAAGTTGTACTTGGATGGTGAACTATTACTTGCAACGCCACAGGTTGCTGCATTGATTCCGGATAATGGCCCGTTGGTGATAGGAAGTCTTGAACCAAGTTTTTCCAATCGTCTACAGGGCGTCATCGATGAAATTGCGATCTACAATACGGAACTAAGCGAAACCCGGATTGCGGCCATCCATGCGATGAATGGTACCGGCAAACAGAGTTCGATCGTGCAAGGAAACAAAATCGGAACCAATGCCGATGGGGATGCTGCCGTTGGCAACGGAGCGCACGGAATTCGAATTCAGAATTCGAATGGCAACCTGATCGGCCTATCCGGAACCAATGTGATTTCCGGTAATACCTCGGACGGATTGTATGTCACCAATGGCCAAGGCAATGTGATTTCTGGCAATTACATCGGGACCGATGCGCTAGGAACCTCCGCCATCGGCAACTTCGCGGGGATTTCCCTGTTGAGTGGTTCTTCGTCCAACTTGATCGGTGGTGAGACCGCTTCCGAAGGTAATGTCATCTCTGGAAACGGCTTGCATGGGATCGTTATTGACGGAGCCACATCTACCAACAACGTGGTCCAGAACAATTACGTCGGGCTGGATCAAGGCGGTCAATCCCCAGTTGCCAATAGCATCAACGGAATTCGTTTGGCCAATCAGACTTCCGGCAACATCATCGGCGGAAGCTCGACGGACCTGGGCAACACGATTGCTGGAAACATATTCAATGGAATCTCGATTGTGAACGCCGGCCAGAACTCCGTGCTTGGCAACCACATTGGTATTGCCACCGATGGCCAAACTGCCGTCAGCAATGGCGAAAACGGAATCCAAATCATCAACTCAAGCACGTTGGTTGATAACAATTTGATTTCCGGCAACAACGTATACGGAATCAGCATCGACGGAAACGGCAGCGGAATCGCTGGCAACGCAACGCTGTGGCTGCGCGCTGAAAATGACACAACGGATGAATTAGGCAGCAACGACGGAACGGCAATCCCTGGCGTGACGTATGGCCCAGGAGTGGGTGGTGGCCAGGCATTCCAGCTAGACGGTTCGACCCAATACGTAGAAGTTGCCGATGCCGACGCGCTGGATGCAACCACAGAGTTGAGCGTCGAGGCCTGGATCAACCCGACGGCGTTGACCGGCGGCACGAGCCAGTTCTACACGATCGCCTCGAAGTACAATTCCAACACCAATCAAATCTCGTGGGGTCTGTGGGCCAAGGAAAATGGTCAACTTGATTTCCGTGTTTCCGGTAACGGCACAACAGCCAACACGCGAATCATCGAAACCACGAATGCTTCCATTCCGCTGGACGAATTCTCGCATGTGGCGGCCACCTATGATGCGGCCAGTGGCGACGCCAAGATTTACCTCAATGGCGTCGAACTGCAGACAACGATTCTGCAAAATGTCAGCGTGGCTTCGATCGCGAACACCAACACGCCCGTGCGGATCGGGGCTTACACCAATTCTCCGGGCAACATCACGGGGCACTTCAACGGTTTGATCGACGAAGTCGCCATCTACAACGATGTCTTGTCAGCACACCAGATTAGTTCCATTGTTGCGCTGGCTGGTGAAGGCAAACAAAACACGGTGGTTCGTAACAACATTATCGGTCTTAACGAGGATGGCGATGCGGCGCGACCCAACCGGACCGGTATCTGGATCAGCAACTCAGCGGGCAACATCATTGCCGATCTTAAAACCGGTACAACGAACACCGTATCTGGAAACGGAACTTACGCGATTGAAGTCACGGGTGCCGGATCGATTGGCAACATCATATCTGGAAACCGGATCGGAACCAATCCGGCGGGTGATACCGCTTTCGCAAATCCAAATGGCATTCACATCATTGGTGGATCAGAGACGCTGGTCAGTGACAACTTGATCTCCGGTAATAGCGGATGGGGAATTCGCATCGCTGATGCGACTACCAACAACCGGGTCGCAGGCAACTTGATCGGGACGAATCTCGATGGAGATGCGGCCATCTCCAACGGCTTGGGAATACAGCTTCAATCCGAATTCAACACCATCGGCGGAACGACGGTTGCCGAACGAAACATCATCTCTGGCAACACATTCAACGGAATTGCCGTCGATGGTGGTGACAACAACACGATCCTCGGCAACTGGATTGGCCTGGACATCAACGATACGGCACTTGCCAACGGTGCAGACGGTATTCGGCTTGACCAGGCCGCGACCGGCAACACGATCGGTGGAGCATTCGGCGCGGAAGCCAATGTCATTTCCAGCAACCTGGGGAATGGAATTACGATCCTCGCGGCATCCAACGGCAACACGATCATTGGAAATCTGATCGGAACCGATAGCGGTGGAAGCACCATTGTTGCCGGTCAGAATACCGGAATCTGGATTGAAGATTCAGCGAACAACAATATCGGCCAGGACACCGATTCGGGTAACACTATCAAAGGCAACTCCAGCATTGGAATTCGCATCGCGGGAGCCGCGGCGATCGGCAATGTCATCGCCGGCAATCGAATTTTGGACAACTCAGGGCAAGGCGTTTTGATTGAAAACGCTGCCAATGGCAACGTTGTTGGCGCTGTGAACGACGGGGCCACCGAAGCGACCAATACGATCGAGGGTAACAACCAAGGTGTCTATATCTCGGGCAGCGGCACCAACAATAACGTCGTGGCTGGAAACGGCATCAAAGCCAATAGTGGCGTCGGCGTAATTATCGAGCAAGGTGCTCAATCCAACACAATTGGTGGTGATTCAAATGCCGAACGCAACGTGATTTCCGGCAACGCTACGACGGGAGTTCGAATCGAGGACGCCGGAACCAATTCAAATAGGGTTTCCGGAAATTACATCGGCACCGACATCACGGGAGCCGTCGCTTTGGGCAACCAAACCGGCGTTCAAATTCGCTCAGGCGTGACGAACACCATTGTCGGAGGATCGAATGCGTCCGAACGAAATGTCATCAGTGGTAACTCTGCCTTTGGCATCTCCATAGAACAAATCGGCGCCGGTAACAAAATCCAGGGCAACTACATCGGGACGGACGCTACCGGTGCCATCGCAGTCGGCAATGGTGATGCAGGTAACAGCACGACCGCCAATATCAGGCTGGGCACGAACAACGGCATTGCGGTCGTTGTCGGTACCGACGGCGACGGGTTCAACGATGCAAACGAAGGTAATGTGATTAGCGGCGGACTTGCCGCGGGTATCAGGATTTCAGACTCCTTTTCGGACCAGGGAAATCACGTTATTGCCGGGAACTTGATCGGAACCGACGCGACCGGAAAACTGGCCCTGCCGAATGTCGTCGGAATCGCTATTGTCAAGACGTCCAACAATCGCATCGGCACCAACAACGATGGCGTTTCGGACGGCTTGGAAGCTAACGTCATCTCGGGCAATGCAAATGCAGGCATTGCAATCGTGGATCCGGATACTGGCGACGCGTTTCTGGCCGATGGCAACATCATCGCGGGCAACTTGATCGGTACTGACATCACAGGGCTCATTCCACTTGGCAACGGGACTAGCGGCATCAACCTGACTGATGCCACGAATACGATCATCGGTGGTGCGGACACGGGCGAGAGAAACGTCATCGGGGACAACGCTACAGCTGGTATCGCGATCGGAGGAACCGGGTTTAGCGAGGGCACGTCGATCAAAGGCAACTACATCGGTGTGGGCTCCGATGGATCGACGCCGCTTGGCAACGGTACCCGCGGAATCTCGGTCACCAGTGATGCAACGAACACGCAGATCGGCGGCGGTCTTCAAGGCGAAGGCAATGTGATCAGCGGCAACTTTGAAAGTGGAGTTGCTATCGTTAGCGCGGGTGCCGGCACGAAAGTCCAAGGCAACTATATCGGCACCGATGCCAGTGGAGACTTCGCGATAGGCAATGCCGGGACAACGGTGACGAGCGAAGCAGGTGTCCTCATTTCAAGCACCAACAGTACCGTTTACGTCGGTGTGGACGGTGATGGGATCGCCGACGCAGGTGAAGGCAACGTCATCAGTGGTAGTGAGCGCCATGGAGTTCGCATTCAGGGTAGCGCCAATCCTGGCGGTACGTTGCATATTGTCGCTGGAAATATCATCGGCCTCGACGCAACGGGTTCCCAAGCGGTACCGAACGAGGGATTTGGCATTTCGATTGTCGACAGTTCAAACAACTTGATCGGGACCAATGCCGATGGCACCTCGGACTTGTTGGAACGCAATATCATCTCCGGCAATCTGAATACTGGCATCGATCTGCTTGATTCGGTTCCAAACGATCTGACTCCTGTCGTAAACACTACCATTTCCGGTAACTTTATCGGATTGGATGTCACCGGTACTTTCGGAATTGGCAATACCGGCGCAGGCATCAACCTTCGTGACGTGTTCGACACCATGGTCGGTGGCAGTTCCGTTGTCGAACGAAACGTGATCGGCGGAAACACCAGTTCCGGTGTTTTGGTGCAAGGTAGTTTCTCAGCAGGAACGATTGTCACCGGCAACTTTATCGGAACCAACGCTTCGGGCGGCGGAGCCATTGGCAACAACGGAGGGGTTGTCTTCGTCAGTGGGGCTGCGGACGGATGGATTACCGACAACGTGGTTTCCGGAAATTTCGGTGAAGAGATTGCGCTAACTGGCTCTTCCGGGAACAAAATCCAGGGCAACTTGATCGGTTTCGATGAAACCGGAACTCAATCGCTTTCAGGCGGCGGTATCGGGATTCTGGTTAACTCCGGTTCCAATGGAAACATCATTGGTGTGGACGGTGACGGAGCGGGCGATGCCAACGAAGGCAACGTCATTGCCGGAAGCCCGACGGATCGGCTATCCGCAGCGATTCAGATTTCGGATGCGGACAACACTCGGATTCGCGGTAATAAGATTCAGACCAATGCGGCTGGTACCGCGGGCTTGGGTGCGGGCGATGGCATTGTGGTCAATCAAGGATCACAGGGCACAAAAATTGGTACCGATGGATTCGGTGCGCAAAACGAACTTGAACGGAACGTCATTACATCCACGAACGCCTCGGGAATCATTCTTGACGGCGCCATCGATACTGACATTGCAGGCAACTTGATCGGCATCGATGTAACGCAATCCAGCACCACCGCGGGGCGCACCGATTTTGGTATCCAAGTCACCGGCTCGTCCAGCAACACCCGGATCGGTACCAACGGCGATGAGTCAGATGATGAATTTGAAGCCAACGTCATTGGTGGATTCGAACAGGGGATTCGTATCGATGATGCCACCGGTACCGACCTGCAAGGCAACTTTATCGGCGTTGCGGATAACGGTACGACACCACTTGGCAATCAGAAGTACGGCATCGTCATTCTGAGTAACCAGGATGTCAACATTGGTGTTCAAGGTAACAACGAACGTGCCAATACGATTGCCTACAACGGTTACTTTGGCATCGGCATCGATGACCCGGCCGCAAATCAGATCGCTTACGGCGACAACTACATTTACGGCAACATCGGCGGCGGTATCGACCTTAACCTCGACAACACCACAGCCAACGTGGCTGGATTCCTGGACGTACCGACGATTACCTCGGCCGTATTGGATGGCAACATCTTGACGGTCGCAGGGACCGCCCCAGCTGGCATCAATTTGTATTTCTACCTGACAATGCCAAATGCGTCCGGGTTTGGGCAAGGCGATCAGTTGATTGCATTCAATGCCGAAGGATCAGGTGGTGACAATGATCCGGTGGCCGGCGCATTCAGTTTTGATTTCACCGTATCGTCTGCTGTTCAGTTTGCCAGTTTGATTTCTGTGCTAGGTGTCGAAACCGGAACGCGGGTCACCGAGTTCAGTAACAGCCAGAGCGTGGGCACACCAACTGACAATGGTCCCGGAAGTTCGCTTCCACCGGTCATCGTTCCACCGGCCAATGTGTCGCTGGTCGATGGTACGCCGCTTCATCAAACCATTACGTTTGAAGATCTTGATTCCACCGAGTGGACGGCACAAGTCAACTACGGCGATGGCACGATCGTCGCCGTCCCGGTCGTCGGTCAAACAATCGAGCTCAATCATCTTTACGCTGGATCCAATGACGGCGTACCGTATAACGTTCAAGTCACGATTCTGGACAATTCAAACCAGTCGGCGACTGTTAACTTCACCGTAACGGTCAACAATGAGGCTCCGACGATCGACTTCAACTTGTTCAGTATTACCTCACCGGTCGCCGAGGGATCCCCGGTGACGATCACGGGTACTTTTGCTGATACCGGTGCGACGGATGACCACGAAATTGAAATCCGCTGGGGTGACGGCACAACGACAACCCAAACGATTAACCAGGGTGACCGTACCTTTACGGCCAGCCACACGTATCAAGATGACACCAACGTTAACGGCACCCCGACAGCTGTTGATGTCTATCGTGTGGAAGTACTTGTGGCCGACCAAACTGGTTCCCAGGATGCAACCCCGCTCGGATTATTGTTGGCGGAAATTCAAAATGTGGCACCAGGCAACTTGACGACCACCCTTTCTTCCAACTCGATCGTGGAAGGCAGTTCGGTCACGCTGGATGGTTCATTCGATGATCCAGGAAGGCTTGACTCCCATACCCTCCGCATCAACTGGGGCGATGGTTCGCCGACGCAAGTCGTTCAGATACCTGCCGACCCGCTACGAACGACCGACGAAGTCACGTTCTCGGGTTTGAGTCATGTTTATTCTGACGATCCAGCTGTTGGCCCGGATCAGTACGAAATCCGAGTGGAAGTCGTGGACGACGATGAACCGCTCAATCCTGCCGTCAACTTGCTGACGGTGGATGTCGTCAACGATGTACCGGAGGTGGTCACAGTCACACTTACCCCATCGTCCGCCGAGATTGATGAAAACGGCATCATCACCGTTTCCGGTACGATTTCGGATGCCGGCGTTGACGACAAAACGACCGTTGAAATCAATTGGGGAGACGGCCAGAAGACAACTTTCCGATTGGCGACTGGCGTTACTTCATTTTCCAATATTCCACACCGGTATCTGGATGACCCTTCAAGCGGCACGACCTACACGATCTCTGCCCGCGCTGCCGACAATGACATGGCCGCCGGAACATTTGGTCCGGCCACCACGGTTGATGTCACCGTCAACAATGTGCTGCCCGTTTTAGGCACAGTCACGATCACGGACAAATCGGGCACCGTAATTACCGGTCCGGTCAACGAAGGGGACACGGTCATCGTCAGCGGTTCATTCAGTGACGTCGGAACGCTGGATACGCACGAAGTAGAAATCGACTTTGGTGACGGTTCACTGCCAGTTGACGCCAGCGTCGACAATCAGAACCGCACGTTTACCACGACCTATACTTTCCAGGACGATTCATCCGGGCTTTTGATCACGATTGATGATCAAGATACAACCGGAACACTGCCGAGCACGAACGTCCCGTTGACGGTCAATAACCTTGATCCGACCTTTACGTTGGATCCGACCACCAATGCAACAGAAACTTCGGTCGAATTGCTCATCAACGCAACCGATGCCGGTGCGCTTGATATTCAAGGTCTGCAATACACTTGGACGATATACGATTCGGCGAATGCGGTCGTGGCTTCAGCATCCAATGACAGTTCTCCGACGATTCAGTTCAATCGAACACTGGGTGAAATCTATCGAATTGATATTTTGGTTTCAGACGATGATGGCGGTTCGGCGACTCTCAACACTCTGTTTGTCGGTGGTGACAACAATGAAAACCTGATCACGTTGACCGATACATCTGTGACGGTGGATGGAACGACGTCTACGTTACCCGGTGGAATTTCCGACATCCTGATCCTGGGCTTTGATTCCGAAGACGTGATCGATGCATCGCAAGTGACTTCGGCTTCCGGCATTGGTGCCAGCATCGACGGCGGTGAAGGCAGCGACATCATGTTCGGCGGAGAGGGCAACGACGTATTCTACATGCGTGGTGGAAACGATTCTGCCAACGTCGAAGCCACAAAATCCGATGGCACCGTGATTCCAGTTCCAGTCGGAGCCGGTAATTTCGAGGCTGGAAACGACCGTTATGTATTTTCGGTCAACAGTACTCACACGGTCGTCGATCGTTTTGGTACCCAAAACACACTTGATTTTGGTGCCACTGATTTTGGTGTCACGTTTGATCTGACCAAAACGACATTCGGCAATGTCGATTCGATGCAGGACGTCGATCCCAATGGCTTCGCAGATCCAACTGGCACGCACTTTGTCGATGCCCAGGGATCATTTAGTCAATTGATCGGTACCGACAGCGGCGACGAATTGACAGCAGCCGAAGGTGCGACCATCAGCGCCGGTGGCGGCGATGACATGCTCAAAGTCGCTGGACTGGTTTCTGCATCGGTCACGACCACGCTTTCCGGTGACGACGGTATCGATACGTTTATCAACACCGGTGCGATCGCTGGCACGCTTGAATTCTCTGGGGATGATGGCGCCGATGTGGTCGAGAACAGCGGTAACATCCTCGACCTGGTCTTCAGTGGTGGCGCTGACAACGACACGTTCATGAACACTGGCACCATTGGCACGATCAACTTTGGTGGCGATGAAGGTGCGGATGTATTCGAGAACATTGGTGACGCGACCAGCATCACGTTTAGTGGTGGCGCTGACGGTGACATCTTCATCAATACCGGTACCGGTTCGGTTGACTTGATCAACTTCGGTGGCGACGACGGAGCCGACATCTTCACCAACGCGGGAACGGCGTTCGACATCGTATTCAGTGGTGGCGCGGATGCCGACATCTTCACCAACGCGGGAACGGTTGAGAACAAGATCGACTTCAGCGGTGATGACGGCGCTGACACGTTCAACAACGAAGGAACGGCGGTTCTGATTGATTTCAGCGGCGGTGCCGATAGCGACATCTTCAACAACAACAGTCTCGGGACCGGCACGATTATCTTCGGCGGTGACGACGGCGCGGATACGTTCAACAACGTGGGCGGCGCCAGCCTGATTGAATTCAATGGTGACGACGGCGCCGACATCTTCAACAACCTCGGCGACGCCGGCATGATCGACTTCGATGGTGGCGCGGATGCCGACATCTTCAATAACATCGGCGATGCGACCAACACGATCGACTTCTCGGGTGATGACGGCAACGACCTGTTTACCAATACCGGCACGGCGACGACCGTGATCTTCACCGGTGGCGCCGACGACAATGCATTTGGTAACGCCGGTACGATCGACACGATCACCTTCACCGGCGGCGCTGACGGCGATGTCTTTGAGAACGTGGGTGACGTGGGTTCGTTGACCTTTGGTGGTGACGACGGCGCGAACTCGTTGACTAACTTTGGAACCGGAACGATTGATTCGCTCACATTTACTGGTGGCGCCGATGACGATGTGTTTACGAACTTGGGTTCTATTAACGGTACTAACGCCGGCGATATGATCGATTTCACTGGCGATGATGGCATCGACACATTCAATAACAGCGGTACGATCAACGTTGATATCGTCTTCACCGGTGGCGCTGACGACGACCTATTTGTCAATGAAGGTACCGTTGACAGCATGATCAACTTTGGCGGCGACGACGGTGCCGACATCCTGGTTAACGAAGGAACGGCGACCGATATTACGTTTACTGGTGGAGCCGACGGCGATGTGTTTATCAACACCGGCAACGTCACCTCCGACCTGGTATTCAATGGCGATCAGGACCCAAGCGACACGCAAACTGCCGATCCCTCCAATGATGCCGATCAGTTCCTCAACCAGGGCAACGTCAACAGCTTGACCTTTAATGGTGGAGCCGATGGTGATTTGCTGGTCAACGAAGGAACTGTGACATCGGGAATCGACTTTACGGGCGATGATGGAGCTGATTCGCTCAACAACTCGGGTAGCGTCGCTGAAATCACTTTTAGTGGTGGCGCCGATGCCGATGTGTTTGTTAACAGTGGTGCGGTTGGCGACATCAACTTTGGTGGCGATGAAGGCGCCGATGCCTTTAACAACGCCGGTACCGTTGGCGAGTTGACCTTTGGTGGCGGAGCCGACGGAGACTTGTTTGTAAACACCAGTGATGGCGTTGGTGAGATCAATTTTGGTGGCGACAGCGATCTGACATTTGATGCCACCACCGGCGATCCAATCCTGACGCGCATTCTCAATGGCGATGGTGATGATGTACTGCAAAACGATGGTTCAGCCATTGGCATGATCAATTTCACCGGTGATGGTGGAGACGATCTTTTCATCAACAATGGTAGCGACGTTGGTGGCCTGGAGTTTGACGGTGGCGCCGATGACGATGTGCTGGTTAACTACGGTGAAGGCATAGGTTCGATTGACTTCACAGGTGACGATGGCGTAGACCCCGGTTTGGGTGCAACCAGTGAAGACACCCTGATCATTCGCGGCTCCGGCAATGGCACGGCAACGGTGCTGTTTACGGGCGGATTTGACGGAGATAGTTTCCAGAACAACGCAACTGGTTTTGCTTCTCTTGAGTTTGTTGGAGGAGCGGACAACGATGTCTTCCAGAACAACGCCGAAGGCATTTCGACGATTATCTTCTCCGGTGATACCGGTGCGGACATCTTTGAAAACAACGGTAACGCAGTTTCGGGAATTACGTTTACGGGCGGAGCCGACAATGACATCTTTGTTAACGATGGCATTGGTGCCTCTGACTTGATCTTCGACGGCGGCGGCGACGATGACCTGTTCATCAACTCTGGTAGCGACGTTTCGATGATCGACTTCGGCGGTGATGACGGCGCCGACACGTTTGCCAATACGGGCTCTGGCGTTTCGGGAATTGTGTTCTCCGGTGATGATGGTGCCGATGTACTGAGAAACGCCGGTGAAGGCGTGACCGGCCTGGTCTTTGATGGCGGAGCCGATGATGATTTGCTGGTCAACGAATCGACTGGTATCAACTCCAGCGGCCTGAGCTTCAGCGGGGACGGCGGCGCCGATGTGTTTGTTAACGAAGCGATGGGCGTTTCGGATCTGACGTTTACCGGTGGTGCCGACGACGATGGATTCCAGAACAACGGCATGGGCGTTTCTGAAATCAACTTCAGTGGTGACGACGGGGCCGATGCATTCGTCAACACGGGTGAAGACGTAACGATGGTGACCTTCGGCGGTGGAGCCGACGGCGATACCTTTGTTAACCGCGCCGACGGCGTTTCTGAATTGAACTTCGGCGGTGACGTCGAGATCCTGACTGACGCCAATGGTACGCCAATCCTCGACGTCAGTGGCAACCTGCAGTATCAGTCGATCACCACGAGTGACGATGGAGCCGATACGCTGTTCAACGAAGGTGACAATGTCACCGGAATTACGTTTACCGGTGGTGCCGATGGTGATTTGCTCAACAACATCGGTTCGAACGTGGCTGGCATTGATTTCCAGGGCGATGATGGTGCCGATACGCTGGTCAACTCGGGTAACCGTGTTGAAGACATCAGCTTCGATGGTGGTGCCGACGATGACTTGCTCCAGAATACCGGCTCGAACGTTGATTCGATTGTCTTTGGGGGCGATGATGGTGCCGATTCGCTGGTCAACAGTGGTATCGGCGTGGGCGTAATCGACTTTACCGGCGACGATGGCGCCGATGTCCTGGTCAACAGAGGGAACGACGTTACGTCGATCGTGTTCGCCGGTGGTGCCGATGGTGATTCGCTGCGAAACCTCGGCGACGGTTTTGACGAAATCAACTTTGGTGGCGACAGTGAATTCCTTGAATCCGGCGGGGAATTTGTTTTGGTGGATGGCCGCCCGGTGATCCAACCCATCTCCACGGGTGACGATGGTGCCGATGCATTTGTGCAGGACGGAATCGGTAATCCGGGTTCAAACGTGGTCTTCACGGGGGGAGCCGATAATGACTTGATTGCCTGGGCTGGAATTGCGACGACGGCATCACTGGATGCTGGCGATGGCGATGATTACTTGCTGGTGGCCGGTGAAGGTACGCTGGAACTGATCGGCGGACCTGGCAGCGACTACTACATTTTCCAGGGCAACCCGGACGCTTCGGTAACGGTCGTCGAAGAAGATAACCTGGATATGGACAGTCTGGACTTTTCGGCGTTCAACGGGGCGGCACTTAGCCTTGACCTGCGAATGACTTCGGTCCAGCAGCAAACGCCGGAGTTCTCAATCCGGCTAACCAACTTGGCCGATTTAACCAACGCGACCAATACGTCGCTTGGTCTGGGAATTGAAAACGTGTTTGGCACCTCCGGCGCTGACATGATCGAAGGCAATGCCCGCGACAACATCATTACCGGTGCCGAGTTCCAGGAAGCCACGACCAGCCCACTGGCCGGCCAACGGGCCGAAACTCAATGGGTGCTGTTGGACTTTGACACCAAGACCAACGAAACCGGCGAAACCGGCGAGCACGTTTACACGGCAACCGAACGAGCCGACATTCTACGCCTGATGCAGTTGACCTACTGGGGTCCCGATCCAGCGTCGGCCGATCCAGCCAACCCGGATCCAAACGTAGCGGATAAATGGTTCGATGTGCAGTTTACCGAGAATATAGGCGGCATACCTGCTGGTGTTACCGACTACGTCACGATCTACTTCAATGAAACGCCCGACTTTGGCCGGCCAGGTGGTGAAGCCAGCGAAATCGACATGGGCAACCTGAACCTGGACGGCACGGCCGTGGTTCAAGTCAACGGTCTGCTCGGCGGAACGGTTACCGACGCCGATGCCGATGAATCCGAAGAAGGCCTGGTGGATGTCGGTCAGCTGAAACCGGCTGCGACCAGTGAAAACTTTGTCTTCCTCTCGGTCAAGATCGCGGCGCATGAATTGGCGCATCTGATGGGTCTGCGGCACAAGGACTCCTTCGGTCCGATTGGATCCGGGGTCCACTCGCCACCGGGTGTCACTGGTTTCAACCCGATCTACGCCGGGCCGGCAGGTGGTTTTGAAACGTTTGACCACTTGTTGACAACGGGCGCTTCGGTCGGCTCCGATCGCTTCAACGATTTGCGAGGGCTGTATTTCGGCGAGCGAGAGGCCGTCAAACTGGCCTTTGCGTTCAGTGACCTGAATTCTGGTAGCTCCAGTGAATTTGTCGGAAATGAAACCGGCAGTTTGGGAGGCAGCCATGATTCGATTGCCACCGCGTTGCCGTTGGATTTTGTGACTTTGGCCGTACCCAACACGCTGCAGGATGGTTTGAACTCGGAGAAAGAGTTCTTTGTCGAAGCGGCATCGGTTCTCGGATCCATTAAGCTGGACAGTCTGGGCGACGCCGAAAGCGACTACTACTCGTTTACGGGTCGAGCTGGTGAATTGGTTAACATCGACGTTTCGTCGCTGGCACTACGCGACAATGCGACAACCACCAATGCGAGCGATTACATTGACTCGATCGTTCGGGTTTACGATTCGTCCGGCAACCTCGTCTCCTACTTCGGTGGTGACGCTGTTAATGATGACGAATTCGAAAGCACCGATTCGACGATCATCGACTTGTTGCTGCCAGCCAATGATACGTACTACATCGAAGTCGATACCTTCTTCCGGCCTGAGAACCCGGACGATCCAACCTGGGTTGCTGCCAACGCGCGGTTGGAAGAATTGAATTCGGTGCCCGCTGGTGACTTGACCGAAGCGGAACAATTCCAGTTGGAGCGTTTGCAGGAATCGCTGGGTAACACGGACATCGGCAACTACCAGATATTTGTCTACAAGTTCGGCCAGGCCAACCTGTTTGACGGACTTGATTCTGTTGACGGCAACGGCGGCAATGACACGATTGTCGGCGGCGTTGACGTCGGGCCCAGTATCGAGTCAGGGTTTTCCGAAGGTGACCAACTGATCCGAGAGGTTTCTTTTGAAGATCCATTCGCCAATTCGTGGACGGTCAGCGTCGACTACGGTGACGACACGGTAGCCACATTGGATGTGACCATTGAAGACGGCACACCGACCTTTACTTTGGACCATGAGTTTGCCGCTAGCGGGTTCTACACCGTCGCGGTCACGATTGAGAATGCCTTGGGGCAAAGTGAGCAGGCTACTTTCAATGTCCAGGTTGATGCAAGCCCCATCGAAGCCTTCGATGACGACGCCACTACTAACGAAGACACTTCAGTCGATATCGATGTGCTATTCAACGATACAAAGCCAGCTGCGTTTGGTATCAGCATATCTGATGATCCGACCAATGGTGTCGCCTTCTTCGATTTGACGAAGCAGCTGTTTACTTACCTACCCAATCCGCATTTCTCTGGAGACGATTCGTTTGAGTACACCATTGTTTCTGCAGGTGGTGTTGCTTCGACCGCGACGGTTAACATTGTCGTCAACAACCTGGTCGATTTCTCAGGCCGGGTCTTCAATGATGTCAATAATGATGGCGAATATGATGCGGCCGTCGATGAGCTGATCACGGTATATGATGCGGCCTGTCGATGAGCTGATCACGGTACCTGTGACCATTGAAGTTCGGACTGACGCTGGCACCCTGATTGCATCGGCAACGACCGATGCGGAGGGCATTACTTTGTCAATGCGAATGTCGGTGCCGGCGACTACCAGATCATTGAAGTCATCGACGAGTCAGCTCTGGGACTGCTGGATGGTAAAGAAGCCGAAGGCAGCCTGGGTGGCACGTTTGACAATTCGATCGACTCCAATGTGATCAACGTCTCTGTCATCGATACGTCGGCGGATGGTACCGGCTACACGTTTGCAGAGATCGAACCGTCCGATCTGTTGGGTTGGGTCTGGAATGATACTGACGGAGACGGATCGATCAACGCAGATGAAACGGGGATAGGCGAGGTCGTCATCACGTTGACCGGAATCGACGATCGTGGCCGCTCGATATTGGAAACGATGCAGACCGATGCAACCGGCCAATACGGGTTCGCCAATCTTCGACCCGGAACTTACGAAATCGCGGAGGACCAACCGGAAGGATACAACGATGGCGCCGACTACTTGGGTGAATTGTTTGACCGCGACGGGAATCCTGTCGTTCCAGCGGGCATCATTAGCGAAAACGATCGCTTTGCCCAAATCACGTTGACGCCCGGATCGCTGGGAGACAACTACAACTTCTCTGAGGTGGCCGAAACAGGAACGGATATTGGCGACAACGTTACCGCGACGATTGGATTCTGGCGCAGCCAGCGGGGACGATCATTGATCAAGTCTCTCAACGGCGGTCAGAATTCCACGGCACTGGGTGACTGGATGGCCGCCACCTTCCCGAATCTGTACGGATCGGGAGCGGTTTACGATGCGCAACGCGGCCGGGACATCAGCCTGGACATGACTGGAAGAACCAACAAGGAGATCACCCAGGTCTTCAAGTATCTGTACAGTCGCAACTTCAGAACCAAGGCAGCCGGTGGTCCCGCTCGCCTGGATGCCCAATTGATGGCGGTCGTATTTGCAACTTACGTGACCAGTTCGAATCTGTCCGGCGGCAATTACGCAGTCCATTACGGTTTCGATGTAACTGACGACGGCATCAGTTCTGCCCTGGTCGACGTCTCACGTGTTCTGACCGCGCAGCAAATTGCGGACCTTGATATTCAGGTCAACAGTGAAGGCAAAGCCTCGATCCAGGAAATCCTGACCTCTGCGGACGACCTGACGACGCTTGGATTGCTGTTCGATTCGGATGCCAGCGGCGACATTGATGATGACGAACGACGATTGCGATTCCTGGGCAACTGGTTGTACTGGTATATCAACTTCAGTTCGAGAATTTGATTGACGTCGGAGCGGGAAATCTGCAACCCAAGGGCTCGAAAATTCGGGCCCTTTCGTTCCTGATTGATAGTCATAGAATTGGAGCATGAGCGATGTTTCCAAGCCTGCGACAACGCCAATCCCTGAAAAGAAGCTGACGCAACCGGTGCAGTTTCTTAAAGGAGTCGGGCCACACCGTGCGGAGCTGTTAGAGAAGCTGGGAATTCGCACGGCAGCGGATTTGCTGTTCCTGTTTCCACGCAAGTATCAGGATTTTACCGAGCTTCATCAAATCACGGAGCTGGCTCATGAGCAATTGGCCAACATCGTCGGCGTGGTGGATGACATTGACCAGATGGTCGCGGCATCGGGGAAGCACATTCTTTACGTGCTGATCAAGCAGGATCGTCAGTACGTTCGCGCGGTTTGGTTCAATCAGCCCTTTATGACAGCGCGTTTTCAGATCGGACAACGCGCATTGCTGCGCGGCAAAGCGAAACTGGTCGGTGGCCGATTTCAAATGAACCATCCGCAAGTGACCTGGCTGGATGGTGAAAACTCCGCCGAACAGGAACAACGACTGGAACCCATTTATCCGCTTACTGATGGCATCAATCAACGCCAAATGCGGACCATCGTCGAACGAGTCGTGGAAGATTTCACCGACCTGGTTGAGGAGGCGTTTCCGCAATCGCTGCGAAATAAATATTCGGTCTGCGAAATTTCGACCGCCATTCGTAACATCCATGCTCCCAGGAACCATGAAGAAGTGGACGCAGCCCGCAAACGACTCGTTTATCAGGAACTGTTCGTCCTGCAACTGGCACTGGCCATTCGCCGAAATCGTGTTCGCCATCAATCCGTTTCCCCTGCGCTGGAATTGACACCCAAGATTCGGGCGCGAATCCTCGGCCGGCTTCCGTTTGAATTAACGCCCTCGCAGTTGGTGGCCTTTGAGGAAATTGGCAGTGATCTGGGGCAGGTGTACCCCATGAACCGACTATTGCACGGCGAGGTCGGCAGTGGGAAAACCGTCGTCGCCGCATGTGCCATGTTGCAGGCAGTGGCCCATGGATACCAAACCGTTTTGATGGCACCGACTGAAATCCTGGCCGTGCAGCACATCGAGACGATGACGCGTTTGTTGCAGAATAGTCGCGTTCGGCTGGCCCAATGGAGTGGCGGAATGAAAACTTCCGAGCGGAAGCGCATCGCGTCCGACGTCGAGGCAGGCCATGTCGATATCGTGATTGGTACCCAAGCCGTGGTTGCTTCCAAATTGAAGTTCCACAAGCTGGGCCTGGCGATCATCGACGAACAGCACAAATTCGGTGTCCGGCAGCGAGCCCTGTTAAAGCAATCCGGTCACGACCCGCATTACCTGGTGATGACAGCGACACCGATTCCAAGAACGATTTCAATGACTTTGTTCGGTGATTTAGATGTGTCGACGTTGGAAAGAACCGCCGGCATTGGACAGAAAGTCCACACGTATTTGGGCCGAGAAGAGACACGCGACCAATGGTGGGATTTCGTACGAAAGAAGCTGCGTGAAGGGCGTCAGGCGTTTGTCGTCGCTCCTCTGGTCGACGCGGATACGGAAAACGGATTGAGCAGCGCGGAAAAGCTTTTCGAGTCGCTGGTTAACGGTCCGTTGTCTGAGTTTCGAACCGATGTGCTTCACGGCCGGCAATCGGCCCTGCAAAAACAGATTTCGATGCAGGAATTTGTTTCGGGGAAAACCCAGGTGCTGGTCGCAACCGGTGTTGTCGAAGTCGGCATTGATGTCGGCAATGCCACCATCATGACGATTGAATCTGCCGAACGATTTGGGCTTTCGCAGCTGCACCAGTTGCGGGGTCGAGTCGGCCGAGGCCAACACCCAGGGTTTGTTTGTGCTTATGCATCCAGTGACGACCCGGAATCGAACGAGCGGTTGGCGGCTTTCGCTGAAACGGCGAACGGATTTGAATTGGCAGAGTTGGATTTGAAAATCCGGGGACCCGGCAACCTGTTTGGAGCGCAGCAAAGCGGTTTCCCCCCTCTCCGGATTGCCGATGTTGTCCGGGATGCGGACGTATTACAGCAAGCGCAACAGGATGCCAGAGAATTGGTGGCAACGGATCCGGAACTGCGTGACGAGAACCTGGTTCGTTTGCGGCAGTTGGTGTTTGCCCGCTACGGCCCAGCACTCGACATCAGCGATGTCGGTTAGCCAGGATTTTTCATCAACTGGCAGTGACTTCGAAACGTTCCCAATGCGCTACAAAGTGTGGTGGAGGCGCGTGCGATTCAGCAATCGCTGAAGCGACAGGACGAGACACAAAACCGCAACCCCCGCCAAAGCCAGCGGGTTCAGGAAGGCGCTAATGCCGGGAAAGGTATTGGAACGGGAAGCTGTTTGAATGGATTTGAACAAGAAGCCAATCGTCCCAAACGCAAGGATCATTCCAAATACAAATATCAACAGCCAATAAACCGTGCTTACAAGCCTGGGCAATTTCGTCAGCGTCAGAGATTTTGGAATCACGAAAACCCAGGCGAGACTCCAGGCCAACAACCACGCCGTAAACGTCAAGCTGACGAAAATCCACCGTGCTTCTGAATTGGTTTGGCCGAACTCTCCCAACTTCCTGCCAGCCAGAGCGTCATAAACTTCCAGACCACCCTGACTGCTCATCTGCCTGGCGATGACCAGTTTGCCATCGTTCGAAATGGCGAACGGGATCGGCATGTAGTCTCGTTCGGTCGACAACCGCAATAACTGTTTGCCGCTATCCGTTGCGAAAAGATAAACGTTGCGTTCGACGCGATCTTCCACACCGACATAGTTCCCATTTTGCGAGAATCGACACCGCTGAACGCCGCGAATTTTGTGCGCCCACCGTGTCTTGCCGGTTGTTCGTTCGTGGTAGGAAAACCAGGTCTTGAATTCTGAGGAAAAAGAACCACCCGCCGGGGATACGCGAAGGTTGACACCCAAATCGGCCGGGCTTTTCATTTCACGTGAACCTTCCAGGTTCTCAATCAACATCTTCTGAGGCCAAAAGGGGCCGGCAGCTTGGATCTCCGCCGCAGTTCCGTTGTAAAACGCATGCGTATTGGGATTTTGATGCAACAGCCCGGAATAGAAAATGCTCGGGTACGTTGCTTTGGACAACGGGAGATTTTTGGTTGGATCGCTCGAGTAAAACCTGACTTCGTTGATCAAATTGTTGGCGTAAAGGAACCCGTTGTGTGCCGGGAAAAAATGCTCCCATAGCGTCGTGAACTCATAATGTCGAATCATCCTTCCCGTCGGCCAATGATGCCAGCGCACCGCTCGAGGGCGCCCATCGTGAGCAAAACCGAAACTCAAGATGTGCTGGTCGTCAACGAATTCGACGTGTTCGGGAGTCTCGGCCGAGAAAACGTCGAGTTCTGCCATTTTCTTCCCGCGCGCGACACCAAAGACTTGAGTATTAAAGGTCCCTTGCACCACGACCGTCTTTGAATCGGGTGAAAACGCGATAGATGCATAGGTTTGATCCACATCGACGCGCATCGACGCCGAAATTAATGCGGCGAAAATCGCGATCAATAACGCTGCCAACAATAAGTGTTTTAAGTTGAACTTCATGGTGATTCAGCGATATTCACTCGGGTAGGCTTGTTCAGCAAGCAAGGCTAGCCACGCAGCAATCACGACCTTTTAGCACCCCTCTCCTCGCGGTCAACAACCCATTCGGTGTCTGCCTGGCATTCACGGAGCTACCGGATTTTATTCCGTTCTTCGGTTAACCGACGGACGAAGCGATGATCGCAACGACAATGCCGGCTCCACATAGCAACGACAATGAACCAAGAATAATTCCAATCCAAGCGTGCGCGGAGCCCTTGATAACCGGGTTGCGCTTGCGGCGGCTCAGGCCCATACAGCCGAGGGTCACGGAGGCAACCCCGAAAGGGACCCCAATGACCGGAAGCAATGAGACGATACCCAGGTAATAGGCGATTAACGCGTGAGGATTCTTGTACGGGATGACCCCGCCCGTCGCGTCGCCTTCGTTTTCTGGATTGATATACGGAGGAGGGCTGACGAGTTCCGCCATCGGAGCGTTGTACGGATTGGCGACAAGTGGATCGTCTGGAATAGATTTCGGGTTGCTCTCGTCCATGCCATTGCTCACAAATTGGCTTTGATTTCTGCCTCGTCACGCCAGTTTATCGAAATTTCAACGAGGCGGCAAAGCATGACGCGGGTTAGCCCTTACTGCACACAAGACAGCTGGATGTGCAAGAACTCCGGCAGCAATCAATCATGGACATTCCGACGCTGTGCAGCAACGGCAAAGGAGAAAACACCGATCTTGTGCTCGATGTCAAAATAGAACGACCGCTTCAAATTCATGCGTACGAAGGTCGGATGAATCAGTCCGTTGGCCACGATGCGCGGAAACAGAATTGCCAACCACGAACGCGCAATAACGGGATCTTGATCGCGGTTTTCCAATCCCGAAAGGGTCGAAACTCGTCTCGGCTAGACGGCCACCGAGATCGCTTCTCCGACACGCCAGTCCAGCAGGTCATCGCTACCGCGAATCACCTGTCGATACAGGGTGTCACGTTCAACCGGTTCGCGACCAGCTTCGCGAATCAGGTTCTCCAGCTTTTCGACGGACAAGAACTCGGGTGTCGTCGCTCCCGCGTCGTGGTAGATCAACTCATGGCGGACGGTTCCGTCAAGGTCATCCGCTCCATAGGAAAGCGCAGCTTGCGCGGTGCCGATGCCCAACATGATCCAATAGGCTTTGATGTGATCAATGTTGTCCAACATCAATCGACTGATCGCCATGGTACGTAGATCATCCACGGCGGTCGGTTTTTCAATATGGGATAATCCGGTATTTTCCGGGTGGAACGCCAGCGGGATAAACGTTTGGAACCCACCCGTCTCGTCTTGTAATTCGCGCAGGCGAATCAGATGGTCCACGCGATGAAACGGTTTCTCGAGGTGACCGTAAAGCATTGTGCAGTTCGTCCGAATTCCCAACTGGTGAGCGGTACGGTGAATGTGAATCCAGTTGTTCCCGTCCGCTTTATGTTCGCAGATGCGATCTCGCACTTCGGGATGAAAAATCTCCGCTCCACCGCCCGGCATGCTGCCCAGGCCAACATCCTTCAGGTCCTGAAGAATCTCGGAGGTTGGGCGTTTGGTCAAAAACTCAAACCAGTTTATCTCGACGGCCGTCCAGGCCTTCAGGTGCAGTTGGGGGTAGTTTGCGTGTAGCAAGCCAACCATGTCCCGATACCATTCATATTTTTTCTGGTGATGAAGACCCCCGACAACGTGAAGTTCCGTGCAGCCGTTTTCCACAGCCTCCTTACCTCGCTGCAGGATTTGTTCGTCGGACATGATGTAGCCTTTGTCGCTACGCAAGTCTGATCGGAACGCACAAAACGTGCACCGATAAACGCAGATGTTGGTCGCATTCAGATGCGTATTGATATTGTAATACGCAGCGTTTCCGTTCTTCCTTTCGCGAACCAGGTTGGCAAGTTGGCCAATGTCATTGACCGGAATATCCGGTTGGTACATCAACAAGCCATCTTCCAAGCTCAGTCGCTCACCGGATTCAACCTTGTCTCGGATGGATTGAAGGCGAGGATCAACAGAATAAATCATAGGTACACTTTTGCAGAAAAATTACGAACGGCGTGATCAGTCCGTTGGATCGTCAGACGAATTGGGGGTCGTGAGGTCAACTTGCGATGAAATCACGTGAAAGCAATCCACAAGTCTATTTTCGAAATTGAAAATTGTCCACAGATTCCCTGCGATTAACCGTTTTCTGCCCGCCTAGATAACCAACAGGTCGATGGCAGTTGCCACAAACAGGCCAATACTGACGATCGCATTCACGTTAAAAAACGCGATATTGACTTGAGTCAGGTCGTCAGGACGAACGATCGCATGTTCATAGATCAGCAAGGCCGCGACCGAGGTTACGGCCAACCAGTAGACCCAGCCCAAACCCATGTCTGGCCCGACCCAAAAATGCAGAATTGGCAACAGCACGAGCAATGCAATCATGATGGCGTGACAAACCGCCGCCAACCGAAGTGCTCCCCTGACGCCCAACCGGACGGGAATGCTTTTCAAATCCGCTGCCCGGTCAAACTCGTAATCCTGACAGGCGTAAATCATATCGAATCCGGCCACCCAGAACATGACCGCCAGGCCTAACACAACTGCCGGCGATACATCCGCCGGATTCTCGATCACAACCAGACCGCGTATCGCCAGCCAGGCACAAATTGGAGCCAGCATCAAAGCCAGCCCCAGCCAAAAATGAGCCAACGAGGTGAAACGTTTCGTGTAGCTGTAGCCAAACAGCACAAACAGAACCGGTAGTGACATGACCAGAGGCAAATAATTTGGCAGAAAAAAGCAAGTTCCTATCAGAAACAGCAATGCGGAAAAAACGGTGAATGTCTTGACCGCTGCCGTCGACAACTGTCCCGATGGCAAGTGACGTTGTTTTGTTCTTGGATTGTTGGCGTCGATATGTTGGTCGGCCAAGCGATTGAAGGCCATCGCAGCGCTTCGTGCGCCAACCATACAAATCAGAATCCCGAGCAACGGAATCCAACCAAATTCAATTTCAACATCGCCGGGCACCGGTGCAGCCCAAGCCATCACGGCAGCCGATAGCGCGAATGGCAGCGCAAATAGAGTGTGGCTGAAGCGAATCATTTCGAGCAGTTTTCGAATCTTTGTGGTCATTTAGCCGATTCAAACAGGAAGCGAAATGCGCGGCACGATCATCTGTGCCAATGGCTGACAATTGGGAAAACCTAACATGATCGTCGCGACCCTGTTTTGCAATCGAACACATCAACCAGGTCGATCAAATTGCCAAAACATTTGCCTTTCGGCCGAGTTTTAACCAAAATGCTGGGGATTTCGATTTGAATGTGTAACAACCGATAGTTGACGGCCCAACTCGTGTGGAAACGGGTTTGCAAATCGCAAAGCGAGGCTGCGCTTTGCAAAGTCGTCCTACTAACCGTTTTCCGCGACGAAAGTGAACATGTCGGACAAGGAATCTTCGGGAGAAACGCGTGATGCCGCGTTCCATAACTGGCAGATGGTCTTGAGCCGTTTGAATGACGGAGACCCGACCGCGGCTTCGGAGTTATTCGATGAGTACTCTCGCCAACTGGTACGATTGGCCAGCAGAAATATTCATCCCGCATTGTCCGCACGGTTCGATGGAGAAGACATCATGCAATCCACTTTTCGGACATTCTTTCGACGCCACCAGGAAGGAAGATTGAAGATTGAAAAGGCGCAACAACTTTGGAAATTGTTGGTGACGATTACGATTTGCAAAACGCGTTCGCATGCCCGCCGTCACCTCGCATCGCGGCGTAACGTGCGACGAGAGCAAATTGCACCGATCCCAGTTCATTTTTTTGATCAACAGGCACTTCCTGAGGATGCGTTGGCACTCTGCGAAGAAATGGATGCCGCCTTAGTTGGCTTGCCGGATCGAACCGCCGAAATTCTCGCGTTGAGGCTGGAAGGGAAGAACAAAACTGAAATTGCCGAAAAATTAAACGTGACCCGACAAACCATTCACCGAATCCTGAAACTGTTGGAAAGCCGGCTGATTCAACGATTCAATGGCTTTCTCGACGAAGAATCGAATAAGTAAGATTTCTTCCGAAATTAATGTTACAGACTGATCCACAAATGCAATCAGAGAGATAGATGGCGTGCGCTTTGCGAGATGAGAGGCGCCTATCTAACTGAAAGAAAACGGAGCATTGATGTCAAAATCCGACGGTCTCTCCCATTTGGCGGAAGCGGAACGGAATGCGTTGGAGTCGCTACTAATGACTTTCGAGGAGGATTGGAGTCCGTCCCGTTTGAAGGAGCTGTATCAGCATCTCGAATCGAAATCGAACAGGCAATTCCGCGAACACGCCCTCAATGAGTTGGTCAAAATTGATTTGCAAAGAAGATGGTCGATTGGTCAGGGAAAAATTCTCGAAGAGTATGTCGAGCAATTTCCGCTGCTGCCCTCAACCGACACATTGGCTGCGGAGTTGATCGCCATTGAGTACGTTGCTCGATGCGAAATCGACAAAAACCTTACACTGGAAAGTTACGCGACTCGTTTCCCCCGACAAGTGCAAAGAGTAACGGAACTTCTCGCTGAGTCTCGCGTTTCTAATCTTCCTACGCAGGCTCCGATGACCCCGCCACTACAGGCGTCCATTGAAACGAGTCGCATGGCCAATGTTCGCGATACGAAATCAACCAAGAAAAAAGGATTCTCCGAACTTCCCGTGGAGTTTGGTCGCTATCGGATTTTGCGCGAGCTGGGTTCCGGAGCGATGGGAACGGTTCACCTGGCCCACGACAATCAGCTTGACCGTCAAGTCGCATTGAAAACACCCAGTTTTGACGGACAAGAGAATGAAGACCTGATCAGCCGTTTTTATCGAGAAGCCCGTTCAGCGGCAAAGATACACCACCGAAACATCTGCCCGATTTACGATGTGGGCGAAATTGAAGGGCAGCATTTTATCTCGATGGCGTTTATCAAAGGCCGTCCAATGTCCGAGCTGATCAAGCCAGATAGCCTACCGCCCCAAAGGACTTCGGCTGTGCTCGTTCACCGAATCGCATTGGCGCTGGCGGAAGCTCATCGCTTAAACGTGATCCATCGCGACCTCAAGCCAGCCAATGTCATGATCGACAAAAAGCGCGAGCCGGTCGTCATGGATTTTGGGTTGGCCCGACAGACGGATGTTGAAAGCCGGATGACCCAGAGCGGGATGATGCTGGGCACGCCCGCTTACATGTCGCCCGAGCAGATCAGCGGCAAACCAGATGAGATTGGCAAACCGGCCGACATCTATTCACTGGGTGTCATACTGTACGAGTTGCTGACTGGCAAGCTTCCCTTTACCGGTTCGATGGCCCAGGTCGTTTGTCAAATTCTGCAAGAGGAGCCAACGCCACCATCCAATTTGCGCCCGAGTGTTGATCCAGGATTGGAAGCGATATGTGCAAGGATGATGGCAAAGAAAGTCTCTGATCGCTTCGGCTCAATGACCGAAGTGGCTGACGCAATAAAGACCTATTTGTCTGAAAAGAAGCAGCCGCGTACAGCAAAACCACCGTCAAACAGATCGACTGGCCTAAAATCGAGGCCGGATTCCGTTGTCGAATCCCAAAAGGTTTCGGAAACCGGAGTATTGAACGAATATTTCGCGGCGCAAATGGCGAAAGATCCGCGGCAAACTTCATTGGATTCGACACCGGCCAAATCGCTGCAATCTGCGGAGCAGCAATCTTACATTCCCAAAGCCGTGCCTCTGGCGCGATCCAAGAAAGCGACAATCAGCCGTTTTGCGAATTTCAATGGACGAGGGAAATGGATCGCGGCCGGTGTGTCCGGGGCAGCAATCCTTTTGTTGGGAATTGTATTCATGATGCGCACGCCCTACGGAACGCTCCGCGTCGAAACCATCGGCGAATTGGATGGGCTGGAGGTATTGGTTGACGGTAACACCGTCAGCCTGACCGATTCCAAACGGGCCAAGGCTGCTGACCACGAATTGCAGTTGAAGCTCGACGGCGCCGTGTTGGATCTTGATCCCGACAACCATCGTTTTGTTTTTTCGAAGAACGGTTCAGAACACCGGCTTTCCGTTTCGATCGGCGCAGTAGAGCTTTCCAGCAAGAAATTTACGGTTGCCCGCAACGAAGAAACCATTTTGAAAATCGAACTCTTGCCGAACAACAGCCCTGAAGCAACCGCTCTGGAGAGGCTGGCAACGAACACGGACAACGCAGAAAGCCAGCCTGTTACGTCTTCAAGAACTGTAGAAACCGGACCGCGAACTCCTTTGCCTTCCGGACCAACGGGTGAGGCCCTAACGCTGTCAGGACACTCCCGCAAGATCTGCGGCCTTGAATTTACGCACGATGGCCACTTTCTAGTCAGCAACAGCGAAGACAAAACCATTCGAGTCTGGGATTTGACCAATGGAAGGCAACGTCATTCCATCGACTGGGGCGGTGGTGCACGAGATTTGGCTGTTTCTCCAACGGATCCATGGTTCGCAGTTTGCGGCACCTACGGTCGGGTCGAAATCTTCGATTGGGAGACAGGTCGATCGTTGCATCGACTTTCGAAGGGCTCCGGTCTCTACATGGGCGTCGATTTTTCTCCGGATGGCAAATATGTGATTGCTACAAATTTGGATGATGTTGGGAAGCTGTGGGACGCGAGGACCGGTGAACTGCTGCACCAATTCGCGATCCAAGCCCCGGAAAATGCAGACTGCAACGTGCATTTTTTACCCGATGGTAAAGGCTTTCTCGTCGCACCTTCCGGCCGGATCGTGCAGCGATTCGAACTCAGAGACTGTCAGCACATTGTTGATTTGAAATTCGGCAATCACTCTCCCGGCAGAATAGCGATCGCTCCCAACGGCCAACGAGTTGCATCGGCGGGCTTTGACGGCTCAATCACACTCTATGATCTTGTCAAGCAAGAGAAAGTCATCACGGTGAAGGTGGGCCGGGGTGCAAATAGCGTCAACTGGTCTCCCGATGGTCGGTGGATCGCAGCCATACATTCGTCCGCGACGGATATCATTGATAGTAAGTCGATGGTTTCAAAACATCGATTCGAGACAGGGGAAGGAGGAAATGGTTGGGCAGCTGATTTTTCTCCAGACAGTCGATTCCTGGCAACCACCCAGGTGCGCGGAATAAACAATCGAGGCGGATATGATATTAAAGTCTGGCGTGTCAACGATGAATCGTCGATTTCCGCCAATACTCCAAAGTTAACTGATCGAACAATCGAAGATTCCGTCTCATCGGCAAACAAATCGGGAGGGGCCCAAAATCTTCGAATCCCCGATACGGAGCAAAGTCCCAACATCGTCCCACAGGACTCAAGGGCTCAATCGGTCGATTTGATTGGAGAAGACAGCCTGTTCGGCTGGGAAGTACTTGGCCACCGAGGCTGGCGCGTCAAAAATGGCATTCTGATCGGTCAACCACCACGAAAGAAGGGTGTCACCGACAGTTGGTTGATAAGACAGGGCGAATTCGACAACTTTGAAATGGAATTTGAATACCAATTGGAACCCGGTGGAAACAGCGGCGTCTTCGTCAGAGCGGTTCGCGACAAAGACCTGACCGCAAAAAAAGAGTTTTATGAAATCCAATTGCTGGACGATACCGCTGCCAAGTATGCGAACGTTGCAGACAACAAACGCAATGGCTCCTTGTGGAATGCGCTCCCGGCAAATCCTCCCCTACGGCTCCCTCCGAACCAGTGGCATCGCATGAAAATTCGAGTTGATGGAGAAAGATTGCAAATTTGGAGTAACGATCGAAAAGTCGTTGAGGGAAAACTTCCTGCCAACCAGAGGATGGGAAAACGAATTGGGCTGCAACTTCACACCGGCCAAACTCAATTTCGAAACATGCAAATTCGCAAGATGGAGGCCGGATCAAGTCTTGGCGATTCCCCCGAACCAAGTGCCCGTACGGACACTTCACTTTCAAATCCCTCATCCGGAAAGTTGGACAACCTTTCCTCGAAGGACGAAGCGGCAATCGAGTCCGCTTCACAAGGCAGATTCGCACCGATTAAGATCGATGCCCAAGCAGATATGCGGCAGATGGCGTTGGCACCCGATGGTAGAAGTTTCGTGACCACGGGTAGCAACACTTTGGGAGTCGTCACGATCTGGGATGTAAAAAACGGCAATCGGCTAGGCCGCATTCCTGTTAACGAAGGAGGAATTGGGAATCTAACCTTTTCAACTTCTGGAGACTATCTTCTGTTTTCCACTGCCAGATCAGTCCGTGTCGTTAGCGTTAGCGACGGTACTCCCGTGCAACAGATAGAATTTCCCACAAATGTAACCTTCGCCCCGTTTCCCAAACGAGACTGGATTGCCTGTCTTTATTATGAGGGAGGATTCAGCAAAGAGGAATTGAATTCCAACCCGCCACCTCCACGTGTGCTCAGTATCTGGGACTGGAAATCAAAAACGAAACTACTCGAGGAAACGATCAAGACTCAGGGAAATCAATCTCCCTACTGGCCCGCTATCAGCCCCGATGAAAAATACCTGACCGTCGGAATGCGTCATTTCCACGTTCGCTACGAAATCATCTTGAACGGTGATACCGTCACTCTAAAGAATCCCACGTCATTGGAAACAACAAGCTTGGTGCGTGGGCCGTTGATATTTTCAAATTATGGCCATTTGGCAGCCACGCCCAGAAAAGACAGACAATCCTTGTTCGCCGTTCTTAACGTTCAAACCGGGCGAGTCCTGCACGAACTAGACAAGGAAAGATGGAGCAAACAAGGGTCGGGGTGCCGCTTGGCTTTCTTGCCGGACGGTAAGCGACTGGCTGTCGCGGATCATGAAGGCGGCGTAAGTCTTTGGGACGGTGAAACCGGCAAGCTGATCAGACGACTTTATTCTCATCGGGATGAAAAATTGGCAAAATTTCAAACTCCAGGCATCCTGGTTACTCCGGAAGGCAAGATCATAAGCGGGGGCGGGCCAACCGATCGGCAGATCATCATCAGCTCCATTTCGGATACTCCTTAGTCCGTTCCAAGTGCACGAATCATCATCAATCGGGTGTCAAAAATGAGTCAACCAACTGAAGAAGAACCGATCATGCAAACGATTGCCGAACCCCTTCAGCAGGTGTTGCGGAAAGCAGCGGAACTAAAGGCCCAAAAGCCCTCGAACGTCAATAAGACTGTGTTGTTTCGACCCCGAAACCGTCAACCGCTGGCTACGTTGACCATCCTTAACGACGGCAGTCGCGATGAGGGGGAACAGATCTACCTGCGAGATTCGAAGTTCGTTATTGGCAGGGATAAAGGTAACGACATCAGTATCCCTTTCGACGCCGACATTTCCGGCAAACATGCGGAACTGAGGTGCCAACATCAAAAGGGAAAATTCCGTTGGTACCTGATCGACTTATCCAGTACCAACGGAACCTTTCTTCGTGGATATCGGGCGTCTTTGTCCCGGGAAACAGAATTGTTCATCGGTAGTCGGCGGTATAAATTTCAACTACCGGATCACCACGACGAGTTGGCTGCAACCAATGCACTTCAGACGCAAATGTATCAATCCCCGTCACCGGCAATGATGGAACAATTTGTGCCTCGATTGACCGAGGTCGGAACTGCCAAAGAAAAGCCCCGTGCTTTCTCCATCGGTGGTACCGAGGCCAATATTGGACGTGACTCAGCCTGCCAGATTGCGATCCAGGATGATCCGTTTCTCAACCCCAAACATGCCCGCTTTTATCAAGATGAACGAGGCCGTTGGATGATTGATGATCGCAAATCGTTGAACGGAGTTTGGATCCGAGTCAAACGCATGGCGCTTGATCAACCGGCTGAATTTCAGCTCGGTCAGCAACAATTCCGTTTCGTTCCCAACATTAGTTGATTACTAGTAACCAAATGAAAATCAGCAAACAGGTGATTACGATCGGCCGTGACCCCAAGAACGTCTTGGTTCTAAATGAACCAAACGTATCTTCGGTACATGCCCAAATGACCATACTTCCCGATGGTGGAGTTACGCTGGAAGACCTCGGCTCGACAAACGGCACATCAGTCGGGACGGTCGAGAACAAGATCAACCGAACCGAGATCGATGTCAACGACACGATCTTCTTGGGTTCGACGGCGTATCAAGTTAGGGACTTGCTTGCCCGCGCAGCTTCAGTAAACAAATCAAAACCGACTCCGATTAATAGCCGCGCCAGCTCCTCCAAAGGGGACAACACCAAAATTCAGCCTTGGTCAATCGGAGCGGTTGTCGTCGTCTGCCTGTTGCTGGCGGCCGGCATGTTTCTCACCCAGATGAATGGCGGTCCGAATATAAACAATACAGATTTGCCAGCCAATCCGCCGGTTAACATCGTTGACAATACTTCGGCCAATCCCAAGCCTTCGCTGGCCGATAACGACGATCAACTTTCTCAGCCCGAAGCGAAATTGACCGACGAAGAAAAGTTGGCGAGGAGTTTGTTTCTTTTGGTTTGTTCCGACAGCCAAGGCACAAACTCGTTCCGAGTCGGCACTGCTTTCGCGGTCGATTCGCGGCATGTCGCGACGAGTGCGGCGGCTATTCAGGCAATGCAGGATTTGAAGCAAAACGGGTATCCAAATTCCAGCCTATTCTGCCCATCCACCGGTGAAACACTGAGTGTCGAGTCGTCTCGAATTCATCCCCAGTACGAAAAAGCAAATTCGCAAGCCCGCAGAGCACAACAGGAACACGACGCCATTCTTGATGATCTGGAATCCAATCCAGCGGACGAAAAGGCATTCGAGCGTGTAAAACAACAGCTTTCCTCCTCACGAATGAAGGCCTTCGACGCCCTGGAACGGAAAACCAGTTGCGACGTGGGTGTCCTGGAAGTCGACCGGGAGCTTGAATTCCATTTATCCGGGATCGCCAAGGACGCGTCACTGCGGCCCAAGCTGAAATTGAACGTGACAGGGTACGCGTTTGATCTGGAGGACCCCTATTTCGACGAGGCAGCGCCGATGAAGCCTGTAACGATGTCCGGTCGTATTCGCCGCACAATCAATCCCCGCGATGAGTCACACCTGAGACTCGAAGTTGATGGTACGGATCAGCAATTGGAGCACGCCTTTCTAGGAAGCCCCGCGATCGACGCCCATGGCCAGGTGGTCGGAATTTACTCGCGACCGTCGCCGCCAATCGAAGGCTTCGATACGACAAAACAAAACATCACTTTTGAAGCTTGCCTGTTTGAACGAATCCGTGAATGCCTTGCCGATTAGTCAATATCCCAAGGTACGTAGAAAGTAGACATGCGCAACGAGCCTTACAAATCGTCCTTTTTCAGAACAATGGTTCTGATCCTTGGATTGTCATTTTTTCTATCGTCTCCCATCGATGATGTTCGGTCCCAAGAGGTCGTCGTCCCGGCAGATTACCGACTGCCCCGTCGAGTCCGCTGGGCGACCTACGATCCCTATTATGCAGTTACTTCGCGAATCTATGCCCAGGCCGATTTGATTCGCGCTCAGGGCGAGGCCGCGGAAAACTATGCTGTCGCTCGAAAGCTTCATGCCGAAGCGTACGACAAAGAACTGGACAACTGGGTTAAAGAAGTTCGCGCCTATTGGGATCGTAGAATCGCCGCCGAACAAAAAAAGCTCGAATTGGGACACGTCAAACAAATCAAACGAATGAAGTACCTTAACGACAAGAAATGGAAAAATAGCCGTGTCTGGGACCGTCTCAAGAATCATACGGAATTAAGCAGCGGTCAAATTCGCAGCGGATCGGCGTTGAATTTCCTGCTTGCTCGCCTGGCCGCTTCGTACCTGCCGTATGAGTTTGATCTTGATTCCAGTCAATTTGATCAGGCCGCATTGGGTGAACTGTCTCTCGATCCCGCATGGTTTCGCCATCTCAGGCTAAAACAAGGTGCGTATGTTTTCACGGCTGACCAACCGGTTCAAAAACAGATCAACTTGTGGCCGTACATTTTGCGATGGAAAGAGTTCGATGTTTCTCGCAAAGCGTTCGAGACAGCAAGAGCGGAAGCTGTATCCGAATCAGAATCAACCGGCAGCGTATCGGTCGACAGCATCAAGAAAATGCAGGACAGTTTGATGGATTTGACGAATCGGCTGCATGGTTCCAAGACCGTTAAGGACTGGGTTGAAGCCAACCGACGTTTTTTGCAGTTTGGCCGTAGCGACCGGTTTCTCCGGGAACTCGACCGCGAAATCGTTCGACTCGAAAAGACGGGCGACATTCGACCACACGGCGGGCAAAACGGGTTTGATCCAGAATCCGACGGTAATCATGTTATTGGATTATTGTGTTACATGAATCGCAATGGAATTGAGTTTGCTCCACCGGAACCAGGAAACGAATTCGCTTATCACAATCTGTTTGTCCTCATGCGGGCGATTTACCTCACGGTTGCCGAGTCCGATGCGTCAATTCAACCGCTCGATCTCGGTGAGTTGGCCAAATAAAATCGCCGCATGTTTTCATCACCCGAAGTCACCCCCATCGTTTTATCAAGTCGTTCTCGACACCCAGGTGATCCAGAATCCGAGCCACCACAAAATCCACCAGATCGTCCACCGACTGATGACCGTGGTAGAAACCGGGTGAAGCAGGCAGGATCGTTGCCCCAGCCGCACATGCCGTCCGCAAATTGTCGATCTGAATTAATGACAGCGGGGTTTCTCTTGGTACCAGGATCAGCGGACGCTTCTCTTTAAGATGAACATCGGCGGCCCGCTGGACCAGGTTCTGACTTGCCGCATTGGCAATTCCCGACAACGTGCTCCCCGAGCAGGGACAAACAATCATGCCGCCTGTCTTGAAAGAGCCGCTGGCGATGGGCGTCATGAAATCTTTGTAGTGATGATATTTGATATTTTGCCGTTGTTTGCATCCAGGCAAAATCTGGTCTAGCGAAAAGTTTTCCAAATCAATCTGCAGCCGCAGTTCGTGTTGCAACACCAGCCGACCCGAATCGCTGATCGTGAGGTGCACTTCCGTTTCAGTTGAATGCAGCACTTCCAGCAACCGCTGTCCGTAGATGACGCCACTGGCTCCGGTGATGGCGACGACTAGTGGGTGTTTCATTTCACGCCCACGTAAAGAGTCGCGATACCAAACGTTAATGTGTAGAACTTCGCCGACGATAACCCGGCAGACAGCATCCGGTCGGTCAGTTTTTCATAACAGGGAAACTCTCCCACGCTGTCCGGCAGATAGTTATAGGCGCTGGAGTCGTTACGCGCCAGCATTTGACCAATTCGAGGGAGGACGTTCCTGAAATACCAGCCGTACATGCCTTTGACGGGTTGGTGGCGAGGCACGGAAAACTCAAGAATCGCGACCTTTCCATCTGGTTTGCAGACGCGCGTCATTTCCTTGAGACCCAGATCGGTGTCGGCGACGTTCCGCAAACCAAAGGCGGCAGAAACAACCTGGAATTGATTGTCTTCAAACGGCAGGTTTTGTGCATCAGCTTCGATAAACGACACGTCCCGATTGAAATTCCTGCTTTTCTGGCGACCGATTTCAAGCATCTCAAAACAAAAATCGGACCCAATTACCGGGACCTGACCTGCCGTGTATTTTTGAAAGGAGAAAGCCAAATCTCCCGTTCCCGTGCAAACATCGAGGATCGGATCGTTTTGGTTCGGCGCCAATTTTCGAACCGTTTTCCATCTCCAATAACGATCGACATTCATGGAGAGCAAGTGGTTCATGCGGTCGTATTTCGGCGCGATTTCGCCGAACATCTTCCGCACTCGATCACTGGATTTGTCGACCGTCATGGTTTGTCCTGGGGACAGCTTTACGATTGCAGCCACATGCTTAAATTGAGTTTCTGTGCGGCACCTGCGAAATTCCCAAGCTGGGCCTGAAGAGCCAGTTGGCTGTTGCCGCCACTAGCGACCCCCACGCATCCACTACTAAAACCGGACCCTCCAAGATACATTAACTGTCACTGAATTTCAGCGCGACCAAGCATACTCCATGACTGCTACCAAATCACGTATCGTCAAAGCCGTAAAAAACCGGCTCGAGGTCGCTTTCCTGCCCTCGTTGATTCAGCCCGGAACACTGGCGGGACGCACCGCGGTCGTCACGGACATCCTGCGAGCCACCTCGACGATCATCAATGCGCTGGCCAACGGTTGTCACCGGGTACTGCCACAACCCACGATCGAAGCGGCGCGAAACGTCCATCTGCAAACCGAGAATTCGGTTCTTGGCGGTGAGCGAGGCGGCCGCATTGTAGACGGATTTCATCATGGGAATTCTCCCGTCGAGTATTCGCGAGAAGCGATCGCCGACAAAACATTGATCCTGGCAACGACCAACGGTACGGTCGCCATGGAACATTGTCGCTCCGCCAAACGGGTGTTGATCGGGGCCCTGATCAACGTCAGCGCGGTGGCCGCCCAGATTGATGAAAATGAAGACGTGACCATCGTCTGTTCGGGCACCGATGGTTTTGTGACCAGTGAAGATGTCATGTTTGCGGGCGCCCTGATCGAACGCTTGCTTTACCGCAGTGCATTTGATTCGATCGAACAGGCGATGGCTTGTGAAGTCGACGGTTTCCGTCCGTTGGGAGATATGGCTCGCATCGCCGTCAATCACTGGAGGAACACTTGTGCCATGATCAAACAGGGAAGTGAACTTGCCGATTTTTTCCGGACAGCGCGAGGAGGAATCAACTTGGTAAAAATTGGACAGGACGAAGATATTGTATTTGCCTCGCAGATCGACACCGTTCCGGTCGTACCTGAATTGTCTGTCAAGGATTGGAGCATTCGATTGAATGAGGAATGAACGCGGCCCGCAACATTCCCACGAGTCTCAATCATCCATGGGTGGCGTGAATCGACGTGACAGAACATGAATGACTTCCTTCGAATTGTCTGTCTGGTCTACGTCGAGCAGAAAACAAAAAAATGAATGCAACGAAAACCGGCCAAACCGGCAGCAACCCACAATGGAACTACTCGTTTACCTCTAACCCCAACGACGATCAATGAGCATGGATACCATCGTTTCGCTGTGCAAGCGGCGAGGCTTTCTTTTCAGTCCAGCGAAATCTACGGCGGACTACAGGGTTTTTGGGATTACGGTCCGCTTGGCGTCGAACTAAAACGCAACGTCAAGAAAACATGGTGGCAGGACATGATTACCGGTCACGATGACATGAACACACTACCTGGCGCTCCTTCGCCGTACTCGATGGAGGGACTGGATTGCTCCATCATCATGCACCCCCAAGTCTGGAAATGTTCTGGCCATTACGATTTGTTCCACGACTTCATGGTGGACTGCCGCGTTACCAAGAAACGTTATCGACATGACCAACTAAATGGCCGCTGGGTCGAAGCCAAAGGCCAGAAGGTTTTTGTCACCGCGCCCGCAGGAGATGACGAGCAGGCGTACATGACGAAGCAAGCCCTCAAATTCTTCAATCTTAGAAGCAAAAATACGGATGACTTGAAATGGGATGGCGACGTCAAATGCCTGACAGAAATTGAAGGCTTTGATCAAGTTGTCGGTCCCGATGCCAAGGTTGCCGGCACACTTACCGAACCTCGGGAGTTCAACTTGATGTTCAAGACCTTCGTGGGTGCCCTTTCCGGAGAGGAAGGCACGGCGTTCCTGAGGCCAGAAACCGCGCAAGGTATCTTTGTCAACTTCAAGAATGTTCTTGATAGCACCCGTCATCGTTTGCCACTGGGAATCGCCCAAATCGGCAAAAGTTTTCGCAATGAAATTACACCCCGTAACTTCACGTTCCGCTCTCGCGAGTTCGAGCAAATGGAAATTGAGTTCTTCTGCCACCCCGATCATTCCCAGGAATGGTATCGCTATTGGCGTGACCGCCGTTTGAAGTGGTATTACGATTTGGGCATCTCGGATCAGAATCTCAAAATGCGTGAGCACCACGCCGAAGAGCTGGCCCACTATTCGATCGGCACTGCCGATATTGAGTACGCGTTTCCCTTCATGGCCGAAGGTGAGTTTGGCGAGTTGGAAGGTGTGGCGCACCGCGGCGATTTTGATTTGCGCAGTCACATGGAAGGCAAACTTGACGAGAACACCTGTCCGCTTTCTCTCCAACTGGATGAAAACGGGAAACCACGCTGGAAAGGCAGTGGAAAAGACCTGGCGTATCGCGACGACCTGACCGGTGAGAAGTTTGTTCCCCACGTGATCGAACCATCCGCTGGAGCAGACCGGGCCACCCTCGCTTTCATTTGCGAAGCTTACACCGAAGACGAGCAACCCGATGAAAAAGGTAAAATGCAAACCCGCACGTTGATGAAATTTCACCCCCGGCTGGCACCCATCAAGGCCGCGGTATTTCCATTGGTCAAAAAGGACGGCATGCCGGAAGTCGCCAAGGAAATCTACCTCGACCTGAAAAAACAGTTCACCGTTTTTTACGACGAAAAAGGAGCAGTCGGGCGCCGCTACCGACGGCAGGACGAAGCCGGCACGCCATTCTGCGTCACTGTCGACGGCCAAACTCTGGCCGAAAAAACCGTTACGATTCGAGATCGAGATTCGCTGGAACAAGTTCGCGTGAAGATTGATGAACTGGAATCCATGATTCGCGAACGAATCGGTTCATGATCTCCTTGGAACTGGTTGATCACCGCAAACACTTTCGTTGCTGATTTGAAAATAATCGAGCCCGAAGCCAAAACGCATTCGTTGAAAAGCCAGTTGGACCCGTTTGACTATTCGGCCAACTCCGCCATGTCTTCGTCCGAGATATTGAAATTGGACGATACGTTTTGGACATCGTCGTGATCGTCGAGGGCTTCCATCAGCCGGAGAACTTGTCGAGCAGAATCGACATCGAGGTCGACCGTATTCTGTGGAATTCTCGTAACCTCTTTGGTCTCGCACTCGATGTTGGCGGATTCCAGAGCGTCGCTGACATCGGTGTAGGATTCCGGATCGCAAACGATTTCGAACACCCCATCTGCCTGAGCTATGTCCTCAGCGCCAGCTTCCAAAACAATTTCCATCAACCGTTCCTCACCAATCGAGTCGGCCCCTACGACAAACAGACCTTTGCGATCAAACAGATAACCAACGCACCCCGTGGCTCCCATTTTGCCACCATTTTTCTCGAATACCTTCCTGAGTTCGGGAGCAGTTCGGTTGCGATTATCGGTAAGGATGTCACACATCACGGCGACGCCACCGGGCCCATAACCTTCGTAGATTATCTCTTCAAAACTGGCTCCGTCTCCCGCATCACCGGAACCTTTTTTGATCGCCCTTTCAATGTTGTCCTTGGGCATGCTAACCGCTTTGGCATCCGCGATGGCGGTTTTCAATCGTATATTAGTGGCCGGATCAGACCCGCCATTCTTGGCGGCCACCATGATCGCTTTGCTCAGTTTGCTCCACGCTTTACCACGCTTGGCGTCGGTTGCCGCTTTCTTGTGCTTGATATTTGCCCACTTGCTGTGGCCGGCCATTGCAACGATCCTGTTTCAAATGGGTATGCGGTCGGAGAAATTGTTTTGCAAATTTAAAGATAAACAGAAGTCAGGACAATTCCAGCGTTGCGGTATTCGGCGTGGGAATCAGGATAGGCTCCATTTCATCGTGGAAGGAATACCAATGTCTATCGCCTGCGATGATTCGATGCTCTGGAGCTGCGCATGGCGACGTTAACTTGCGGAAAACTCGCCTGCCGACCCAGCGAGAATTGTCTAACGCGGTTTCTTTTTGGACAACCTTTTGGTGGTTGAGCCTTTCTTGGAGGCGGCTTTGCTGGTTTTTCGGGTCGCCGGCTTCTTTTTCACCGATTTTGGACTGGTCTTTTTTTTCGCCGGTGCTTTCGCCGCTTTGGCGGGCTTTTTGGTCACCTTCTTACTTGTCGCTGGCTTGGGCGCTGGCTTGCTGGGCGCCACTTTCTTGGCGGCCTTGGAAGCGGGTTCTTTCTTTTCCGCTGTTTTCTTACGGCCACCTCCGCGCTTGGGAAATCTCTCCTTGGCATCCTTGCTAATCTTCAGGATCTGCTCGCGTATCTTCGTGTTGAACGGCGAACTTGCAAACGTGACCGCCATTGGATGCACGTGCGTGAAAAACTCGACGCCTTTGGCCTTGGGAATGGTTCGCTCCAAACCCGACACGTGTCCTTTGGTGGCTTCGTCCTCATTGACAATGCCCAACACATAGAACAACAGCATCATCGAACGGTCCAGCGGTATCGAATGCCCGCCAAGTCCGTTCTGGGCGACATAGGAAACGACGAACGGTGAGACACCTTTGAATTTTTCAAACTGAGTGACCGCTTTGCTGAGATTTTCCTTTTTCAGGAAATCGAGATCGAACTGGTAGTAACACTCAAAAATCCCGTGCAGCGTTTTTTTCAGGCTGACCGCGGCCGGTTGAGGGTCTGCGAGGCCTTTCATCAATTCGGCCAATTCAATGGCCGTTGTCACTCGAACTTCATTCCAATCGAAATAGTTTTCCTGAAGTTTCGCAAACGCCTCGTCGGCGGCTTCGAAACTGGAATTCTCGAGGCAACAGCCGTAGAGCATATGTTCGATAACCGACCGGTTTGAAGGCGGAGTCGTTGCCGGGAATTCTTTTTTGGCAAATTTATGGAGCTTGTTGATCAGATCAGCACGTTGCTTGGCGGACATGGGATCTCTTTGATGCTAAATCAATAAAAATTCAGAAATAAACAATTACCGAAAAACTCAAACGATTTTCCAGCCAATTTTCAGGACCTCGTCAATCGGGTTGCGGATCCCGGAAGGTCGTGTTGGATTCCGCAGCGGCTGGAGAATCCTCCGCGGAATCGGATTCCGCAGCGGCTGGAGAATCCTCCGCGGAATCGGATTCCGCAGCGGCTGGAGAATCCTCCGCGGAATCGGATTCCGCAGCGCCTGGAGACTCCTCCGTGGAATCAGATTCGGTGGGACCGGTTTCAGGCGGGAATTGGGGAAGAACTTCGTCAAGAATTTTGGTGACCAGCATCGAATGCTTGACTCCCTTGTCGAGTACAAATTCAATTCGCGGCGTGTAGCGAGTGTCAATTCGCTTGCCCACCTTCTGCTGCAGGTAACCCGCCGAGCTTTGGAGGCCATTCAGGCAAAGTCTCTGTTTCTTTTCATCTCCCATGACCGAAACGTTGACCTTGGCCTGCCGCATATCCCGGGAGACTTCGACAAACGTCACGGTCACATCGCTGATACGGGGATCCTTCAGGTCCCTAATAATCGCCATGCTCACGACCTCGCGGATCGCTTGCGCTGCTTTAAGAACTCGGCGAGAACTCATAGGGCCAACGGGTCTGAAAAAAAGATATCGAACGGGATGAAAAACTGAAAGGCAACAAAAACGAGGCGGACCACCAATCGGCCGCCCGCCGATCGGCATTACAAAGTGCGGGCGACTTCTTCGATCTTGTAAGCTTCCAGAGTGTCGCCTTCCTTGACATCATTAAACCCGGCAAGTTTGATACCGCATTCCATACCACGCTGAACTTCCTTGGCGTCATCCTTTTCGCGTTTGAGAGATTCAATCGCGTAATCACCAATGACGCGGCTGTCTCGAATCACGCGCAGTCGACATTCGCGTTGTATGGAGCCCCGCATGACTCGGCAGCCAGCAATGGTACCCGCCTTGCTGACGTTAAACGTTTTCAAAATCATCGCCATGCCCAGTTCAACGACATGCTCTTCGGGCTTCAGCCGCCCTTCGAGGGTCGCTTTGAGATCGTCCGTAATTTTGTAAATGACGTCATAGCGTCGGACCTCGACGTCCAACTCGTCAGCCAATGAGCGGGCCGCCTCATCAGCCACCACGTTGAAGCCGACAATCACTGCATCGGAGGCATCGGCCAGCCGGACATCAGCCACCGAGACACCACCCGGCAACGCCTGCAAGATTTTGATTTCCACTTCGGGATGAGCGATTTTTCCAAGTTCTTTCTGGATCGCCTCAATCGAACCCTTCACATCGGCGCGGATGATCAGATTCAGCGTGACCATCTCACCTGTAAATCCGCTTAAATCCCCGGATTCCAGCAACTCCTGAAAATCCTGCAACGAAGTTTTTGTGGTTCTTCCACCGACACGTTGCACGGTACCGCGGAACTTCCGGGTTTCCGCAATCTCGCGGGCCTTGGCAATGTCGTCAACGACATAGAATTTTTCGCCGGCAGACGGTGCCTCATCCAAGCCAGTCAGGTTAACTGGAGTCGAAGGCTCGGCCTCTTTCAATTTCTTTTGGGGTCGCAGCGTATCGTGCATGGCTTTGACTCGGCCGAATGCCGAACCACAAACGATGTTGTCACCGACCCGGAGGGTGCCACCTTGCACCATCAACTTGGCGACCACACCGCGATCGGCCTGCTGTTCCGCTTCGATACAAGTTCCAAATGCCGAGCGATCCGGGTTGGCCTGGAACTCATGCAGTTCTGCCGTCACCAAAATGGTTTCCAGTAATTCGTCCAGGCCGATTCCTTTGATTGCACTGGTTTTCACTACCTCGGTGTCTCCACCCCATTCGCTTGGCAACAGTTCGTGGGCTGCCAGATCCTGAAGCGCTTTGTCCGGCGTCACACCTGGCAGGTCGATTTTGTTCAAAGCGACGATGATGGGTACACCCGCAGCCTTGGCATGGCTGATTGCCTCTTCGGTCTGAGGCATGATTCCATCATCGGCAGCGACGACCAACACGGCAATGTCCGTGACGTTAGCGCCTCGTGCCCGCATCTCAGTGAAAGCCTCATGACCGGGCGTGTCGACAAACGCGATTTTCTGGTCGCCTTTGCTGATTTCGTAAGCCCGGATGTGCTGGGTGATCCCGCCCGCCTCGCCGGAAACGACGTCGATTCCTATCAAGGCGTCCAGCAACGATGTCTTGCCATGATCGACGTGGCCCAAAAATGTCACGATCGGTGCCCGGGGCTTCAGATCCTCTGGATTTTCGTTCGACGTATCGAATTCCTCCAACATCGAGTCTTCCAATGTCTGCGCCTCACGGACTTCGACATCGACGTCTAACGATTCAATCAGCAACTCGACCATTTCATTGTCGAGTTCCGAGTTGATATTTTTGTTCGACTCGTCACCGAGTTTCTGAATATTGAGCAGTGCCTGGATGGCCGGTACACCCGCAGCCTCGGAAAACTCCCGCACGGTACAGGGCAGCTGCAAGACAACGCGGTCCTTACGCGGGGCAGCGGTGTTGACCGTCTGACCCGATCGACGTCGCGAAGTCGGACGTCGAGACCCGGTCCGTCGGAAGCCCGCAGGGGATCGACGGCTGGAACGTTGCGGTCGAGCGCCCATTTCTCGATCTTCCTTCGTCTCTTCCTTGCCTCGTTCTCGGCGACCGCCGCGCCGCGTCGTGGAAGGCATTTCTCCGAAAACTCCGCCGGACGCGGTTTCGCCGGATTTGCCTTTCTTTTTGGTTTTGGCTTTCGAAGATTTCGTGAACTGTTCGAGTGGCGCCGCTCCCGTTCTCGCTTTGGCAATCGCGTCCTGCGGCAATGCGATATCGGGCTTTTGGACTTTCTCCGTCGATCGCTTGTCTCCGGCTGTCGGCTGCTTGACATCTGGCATGGCAGCAATTTTGACATTCAATCCGGTTTTGCGCCGAAGAGTGTTATCTTTACGACTGGCATCGGAGGCGGCCTTTTTATTTCGCTGATCCAAATCCCGCACCACATCGGAACGTCGAGGCGTCGGCCGGCGAGGCGTCAGAGGAGTTTGAGCCGTCGGCAGAGGCTCGCGAGATTCTGGTTCCGCTGCCGGCGGCGTCGCTGGCCTGGCTGGCCTGGCTGGCTCAACTCGCTTCTTGCGCAGCTTTGAAAGAAGACCTTTGACACTTGTTGGGGGAAGGCTGGCTTCTGAATCCTCAGCCGCCGTCGTCGAATCCGCGGCCGCAGGCGTTGCGATGGGCTGATCTTCAGATTCCTGTGGAGCCAGAGGTGCTTTTCTGGGCGGGGCCTGGATCACGCCGATTTTTCGGTTGGCTGGTCGAACCTGCGGAGGCCGCATCGGAGCTCGTTCTTCGACCTTCGTTTCTGCCCCAGCCGTTTCAGTCCCGGCCATAAGCGCTTTGACTTTGGCAACTTCATCTTCGTCTAAACTTGCAAGCGCGGAGCCCTTGCCCTTGATGTTCGCTTTTTCGCAAATATCAAGCAACTGCTTGTTATCAAGCCCAAGTTCTTTTGCAAACGCGTAAATGCGTATCGGCACGTGGTGTGGCCTTCCTGTTTTGATTTCGAGCGTCGCGGTAGCGATCGCTGAAAATCGAGTTGCCAAATTGCTCTACATAAACGGTCCCCTTGATCTGACGAAAGTGGAGACTGGACGAGACCAGCGCCACCGCCTGATTCAGACACGCATGTACTGTAATTCGGATCGTGCGGTCTAATCTTCACAGAAGGACCTCATCCGAGAAATATTTGTTCGCCTAATCCCCAACAGATTCGTTGTCGACATCTGATTTGGCTGGCGTTTTGTTTTCGGTCGTTTCATCAGCCAGCGGCTCCGCTGCTGACTCTGTCCCTGCTGACTCGGCCGCTGCTGTTTCCGATACCATTTCTATCGGCGCTTCGACCGTCTTTGTGGCGACCGCGGCCGAAGCGGTTCCGCCATGCTGCGCTGCCTTCAGTTTTTCCTGCTCGGCAGCCAAGCGTCTGGCCCGTTTTTCCTCGGCGGCGCGCGCCTCAGCTTCCAAAGCAAGCGATTCAGCTTGATCCACGATCTCATCGACCTGTTCGGCAGTCAAGGCACCCATTTGCATTAAATCATCGGGCTCGATCACCGATAGGTCATCGTATGACAAATAGCCTTCGCCGACCAGATGATTTGCCAGATCTTCATCAACTCCCTTAAGTTGACAAAAACCTTGCACAGCTCGATCAATTTGCTGCTCCAACTCTGGCTGGGTCATGATTTCTATGTCCCAAGTGCAGAGCTTACTGGCCAAACGGACATTTTGGCCCCGTTTACCTATTGCTAAGGACAGTTGATCTTCCCGTACCAGCACGATCGCCCGCCCCATCATCTGACAAAGGATTACTTCGTCGACCTCGGCTGGCTGCAAGGCATTAGGAATCATTATTTGTGGGTCCTCATCGAAACGAACGATGTCAATTCGCTCGCCGGCCAGTTCATCAATCACCATTTTGATGCGGTTTCCCCTGACTCCTACGCAAGCTCCGACACAGTCGACTTTGGAATCGATACTACTGACCGCGACTTTGGAGCGATATCCGGGCTCTCGAGAAATCGCGTTAATGGAAATCACTCCGTCGGCGATTTCAGGAATCTCGCTTTCGAAAAGGCGTTGCACAAACAGCGGGCGGGTACGACTGAGCACAACTTTAATACGACTACCCTGGGCTTTGACTTCGGTAACCAAAGCCCGAACCCTTTCATTGGGCTGGTGGGATTCCCCGGGTATTTGTTCACTTCTGGGCAAAATCGCCTCGACGCCGCCCAGGGTCACCGTGGTCACGCGTCCCTCGTTTCGATGAACCGTGCCAGTGACGACATCGTTGACGATTTCGTTGAATTCAATAATCTGCGAATCGCGTTCCGCCTCGCGGACTTTCTGAATAATCACCTGTTTGGCCGTTTGGGCACCGATCCGTCCTACCGTTTCTTCGTAATCCAGTTCTTCCTGACCACAACGTCCCGCAATTTCTCCGGACTGTCGATCAATAAAGAACTCGATGTCAGCCTCCTCTCCAAAATGCTTTCGAGCAGCTGAGACCAACGCGGATTCGATGGCGACGAAGACGATTTCCTTATCGATATTCTTCTCACGGTGGAGTGAATCGACAATTCTCAGAACTTCGCTGGCGTTCATGTTTTCTCTTTCAGTAAATTTTGACCCGTTTCTGGATCAAACCATAAAACCTGTTCCCGATTGATTCTCAGTTTCAATCGATCTCCCGGCACCGTCTTGCTGAGGGTCGGCAACCTTGCGACCAGCGATCCATTTTCCCAGCCTTCCTCTGCATCTGGTAGTCCGTCGAACTTCAAATGAACCAACGTCGACTCGCCCAACTGGTCGACGGCGAAAACGCCGGCCTCGATATCGCACCCATGATCGGTCACCAAGGTGATGTCTTCGGCGCGGAATCCAGCCATCAACTTTCGCGAACCTTCATTGGCCACCAATTTTTCCAGGCTTTGCCAATCAGCTTGACCCCTGTCAAACTCAACCCTCAAACCACCTCCACGAAACTCAAATTTCTCTGCCAAACGTTGAAGCGTGCCCGCTACCAAATTCATGGGAACACTGCCGATGAATCGGGCAACAAACAGGCTGGCGGGCTGTCGGTAAACCTCCAACGGTCGCCCAACCTGCAAAATCCTGCCTCGCTCCATCACCGCGACGCGATCACCCAGTGTCATTGCTTCGACCTGGTCATGCGTCACATAAATCATCGTTGCCTCCAACTCGCGATGGAGGCGCCTCAACTCAACTCGCATTTGCTGGCGAAGCTTTGCATCCAGGTTGGAAAGCGGCTCATCAAACAAAAACGCCGCCGGATTCCGCACAATCGCGCGCCCAAGAGCGACACGTTGGCGTTCACCGCCGGACAACTGGTGCGGCCTGCGATCGAGCAATTGTTCAATGCCCAAACGTTTGGCCGTTTGTCGAACCTGATTATCAATCCCGCCACGCAATCGTTCGAGTTCTTTTGCTCGGCGAGGTTGAAAAAGCTTTCTTAAACCACGGGCAACTACTCCGCCACCGTAACGTAATGTCAATCCAAACGACAAATTCCTGTAGACCGACATGTGCGGGTACAGGGCGTAGTTCTGGAATACCATGGCCACATCTCGATCTTTGGGTGCCACGTCATTGACGGTGCGCTCTCCAATCTGAATGTGTCCCTCCGTGCAAGTCTCCAATCCCGCGATCAGCCTAAGCGTTGTACTTTTTCCACAACCGCTCGGACCCACGAGGACCAAAAACTCCCGATCAAGGATTTCCAAACTGACTTCATCTACGGCCATCGTGCCATCGGGGAATCTTTTGCAGATTCGTTCCAGTGACACGTTGGCCATCGGCATTTTCGACCGTTAACTCAGTTGCTTAGCACCGCTCGGGTCGCAAGCTGGCAAGCAACCGAACATCATACGATAAAGTCGTTGAATTCCTCCTCAATCGAACTCAACAAGATACCCCGATTTGCGAAAACAGTCAACGGCCATCGAGTCAAGGTGGGAGATTCAGGCAAAACCAATTTGAGTCAATTTAGCCGCTTTTTTTGAGAAATAGTTCCTGAATTATCTCTCGGCCAATGCACCCGAGTCGGTCGCGTTTTCCCACGGTTGAGACTGCCTGAATGATCCGTCTCTGGCTCGCTGGTTTCTTGGCCGTTGGTGAGTCCGACCTGCGTCAAATCAAAACCGGTTCGCTAGCGAAAATCGACTGACGTCATCAATCTCTCTACCGATTCACCTTGTTCCCGATGAATTGAGCTAACTATACTCCCAGACCTAACTTCGGCCTCGTTTGGATGCGGGGCCGGAAACAACTGGAGAATTTCAGGAGTTCGCGATGCGAATGGAATCCAAGCGAATCACTCACCCCTCCTTGCTGAATGCCAGGATTGGAGCCGTTGCTGCCCTGTGCTGCTTGTTCCCTGTTTTGCAATTGGAGATGCTCGCCTGCCAATCGAATCCGCCGACTTCAGAGAATCGCCCGCCGACAAAACCGGCACCATGGGTCCCGAGCTTGAAGACTCCAGCGCCCGCCAATCAGGCAAGTCCAATTCAACAACAACCGACCCCTGCTGGATCTGAAATCAACTCAACTCAGACGCGACAGGAAAACCGACCGTTCCATCCTGACGCAAATTCTGGAACTCCCGTTGTTCAAAATTCCGGAGGCCCCAATCCCGACAGGCCGAACGACCGGCTGAACGCAACGCCGTCGGAGGCAGAGGCCCCGGCAACAATGACATCGAATCCTCAGGACATTCAACGTCCGAATGTCCCGGCGCAGGAAGGATCCGGCGCCACCAAGGTAACGAAACGGCTCGACCGACTTCCCAATTCGGCAGGGCAAATCTGGCGAGAATACGACATTACGCCCTACACGTCCCAGATCACAGCAACCGAAGAACCCCAACAGGCGATTCTGGATTGGGTGCTCCGGGAAACAGGTACCGAGATGTGGTTTCACCAACCGCTGGGAATCCTGCATGCCAATCGACAAAGTCTGTATGTTTATCACACGCCGGAGATTCAGGGTGTGGTCAAGGGAGTTGTGGATCGATTTGTCCGTACGCGAGGACAAATTCAGAGAATCGAACTCAGCTTGGTAACCATTGGTAATCCCAACTGGCGAGCCCAATCGTACACCATGCTGCAACCGATTGAGGTTCGAGCCCCGGGCGTCGAGGCCTGGATGATTTCTAAAGAAAATGCAGCTTTGCTTCATGGTCAGTTGCGACAACGAGCCGACTTTAAAGAGCACAGCAGCGGAACATTGACCAATCATGACGGTCAAACATTCAAATTGGCCAAGACTCGGCCGGTGCAATTTGTCCGCAGTCTTCGCTGGGTCCCCAACCAGGTTCCCAACTATCAGCCTATGTTGACGAACATCGAGGAGGGATACTCTTTGGCCATCAGTTGCCTGACCGCTGCGGATAGCCACGCGATCGAAGCCACGATCAAGTGTGAGGTCGATCAAGTGGAAAAACTAAACAATGTGCGAATTGATGTGCCGAGCGTCGGTGGCGCTCAGCAGATGAACTTGCAAATCCCGCAGATGGTCAGTTGGCGGTTGCATGAACGATTTCGCTGGCCTGACGATCAGGTGTTGTTGATGAGCTGCGGCGTCGTTGCGACACCGGAACCCGAAAAAGCGAGCATGCTCCGGATCCCTGGGCTTAGTTCCAAGTCGACCCGGGCAGACGCGCTTTTATTCATCGAATACCGGGGTCCAGCAACCGAAGCCTCGTTGCCCCGGACCGCAAATTCCGATTTGACGCCCATTCGCCCGCGCCAATAGAAAACGGTTCGCCGTATGTCGCTGATTGGCACCGAGAACTCGCCTCGACGCAATGGGGATCTGCCGTAAAATATTGGCTGGTGAATATCGCGACTCGAATGCCGATCGCAACATTGTCCGCACCACGGAACTTCCTCCTGACTTTATTCGTTATATGTCGTCAAATCATCGTCGTGTCGTCATTACCGGAATGGGCTTCATCAGTCCCATTGGGGATACCTGTTCCGATTTGTGGGAATCAATTTCCAAACGCCAGAGCGGAATTGAACTGATCAAATCGGTACCGACGACGCATTTCCCTTGTGACATTGGTGGCGAGTGTGAGCAATTTACCGGGGATATTTCCAACTTTGGAACGTTAGAAAAGCAGTTACAGCGGAGCATCAAGAAAGGCCTCAAGTTGATGAGTCGAGATATCCAACTGGGCGTCGCCGCTGCCCAGTTGGCAATTTCCGACTCCGGGCTAACGCCCGGCTCCTACGACCCGGCACGGATTGGCACCTTGTTTGGCAGTGATTACATCATTACTTCACCTAACGAATTCATAACCGGGATCCACGAATGTTTACGAGGCGACGGCACCTTTGATTTTTCCAGATGGGGCGAAGAAGGCTTGAACAAAGTCGAGCCGCTTTGGCTGTTGAAATACCTGCCGAATATGCCGGCCAGCCACGTTGCCATCTACAACGACCTGCGTGGTCCCAGCAACTCGGTAACGATGCGCGAAGCCTCCGCTAACCTGGCGATCGCCGAAGCAACTACCATCATCAAACGAGGCGCCGCTGATATGATGGTTGCCGGATCGACCGGTTCTCGCATCCACCTCGTTCGTACGATCCATATTGTTCTGCAGGAACAGCTTGCCAATCGAAATACCGAAGCTGCCGGGGGAGATCCGGCGAAAGCTTGCCGCCCCTACGATGTCGATCGCACAGGCATGGTACTTGGTGAAGGCTCGGGTGTATTGCTGTTGGAAACCCTGGAGTCGGCCGAACAGCGGAATGCGAAGATCTATGGGGAAGTCGTCGGATATGGTTCCTCCTCGGTCTCGGCTCCCAGCGGAGCAGCCGATAAAAAAACTGCGTTCGCCAACGTCATCAAATCCGCGTTGGAAACATCGGGACTCAGCCCACAGGACGTGGGACATATTCATGGTCATGGCATGGGTTCGATCCAGACGGACCGCGCCGAATCGGTCGCCATTTCAGAAACTCTGCCAGACGTACCCGTGACCGCCGTCAAAAGCTATATCGGAAACCTGGGCGCAGGCGGTGGAATGGTCGAAACGATCAGCAGTATTCTCGCCCTCCAACACCAGGAACAGATTCCGATTCTGAATTGCGAATCGCTTGACCCACAATGCCCGATTCACGCGGTTACGGATGCCTCAGAATCACCGGGCAATTCGTTCATCAATCTCAACACGACGCCACAGGGTCAAGCCAGTTCGGTTTTCATCCGAGCGATGGCATGATTCCTTGCTTCGGTTGACTCTTGGGCCGACATGCGACGTTTCCAGATTCCGGCTTGTCATTGGAAACCCGTCAATCTGCAAGGCGGAGGCAGTTTAATCGGCATAGTTGATTGGACCTCTTCAATCCAACCAAACACGCTTGATTTGATGCCGAATTCCAACCACTCATGTTGCGGCATGTCGAGGGTAAACTACATTTTTGGGTCGATTTTGTTCTCCTATTCTTCCGTCCTCTCGACCCGCTATGAGCCGTTCCGAATCCCGCAAAATCAAGTCGCAGGAAAACTGGCCCAACTTGTTGATCAAGTTGCTGGACACGTTCGCCATCGGGCTGGGGCTGCTGATCCTGATCAGGTGGATGCCCGAGGTAAACAGCAAATCGACCATCGTCATTGGGCTGATCGCCATTGGCGTTTTCAACCTGGTCGCCGAATTTGTCGGGCTTTACCGGCGATGGCAAGGCGTTGCGTTTGAACGTGAAGTCACCTGTGCCCTGATTGCCTGGATCATTACTTTTGTACTCCTGGCAGGGCTGGGCCAATTCAGTATCTACTCGACCGAACTGTCGGGTTTCAGCCTCAGCGTTTGGTTCTCGGTGACCCCGATCATCTCGCTTGCTTTTCGAGTAATGATGCGCTGGTTTTTTCGCTGGCAGAATGACCGTGGAATCAACACCCGGAACTTTGCGGTGGTTGGCCTGAACGATCTTGGCATCCAGCTGGTCCGTAACGTTTATCAAACACCAGACTTGGGTCTGAAATTCATCGGTTACTACGACGATCGCCCCGACGATCGGCTTTCAACGCCGCTGAACGAACAAGCCACCAAACTGGGCAAGCTTTCTAATCTGGTTGATGCTGCTCAATCGGGTAACGTCGAAGTGATCTTCATCGCCTTGCCCATGCGGGCGGAAGAACGCATTCGCAACCTGATCCAGCAGCTTGCTGATTCGACGGTTTCCGTTTACATCGTGCCTGATCTATTCGTTTTCCAAATGTTGAACTCCCGCTGGAGCGACGTTCAGGGAATCCCGGTGGTCAGCGTGTTTGAAAACCCGTTCTATGGCGTGGACGGAATACTCAAACGAGTCGTGGATATCGTCGTCGGCAGTGTCGCGTTGATCCTGGGGGCGATCCCAATGTCGATCATTGCCGCTGCCGTGAAATTGACGTCACGAGGTCCGGTCTTTTTCAGGCAACTCCGTTATGGCCTCGATGGTAAAGAGATTCGAGTCTGGAAGTTCCGGACAATGACGGTTTGCGAGGACGGGGATCGGGTCCGACAAGCAGTACCGAACGATGACCGTTTGACACCGATTGGCGGTTTTCTGAGACGTACCTCCCTGGATGAGTTGCCGCAGGTCTTCAACGTACTCCGCGGCCAAATGTCGATCGTGGGCCCGCGCCCGCATGCGAACGCGCACAATGAATACTATCGAACACAGATCGAAGGCTATATGCTGCGTCACAAAGTCAAACCAGGTATCACCGGGTTAGCGCAAGTCAACGGTTGCCGCGGAGAAACTGAAACCCTGGACAAGATGGAAAACAGGATCTTTTTTGATCATCAATACATTCGCGAATGGACGATCTGGCTGGATCTCAAGATCATCCTGAAGACGTTTGGTGTCGTTTTCTCACGCGAAAACGCGTATTGAGACGCAGACCCCGGAGTTTGAAACGCGGAACCCGGTCATTCTATCGACGGAGGCATCAAGCTGCGAAAGCTTGCGACGGAACCCGCTGCCTTCGATTTTTTAAAAACCTGCACTGTGTTCTCAAAGAGTTCATTCAAAACGAATCAGGGGAACCCGCATCGCTTGAGCCAGGTTTTTGTTTTTTGGTATACCTGGCAATCGAATCCGAGATATTCTTGATCTGTTCGGACATGGGCATCGTTTCCGCGGTGTCCGTGTTCCGGGACTCCGACTTCGTCGTGCTCGACCTTGTTTCGGTTGATGCTTTGTCGACAGTTGCACCTTTCGTCGCTGAATCCGGAACCTGCTTGGTCGCATCACCCGCTGAATTTGGTTTGGGACGAGGCAAATTTTGGAGGAATGGGTTTTCCCCGGATTGCTGGGTGGGTGGTTCAACAGGACTCGGGCTGGGTTCGGCAGATGGAAACTCAGGCAGCACGACGGAAGCCATCAGATTGTCAATTCGTTGAGTTTGACAATCTTCCCGCGGAGTGATCGAAGCATTGGTTGCCGATTCGATCTCAGTTGGTTCCTCGACCGACTTCGCCAAATCGATTGGCCTTTGGTTGGAGGCTTTCCGCTGAATCCGGGCCGGATTGGCATTCAGTTCGATTTTGCGATCGACGACGGTGCCTGTCCCCTGATGTTGCTTGCCCTGATGTTGCTTGGCTGCTGATTTGGCTTTGATTTCTTCCAAAATCGTTCTTGCCGATTTCACCGACTCGGGTTCCGCGGCATTCGGGTGGGAACCTGGCGCGGGCGGCGATTTGGAATCCAAGCTTTGAACAACTCGTTGATCGCCGGTTTTTTCGTCGGATTTGCCAGGATTCACCGGATTGGTTTTCATTGCGGGAATTTTTGCATTTGCATTTCTGTCGACTGCGTCGAATGACGCAAGGACTGACTCAATTTTTTGTGAGTCGACGTGGTCAAGTTGCATTTCAGCCGCTATTGCCTGTGACGTTTCCTGGGGAGAACCCGACACGGGCTCCCGAGGTGCCGAGGGAGCGACAGGGCGATCTTCCAATTCATCGGTGCTTGAGAAATCCGTACGTAGTCTATTTGCTTTCTTCCTCGAAGCATTGCCCGGACCGAATGCGGCAACACTGTCTTCCGATGACTGTTGCTTCCGTTCTGACATTTCCGTTAATGCTGCTTTGACGTCGGCTTGGACCCGTTGCTCAGAAGGAAAGGTCGCGTCAATCGCTTCGACGCTCTTGTGCGGCGACGCGGGTCCCGTTCCCATTACGTCGCTGGGATTGGCGGTTTCGCGTGTCGAGACGCCATTAGGATCAGGAATGGAGCCGCGATCAAATTCATGCGACTCGGTTTCAGAAAGGTGGGGAAACGTGACCGAAATCGAGGCAGTCTCAGCAGGCTCGACTTCCCGGTTGGCAGTTTTGGCGAGCGTGGGCACGTGCTTTTCCGTCGTTTTGACATCCTCTGCGATCACCGGTGATGTCTCAGGGAAAGTCTCGGACGGTTCAACCGCATTTGAATCGGCATCGCTTGAGATGCCCTCGGTCGGTAACTTGGGTTTTCCAAACGCATTCTTGGCAAGCTCAACACCCCGGTTGACCGTCGCCGCGGTGGCGGCCGAGGCCGATTGAATCGCCGACGCCGCTGTTGGACCAACGATTTCATCAAGGGATGGTGATTCCAGTCGTCGGTCCTCTTCGCGTCGGGGCAAATCGGTTCGCCGGCCCGGTCGGCCTCGTTGCGGTTCTTCCTGCGGCGGGGCAAGCAACATGACGAGCCCCAACCCCATCATCAAACCACAGGTCGCACCGCCCAAAATCGTTGCTTTCTTTCCCATCCCGTCGGGACGAGTTGCAACCTGTGGCGCATCGACTCGGGTCAACCATTCAACTCGACCCGACGCCATTCGCAAGGCCTGGATCTCCGCCAATTCAGACTGGCGCTGATTGAGAATCTTAGCCTTTTCCTTGACCACTGAATTGATTGTCAAATGGTCGACGCGTTTGGTACCGAGAAGGGACAATCTTTGAATCTCGGATTCGATATCATTGTCCAGTTCACGAATCCTGGACTCCAAGACGCGAATGCGCGAGTTGACCTGTGCGGTCAAGGTTTCCAGTTCCTGGTACATCTGTTGACGCATCGCCCAGATGGCTTCGGTGCTGCTTTTTAACAAGGGGTGTTCTGGCGTGTATTGACCGTTGTGTTTTGATTTCGTTTCCTGCAACGTTACGTACGATTTTTTGAGAGCCTCGAGCGTCGGTTGAGTCTTGAGAAATTCGCTGGACGTCGCAAACATTTTTTCCGGGTTTAGATTGGCCGCCCGCAGCATTTCCTCGGTGGTAAGCGCAGAGACCAATTCGGATTCGACAAGTCGTCTTTCTTTTCTGATTTCTGAAATCTCCCGTCGAACGCCGCCATCGCCGCTTTCGGTGCTGTTCAGTCCATTCATTGTGCTGACATCGGCACCCAGTCCGCTTTCCATTTGCCTTAGCCTTTTGATGGATTCATCGAGGGACAAGGCTGCCGCGTCGCGGGCCTCGATGAGTTCCGACTCCATGCTTTGCAATCGAAGCACCCTGACTTCGCTGATTTTTTTGTCCATCTCCTGCAGCAGGAACTGATTGAATCGCAGGGCGCGTTCTCGCGATGAACCCTTGGTGTTGAGGATAATGACCTCCGTTTTGCCAAACTCGGCTCCGTTGGGGGCACTGAACGTGATCGCGCCCTGGACGTCTTCGATCAGTTCGTCGGAAATCCAGTCCTTCGTGGTGCTGGCGAACCATCCTCTCGAAGCCGGTCCCAGTTGAACCAGGGCATTGCGAATGACCTGTGGCTTGCGAGCGACTTCGAGAATCGTTTCCTGCGCGGACTTCATCGATTCCAGCGAACTGAATTGGCCGGGTTTGTAGGATTGCCCCAGCAAATCATCACGAATGATGAGCGATTGGCGAGCCGTCCATGTCGGAGACTTGATGATGAAGACGTAGACCGCGGAGATAATCAAGCCTGCGACGGCCGGGTAAATCCACAGCTTTCGATAGCGAAACAGTGTCGAAACGACGTATTCCAGGCGTGGGTTGGTTTCCATCTTTAACGATGCTCGTTGTGGGTGCGACGGAGTTTGGCGACTTTTCGTACCTGCTTGCGCAAGCCGAATCCTTGAAGCCACGAAACGACTTTACAATCGGAGTTTTTCGTTTAATCGATTCGACAGCCGTCCAAGATGCAGCGAACTAACGGAAATTGGCAGGAATATTCCGAAGAACCGGCACCGCGGTGTTACATCCGATTCGGTTTACCTGACCGGAAAAGTTTGACATTCCCGGATTCGCCGGCGTTTCATAAATACCGTGTCCGTCCAGATTGAAGTCGCTGGCTGGACGCTGTTCCAGCGTAGGATTCCGTCACAGTTCAATTTTCGGGTAGTGGACGAGGTTACGAGTCCCTTTCATGGTAACTTCGCGTGGATTCGTTGCCTCGTCCATTACCCTCTGCCCGAACTAGACGGTGATTTCCAATCGGACTTCGCCGATCAAACCGCCGGCCAGATTTGCTCTAGCTCCGCGTTGGGCGTGCATCGGCAGCTCTACTTCGAGGCGCAAACGATTGCGAACCTGCAGACGGTTTCCAACCGAGCGACGAAAGGGAGGATGGTCGAGTTGGAGTTCACCCACATGGCCGTCGTTGACATAGATGTTGGCGCAGAAGTCAACACTTTCAATGACCAGAAAGATCTCTTGGTCGGCGGTCAATCCCGTGGGCAGGCCAAAGGCTCGTTCAAGTCGAACAAGTCCTCGAAACCGACTTCCAAGCCAATCGTCCCAATCACCGGGGATGCGCAACTTTGCCTTGGGCGTCGGCGTGTGCCCGATTTCAAAACCCGCATCCGAACGAATCAAGCTGGCTTGCCAGGGACCATGCAACCGGATGCAATGGTCGATCGGCGGCTCCTGATCGGCGGTCGATGAATCTGCTGCCATTGGGAGTTGGTGACGAACTACTCCGGCACAAAGCTGTGGACAACGGTGGTCTGATGGACTTGTTTGGTCCCCTTTTCGACCAGGCGAATGGAAGCCTCGAGACCACGAACCGGATACGGATACGGAGGCAGCGTTTCTCTCTCGCCGGTATCGTCGACGCCGTTAACGCCGTCGTTATCGATTCCGTCCGTGCCTTCATCGGTCAGCCCATCTCCGTCCTGATCGATACCATCGCTTTCGTAGAACGGTGTCCAAGTGTCGTAGACATTGCCGGTAAACGAATAGTTGTTGCCATAACACAGACCGCTAAACCAACCGGTTCCGCCACTTATCGAAGAATGGCCAAGATCAACAAACGAACCAAGCGTTGTCGAGGTCGCCGGGTTGTACCCGGGATCGCCGGGCTCGACGACAATATTGGAAACGGTGGATACGTTTGCATCCGGCGAGTAGATCTTCAAATCGAACGCCGCCACATCGGTTAGCAGCACATCGTCATTTGATGGATTTCTTCGGAGGAACAACCAGTTCCTATCAATTTCGTTGGGGAAGTTATTGGCCACCGTCGGATCAAAGGGATCAATAATGCGGCAAAAACGATTTTTGCGAACTGCAAGGTCTGCCAGGTTGTTGGCGACAATGTTGAACTGGGTCGCTGCCGCGTTAGTCGCAATGACTCGGCACGAAATATCATTATTGGCCAAAAACACATTGACGGTATTCAGGTTGACATTCGTTGCCAGAACGCCAAAGTCGGGCCGGATCAATAGAACTCGCCGATGAATCCGCACCGACTCATCGAAATTAATGGTCGTCGGGTCACCGTCCAAATCATTCCAGGTTGTAAACCAAACGACCTCCGCCAAAGAAGACTCGTTAATCATCGGCGGACCCACAACCGGTGGCGAACCGGCGGTCACCATCGTTCTTCGACCACGGAATGGGCGACCGGTGCTGCGGACGGTCATTCCCAAAACGTCGTCCACGTCACCCAGATAACTGTCAATCCAGTTCCGGCCCGCCGACAGGTTCGCGGCTCGACCCGAATCATCGGCAACGATTCCCTCGACATACTCAAAATAGCCTTTGGGAGCAGCCGTTTGAGAATAAGGCCGGGGGTCGAGCGTCAAATTATCCAGATCCGATCGCAACAATGCCTCGGCACTGCGAGCACGATTCGCCAGCTCCATCAGGGCTCGACCTGATTGCATTTGTTCGCTGGCATATTGAAATGCCGTCATCATCGCGCCCAATACGATCAAGGTCATCGTCAACGCAATCATGATTTCAACCAACGTCAAACCGGATCTCGGGGAGCCGACACGCGATGAAAATCGTCGTCTTGTGGAAGATAAACGAACGGCGCCGGCGGCAACATTGGGTTTGTTCATTGAAGCTGCTCCTGTGGGGGAGTTCATTCGGTTGGATATCAAGAGATATGCCGTTGGAATGCGTGAGCGATCATAGTGGGTGGGAAGGGAATCGCTTCAAATTCACGGACCGATCGGAATAGAAAAGTACTTTCATTTTAAGTGTTCGGTACGCAATTGTACATGATTTCTTACGGGAACAATGCTCGAATTCGTTGGCTTTTTCGCAGTCTCATCGGAAAAAGGAACGGAATTGCAAACATTTTTCAGCCCGGTTCCGTTTCGTTATCGCGGCCGGTGGCGACTTTTCTCCCACCGTTAGGATTTTCATTCCGATTTAAACGGCCGGACAAAGAATATTTTTTGGGGGCGGGATCAATTGTTGGTCCTGCTCAACGAAGAACACTTTCCGCTGAAATTTTACCCGTATAAACTGACCTTCGGATCGACTGTTGGTAATGCAGGTGGCAATGCGAACCGCCCGCAGCGATACGTAGCGGGCCGTTCGGAGTTTAATAAGACATTAGAAAATTGCGGTCTCGGTCCCGCGCTCAATCTGAAATCAGGCTAGATGGCATTTCAAACAGGAATCAAGATGTCAACCGTTTTCCGTCCCCTTCTTTTTGCGACCGTTGGCTTGCAGATATTGACGGCTCCCCAGCTTAACGTGTTCGCGTGGACGCCAACTATCGTTGAGCTTCGTCAGGAAAGCGACCAAGACCCCGAAGCGGCTCAATTGATCGCCCAAACTGCCGTTACCGCGCAAAACAACGAAGACTACGCGTTGGCCGCCAGGCAATGGGAAAAGCTATTAACCGAGTTCCCCAACTCGTCGCTAGTCGGCAAGGCTCATTTCAATGCGGGGGTGTGTTACGTTCAGTCACAAGATTACAAGAACGCCGCCGATCACCTTTCCAAGGCGTTGAACAAACTCGATGCGGATGAAGTCACGCAGTTGCCGCAGGCCTATCTTTATCTCGGATTCTCGCAATTCCGATTGGGCCAGGCCTTGAGCCGTGAAACAGGCGAAGCGTCCCAGCAAGAGGCCAACACTCTGCTGACGACCAGCACTCGGACGTTTGCCAAGCTACTGGAAAAATTCCCCAATTTTGTCGATGCCGATCAAGCCTGCTTTTTTCAAGGCAACGCATTCGAAGACCTGCGGCGACTTGAGGATGCCGAAAAGTCGTATGAAAAAATGTTTGGCTATCCCAAACAGACGTTCAAATTCGATGGCCTGTTCGCCATTGGAAACGTCAATGAACAGCTGGGTAATTTCACCAGAGCAATTGAGTACTACGACCAGTTTCGGAAAGAAGCCGATGCCGCGGATGGAAACCCACTGCTGGAAGAAGTCAATTTCCGTACGGCAAAAACGAGGATGCGATTGGCCGCCGCGGACGTCGGTCGCGGCGACCGTTCTGCTTCCCAGGACAACTATCAGCGGGCAGCCAAGTTGTTAGAAACGATCGCGAGTCAGGAAATCGAATCGGCAGCCAAAGATCGCCAACCAATCATTGACGAGTCACAGTTTCAGTTGGCCTTTTGCAAAGCCCAATTGGGTCAGTATCAAGCTGCGGCCGAAATCTATGAACAGGTCGCCGCGCGGGTCGATTCCCCGTTCCGGGTCCAATCATTGATTTACGCAGGTAGCAGTTTTGCCCGCGCGGGAAAAATGGACGAGGCGATTACCGTGCTTCAATCGGCATTGGATTCCGATTCTGTTTTTTCCATTGAAGCGGCAGCTGCTCTATCCAACCTTTATCTCAAGCAAAAAGAATTCGCCAAGGCTTACGAGATTGCCGATGCCTGGATCAACAAGACCAGCGAACACAGGCTGCTGCCGTCACTGATGTTGGATCGAGCGGACGCCGTCTATCAGATGAGCGATCGTCGCGCTGAATCTCCAGAAATGTTCCTGGAACTGGCCGACAAGTATCCTGATCATGAACTCGCTGCGACTGCCACTTATAACGCGGCCTACGCGTTGTTGGAATTGAATCAACTGAAACAGGCGGTTGAAATTGCCGACCGATTTTCCGAGAAGTTCGCGGACAACAGCTTTCTTCCCGATTCGATGGAAATCAAAGCGGACGCGCTGCTGCTGGATGATCAGCCGCTTGAATCGGAAAAAGTCTTCGCCCAACTGGTTTCCAGGTTTCCCGATAATGAAAAAACACCACGCTGGATTCTGCGTGCCGGATTGTCCAGCTACCTGCAAAAAAAGTACCAGGAAACAATTGAATGGTTGTCACCGAAATTATCCTTGCTCAAACAGCCGACTCAGCTCGCTGAAGCCTACCACTGGATTGGTTCCAGCCATTTTAACGAGGGCCAGTTCGCAGACGCGGCGCAGGCTTTGCAGAAATCGGTTGACGCGGATGCAAACTGGCGAAGATCCGATGAAACATTGTTGACGTTGACCCGGGCGCATTTGAACCTGGACTCGGATACGCAGGCGAAACAAATCGCCGATCGGATGATCGACGATCATCCCGACTCACCGTTGACCGGCGAGGTCCTCTATTACCTGGGAGAAAACGCTTACGACAATCGCGAATATGCGGAAGCTTTTGAGAGTTTTAAGGCCGTGATGGATCGTTTCGCCGACTCGCGTTTGGTACCGTATTCGATTTACAACGCCGCTTGGAGCCTGCTGGAACAAAAGAAATTCGAGGATTCAGAGATCCTGTTTTCCCGTTTGATCAGCGAATTCCCCGATCATGAATTGGCACAGAAGGCAAAACTCGGCCGGGGTGCGACGCGCCGCAAGACGGGGAAAATGGAAGAGTCGATCGCTGACCTGAAAGCGAGCCTGAAAGACAATCCGGCCGGACCTTCCAAATTCAACGCCCTCTATGAGCTTGGCTTGGCCCAGATCGAACAGAAAAAATGGCAGGAAGCAATCACGACGTTCGATCAACTGCTTAACGAAGACACCGACTCCCCGCGAGCCGATCGCTACCATTACGAACTGGCTTGGGCTCATCAATCACTGGACCAATCCGGGCAGGCCCTGGAACAGTTCACGACGATTGTGGAGGATTTCCCCGACAGCGATTTGGCCCCAGAAGCCAACTTTCATGTCGGCACGGCGGACTACGAACGTGGTGAATACGAAAAGGCCATTGCGGCTTATCAAAAATGCGTTGATTCAGAGGCCGATGATTCCATTCGTGAAAAAGCCGCTTACAAACTGGCCTGGGCACATTACAAGCAGCAACGGTTTGAGGATGCGGAGACCCACTTCACGCAGCAAATCGAGATGTTTCCCAACGGAGACTTGTTCGCCGACGGAATCTTTATGGTCGCCGAATCCCAGTTTCGATTGAAGAAGCATGATCAGGCATTGGAAAGTTACCTGGTCGCCAAGCCCGCCATCGACAAGGCGGGAAAGATTGATCCCAGGATCAAGTTGTTGGCGATGCTTCACGGAGCGCAGAGCGCGAACAAAACCGGTAAGTACTCGGCAGCGCTAAAACTGGTTACGCCCGTCACCGAGGCGGATGTTGAAGAGTCTTATCAGCATGACGCCTGGCTGCAAATTGGCATCGCCCAGGAGGGACTCAAGAACGACGAAGCAGCCGTACAGGCCTGGCGAATCGCCGAGAAAAATTATGGCAAGACGGGCGCCCGTGCGACCTGCATGATCGGCGACCTGCTTTTCCGCCAAAAAAAGTTTGCTGATGCCATCAACGAGTTCAAACTGGTTTACTATAGATTCGGCAAGGACGCCCCGGACGACATCAAGCCCTGGCAAGCGTACGCGCTTTACGAAGCCGCCCGCTGCAACTTCGTACAAGTCGCAAATGCGTCGGGACCCCAGAAATCGAAATACATCGCCGACGCAATCAAGCACTTCGAGAACTTGTTATCTGATTTTGGAAACGACCGCCTCGCTCCGGAAGCAAAAAAGCAACTTGAGAACCTGAAAAAACTTCAGTCCAACTAGAGGATCCTAAACCCAAACGAGCTCGGTACATCGGCGCAACGTCGTCGGTTTGGCAAATCACCTTGGGGTTGCCGACCAGATACCGCAGGCATCGACCGGTCGGATGGACATTCCGATTGGGCAGAAATTTATCGTTCGATCAATGAATCAGGCGGTTGGTCATTTGATTGCCGGTGCATCCTTGTACGCCGCACCGGACCCCATCTCCTGTTTGGAGCAAACATGAAACCTTTCGCGATTAACCCTGTTCGCCGCCTGACGATCATGCTGCTTGGCTTGGTTTTGTCGAACCTCATTGCCATCCCAAGTTCCGTCGCGGTGGCACAGAACTCTGCGATAGGGGAGCCCTCTCGAACAACGGCCTCGATCGATTGGCATTTCCTGATTGCCCAGGGTGAATCGGCGGAAGAGGCGAGGGCGACCGGCCAACGGGGAATCAACTTCCTGTCCTTGCTGACCCAAGGCGGATGGTTCATGTTCCCGCTGCTGGCGTTGTCGATCGGAGTATTGACGATCGGTATCGAACGATTTCTCGCGCTGCGACGCGAGAAAATTTTTCCGCACGAGTTGATTGAGGAACTCTCGATTCTGAGCCAATCTCCCGGAGGAATGGACCCACGACGTGCGTATCAGATTTGCCAACGGTTCCCCTCGTCGGCCGCCTATATTTTGCGTTCCATGCTGGTGAAGGTGGGGCGACCTCAAATTGAAATGGAGAACGCAGTCTCTGAGGCCAGCCAGCGAGAGGCGACTCGATTGGCCCAGATGGTTTCCTGGCTAAGTTTAGCCGCTGCGATCGCTCCACTGATCGGCTTATTGGGTACCGTTTGGGGAATCACCCAGGCATTTTATGACACCACACAACTTGCTGATCTCGGCGCCGGGCAGAACCGCGGTGTGGCGCTGGCCAACGGAATCTACGTCGCGTTGGTGACCACCATGGTGGGTTTGTTGATCGCGATTCCGGCGGCCATCCTCTCCCATTACTATGAAAATCGGATCGTTCAACTGATGAATGAAATCGAAGAGATGGTTTTCAACCTGCTCCCCCAGTTTGAACGGTACGAAGGTCAGGTCCGATTCACCAGCCACGATGCGACTGCAGGATCAGTAACCAATGGGGATCGCACTGGCGCGACCACAGGCTCGGTTTCCTCCACGTCGTCGAGGAAGTAGTTCGTTAATTTTCTTCCATGCGCCGAAGCGCTGAAAAACGGCTCAGCCTTACTGTCAACATCGAATAAAATATGTCGGTCAAACTAAAACGAACGTCGGCTGTCAGCTCGCTCAGCATCACTCCCTTGATCGATGTCGTGTTTCTGCTGTTGATCTTTTTTCTTGTGTCTTCGCGTTTCGCGGAAGAGGAGCGCGAACTGGATCTCAATTTGCCAAACGTCACCGAAGCCCTCCCGGCGACTTTGCAACCTGAAGAGTTGATCGTCAATATCAATAAGGAAGGGCGGTATTACATCAACGGGGCCTTTCGTCAGGTCGAACAAGTCGAACAGATCCTGCGACGTGCCCAGACTAACAATCCACTCACGCAGACAGTCGTCATCCGCGCGGATCGGGAAACGGACTGGGAACCTGTGGCGATTGCGATCAGTTTGTGTAAGAAAGTTGGAATCAATGAATTCACTGCCACGATGGACGAAAACCAAGGGCTGAGTGTTGATCAATGAAGGTAGCTTGGCGACGTCCCGCCGGCACAAAGAATCGACGGGAGACCCGACACCAACTCGACGTTTAATTTGCCATTTTTCGTCCGAACCAGGCGAGGGCGGCCCAATCCCATTTCACAGCGGGTATTCACTCGATTGAATCGACAATCATGCCACGCAGAACCATCCAGAAAATCACGCCGCAGCGGCCCAGTTCGTTTGACCAGCAATTCTGGCCGGTCATTGTCGCGCTGACCGTCCTTTGCGGGATTGCCATTGGGCTGGTGACGACTTTGCTGCGGGGACCCTGGATGTGGGGCAGCTTGCTGCTGTTGCCCGCCTTTTCTGCATTCTCGATTCTACTTCTTTTTCATCTGGACGATTCTCGACTAAGGCGTTCCCTGCAATTGGCGATCATCCTCAGCTTGGCAGCCCACATGCTGGTACTGATCGTCGCTTCGTTGACCAATGTTTTTGAAAACCCGTATAAGGCGCCCGAGCGTCAAATCGCCAAGCGACAACAAAAGACGATCGAAATCAGTGACCGCCGTACTGAATTTATCTGGGAACAAACCAACCCACGAGAAGTTCCCGAACCGAAAATCGAAACTGAAAAGAAAAAAGTCACAACCACGAACGTCGAACCTCAACCGCTTCCCGTCGAGAACCAACCGATCGAAGACAAGCCCCAATTGGTTCGACGTGAATCGCCGGCTCGTTCCATTCCGCGCCAGGACAAACAACTTTCTCAACTGCGCCGCCAAACGCAAAATCTGCAACCTCAGTCGACGGCGCAATCCGCCAAACCACGAACCGTCAATGCCAAACCGGAGCCGAAACCCAGCGTTTCGCCGGCAGCTGAATCGATCGATCGTCAGGTGGCAACCCAGCCCCAGCGAGAAACTGACTCAAAACTGCCCCAAAAGGCTGAGACCCGTCCCTCAGAAGCCAACCGAAAAATCGAGGTCACATCCAATTCCAAACCCCAACGTGCTCCTGCTTCCGAACGGACGGTCTCGTCATCGCCGCAATCATCCACTTCAACGGCCCGGTTAAAAAGAGCGACTCCGCGACTGCCCAGCGTTCCCAAGAAATCCCAACTTGCCAATCGGCAAACCACGACGGTTGCCCGTCCCTCGGACCCACAACCCGCACCCACTGCCACAGCCGTTACACGCAGATCCAACCCCAACCCGACCGCTCGACCTGCCTCAGATAATCGGCCGCAAACCAAACTCAGTCCCCGGTCGCGGTTGGCGCGCTCCACTGAACGCAAGACGCCTGACCAGCGCAACCCGACCATTTCCAATCCCTCCGCAGATGTGAGCCGGCCACGACGATCCGTCACCAACGCGAACATTGCCGCCTCACCGGTCCCGCTGGAACAACCGACACGACGAGCGACGTCTGCGGATGCCGCTAACCAACTCAATTCGAAAAAGCTTTCGATTTCGCGAAGCACTTCCGGCACGGCAGGCATTGGCGTTTCCCGCAACCTCGAACGGAACTTCGGAGGCATGACCAGTCCGGCCGTTCAAGCTTCTGATTCCGCTAATCGTCGACGCACCGAGAATCGCCCGAGCGAAAGTCGCATGCTTACTTCATCGCAAAACTCAACGTCGAGGCGCTCGAGGGGAACCGCTCGAAATCCGAGCAGCGCGTTTCAGGCGGATACAACTGCAATCGCCAGGATCGCCGGCAGTTCGACACCCGCCGCGCGAACCGTAGAATCCTCGGCGGCAAAAATTGATTCGGCGTCGTCAAACCATCGCTCGGAAATCTCGGCAGAACGTGGCAGCACGTCGATCGATTTGGGACCAACCAAAATCCTTGCCGATCAGGAATCACCGCGGCGATCCGGCGGCGGCCAGCCCGAAGTGGGCCAGTTCAATCCGGAATCGACTCAACGATCACGCAGCACATCCAACCGACAACCTTCTCTCGTTGCCGAGCGAGGATTTGCCGCGGTTGCGCCCCGCAGCCAGACCTCTTCCTCCTCATCTGCAATTGAGCCCGCCGCCGAAGCGACGGCAATGGCGCGGAAGGGAGGCGACGAACCGTTGACTGCGGAACGCGATGCGGCAGTTTCTCAAGGAGATTTTTCAAACCAGGGAACGACCGATCTGGCCGAACAATTGGCTGATTCCCGCCAGCGCGCTCAACGCGATGCCGAAGAATCAGCAGAATCCGATGATGAGGACGACGAGGAAGAACGACGTCGGGGAAACGAGCGGACTCGGATCGCCAAGGCCCCGATCACGCGTGGCGAATCCGGTTTTGGCAATGCTCGTGCCGATCGGAATCGCAATATCGCGGATTCGGAACGAGCGGTCGATGACCCCAGCGAATCGTTGGCGACCGCCCTCCAACGCAGGGCCACTTCCGCTGTACCCGGAGCAGGAATCAGCCGTTCGGCGACAACTCTGTTGATGCAAGCGGCGACAACTCTTCCCGTAATCGATAAAGCGGGCTCCGCACGGAAAGAAAATCGGCGGACCGTTTCACTGTCCAACAACTCGAACCTCCAACCCACCGAAATCAAATCCGTGAATCCGGGCCGAAGCCCCTCCCGGGCCCAACCACGGCTGTCCGATGATGCAACGAGTAAACTACCCACCAACCGCATCGCCAGTAACGCTCGCGCAAACGACGAACTGGATTCGGCCAACGTTGCCATTGAGAAACCGGACGTCACCGATCAACAACAGGGCGCGGCACTGGAAATTGTCGCGATCGAAGGGCCGGCCGGACTGGCAGAAAAACCTGACATTGCCTTGGGCGTCATGACCCGACCGGCCTCGCGCGACAGTGTTCAGATCCAGCCCGATCTGGACAACCGTTTTCGCAAGACTCGTTTTGGCGGAACTCCGGCGATCAATCCTGACGCCGTGTTGGCCAAGAACGCTTTTCGACAACGGACTCCAGCAGCAGTTTCACGCGGCGCCGAACCGACCACCGAAGCTGCGATCCTGTTGGGACTGGAGTTCCTGGTTCGCCATCAATCGATGGACGGAAGCTGGTCGCTTGGTGCGTTTGATCAGCAGCAACCGCAGAGCGCCAGTCAGCTAAATAGTGATACCGCCGCAACTGGCCTGGCATTACTTGCGTTTCAAGGTGCCGGTTACAATCACCGGGAGTTCAAGTACGCCCGGCAGGTCAATCATGGCTTGCAATGGCTAATCGAGAACCAGCAATCCAATGGATGTCTGTACATTTCCGTGGATAAAAAATCGGACAGCGCGTGTCGCCTTTATAGTCATGGGATCGCGGCGTTGGCTTTGACCGAAGCCTACGGAATGACTCAGGATGAACAAATCAGAGCAGCGGCCCAGAAAGCATTGGACTACATCGCAGAATCGCAGGACCCCCGAAAAGGTGGCTGGCGCTACTTCGATTCGCCCGCCATGAAATCCTCGGATACGTCGGTAACCGGTTGGATGCTGATGGCGCTGCAGAGTGGTCGATTATCGGGATTGAAGATTGATCCCGTCACCTTTGATCGAATCGATCAATGGCTGGGCGTTGCCGCTGATCCTGACGATGAATCGGTTTATCGGTACAACCCTTTCGCCGTGGATTCGGACGGTGTTTCCCGGATTCAGGGGCGGCAACCGAGTGTTTCCATGACGGCTGTAGGATTGCTGATGAGAATTTATCGTGGCTGGGGCCGGCAGGATGCCCGCTTACTCAAAGGGGCAGCGTACCTGGTCGAACAGCAGCTTCCCGGTGATGCCACGGCGCGTCAGCGAGATACTTACTATTGGTATTACGCTACCCAGGTATTGAAACATGTGGATGGTCCGCTGTGGGATCAATGGAATTCCCGATTGCGACCGCTGTTGATCCAATCGCAGGTCAAAGCGGGTGACATGGCCGGTAGTTGGCACCCTTACAATCCGGTGCCCGATCGCTGGGGTGCGTTTGGAGGACGGCTTTATGTGACAACCATGAACCTCTTGTCACTGGAAGTTCGCCATCGACTGTTGCCGCTTTACCAGAAGACGAATGATAAACCTTGATCATGAGGCTGAACCCATTTCAGAAAAACCAGGGGCGGCGGTTCATGTTCAGCCGAATGGAATGTTGTCACTTGTTGTCCAGGTTCGAATCGTCTGGATCATCCGTTCGAATCGCCGCTTCATCGGAAATTGAGTCTTCGCGAGCCATGGCGCCCGTTTGTTGGCCCGCATCGTTCTGTCGATCTTCTTCTTGGTGATCGACGACGATGTTGATTTCAAATTTCTGTGATCCCGCTGCGGGAAGATCCACGTCGATCTCGTACATCTTGAACTCGCTAAAATCCAACGGCGTCAAAACATCACCGGGTGCCGTTTTCTTGTGAACGGAAACGATGGCAACGTTGGGACCCGGGGTGATGGGTGATGATTCAAAACGGCCCTCGACAATGTCGCAAATCACCCGCTGGCCGCTGTTGCCTTTAGCTTGGTCGGGGGTCAGGATCAGAACACCTTTTTCAACGGGTCGACCATTCACGTTGGCGACACCTGAAAGCAGGTTCGGGTCATTGGTGCACCCGACGCAAAGGCTCAACAGCACGATCCCGGAGGCGAGAATTTTTGTTATCTGGTTCATGGAGGACTTTCGGTGGCAGCATTTCACCAGTTTCATAGGTCGCTATTCTAAGCCATGAGTGTATGCCCCGTCATCACCTTTTGCGTTTACAATGATGAGATCGTTCGATATATCCCGTTGCAAAAGTGCAGATTGTTGAAATGGATTTGATAGTAGCCAAGAAGACCAGTTTGAAATTGCTTGTCGGAATCGTCGCATTTGTTGGATTGTTGACGCAGTTCGGCGAACTTCAAAGCCAGGAAATTCTCGCAAACCAAAGCCGGAACTTGGACGAAGCGAACAAACCAGTCCACCGGGCAGAAAACGCCACCACCCAGTTTGAACTTCACCCAGGTCTGGAAGCTGGATTGTTCGCAGCCGAACCAATGCTGGCCAATCCCACCAATATCGATATCGACCACCTCGGTCGAGTCTGGGTGTGTGAAGTCGTCAACTATCGGCACTTTCGCAACAAAGACGCCAATCCGCGCGAGGACGGCGACCGGATTCTTATTTTGGAAGACACCGACGGCGATGCGGTGGCTGACAAATCCACCGTGTTCTACCAAGGCCGCGACATTGACTCTGCCCACGGAATATGCGTACTGGGAAATCGCGCGGTTATTTCCGCGAACGACTCCGTATTCTTCCTGATCGACACCGACGGCGATTTAAAGGCGGATAAGAAAGAGCTGCTGTTCACTGGCATTTCAGGGGTCCAGCACGATCATGGAATCCATGCCTGCGTCTTCGGACCGGACGGAAAACTCTATTTCAATTTCGGCAACGAAGGAAAACAGATTTGTGACGCCAATGGCAAACTCATCGTGGATTCGGCTGGAAATCGCGTCAAAGATGAAAGAAAGCCATACACTCAGGGGATGATTTTCCGTTGCAACCTGGACGGCAGCGAATTCGAAACACTGGCCTGGAATTTTCGTAACAACTGGGAACTCTGCGTTGATTCCTTCGGTTCGATCTGGCAGTCTGACAACGATGATGACGGCCACCGTGCGACACGGATCAACTATGTCATGCCGTTTGGAGATTACGGTTACACCGAGCAGGGCACCGGTAACAACTGGATGACATCCCGCACGGGAATGCATGACGAGGTTCCAATTCGGCACTGGCACCAGAACGACCCTGGTGTGGTTCCCAACCTGTTACAAACCGGCGCCGGCTCGCCGACCGGCATTTGTGTGTATGAAGGCCAGCTGCTCCCGGAAGTATTTCACAACCAAATCATTCACTGCGATGCCGGTCCGAGCATAGTACGAGCCTATCCCGTCAAGAAATCAGGCGCTGGATATACGGCCGATACGATCAACCTGATGGATGCGTCCGAAAAAAACCAATGGTTCCGCCCTTCAGACGTCTGTGTGGCACCGGACGGATCGCTGATCGTCGCCGACTGGTACGATCCTGGAGTTGGTGGACACCGCATGCAGGATACCGAACGTGGTCGACTATTTCGCCTCACCGCAAAAGGTACCGTCGCGAAGTATGGCGCGTCCACCCCTGATTTTTCGACACCGGATGCGGCCGCAGCCGCTTTGAAGAGCCCCAATCAGGCAACGCGTTACTTGGCCTGGAAGGCGTTGGAACGCTTTGGGCCTGCTGCTCAGGGTGCCGTCGACGCTTTGTGGCAGGATCGTGATCCGCGAATTCGTGCGCGCGGTTTGTGGATGCTGGCTCACTTGGGATTGCCCAAAACGGATGTGATCAACTATCTGGGTCAAGCCTTGGTTGATGCGAACCCGGATATTCGGGTCGTTGCCATTCGTGTTTGTGTGCACTTGCGGGACACCGTCGCAACCGAAGACATTCAGGAGTATGTCCGCCCTTTTGATACGTCGCCGGAAGTCCGCCGTGAATTGTTGATCGGCCTGCGTCAGTGGCCGATTCCCGGTGAACATATGGCCCAGATATGGGCGGTCCTGGCAAATCAATACCGACCCGGCGATCGCTGGTACCTGGAAGCACTTGGTATTGCTGCCGACGGCCACTGGGATGACTGCTTGGCGGCCTGGTTGGGCGACACACAAAAGCAACGCGATGAACAACTGTCGTCGGCTGCCGGTCAGGATATTGTATGGCGATCGCGCGGGAATCAAACGCCTGGCTTGATGGCGAAGATCATTCGCCATCAAACAACAACCGCCGCCAGTGCCACGCGATACTTTCGAGCGCTGGATTTATTCGACTCGCCAACCGAAGCGCAGATCCTCACCGACCTGGCATTTGGAAAGCACGAGTTTGGCAAGGATAAAATGCAATCCGTGGTCATGGAATCGGCCAGCCGTTTAGACACAGCCAAACTGTCGATGGAACAGAAGTCGCGGTTGGAGAAGCTGATCGAGAACAGCCGCGGCGATGACTTCTTTGTTAAATTGGTGGACAAGTTTTCATCCGAGATTCACTACGACGATTTGCTCAAGCTGGCCACTGAACCTACCAACCGCCAACTCGCGGCTGACGCGATGGGCGTATTGATGGACAAGCAGCAACAGGGCAGGGTACACAAAGCAATCGTGGACGCCGACGAATCGACTCGTGAAGTCATCTGCGACGCCCTCGTGAATTGCGGCAAACGACCTGCCGCATTTGTATTAGCCGGTGTTGCCAAACGTGAAGACCTGGACACTCCCTTGCGGTCCTACGTGATTAAACGACTGGGTGAGATTCACTCCGGAGCCAACGATATGATCTGGTGGATTGACGAAAACGAATCACTTGATCCCCTGATCATGCCCGCCCTCCAGGCCGCGTTGCACCGCGCCCCATGGGAATCTGTCAAACAGCGTGCCCAGGAGTTGTTCCCGATGGCACCGACAAAAGACAATCGACCGCTGCCCCCGATGGGTGAGTTGGCAAATCGCACCGGCAACGTGGCTCACGGGAAACAGATCTTCGAAACGACTGGCACTTGTGCCAAATGCCACGTCGTCAATCAACAAGGCATCGAGGTCGGTCCTGATCTATCTGAAATTGGCAACAAGCTGACTCGAGAAGCCATGTATGAATCGATCCTGTTTCCATCAGCGGGAATCAGCCACAACTATGAGAATTGGCTGGTCATGACGGTCGATGGTGAAATGATTACGGGGGTTCTAATGGGAGCGACGGACGCGGAGATCCAGTTAAAGGACGACAAAGGGATCAGACACACAATCTCCATGGACGACGTGGAACAGAAAAGGAAACAGAAGCTTTCTTTGATGCCTGCCGATCTTCACAAAGAATTATCGGAACAAGACCTGGTGGACGTCGTTGAATACATGACGACGCTGAAGAAGTGAGGGTATCGTGCAACCGTAACGGAGCGAGACACCATTCGGCCTCGCCCAGTTACGAATATTGCGGCCAACACATGCACCGTTGGAAGTTTCCAGCCGATGCACAGCAAGCCGATGCACAGCGAAAGCTAACCGACCAAAGATTTCAACATCGGTAGCTTGCTCATGATTTGGTTGACAACGTCGGGTCCAACTTTCTCTTTGATGAAGTTGATCAACATGGTTACAAACGAACTGCCCTGATCGGCCGACAGCCCTGTTTTCTGCAGTGCACCGATCAACTCCATGCTTTCGCCGGCGCCACCACCAAGGATCGAAGAAGCAGCGTTCTTAATAGTGCCAAGCAATCCACCATCGCCGGGTTCATTGGATGGAGCCGTTTCGCCAATCAGTTGATCGGCGCCAGGAAGTTTGTCCGCAACCTCGGCGAACTGGTCGCCTAACATGTTTTTGAGGAAACCTAACGCTGTTCCGGTTGCGTTCGTCGCGGTCGATTCGTCGATGCCAAGTTGACTGACGGCGGATTGAATGAATTCTTGCATGGTAGGTGAGCTCATATCAAAAGAGGAAGGAAGAGTAACAACAGCCCAATTCTACCGATTTTGGTCAGGATGTTAACCTAACGCTGGCAAGAGAATCAACAGTCAGGACCAGTTGCGCAATTGACGAGAATTCCGAGCAATACACAGTGAACGGTCGCGGCTCAACGTCGTCAAGCGACATCCGGGCGATCCACTTTCCACTTTCCACTTTCCACTTTCCACTTTTCACTCCTTGGACGGCAGCATACGGAAAACCCATTCCGGCGATCCATGGCGAAGCTGGTCGACGATCACGGCAATAATGATGATGCCACCGATGATGTTATGGGTATAGGTATTGGGAATTGAAAGCTGAGCGCAACCGCTGCGAATCACCGTAATGATCATGGCACCGACCAACGTGCCCAGGATTGAACCACGACCCCGCTCAAACTACCGCCGCCCAAAACTACGGCCGCGATAATCTCAAGTTCTTTGCCCATGCCGTCGGTCGGGTTGCCGTTTTTGACATCGGCAAAGTACATCAGTCCCCCGATCGCCACAAAAAAACCAGACAGGGCGTAAAGCAGCGTTGTTGTTAATCCGACATGGATGCCACATAAACGAGCCGTCGATTCATTCGACCCAATGGCGAAAACATTTCGACCGAACACCGTGTAGCGCAGCAATAGTCCAACGGCCATTGCCAGCGAGACCGTGACCAGGACGCTGGTTGGAATATTCGGCAGGAAACCGAAACTCCAATAACGTTCCGCATCCGGACCGGTGTAGCAAAAATCCTGCAGCCAACTTGGAATGAACTGTTTATCTGCGTAGACGGTCGACTCTTTCGAGACGATCTGACCAATGCCCAAGAAAATACTCATGGTTCCCAAGGTGACGATGAATGGCACTACTTTTGTCAAGCTGATCAACCCACCGTTGACCAATCCGCACAAGCAGCCGGTCAGGATTGTGAGGCCGATGGCCTGCAGCATGACCCATGTGAAACCGGGTTCCCCTGCCGCGACTGAGGCATGTTTGAGCTGCGTGGCCAACACGGTGCCGCATAGCGTCAATGCGGTTCCAGCTGACAAATCGATCCCGCCAGCAATGATGATGATTGTCATCCCCAGGGCGGGAACGGCGATCAGCGCCGCGGAATTCATCATCACGCGGAAGTTTCTGGCAGACAGAAAATATCCCGAACTCCATTTCCAATCCGCCAGTGCAAACAACAGAAGAATAAAAACCAGCGCGAACAGGGGCCCCAGCTGCGAACGGAAAACCGATTTGAAGAAATTCGATTGTCTTTTCATCCGGAGGTTGGTTTCTGTTTGTATTGGCGTATCACACGACGGGACCACTGATTGTATCTGACGACGCCAGCTATGGTTTCGATTTCAATTGATTTCGATTGCGGTTTGCAAAATCGACTCTTCCGTCCAGTCCTTGGTTTCGCGAACCTGCCGCAGATCACCGCGCGCCATCACGCCAATTCGGTCACAAACGGCCAACAACTCCGGCAGGTACGAACTGACGAAGACTACCGTTTTTCCTTCGGCCGCGAGGTTGCCCATCAGGCGGTAGATTTCCGCTTTGGTACCAACATCGATGCCCTTAGTGGGTTCGTCCAGCAGCAGGATATCCGATTTTTGATGCAGAATCCGTGCAAAGGCGATTTTCTGCTGGTTCCCACCCGAGAGTTCCGAAACTGCCTGGGAACTTGAATGAGCTTTGACTTGCACTTGCGACATCAGCTGCTCGGCGCGGGCTTTTCGAGGTCCCGGATTGATGAATCCCAACGTCGTGTAATCGCCCAAACGACTGAGTGTGATGTTCTCAACCAGGGACAGGTCCTGGGCCAGGCCTTCGTTTTTTCGATCTTCCGACAGGAACCCAAAACCGGATTTCATTTTGGCTTGGATGGTATTTCGAATGTCTTGCGAATTGACGCAAACCACGCCAGAGTCAACATGATCCAGACTGAAAATGGCTCGCAATAACTCCGTACGACCCGCACCGACCAGGCCAGAGATCCCAAAAATCTCGCCTTTCCGAAGTGAACAGGTGGTTGGTCGCGGCAGTGGATTGCCTGTTAATCGTTCGATCGAAACCCAAGGATCTCCGGGGGTATGAGGCACCACGGGATAAAGGTCCGCCACGTCACGTCCCACCATCAACGAAATAAGCTCGTCATCGCTCACTGAGCCAATTTCTCCCTGACCAACGTTGACTCCGTCGCGCAACACCGTGTAGCGGTCAGCGATTTCGCGCACCTCTTCGAGGAAATGGCTAATGTAGACAACCCCGATGCCCCGGTCCTTCAGCGTGCGGATGATTTCGAACAATCGCGCGACGTCCTTTTGGGGAAGCGAACTGGTCGGTTCATCAAAAAGAATCACGTTTGCCTCGCGCGCTAAAGCACGGGCAATCTCAATTAATTGTTGTGTGGCAACGGACTGTTTTCCAACAATCGACCGGGGATCAAGACGACCAAGTCCGACCGTATTGAGCACCTCGTTGACGCGTCCCCGTTGTTGTTTCCGTCGGAGCAATCCAGCTCCTGTTCCTTTCTGCCCCAGCAGCACGTTATCTTCGACGCTTAAATCAGGGACGAGGTTCAACTCCTGGTAAATCATCGCGATTCCCGCCACTTGAGCATCCTGCGGCCCCCTGGGCTGGTAGGCTTTCCCGTCAATGGTCATTTTGCCGGAATCGGCCCGATGGGCGCCCGAAAGGACTTTTAGCAGCGTACTTTTTCCCGCCCCGTTCTCTCCGATCAACGCCAGCACGTCGCCGGCGGCAACATCAAGATCGACACCGCGTAGCGCGCGTGTCGGGCCAAATCTCTTGGAGATCCCGCGCATTTCGAGAAAAGATTGGGCAGGTCTAACTTGGCCAGTCATTGGTTGAGTGATCACCGATCGCGCAAATTCTCGCGGCCCCGGAATGGCCGCAACGGGTTACTCGATAATCGCGGGTTTGAGCAACGATTGATATTTCTCTTCGAGCATGTTTTCCGGCGTGGCAACGTATTCTCCCGTTGAGACAAAAGGTTGTGCTTTTTTACCATTCAAATGATCGACCAAGATTAAAACGGCGCGGTAACCCATTTCGACGGGATCCTGCAGAACGATCCCGGAACAGGATCCGTCTTTGAGCGCTTCAATCAAAGCATCACTGGGATCAAAAGCGACGAATTTGACTTTGCCGTTAAGCCCGGCATTGCGAAGCGATTCGAGAGTCCCGTTGGCGTTCGGCTCGCACACCGCGAACAAACCGGCCAGGTTGTCACCGTACAACTGCAACAACTGGTCGACTTTTTCCTTGGACGCGGTCGTGTTATCACCACCGCGTTGATCGGAGGAAACGACCTGGATTTCCGGATACTTTTTTAAACCCTCCAGGAATCCTTCTTCACGCTGCTCAGTACTTTCACTACCGGCGAGGTAACGCAGCAGAATCACGTTGCCTTTTTCTCCGATTGCTTTCGCCAGTTGATTGGCGGCCATCTGGCCACCTTTGAAATTATCAGTAGCGACGTAACCGACGATCTCGGGACCTTCGTTGAGACCGCTATCGAAGATGATGACGGGAATTCCTTCCGCGATTGATTCTTCCACAGCGTCGACCAGTCCACCTTTCTGGTTGGGTGCCAACACAATGCCATCCACGCGGCGCGTGACCATGTTCTTGACGACTTCAATTTGGCTGCCCGTGTCACTTTCAACTACCGGACCGCGCCAAACGATGTCGACATTGCCCAACTCCTTGGCAGCTTTCTCGGCTCCAAAGTGGACTGATTTCCAAAATTCGTGGCTGGTCCCTTTGGGAATGACGGCGATCTTGAGCGTTTTGCTCGAAGCTCCAGAACCCGACTTACTCGGTTTGCCCGATTCGGAATTGCAACCGACCAGCGTTGCTAAAATGATTGCCAAAACGGCGAATACCCTGTGCATCAGAATTCCCGAAAAATAGCTCTTAAAGTGTTATGATCAATTCAATGGCTTCTGTCAGGCCGCCATACAAATGTAACATAGAGTGGGATGACCGGAAGAGATTCCGCCTGTTTCAAGCATGACTTCCATCAACTTCTTCTAAATCTGGTGAAGAAACTTTGAAGCCAAAAATAGCCATCACGATGGGCGACGCCGCCGGCGTGGGTCCCGAACTCTGTCTTCGATTACTGGCTGATACCGGCACAATCACAATCTGCACACCGATCGTTTTTGGTGATTTGTTGGCGTTGGCTGAGGTTGGCAACCGCTGTGGTTTGCCCCTGCCAAGCAGAATTTGCCATGCGAACAGGCCGGATGATTGTCGAGAGTTAAACGAACCCTGCATCGTTGACTGTGAAGCACTCACGGCACAGCAACTTAGACCCGGTCAAATCAACGAGCACACCGGGCGGGCGTCATTTGCATATATCCAGGCTGCGATCGAAGCGGCACAAGCCGGAACCGTTGACGCGGTCACGACCGGTCCGATTCACAAAGAGGCCTGGCAGGCGGCCGGGATCAAGTTTCCCGGTCATACGGAGTTATTTGCTGAGCGTCAAAACACGGACCGATTCTGCATGATGATGACCTCAGAGAATTTCAGTTGTAGCCTGGTGACAACTCATATTGGGTACGCTGAAGTCCCCCAAAAACTGACCACCGATTCAATTCTGGAAGTCACGCAATTGACCCACGAAGCGTTGAACCGAATCTGTGGTCGCAAACCCAAACTGATTGTGCTGGGCCTGAATCCGCATGCCGGCGAAGGAGGATTGTTCGGCAATCGTGAAGAGGAACGGATCATCGCGCCCGCCGTGCAGCAGGCAATCGATCTGGGAATCGATATCGAAGGCCCGCTGCCTCCGGACACCGCGTTCTTGCCGTGGCGTAGAGAGCAGACCGATGGTTTCATTTGCATGTATCATGACCAGGGCCTGATTCCTTTTAAGGCCTTCAATTTCGATACCGGAGTGAACATTACTTTGGGGCTGCCGATCGTCCGGACCAGTGTTGATCATGGCACTGCGCTGGATATCGCCTGGCAAGGGAAAGCCCAGGCGTCCAGCTTGATCTCGGCTGTGCGATTGGCCGCCAGATTAACAACAACGGATGAGGCTTCGATGGGACAATCGAAACGTTGACATGGAATCACAACCATTGAAGTCATGTCCCAGTTCGTCGTTGATCTGGACCCAATTCACGATGGGTTGGATTGTCGTTTTTTCGGCAATTGGCGACGTCGTCGTGACCCGATATCTCTGGCATGTCCCTTGGACTCGCTCGCTTGAGATTCCCATTTGCGGATCCATTGGTTTGTTGGTCGCACAGCCCAGTCTGTTGGCAATTTGGTGTGCGCTTGGAAGTCAACGACTGATCGTCCGATTGCCGCTTTCCGTGGGAATTCTATTCGGGCTCTTTTGTTGCTTTGTTGGTTCCATGCATTCTCTGGATAAGAGTATGCCATTGGAGGCAACGGTTGTCATGCTTGTTGGGGCGAGCGTTCTGTTCGGCCTCATTCAAATTCCCCTATTGATGAGACGAAGAAAAACTGGCTGGGTACTTGGCAGACCGGAGCAAGTGGGATCGGCAACGGAAGATGGCCAATTCCACATTAAGCACTTATTACTCCTGACAACGGGTGTCGCCGTTCTCGTCACGATTGCGAAAACGGTCCTTCCTGATAAAGGATTTCAAGGAGGAGGCGAACCGTGGGGTCAAATCGCCGTGTTCTTTTTGAGTTTTATCTTCTTTGCATCGCTCCTCGCCTGGCTGACCGTCGCGATCATTTTTTACTCGCAACGGTTGAAAGCAAGTCTGCTGGCGATCATCGCGGTACTGGTGGGGCCAGTCGTGCTCGTTTTGATCATGGCGGTCGTCTTCACAGGCTTACCTAACACCCAGATCTACCTGAACTGTCTTGCCTTCGCCAGCACTCTATTCCTCGCTGACATGCTGGTTTTGTATTTCTTCCATTGCCTCGGATATCGTTACGTTCAAGGGAAACACTGACGAGTACTTGTCCCTTTGACGGACTGATTGTCGATTGGAGAGAAAAAAGGGCCACGGACTTCGAATGTCAAAACCGAACCAGCTCGGAGCGACTTTCGCTGACTGATGCGGCGTTATTCGTCGGGCTCCAAGTAGCCCAGATGATGCTCGGCATGCAGCAAGCTGACTCTCGTTAGCGTCTCACGATCGGTCGGACCAAATAGCGGAGACGGATAAAATTCGCCGTCGAACGACCGAAGCCGATCAATGGCTGACTGCAGTTTCTCGATTCCCTGCTGGTCGGACATTTCTTCCGCCGTAACGACCGATTGCGGCGCCGTCGGCATTCCACCCGAAAAACCTTCTTTCAGGATCTTGCGTTTCATGCCTGGTCCAACCGTTATCTTCACCAACCACATGATGAATTTGACGGGCAACGGTGGTTTTGGAAAACCCTCCATCGGGTATTGAATCCAATCAGCCAAGTGGCTGCAAGCCTGTCCGAGAGTCCAGTTACCGCTACTGACATAGCCCTTTTCCTGGAGCGAATGAACTTCTGACATCAGTTCATCAAAGCTGTTGAACTTCAGCTCTCGCTTATTGCTCTCTGTCTTTGCCATCGTACGTTCACCGGTTTGAAGTAATCAGTCTGCCTTACCGCGTAGACCCTCTCGTCGTCGAGGATACTCTTTCAGTCAAGACTTTTCTGCCGCACATTGGTAAACTCGCCATTCGGTGACGACGTTATCCAGCACGACATCCCAAGGTCGATGATCCACGCTTTCGACTCGCTGCAATTCCAACGCAAATCCTACCATTCGTGTTTGCCTTGGCCTGTTTTTGTTCTCATTCAGAAATTGAAAGGTGCGATCATAATACCCACCTCCCACACCAACTCGCTGGCATTGATCGTCAAATGCGACCAAAGGCGTAATCACAAAATCCAGCTCCCTCGCTTCGACGTAGTCGATGGGGTCAGCGACAGGTTCGGCGATTCCAAATCGGTTCGTTCGGATTGCCGTCTGCGGAGTCCATGGCGAAAACATCAGCGGTTTGTTTCTGGCAACGATGATTGGCACGAAGACTTTTTTCTCCATTTTACAGGCATGAACCATGATTCCCAGCGGGTCAGCTTCCCCGTCAAACGCGAGAAACCCCCCAACCATTTGGGCATTTTGATAGGCTTTCAAATCCCGAAATCTTTCGCAGATTTTCGCAGTCGCCGCGGCCCGATCGGACGGGGGAATCGCCTTCCGTAGCGTACGGATGGTCTCTCGGATGGTTTTCAAGTCCGTGGATGGATTCATGTGGATTCAATCGATACGGTTGAACATGAGCAATCGAAAGTCGATCGAACGCTCGCCGGGCATTTCGGTCGTCCGCAACACCAGTTGCCCTGGGCCCCGGTTCAGCTCGATGACGCCCAGATCGATGGGCCTGAAGTCTTTGACATACGATTCGGCCCGTTCAAACCGGTCGGCTGCGGCGCCGATCAATGGCGGATCGTGAGCGATGTCGATCTTGCGCGAAATCCGAGAGTCGCCCATTTGCAATTCGAGTGTCGGTCCAAGGTCCGATTCTCGAAGAGTGTAGTAAAGCTGAACCCGGTATTTTCCAGCGGCCAGGACTTCGACGGGCCAGGAAATCGTGTCGTCCGGATCGACCCAGTTCGTGAAGAACGAATCGTTGGGATACCGATTCGAACGTGGAATCTTTCCTGTCGAGGTCGCATCGCGGGCTGGCAACTGCGTGAAACGAAATTCCGGATGGCCAATTGGGAAAGGCGCAGGGTCGCGGTCCAACTCGACCAACACCTCTTTCTTCCACTCGGCAACGGCAGACATGAGCTTGTGGCTTGTGCCCGGTTGGTCGGTAACCGGTTGAAGTTGGCCGGGATCAGCGATCATATCAAACAGGACCCCCTGGTGGTCCAGCCGATATTGGTCCGTTCGCACACTGACACGGCCATTCCAGTGCGAGAAGATCATTCGGTCGGGCCGCGAGATCTTGGCTCCCAGCAGATCGGACGCAATCGATTCGCCGTCGAGCGGTTGATTCAATTCCGGCTTGATTCCGCACAACTCGGACAAGGTTGGCAACAGATCGATGGCTCCCGAGATTCTCTCAACCTGGGAACCGCCGGCTACCTTTGGGGGCCATCGAACAAATAGGGGCGATCGCACGCCGCCTTCGTCGGTTGAGCCTTTCCGGCCTTTCAAACCTGCGTTGTACCGCGCTCCGTTGGGGCCGTTGTCGCAGAGATAGCAAACAATGGTATTTTCGGCAAGCCCCAATTCATCCAGTCGTTTCAGAACTCGGCCTACGTTGTCATCAATATTTTCGCACATCGCCAATGCGGCGCGAGTGTGATCCACGTCCTGCTGCTGTTTGCTCGAACTCGATGCCGGTTGGGAAATTTCCTTGTCCGCAAATCTTTCCCAGTATTTGTCCGGAACCTGCATCGGTGAGTGCGGTGTGTTGTATGGCAGGTAAACAAAAAAAGGGCCGTTTCGACGGTCCTCAATGAACTTGATCGCGCGATTGGTGAAGTCATCCACGACATAACCACTGCCGCGAACCAGCGCACCGTTGTGTTCCAAAATCGGATCGAAATAGTGTCCCCAATGACCGCTGCAGAATCCGTAGTACTCATCGAAACCGCGCGCGTTGGGATGATAGGGTGGTTGCATGCCGTTATGCCACTTACCGAATGCTGCGGTGGAGTATCCCGCATTTTGAAAGACTTCGGCGATCGTGGTTTCATCCAAGTCCAACCGTTCCCCGCCGGCCGAAGTTGAAAACACGCCTCCCCGCGCGTGGTATCGACCAGTTAGAAACTCGGCGCGGGTTGGCGAACAAACGGGACAGACAAAAAAGTTCTGCACAAATGCGCCATCCCGGGCCAACCCGTCAATGTTCGGAGTAGCGACATCTCGATTGCCGGTGAAGCCAAAATCCCCATATCCTTGATCGTCTGAGAGAAAAACCACAACGTTGGGATGGTCCCATGTCGCGATCGCAGGACAGGCCTCCGAGATACGGAGACAGAGGAGCGCTGCGAAGATCGAAAAAACACATCGAGTGGATACTTTTTGCATCGTTTATCCTTTTAACGCCAGTACGGTGGGGCGGCTTCTCGGTTTCAAGCGCGGAAACCCAACATCATTTTTTCTTACTTTCGAGATACCCAGAAACCTTTAACCAAGCCTTTAGCTGATGATGCCAACCTGACACCGGGTTCTCCGTCGAGCGGATTCCGTAACCGTGTCCGCCTTGGGAGTAGGCATGCAGTTCAGCCGGAACGTTGTTTTCACGGAGCTTCGAAAACAATAATGCCGACTGGGCGCCCCGAAAGCTGTCGTCCCAGGTTACCGCCAAAAACATCGGTGGCGTGTCTTTGGTAACGGTGACCAACGATCCCAATTCGGCTTTGTCATCCGTGTAACCATCCGCCAAATAGGCCGCGTAGATTGGGCATGCGAAATCCGGCCGAGCGCTTTGCTTGTCCGCCTCGTCGACCGGCTCGTAGCATTCCGTGTTGTATTGAACCGCCGACATCACGGTCAAATGCCCGCCAGCCGAAAAGCCAAGCACACCTATCCGGTCGGGATCAATTTTGTATTTTTTCGCGCTGTGCCGTACCCATCGAATCGCCCGCTGCACATCCTGCAACGGCTCCCAATGGATTTTGTCCGGCATTCGACGAGGCACCCGGTACTTGAGCAGGAAAGCCGTCACGCCGATTGAGTTAAACCATTCGGCTATTTCGACGCCTTCGTGTTGCCAAGCCAATTCCCTGTAGGCACCCCCGGGACAAATGACGACCGCACATCCATTCGATTTTTCTACCGGCGCCGGGTAGACCGACAGGCTGGGAGAGTCGACGAACAAAATATGGCCCTGCGGATGGACTTTCTCTTCTGACTTGAGTTTTTCAATTCGGTTGGCGTCCAGTTCGACGGCTCCCGCCGGCAATCCGTTAGGCCAAAGTGTTATCATTTTCTGATCCTGGCCGACAAGCTTGCCAGGCTGAGTCATCCAGCCGGCCAACAATGCCATTCCCAAAACCGTTTTCACGTATACTGGTCTGAAGCTGAGTTTCATCGTCTCGACCCTTTCAAGTTCGTTCAGCCGGGGTTACATCATAATCGGCTAGCATGGAGAAAACTGTCAAGCCGCTGTCGATCAGGAAACATTGTTCGACGACCGTCGTCAGCAGTACTTCCGCCTGAGCTGGTTCGAGCAAGCAGATCGACTCTCTCGGAAGTCCCTGGATTTTGTTTTTTACGGGTTAGTCCATGATTCAACGAGTTGCCTTCGGACTGATTGTCGTCGCGACGCTGGTGTTGTTGATTCTCTACAGCCAGACACGAACGATCCTGCCTTTTGTATCCGGCATCGTCGAGACGGACGAAATTCGCCTCGGTTCACGGGTAGGCGGGCGAGTTCAAAAGGTGATGGTCAACGAGGGTGATCGCGTGACGGCCGGAATGACGCTGGTCGAGTTTGAACCCTACGACTTGCTGCAGCGTGAGCAACAGGCAACCGCCGAACTGAATGTTCGCAGTGCGGAATTGACCAAATTAAAAACCGGGTTGCGAGCCGAAGAAATCGGGCAAGCTAAAACACGTTTGGATCGACTTAATGCGCAGTTGAAACTCCTGTTGGCCGGACCGCGGAAACAGGAAATTGCAGCGGCCCGCGAACGTTTGGCGGCCGCCAATGCCGATTTGAAACTGGCCGGAGTCGAGTATGATCGCCGCGCCGACCTGCTGCAGACAAACTCCATTTCCAAAAATGAGTTTGACATGGCAAAAGAAAGATTCGATAGCGCTCAAGCCAACGTCGAGGTCAGAAAAAACGAGCTGTCCATTCTCGAATCCGGAGCCCGGCCCGAAGAACTCGAGCAGGCAGAAGCGCTGGTTGAAGAATCGCGGCTAGCTTGGGAACTTGCCAAACAAGGATTTCGCATTGAAGACATCCAACAGGCCCAGGCGGCTCACGATGCGGCAGCCGCGGCGTTGGACGTGATTCGTCAACAAAAAACCGAATTGCAGGTCTCGTCGCCAACCGACGGTTACGTCGACGCACTCGATCTTCAGGTCGGCGACCTGGTACCAGCCAACGCTCCGGTCTTAACGCTGCTGGCCGAAGATCTGCTTTGGATCCGGGCTTACGTCCCCCAACGGTTCTTACAACTCTCGGTGGGTCAGAAACTGAAAGTCAGCATCGACAGCTTGCCTGGAGAGACGTTTGTTGGCACCGTATCGTTTGTTTCCCACCAGGCCGAATTCCACCCAGCAACGTGCAGACATCGGACGAAAGGGCCAAGCAGGTTTATCGAGTTCGAGTAAAACTTGACTACGACCAGCGCCTCCGACCAGGTATGACAGCGAACGTTTGGTTGCAACCGGATGGGAGTTGAATTTGTCGACGAAACCAGCTCTCCAGGTCGACCACCTATCCCGCAGTTTTGGAACACTCGTTGCCGTCGACGACGTCACGTTCGACGTTCAACCGGGCGCAATCTTTGGATTGCTCGGCCCCAACGGGAGCGGCAAATCAACCATCATCCGGATGCTGCTCGGGATCCTGCCCCCGTCTCAGTGGCACCGCCGGGTCCTCGGTTTTGATTCAAATCGCCAAGCCGAGTTGATCAAACCAAGAATCGGCTACATGTCTCAGCAATTCAGCCTGTATTCCGATCTGTCGGTACGCGAGAACCTCGAGTTTTACGCGCGAGTCTATGGATTGAAAGGCCGCCGTTTCGAGCAGCGAAAACGCGCCGTAATTGACCTGACAGACGTCGGGGATCGACTCAACCAACTGGCTGGAACCTTGTCTGGCGGTTGGAAGCAACGTTTGGCTCTGGCTTGCTCGTTGATTCACGAACCGGACATCCTGTTTCTCGACGAACCCACCGCCGGTATTGACCCGGTCGCCAGACGAGACCTGTGGGACCTGCTGTTCGAATTATCCAGTCGCGGAGTAACACTCCTCGTTACAACGCACTACATGGATGAAGCCGAACGCTGCACGGATATCGGTTATCTGTTCATGTCGAAACTGCTGGTGCTTGGCAAACCCGATGAGTTGAAACAGCTGGACCAAGTCACGCCACCCGGTGCCGCCCGCTTTGAATTGCAGGTTGAACATCCGGCGGCAAAGTTGGCCGTTCTGCGACAAGCGGAACCGGTCCACGATGCCACCATGTTTGGCGAGAGGATTCACTTGCTTGTCGACCGATCCTTTCAAACCGAGGATCTTCGCGGCTTACTCGAACTGGACGAAAGCCAATTCAACCTTCGCCCAACCGAACCGACATTGGAAGATGTGTTTGTCACGTTGACCCGCGCCGCCGAAATCAAAGCCGCCGAACAGGTCGAAAAAATCGCCCGCCCAAAGGGCCATGACCCGCATCAGCCACCTCAAAACGCGAACCTTGCGAACGAGAACTCCGATGCAAGAGAGGAAGCCTCGATTATCGAGCCGGAGGAGCTGTTGGAGACACCGCCCAGGATGATCGAGGAGGGAGTTGTCAAACCAAGTGCGGAGACGCCGACGACGAAAGCCAATGGATGGCGGTTTGTGGGCCGTTTTTGTGAAAGAGTTTTTTCACATTCGCCGTCAACCAGCGACGCTTTTTTTCATGTTGGTCGTTCCCGTCATTCAGACCATTTTTTTTTTTTTTTTTTTTTTTTTTTTTTTTCTTTTCGGGTATGCGATCAATACGCAAATCGAGAACATTCCGACCGTCATTTGGGATCTTGACGGACGCACCCCGGCTTTGGAACTGACCGAGGCATTCCAGAACACGCGAAAATTCTCGCTGGTCGAGCGCGTTTACGATCAACCCGCACTTGAGCACGCCTTGCGGTCCGGACGAGCCCAAGTCGCCGTGATTATCCCCCCCCAATACACGGAAAACCTGCTGCACGGCGAACAGGCGAGCATTCAGGTACTGATTGACGGCAGTGACTCCCAGATCGCGACCACCGCGCAAAGCTCGGCGCAGCTGTTGGGTCAAAACATTGCCGTTCGAATCGCCAGGCAAAAAGGGGAATCCGTTCAACTGGCTCCGGCACGCAACACCGCCGGCGCGGCCACACTGCCAGTCGAAGTTCGCACGCGGCTGTTGTACAACCCCGATTTGGACAGCTCACACTTCTTTGTTCCCGGATTGGTCGGCATTATCCTGCAACTGGTGACTCTGTTCCTGACATCGTTTGCCATTGTCCGTGAGCGCGAAATGGGAACCCTGGAACAGCTGTTTGTCACGCCTGTTGGTCGCAGCGGATTGTTACTTGGCAAACTGCTGCCCTATGCCATCGTTGGCATCGTCGAAGTCTTGATCGTATTGACCGTGATGGTGTATGTGTTTCGGGTGCCGATTGCCGGCAGCCTGTGGTTACTGGCGCTGTCTTCGTTGTTCATGATCTGTTCGCTGGCGCGGGATTATTCGTTTCGACGGTTGCCAAAACCCAACTGGAAGCCATTCAATTTGCGTTCGTGATTATGCTGCCGTCGATTTTGCTTTCCGGGTTTGTCTTTCCGCGAAACGAAATGCCGGTGGTGATTTACTGGATTTCCTTCTTGATTCCGGTAACGTACTTCATTGAAATCCTGCGCGGGATCGTGCTCGGGAGCGCCGAGTTTGCCGATTTGATCCCTTCCGTCGTCGGGCTAACCGTTTGTTGCCTGGTGGTGATGTTGGCAGCGATTACTCGATTCCAGAAACGATTGAGCGGCTGATTGACCGACGGATCGATGTTCTTCCGGCTTTGGGATTCCGCCCCCACCATCATGCCGCGCGCGAACTCGATGTCCCGTCGTCGTGCAAAAAGTAGAGTTGCATCGCCCGGTCGACCGATGACAAAAAGGCAACTTGCCGATTGTTCCGCAGCATTTTGAGAAAATACCACAGCGCTACAAACAGACCGACGATCCAGATCGTACCTGCCACCCAATTGAATCGGATCAACTCAAGCAGTTCACTCAAATCCTCGCCAGTGAATGTTCTCAGCACCGTCATCCAGATCGTCACGGTTCCTACTGTAACAAAGCGCAGATTCCGAATGGCGATCGGTCGAACACTCTCCGCGGATGTCGATCACCGGTCAGTCCCTGCTGCTCGATGCACAGTAGCTGCTGAAATGCCACCAAGTTATCTCGATCGCAGGTATCAAAATACTTCCACAGCGTCACGACCTGGCGGGCATCGTCGTACATGCGCTCTCGAACCGTTGATACATGGCCGGCTTGCCCTGTTCGTCAACGTAGTGCTCTTCCAGACGCGCCTGCAGCTGCTGAACTTGCGGGTCGCTGTTGGCCGCCAGGCGCTGCGGACAACTCCGTTCTGGCCGCCTAAGGAGAAAATGCAAAAAGTCATGGACCAGTTGCTCTTTCTTGTGTTCCCGTCGACGTGCCCGAATCGGATTGACTTGGCTAGCTGGCGTCATCGTTTTCCCCTGGTCCGCGGTTGGCCCCGAAATCGTTAATTGCGATTTTGGTCCATGTCAGGAAAAACACAAAGACCGATTTGAAGGAAAGCGGTACGCCATGAACGAAAAGACGAACCGGCGTCAGCGGAAAAACTCAGTGGGCAGCGCGCTAGACTCATCTGGTCGGTGGGCAGGGCAAATTCGCTTTCGGCAACAATTACGGTTCAATGCGCGGTTGCGAGCCAATTCAGCTCCGAAAACTACAGGTTTCACCACAGCCGCTCAAAACTCAAGCAACTTTCGGTCGGGAATCAGACTATGTATATTCATCCTTTGAAGAACGCCGGCGCGGATTCGAGCCATGAACCGAAAGGCCAGCAGTCGAATCGACGCCAAGCATTCTTTCGTTTGCCTGATAGCTCAGCTGGATAGAGCAATTGACTTCTAATCAGTAGTGCGCAGAAATTGGTAACATGAAAAGGAAATTTTGAAATCGACGTAAGCCCCGATAGCTCAGCTGGATAGAGCAATTGACTTCTAATCAATAGGTCGCAGGTTCGAATCCTGCTCGGGGTGCTGTTACCTAAAGTGTTACCTAATTCAAACCGGGTGCGATCCAAGCGATCGCACCCGGTTTTGGGCTTCTTACCTCCGCTTTCCGGATTTTCGCTTCCTACCACTCCTGGGCTCCGGTCGAATGTCACCTTCATACAAACCTGTGCCAATGAGGACGGCGGCCGCAAGTATGAAAATAACCCATGAGCCGCAGGCGACGCCGATCACGCCAGCAAAAATGAGCGATCCGGTCACATAAGCAGAGTTGAGTTTCTCACGTGCGTTCAAATTGAACCTCTTTCGTAACGAGTTTGTTGTTCCAAATCCCAATCGACCATGAGCGGTTTTTCTCGCTCTTCGATTGGGTGCACGGCTCGCAAAGGACTGAAGCCCAAGTGGTGAATCGTCTGAAGTGATTCACCCGTTTGGTTTGCAATTTGTTGTTCAATTTCTCGTTGTTTCATTGGATGACTCCATAAAAAAGCCCGGACACTTTCATGCCCGGGCGGGAAAGTTTCGATTTGTTGGTGCTGAGTTCTACGTCGAACTCAGCCAGTTTTTCCAGCCAGCGCTCTCGGCAGTTAAGGCCTGTGAGCGGAGTGCGAACGGGCCCAAGATTGGGCCATCTACCGGTTTCATGTCGGCGATCCAACTTCCGCCGGCGACGGGTTCAACATGCGAGCCGCGGCGAATCTTGACTCGGCCAAGCCGGGGTAGTGGAATTGTTTCGTCATAAACGCAGCGAGCAATTTCCACGTACATCAATGATGATTTGTACCAGTCACCTCGCTTTCCGCAGAATGTTGCGACGCAGCCGGTCACCCATCAGGCCGTCCAGGGTCGATTGCGCAAACTGCGGCCATTTGCCGACGATCTGTTGTCGCAGGGAATCGCTGTCCCGCAATCGCTGAGGTTCAACGCCGCGAATGACGGATTGAGTGCGAGCAGACCAAGTCCTAAGCTCCGGTTGCTTCCGATACTAGTTCGTTGAATCGAGCAAAGAATTCGGTCAGATTCGTAAGTGTTGAATCCCGAAACGTCTTTTGTTTTCCCGACTCGTCGGCGGACAGTCGCTCGGCCTAATGTTCAACAAGTTCGGAGAGCTGTTCGAAGAACATCTGCTCCGCCATTTCGACCGCGTTCGAAAACTGCATTTGGACTCGCTCACATTCGTCGCGCTGGTACACTGCCGGGCTCAACTCTCTCAGGTAATCTGGAACTTCCGT
>CALODY010000023.1:0-89293 GCA_942492215.1 Pirellulaceae bacterium
CCCGATTTTAAGAACATCGTGACCGACTTTCTCAATGCCAGTGAATTGAAGCTGGAACAACTCGAGATTGAGAAAGATCGCGACTGCCAGAAGTTCAGCGCCTATTTCATCAAGGACCAACAGTTGCTATTGGCGTGGCAGCACCACCACCAAAACAACGCCAACCTGCGATGTATCTCCAGAGGTGAACACAAACGCAAGACCTACAAATGGGATTAGGAGAATCGAAATGTTGAGGACAGACCCAACGACTGAAACCAGATTGATTGGCGGCAGTCGCGATGGAACCATGATGTCGTGGACCGGGTTTCCTCCGGCGTCGATCACGTTGCCAATGTCCAGCCGAAGAGGATAACGGTTTTGCCAAGCGCATCAGATATGAAGGTTACCTGCTGTGGTTTGTTCATCCGGAGACCGGCGAAAGTGTTGACCTGGATTGCTTGACACCGCCTGCCTGGCGTTGAGCACGTCTACCGGATCGACAAAACGTTTCGTGCATCACCACACGGTCCCGGCGCGCGTTTCGCGATGGTAGTGTGATTGGAGAACAGGCGGAATGAGTTACGGAATCGAAATGCTCGACGTTGAAGATGTGGCGAGCATTCTCGGCATGACGCCCTACACGATTCGCAAATATGCCCGGTCCGGCCTAATCGTTGGAAAGCGTTTCGGGCGGCGATGGAAATTTACCCGCCAAACCGTTGAAAACTTCTGCCATAAGGCAACCAACGCAATTCATAGCCGCCGGGAACGAAAAGCCAGTTCGTCAATGCCCGGACCATTCAGAAATGGCACCAGTTCTACCGAGACTGACCGTCCCGCAAACCTTTCAACAAGGCCCAAATAAGCAAGGTTGTTTTGAATCTCGAACTGCCGTTTTTTACAAAACGGGGGGAAGCACGGATGCCCGACCCAAAACTTGAGCAAGTGAAAGCGATCATTGATTCCAGGAACAGTTGCCACTGGATCTATCGCCCATGCAAATGGAACGTGGCACGTTGCAGACGGGAGACTACACCGTGAGGAGTATGGAATCGCTCATAGCGATTGAGCGGAAGAATTAAACGACCTGATCGCTTGTTGTGGTCGTGAGCGTGACCGGTTCGAACGAGAACTCCAACGCCTCAAGGCTTACCAGGTCAACTGCATCCTGATCGAGGCAACCTGGCAAGACCTGGAACGTGGCGACTGACGCAGCAGGCTAACGCCAAACCATGTGATGGGCCCGATCACCGCCTGGCTGGCAAGAGGCCACAACATTGTTCTGGCTGCCGGCGATAGAGCGATGGCTGAGAGGATTTGTCGTTCGATCTTGTACCACGCCGCCAAGTACCGATGGCGGAAGTCCAAGGCTTCCAAGCCCAACAAGCAATGGTAAAATAGGTAACATCTGTACACCCACCCGATTGAGTGATGGTTTTAAGGCCACGAATGGACAAGTGGACATCTGCATCCGGATTCGACATAATATCGCGTGAGAGACCGTCACAGGGCTTCACGGAGAATGTCAGCATTGATCGTTCATTGAATCGCAGACCGACCACCGTTGATGTTAAGACAGGCAAGGTTGGTAAGATGGGGGCTATCGGCAACTGGCCAGCTCAGCCCTCCATGACCATTCGGAATGCGTGTGTGTGTGTCCCCCGCATGAAACGTTTCGACCGGTATTCCGGCGGTTTTGGGCCCGAATTCGGGCCCCCTGAGCCAGTTTGAATTTGATTTGATTTGGAGGCAATTTGATGGCAACTGGTGGAACACGACCCAAGCCGACCAAAGTTCATCTTCGAAACGGTTCATATCGTAAGAATCCGCAGCAGCACGACCAAAACGTCCCCAAGCCGAACTACACCCGGCCGGTAAAGCCTGCTCCGGTCAAAAAAGGAATGACAAAACGGCCAATGCCAAAGTGGAACAGATTGATCAAGGAATTGGATCGCATGGGCGTTCACGGCCGGACTGATTATGACCTGTTGGAATTGTATTGCATGACGTTTTCCAAATACCGGGAAGCGTTGGTTGCGGTTAACAAAATCGGTGTTGCCATTGTCGGTAAGAACAAGGCCGGCGAAACAACCGTGCAGCGAAACCAGTTCGAGGTTGTCATGTCCCGTTCGATGGATCGGTTGGCAAAGCTGGGTGGCGAGTTGGGGCTGTCGCCGGTTGCTAGGACCCGGTTAAGCGCGGCACCCGATACAGAAGAATCGGACTTGCTGGCCAGTTTTATGGCCGCAGGCAAACGGAGAAATAAGAATTGAGGATTCGATCTACTTCAGAGTTGTTAACGGCCGAGAAACCTGGCACTCGAGTTTACAGCGTCCCAAAGGCGAATTGCCCGGCAGATGGTGGCTTCCAGAGCCGCAGTAATAATTGATCAACGAAGCAAAGAGGTTGCTGATGTCAGGTCGAGTCAAACGCAGAACCGATAGAACAAGTGCCCTCGGTTTTCATCCCAGGACGAATGAAGCAAAAGACCAGAGAAGATCCACGCCGTTGGCAAGTTCACGTCAGCAAATTCCAGAAACCAGAAGAACTTGATGCCGATTCATTATTGCGCCAAAATCGTTTGTAAGAAGTTCGAACGATAAGATTGACCAGTCAAAAATCAAAAAAAAAGTTCCAACCTGCCCCCGTCGGCATGTCACCTCCAGAGAATGGCATACCAAGAAATTCTGGAGGAGTTCCCCAGTGGTGACGTAAACCCACGTTCTTGGAACGACCTGAAAACTTGCTCGGCATCTAATGCGGCCGCAAAGTTTGCATCAGTGACGCCGGGAGAACTACGAGCGGAAGGAGATCGATGCGGGTCGAATGCGATTGTTTGGTTCCCCCGTCTTCTGCAGGCTGGATCTTCAGACGTTCATGGATCGTCGAACACCAAGAAAGCAAACTGGCCGGTAAGAGCTACCCCTTTTGATCCCCTTTTTGCTAAACTCGCTACAATGGGTTGTTATTACAACCACGAAGGAAACAGCAGCAACAAAACTGCACAACGGACTGATCGCATGGCTCGCATCATCAAAATTCACAAGGCAATATTGTATGCTGAGAAATGCCGTTTTAACAGAAGAGTAATTCGTTCAACTCAACAAATTTGGAACCGGCCACGTCCTTATGTCGATCGAATTCTCAGAGGTGGAAATCCTTGCGCCGGCTTTGCGGTTTCACAATATTCTGAAAAGCCGGCCAAACGTTACTTGTTTTGTCGATAGGACTTGCCGCCAGTGCAGCGGCTCTGATTCTTTTAGGCGGAAACAATCGATGTGCTCGTCATGATGCACAGATCATGCTTCACGGATGCGATCTGGATCGGTCCGGCATGACCATGACAGATCGCCTTGCGGTTATGGATCAACTGAAAGAGGTCGACGGGCGAATGGTTGATTTGTACTGCCGGCGATTGAACAAACCACGATCTACTATTGCTCGATGGTTTGAAGGAGATCGCGATCACTGGATCAGCCCAACTAAAGCCCGGTTTGATCGGTCTCATTCACAGCATCACCGATGATCCCAGCTGCTTCCCGACAATGTTCTGCCTCCGCTACTCCACCAACAACTCTGGTCGCAAAGTCTACCCGTGCGACCAAATAGGCTCGAGGAGATCCTAGACGAATCCGAAGCAATCGCGCTTGGCAAACGAGTCTCCAGGATGATGGACCGTTCCACTCGGCAGCGCGCGAATTCGAGCAGAAAATTAAACGGGACTGGAAAGTGGATGGCCAACAAATCGTGCGAAAATGGAAAGCCAGATTAGCCGAATCGAAATCAGGAAACATGTAACAACTACCCAAGGACCGATTTATGAATTTTGACAAGTGCGACATCAAATTATTTCAAACCGCAATTTCCCGTGACGGCAAAATTTTTTTTTTTTTTTTTTTTTTTTTTTGATTCACACTCAACGTGGCCCTTCGACCGCATCTGAACTTGCGGTGATCAAATCAATCCTGGCCTTGTTTGGCGAATCCATCGAGGACATTCATGAGCAGATTTGATACAACTCCCCAGTCATGATCAGGACAACATTGCGATCGGTGGAGTTGAACGAACTTGCTTGCCGCTGCCTTTGTTCGACGAAGCAGCATGGAGGAAAGATGCCGAAGCTGAAAAGCAAGCACGCATCAAAGCATCCCGCGAACAAGCCGAGAAGAAACGCCAGGAAGAAATGCGGAAGATGGTTTTTGGACACCGCCAACAAATTCGCGGCTGATTGCCCGACCAATAATCGAATCCCTTGCCAGCCAGTTCCGCCGTGGAAATTCAGGAAGCGTTGATGGCACTATGGCGACGGGCCGAACCATCAAAACATCTTTCCATCAGCCCCCCCGTTCTTGATTTGGGTATTGCTGGTTTACCGCCCACCAAACAACTGGCAACTGAGGCACAAAAAAACGGATCGCCCGAATCGCGGTGCCCGTTGTCTTCTTCAAATTGTCAGATTTTCGTTTACATCATCTGCCGACGTTTTTGCCGCAGGCAATCAGGCCAAGGGTGCCGAAGATGGCAAAGGAGGCGTGTTCTGGGATGGCGGCGATCTGAGCCATGAAGCCGAAACGCCATGTCTTGAACATCAGTTGCCATTGTTGCGAATGTGGTTCCATTAAATCTGGCTAATTGACCATCGTCTACGTTGGCTAAGCCGGTCTGCGTCCAAGGGTTTGATGTGCCACTGAGACCGATCCAATATTGAGTATTGGCATCCAATACAACTGAAGAAGAGAGAAATCGACGTGGACTCGCTGATTACCGCCGGCTGCTCTTCAAAAATCTACAGCTGTTACTGTTTCAGTAAATTCTGACAAAAGTGTTGAAGGAGTTCCAGCATTATCCGACCATAATCTAACTGTTCCGATGTGACCGATTGCGGCCCTCCCGGTCCTCATGTAGATGTCCATGCCAACAATTTCTGTTGATGCTCCAAACTCAACTCGCTCGGCGAAATTCTGACCTGGCGGTAGTTTGATTTGTCCAGTTGAAATTCACTATGTGACCGCTGCTCCCGTAGTACCTGGGCTGTAATCCCAAATTATCCCCGTCTGCACCTGCCCCGTCGTGGCGACCAGCACCGCCTAAGCACGCCACGGACAGTTGCATCACTAATCTAGTCTTCATTTCAATCTCCAAGAGTATTTATTTGTTAACAGAAGTCTAAAGCGTTATCAAAAACAAAGCGTCTATCAAAAAAACTGGGTACATTGGTATTCTGGTTGAAAACGGGTGAGTCAGGAATGAATTTTTGCCATTCGTCAAAGCCGTAGCTTGATTCCAATGGCGGCACAGGCTTGAACAACAAAACACGGAGCCAGCGACGAATTACGTTGAATTGACTGGACGAAATCGTCGTCACAGAATTGGAAGCAATCCTTCTGACATGGTCTGGGCGAGTGTTCCAACCATCGGGAACGTCAGGGGTAGACGGATCATCAGCATCCGGCGATGCAGACATCGAAGCTTGTGTCTTAACGTCAGGTCGAATTCACCGACAATCACGCCGGCCATTCCAACACTCGGAATGACGAAAGTCAGCAAGGCGATGGTGAGAGTTAAGCGATGCACGGTGTTATTCTTGTTTGAATTGCATAACCCGCTGAAATTACAGATAATTATGATTCAGCCAGCCAGCGATCACAACTAAGACAATATGTCGCACTCGCGGAAGGCGATGCCCCGCATCCAGTGTCGATTATTACCCCAGGTGATTGAGACCAACCGATAAAAAGGTTGGTCCGGCAATGGGAAACGGTTGCTCAGTTTTGTGGAACGCTCGAACCAGTTTTGTGAGTACTGGCAAAAGAAAATTGCCTGGCACGGGTTTTGGCTGATCGCCATTGTCGTCACGCTGGTCATCGCGATGGTAGTGATTTGGAAAATGATATTCTGGTAGGCCGTATCCGACCGATCCCGTCGGCTTGTTGATCTGATTCGGCGAAACCATGAGACCAGCAACCGCAATGAAAATCTGTCTTGGCATCCTGGCCGGCCTTGTTGTCCTGGCGGGTGTTCTCGTTTTCAGCAACCCGCACCGACACCGAAGACGCCATTGCCTCCCGCGACTGGGGATGCCGAATTCTATACGGTCGATGTGTTCGGTAAGTCGATCGAGGAGTCATTCCCCGCCAAGGTAGTCGGCGTGACTGATGGCGACACGATCAAGATTCTGGACGACCAGAACAACCAAATCGGGGTCCGGTTGGAAAGCATCGACACGCCGGAAAAGAAACAGGCCTATGGCACCAAGGCCAAACAGGCATTGTCCGACCTGGTATTTGGCAAGCAGGTGACGATCCAGAAGACCGGACAGGACCGATACGGTCGGACGTTGGCGTTTGTGGTGGCCGATGGCATCAACACCAGCCAGGCCCTGATCGAGGGCGGCTATGCGTGGCACTACAAGCAATATTCGGATGACCCGGAACTGGCAGAGCTCGAGGAACAGACCGGGGCGGCCAAGCGTGGCTTGTGGGCTGACGCCGAGCCAGTTCCGCCGTGGAAGTTTCGGAAACATTAATCAAGTGGTTTTACCGTTCAAGAAAGGAAAGCCAAATGTCGTGGTATTATCTGAAGTCGTCGATTCTTGGTGAAGAACAGGAGGGACCAATCGACCATGCCGAATTTGTTGAAAAAGTGAGGGATGGCGAAGTGGAATGAAAACTAAGATATGTGGACCATTGACCCAAAACCAATGGCGGAGTTTCGTACCGTTCCCAAACTGGTTGCTTTGAAAGCCGAATTAGATCTAAAAGCCGAACAAGAAGTTCGTGCGGCGAAAGAAGAAAAACTGCGAGAAAAAAACGAGCGCCGGATTGATCAGACGAAACTAAAAGGCCGCTCAAAAACAAAGGGCCACTGAACAGGCAGCGATACAGAAAGCAACAGAGCAGCCCGAAGCCTACCAACAATTGCATTACCCAAGAATTCCGAAATGGTCCTTACTTTTCTTTTAGGCGAAATTTTTTGTGGCATTTTGTTTCTTGTCGGCCTAGCTCTCATATTTTCTATCCTCTATCTCGGACAAGGAGCTTTACTATTGGGCGGGGCCATTGTGGGATCAGTAATTTGTCAAATTGGGCGAATCCAGATTCACACCAACCATTTATTTTAGTAATCAACAATGTTTACACCCAGCGTCAGTATTTCCTTCAATTGAAGCATCTTGAAGACCCAGAATGGAAGCCGCGTTCCGCAGGTTGATATATTGACACTTACGGTATCCCAGGAATCGGACGCTTCCTTTTCTGGAACTCGACGGAGTCAACGTGAATGCCGACCTGGTGCGGCAGCGCTTGGCATGGCATTACAGAAATATTCGGACGACCAAGGGCTTGCCGAGTTGGAAGCGGAAGCCAGAGCGTCAAGCGTGGCTTGTGGGCTGATGCAAAAGCCGATACCGCCGTGGGAATTCCGGCGCATCAAATGAACATCAAATCGGATATATTCACTTGCTGGCTGGCTTTCCGCCAATACAAACGACCAGATGCCCGGACATCACTAATTTCATGACAGCATTCCGAGTACACAATCTGCTGATGCTGGGACCTCCAGGTTCCGCAAGACGATGCTCGCCAAACGGATCCCTTCAGTACTGCCACAACTTTCACCGGAGGAATCGATCGCCACCACACGAATTTATAGCGCTTGCGGTCGGCTTCAAGCGGGTCAGCCTCTGATGGCGACCCGTCCCTTTCGTTCTCCACATCACACGATTTCTGAACCCGGACTGGTTGGCGGCGGCAGCACACCGATGCCCGGCGAAATCTCCATGGCCCACAACGGCGTTTTGTTTCTGGATGAACTGCCGGAATTTAATCGGCGAACCTTGGAGGTACTGCGTCAACCCTTGGAGGACTGCGTCGTCACGATTTCGAGGGCGCTGACGTCGACGACATTTCCATCGGATTTCATGTTAGTCGCGGCGCTTAACCCATGCCCTTGCGGCTACCGCTCGGACCCGCGACGAAAGCACTTCACTGCACGCCGCCTCCAGATCGAAAAATACGTCGTGAATCTCTCAAGGACCGCTCCTCGACAGGATCGACATCCACGTCGAAGTCCCCGCAGCAGAATTCAAAAGAACTGGCATCAAGCACGCCGGGGACCTCCAGTCCAGACCATCCGTGAAGACGTTCTCAACGCGCGTAAGGCTCAGGCCGAGCGATTTGCTGGCACCCGCATTTTGTACAACGCCCAAATGAGCAGCAAGCAGATTCGCCAGTACTGCACCTTGAACGATGAAGGCATGAACCTGCTAAAAATCAGCGTTAACGAGTTGGGACTATCCGCCCGTGCGCATGACAAAGTCCTTCGCTTGGCCCGCACCATCGCTGACATCGATTGCTCCGAAGACATCCAATACCACCACCTCAGCGAAGCGATCAACTACCGGATGCTCGACCGGGACGCCTGGAAGTAAAGTAGCACGGAAATGTAGCACGGATCTCCGACCCGTGAGCATATACCCACACAGGCCGGAGGGCTGTGCCACTATCGTTTGTCGCCTTCTGCTCCGCAAAAGCAATGCCGTCAATCAGAACGTCAGATAAAATATCTATATGAACAGAGAAATCACAATCAAGAAAACGACGCTGGCCGACTCGTCCGACAACGGTTTTGTCTTGGGCACCATGGTCTCAAGAATGGAGCTTGCGTGGGAGCTAAGTCAAGAAGCATGGTCCTTACTCCCAAATCAAAATGTTGAACCAAGATTTCACAGAGATGTTGCAATGCTTGTCCGAAGAGAAGGTTGAATTCCTTTTGATTGGCGGATACGCGATGGCGGCGCATGGTTTTCCCAGAGCGACAAAAGACATCGACTTTTGGGTCGCCGCAACGCCTGAAAATGCCTCTCGAATTTTTTCGGCGTTGGTTCGTTTCGGTGCGCCCATCGCACAATTCGAAGAAAGCGACTTCGCTGAGATTGGAAACGTGTTTCAAATCGGGGTGCCTCCGCGCCGAATCGACATTACTACTTTTGCAGATGGCGTCGACTTCGATGAGTGCGTTCAACGCGCGATCATTGTGAACTGGGAAGGGATCAAGCTTCAAGTCATCTCGAGGCTCGACCTGATCGCGAATAAAAAAGCTACTGGTAGACCGCAGGACCTTGTCGATATTGAGACGCTGAGCAATCTGCCGAACGAATAGTGCACCGATTGTCGACACTATGCAAACAGATTCGCCAGATCTGCAAGTTGAATAAGGAGTGCATGGGCTTGCTAAAAGACAGTGTCCACGAACTCGGTTATCCGCGCAAGCTCAAAGTCTTGCGGCAGGTCAACATTGTTAGTTGATCCAAGCGATGACCTCGTCCAGGAGTGATCGAGGAGTTGGGCTAACTGCAACATATGTAAGAGTTTAGTCCATTTTTTGGGTTTATGTGCGGAGGGTATCGTTCAGCATTTGTTTGCCGAGGTGTTGACGTTCACCTAATTTCGTTAATGCGACCGGACGACATTCAACGGGATCCGGTCGGTTGATCCGGTCACCGTGCAGCAGCAAGCTGACTTGAACTTTTTGAGCATCAAGCGATGATGACAAGCGATGTGAGGCAGATACCTTGAGGCGGCGGAACGTGCCAACGGATTGACTCCCGTTTTTACATCGGTGCATGGCAGTCGCTTACGCGCCCGCATACAACGTTCGCAGCACCCGATCAGGCGGACACGGGTGAACAACTCGAAATAGATTTGGCTGGCTCGATAGCCGTGCCGCCGCGTGGTCTCGCCGACCGTCATGAGACCGGCCATCCGCCGAGCCCCCGCGTCACTGCGACTACCGAAAGTGATCTTACGAACAACGACCAACGGACGCAACGCGCTCGGCCATGTTGTTCGTTGGCTCCACGCGGAGGGTCATCTAAAAAGACAAGCCACTCCAGTGTGTGATTTGAAGATTCGAGCTTGCAAGGTTAGGGCTTTCTCGTGTTCAACCAGGCAAGTCTCCACCCGCGATTGCTCGCCACGCAGCCACGCTTTTTCGGCCGCCTGTTGCTTTTTGGTGAGCTTGCCTTGGTCGGCGCTTGTCGATGGAATTCGCAACCGCGTTTAACAAATTGTTTGATATCTTCGAAGAACAAATAGTCGAGTGAGTCGGTTTCGGTCAGCTTCTCCAGCAATCACGAGCGGCGCGGGCCAGATGGGCCAAGCATTTTTGCTTTCCGCGCCGGCAGCCGAAGCGTTGTAGCCACTGTAACAGTCCGTCACCAGTGTTCCACAAGAAGTCTTCGCCGAGAATGTCACGGGAGACTTGACCTCGGCACGCGACGTGTCGTACTGAAAATGGACGTAGTCGTGATCCACATGCTTCCAGAAATAGGATCGCGAACCATCGGTGGTCCAATACGTTTCATCCGCGTGAACCGCGCCCGTCGCTGCTGGCAAGTTTTTTGGCGATGTCGTCGACCACCGCGCGGGTTTGTCAGCCAGCATCGTTTCGAATCCGATCAACGCGGCTGGGGTGAAGCGGATGCCGTGCAGTTCTTCGATGATCTGCGGGATTTTGCGGTAACTGATGCCAATCACGTTTCGCAGCCAGATCGCTCGGGATCGCAAGAACGGACCGATCCGACTGTTGAGAATCTCGTCCTTGCCAGCCTGCTGGACCCAGCGGCGACAGTCATTGCAACGACCGGCTTGATGCCGATAGAGGATAACTTGATACAGGTTGTTGATGATGTCTTCTTGCAGGTGGTCAACCGTGTTAGCTGATTCCGGGGTCGAGACCGAACCTCGGCAGTGAGGGCAGTAACGTGGCGGGGGAACTTCAACCAGCCAGTCGTATTGAGTTGGTATTGGACGGAACCAACCTGGATGACCGCCGTTGCACCGCGTTTTTTCGATTCCCGTAGAGCGCCAGTATCGCTGGCAGGTTCGACTTTGTCTTCGCTTTTCTGTTCGTTGGTGGCGAATTTATTCTGGCGGCTCAAGACGAAGTTCAAGTCGGGCCTGTTTCAATTCCTCTTCCAAACGGAGGACATCGGCAACGAGTTCGAACTGCGTTGCCGCTCGGCATCGAGCTGGCGGTGAAGGTACATCCGGCTGTCTTCAGCGGTGTTCACCAATTGCACCAGCATCCCAACACCAGCACCGCCCATGTGCGGGCAGTCATTCGGATGGCCACAGCTACGTTCGTGACCCGGATAGAAACTGAATTGCATTGTCATTCACCTTAAAGAACGACAATCCAATACCAAAAATCCACCTCCAACCGAAACCGCAATTTAGCTAAAACTGCGGCTCAGGGAACTAAACTCTTACTAAGGTGTGTAAGAGTTTAGTCCATTTTTTGGGTTTATGTGCGGAGGGTAGCGTTCAGCATTTGTTTGCCGAGGTGTTGACGTTCACCTAATTGTTAATGCGACCGGACGACATTCAACGGGATCCGGTCGGTTGATCCGGTCACCGCGCAGCAGCAAGCTGACTTGAACTTTTGAGCATCAAGCGATGATGACAAGCGATGTGAGGCAGATACCTTGAGGCGGCGGAACGATGCCAACGGATTGACTCCCGTTTTTACATCGGTGCATGGCAGTCGCTTACGCGCCCGCATACAACGTTCGCAGCACCCGATCAGGCGGACGGGTGAACAACTCGAAATAGATTTGGCTGGCTCGATGGCCGTGCCGCCGCGCGGTCTCGCCGACCGTCATGAGACTGGCCATCCGCCGAGCCCCCGCGTCACTGCGACTACCGAAAGTGATCTTACGAACAACGACCAACGGACGCAACGCGCGCTCGGCCATGTTGTTCGTTGGCTCCACGCGAGGGTCATCTAAAAAGACAAGCCACTCCAGTGTGTGATTGAAGATTCGAGCTTGCAAGGTTAGGGCTTTCTCGTGTTCAACCAGGCAAGTCTCCAGCCGCGATTGCTCGCCACGCAGCCACGCTTTTTCGGCCGCCTGTTGCTTTTTGGTGAGCTTGCCTTGGCCGCGCTGTCGATGGAATTCGCAACCGCGTTTAACAAATTGTTTGATATCTTCGAAGAACAAATAGTCGAGTGAGTCGGTTTCGGTCAGCTTCTGCCAATCACGAGCGGCGCGGGCCAGATGGGCCAAGCATTTTTGCTTCGCGCCGGCAGCCGAAGCGTTGTAGCCACTGTAACAGTCCGTCACCAGTGTTCCACAAAAGTCTTCGCCGAGAATGTCACGGGAGACTTGACCGGCACGCGACGTGTCGTACTGAAAATGGACGTAGTCGTGATCCACATGCACCCAGAAATAGGATCGCGAACCATCGGTGGTCCAATACGTTTCATCCGCGTGAACCGCGCCGTCGCTGCTGGCAAGTTTTTTGGCGATGTCGTCGACCACCGGCGCGGCTTTGTCAGCCAGCATCGTTTCGAATCCGATCAACGCGGCTGGGGTGAAGCGGATGCCGTGCAGTTCTTCGATGATCTGCGGGATTTTGCGGTAACTGATGCCAATCACGTTTCGCAGCCAGATCGCTCGGGATCGCAAGAACGGACCGATCCGACTGTTGAGAATCTCGTCCTTGCCAGCCTGCTGGACCCAGCGGCGACAGTCATTGCAACGACCGGCTTGATGCCGATAGAGGATAACTTGATACAGGTTGTTGATGATGTCTTCTTGCAGGTGGTCAACCGTGTTAGCTGATTCCGGGGTCGAGACCGAACCTCGGCAGTGAGGGCAGCAACGTGGCGGGGGAACTTCAACCAGCCAGTCGTATTGAGTTGGTATTGGACGGAACCAACCTGGATGACCCGCCGGCGCTCCGCGTTTTTTCGATTCCCGTAGAGCGCGCCAGTATCGCTGGCAGGTTCGACTTTGTCTTCGCTTTTCTGTTCGTTGGTGGCGAATTTATTCTGGCGCTCAAGACGAAGTTCAAGTCGGGCCTGTTTCAATTCCTCTTCCAAACGGAGGACATCGGCAACGAGTTCGGAACTGCGTTGCCGCTCGGCATCGAGCTGGCGGTGAAGGTACATCCGGCTGTCTTCAGCGGTGTTCACCAATTGCACCAGCATCCCAACACCAGCACCGCCCATGTGCGGGCAGTCATTCGGATGGCCACAGCCACGTTCGTGACCCGGATAGAAACTGAATTGCATTGTCATTCACCTTAAAGAACGACAATCCAATACCAAAAATCCACCTCCAACCGAAACCGCAATTTAGCTAAAACTGCGGCTCAGGGAACTAAACTCTTACTCTCTGACTCCGCCACGTTCCTTGGTGTCTTGCCAATGGCGGTACCACGGATGTCGCCTTCTCTTGGTCAAAACCAGATCGGCCCACGGGAGGGATGATTTCGAAGCTCAATGGCCGACCTGATCTTAGCAAAGGCATCGACTACCGCATGTTCGACCGGGATGCCTGGATGTCCCGGACGGTCCTGGTCATCGTCAAAATGCACTTGATTATCCGCCACCGCCTCCAAAGCCGCCCTCTCCCCCCCTAAAGATCTGTTGTTGGTTTCCTCCAAAGTTGTTTTCGACGCTGATGTTGATAGTGGTCGATGTATTGTTGATTGTCTGTCCTTCGGTGATCGCGATGGAAATCGAGTTATACAGATTTCTTAGATCAACGTTGCCGGGTTGGAGCTGCATGCAAACTTCGATATCCAACAAGGCATCTTCGAGTAGGCCCAGTGCCAAGAAGCACTTGTATCGATTGATGTGGGCAATCAAGTCGTTGCCATCCAGATCGATGGCGCCGCTAAACGCCGTGATGGCTTGCCGGTACAACTTCTTACACATGTACCCGATTCCCAGCATGCGATATGCGTACGTTGAGTCCGGATTGATTTGAATCGAGCTTGTCGCGTCGTTGATACAAGCATCGCACTGGCGACTTCGATAATTGATCTCGGCACGCACTGCCAAAGAAGCAGCTGTCAATTCGTTGGGATTACTTCGCGTCAGCGAAATGACTTTCGTAAAATCAAAGCGGGCGTTTTTGAGATTTTTCCCAAATGCAAATGCATACCCACGGCAAAAATAGACTTCGGGATTGTCCACCTGAATGTTGATCGCTCGGTTAAAATTCGTGATCGCGGCACGATATTTTCCACCGCGTCCCATCAAAATCCCTCGCTGAAACCATGCGCCAAAGTGCAGATTATCGATCCGAATCGCCCCGAGAATGAACCCAGCGCTTTTTTGGGCTCTTCATTGGCCAAATAGGATAATCCATCTTGATACAATGCCTCGTCTCCTGATTCAGTCTTCCTCCGGCGGGTCCGGGTCCTCATCAGCAAGCAGCGGTTCTTCGATGTCACAGGGAGCGATCAGATCCAGCAGTTCCTGTCGACGCTGCTCTAACGGCAAGTCTCGAAATGATGCAAATGACGCACCGGGGTCCACGGGTCCTGGATTTGACGGATTTTCGAGTGCATCGATCTCGTCGCGAATCGGTCTGCTTTCGTCAATCCGGTCATTGGAAAAGTCATCGTAGTCATTCTTAACGCCGTCCCGTTTTCGGGTCATGGTTTGAATTTCGGTTTCGACGACCGTTTTTGCTTTCTTTAACTGAGAAATTTCCAGTCCCATTCCGATGATTTCGTGTGACAAATCGGTGGCCTCTTTTGAGCTGCCCGCATTCTGGTTTTGAAGTTGCTTCAACTGGCTGGTTTTTGTTTCGCGATCTAAAAGCAACAGATCGAGCTGTTCCTGTTTCGGGTTGAACTCCTGCCTAATTCTGTCAATTTGGGATTGGTATCCGTCGATCAAGTTCTGAGCTTCATTTTTCCTGTTTTTCAAACGGGTATCAATCTCGTTAATCTGATTCCGCAGTTCTTTCAGCTTCTCTTTGACCCTATTGGGATCCGTTTTGTTTCCTGAATCGTCATTGCTTTTCCCGTTCCGCGGGACCAGGTTGAATCCGTTGCGGAATGCGCTTCGATGCTCGGCGGTCAAATTCTGTTCGATCGCCTGGTGAGTTTCTAAACCGGCACCGGCTGGCAACTCTGACTCCCACGGGTCCTCGGCGAGCCCAATTGAAATTCCGATCAAGCGCGAAGTCTCAATACTGGCATGGTTCACTGGTCGCGTTTTGTAGATGCGGGCAATACTTTTCATTTCCCGGGTCGCACGATTCAAATCTTTGCTGTTCATATCGACCCAAAATCTTGCATCGGCCGCGCGGTCCCATACAAACTGGTCACTTCGTTTGCGAATCGCATTGCCGAATTGCGCGGCTGCAGGATCGAGTTTTTGTTGTTTGGCAAAAACCAGTCCCATCGCATATTCGACAATCGGATTGCTTGCATCTGCTTTTAGTGCCCTTTGGAAGTACCGATCCGCCGTTTCCGGTTTCTCCCAACCTTTGGTCAACAGCAGACAAAGCGCATTTTCCAGATCTGCATTTCGCGGTTGCAGCGCAAACTCCGTTGGCTCGACGCCCGTCGACACAGAAACCGATCCGGTCCAGGTCGTAAACCCTTCCGCCTTGACGTTGACCTCGTACTTGCCGGCGGGAAGTTGGTCGTGGCGGAATCGCCCCTGTGGATCACTGTCCGCCGGCCCGATTTCCGCATCGGCTTTCCCCAGCGAGACCATTTCGATGCTGGCGCCTTCAATTGGTTTGTTCTTTTCACTGGCCTCAACAACCTTACCGACGAAAAATGTCATCCCACTGGTTTTCGATGCAAGCAAAATCGTTTTGTTAATGTTCGCTTGCTCAACCGTAAAGCTGTCACTTCGTGGTTTAAACCCGTCCGCCGTTGCCAACACGTTATAGGTTCCGACTTTCGGCAGATCCACTTGAAGGTTGCCACTTTCATCACTTTGCGATTTGATGGCATTTGAGAAAGATTGACCAAGTGCTGGATTCCAGATGGACAAATTGGCTTTGGCGATCGGCTGATTCGTTTGTTCGTCTTGCAACGTTAACAACAAACGGGGCCGCGTGGGCTTGATGACTACGTCGAGCACGGTTTTTGAACTGCCGAGCAGACTACGGGTGGAGCTTTGCGCGGGTGTGTAACCCTCAACATTCACTTTGGCGGTAACCTTGCCTTTCAGCGGAACATCTTTGTTGGCGACACCGTTAAACCAAGTCCATTGATCTGCGGGGAATTCGACGATTGAGATGCCACGCTGGTCCAACTGCGTCAATGACAATTGAGTGACATTCTCAATGGGCAAAGAGGTTGTTCCTTGCCTCGTTTTCATAACTGCCACTGTTCGAGACCTGGTCTCAGCTATGTTCTCGAGACGGTTAAAATTGCAAACAGGCACCATGACCGTGTACATTTGCTCCAGGGTTTCCGCGTAATCAACTTCATGTTCGATTTCCGCGACGATGGTTGGTTTGGCAATGGTGGATGACGGAACGGGTTTGTTGACGGCAACCAAGACTTCCAGCGTTCCCGATGGCTGGGCTGCCGGTGACAATGTCAATTGGAAGACCGGATCGACGAGCTTGGTCGCTTCCTTGGGCGAGCTAGTCGCCTTTACAAAATTTTGCAGTTCCGCCTCTGCATGATAGGTTCCCAACGGCACTGGCGTGGGACTTTCGGCCAGATACCAATTCCGTTGCCATGCGTCCTTCACAGCGTTAAACTCGGAAAATTGCTCATGGCGTTGTAGAAACACATTGAGCTGTTGCCCACTGATTTCCGAGACAACCGCTTTGATGCGGCCTGGTTGTTCCGCGGCGGGTCGCATGGGAATGAAATAAACGCTGGGACCCTGGCGGACTGGCGCCGATTGGATGGTCAGCGAAATCAGGCTTTTCGCTGGGTTTTGGATGAAGGGAAGATAGTACCGAATTGGGTCGGCTTCTTGGGGCGGTTTCTCTTCGCCTGGCTCCCGCAACTCCCCCTGATCCTGGACCATGACGCCCACCAAGGCATACAAATTTGCCTGATTGATCTCCACTGGTTGATTTGGATCCGGCTTTAGTTGGAGATCGATTTGCATGTGACATTCACACCCGATCGAAACCGGTATCGGCTCGCTGGTTACGTATCCCGCCGCGCTGGCGATCGCGAGGTAGTCGCCTTGCGGGACCATATTCCAGCCAGACACAAAACTTCTACCCAGGTTCTCCGTGGTTTGTGATTCTTCGTTACGCAAAAAGATCTGCACATCGGTCAGAGATTTGGATTCGAGCTTGTTGATCTCCGAGTCAAGTCGTTCGATTTCCGCTGTCTGTTCGGGGGTCCTCGGAAAACTCGTCGTCGTTAAAAAACGATCTCTCTGTTTAAGCAGCCCTCTGAGTTCTGTCGCGTTTGCATCGCCCTCGGAGCCCTTCGGCCAGACCCTGAAGGTGACCGGTACCGGAAACTGCCGCATTCTTACGAACGAAACTTCGAAAACGGTTGGGCTCACTGGATTGACAACTCTCGTATCCGACACCCTCTGTTCACCTTCGGCATTGGCCACCATTTGCCAACGGCCTTGCTTCAACTTGCGACGCGGGCGGGCCTTATAAATGCGGAGGTTCGAGTCTTCCTGAACCAACTGAAGGCGAGCCGGGACAGGTGCTTCATCGCTGCCGATCGGAACAAATTCGGCCGTCGGTTGAACGATTGCGTTGCATGCTGAATCCACAACGGTGATCAAGGCAAAGACTGGTTTTGAAGGCCTGAAAGGTTTCCGTTTTTTGAGACGTTCAAGCACCAGATTGACAACGACGGGCTCAGCGGCGTCGGAAATTTTGACTGGCGTAGGTGAACTGCTTTGGTAGCCGTCCGCATGAGCTTTCACCCACCAATTATCGGCGGCCAGTTTTTCCGGTCCCGCCACTCCGTTCCAAGCCGTCAACTGACTTGTCTCTTCACTTCCACGCCAAATCTCGACTCGGGCGGAATCGACGAATTTTTCGTTTTCGAATCCCTTCTCAAACACGTTGACGACCAAGCTGCCAAACTGCTGTGTTTCCTTGGGTCGCAAGAGCAAGAAGTATCCCGTCGTCTCTCCATTTTGAATTCGCCTCCATCCGCTCACATCGGAAACGTAGCCGGAGAGCTTTGCCTCGGATCTTGCCCAACCAGTCGGCATCACCCGCTCCGCGACGTACCAACTCCAGTTTTCGGCCGTTGTTGCCAAACCATAGGACGCCAATTCGTCTGCTTCCATCGGGACGGAATTGGCGGAATAAATAGTCTCGTGCTGGTTGATGAAAGAAACATCGGGAGCGCCAGTCGTTGCGTCTCGTTTGGCGACACCTACCAGCGCCGTGACCATCGGTCGCAGCGAAGGAGGAGGAACCTCTGGTGTCAGTTGTTTTAACTCAAAGTCTTTTTGGGTGTTCTGATCTTGGGGAATCAAAATCTGTTGAGGTCGCAAGAACTGGTAGCCCGGATTCAGAGCGGGCGGCGTCACCGTGGCCCACCAATATCCCGCAGGCTGAAGCACGACCGAATATTGGCCGCTATCATCCGTGACTGCCCGTTGCCAATCGCCCGATTGAGGATTCTCGAAATCGATAACGGAATTGGCCAACGGTGATCGGACTTGTTGCGAAGAAATCCCCACCACCGAACCACTCAATTTGTAGGTCCGCGCAGGCAAAGTCATTGTCACTTGAAAAACGTGGGTTTCGCTGGGCTGCAGGTACTTGATGGAACTTTTTGCCATCTCGTATCCTTCCAAACTGGCTTCCGCAAAGTACTCGGCTGCCGAAAGCGATTGATCCAACATTCCCCAATACCAGTCGCGCGTGATGCCATCGCTGTCGACCATTTGTTGTAACGACGCCAGCTCACCTTCATCCACCGGCTCCAAGCTTGCAGGGGTGTTGAATTCGTCAAAGACCGATCGGAGTAAAACATCTGGCAATCGCGGAGCAGCGGATTGCTCTCGTTCCACACTCACTAGCACACGGACTTCCCCAACCATGGGTTGCAGGATGATCTTTTGTTTTACGTTTTGATTGGCCTGGATCCTAATCGGAAACGGAAAGCTATCCACAAATCCAGCTGCGGTGGCCGACAGCGTGTAAACACTCGGCATGACCGACATTTGGTAGTCTCGTTCGGCCGGAACCGGGAAGATCTTTCGATTCTCCGGATCTTGGGCTCCCGCGATCGTCACCAACGCGTGATTAATCCTTTCGAGATTTCCAGCCTCGTTTTCGAACCACACTCCCACCTGCAAATCGGCGATTGTGCCAGGTAATTCACTTCCGCGGGTCACCGTAAAATCGACAACCTGGGGTCTGAACGAAGGAACGACGTCGATCGCCCGACCGGCAACCTCCGTTTGATAGCCGCTCGCCGACAGCCTGTAATTCAATCGACCGGGTTGCAGACTCTCGATCAGATAGTAGCCGTTAATATCCGTCACCGCCGTGCCCACGACCAGGTTGGTGGAGTCGTCTCTGAGTTCGATCTCGGCGTGAGCCACCATTCCGAGATGGTTTCCAAGCTCGTCTTGCCCGTAGACTCGGCCATGAATGGCAGTATTGTCCTGAGGGTCGACGATTGGTTTCTCAAAAAGCGAAACTTCCAATACCGTATCGAATCCGGCCAAGACATTCTGGGTGGGACTGCGATCGGTTTGGTGAGCAGGCTCGGACGCAGTTACATAATATCGGCCGGGGGTCAGTTCAGATGCCGGCTTGCCCAGGAAATAATTCCACGATGGGTCAACGTTGAATTCGCCGACCAGCTGTTGAGCTTGCGCGAGACCCAACGGCTGAACATCGGCCGCCGTCGTCGCCATTCGCGATCCGGTTTCTGCGACAAACTCGACATTCGGTAACTCGGATTCTTTCTCGACGCCAATAACTGCAACGACACTGGTGGTTAGAGGAGCAACTATTTGGGGCGTCAAAACAATATCAAGCAAAGATTCCTCGCCCTCTTTTACCTCGACTGGCAAAGCACGTGCCGAGTCAAAGCCCTCGGCGGAAGCCGTTGCCCACCAGACGCCTGGATCGGCAGCGGCGATTTTAAATGTTCCGTGTTCAGCAAACATCCGTTGGCGATCCGAGTCGTTCATCCAAACTTCGATTTCGGCCCCGGTGATGATTTCTGCCGGATCCGTGCCGGCCTGCACGACTTGACCCTTGATCGAGCCGGGAGATTTGGGTTTCAGCATCGTGACATGGAAAAACGTCGACTCATTTTCCACGATTTGCTGAGGCGTGGACAAGCGTGTGCCATACTCGGCTAACGTCGCAGACGCCGTAAACTGACCAACTTTTAATTCCTGCTGAGGAGTCGAAGTGAACCATTGCCATTCGCCATCACCCAACGCGTTGGATGTGATGCCAAATTCCTCAAGTTCGGTGTCAGCCAATTTGACGGTATTGCCGTCGACTGGATCCGAAGGATCGCTGTTTTCAGAGATGAATTGGACCTGGGGAATCGCAGTTGAATTGCCTTGTACGCCGACGATCGCGAAGTGACCTGACTCCATTTCTGTCGATGATGCCTGGGCGATCGTAATATCGTGTTCGAATTCCCCTCCCGACGTGATTTCAACCGCGACAGGTTTGGTTTGACTGATTTGGATCTCGGATTCGCCGACAGGCTGCGCGTGCACCCACCAGGCGGCATCGGGTAGCGACAGCTCGTACTTGCCGCGCCGGTCGGTTGTGGATTTTCGTGATTCGCTGGTGATTTGATTGACGGCGATCACATCCCAGCCGACCAGCGGCTGTTTCGCCTGATCACTAATTTGGTGGGCGACAACGCCGGACAGTCTCCCCAACTGGTCTTGGGGTTGAAGAGTCAAATGGAAAATCGTGGTTTGCTGGCCGTCAACGGTTTTCGTGCCGCTGGAAACCGGCTGTACACCAGCTATAACTGCCCGGGCGTAATAATCTCCAATGGGCAATGGTCCATGGCTTTCGGCCCAGTACCAATCCCAGTTGGCTGGCGAATTGCCATCGTCAGATGTCACCAGAAACTCCAGCTCTTCATCACTGACCGGAATCAAGCTGGCTGGCAGCGGATCGGACTTGGAGTCGGCGGAGAAAAAATTGACTTCAGGATTTGCGTCGGGCATCCGCTTGGCGGTTTTTTGCACCGAGACGAGGGCGAATGCGGGACTGACCGATTCGGTCGTTGACGATGTGAAGTTGATTTCAATGTCCGTTTCCTGTCCGCTTTCGACCGTTAACAGGGACGCGTGAACGATCGGTGGTTGATCAGGAATCGTGGCCGAGACCTGCCATCTGCCGGGTCGCAGATTCAATTTGAATGGATGCGAACTCGATTCATCAAAATCTGCCGAGACGATTTTCCCAGTGTCGGATTCACGTGCCTGAACCTTGGCATCTGTAGCCGGAGTTAGAATTCGATCGAGCTTTGTTTGGACTTTGACGGCAACGATGCCATTGGCGTTCGGCCCATCCTCGCCACCTTGAAAAAGCCTGAAATCCAAGACTTGAATGGCGAGATTGGGTCGGACGCGAATGCCCCGTTCCGCTTCTTCTGCCTGATAGCCGCTGGCTTGGATTTCATACGTAATTTCCCCCGATGGCAATCCCTCAATGCGGTAGTATCCGTCATCATCGGATCGCGCGCTTCCAAGTTTGACGTTGTTGGAATCCAAAAAGATTGCTTCCGCGCCGGCGATGGCACCCAACGGCTTACCTTCCGCGTTGACTCCTGTGATATGTCCATGCACATCGACGGATTGTGCGGCGACGTGCGAACCAACCAACAAGATCGTGAGCAGAATCGTTCCACACGTGACGAAGTTCTTTGGGCTCGTTATCATCTTGCTTGCCTTGTTCCAAAACCAGGGACAACTTGAATTTGACGTTGATCCGCAATCCAGCCAAACACGGTATCAACGGGGATCTCTGACCAACCGAAGTCCGAACAGTCCGATTGCCTGATGGGCGGCATCTCGTTTCATCTTTAGCATCAATGTCAAACTAACGAGCGATTTATTCATGGCTCCCAACGGAGCTGCGCCCGACGGAAAGTTTGTGACCTTTAAGCCGCTGAGGGATTGTAATTTTGGTGTTTTTCCGTTCTTGTTCAGGGCGGTACTGTATGCTGCGCCATTGAGATCTAACGCAATGGGAATGTCGATCAACATCAGCGGTGTATTGGCATCTACTTTCGAGTAGGTCAATGGTGCACTCGTCTCAATGCGCAATACTTCCTGTAATTGCGGAATCGCTGCCGAACCGACCGTCGCGATTCCATGCGGTGCGACAGGTAGTCTCCCGGCAGGCGACAGATTTTGAACGATGATTCTCGCCTGCAAAGAGACTTCGTTCTTGGAATTGGCAACCGGGTTTGTTGACGAAACATTCGAATTGATCAAGTCGATGAAACCAAGGTGGCCGACCATTCGATAATTGCCATCGAGCTTGATTGGGTTGTCAAAACGAAGCGTAAGTTGTGTAATCGCAGGATCCCAACTGCTGACACCAACAACTGGGGAAGCCGCTGGAGATTCGAACGTCATTGCATTATGAGCGTTGGCTGGTTTACCCAGGATCCAGGAGGACCTTCCGTCGTTATTCGGAACTCCTGAGTAAGGAATCCATGGAATGATTGATTCCGGAGGATCAAATCCATCTCCACTAACCTGTATGCTCTGACGAAAATCAGTTGCGAGCAATGGAATTGTCGAACTTCTCATCGTCGAAAACTCCCTCTGAGACCCCTTGGTCAAAATGGGCAGGAGTGGCCCGTCACTCCCAACAGGATTGGGGATGACCTTACCCTTCGAATCGAAAGCAATGACTTCGGGCTTTAGGAATCCGTGAGCACGTTCTTCAACTTTTGTAACGCTCGACAGATCGATCGCCGGCAGACTCGCGATCATCTGCTTTCGGTTATCACGATTGGGGATTTTTGCGGATTCGGAAACCAACAAAGCAAAGGATCGCAATCCCGATTGGCTCATTGCGAAGTGCGGCATTACAAACCAAAGTCGAACCTGGTACTCTTTCACATCCTCTGGGTTCTCGACTTCCCACACGACTTGTGTTGCGCTCCCTTCGACGGGGAGGATCATGCGCTGGAGGGGGCCGAAGCGGACATTGTGGATCTGCAATTTCTTTGCGGCTGGGATGGGTGCTGGATTTGGATTGGTATCCGAATCGCCCTTTGTGGACGGATTGCCCAAACGATCAATCAAGTCCTTTAAAAGAAGGGCAATCAATAGGTCACCAACACCAATCCTGGCTGGAGCGTCAACGGAATCGGCTCGAATCGGCGAAAATGAATTGGGGATCGGTCTCGCACCGTTGGTCGTCGAATTAACCGGAACCGTGGGACCAAAACTGGTTACCGTTTCGTACGGAGGTAGTGGCGGTACTGGTTCCACAGGAAGCTGCTCCACGATTTCGGGAGATTCTGATAGCAGCAGCCCGGGCCGCCAAGCGTACAGAACTGTCTCGCTTGCGGCGTTCAGAACCACGTCACCTTGATCGTCGCGATGGGCCGGCGGTATCAAAGTGGTTTGATTCAAAGTATTTCGATCTCCAAGACTCAATTCGCTGTCGTAAACGACATCGCCATCGGCCTCAACCAACACTCGCTGCAAAGCGGCTCGATCCGGAATCTGATCAAAGGGCTCGTTACTACCAATAACGCCAATCGCGAACTGTTCAAGCTGATCACGTCCAATTGGGTTAAGCTTCAGATCACTGCTGGAAATTTCAAAAGACTGGGGATCCGATTCTTGGAGTGGCGAGACCTCCGAAGCCAACAGAAACTTCCTCCCGCCCGCCTGCAAATAGACTGGGTTGAGCGTACCGGGTTTGTCTTGACCGCCAGGAATCAAACTAATCCTTACTGACGACAACGAATCAGCATCCGCAGCGGGAGCCACAAACTGATCGCTGGTCTCCGGCAAATTGGGGCGGTGCCCCAGAAGTTGTCCCCCCAGTTGATCAATCGGTTGGACCAGTTGATTTAATTGTGCTTTCTTCTCGTCAAGTCGTTGCTGATCCAGATCCGTAGCGAGACCAGACCGGATCACAAATTCCAAATCATTGACTTCGTTTACGAGTGCATCATGCTGTCCGATCAACTCGGCCAGTCGAGGCTGTATGTCCTGATTCAGTTCGTGGGGATTCAGGTTGAACGAGTTGTTTGAAGCGAAACGCTTGCCATTGATTTCAATACGGTAACCTGCAAGCGACCAGTTGGAGCGTCCTTTGGCTGCGAATCCGATTTGACAAATATCGGAGACTTTGAGATCAGACAACAAGAAATTTGAGGTTTTTAACGGATCCCGATCATTGGAGTTCTCGGTTTGGCTGAATTCAAATGTCGCCGGTTGACCGGCATTGATTTTTTGTGTGCCCACGTCCAGGGAGCTGGACGTCGGGAGCGCAGCAAAAACGGGTCCCAATTCAATTGGCTGAAGGGCGGTCAATCGCAATGGAAAACCAAATCCCAAATGCAAATCGACCACTTCATCAATATCTCCGTCAGGACCAGCCGTAATCGTGACCTTGACATTTTCGATGGGAACACTCCCCGTCAAGTCTCCCATGACGAAACCAGTTTGGGCTGGCGTGTCCGTTTCAGCTGGGACAGCATTCTGTTCCGGGACAGAAGGACCCTTGTCAGGCAATGGCGGAATCGTTGGGTCAACGGGGCCGGCAGTTTCGGATTTATCACCAAACCATGCGTCACCATAAAAGTGGTTTGCCACAGCCCCAATCGAACCCAAAACGACAATCGTGGTGACGATTTTCATCAGTGGGCTGGAGGAGGCTGAGGCTTTTGATTTCGGAGTGGCGGCTGTTACTGGCTGAGTCGTGGGTGTGACAGCAGGCGCCTTCGAAGTGATCTCCGCAGGCTCTTCTTTCTCGATCGGCTGAGGCTGTACTTGACGTTTACCTGACGATGCGGATGGTTCTGATTGCAGAGCTTCGACAATTGCCGAACACTTTGGACAGACCGCGATGTGAACGCCAACTTTTTGATGAGATTCGGGCTTCAGTTTGTTGTTAACAAACGCATTCAGATATTTCGGCAGCGGACACTTGTTCTTGCTCATCGCCATCCCTCTTTCTTATTTCCAAAACACGGGCGATCCGCTCCGAATTTTCGATATCGAATTTGAGCTGCCTGGGTTAGTTTATGCGTCAACGTTTAAGCGTAAGCGCGCCTGAATTGCAAAATTGTCAAAATGCTAAGCATGAGTATCATGGATGATTGTGGAGAAAGCTAAGCAATTCTGCTTTCGGGGCAAAAATTAAAAACGATTCCTTTCCCCATCAACAAGTCGATCTTCAGCCGAATTGCCAGATCCAAATTCAAGCTCTACCAACCGGAATCCTAATCAAACTCGAATTCAGTATCGAGACGTGATGCATTTCAACTTTCTCAAATCCGGGATGTGACGTAGGGATTTCTGTTGAAACGGGCCGAACCAAAGAGCTCGCATTTGGCCCGAGCAAAGCTGCTGGTCGACCCGAGGATCGTGTCGGTGTTGACATTTTGAACGATCTGTCGCAAGACGGACGGGCAGCGGTTTTGACTGGGAACGCCAGCGGGTCTTTTTCAAACTCGATAACGCCCATTCACGAGCTGAAGGCCAGCGTCAACGAACTAGGGTTGTGGGCACGCGCTCACGACGACGTCCGACTGGCCCGCAACATCTCCGCCTTGGCGGCTTGGGAAGAAATCCGATTCCACCACCTGAGCGATGCCATCCATTACCGCATGCTCGTCCGGGAATTCTGAAAGTAGTTGGGGGGCCGTGTTCGACAAAGCGAAGGGGTTTGAGTATCTTCGAGGATTACAACGGCAAATTTAAATTGGTTTTCTCCACGAACTTCCGCGAGCAATCACCATGAACGGCAGAACCACTTTTTGCACGATTTATTTGCTCTGTCTTGCTGCCTGTTTCCAGCCACTTCAAGCTCAAGACAGCCAAAACACCCGAATGCTGTCGCAACCTGCCATCAGCAAGGCCAACATCGCCTTCGTCTACGACGGTGATCTCTGGATTGCCAAACGTGACGGTTCGAATGCTCACCGCCTGACTTCACACGAGGGAAACGAAGCTTCTCCGCGGTTTTCACCCGATGGAGAATCGATTGCCTTCAGTGCGCAATACGACGGCAACACAGACGTTTACATCATGCCGGTTTCCGGCGGGGCACCGAAACGGCTGACCTATCATCCGGGCCTTGACCAGGTCGAAGGATTCTCGCCTGACGGAAAATCCGTTTTGTTTTCGTCAACGCGTGATGTGTTTACCAACCGCTATCGAAAACTGTTCACCGTTTCCATTGAAGGCGGATTCCCCAATGCACTTCCCATTCCCAACGGACTGCGCGCTTCCTATTCTTCGGACGGCAAAAAGATCGCGTACATTCCAATCGCGGAACGATTCAACCAATGGAAAAACTATCGCGGAGGTACCTGCTCGCGCATCTGGATTTACGACACCGAAGATCACTCCGTCCAACAAGTCCGCCAACCCGAAGGCCGCTGCAACGACACTGATCCGGTTTTCATCGGTGACAAAGTCTACTTTCGATCGGATCGCAACGGCGAGTTCAACCTGTTTTCCTTTGACCAGGAAACCGAAGCCATCCAACAGTTAACCGAGTTCGATGATTTTCCAATCAATCGCATTACCGAATCGTCTGATGCGATCATCTTTGAACAAGCGGGTTATCTGCACCGGTTCGAACCGGCCAATGGAAAGTCGGAGCAAATCCAGGTCGGCGTCTCCACGGACATGACCGAAGTCCGGCCGAGGTATGCTTCCGGGTCTCGTTGGATTCGCAACGCCGGAATATCGCCGTCCGCCAAACGGGCCGTTGTCGAGTTCCGCGGCGAAATCGTCACGGTTCCGGCCAAGAAAGGCGACGTTCGAAACTTGACCCATTCGCCTGGTGTCCACGAGCGTTCTCCCGCCTGGTCTCCCGACGGAAAACAGATTGCCTATTTCTCCGATCTTGACGGCGAATACAAGTTGCATGTTGCATCCCAGGACGGCAAAGTCGATCCGGACATCTACGAAATTGAAGGGCACGGATTTTTTGAAGATCCAAAATGGTCACCGGACGGAACCAAGATCAGCTACCGTGACAATTCCTGGAGCCTTTACGTATTTGACATCGCGAAGAAAGAATCGACCAAGATCTGCAGCGAACCGCAATACGGCCCGCCTCCGATGCGCGGTCTCAGTCACAATTGGTCCCACGATTCCAAATGGATCACTTACACCGTCAATACGCTGGCAATCATCCAGCAGGCCTTCGTCTACAACGTCGACGATGACAAGTCATACCCCATCTCGGATGGGATGAGCGAAGTCCGCGAACCCGTTTTCGATAGCAGCGGAAAATACATCTATTTTCTGGCTTCCACGGATGCTGGCCCCGTCAAACATTGGTTCGCGATGTCCAATAACGACATGGAATTTTCCAACGAAATCTACATGGTGGTTTTGCAGGACGACGGTGCAAATCCACTGGCTAAAGAAAACGACGAAGAAGAAACGAAAGACGAACCGGAAAAGAAATCGGATGAAGAATCGGATACCAAGGGCGACGAACAAGATGATGACAAAAAGAAAGGGTCCGAAGACGTAAAGATCGACTTTGCAGGACTGGATCAACGGGTTCTCGCGTTGCCGACTGGCGTTGGAATTTATTCTAACTTGATGGCCGGTCCGGAAGACACGATCCTGTTTGTCAAGCGCGACCAGAATGGCGACAGCGAGCTGGTTTCTTATTCCCTCAAAAAGCGTGAACCCACAACCCTGCTCAATAGTGTCGACGGATTTTCGATAACGCCCGATCGCAAGAACCTGCTTTATTCGGTCAAGGGCACCTTCGGAATCGCACCCACTAGTGGCAAGATCGACGCAGGTAAATCAAAACTGAATTTGGACGCCATCGAAGTTCGTATCGAACCCAAAGCCGAATGGGCGCAGATCTTTAACGAAGTCTGGCGGATTAACCGCGACTTCTTTTACGATCCGGACATGCACGGAGCCGATTGGCCCGCGATGAAAAAGAAATATGAACCATTTCTCGAGCATTGTGTGACGCGCGACGATTTGAATCGAGTCCTGATGTGGATGTGCAGTGAAGTCGCGGTCGGCCACCATCGCGTGGGCGGAGGCGAAGAACGACTTTCCCCAAATTCGGTCGGCGGCGGTTTGCTGGGGGCCGATTTCGAGCTTGCCGACGGTCGTTATCGTCTGAAAAAGGTGTTCGGTGGTCTCAACTGGAATGGTCAGCTTCGCGCCCCACTTACCGAACCGGGCGTGCGTGTAACTGCCGGCGAATACATCATCGCCGTTAACGGAAACGATTTGAAATCCAGCGACAATATCTTTCGGCACTTCGAAAACACAGCAGGCAAGATTGTCGAATTGACGATCAGCTCCAATGCGGATGGAAAAGACTCAAGAACCGTATCGGTCGTTCCGGTCTCGAGCGAATCGGCGTTGAGAAACCGCGACTGGGTGGAAGGCAATCTACGAAAAGTCGATGAAGTAACCGATGGCCGTGTCGCTTACGTCTATGTTCCCAACACGACCCGCGCGGGCCACACTTATTTCAAACGGTACTTCTTCCCACAAACGCACAAAGAAGCGATTATCGTCGACGAACGATTCAACGGCGGTGGGCAGGTTGCCGACTATTACATTGACCACTTGCGACGACCGTATATCAGCCACTGGGCAACCAGATACGGCAACGATTTTGCAACTCCGACGGGTTCAATCGATGGACCCAAAGTCATGTTGATCGATGAAACTGCGGGATCCGGTGGTGACTTATTGCCTTGGATGTTTCACAAACTCAAACTGGGCACGCTGGTAGGTCGACGAACCTGGGGAGGATTGGTTGGGGTGTTGGGTTTCCCAGTATTGATGGATGGCGGAGGTGTAACCGCGCCCAATCTGGCAATATGGACCGAAGACGGATTCGTTGTGGAAAACGTTGGTGTACCACCCGACGTCGAAGTGGAACAGTATCCGGCCGACGTAATTGCCGGTCGAGACCCTCAGTTGGAGAAAGCGATCGAGATCGTGTTAAAGCAATTGGAAAGCAATCCACCCAAGAAATACAAAAAACCACCGTATCCGATTCGCGCGAGACGATAAACGCTCGTAACAAGCCTGCAAGTCCTGGCTGGTGCCGATAAACATTTACGCCGATTGATAAACACCGCGATCAAGCGGTACGCTGCGTGATCATCTTGTGAGGACCATGATCCCACCATGACACTGCTTTGACTTTTCGATTAGTCCGTCCAGCAGCTCCTGCGCGCTAACTTTACTCCGACCTTCCGATGCTGCTACGGCCTTCCTGGGCGCTTCAATGGCGGCATTAAAATTCTTGTCCTCTACCTAAAATGACGAATTCGGGCCGTTCAGGAATTCAATTTCCTCCGACGTGGACTTGCGATTCAAGATCACGTTGCGATGCGGGTATCTCCCAAAACGATCGATGATCGCCTTGTGTTTCAATTCATAATCAATATTTTTTGTGTTGGCGAAAAGCTTCAATGCGATTTCATGGATCATCGCTGACTCACTGTGCATGAAGGGCATGTATAAAAAACCGACGTGTTGATCCGAGAGTTGTTTGTCGGCACCGATCGAAATTGCTTCCTGGGCGAGAGCCAGTGCGAGTGGATCGAAAGCGAAAGATTCCGGTTGATCTCGAAACATATTTCGCGAAAACTGATCGAGAACAATGATTTCTGCCAGCCTCCCTCCGGCACTGACTCGCCAGCCATACAACTCGCATCTGCTGGCAGCCAAATGAATCGCAGTAAATCGATCTTGAATCAGCTGATCAAATTCCGGATCTTTTTTCCAATGCTGTACCGGCTCGCACTCTTCGAACCAGAATCTCAAAACGTGTTCGCTGTTCATGTTTATTCCTCAGGAACCGGCACCACTTGGATTGAGACACCAGGGATTGTGTCACGAGAAGGTGATTCGTCCAAAACGGTTCTCAGTTGGCGTCGCGAATCGAAAGGTCGAAGTGCGTTGACGTCACCATCCGGACAACGGATTGCAAACGCAAAGGATCGCTTCGGATTCAGTGTTGCAATTCGCCATCACAGAGAAATAGGCAACATGCACCGAGCGTCAGAAACCGCGAGCGTCGGAAAACGCGACTAACTGCTGCTCTTTCGGCGGCTATACTTCAAAGCGTTATTGGCACGACGCTCTTGTTCCGCAAGTTTTTTCTGTTCGGCTTTCTTGGCGGTGGCGTCAATCGCAGCGGCTTTGCGCACCGACCACATCTGGAAACGAATCCATCACCCTAAGTGACTCAAATGATTCGAACGGCAGATTTGTCCAGTAACATAAATGCGTGCCGTCTTTATCACCATCGAAAGTGATATTAGTGATGACTGAACCATGTTCAGACAGGATTGCCTTCAAAATCACTTGCTCGACGACGTTATGTGGGCCGCGAACCGCATGAATGTGGAGATTCCCGTCGGTTGTCAATGGCAACCGGGTGTTTGTGTTTTTTCCTGACTACGGCGTGATCGCTTACCATTAAAAACGGCGAGATCAGATTTCTGAAACATTTTTGCTACCTTCTATTCGGCCAGCGTCTCGGACTCGGAGGTCGCCAGTGGCTTTGTCGCCAAGGGAAAACGGTGGGTCGGCGGATGTGTTTGAAGAAGTCGACCCGGTGCCATACCTTGTATTATTGACATGACACCAACGGAGACAATGCTCTTGCGTTGGATGAAATGCCGGACGATCTTGCCAGGAACTTCTTTCCGGCCGTCGACCTCGACAATGACAAAAACCTGAATGAAAAGGAGTGGAATTACTTTCGGGCTTCGATCGCCAGTAAAAACAGCATGATGGCGATTCGATTGGGCGGGCAGGGCGATATGACAGCACGGAACACCTCCTGGAAATACCACAAGAATATTCCTCAGCTGCCCTCACCGATACTGATTGGCAATCAACTGGTAATGATCAGCGACCGCGGGATCGTGACGAGCCTGGATCCTGAAACGGGAGACGAACAATACAAGGGTCGGATCCCTGGCGCTGCTGGTAACTTTTATGCCTCTCCGGTCGCAGCCGGAAACAAGATTCTATTCGCAACGACCTTAGGCAAAGTCGCAGTCGTCGAGGCGGGCCAAAAACTGAAAGTGTTGGCCGTCAACGATCTCGCCGAAGGGATTTTCGCCACTCCTGCCATCGTTGACGATCGGCTTTACATTCGCACCGACGAATCGCTTTATTGCTTTGGCCAGCGTCAACCTTAGCAGCCGTTGCTCACCGGATCCTCAGGTCGGCCGCAATTGCAGTTGCAAGCCTCGGGCAACTTGTGTCCTTGCTCCATAAGAATTGGTGCCATTCGGCGACTTGATGCTGCAATTTCCTATACGCCGGGCCAGTTCCATAACCGCATCGCGATGTTTGAATGGATTGGTCATATTCGCTTACAGATCGGTTCGACTGGAATTAATGCCACAAACTCGTTGGGGAATGCTTTGCAAAGTCAATAAGAAATGACGAAGCCGCGTCTCCAACTTGGTATATTGTCTTCACGATTCGGAACTGGGATCTCCCGATGTACGGATCTCACAGAATTGGAGCCTCCTTTCTGGGCTAACATTTTCAACCTTCAGTTTCCGCCAGGTGGTGTCGCCATGAAAACGCGAACGATGATGATGTGGGTGATGTTGGTTTTCGCGGTCGGTTGCGATCAGCAAGCTGCCAATCAAGCTTTGGACGAGGCGAAAGCCGCTGAAGCAAATGCAAGAATGGCCGAGGCAAATGCGAATCAGTTGGCGAGCGCAGCAGAACCGGCGTTGCACAACGGGCAATCCGATTTAGACGCGAACTCGGAATCCGAGGTGGACCTTGACGCGAACCAGGTGCTCGCCGGTGCGATCGCTCTGGCCAAGGCAGACAACAAGGCATTGTTCGTTCATTTTAGCGCCGACTGGTGAGGATGGTGTCATAAACTTGAGGAGTTCCTCAAATCCAACGAAGAACAGTTCGCCGATGATTTTCACTTTGTCAAAATTGCAACGGATAAGATGGCGGGTGGCGAAGACGTCTTGAGCAGATTGAAGAAAGATCGATCCGGCGGACTGCCATGGATGATCGTCCTCAATGGCGACGGCAAGGAGATCATTTGTTCTGTCGGTCCTAAAGGCAACGTAGGGTGTCCGGTTGAGCCATTTGAAATTGAACATTTTGTCGAAATGATCCGACAGTCTTCTGACACGAGCGAGGAAGAGTTGATTGCCGTCCGCAATGCATTGCAGGCAAACGCGAAAAAATTGAAAGGCGACTAAGCCGTCCTGCCGTTTCGATTTTGGAAATGCTTGAGGAAGTTGAATTCAGGGGAATTCAGGTTTTCTTCATTCGTCTGAAGTGTTGCCACTTCGGCTACCGGGAATTTTGTGGTTCGCTCGTCGGATATCGTGCCACTTCGGCCAAGAGTTTTCGGTGATCCAGATTCGACGATTGTGTTGCCACTTCAGGAACGCTAGCGCAAAAGGATATTTTATGAGTACTGGCCAACGGCTGGACGGACTGTCGGATTCGCAACGGGATGAAATCCATCGCATCCGTGGACAGTTTGTGCAGCAATTACGCGAAAACAGGAATCCGTCAATTGAAAGCCAATTGGCGGTTGCCACCGAGTCCATACGACGACCGCTATTTGTGGAACTTCTCAAAATTGAACTGGAACACCAATCACCATCAGATGCGACATTGGCTAGCGACAACTACGAAGCTCGATTCCCCAATTTCAAAAACGAAATCGGTCGCGCCATTGCCGGTTTGCCCCAGTGCACGGTGGCCTCAGCGAATACCAACCTGATGTCGGGTAGCGACACGCCGCAGTCACCGCTTCTTGCAACAACCGGCCCTGTGGGGTTGGCTTCTGGCGTTCAAATCGGTCCCTACAAACTGCTTCAACCCGTCGGTGAGGGTGGCATGGGAACGGTTTGGATGGCCGAACAAAAACAACCAGTCCGCCGCATCGTCGCGTTGAAAGTCATCAAAGTTGGCATGGACACGCGGGAAGTCATTGCCCGTTTCGAGGCGGAGCGCCAAGCGTTGGCATTGATGAGTCATCCAAACATTGCCAGAGTGCTGGACGCCGGCGCGACGGAGACGGGCCGGCCCTATTTCGCGATGGAGTATGTCAAAGGCGAACCCATCACGAAATTCTGCGACGGCAAGAAGTTAGGGACCGACCAACGCATCGAACTGTTCATGGACGTTTGTCGGGCGGTGCAGCACGCGCACCAACGGGGAATCATTCACCGGGATATCAAACCATCGAATGTGATGGTCTCGATGAACGGAGACGATCCGTTGGTGAAGGTCATTGATTTTGGACTGGCCAAAGCATTCTCCCAGAAGCTGACGGAGAAGACCATTTTCACGGCTGTCGGTCAAGTCGTGGGAACACCCGCCTACATGAGCCCCGAACAGGTCGAGACGGGTGGACTTGAAGTCGATACCCGTACCGATGTCTATTCACTCGGCGTGTTGCTCTACGAGTTGTTGACTGGCGTCACACCGCTTGACCTGCAGAAACTTCGCAGTGCGGGCTATGCAAAGATGATCGAGATGATCCGCGAGCAGGATCCACCCCGCATGAGTCAGCGATTAAGCTCCCTTGGCGCCGATTCCGATACAACCGCAAGTAACCGCTCTACCGATATCAAACGGCTGAACCGTCGCCTGCAAGGTGATTTGGATGTGATCGTAATGTGCGCACTCGCCAAGGAACCGAGTCGACGTTATTCGACGCCGAACGACTTCGCTGACGATCTCAATCGCTTTCTCGGTCGGCAGCCGATTGAAGCTCGCCCAGCGTCTGCCATCTATCGTTTGAAAAAACTGGCGGAGCGAAACAAAGGGAAGTTCGTCGCTGCCGGTTTGCTGATGTTGGCGCTCGTCGGTGGGTTCATTGGAACGGCCTTGGGTTTATTTGAAGCCAAACGTCAGACAGAAATCGCACAAAAAAATCTGGTTACTGCGGAAGAAAATTATGAACTGGCCCGCGATGCCGTCGACAGCTATTTCACGAGCGTCAGTGACAACCAACTTCTTAACGAACCCTACATGGATGGCCTGCGGAGAGAGCTCCTGAATTCGGCTCGCACTTTCTATCAGAAATTCGTTGATCGCCGACAAGATGACTCCGATGCCTTGATTGACCTGGCCACCGCCCACCTGAGATTGGGGGGTATCTCTGCCAAGATGGGCGATCATGAACAGGCCATGATTGAGTATGAAGCCTGTCGAAATACTGCGATAAAAGCGGCGCAAGGCACGAGCCAAACTTTGTATCCAGGAGAAAGTGAACGGTTGCAACTCGAATGCGATATCTACGTGGGAGAATCGTTCGTGAAGAAAGGGGAATATGCCGCTGCGATCAAGAATTTTGATACAGCGATTGAGATGGCTCGAGCTGCCGCTGAAAACTACCCTGATTCGAATGTGTTCAAACACAAAACTGCAATATTTTATTTAAAACGTGGTGAAACATACGTTAACTTGAATCAGCAGGAAGCCGCCGAAAAGGACTACCGTAGCGGCGTCGAAATCCTCGACAAACTGGCCACCGCGGCGCCTGACTTTGGTTCGTACACCCGAGATCTCGCCACTACTTTCGAGCGGCTTGGCACTTTGATTTATGAACAGGAACGCTTCCCAGAAGCAGAAGAGTGCTTCAATAAATCGATCGAAATCTGGCGGAAGAAAATCAAAGAAAATAAAGACTCGGTTGACTCCCAACACGGTCTCGCTGATTCGTTGATTCTCAAAGCATTTATGCTCCGACGGAACGGGGAGCATGCCGAAGCGGTCAAACTGGGTGAAGAGTCGGTAAAAATCGGGCGGGATCTTGTTGCCAATCATCCGGAATTGATAACACTGCAAAACAGCTTGATCGGTCAATTGGGAAATCTGTCAGTCGTTTACAAAGTGGCCGGCAAGCAACAACTGGCAGATGCCTTGAACCTGGAGGTCATGCAGATGCTGGAAACCATGCGCACGAAGTTTCCAAACGACGTGTTCCATTCACTTCGCCTGGGCAGTGTCCAGGGCAACGAAGGCAACTCAAAATTCAGCGCCGGCGAATATCAAGAGGCGATCGACTGGTTTGATCGCGCGAATGAAACCCTTGAGATTCTGTTGACCAAGTCTGCGGGCGATCCACGAGCTCGCTTGATTGTTCGAAACAACCATTGGGGTCGGGCAGACGCTTTCACCAAGCTGGAACGCTACGGCGAAGCCATTGCTGCCTTTGATGCGACTCTTGAGATGGCGGAGGAAAGAGCGCGTCCGCAAATCCAGTTGGAACGAGCTTTGATGGTCATCAAGAATGGCAATTACGCAGCCGCGGCAAAAACGGTGAAAGAGGTGTCTCCCAACATCAACATGGAGCTGCTAACACGGAAATCCAATGTTGCAATCAACTGGTTCAAGGCCGGTAGCGTTCTGGCAGAGGCCGCCGACGCCGCCGAAAAGGATCCTGATCTGGACGAAGAGCAAAAAGCAGCTCGCTTGAAGGAGTTTCGCATGCGCGCCATCGCGGCACTACGGAAAGCGCACGAATTCGGCCACTTCGAAAAACCAAAATCTCAGCCACTTCGGACAGATCGATTTAGTTCATTAAGCGAATCCCCCGAGTTTCAAGAGCTACTCAGCACTATCGATGCCGTACCGTCAGAAGAAGGTGACTCCGGTAATTAGCCGGACAAGGTTGCCTTCGGTTCACTCCATCGCAAACCTCAGCCTCACCGTGACTTCCGTAAGTTTGGATTCTCGGTAGCAGTGCGTAGGTTTCGGTGTTTTGGGCGAAAACGATCCTTTTGCGTCAAAGCCCCTTCCAAAATCTTGCCTTAAGTGGGGAATTTGCGTCCAATACGATTGTCCGATGGCATCTATTTCATTGAGATCTTTCGCGCCGTTCCTGTGATCGGCTAACGATTGAACCGGGCAGGTCGCCACGATTTGATGAATCAACCAAGGATAAGCCGATGCAATGCAAACTTTCGAACCTTATCGTAATTGGTTTGACCCTGGCGTCGCTAACGGCATTGCCAACCAATGCCGATGAATTGACCGATTCGCAAAAACAACAACTTAACAACGCGCAGACTGCCCTGAAGCAGGTAACGACCAACCTCGCATTGGCGCAAAGCTCTGCCGGAAAAGGCACCTCTAAGCCAACCGGTTCGAAGGCCAAATTGACGCAGGTCCGTCTCGCATCGGCCGCCCAAAATGTGCCCACCGTCAAAAAGCTTCTTGCCGATTTGCCGTCCGATCACGCGGACGTCAAACTCGTCCAAACCAACCTTGATTCTGCGGAACAGGCGATCGCGACGCTTCAACAACGACTCTCCGGCGCCCAACCGCTCCCGGTCACCTCCGGGACTGCCGACAAGAAAAAATCGGGCGGCACAGATCCGACTTCTGGAAAATCAACGGCCACCGAAAGCAGCGCGTCGCCGGTGAAAATGGGCTACCAGCAAATCGACTTACTCAAGGCAGCCAACTTCAACTTGCGAGAGGTCGAATCAGGAGCTGCTGTACTCGGGAAACTGCAGGCGGAACTGCAACCCGTCCAGGACCAACTGAGCATCAACCATCGTACAATTCGAAACGGTTTGGAAACCCTGCAAAACGCTCGTCGCAAATCTGGTTTTACGCAGGATGGCTTGGACCAGTTGCCAGCCAATGGAAAAGGCGTAGCGGAAACCGCGTCACGCTTGGCCAAAGCGAACGCCCAGCTCGACGCAGCCGAACAATTCCTCACGCCCGTTCACGCGAAATTGACCGCACTGATCGACCCGGCAAACTATCCCGAGTTCCAAAACGATCTTAAACGCCTGACCGAACTCGCGGGAATGTATCGCGATCCCATGGTGTTCCAGACCGATCGCCCCCGTGCAGCTGACGTTGTTAAAGAAGCCGAACCAGCCAAAACCGAAGCTATCAGAATTGCAGAAACTTACTCTCGTCTCATTGAACAACAAACCGAACAGGGCAAGAAGATTGCTGGATCGAGCAACAACTTTTTGAGCAAGCTGGAAAAGTTCATGGCAGCCGCTGGACAGGAAAGGCAAAGCTTGCCCGGTCAGATTAAAAAGGACCTGGCCCAGGCCGACGAAATGGCGACGGCGGCGGTGACCAATCAAAAACCTCTCTTCTTCACGGGCGGCATTCCCCAAGTCATGGGCTTTGCTCAAGAGAAAATTGACCTATACACCCTCCTGGCACCAAACAAAGCTCCAGCCATCGTCGCCGAATTCAATCAAGTTGCCACGGATCTGAGACGGCGCGAGAAATCTCTTGAGGCTTTGATCATTAGAGAAAACAATTTGCCGACTGACCGATACCAAGGGACCGATCGCGATCAAATTGTCGCGGTCGCCATCGACGCATGGAAACACCAACAAGCGGAATTCGAAGTGCTCGCCAGCCGCATTCCCTCCGACGCATGGGCCCGCGAGACGAAATGGCGATACAGTAACGGTAGTTGGTATTTCGTTGACCGATCAAAACTTCAAGTTCAACTGATCATTGCCGATGTGGATGACAATTCATTGGCCATCATCCGCCCCGTGACGATCATCAAGGATCACCAAAAAGGGGATTCTCTCATCGGCACACCGATGTACGCCGGCAGTGATGCTCTCCAACCGAGCGCTTACCTCTTGCGTGACAAGATCAAATAGCTGGACAACGCACTGGTTTATCGAGTGAAATTCCGGGGCTTTTCAGCACCTGCAAAAAATGGAAGCAATCTGCAACGGCGACTGCTTTCTACGGCTCAAATCGTCGGATATTATTGCCACGATGGCCTGAAAACCGCGTCCGCCATGCCAATCCGCTCGGCAAATTATTGTCGCACGGGTCGTCATCCACGTAGATCCGTGGAAAATCAGTATTCCCTCAATTCACAAGTTCTGAGAGTCTCGGGCGGACTCCATACAGGGTTTGGCGTCATTTCAGCTTGATCCGTGAAATGGGTTCACAAACGAGGCGCAGCAAATGCGCTCGCACCAAACATTCCAACACTCGAATCGGTGGAGTTGTAACCAATGATTTTGCCAAATCGCATTCATCCATCAGGAAAAAACGCACGCATCCTGTTGTCCAGTGTCTTCGGTCCCTACGCCCAGGACGATGATTACGGCAGCCAAAAAATCAACCCCATGGAACTGTGGCACAACCAGGTCACGCGTGTTCAGGGACCATTTTCCTTGCGAATGTTCAATCGATCGTTTGGCATGTTGTTCATTCAAGCCAACATCGAAGCACCGTGCGTGATGTTGGACTTTCCCACGCTGGATCGATTCATCGAAGAAATAAAAAACGTTCCTTACGACATTATCGGGATCGGCAGCATCACGATTAACCTGTTGAAGGTGAAGAAGATGTGCGAGTTGGTTCGCCAATACCAACCGGACGCAACTCTGGTGGTGGGTGGGCATGTGGCGAACCTGCCGGATCTTGAACAGAGAATTGACGCAGACGAAATCGTCAAAGGTGAAGGCGTACGCTGGTTCCGGCATTACCTCGGAGATGACGTTACTCGTCCGCTCAAGCACCCGGAAATTCCAACCTATGTTGACTATCGAAACATGGGGACCACTGTCAAGATAAAACCGCGGGATCAGACGGCCACATTGATACCGTCGGTCGGCTGTCCATTGGGATGCAACTTTTGTGTCACTTCTGCAATGTTTGGAGGCAAAGGCAAGTTCGTCAATTTCTACGAGGCAGGCGACGAACTGTTTGATGTCATCTGTGGCCTGGAATCGTCGATGAACGTCAGGTCCTTCTTCGTCATGGATGAAAATTTCCTACTGCATCGCAAACGGGCCCTGCGTTTGCTCGAGTTGATGAAGGAGCACGACAAATCATGGTCGTTCAACGTATTCAGTTCCGCCAATGTGCTCAGTAAATATACATTCGAGCAGCTTGTGGAACTGGGAGTTTCATGGGTTTGGATGGGACTCGAGGGCGAAGCCAGTCAGTATGCGAAGTTGAAAGGCATCGATACGCGGCCTCTGGTCCGTCAACTGCAAAGCCATGGGATTCGAGTTCTCGGGTCAACCATCATCGGGCTGGAGGAGCACTCGCCGGAGAACATCGACCGAGTAATTGATTACGCTGCCAGCCACGATACAGACTTCCACCAATTCATGCTGTACACCGCGTTGGCCGGCACACCGTTGTACGAGGAACTTCTGGCCAAGGGGGTGATCAAGGATGAGTCGGAAGTACCGACCAGTGATCATCATGGGCAATATCGATTCAACTTTCGGCATCCACTCATCCGTGACGGGCAGGAAACAGAATATTTGCTGCGAGCATTCGAACGAGACTTCCAGGTCAACGGCCCCAGCGTCGTACGAGCCATTTCCACAACGCTCAAAGGCTGGCATCAGCACAAGCAGCACCCCGACCCTCGAGTTCAAAAACGATTCAAATGGGAATCCAAGGATTTGGTCAAGCATGGAGTCCCGATGGTTGCCGCCGCAATCGAATACTACCAGGATTGTCCTGAGTTGCGATCGCGATTCTCCGCGCTGCTGCAAGAACTCTATGACGAGTTTGGAGATCAAGCTCGGCATTTTGCGAACGTCGCCAGCCCGTTTGTACTGGAAAAAATTCGCGACGAAGAGAAACGACTAAGCGAAGGGTGGACTTACGAACCGCCGACGTTTTATGACAAGAACGAAGCCTGGCAGGCCCGGGAAAAACAGGATTCCTTGGGCGTCGCCTAGTGGATTGTCAACGTTGAAAATTCGGGTTAGCCGAAGTGGGCGAGGCAACGAGCCTCTTTTTGGATTGCGGCTTTGAAGGACTCGTAGCCTCGTCCACTACCCTAAAATTCAATCCTGACAAAGCACTAGATTAAAAAGGCGAGTCTCTGTACCAGCACTTTCAATTTCCATTCCTGACTGCAACCTTCGTCGCCGAGTCTCTCCAAGAGACGCCAGCGTGCGATGAACGTACTGCATTAGGTTACCCTTTGTTTTCGACCGAAGACGCGACTGTGCTCCCGGGTTCTGAATGGCAGGCAAACGCCGCGCTCCAACTGCGGGATGTTTATCGGCGAAAATGCCGAGAGACGATTATTTGAACTGGCAAGAACACGCGGGAACGGGACAATCGCAGGATTGGAAAAACAATCTGGAATGTGCTGAGCAATCTCTGATCCCATGCGACCCGCCGTCAAACCAATCAGTTCCCGAGGCTCTTTTTGGGGCAAGTGGTTTCTATTAGCGCTGGTCATGGGCTGCCTCGCGGGACTCGCGGGGATTGTCTTCGAGTCACTCACACAGTCGATTCAGCATTTCACGCTGGGCGAGTTTGCCGGTTTTCAGACCCGTCCGACCGCCGGCGAACATCTGATCTTTGGCCCGTCTGCTGCCCAACCAAACGTCTGGTTGATTCTGCCGTTGATGGGCCTGGGTGGATTGGCCACCGGTTTGATTGTCTATTTTTTGGCGCCCGACGCTGCCGGTGCAGGCGTTGATCGAGCCATTGATGCGTTTCACAATCAGCGCGGGATGATTCCTCTTCGCGTTCCGATCGTAAAAACACTTGCTTCGGCAATCACGTTGGGAACCGGGGGGTCAGCCGGTCGTGAAGGACCGATCGCACAGATCGGTGCCGGCATCGGTTCGTACCTCGGTCAGCTTCTTCGACTGTCGACGCATGACCGGCGCATCCTGCTGGCGATTGGCATGGGCGCCGGAGTTGGCGCCATCTTTCGAGCCCCGCTGGCGGGAGCCATCTTTGCCGGCGAGATCCTGTATCGAGATGCCGACATCGAGTCGGAGGTGATCATTCCGGGTGCACTGGCTTCCACGATTGCGTACTCCGTATTTCAATTTTTGCTTCCCAACCAACTGCGCTTCACTCCCCTGTTCGGCGATCTCTTTCAGTACGAGGTGACGCACGTAGTCGAGCTGATTCCCTATTCTGTATTGGCGCTGGTCCTGGTGCTGTTCTCGGCAGCGTACGTAACCACCTATCTATTGGCCAACAAACTGTTTGAACGATTGCCGGTCGTCCCGCATTTGAAGCCGGCTATCGGTGCCCTGGCGGCGGGAGGTTTGGCGATCGGAGCCTACTTTCTGGCCGCTAAGGATCCACACGTCCTCGCGTTGCTGGGCAGCGGTTACGGGCTGTTGCAGGAGATGCTGGACGACGCCACGTCAATTGGAGTTGCCGTTTTGTTTGTGGTCGCGGCGATCAAGATTTTGACGACGTCGCTGACTGTCGGATCGGGCGGCTCAGGAGGCGTGTTTGGACCTTCCATGGTTATCGGAGGTTCGGTCGGTGCCGGCATTGGCAAATTGTATGCGCAGTTCATGCCCGATGCGGGGGCACAACCTGGCGCATTTGCGATCGTCGGAATGGCCGGTTTTTTTGCCGGCTGCGCCAATGCCCCTTTTTCAACGATTCTGATGGTGACGGAAATTACCGGGAGTTATCAACTGCTGCTGCCCACGCTGTGGGTTTCCTCGATTTGTTTTATCCTCTGCCGAAACTGGTCACTCTATTCGAATCAAGTCAATTCGCGGCTTGATTCACCGGCGCACCGGGGTGACTTTACCATCGACCTGCTGGCCGGCATTCGTGTACGCGACATATATCGCACAACCGAAAGAGGGATCGTATTTCACGAAGAAGACTCGTTGGACCTCATTGTTCATGCGTTGGCAAAATCTTCGCAACGCTACTTTCATGTCTACAATGCGGCTGAGGAACCGGTAGGTATTTTTTCGTCCGAGGACGTTCGCCCCTATCTCTATGACGACGTTCTGTGGAAGATCGCCAATGCCCGTGACGTTATGGTGGAAGACGTAGTCAGCCTGGAACTGGATGACGATCTGAACTATGCATTGGGACAATTTACAGCGCTGAACGTAGATGAGTTGCCCGTTGTTGCCTCCTCCACCCCGCAAAAGATTATTGGCGTTCTAAGAAGGAAGGAAGCAATCGCCATTTACAATGAGCGGCGTTTGAAACTCCAGAAACAGAAAGAGGACGAGAACAAATTTTCCTCGAACGAGTAGCTGTCGCAAAATTGGACAAACACCACGAGCGATTTCTAGATTGCCAAGCCGGTCCCCTTTATTTGTGCATTGGTCACCGAGCGGACTGGACGACTACGAGTCAGCCGCTCGCTGGCCTTCTTTCATCAGTGCCTGCTCCATTTCGAACAGGCGCGCGGTGGCCAGACGCAGTCGGCGGCTCACTTCACGCCCCATATTCATCATGATGATCGCGTACTGCTCGATGTCATACTGGAACAACTCGTGTAACGTTCGGAGCTTGATTTCGATGGCGTGACATTCCGTATCGGCACGTGCCGATGCCGACCGAGCCTGCAAATCGATCACTGCCATTTCTCCAAAACAGTCACCGACGCTCATCCGCTTCAACTCGATCGGCGTTCCTTCCCAGTCCTTTTCAACCACAACTTGGCCTTGGCTCAACACATAAAGTGAATGGGCGACTTCACCTTCGACAAAAAAGTAACCGCCCGATTCCACCGTAAACATGTTCGACCGATCGAGGATGAAGGTCAGCGTGGAATCCTGGAGGCCGCCAAAAATCGGCATTTCTCGCAACAGTTTGAACAATTCCGTGATGTCCGCCATTAGAGAACCTTATGCTTCGTTGGCATGACCTCCAGCGTCCGGTCAAAACCATCCTAACATATGCGATTCTTCAACGCTCCATTCTCAGCTTATGTAGGCCAAATCACCAAGCCAGACCAAGAATGAACGTCTTGACTTGTCACGAGCACAATTAAACGAGTAGTTGGATATTTTTGAATTCATCTCGCAACCAGTTACTTACTTTTGTTGCGATTGATCGTTATCATCTTGGCTTGAACTCGGTCTCACCACGATTTGCGTCAAGGTTTATCCGTTAGAAAGGTCTGTTGATGAAAACTAGAAGAAGAGCCCCCCAGAACTCGCTTAACTACCAAAGGTTTGAGGACCGCAGACTGCTGGCCGGTAATGTCATTGTCAATGGAATCAACCCGGACCATTTCGATGGCGACCTCCGGATCCTTGGCGACGCAGAAGACAACGTCGTGGAAATCAGGTCGGTCGGTGAAGGTAATCAAGACATTTTGATAACGGGTCAACAGGGAACAACGATTAACGGTCAAGCTTCACTGTTGATCGAAAACCGCAATGGGGCCAACCCGATAGAAAACCTGCGGATCCATATGGGCAGCGGGAATGACCGGGTCTTTGTCGAGGGTCTCGACGTTCAGGATCGTACGGCCGTTTATGGCGGGCATGGAAATGACTCGATCGGATTTTATCAGACCAAAATCATCGACGATCTCTTCATCGCCACAGCTTACGGCGACGACTTGGTCTCGTTGGATGAAGTCGAAGTTGGCGACAACTTGGTGATCTCCACACTGTATGGAAGCGACACGGTCGCGATTGACGCGTCGGAGGTCAAGGGCCGAACTCTGATTTATACGGGAGACGGCAGCGACCGGATTGGCATACGCAACTCGACTCATCACGATCATGCGTTGATTCTCACAGGCCGAGGAAACGATTTCGTTGGAGTGGACGGAGTGACGGCAAAGTCCTCCGTGGGAGTCTTCATGGGTAAGGGCCACGACGAATTATACGTCAATGATTCTTACTTCGGCAGTTGGACCGTTGTTAGCGGTCAGTACGGCTACGACAAAATTCAGATCGAAGGCGAAAACACTTTCAAATGGCATCCCAAGATATGGTCGTTCAAACACGCCGATATTGGCGGGGCAGCAAAGCTGGATGCGATTTATGCTGACGCAATTGTGGGTGGTGCACGGTTGGGAACGATTACGGAGCTTGTCGTATTGACGCCGGAACTTCAGGCACTGGAGGAAGCTGTCATCGCTGCTGGCCTGGCAGATGCCCTGAATGGCGAGGGCACGTTCACAGCGTTTGCACCGATCAACGAGGCGTTTGAAGCGATCGAGGAAGTCACTAGCGGGCTGACTGTCGAACAACTAACGCAAGTCCTGTTGTTCCATGTTTCCGGCGAAGAGATTTTTCTCCGCCAGTCCTAGTCGTCAGTGATTCTGTGCAGACGTTGCTGGCAGATCCGTCCGATCCAACCGGCACAACATTTCTTAGTTTCTCGGTGAACATTGTTGAGGGCGAGCCCTTGTTGAACCAAGAGAACCAACTGGGGCCCGACCAGGCCAAGCTGGTTCTCTCGGCACTTGACATTCGAGCAAAGAATGGCGTGGTTCATCTCTTGAGAGATGTCCTCATTCCACCAATTTTTTGAGCTTAATAAACTGCCGCTAATGCGATTTTATTTTCGAAACCCGGAATCAAGGTTCCGGGTTTTTTTGTGGATGGTGGAAACTGCGGGCGATTGACGAAGGAAGAAGCGTGCCGGTCAACGAACCATTTTCAAAGAGTTATCAACTGGATCCGTAAGCCTTCTGAGCGGCGTCAAGCAATTCCACCGTCTCCAAACAGATCGTCGCTACGGTGGCTTCGTCGAGGCCCAAGACTTGTTGCGCTCTCTCAATGTAGTTCGTGACACACTGTGGTTTCGTCTGGCTGATGGCATGCATCATGAGGTCAGCGACATGAACGGTGTTTGTCAAGTTTTGGTGCGCAATCGCCAAGTCAGGATGATGATGGTTTTCCGCCACGACCATCAGTTTTTCTGGCAACTGCCAAGTCTTGATGAGTTGTGCGCCGACTTCTTGGTGATTGATCGCAAAGCACTCTTGTTCTTTAACGATTAGTGAACAACCAAAGTCATGACGAGCCAATTGCGAATACTCGTCGGTCAACACGTCGAAAAAAATCAGCTTGCCAATATCGTGAAAAATTCCAGCCAGGAACGCTTCGTCCGGGTCGACATCGGTGACATGCTTTGCGATGAGACGGGCCGCTGTCGCACATCCGAGCGAATGATTCCACAACGCTTCCCGCTGCTCCACCGCCGAATCACCTGCGGCAAACAAGCTGGATCCGGCGAAAGTCAGCGCGACGTTTTTGAGAGGACCCATGCCGAGCACAACCGTAGCATGTTCGATTGAGCGAATCACATTGGAAAAACCGTAGACCGGACTGTTGGCCATGCGCAACAGCTTTGCCGCCAGGGCAGCGTCGGCTTCGATAATTCTGGCAAACGTTTTGGCATCCGCATTGGGGTCCTCAAACGCGGACAGGAGTTGGTTGACGACGCGAGGAAACGGCCGGATCGCGTGGCCGTGATTCAGCTTAGTCCGAATCAACTCACGGGGCTCAATGGGTGTTTGGGCCTTCATCATTGGCTTGACGTGGTGATTCTTGACTGAAGAGCGTGAAGGATGGTTTTTGCAGGATTCGCCAAAAAAGAGAGCGATTGGGTGCTTAACTTCATGACCGTTGCAGAAAAAGCCTAGCTTATTTTATGGAAGATGAATGGCATTTTTTTAGATTGGTGAGAATCGGTTGAACTGGTTGGCATGACTATTGCGTCAATGACTTTCCGCGACATCCGTCGGGCATCCACCGAATGGGCCATTTGTGGCCCAATTACTCAAGCGGGCGAAATCAGTTTCACTTTGAGCAATTTCGCACAACACGTGAGGGGGAAGAGACATGTGTCAATATAAACTGCTGGCCACCAATCTATTCTGCTCCATCTCGTTGATCGTTGCGTTTGCGACCTGTCTGATGCAAGGACCGAAGCAGGAGTCGGACTCCATTTCCCCGCGGGAGCTGGTCATCCAATATGCCAAGACCAACATGGATTTGGCAGCAACCGAACTTGAATGGGCGAATCGGTCGGCAGACGGGGTACTTCCCCAACGTGCGATCGAGCGTCGCCGCTCGGATCTAGCAGTTGCCAAAGAACAATACAACCAGGCGGTGATGGCATCGACGGGCGGTTTGGAAAAGATTCGCCTATGTCACGCAGAAGAAAAGGTAAGGCTGGCCAAACTGGACCTGGGACGAGCCGAAAGGCTGAAACGAAAGAACTCGATCAGTGACATCGGAATTCAACGTGCGAGATTGAAATACAAGCTGGCAGAACTCAAACTCGCGTTGCTACGCAATCCCGAAAACTTTGTCACCTTCATGGAAGCGATGCAGGCCCAAATTGATCGCATAGAACAGGAGACACTAAATTTGGATCAGAGGATCACAAAACTTGAAAAGAGTCCGACACTCGATAATTGACGTTGCCACGATGGTCCCGCGGCGTAGGGCGTGCGCTGCCTATCCGTTGGGGGGGGGGGGGGGGGGGGGGGGGGGGGGGGGGGGGGGGGGGGGGGGGCGCATCGGTCAATGTCGTGGATTCGTTGAATGTCAATATGGCCGGGGCTTGTTCGGTTTCCTATATCGGTTCTCCGAAAGTTACCCAGTCGATATCCGGGATCGGAAGTGTCACACAAATTCGAGATTCCAATCTTGAAACAGCCGAGGCGGAATAGAACGGAAACAAAACAAAGTGGTCTGTCAAAGTTAAAGTCAGGGTGAGCCCGTCGTACCGGAAGTCGTCAAGACTGCGGCCGCACGGGCTACCTGTTACTAATCTCGCAAGTTGTTAGTCCCAGAAACTTTTCGTGCCAGCTCTGTGGGCCAGCTCTGTGGGCCTTTAGGCTGCGCGGCCATTATTGCGGAGACGGATTTCTTCGTCCTCAACTACGTGTCGATGCGAATGTCCGGACAGATTGGCTTGCATTCGACTCTTAATGCTGCGATGCATGGCCTTATGATAGCCAACCGATGCAGCAAACAGGGTCATCATATCAAGGAATCGCGTTTTGGCGGTCAGCTCATGGTTGGCAAGGTTCACATAGCTGTCAGAGCCGAACCCGAAGATTCGGCCATCGATCAGGCCGATGTCTTTGCCGTCGCAGAACACATCAAAATCCGCGCCCATCGCGAACCAGCGACGGCGAATCAGCAGGTGATAGATATCCTTGCTTTCGATATAGCAGCATGAAAAGACCGAAGGGACACGACCGGTTCGATGATTTTGTTGGATCGTGGTGATCAACTCCATCTTGGGCAGCATCACAGCCATAGTAATCAGGGTTTTTTTGCTGCCAATCGAGTTGTGGATTTCGCTTGTCGTGACTTCCTCGATGGTACCGCACCAGCGGACGCGTGAGCTGGTTGTTTTGAACAACTTGAGAACCAAGCGACGTTTTTCAATCTCGTTCGATTGCATCTGCATGATCGAGTCTTCGTCGAGCTGCTGTTCCAGCTTGCGAGATTGTTTTGCGTTCAGGCGTCCTGTTCTTTTTATCGCGCGCCGAAGTTCATCTTTGCGTTGCTCCTGGAGAATCTCCAGGGTCTGGGCCATTTCTTCTTCATCCGGCCTCCAGACGTCGGTTCGCACGCCGATCAAGTGCGTCTTGGCCCATTTCCGGGTTTGGGGATCTTGCTCGGAAACCGTGCCGACGGTATTCATGTTTTTCGTGAAATGTTGGGTGTCCGCCGTTTTGAGTTTTTGCAGAAATTCCACGTTGCTTGGATGGATACCGGGCAGCGCCCACATATCCACATATCGGCGACAATCTTTAGGCGATCTTCTTGCCATTGTCGATTTGACTTCCCGAAATTGCATCCACACGAGTAGCTAGCGGAATCAACGTCACATTCCACCGTTTACCATTTTTGAGCGTCTTCACAATTCGTGTTCGCGTTTTTCCGTCCGTTTTAACGGGAAGAATGGCGCCATCCACGAACACTAAAGAGCAACATGCTCTAGATATTGTCGGTTAGACGACCGACCAACTTCAAAACCGTTGATCGGTGCCTTTGGTTTCTCTTGCAATTAACCGGAAAACTTTTCCCAGATGCCCATTTTACGATAGCAACTACATTGGGATGATCGCTTGACGCTTGAACCAAACCAAACTTCTCACGTCGGCCCGAACAAGGTCACTGACACGATTGCCGTAACAGCGAAAACCCAGACAAGGCAGTTTCCCAACTGTATTGATGTCAAATTAAGAAAATAGACAGAAGGCAAATGGCAGGCCGACAGGGCTGCAATGTGTCGCCGGAAACATGCAGACGTTTTAGTGCGATGAGAATTCCGTAGGTCGAAGATAACATATGCTCGCGGCCGAATTTCCGACGTGACACGCGCTGCTCGTTTCGAACGACAAAATGCGTGGAATCTTCCCACGAGATGGTCGCCTTCGAACGTCGCGGCGGCGGACAGGTCGCGACATTCGGGCGACGATCGCCAATAATGGTTCGCATGCATCGACGTGCTGGTCGTCGAATACAGTCCCCTCAAAGCCGCGAGTTTCGCACCATGCCCCACCAAGGAAAAATCGGAACCTCCAACTGGCATTGGTTTGGTCGAGGCATGGCAGCCGGGCTTTTGCTGATCGGGGCGGCCAATTCGGCATCCTATTTTTTTCGAACCGGCGGGATTCAGCCCCTATTGAGCAAGTCGGCCAGTTCGCCAAGCGGAGCGATTGGTTTCCCGTGGGAGATTTGGCGTGAGGGTCAGACCTATGGTGGCTGGATGATCGATTACGCGACGCTACCGTGGAACTTGATGGCTGGAATTGGATTGGGTTTCGTTTTTGGGATCTGTGGAATCATCGGTCGTTCACGATTCAATACGTGGGTCGCCGAATTTGAACGGCGCGAGGATCAGTTTGAACCGGCGAGGGTTCAGTTCTCCGTGCGCGGTTTATTGTTGCTAACCACCATCGTCGCGTTGATATTTGCCGCCACAACTTCGTGGGGATCCTCAACGCAACTCTTGGGCGCCATCTACTTCCTCGGCCCGCTGTGCCTGATTTTGATCGCGATGTTTCCTAACAGGATTCGGTGGCAGGCCCGAGTCGTGATACTGGTGGCGGTCGCAATCGCACTGATCGCAACGGCAGTTGCTACCGGGCTGAGGCTGGGATTGACGGCCGACGACGTCTTGTTGGGAATATTTGTGAGCTGGACACCTCAGAGTGCGTTCGTCGCATTCTTGATCACACTGTTCCTGATTTTTCAGCTGTGGCGCCGCCCTTTGGCGGATTCCTCTGGCTGAATTTTTATTCTAGTCGCTTGATGATGTGCCAACCGAAAGGGCTTTTGGCTGGATCATATTCCGACATGCCGATTTCTCCGATTTGCAATGGAAAACCGACATCCCCGAAAGCAGGAACCATTCCGTCGCGAGGGTAAACCCGGTCTTCCGGTCGAGGAGCGCTCATGTACGACTCCTGTTCGAAATTCGCCATGCGATAGATGCCAGGCGGTGAGTCGTCGGTGAACTCGGTAACGAGATCCTCGAAATTCTCACCCGCCCGCGCTTTTGCAAGAATTTCATTGGCAAGCGCGGCCGCCTCCGCCTTTGAGCGTCGGATGTTCTTGCCGGGAAGTCTACCTTGGAATGCTACCAATACATGTTGAACGACAATGTGACTCGACTCGCCATTTTCCAGCGTGCGGACCTGCGGATCAAATTGTTTTTTGGCATTCGAATCCTGAGCCGCAGCCGCGGGCGTCGAACTGCTCTTGGGAGTCGGTTCGGTTGTGCAGCCGACGAACAAAAAAACAATTAGGGCAGCAGACGCATTACGGTTCATCTCGGGACTCCAAACTAATTTTGAAAGAACGCCAAGCGTTTCATTGCTAATTTAATGGCATCCTCGCCGATTGGACACCTTTACTGGTCATGTCGTTTATATTTTCTGGCCAATCGTTCCGGCGATTGCCCCATTCGGTATGCCAACGTGATTGACCAGTTTCGCGCCGTTTGTTGAAAAACACCTGTGGATGCCCATCTTCTCGAATCGACGTGGATCGGTCCGTGCAATAACAGCGGTCGTGAGATTTTGCAGAGTCTTCGTGAGAGTTCAAAGTCTTCCATCAGCGGTATTTGAGGGAATCCACCGACTTTTTCGAAAATCGACCTGGTTGCAAACAGCCCCTGGTCGCCGTACACCAAGCCCTGGATTCGGGTTCGCAATGAGTTTCCACGCTCTATGAGGCGGAATTTCCATTGGCTGCTCTCGATCGACTGCCGAAACCCACCCCAGGCGGAACACGGCGGCCGAATTGAACTGCGAATCTGCTGGAATGCATCTTCTTCGAACCAGTTATCGGCGTGCAAAAAGACCAACACGTCACCGCTGGCCAATTCACTTCCAAAGTTCATTTGCTGTCCTCGACCAGGTGGACTGGTTACGCACTGACAGTCTTGCGAATTGGCAATTGAGACCGTGTCGTCGCGGCTCCCACCATCGACGACGATTACCTCGTCACCGCCAGCCAACCAGGCGCTTTGTATACACGATTCGATTCTTTCAGCTTCATTAATCGCGGGAATGACAACCGAAATCTTCACTGGTTCTAATTCCGGAATGTCGAAGCTGGGAACAATCGGCAATCGTAGAGCAACAGTCACCATTGTGCCTGATCGCGACGAAAAAAAAGCTTGGGTTTACCCCAAGCTTTCTTCTTGATTAATTTGTAATAGAGGCCGTTCTCAGGAAGGCCGCAGCAGGTCGCGTCATTTTTCGACGGTGTTTGGTGTCGCGTTGGCAGTTCGCAGCATCCCAGCTTGGGCGACGAAGGCTTCGACAGTTTGCGGAGTTTGGATACCGGTCAAATATCGGCGGACCCATTTGTCATTTTGCTTTTCATACATGATTAACTGGGGAACGCCGCGGTCACCAATCAGTTGTCGCGCCAAATTCTCTTCGCGGTCCAAATCGACCGTCGAGTAATTAAAGTCCTTGAATGCCTTTTTCTGCATCAGCTGTGGAATCGTCGTTTTTTTCATGACCTGACATGGGGGACACCATTCAGCAGTAACGAGGACCAGGAGGGGTTTTTCGCCTTCTTGTGATTGTTTGTACGCCGTTCGATAGTCCGTCGGCTGCTGAGCACACGAATATGTCGAAACCGCACTGGATGCAATCAACACAATCGTGGCCAATAAAATTCTCATAGTGACTCCTTCTTCCGTGATCGAGCTTGAACTAGCGGCCTGTCCCTGCCACAAGAATCAAGTCTACGTAGTCTTTCGGTCACACCGCCGTGGTGCGAATAGATTCCCAAACGCGTTCAGAATTCTGAGCTTTCGTCTTCCCTGGTTTTGAAAGACTCTCCAAACAATCGCTTTAGCCCCAATCCAACTATCGGCGAGTCAAGCAAGCAGAGTGGTGGCAAAAATCTCAAATTGAATCGTCGGTTTGGTGACAAAACCGATTTTGCGTTAAAGAATGCGGGTTTTTCCGAACGCTCTATCAATCGCCTCAAGGTCATCCTGACCAACGACGACGTACAACGCGGCGGCCATGATGTTCTTTCCGTTGGGGAGTACGGCTGAGAAATCGAGGATGTGCTGGGAGCACCGAGGAGGTTTTTACCAGCTCTCGTCGGGTTACGGCGGCATGTTGGCGAATGAAAGTATTCTGCAGGGCCACGAAACTGGTATAATTAGGATTCGATGGAAACGGCAGCTGCCGCGAATTGAGTTTGAATCGATCGTTCGCCACCTGAATTCAGAATAAAAGGCCTCAATGAAGCTCCGTGTTGGTTTGGTTGGTCTTGGCGATCAGTGGCAAAATCGGCACCTGCCAGCGCTTCGTGCACTATCGGATCGGTTTGAAGTCCGCGCCGTCTGCTGCGAAGTCGCCGAAAAATCACGCGCAGTTGCCGAGGAGTTTAAAGCGTTGCCCATGGACGGCTTTCGAGCCATGGTCGAGCGGGATGACATCGACGCAGTTTTAGCGCTCTCGCCGGATTGGTACGGGCCTTTGCCGATATTGGCTGCTTGCGAATTTGGCAAGGCTGTTTACAGTTCCGCGGCGCTGGATATCTCCCCGTCTCAAGCCTTGGAAATTCGACGCCGAATTGAAAAATCCGGAGTGGCCTTCATGGCTGAGCTACCTCGTCGGCACGCGCCAGCTACCATTCGGCTCAAAGAGCTGATTGCAACTCGACTCGGTCAACCACGCCTTCTGTTCTGTCATGAACGAATGCCAACGGAGAGTCAATCCAACTCTCTTCGACGCGGAGACTACTGCCCGTTGGTTTGGAGAAACCTGATGGAACTGGTGGACTGGTGCCGATACCTGGTCAACAGCGATCCGGTTTCTGTGATCAGCGCCGTCCACGAACAACACGATGAGACCACCGATTTGTTCTACCAGATGGTCAGTCTGAATTTCCCCGCTTACCCAAAAAGTGAAACGAACGGTTCCTGTTCCGGCGTCTGTCCCCAAGCCCAACTCAGTGTTGGGCACTACATTCCCGAACGATGGTCGGATGCCCTTTCTTTCAAACGACCGGCATCGATCCAGGTCTGTTGCGAACGGGGGATGGCTTTTATCGACTTGCCCTCCAGCCTGATCTGGTTCGATGATGCGGGCCAACACACCGAATCGTTGGAGTCGGAGCGTAGCGTTGGTGTCCAAATGCTCGACCGGTTTTATCGTGCGGTTACGAGCCTGATTCGAAAAACGACCGACCCTGAGGACGCCTACCGGGCAATGAAGATCGTGGTCAGTTCCCACGAAAGCGCCAAAACCGGAAACCGCGTGTACTTGGATTACGACGACTGATCCCACCGACTTTGGACGCGAACGGCCGCCGACGTCTGGCTGTTATTCCAATTCAAAGACGCCAAAAGCATTACCCTAAACGGACTCGGCACCGGGAACAAACGCGATACTGGTCGCGAATGAACAGCCCCACCCAACAGAAGATGCAGGTCGTTACCAGCAGTACTGCAAAGACGATCCAGCCAATTGTCGAAACCTCGGACTTCCAAATTGGAGGACTGTTCGTGCCGCAATAGGGACAGGCATAGGTGCCGGTGCCCGGATTCGTGTTCACTGCCTGATTCCCGTAGGCAGAATGATCAACGGCTGGCTTAATGACCGGTGGTTTTGCCGGCAGCGTCCTGTCGGACGCCGGTGATCGCATCGGGGGCAGGGTGGCAGCATCGCGATCAGATACGGGGGAAGACCCTAGTTGGTTCGAGGGGTTTTCCGGTTCGACCAGTCGAAAACGGTGAGCGCAGTGAGGACACGCGACGTCGTAACCGACTTTCTCAGCCCCAGTTTGCATGACAGTTCGGCAGCGGGGACAGGCAAATCGTACTTTGTCCATTTTTGCGTTCACAATCCTCTCAAAACCCACAAACGTGACGGGGATCCACCCACTCTGAGCCTATCGCGTTATCGCCCCAAAAAACGGGCAACGCCCAACCGAAAAAAGTTCTCCATCGTTCGCTCGGAATGAGAATGCCTGCCTCGGCAGGGTGTTTGTTCGCCATCGGACCCGCAATATTTGGTCAAAACCGTGGCCGATCGGCAAGATCTCTATTTTATCGACTTTCGCCGCAAGTTCACGTCGTTGGGTCATAGCAGAGAACGTGCCCGAGCACGATTTATCCAGAAAGCATCCCCAAGATTCGAATTGGAGAGCACGATCTTCCATCGTTGAAAGCCCGAAACGCTGGCAAATGACCGCGTTTCCATCCAGTCCATGCGAGGCGAGGCACTGTAAGCTTTTGTTTTTCGTTTTTGCCTCTAACCCGCAACCATGGAATGATTCTAGTTCAGACGCTTCAAGTCATTTTGCTTGATCGCAGTTGGGGGAAGGATTACTTCCGGCGCAATATTATCATGAACCAGCCGCAAAGAAGTCGGATCTGGATCCGGATCGACGGGGAGCTCAGCTTTTGCAACCTCAGGCGCCCGCGGCTTTGTTTTTCCAAAATACTTACCCAACGGACCCGCGAGCAACGCTGGCAAAAGAATCAAGTCACCAACCAGGGCCATCGCCAACAAAAACAGCATCAAGACACCAAACCGCTGAGTGGGTGTAAACGTACTGAGTGCAAACGCCGCCAGGCCGAAACCACCGATCAAGGTTGTTTGTGTCATCGCCGTTGCAACTCGCGAATAGGCGACCTTAATCGCGTCCAGCCTGGACTGGCCCTCCGATAACGAACGTCGATACCAATTTAAAAAGTGAATGGTATCGTCGACGGCAACACCCATTGCGACGCTGGCGGTCATCATGGAGCCAATATCAACTTCAATTCCACAGTGCCCCATAAAACCAAATACTATCACGATTGGAAAAATATTTGGCAACATGGAAATCATGCCGCCACGAATGTTGAGCAGGTTATGTGGCCCTATCGGTGAACCCCAGTCGCGCAACAACAGCATCATGACCGCCGAAATCATCACGAACGCCAATCCGATACTTTCCACCAGGCTACGCAGCAACGCCCGCTGGGCTTTGTAGACAATCGGCACAATCCCGGTATAAATCGTCGCAATATCAACGTCTTCTCCCGCTTTCCTGCGTTCCATGGCAGTTTGCATGCCCGACACTGGAAGGTTGTTCCGCGGGTCAACATCGAAAGTATGTTTTCGACAATCGACGAGTTGTTTGGCATTCTCGGTGATCAGGTTGTAATCAAACAACGGATCGTCCTCGACCATCACAACACAGTCAAACCGGCTGACAAAGGAAGCGAAATTCTGTGGCTCGAAAAACCGTTTTCGTGCTTCCCGAACACTCTCCGAGGCGTCAGGATCCGTCGCACGGTTGCGATCCGGATCAAGCCAGACAAAATGTTTATTGGCACCGACTTTACCTTTTTCAAATCCCCTGTTCTCAAGGAGATCCTGCAACGTATCCGAGAAGATATAAGTCTGATCGATCAATTCATCCATGGTGGCGCCAGCCATTACACGATCATGAAGGTCTTTGTCTTGCAGATCCGGATTTCGGGCCAGGACCAGAATCTTGCCTTCCTCCACGGCGGCCTCGCCGAGCGTGGCTTGCAACTTTTCCAGAATTGTCGTTCGATAGCGGTAGGCGGTCAGAATCGGTTCGACGACGCGTTTGAGATCATTAACGAAACGCCCGTAATCAACATCGTTAAGCGCCGCGAGTCGAATACTGACTCGCCACATTTCCAGTCCCGCTTTCTTCGGATCGGCACGGTCTTCGCGAAGCTGTTCAATATCCAGATTGTTCTCACCTGCGACCGCCAGGTAATCTTCCGCCAACATGTCATTCCGCTTGGCGTCCAATGAAGAGCTGAATCGTTTGCGAAACTGCGATTTCTGTTGCGATTCTATTCGATAAAGCGGGGTGAATACGTCAGTTGACATCCCGGAACCGACAATACCGAATCCATCGGTTCCAAAGAACCGTTCCAACTGCGAACGGATCCGATAAGACAATTCGACCCGCTCCAGCATCGAATACTTGAGGTCCAATTCGTTGCGATCGTAGTCGATGACACCGTCTTCCAGATCCTCCAAAGCAGTTCCGGCCGGAGCATTCCTTAACGCTTTGGCAACTTGTTCCTCTTTGGCGCGACGAATGAAGGGTTCCAATTGGGAATCCAGGTCAACGCTGACCACCAATTCTGCGGGCACCAATTCACCAAGGTTTTCTTCCATCCAGCGGTAATCATGTAGGATCTTGGCGTCCGAGTCGAAAAGCTTTAATAGCTGCACCGTCGTTTCAATTTTTGTCAGACCCAGGGAAAAATAGACCAGCAAGACCAAGGCGACAGAGGTAACCAATAAATGGTGACCGACGATCCAGTTGCCGACGACGTCCCAACCCCTGCCAACAGCCGCACTCATTCCTGAAACTTCGGCGGTTTGGCCTTTGGGAAGTTTCTTAAAGCCGGGACTCCAGATCGTCAGGGCGCTGGGTAAATAGGTAAACAATAGAAAAACGGTCGCCATTACCGCGATGGCGGAAAACAATCCAAATTTGTAAATCGGCGTCAGATTACTCGTTGTCAGAGATGCCAATCCCAGCGCGGTGGTGAATGCAGCCAACGTGCAGGGAAACCAACTGTGCTTAACCGCGATTTCAACGGCGCGGCGCGGCCCAAATTCATGACAGGCATCGCGGTAGTAATTCACAATATGTACCGCGCTGGACAACCCGAGAACGTAGACCAGCGAGGGCATGGACATCAAAATGGCATCCATCGTCTGCCCGCCGAACCACACGTAGGCCAGACTGGAAATTGCCGACACGCCGCCGACGAAAAATAACATGGCGGCGATCCGAATGCTGCCAAAACTCAGGTAGGCGAGGCTGACGCCGATAATCAGCGACAGACTGGCGAGTTTCAACAACGTGTTGGTGCCTTCCTCATCGATGGCGACGTTGTCACAAGGTGGCCCGCCCATATGCAGGTTGTCGGCGGTGATCCCGCATTCACCAATCGCCAATTCCGGGATACGGCCTCGCGGTTTACCCAGGATCGGCCGCCCAACGGCTCGCGCTAATTCCTGGATGATCGGTTCGTTCAAGGTGACGATCAAACAGGTTTGTCGGGGCGGCGGTTCCAAACCCAACTGAAACCAGACCTTGTACCAGGCCTCCAGTTGATTCGATTTCGATGCATTGACCAGTCCGTTTAAATCACCATCAAAGTTGTCTTCAACCTCACCGGAGACAAAGCTGTCAAATTTTTCGCGATAAATCGGGTCTGACTTAAGTACCGCGCGTTGGCTATCGGAAATGTGTTGTAGTAGCGAGTCAAACGTCCAGTTAAAGGACTCCGGTGGAGTCGGGCCGAACATGGCGCCGGTCAATCGCTTGTTGGCTTCGATCTTGGCTTCAAAAGTACTCAGGTCCTCTTCGCCGAATTTGCCGATCCGCAGAGTGCCATCTGGTCCGGCCATCCGCTCAAATACGTCCGGACCTGAGATGACGGATTTGAAAGGTCGACAACATAGCAGTTGTGGGTCCTGATAGAACGGATTTTCGACACCTTTCTGGTCGTCTGGTTCTGGGCCAAACTGATCGATGTAAGTGCCGACCGCTTTATTTTTCCCGGTTGCACCCCGTTCGATTGCGCGTTTGATCCCTTCGACGACGTTGTTTTGGCCTTCCCAGCGGAAAAGCTGGCCCATGCGGTTAATGAAATACCACTGGCCTCGCTTACCTTGCAACCATTTTTCCCGCTGTTCGCCCCAATCCTCGTGGTAGTTGCCCGTGTAGAGCAGGCCCAATTCGTCACCTTTTTGGTGCGCACGCAGCTCAACTACATTTTGATTTTCTTTAAGGACTTTTTCGTAGTCCAGTGATTCCTCAAAGATTTTACGCTTAAGATTGCTGAACACCGGGTCGCCTTCCTGGCACCACGGTCCGCTGACCACGACAAATTGATCACCGAAAAAGTATTTGCGAAATTCGCGCAGATCCTGCGTCTCAGGATAATGTTTCGGCAGCCAATCGGCGACGTTGTTTTGCATGTCGCCCAACCCCAATCGGGCGCCACGCAACGCAAAGGGCAACAGAAAGAACACCGTGCACATCAAGAGCATGGCGACGCTGCCAAAGAATGGAATTCGAAGCGTGTAGAAGCGCTTTGCCATAGGATCAGCGATATGTATTTGAATTCGTAAATACCGGACCGATCAAACGCTCGAATGGCATCCCTGCGACCGAATCTGCGCGATTGATTAGATAAGATTACCGATTTGCCAGCAGCAAGTCCACGTCAAAGAGTCGGCAATCGCCGCTGATAGCGTGCCAGAAGGAGCAAAAATGCGAAATTGTGACAAACATAAGGGTCCTCCGGTCTCCCATTGGCATCGCGCCTAATCGTTCTGCGGATCAAAGCAAACCAACTCAACCAGATTTCCCTCGGGATCCTTGAGATAGAGACTTCGCCATTGAACCCAGTGATGGTACACAACGTTGACTTCAAACCCCAGTTTGACCAAGCGATCATATTCGGGTCGGAAATGCTCTTTGGCGATCCCAAACGCCACATGATCGATTGAAGAAGTTGCCGAATCGGGAGGGCAATATTCCTGCAGATCGGCCCCCGATTCGGGCTGACGATTAAAAAGCGTTCACACCTGGGTGTGACCGGCATACCCGTCGGCAATGCGAAAAAATGCGAACCTGTCCGATTCTTCCATCAATTCCAACCCGATTGTGGATTGGTAATAGCGGATCATCGCGGACAATCGTTTACGCGAAGCGCGACCTCTGCCAATCCGCGAATCGGAGTGTGCCAATTCAAAATCAAGTCTACCTTGCCAATGCACTGGGAGTTGGAGCGCGAGCCGAACGATCAAGAGCCGTCTGGCGTGATACCCTTGAATAAGGTGTAGGCTCCGGAACCCGAACCAATCAATAACGCGCTCAACAATACGATCGTCGGGACGATCAATTGCCTGCCTTGCATAAACCCAAATACGACGCACCAGATTCCTGCTGTACAGATGCACACGATTCCATGAATCGGTTTTTGCATGAACGCGACAATCGTGATCCAAACCGCCATGCAGATGTACAACATCACGGAGGCAATAAAGCTGATAAACCAAGATGCCAAGGACTGGGAGACAACGTCCATCGTAAAAATAACCGCCAAGCCGATCCCGACGATTAGCAACAGGATCACACCTGCGACCCCCGCGATGACAAACGAATCAGCACCATCGCCAAAGTCCTGACCCTCCGCCGTCACCGGCGCATCCTCAATTTCCCTCTCCGCTTTGGCCAGAATCTGGTCGGCGTCGGTCATACCGACATCGGCGATCCCGGTATCTTCGTCGTCACCAAAATAGGCCGTTTTAAGTTGGCCGCCTGTCTCCCGATTGAACCCACAACTGACGCAGACAATCGCCGTTGGCGCCATCTCAGTGGAACAGTTGGGACAGAGAGGACCTCGGACCGCAGCCTTGACATTGACCTCGTCCAGAAGATCCAAAAGAGGATTGTGAGCGGCCGCAGAACCCTGCCGCGCACCGCCTTGGGCCACCTCTCGGGGAGACCTTGGAGTCGCAATCATGATTGGCTTGGAACATTTTGGACATTTGACTCTTTTGCCGGCCAACGAATCCTTGGCTTGAAAGTTCGAGCCACAGCCGCCACAGCGAGCCTTGATCGTCATGATTTTCCTTCGTGTTTTTAACCCAACGCTGAGTAACAGCCTTGTGTATTGTGTTAGCTGACATAAATTTGGCAACCTTTATGCACCGCTCCACTTGCTAATATTACCGGATTTTTCGCGCATCGGGCCGCCTCCCGATTTTTGTGCGGCCGGCCGTCCAGTTTTCCGACTCGCCGGGAGGACCGCCGTCGATCCCACTCCGCTTTTTCACGTCTGACAATCTGTCACCGTGTTCCTCGGATCTCAACCATCTGCTTGGACGATCAAACCGAATTCGGAGACCGCATCCAAGCGACCGATTCAGATCAAGAGCTTGGGCGTCGTGCCTGGGATCAATAAGGGGAACGGTTTTGTTGCGAAACGACAACTATTGCGAATCGACTCATATTCCGATCGATGCGGTCCGAATTGGCGCGGTAATTGCATTTTAGGCGAACATCTATTTTTGAAACAGCAAAAATGGCAGGCCCATCGTGCGAACCTTCGGTGGGCATTCAGATAATTTTGGATTTAACAAGAACCAGGAGGCTTAAATATGGCCGTTTCAACCAAAAAGAAAGCAAAAACAAAATTGCAGCCGCTCGGAGATCGAATCGTCGTTCATCGGGAGGAATCTCAAGAAACCACGGCAGGAGGGATCATCCTTCCCGAGTCGGCTAAAGATAAACCATCCCGCGGGACGGTCATCTCGGTTGGAGACGGACGCATGTTGCGTGATGGATCGCGTGGCCCATTGCAAGTCAAACCTGGCGATCAAGTTCTATTTACGACTTACGGCCCGGATGAAATCAAAGTTGGAGAAGACGAATTCCTTCTCATGCGAGAAGACGACGTGCTGGCGGTCATCGAGTAATTCAATGCCTTCGCAAATTTCTGCGACGGTCAACCATTCATCTATTAACCTGAAATCAGGAGTCCCCTTATCATGGCAAAAATGATCGCTTTCGAACAAGAAGCCCGCGAGGCAATTCGACGTGGCGTTTCCAAACTGGCCCGCGCCGTCAAAGTTACTTTGGGTCCGAAAGGCCGCAACGTGATTTTGCAAAAGAGCTTTGGTTCCCCAACAGTCACCAAAGACGGCGTTAGCGTCGCAAAAGAGATCGAGCTGGAAGACACCTACGAAAATATGGGTGCCCAGATGGTTCGCGAAGTCGCCAGTAAGACCAGCGATGTTGCTGGCGACGGAACCACGACCGCGACGGTTTTGGCAGAGGCCATCTTCATCGAAGGCCTGAAAGCAGTAACCGCCGGAGTGAATCCCATTCAGATGAAACAAGGCATCGAGAAAGCCGTTAATGACATTTCGGACCAGCTTTCGAAAATGTCCATCAAGATTAAGAATAAAACCGAAATGGCGAATGTCGCTGCGATCGCTGCCAACAACGATGCCGAGATCGGTGAATTGTTGGCCAACGCCATGGAAAAGGTTGGCAAAGACGGCGTGATCACCGTCGATGAAGGCAAAAGCCTGCAAACCGAAGTCGAGTGGGTCGAAGGGATGCAATTCGATCGTGGATACCTGTCTCCGTACTTCGTCAATGAAACCGGCTCCATGGAATGCGTGTTGGAAGACGCCTATGTACTGATCTTTGAAAAGAAGATTTCCAACATCCAGGATCTGGTGCCACTGCTGGAAAAAGTCGTCCAACAGAACAAACCACTGCTCATCATCGCCGAAGACGTCGAAGGCGAGGCACTGGCAACACTGGTCATCAACAGGCTCCGTGGCACTTTCAATTGCTGTGCCGTCAAGGCTCCTGGATACGGCGACCGTCGCAAAGCGATGATGGAAGACATCGCCATTCTGACGGGCGGATCGGCAATCTTCGAAGCGCTCGGTATGAAACTTGATTCGATCGGACTTACCGAATTGGGTCGCGCCAAGAAGATCATCGTTGGCAAAGACGAAACGACCATCATCGAACCCGCTGGCAAGAACTCTGAAATCAAAGGTCGTATCGACCAGATTCGACGCGAAATCGACAACACCTCGAGCGACTATGATCGCGAAAAACTTGAAGAGCGACTGGCGAAGCTCTCCGGTGGAGTCGCGAAAGTAAATGTCGGTGCGGCAACCGAGAGTGAAATGAAAGAGAAGAAAGCTCGTGTCGAAGATGCTTTACACGCGACCCGAGCGGCTGTCGAAGACGGAATTCTGCCCGGAGGTGGCGTGGCATTGCTTCGAGCCTCCGCGCATGTTTCGCCATCCGATGATATGACCCAAGACGAAGTCACGGGGTTCAATATCGTGGTGCGGGCATGCCGATCACCGTTGAGCATGATTGCCAGCAACGCCGGACAAGACGGCGGCATCGTTTGTGAACGGGTTCTGGAGGGCAAAGGGAACTTTGGCTACAACGCCCTGACTGACGTCTACGAAGACCTGGTCAAGGCGGGCGTCATTGATCCGGCCAAAGTCACGAAAACGGCAACCTCCAATGCCGCCAGCGTGGCGATTTTGCTGCTCACCAGCGACGCGTTGATTGCGGAAAAGCCCAAGCAGGACAAAGCCCGCGGCTCGGAACATGACGACGAAATGTATTAAAGTTTGACGCAGCAACGGCCGGCACAAATTCCCGGTTGTCGCTTGCGATCTCATAACGGGCAAAACCATCGGCCCGACAATTGTTGCCCACGCGACTTGATTCGCAACTTTGGATGGCAACCTAACGATGGATGAGATAACATGCCGCCAGTCGAACGCATTTCGACTGGCGGTTTTTTTGTTTCCGCTGCAGGAGTTTCTGCTCGAACAGAAAGCCATCACAATTAGTTGACCTGAACCATTCAGCATGCGAACACTGGCGATCCGATATGGAAAGACCAAATTCAGCCCTATCCATTCCCATTCAGTTGTTGTTTTGCATAGGCGCAGTCATCAGCTTGATTGCCGTTTGCCCATTGAATGCGCAAGATCCGGAAACTGGCATTCGCGTGATGAGTTTCAATATCCGCTACGGCGCGGCCAAGGATGGGCCGAATCATTGGGACTTTCGCAAGCCGCTGGTTGTTGAGGCAATCAGAAACTTCGATCCGGACATTGTCGGCACTCAAGAGACCCTGGAATTCCAAGCCGCGTTTCTTCGCGAAAAGCTGTCGGACCACGATGATGTGGGTCGCTCGCGGGAACCGAATTCCCAACAGGGCGAACAGTGCAGCATTTTTTTTCGGCAATCTCGATTCGACAAACTGATTGAAGGCCACTTTTGGCTCAGTGAGTCGCCCGATCAACCAGGCTCCAAAAGTTGGGATTCCTCATTGCCGCGGATGGTCACTTGGTTGAAACTTTGGGACCGCCGGCAGCAACAGAGCTTTTTCGTAGTCAACACCCATTTTGATCATCGCGGACAATCCGCCCGAATTGAAAGCGCGAAGCTGATTCGCAAGTTTATAGCCGACCTGGGACCTGCGGCTCGCGTGATCGTGACTGGCGATTTCAACGCTGCCATCGAATCGCAACCGTATCAAGAGATCTTCTCTTCAAACCAGATTCAAAACCGACTGATCGACACATTCCAGCACCATTTCCCAGATGATCAGAAAGGGCAGAAAGGGCAGGGCACCTTCAATGGTTTTGCCGGCCTCACCGATGGAGCACGAATTGACTGGATTGCGACAACCGACAATTGGGAAATTAAATCTGCAGGAATCGACAGAACCGAATTCGACGGCCGTTACCCCTCCGATCATTTTCCCGTCACGGCCGTGCTGGAATACAAGTAAATCGACGCGCCTCGAATCCGGCCCGCATCAACCAAAATGATCCCGACGGTAAAGCCGGGATCATTTCGTTTCAGTCCATTTCCCTAAAAGTAGTCGTCTCGGTTAACGCCGTCAAAAACGCCCCGATCTCAAACAACATTTCTTGTAACGACGGTTGCTTCCGCAGGGGCAAAGGTCATTGCGACCCAGCTTTTCCTGCAAGACCTTGAAACCACCGACGATGCGGACGCCGCGCTTAACGTGGGTTTCTGAGGGGAAACCTCGGCGACGCTTGCTCATCTTTTCAAAAGAACACCTGTTCGCTGCTGCGCTTGATTGCCATGGCTTGCTCCTCTTTATTAAATCCTTTATCCGCATTCCGACAATCCATTTGCATCGCAGGTTCGCGCCTGGCTCGATTCAGCAAAACCACCGCAGAGCAGGAGGACTTCTGACACATCATCGCGACGACAGGTTGCAAGTCGGTCACGCCCCCGACCAAAGGGCGGTTCCTGATCCATTCTCCTGGCAATTGACGGTCGTCATTTGGAATCAAACTCCAGCGGTTTGCCGCCCAGGAAGCCGTTTTTTGGGAATGTGTCGGTGGTATGTTTCCAATTTGCATCAATTCCGCAAACCGCGACGAAATGCCCGATCTTTGGCTGTTTTCTTGCAAGTCGAAGCTAACCTATTCTATCGAAGTGATCTTATATCAGCTTCGAACAACTCGTTAATTCGACGTTTCGCAAAGTCACCCACAGTTCAACCCATTATCAAGAGGTAGATCGATGTTCAAGTTTATTTTTCCCGCCATTCTCTGCCTGGCCTTTGCTTGCCCGACTGCTGGCCAAGCACAAGACTGCGGCTGCTGCGAACCGCAACCTGTTTGCCAGACAACTCGCAAAAAGTTGAAACTGGTTGAATACCAAAAAGAAGTCTGTCGACTGCAACGAGTTTGCGTGACCGACGAATGCGGCTGCACCACGAAAAAATTGGTCAAGGTCAAGGAATGCGTTACCAGGAAGAAACTCGCCTTCGTCGATGTGCCTGTCGACCCTTGCCAAAAGAACTGCTTCCAAAAATTTGGTGACAAATTAAAGTCGCTGTGCAACTCAGGCTGCGGCTGTGGAGCCGATCCATGCACGGACTGCTGCTACTAACTCGCTGTTAAAAGCGCATCACCGACGATCAACAATAAACACGCAAATGGATTATCCGTTTGCGTGTTTTTTTCGTGGACGTACGCGAGCAAGTTTCCATCGGCACCGCCCCAACGGCCTCCTTCAATCTTCCAGCTTGGGAAGCGAATTTTTGAATTCATGCAACACTGTATCATCTACGTCGGACGTGTCGTCCAAATCAAGCTCCCTGAGATTCGGAATTCCACGCATGGCCCGGTAGTGGTCGTCCGTCAGCCGAACCGAATTGATAACCAATTTTGATAATTTGCCAAACCGAGGCAAATTCGCCAACGCTTTGGCGGACAGATTTTCCAGTTCAACCAGTTCGAGCACCTGAAGATTCGCGGAATCCGGAAACGCCGCAAATCCCTCGCCGCTCAACTGGTGATTCCTCCCCAAATACAATCTTTCAAGCCCTTTGGATTCTGCCAGTCGTTCCAATGATTGATCGGTCAGACGTGCGACGTCGTCGAGCCTCAGAACTTTGAGATTTTCAATCTTTGAGACGTCCGCCATCGACGCATCATCGATCCACTTGCACCCGGAAAGGTCCAGTTTTTCGAGTCGCCGAAGCTTTTTCAGCAGCGGTACGCTTTCCGGTTTGATTCGCGTTCCAGAAACATTCAACGTCCTCAGCGCAGAAAGTTCCGAAATGACTTCAAAATCTTCTCGTGCGTCCAACCGACGACAACCGCTCAGATTCAACGACTCCAAACCGGCCGATCGCTTCAAACCAGCCAAGCCTTGACCCGAGATTTTTGTACATTCTTGCAAATTAACGGATGTGAGCGTGGTCAAGGCATTGAGTGAAGCGACGTGTTTGTTCTCCACGGGCAGCCCGGCCAAGTCGATTCTTTTTAAAACGGGAAATTGACTTAGAACCGAAAGTCCCTCACCTTCGATCGTTAAGTTACCCGAAAGAAGCAAAGCTTCCAGCTGCGAAAATTTGCCGAGTTCGCCAAGGCCCAAGTCGTCGATCGAACAACCGCTAAGATCAAGCTCTTTTAGAAACTGGGGTCGAAACTCGGAAAAACCGCCGCCTTGAATCTGTTCACATCCGGACAAGTTGAGTTTGATGATCTCAAGTTGGCTCAAAAAAGCGAGCCCCTGATCCGTAATATTTTGACATTGAGAAATGTCGATTTCCTTTAAGGATCGCAGTTTGCCAATCAACTCAAGATGCTGATCTTCCAATCCAGGATTTTCGCGAAGCACGAGCGACTCAAGATGTGAAAACTGCTCCAGACTGGCCAACTGTTTGAAATCCAAGTGTTCGTTATAGGTCAAGTCAAGTTTTTGCAGGTTGTGACACTCCGACAACGATTCCAGAGAAAAGACGGCATCGCAATGCCGAAGCTTTACCTCCTTCAAGTCGGGAAGGTAGTGCAGGACGGAAAGCGTTGCATCTGAAATCTCGTCACAATAATCCACGACGAAACATTTTAGATTCTTTAGTTTCGCGATCCCGGACATATGACGATCGTAGAATTCTCCCGTGTAGTTGATTTCCAGGATCTCCAGTCTGGGAAATATTTCCAGATCGCCGACGGCAAAACCTTTGGGGACATAGTCAATCACGATCTCCACGACATCACCCTGTTCATTGCGCTTGACCGAGTTTCGCTGACTTTCCAACCAGGCTACGGCCTCCAACGGGGTTCCTGGTATTTCATCCTGCGCTCGAGCCAGGCCGTTAGCCGACAGAATGACAAGCCCGATTGCCAGCAAGATCAAATTCCAAATCAAACCGCGCAATTTCAGATCCGTTCAAGATAAACAATTGAATAATTTTCCCGGTCGGTCATTATAAGCAAATGCTGGCTGCTGGCAAAAACACAGGTCAGTCGATGGCAAGGTTGCTTTCCAGCTGAAATCAGCCCATAAATGGAGTTGCATTCTGACGCGGAATTCAAGCAATGAAAGCCGAGTGCAACCGGAATCGTTGTTGAACCCGACCAAAAGTCGAAGTCAAAGAAATTACTGGTTCGTGTTGGCACACGCCCTCGTAGTGCCCTACCACGAGTTCCTTCATTTGTGTGTAAAGGGTAGGTTGCTGAGGAGTTTTAATGACCGAAAGAGATTTGTTTGTCGCCGCGGTGGCGATCGGTTTAGGTACGATGATGTTACACGCTGCGATTGCAAACGAGGGATGGTGCTTCCAAATGACGTTTGCGCGCAAGGTCAGTAAACACCGAGGTCAAGAGAGCGCCAGGCTAGTTGTCGGATCGGTCGGCACGTTTGTAATTCTGTTGGGCATTTACACTCTCTGCTCGCCCTACCTGAATTCAATTTTCGCATCGGATGTTCAATCCAATGAAAATCCTCGCGTGGGCTACCCGGGCGATTCATCGGTCTCACTAAACGTGTCCCAATAGCGACGGCCGACGCTGCGGCTGCCTTTGCGAATTGGGGCCGCTTTGTTTCTGTCACGATCAGTCGCACGCGATGAACTGGTGGCCAACAGGATCTTCAGGATCGGCCTTAGTTCAATCTTGAAGTCCGAAAATAGTGAACGGGCCCCTCTGGATACGACGGCCGAGGACCAAGACTTCACCGGCATGTCTTCGAGCGGAGTCGCATGTCTTCGAGCGGAGTCTATAGTGATTGAATGAAACTGTAGAGGTCTGCCAGATCTTTTCCGCTAACGTCATTCAGCAATCCTTCGGGCATCAGCGACTTTCGGGATTTCTGTTTCGACTCAATGTCGTCCTGATTGATTCGAACGGTCACTCCGTTCACATCTTGAAGCGTAATCCCGTCCACTGACTCATAGATTACTGAACCTTGGAAGAACCGGCCGTCCGTCGTTTCGATTAGGATCGCGCGATAACGATCTGGAACCTGGTCGGACGGCAAGAACAGGGTGCGAAAAAGATCCTCTCGACCAAATCGGCGCGTCACGCCTTCCAATCGCGGCCCCAACCCGGAGCCCCCATCATGACATTGTGCGCACTTGAGTCGCTGATAGATCTGCCTGCCACGATCCCGATCTCCTTGCGCCCAATCAACCTGGTTCAGTCGTTGTTCCCAGTCGTGCCGGTCCTCACTGGGCCAAACCTCGGCATATTCGTCAGGATAATTGGTTTTCAAAAACTCTTCCCAGCTCCGAAGAACGATCGACTGGTTCAAACCGTTTTGCTTGAATTGATAGTCAAACAGCTCCCCGGTTTGTTGCTGCAGCAAAAGCACTAACTGATCACGTACGGAAACGTCTTGATTGGTCCACGCCATTTGCGATGCGGCCCGCAATACTGCCAATAGCTCGCGCCCGGCCAGTTTTAACGCTTGTCGCCGAATTGCAATTGCCGCTTGCTTAACCAACGTGGGTTGACCGGACCCCACCGCCAAAACCATCAGTTGCCGGTCTTGCGGGTCGGCATTGAGGCAGATCGCCAGTAATGCAGTTTCTCGCAAATGCTCGTACTTGACAGCTTTTCGCAGAATCTCCACGGACTCAACGGATTTGATCGGCGCGACAATGCGAAGCTGATTCGGCGTAGCATTTTGGATATCATTTTTGACCGCGTTCATAAAACAATTCCTTGCCTTCGATTTGAGCGCCTGGGGCAACTCATCAAACAGGTATACCTCACTGTCACGGCCCTGCATTCGCTCGGCGACGTCACTTGCAACGCGTCGATCTTCCAGAAAGATCTGCCCAACCAACTCCCGCATTCTCGGTACCCAGTTGCGATCCGTTTGGAGAGATTGGTCCAAGATATGTTGATGTACATGCACCAAAACTTCGGCTAGTTCGCTGGTATCATCCGGGGACATAACGCCACCGATACGAGCGAGGCAATTCAACCAATGAATCCTCTCGATCGGCGATTCAGTGATCTCGACCTGCTCGAGTATGACGCCCCGTAAGTCTTCGGAGTACATTCCAATCATGGCAGCAAGTCGACCGATTTCCCTTGCGACTTTCGGATCGTTTTGATTTGCGGCCTTTCGAATCGCATCTGCGAGTTGTGGGGCCAGAAAAGAATTGGGATCTTTGGCCGCATCGAGAGGTCGGCTGGCTGTATAACCGTTGAACATTTCGGCGCTGCGGGAGTCTCCACAACCGCCCAGGGCTAATTGTCCGATCCGGCAGATTTCCAGGCGGTCTTCGCTGTTTTGATTCAGATTAACTGCAACCGCCATCAGGAGTCTTTCCCGCAAATCGTCGCTGTTGGCAGATGCCAGATCCAGCAAAAGCCTGGACGCGTCGGGAAGGGATTCGCGATCGATCGCATCACTCAGACTTGGTTCGTTTTCCCGTTGTAACGCCCTCAAAATCAGCTTGGCTTTCACCCGATCAAATGTCTTGAGATTTTTCCGAATGCCCGCAGCAAACAGCGATCTGATCTCTTCATCCTCGAAAGCAATCGAATCCACGCGTCCGACTAGCGACTCCAAAGCAGCGACGCTGTTCTCCGGAAGTGGGCTCTCGAGCGCCCGTAGGACAGCAACGGTTTCTTCCTGTGTCCAGCTGCCCCGTGTTGTATGCGGCTTGGTCAATCGGGCGAATTCCATTGAGTTGGATTCGGTTTGGATCAGTTTCTCGGATCCGGTATACGATATGCGATAGACCGCGCCTGCTGTTCCCCTTCCTCCAACACTGACCAGCAGGCTACCATTGGAGGCGACGGCCAGATCCGTGACGGCAAAACCAAATTGACCTTCGGCAACGACAAAATCCTCTTCGCGATCGTAGTCGCCGGTTTGGTCGTCACGCTTGAAAACCACTACCCTCCCAAACGTCCAATCGGCGACAAAAAGGGAATCCGCGTAGGCTTCCGGAAATGTACTGCCGCGATAGCATTCCACGCCAGTTGGACTGCCACGCCCCAACGCACCCATTTCCGTCGGCATATCGAAAAATGAGCTTGGACGCTTCCAGCCCTTTGAAATCCAGCCGGCGTCGTCCCCAGGCTGGATCTTAAAAACACGGGTCGGACGGTACCAGGGCAGCGAAATATCTCGCTCGCCGTCACTGTCGTACACGAATATTTCCCCACTGGTATTGAAGTCGAAATCGTACGCGTTTCGAAAACCGTGGGCCAACACCTCCTTATGGCGAAAATCCGGAGACAATCGCAGTAAAAATCCGGCACGAGGATTTTTGACTGGTGAAAATGGTGAACTCGAAAATTCGTCACTGATTTCCGTCGCATTACCACACAGCACGTAAAACCAACCATCCGGTCCCATTCGAATGGCGTGCGACGAATGTTCCGTCCCTGTCGTCAATTCCAGGAGTCGTTCGGGAGGTCCATCCGCGATTCCATCATGGTTCGTGTCTTCATATTTCCACAGTCCGTCGTCACCTGTGCATAGCAGGAAATCTGACCCGATCCACAATCCCTGTGCACCCGAGAGTGGCGTTTCCGAAAACACCCTGGACTCATCAAAAACTCCATCTCCGTTTTGATCGACAAGTCGTTTGATATAGCCGGGACCAGAAACGTAGACGGAACCTTGAGGCGAAACGTTGAGACAGTAAATGTTGGTTGCCATTTCGTCGTTAGCGACTTGCTCGACAACAAAACCCACCGGCAGCTTCAATCCAAACTGTGCGTCACAAATGGTTCCAGACGCTACCGTGCTGACCAGAAATACTGAAGAGACGATCAGGCGTTTACCAAGTTGGGCGAATAACAAAACCATTGGTCTTCCTAGACAACTTCTGCCATCTGGCCGTTCTCGACCTCGTTAATGCCGCCCTTATCTACCGGCCGTGACGTGACTACCAGGAGCAAACCAATCGTTGCGACGACGACCGCAGCGACAACCCAGATCCCAGGCACGGGGTCCGACTCTCCCGGGAACCATGAGTATTCGCTGAGTCGAGGTTGGTAGTAGGCAAGGAATGATACCGCTGCATTGTGGATCGCGTGCAAGATGACCCCTGGCAAAATCGAATCCGATTTGTAAGCAAGATAGCCCAGCACGATGCCAACCAGAGTGGTTGGTATCAGCCGGTCCACCGCAATGACGCTATTGGACAAGACGTGAAACATTCCGAATACGATCGAGGAAATCAAAATGGCCTGCCACGCTTTTTTTGACGCGAGCAAACTTCGCAGCAACATTCCCCGGAAGAACCATTCTTCACAGAAAGCCGGGATGATCGAAAGGCACATCGCAATCAGGATCGGCGAAATTTTTCTGACTCGGGCAACCTGTTCCGCCGATTCGGCTACTAGCCGATCCCGCCAGGTATCCCTCGCCTCGGCGCCAGCCAGCCAACCGTAAATTTCATGCCATCCGTCGACGAGTGAAATGACAATCGGCCACAAACTGATTCCCAGTAAAATTGCCGCCACATAAAAAATCGCTCGAGTGTTTCGAAAACCAAACCCGGTCGCAATTCCTGCCCGCTGGTGCTTCGCGATAATCCATGGAAGTAGGGAGAACGAAAGAAATGTAAACACGCCCATCATGACAAATCGGAACGACAAATCGCCCGAAGTTTCCGCCGGCAACCTGCCCAAAAAACCGATCATGAGAAAATTCACTGGAAACAGAAGTACGACACACACAATTGCCGCTGACAGCGACACGGACGCAGTGGCTCGCCGCGGACGGGAAAACATCTCACCGAAGCTCCCATGGGTCGAATAGAGGATGGCATCCGACCCGAAAGTGCGTGCGGCCAGCATAATCGCTGCGACTGCATAAAGAGTCGTCGACAAGACGGCGACTGCCGCGGGAACAATTTCAACCTGGTTTTGAATCACATCGCGGGCAAGCAAGAGAATATTGACCATCGGCGTGACAGCCCAAGGGCCCGACAATTCTAGTCCGGGCGTCATGGCAAGTAGCCCAGGCCCCAGCGAAAGCAGAATGATCGGGATCAAGTAGGACTGGGCTTCCTTAAAACTTCTCGCATAACTGGTAACTGCCAACAATAACGCCGAGAAGAAAGCCGCGAACAAAATGAGCAGCAAAAAGATCTTGAACAATACGGCCAGCGTAAACTCGTTGGCTCCCGTCAAAAACTGATCGAGCTGAAAGACCCAGATCGTCGTCGCCATCCCAATCATATTCAACATTGCAGTCAATACCGCGACGGTCAAAACGGCCGAGAACTTGGACGTGAGAATCGAGACCCGTGAAATCGGGGCTGCCATCAGGGTTTCCAAAGTTCCACGTTCTTTTTCGCCGGCTGTCAAATCGATGGCCGGATAAACGGCACCGGTAATCGTCATTAAAACCAACACCAACGGGATCAGCGAAGCCAGCGAAAACCCGCCCGAAGACGCGGTTGTCTGATCCTCCGACGCGATGGGCCGGTCGACAATTTTGAGCTTTGGATCGGTCGGCAGCTTGGCCTCTCGCAACAGGTTTTCCAACATTTGTGCATTAAACAAATCCAGTTTCTGTTGCAGGTAGGCCGCTGCGGCCTTGGATATGCCATCCTGTCGGAAAACCAAACTGACCTCTGGACTTGTTTCAGTTCCTGAAAACCAAACTCCAACATCGGCGCCGCCGAATTGAACGACTTGCTCAAGCGATTGCTCTTGGTCGGGTTTCAGGAACATCCAGCGGTTTTGTTGAAAAGGAGCATAACTTTCCCCCGGATTCATTCCTCCAGATATTGCGCCAATCGGATTTGCCGGTTGATCGAACCCAGTCTTGACGCGATTCACTTCGGCGGAATCCGATTCCGCTATCCGCAATTTGGCTTCGGCCCGATTCACGACCATGCCGATTCGGACCAGCATGCGGTTGACCTCGACCTCGCTCGCTGCGCCGGCATAAACGATCTGAAATACGATCGGCTCGCCATCACCGGAAAACAGCACCGCATTGGATGCCAGAAAGGTTCGAAACACCAAGCTCAGAATCGGGTAAACCAGTAGCGGCATTAATATCAACGTGACGATTGTACGGCGATCCCGCAGTGTCTCCCGCAGTTCTTTAATCGACAGCCGACTCCAACGGACCTTACCGGAAAGATTGCGGGCAACACTAACAGGCCTCGTTTCTGAAGAGGCAGGTTCGTTGCGTGGTTCGTTTTCGTGTTCCATAGAATTTCCCAATCAGGCTTCGACAATCGCTAATCGGTGCCCGATTAATTCTACGAAAATATCAACCAGATCCTGGTGCCCCGTTTGCGCCTGCAGCTCGCTCATCGTCCCACGCATGACCATGCTGCCGCGGTGGAGCAATCCAAACCTCGAACAAACTCGTTGCGCCTGTTCCAAACGGTGCGTACTGAGAATCACGACTTTGTTCTGTCCTTTCAACATGTCGATGTAGTCGAAAATCACCTGACTTCCAACGACGTCAAGTCCCAAGGTGGGTTCGTCAAGCATCATCACCGGCGGATCGTGGATCAAGGCACGTGCGAGATTTAATCTCTGCTTTTGGCCGGTGCTCAAAGTCGTACATCGTTGGCCTATAAAATCACTCAACTGCAGCATTTTGGAGAGTTGGGAGATTTGATGGTCGATCCGATCCTCGGAAAGACCGTACACCTCTCCAAAAAAAGTCAGCATTTCCCGGCCAGTCAGCCATTGGTAGACGCCGGCGGTCGCAGAAACAAACCCCACCTGCCGTTTCAACTCGTCAGAATCTCGATCTGACCGGAATCCACAAATTTCAGCCCAACCACTATCGGGCCGAAGTAGGCCGAGAATCATTCGAATCACGGTCGTCTTGCCCGCCCCGTTGGGTCCCAGCAAACCGAAAACTTCCGAGGCTCCAACTTCAAACGAAACGTCGTCAACGGCGACGATCTCGCGATTGCCGGAGTTAAAGACTTTGCGAAGCTGATGGGCTTTTATCATGCGTTGTTTCCCGTGCGCTCGGAAAATGTCCGGCTTAGTTCTTCAAAACCAATCGCTCAATTCAGCTCTCGCGACGATCGATCAGAATTCGAACTCACGTTCCGGTTAAAGGTTCGCGAACTACTTATCCTACGCTATCGGAAAACGTCTGGCTCATTGCAATTTGGCTGTTCGCCTAAAAACGGCAGGCATTTGCCAGATGGTGTGCGAAACAACAGACATGTTTTACAATTCAACCGTATCCGAAAACTCGATTGTTTGTTAACTAAGTGAAAACCGCTATCCCAGATCCAAAAAAATGGCTTGGGAACTTTGGATTATCCGAATTCCGGCCCGGACAGCGAAACGTGATTGACGCGGTGATGGCCGGTCGGGACACGCTGTGTATTATGCCGACCGGCGGCGGCAAGAGCCTTTGCTTCCAACTTCCAACGATTGCCCGTGACGGCGTAACGATCGTGATCTCGCCGCTGATCGCACTGATGAAGGACCAGGTTGATTCGCTCATTGAAATCGGAATCCCTGCCACTTTCATCAACAGCTCTTTGCCGTCGAATCAACAACAGGCTCGTATCAGCGGCATGATACACGGCGAATATAAGCTCGTGTACGTTGCGCCCGAACGCCTGCGGAGCAATTCATTCCTGCGTGCCGTTCGGAAAACGCCAATCCAGATGCTGGCGGTCGACGAAGCCCACTGCATCAGCCAATGGGGCCACGATTTTCGACCAGATTATGCCCGCTTGGGCCGATTTCGTGAACGACTCGGCAATCCACAGACCGTCGCCCTGACCGCCACAGCAACGAGACTGGTTCAGGATGACATTGCGAACATTCTCAACCTGACCGAGCCGGCTCGTTTTGTCACCGGCTTTGCCCGCAAGAACTTGAACCTCCGCGTGTCAGCTCCCAACGGGAACTTGGAAAAAGACCGGCAGCTGATCGAGTTTCTCAAATCGAGAAGCGGTTGCGGCATCATCTATGCTTCGACGAGAAAGAACTGTGAACACCTGGTCGAGTTACTCGAAGATGAAGTCGACCGCAGTTTTGCCTTTTATCATGCCGGACTGGCGCAGGAAACTCGCCGGTCGGTGCAGGAAGATTTTATGTCCGGCAAAACCGAAGTCATTGTCGCGACCAACGCGTTTGGCATGGGAATCGATAAAGCCGATCTGCGTTTTGTCGTGCATTACAATCTTCCCGGCAGCGTGGAAGCCTTTTATCAAGAAGCGGGCAGGGCCGGTCGTGATGGCAAACCATCGGATTGCCTCCTGCTGTATTCATTTCAGGACAAGTTTATCCAGGAGTTCTTTATTGAGAATTCCTATCCGTCACGAGACACCATAAAACAGGTTTACGAATACCTTCGAGCCATTAACGCCGATCCAATCGAAATGACGTTGCAGGACATCAAGGATGACCTGGGACTGTCCATTGGCACCACGGGAATCGCCAACTGCGAAAATCTGTTGGAAAAAGCCAACGCCATCGAACGATTGGATGCGACCCAAAACTCTGCGGCGATACGAATCGATTCGGATCTTCCAACCCTGGTCGATTTGCTGCCCCGAGACGCCAAAAGCCAACGCCGCGTGTTACGCGGTCTGGAACGTCTTGTGGAGTCCTTTCGTGGTGAACGCGTGTTGTTTCATCCCCAACGACTGGCCGATTCTCTGGATATGAAATGGCCGGCTGTAAACCGGGCAATACGTCAACTCAAAAACCTCCCGATGATTGACTTTATCCCTCCTTTTCGCGGGCGAGCCGTTCATGTCGTCGACCGTTCTCGCAGTTTTGCTCAACTCGAAATCGACTTCGCTGAATTGCAGCGTCGAAAGGAAGCGGAATTCGAAAAACTCCAGCGTGTCATTAAGTTCGCCACGACTCGCCGGTGCCGCCAACTGGAAATCCTTGAATACTTCGGTGATCCAGATCGAGTGCAATGTGGTAATTGCGATAACTGTGGCAATCAGCCACGAGTGGAAATGGAGACGATCCGATCAGGCAATGAGGATGCATGCCTTTACGCAGTCCAGGTCGCGTTAAGCGGAACCGCCCGAACTCATGGCCGAGTGGGCAAAAACTTGATTGCGCAAATGCTGGCCGGATCGGGCTCGAAAAAAGTCAGCCAATTAGGCCTGCACCGTCTTAGCACGTTTGGCTTACTCAAGTCGCTTCGTCAATCGGATGTTGTGATGCTGATGGAATTCCTGATCCAACAAGGACACGTCAATCAATTGGAAACAACGAAGTTTCGTCCGGTCGTTCAAATCTCCGATTCGGGGCGGGCGTTGTTATCGGGAGAACTCGCAACCGACCTGAGCTCGCTGTTGCCCAGCGATCTGGTCATGCAACTTTCGTTAAAACTGAAAGGCAAACGACCTCATCGCATGAATCGAACGGGAGCCGACCAACCACTCCCCGATTCAGATGAACATGAGGTCCGCGAAGCTGGTCACGCAGAGAAATCGGAAGTCAGTAATGGCGGCTTGACCGAAACAACCGTGTTTTTAGCAGAAACGGAATCGAAGCTGAAAGACGAGCCAATCTTCGATGGCGATCCAATGGTTAACGCCCGTTCAGATTCGGCAGATGACCAAACCGAAGAATGCGACGTTTTGGAACCGTTCCACAATGCAGAAAAAAATCCCGTTTCGTATCCGGTCACCCGCGTGGATCTTCCGCCAGCTGGCGACCTGCAACCGTCGTTCTTTTGGACGTGGAGACTGCTTGCCGATGGGTACACGGTCGAACATTTGCAGGAAATCCGTCAAATTGATAGAGCCACCGTTTTTGACCATGCCATTCGTGCTTGCGAAAACGGCAAAGCATTGCGGCCGGAACAGTTGATTCCGAAAGACAAGCTGTCTCAGATCCGTCAATTTGTTGAAACGAATCAGTCGCATTCGCCCTCTGAACTGCTAACCAGACTTCCCACCGGCATTCATGCTGATGAGCTACTTTATTACCTCAAAACTGCCAAACTCAAAAGTGTCCCAAATCACATTCAACTTGCGCCAAATCCGTCAGGGGTTAAGGCGACTATAAATCCCCGGTAACGCGAGCTTGGACGGAAGCGCGAGTGAGATCGGTCGGATGTTCATCTCGATCCGAATCGGTCCGTTGGAAATAATAAGAAAAATCACGAGAATTGTGAGAATTGCGACCCCAATCAGACGTCGCAAACAACCAGAATGTGAGCTACAATTCTCTTGCAAACCGGATCAAAAATTGAGTTTTCCGGTCGATTGATCTTGAGCTTCACATTCGCGGATTCCTTCAACGATCTGCCCCAAGTCCCCCGACATGGGTCAACAATGTGAATGCGAAACTTACCACTTTATGCCAAAAAGCTGATTGTGCTGCCTGGCGTTGCAGTCAAGGACCTCGATGGAAGACCAAAAACGCGAAAACAAAAATGAATCGGACGAAAGGCGACAAAGACCTCCGACAAGAAGCCTTAATTTCTGGATGCTCCTTATCATCTTGGGTTGTGTTGTCGTTTACCTGCTCGTCTCGTTTCAAACCAATCAGGTTTCCAAAATCAGCGTTGGATATTTCCGAAATCTGCTGAAGGGTCTTGATTACTACGGAAACCCCATTTTAGACGATGATGGCGAAGCCGTCGGAAGTGTTGTTCAGGCCATTGAGTTGACCCAACAGGGCGCCTATGGAATCTTCGAACGCATACCTGAACCAGAACCGACCTACGATGCCGAGGGGAATCTCAAAAAGCCTGACAGCGACGTTAAGTTGAAAAAGCGGTTTTATGTTGAGTTACCGCCCAACGCTCAGACCCGAGACCGGATTATCGACGAAGTCGAGCTGGCCGGCGTAAAAAGCGTCAGCGTGCAGCCCTCCAGCGATATGCTGGGCTGGTATTCGGGTGCTTTGATTGCGTTTTCGCTAGGTTTGTTACTGTTCATGCTCATCTCGCTGAGACGATCGCAAAGCCAAATGATGGGTGGCGGAGGATTTCTCTCCAACTTTTCCCGGAGTCCTGCCAAGAAATACGAAGCGTCCGCAGAACCCATCACGTTTAAAGACGTTGCGGGGTTGGAGGGCGTCAAAGCAGATCTGGGTGAGATCGTTGAATTTTTGAAAGACCCCACAAAATTCCAGAAGCTTGGCGGCCGCGTCCCCAAAGGCGCTTTATTGATCGGCCCTCCCGGCACCGGTAAGACTTTGCTGGCCAGAGCGGTTGCCGGTGAAGCGGAAGTTCCCTATTTCAGCGTCAACGGTAGTGAATTCATTCAAATGTTTGTTGGCGTCGGTGCGAGCCGAGTCAGAGATTTGTTTGCTACTGCCAAAGCTCAAGCCCCCGCGATCATCTTTATTGACGAGATCGATGCGGTCGGTCGGCAGCGTGGCGCCGGTTTGGGTGGCGGACATGATGAACGCGAACAAACGTTAAACCAGATCCTCGGTGAGATGGACGGTTTTCAGGCCAACGATTCCGTCATTATCCTGGCCGCGACCAACCGACCTGACATTCTGGATCCTGCCTTGTTACGACCGGGTCGATTCGACCGCCACGTGACCGTCAGTCGGCCAACCAAGAACGGGCGGCTGGCAATTTTCAAAGTACATGTCCGCGACGTTCCTTTAGCCCCAGATGTCGATTTGGAGGTCATGGCACAGGCGACCGCGGGAATGACTGGCGCAGACATCCAAAACCTTGTCAACGAAGCTGCGTTGTGGGCGGCTCGCCATGACAAAACCAAGGTCGAGATGGATGACTTTTACCACGCCCACGACAAAGTCCTGATGGGCGCGAAGCGGGAAGAAGTCCTGACCGAGAAAGAAAAGGAACGCACGGCTTACCATGAAGCGGGCCATACGCTGGCGGCCTGGAAGTTGAAAGGTGCTAACCCAGTTCACAAAGTCACCATCATTCCCCGCGGCCAAGCCCTGGGTGTGACACAGATGGTCCCCGATGAAGATCGTATGAATCTGTCGGAACACGAGATTCATGACCACTTGGTCGTGCTGTTGTCCGGCCGCGGTGCTGAAACTTTCGTTTACGACGAATTGACCGTGGGCGCTGAGAACGACTTGGAGCGTGCAACTACGATGGCGCGTCGAATGGTGACCCATTGGGGAATGAGCAAGAAATTGGGTCCCGTAAGTTACAAAATGTCTGATGATGACCCTTTCCTCGGTGGCCAAATGCACAAGAGCCGCCAATTCAGCGAACATACGATGGAAGTTATCGACGAGGAGGTACACAAGATCCTCCAGTCCGCGTCGGATGAGGCCCTTGAACTTCTAAAGCACCATAAGCGGGAGTTGGAAGCTTTGACCAAAGGCTTGCTGGAGAGCGAAGAGCTTGACCGCCACGAAATCAAGCGGCTGATCGGGCCTTCGGTTCATGAAGGCGAGGATACCAAGCTGCTCGACAACCCCAACAACGTGATCGCCCCTGATTCGCCGCCCACGCCGGCTGGTAACGCTGAGGCCACGTCTTGAAAAATTAGTGAGCGTCTGGGCCGATTCTCTTGACGATAACACGAATGATGAGGGTATTTGCGGGCGAAAAAATGCAATGCCAACGCGGACCGATAGTCGACATGGGAGTACCGGCGCCATTTTCATCGGTGCGACTGCCGTAGATTAGGATGTTCGCACCATAGGAGAACGTTGGGATGCACCTTTGAATGGAGGCGGATTTTCAGGCCAATCGCGACTCGATCTCTCCCATCGTAATTGTTCGCTGCTCGGGACGGTTTGCCAGTGCCTCTGACAAAATGTCGGCGAATGGCCACGAGACCTCGCCGACAATTTGGGACGCTTCGAACTGATCAATCGACCGAAGCACCTCGAAAATGTTGTTCCCCGTGACGACCGGCTGCCCTTTCAGCATCTCGTAAATGATCAGCCCCAGGGCAAAAACATCACTGGCCGGTGTCGGCAGAGCACCGCGTGAAACTTCTGGCGACATATAGCCAGGAGTGCCAGACAGACCAGATCCGGTAGCTGCCAGTCGGGACCATCGTGTCCGCATGCCACCGATCCGAAACGATTTGACGCGCCAATCCAAAATCCATGACCTTTACCGCACCCTCGTTGTTCACCATCAGGTTAGCCGGCTTCAGATCGCCATGCACGACACCCGCCGAGTGCGCGGCCGACATTCCTGCTGCGATTTGTCGAGTGATAGGAATGACTTGATCCGCGGGCAGCGGTCCAGATTTCAACCAATCCGACAATGGTCGTCCTTCGACATACTCCATGACGATCATTTCCGCGCCGTTGGATGTGTCAATCGCATGGACCGTGCAAACATTGGGGTGACTTAATGCTGCCGCGGCTCTTGCCTCCCCCAACAATGACTCCTGTTTCTGGCCAACGAAGTTTTCTCGCAGCACTTTCAATGCGACCGGACGGTTAAGCAATATGTCTTTCGCACGAAATACGGTTCCAAACGCACCGCTGCCCAGTTGCGATTCGATTTGATATTGGCCGATCACCCGGTTGGGCCCCAACGAATTGAGTACATCCATTGGAAGCTGACCAAGCTCTCGCTCACCAGGACACAATCCACCACTTTGCAGCGCCTCAATCACTCTCAGAATTTCTTCGCTACTCCGGCCGACGCTGAGACTGTGAACCAACTGGTATTGCAGGACGCCATTGGAATCAATGATGAACAGCCCTCGCAGCGCGACGTGCTGTTTTTCGACATAAACTCCGTATTGTTGACAAATCGTGCCATCGCTGTCGCTGCCCAAATCGAAATGCACATGCCCCAACCCTCCCTGATCCGGTGGTGTCGTCAGCCAACGCTCGTGCGTTTCAATCGTGTCGGTGCTGACACTCAGAATCTCGCAGTCACGTTCCCTGAATTCTTCGATGCGACCGCTCACGGCGGTCAACTCGGTCGGTCATATCAACGAAAAATCACGTGGATAAAAAAGCAGCACCAGCCATCGATCGAGATAATTATCCAAATCAATCGTTCGCCGTTCCAAGCTCATCCCGTCGATCGCTGGTAGCGAAAAACCCGGTGCGCGAGCGCCGATTGTTGCGGGTCGTTTCATAGATTCGATTTTAGCTCAATCCTGCATCGTCTTGGAGGCAGCAAACACCCAACTGCAAAGTGCATTTTTTCACTGTATTTCTGACACAGTTCTATCATCCAGAATCTTGGAGTCACAGGGCTTTCGAAACCTGTCCCAAGCCTCTTTGGCAGACATGAGCGATGGGCACTTCGGCCTTGCCATCAGGAATTTCCCGGCCACTAAAAAAGCAAGCCTAATTCAGGCGAGCAATTGAAGGCAAATCCAGCAGGACTTTCTCTCAAATCGAATCAGTCCTCAGGCCGACTTCCATCTCCGCACATCATCACGATTCGCGGCATGAATTCGCCAATGATCTCCACCAAGTCGGTTTGTGACGCCATTACGTCGTGAATGTTCTTGTAGGCACCGGGTACCTCGTCCAGTCCACCAGCGAGCAACCGGACATTCCGTCTGTTCAAATGGTCGCGCCATTGTTTCCAGTTAAAGTCCTTTCTGGCCGCCGTCCGGGACATCTTCCGACCGGCGCCGTGGGATGCGGAGTTCAAACTTTTGGCGTTGCCACGTCCGCGAACGACGAAACACGAGTCGGCCATGTTGCCAGGAATCACGCCGAGGTCACCCGCGTTGGCAGGGGTCGCGCCTTTTCGATGAACATACAGTGGGCTGCCGTCATGTTCCTCAAGCCACGCAAAGTTGTGATGGTTCTCGACGGTCGCCAATACCTTCGCACCGGCCTGTCGAGTTACGTTATTGTGGATGACCTCATGATTGGCGGAGGCGAATCGTCCCATCAAATTCATTGCCAGCCAGTATTCCTGGCCCGCTTCGGACTCCATGTCCAGCCAACAAAGATGTCGAAGTTGGGGATCATCCCGAATCTTCGACGGTGCCTGTCGGCGGGCAATATCCGTGTAGCGTTGGCAAACGCGGGCACCCGGGCCACGACTTCCGGAGTGACTGAGTAACGCCACGTAGGTACCGGCACCCAATCCAAGTTCATTTTCGGGAAGTGTCAGGATGCCCCATTCGACAAAATGGTTTCCGCTGCCGCTGGTGCCCAACTGTCCGACTGCTCGGTCACGGACTTCACGGGTCACGGCCGTGATCGACCAATCTTCGTCGAGCACGGCATGATCATGAGGACGCTTCCAACTTTGACCTGTCCCGAAAAGCGTGCCCTTCTCCAGGGCTCGATCTAATTCACGGCATTTGATCGGGTCATTGTCGTGAACGGTATCGACCGGCAAGTCCGTAACCGTCAGCTTCATGCGACACGCGATATCGACACCCACTCCGTAAGGTACGACCGCATTCTCGCACCCCAATACGCCACCGATCGGCAGTCCGTAGCCGGAATGCGCATCGGGCATCAGAGCGGCAGCTCGGGCAACCGGGAGGCGACAAGCATTGCGCATTTGTTGAACAGAATTTGTGTCGAAATCCGATCCCCAGCTTTGATAATCGATCTCGGCCAGCGGAACATCGGTTTTCCGAAACTCGACTATGGCCCTTGCAAGATCGCCATAGTGTTCGTCGGTAAGATAAACTTCTGGTGCCGCGACGATCCTGGGAATCAATTTTTTGGGGGGCTCTTTTGATTTCACCCGTGAAACGGATTGCACGCAAGCGATCGCTTCGGCAACACAATCGCCGGGCACGCCAAGTGAAAGAAGTTGCTTTTTGTTCATGACTGAAATCGTTGGATTGAGGCTTACCTTTGAGGACTGAGCGAATTCAATCGCTCCAAGCCGTTAGAAGTTATTAGAGCGTGTTCACAATTCGTATTCGCGTTTTCCGATAAGTTTTAGCCGGAAAATTGGACGTCATTTACGAACAGTTAAGGGCAACATGCTCAGGATACATTTGAGATCGCATAGCTTGAATCAGAAGGAAAAAGCGAAACCGAACATGGCAGATCTTCTTCCCCCCCCCATGCCCTCAGGCAATGTCCAACGCCACCGCGGATTCCTCTAATTCCAAGGGGCATTGTTTGTGCGGGGGAAAGCAACAAAAAAGGACAGGGCTTGCCTGTCCTGAGAACATTGTTTGGGACACATTTTGAACTTCAAGGTTCGAAACTTTAGACCAGCCCGAGGCTTTTCTTTTCAGACACGAACATCTTTTTGGTTTCTTCAATACCTGTCGCCTCTGGCACGGCGTCCGAGTCCACATCGAACCATTCGGGCTCGAAGCGAATATAGCCGTTGCCCCCCGGTTGCTGCGATTGATGGATTGCCTGCTTCGCCGTCAATGCAATGACGGCATCCGCTAACGCAACCGGGCCGTTGCAACGTGGCTGGTTTCTGTAATCACCCGTGCTGATACACCAAGCCCAGTGCTCGATCTCCTCACGGTAGCCGCGACTAACGGGTCCGCCGCCTTCGGCCGCCTGAGCAGGTGCCGCGTCACCACTGGCAGAAGTGTCCAGGACTGCACTGGCCCCTTTCTTTTTCACCCGTGCTTTGTAAGACGTTCCCTGAATCGGATAGAGCAAAGCTTCTTTTTCGCGATCCAGAATCAAAGTACCTTTCGTACCCATGACGACCTCGCCGTAACCACCAAAACCATTCCCATTGATCGAGGAATAGGTCACAACGACTTTCTTATGGGGATCCTCTTCATACGATGGGATGCCTGTTTGCGGATTCGGATAATTGTTGACGATGTCCCGGTAACCCACATCAAAACTGTAGTCATATCCCTGTCCCGGGAACTCGAAGCTGCAATAGACATGGTCATCGGCATCTCGATCCGGTGGGAAAATGTGACGCCCACCGACGGCGTGAACGGTGAGAGGATGAACATGTTTCCCTGTCTCTTTTGAAAGTGCCGCAATGAAGATGCTGGCCGCATCCAGTTGGTGACTGCCTAGTTCCGCCATCAAACCACCGCCGGTTCGATCCCACAGACGCCAGCGAACCATCTCCTCGAGGGCCGACCTGACTCGCCCATCCGCATATACATCGTCACGACTCATGAATCCGTGCAACTCGGCGTCGACGGTCTTATCAGCGTCTAACTGACGCCACTGGGCAATTTGTTGCGCCAGACGTTTCCGGTCTGCCGGCGATGTTGCCGGATCATCGTAATTACTGACAAACGCGTTAAGTTGATTCAGAATCTGGTCCACTCGGCGACCGTCAGCAGCGATCTCACCTCCGGGAACGGGCAGCGCCCAGGAATCTCCCCCTGGTCGATTGTTTCGATGCCACTGCGCCCGAATGTGGTGAACTTCTCCCAGCAATCCCCAGCGGATGAGGTTCACGGCATTGTCATAGAGAATACTGTAATGCCGCTGGTGCCCCACGGACAGTAGTCTCTGCGAATCGCTGGCAGTCCGGGCCATCAACTTGCATTGCGCGACATTGTGCGCCATCAGTTTTTCACACAGAACGTGCTTGCCATTTTGCATGGCGGCAATCGCAATGGGTGCGTGCAAAAACAGCGGTGTCGCAATAATGACGCCGTCGATTTGCGGGTCCTCAACGGCACGCCTCCAATCCGAAAACACTTTAACGTTGCGGCGGGCCTCGTCTTCGGACTTCCAGCCATAAACATTCATTAGTCCCGGACGAACCTTGATCGTGTTGGCGGTCGACCAATCGCCATGGAAGGCACGATGAATGCTGGAAGGACGAATGTCACAAACGGAGGTGACTTGGACGAAGTCCGGATTGATGGCGCCCATCAATACGCTTCCTTCATCACCGGTGCCGATCACGCATACTCTCACGCGTCGGTTGGGTCGCCCGTATCCAAAATACATGGCACCAACGCCGGCGGCGGTGGCACCGCCCGCCGCGATTGATTTCACGAGGAAGTCCCGTCGGTTTAAACGGTCATGAGCCGTAACAGCCGAATAGTAGTTATCGCGGCCAACTTCCCGTTCTTCATCGGTAAGATTGATCATGGCATCTATTCCTCAGGTTCAACTTTTTCTTTATTGGCAAGGTTGCTCAAAAAGTAATCCAGTCCCCCGTAACGCCCGGCACACGTTGCGAAAATAACGAGGCAAGCGGCTAACTCAATACAAATATAGTAGGTCGGGTCGGTCCCAGGGACCATCGGCGGCTGGGTCGCCACAACAGACGCCAAAAATCCGGCGCCTGCCAGGGAAGCTAACCGCGAAAACAGGCCGAGAATCAACAAGACGCCCACGACCGTATCAAACCAGGGGATAAACTGGTTGATGGTTTTCAACTTGCTTTGTTTTTGATCAAAGGGTCGATGAATGCTCAAATCTGGTTTTTCGGCCTGAACATCGACCGCCAGAGAATTTATCTGATCCTCAAGCGAATCCCAAATGGCGACAACTTCGTTGCTCCAGCCACGAAGCTGCTTCGTCCTGTCTGCGCGGATCGAGTCCACTTGGCCTCTTAGTGAATCAACATACAAAGCTACCTCACGGCGGTTTTCCCCGTCTCGATCAAAACCAATCAGGCGATCTTCCGTACCGAAATGCGAGAGTAGCTCGGTTTGGTTGAGTTTCAAAAAATCATTTAACTGGGCTTTGTGATCCTCGAAAATCTGTTCGGCACGGGGAATTTGTTTGCGAATTGCCAGGATGCTTTGCTCGTCCGTCTCACGTTTTTGTTCTAATTCGAACGTTTTGATTGTGGCATCTCGATTCTCCCTCGCGGATGCGATCTGATCGGCAAATTCCTGTCGGCGTTTCGAAATTCCAGCCTGCAAGTCAGGACTTCCAAAACCGTAATAAGCAATGGCTTTGTCGATGAAGTCATCCCAGATCAGGTGAGTCAGCTCAGGATTCAGTGCATAGGATTTGCGACCGTCTTCCGACTCGATTTCTTCTACGCACAACTTTGTTTTTCCATCCGGATCATCAAGAAAAGTTTTGAAATACGGGGCGAGCGGGCCCTTAGCACCGCCCAGGAAATACTCGGCCGTAAAGTCACCAGATTTGATTTTGTTGGTGCCTTCCTTAAAGAAATGAAAGCCCACGCTGACGCGTAGCAACAGCAGGGTCAAGAACACAAGGCCTAGCTGAAATCGAGAGAGTCGGAACAAGTAACTTTGATCCTATGTTTGAAAGTATCGAATTTTGTAGAACAACGATTCGGCTGCGAAAGAAAACTGTGATCGCGGTTTGTGCTTTGGCTTAGAGCCTTTCCAGCGACGCCTCCACAAGGCGTCGTTGATCAAATTCGAGTTGACTGAGAATCCCTTCCATAGCATTCTGGTGTTCTGTTACTCGATCCGGCTGATTCAGTTCTTCATAACAGTCAATTAAATACTTATGCAACGAAACCATGTTCGGCGATTTCTCAAGGGCATGCTCCAGATCGACAGCCGCGTCTTGATACTGTTGCTGCTTCATGAAGTAAATGCCGCGCGTCTGATAGAGCAAAGACTGGTCAGGAAAAAGCTCAATTGCCAAACTCACCATGTCCAAAATTTCGGGGAAATCATCCGGGTAGTCGTTTGCCGCTGTATCAATCAGATTGTTGATCACAAACGGCGTTAGCCAACGGTCCTTATTCTCGGTGGCCAATGTTCCAGTGTTTTTGGCCCTGCGATACGTTGCCCTGGTTAATTTCGTACATCCCGAGCAAGATCTGATGCCCGTTTGCGAACTCACAGAGCCCGAGTCCACAGACGCCCGAATTCGACCCCACAAGTAGTTCGCGCAACCAGCTTTCATTGAAATCCGGATTGGTTTGGGCCGCCACAAACTGCAGAAGTTTTTGGTAGATGGCACGATTGCGAGGGTTAATTTCAATTGCGCTACAGAGCATTTTAAAACGAGCGCGAAATTGCTCGCGGTCTTTCATGTCAGTAAAATCTTCAGCTCGATCCAGGACCATTTCCGACTGCAGAAGAATCAGCTTGCGCCGAACATCTGGCGATGTCACCAGCTGTAAAGCCTCCTGCATAATGTCCTGGGCCAGTTGATAATCCTTTAATTGAATGGCACAACGGATCAGGGAATACCAGATTTCGAAGAGGTCAGCGTTCCGCCGAGCAACGGGACTGATCCGGTACCGTTCCAGTTCTAATCGTTTCTTTGCTTCCTCGCTCCTACCAGAGTCTATCAAGAGCTGGATGAGGCTTGGAATGGCGCGTACCTGCAACAGCGTCAGCTCTTCATCTGGCCCGACAACGACTTTTTGAAGCGGTTCGATCGCCTTATCGATGAAAATCTTGTACTCCTCCGTCCCTTCAACCGCCTCGCGAGCCTTGGCCTGATAAAAATCGGACAAACTCAGCAGGGCCAGCGAATTGTCTGGCTCCGACTGTAGCGCGTACTCAAGCTGCTTGGTCACTTCCGAGTCTCGCTGATCGAGGCCAGTGGTAGCGGACCAGTTTCTCAGTTCTTGCCGAGCCCTCCAGACATGGGCATTGCAATATCCCACCCGGTCGTCCGGAGCGATAAACCTCATTACATCCAGCGCACCGTCCATTTCTTCTCTTTGTTCGCGGAGCAATCCCAGTTGATACTTGAGTGAATCATCCGTCGGTTTTAGCTCAACCAATTTTTCCGCAAACATCTCGGCGTCCTCGTACTTCCCCTTCTCAAGGTGCATCTGCATATAACCCATGCTGGACGCAACGCTCCGACTTTCTTTCAAAAAGTTCGCTGCCCACAGACCTGCTAGAAACATCGTCGCAACCAAAACCGATAACACACCTTTCAGGAACGCCGGACCGGAACGATGAGTGGCCCAGGACTGAACCATAAATGTCGCAAATCCGGCAATCAGCGTCAGGGGGAACAGCAGGACCGATAGCAGGCGCCTCGCTGTTGACTGCTGGCCCCCGAGCCCGTCACGCCTCTCGGATCTTCGTCGCCTTCTGCGGAAGGGACGAGTAATGAACTTTGTGATCGAAAAGGACTCGAATCCGTCGTCGCGACGTCTGAATATCATATCTTGTGTGGGGTTATTGGTTTTCTGACGAAAATTCGACGCGCCGACTACTGGTCTTTCGCTTCCTGTTCATCGAGGGCTTTTAGACGATTCAAATAGACCTCGGGAGAAAGGTCGTTTGCCCGGTAGCATTCAACCAACGATTCCAGAATCTTCCTGTTGTCCGGTCGGTCCTGAATGGCAATTTCAAATGCGGCAGTGGCCTCGATCAGGCGATTGAGTTGCATCAATGCAGTTCCACGTGTGTCATAGAAATACGACCTGACGTTCTTCCGTATTTTCGGATCATTGGGCAAGAACCGAATCGCCTCATCAATCAACTTCAGGGCTCGCTCGGGATTCGGATCGTCACAAACGAGGTAAGTGTAGGCAAGGTTGTTCAAAATCATCGGGTCATTGGGCGCTTTCCTGCGTGCTTTTTCGAAGTACTTTAGCGAATCGCCATAGTTCGATTTACTGAGCCCATACGCACCCAGTTCATTAAAGACCATGGCCGGTGCATTTTGTTGATTTCCAGGATCCTCGGGGTCATAAATCGCTTTGGCACGCGTTGCCAGTTCTGTATTTTCAGACAAAGCAACCCGCGAAATTCCCCGCAAAACATTTGCGTTATTTGGGTTGGATTGGAAGGCTTTTTTTAACAGTTCAAGCTCTTGCGCAGCCGCCTGATTCGGCGTGCTTTCATCCCGCGGAATATTCCTCATCTGCTCAAGATAGACTTCCGTCAACAACTGTGATACGAAAACTGTTCTTGCTTTTCGTTCGCTCTTTTCTTCTTCATCTCCAGCCATGGAGCCCGTTTGTTCCTCCCCAGAATCAGATTGCGCAGCAATTTCTTCCTTGAGCTCCTTGAGCAACCCAGCTCCGACCTCGTCGAAGTCTCCCAGCTTCACGTGGCACTTTGAAATGTGCATCAAGGCACGAACCAACTCTTCAACCTTCATCTTTGAATTCAGCCTGGCGAGAAACTCTTCCAACGCCTTTTCGAGGACATCTTCGTTCCTTCCTTCTCGATTCAACTTCTGGTTGATAACAATCAATGGCTCGTAATAAGCAACATCGGTGGCAAACAATTCCTCGTAAACCGCATACGCTGCATCGAGCCTCCCTTGCTCGTTCAGCAATCTCGCCTTGATCAGTTTTGCGGACTTGTTGGCCTGATCCCGGCGTAAACAATGCTCCGCATAAAGGTGAGTGCCAGCATCCCGGCTCATCTTTTTACCGCTCGATCATTGGACCTAGCTCCCAGTGCCGGAGAGTGACTGTGACAGCACAAAGATGGGCCTTGGCGTATCCGCAGGTTCTCGGTCTCGGGAGCCATTCTGAATCTGTGCCGTGCCTCGTTGGGTGTCTCCCGGTTCGACAGAGACGATCGCCAGATTGAAACCGATAGTCGAATTCATTCTGATTCAACGCAATCAGCTTTTCGAGATAGACTTGCTCCTCCTCCTGAAGTTCACTCAGACGTTTTCGTCGGGCGTCATCCTCTGGAATTCCGGCAAAAGGATCCGAACCGCTCGCACCACTTCCGCGATTTGCCGCCCGTAGCATTCGCATTTCAGTTCCGAGGTTTTGTCGGATTTTGTCTTTGTTCGTGCCGCTGTCTTCCGCCGCGATTTTGTAACGCTTCTCCAAGTTAGAGGCCAATCCGAACTGGGCCCAGCAAAGTGCAGAAACACCCAGCACCGCGATCAGCAAGGCAGGCAACCCAAGCATCAGCGAACGTGCACGGCCGGTTTTCTTCTTCAGCGCCGAAACGCGCTCCCAGAACGAACCCAAAACCGCCACAGGAAATGTAAGAATTCGTCGGATCAGATAGAGTAGTTGGTTCATGAAAGCTGAATTCAATGCGTAAAAATGCAAGCAAATGAAATCCACAACCTGCCAGCAGTCTTTCAACCACTTGGTGCACGGTCAGTTGCGGAACCCCCTCGAGAAATTTGGCCGTTCTAAAAGAACCAAACTGACAGTCGTATTTTAGTCAAACCCACGGTTTTAAGCCACCATTGTCGTTGTCGGATTCATATTTGTTGCTTTCAGTGGCACCCTTTTTTGCAATGGTCAATTCGGACTTGATCGCACTTTCAAATGAAGATTTGGCACCTTTGCTACAACCCGCATCATCCTCACACGTAGCAGATCTGAAAAAATCATGAGAATCGGCAAAAGTTGCCATACCGGAAGACCGAAAAATGGAATGGGCCGGAATGTTCCTGCCAAAACATGACTCCATTTGCGTCTACTGACCCATGAATCAAAAATTCAAGCTTAAAGTTTTCGCCGTTCTGGTCACTTTTTCGAGCTCTTTGCTTGGCCATTGCCACGCAATGCAGCAGGATGCTGTCGACCAAGGTTATTTGGCAGAGCAAGGCCGACCCCAGCGGGTTACCCAATCCGCGTTTGGTGCGGTGACCCAGGCAGTCCCGCCCGTGAGCTATACGGCTGAGGAGAATTATCCGCCGATTGTTTCCGCCGCGGAAGCTGCGAATAATCCGCCACTCGCGACGACTCCGTCAAAGGTGCCACCGATTGTTTCCGCTTCGGATGCTCGAACTGCACCGCCGATGCAGTCACCATCGCTCACTTCCCCGGATTTAGCCTCCCGGAACAACTCCGTTGCGAATGCCCAACCCCCAAGGGCACCAGCAGCCTATGCCAAACAAGCAGATCCCCAATCGTTGTCTAGCATGTTGGCCCCAATTTCGATCCCGGATTTAAGTCAGTTGAATCGGGAGGTATCCCAGGCGGCATCAATCCCCACGGAGGCGCCAGTTGATGAGGTTGTGTCTCCTGTTCAATGGAAGCAAACAACCAGTCAACCAGTCGGCATTCCAGTCGACGGTGTTTCCTCAGCCGGCATTCCGCTCTATCCTCGGCGGCCGTTGTCAAAAACCAGCCAGTCATCGACATCTTCGACCACCGCACAACCGACGCTGGAGTCACCGGTA
>CALODY010000024.1:0-469367 GCA_942492215.1 Pirellulaceae bacterium
CCAGGCCCTTCGATTCCCCATTCTGTCTCCAATTGGTCTCTTCAACTCAATGTCTTGTTCGATCTGCTCCTGATCGACTCTCAAAACGGCATTGATTACGCATACGATTCAAATCTGGCTCAAGCTCTGCCCTCAATCATCATGATCGCAGGATGTTGAACCAGGCCTTGTGCTTGTCGTTGCCAAGACGTACCGACTCTGGTGAGTTGCCATTTCTCAGTTCCTCAACTTCTTTTGTTGCTCGGTTTCAATCAAATCGACGTCTAGTCAGCAGTCGGAAAGATCAAACGATCAATACTTCCAGTATCATTTACGCCTTCCGCAATTGCAAAGACAATGGTCATACTTCCAACCCTAGATCTTCCTTTCGTATCTTGTCAGAATAGCACAACTGATACTTCACATCAATCATTCTGTCCATATTAGTTCTCTGGAAATCAATTAAATTCTCAGACATTTTTTTCGATTCAAGCGGCGACTTGGTCGGGGGGAAACAGCAATGAATGCTCAGAGGAATTCTGTCAACTCCGAGCGTAAACATCCTTTGCTGTTTGGCCAAGCAACGGTCCTTCTCTAGAGTTGGCATATTCTGTACGAACTCCTTGTCGTACGAACGATTCAGTGCCCGACATATTCGTCAAGATTAACTTTTCGTCAAGAAAAGTACCTTGCAAGGTCCCACCGATTCTTGCGTTCAAATTGACGAACGCGACTTTTTTCATGCTGCCGACTCTAGGAAACCTACGAACTCCGGTTGAATTCGATAAACACCATTTATTTCTTTGGTTTCCAAATTGTGAACTACGATTTGAACTTTGTGGGCGTTAACGAAATGTTGCTTGGCTTTCCTTAGCAATACACTGTATCACCGCCCATCAACGAGGTCGCAACAAGTAAGACCAATCACCCTGGTACACATAGGGTACCTCTTCAAATCAACTAGGGTTTTTAACTGGCGGCGTGTACGCTATCGGAAATTGTTCATGGTTGGAGGTGCGGTTGATGGGTCGGTACGTCTTGCGTGACTTTGAATCCGTCAAACCCCCAAATCGCACCTCCTTCCGGTTTCTCGCCGATCACAGCCCTTTTTGCGTTAAAAGCCGTTCTCTCTGGCGAAGATCTTTTGTCAATCTCCTTGCAGTTGTCTATCGTGAAATTATGCAATGCGGCGAATTTAAGGAGAAGTCAAATAAGTATGCGTAACAGGCCAGCACCAAGCGCCGTAATTTCTAACCTGCTCCGAGTTATGTTTTCGCCCATAACAAGTACGGCTCCAAAACGCGGCAGGAGCCGTTTCTTTACCAGCCTTCGCACAGTTCACAACCATATCGTCAGGAATCCCAGAGTCATCCTCTTGGAGCAAGTCCAAGTTTGTAAGGTATCACATCGTGCTAATACGTTGATTTCTTTATGATGTTTTCGACTTCATGTCGCAAGAGATACAGTTTTCTGGCGACCTGGAAAAAACAAGTACCACATTTTGTTGCAGCGTGACCCAGAGATTCATCGCAAAGTCTGTGGCCCAATCTCCAGGATTAAGTGCGTTGATCTGTTGATAGGTACCACGGCAATAACAATTTCGTCGTAGTTGAATCCAAAAGGATCCACGCCACCTAACACGTACCACCTAAACAAGCTCATCTCATCGATGTATTCCAGTGGATCTTTGGAGCAGAACTCGCCGGTGGAGGGTTGGTAGAGCCTGGCTCGTATATACACCTGTAAACGATTGGTTGCAGCGGCTTGTGTTTTGACGTCGAGTGTTTGCCGAACGAAACGGTTGCCGGACCAACTCCATTTGACGACTCTCGAATTGTTGAGGGTGGCGACCACTTTTGAGATTTCTTTCCACGCGCGCGAAACGCGTTGTTGACAAGTGATTTCATTGTAGACGATGGAAGTGGCCGAAAGGAGTGAGATTCGATCGGGATGCGACCGAATCTCACTTGGTTGGCCTGTTTTAATCAACGGATTGATCACTGGCTTCATCCGGTTTGCCGTTGGGCTTGGCCGGATGGGTTTTTCGATGCACGTCCTGGAGCCTCTGGATACTGACGTGCGTATAGATCTGAGTTGTATTTAGCCTGGCATGGCCTAAGAATTGCTGCAGAGAGCGTAAATCCGCCCCATTTTCCATCATCAACGTGGCGGCGGTGTGTCTCAGCAAGTGGCACGAGCCGCGGTAGTCGATACCGATGGCCGTCAAGTATTTTCTCACCAGGATCGACACGTAGGTGGGGCCCAGACGGTTGCCATTCTTGGAGACGAACAGGGCCTGAGCCGAAGATTCGGTCACCAACTCTGGACGAATGTCGTGGGTCCACTTCTGGATCCAGCTCAAGGCCCGATTCCCGAGGGGAACCACCCGATCCTTCTTCCCTTTGCCGAGGCGAACGATCAACACCTCACGCTCGGCATCGATATCGTACACATCCAGCGCCACCAGCTCACCGCAGCGAATGCCGCTGGAATAAAATGTTTCCATCATCGTCCGGTCTCGAATTCCCAGGCCCGTGTTCACATCCGGTACGTTCAGCAGGCTTTCCACTTCGTCGGCCGTCAGCACGGCCGTCGGCAGTCGTTGCTCCGCTTTGGGAAGTTCCAGGTCGGCGGAGGGATCGGTTTCCAGCAAGGCCTGGTTGACCATCCAGTCGAACCAGCGTCGGATCGGCATCAGGTAATGGGCCTGGGACTCAAAGGTCAGTGGCTTTCCGGTTCTGGGGTTGCGATAGTGGAACAGGTTGCGGCGATAGGCGGCCATGATCTGGGGCGTAACTTGGGCCAGGCAGTCGAGGCCCCTTTCGCTCAACCAGTTGACAAAGCGGACCAGTTTGTAATTCCAACTGGCAATCGTCCGCTCGCTACAGTTCCGCATCCGCATCGATTGCAAGAACTGATGAATCAGGAGCTTGGGGGTCGGCAGTGCCGACAGGCCCTCCGGTGCAACCGCACCGGAGGTACCTTGCCGCTCCCGTGGGTCGTGGGGATGAGAAGTGGACGAGCAGTTGCGTTGGGAAGTCATAGTAGATTCCTTGTGGTTGCGTCCTTGAGCGCATACCGGTAGCGCCTACCGGTAGCGCAGTCGGACAGGGTTAAAAAGAAAGACCCGAGAATCGGGTCTGCAGAACTCAGTTTTGAATGGGGGGCTTGTTCCATAACGGAACAAGCTGTGCGGTTGGACGAGTCTCAACAACCGTGTAAAAGTGGCTTCGATTCAACTGGTCGTTGAGTCGATGTGCGTCCCGTGATCGATGGCCGAGCGTTGTGTGCAGTTGGCAGGGATCGAAGGGGCATCGGTTTTGTCGTTAAAGTCTGGCTAGCTTTGCTGTTTCAACTTCGCTGGATCGCGTCAGACCCAGCAGGAACGAGTGTCCGTCGCGGCCCGTGGCCGTCGTAAAGCAACTCGTATTCTTTGACCGTTGCTGTGTCCGGTGCGATGAGCCAGCACGTACTCCAGCTCAATCAGTCGTTTCAGATGACGACGCAAGTTGATAGTCTCCCCAGCCAAATGGATTCCCGCAGCTGACGCTGCGTGAAGCGAACCAGAGTTCGATCAATGTTTTGATTCTTTGATTGTTGGTTGACCAGGTTCGTCGATCAGGACCAGCAGTTGGCGTGTTTGTGGCAGCAGATCATCCAGTGACTGGCCCATCGCTTCGCTAATCCAGCGGTTGGCCAGCTCGACATCTTCGACGCTTGATTCAATCGCGATGTTGCCAGCACCCAAGTCGATGATCTTCCGTTGGTGTTGATGCAATAACGTGATGGAAGCGATCAATGACAAGTACTTGGCGTTGTCGCGTCGCATGCGGGTCTGGTCGTGGCGAAACGTCAGCTGGTCCGCCCAGGGCATGATGACTGGTAGCGGAGCCAATAGTCGCTGCGCGTTCTGGATGCAGGGTGCGAATGTCGTCGGGGGTCCGTTTGACTTTCGATTTCAGGTACACCGCCCGTTGCCGGTCGTGGATCTGGGCCGTCTGCTCGGACGATTCGTTGACCCTCAGCGTCAGACAACGGTTCTGCAGCTCGGGATCGGGATGTTCGGAGGTGGTGGTTAAGAACATCATCACCGGGCCATCGACCGTGTAGGTCTCGGTGGCCTGCCTTCCGCCGTTGTTGCTTTTACCGACGGCGGCGATCGTTAACCTGCCGTCGGATTGCAGCAGTTTCAAGGCATACGAAGCCTGCGACACTCCCTCTTCCTCCGAGATGGCCAGAATCTTGTGCTGCAGGCTCTGCTGACCCATGTAATAGAGTGACTGGCCCGTCATGGCGGAGTAGCGGATCTGTTCTTCCTCGGGGACGAAGGATAAGGCCGTGTCCATCAAGGTCGTTTTACCGGCGGCGCTGCCGCTTTGGATCAACAGGGCCAGGGGTGAATCCAGCCGGCGGGAGACGCAGGCCAGATAACAGACCAGTTTGTTGGTCTCTTCCCCGACCAGGCCGCAAGCATCGAAGTCGGCCAGGAGGCGGTCGATCAGCTGCGGGTCGGTCAGCAGTTTCAGGGCGGCCCGTTTCTCATGCGCCGACGGTTCGACCGGCTGTTGGCTTTGGGTGGCTGTCGCGATCTGCTGGTGTTGCAGCTGTTCCAGCTTCAGCAACATCGTGCCGATGTCCCGCTTGATGATCTCGTTGTCGGTGAATAGTTCGGTCGCGGTCGCTTTGATAAACGAGGTTCGACTGCGGGCTTTGTACAGATCAAGCGTGTCCAGGTGAACCAGGTCATCACGGGCCGCCAGCACGTTGACTTTCAGTTGCTGCGAGCTGTGGTTGTGCTCCAGCCCCCGGATCCGGTAACGACGTTGACCGCCGATGGAGAGATGGACTTCATCGCCGATCGTTTCCAGGACGACATCAAGCTTTTCTGTTCTTCGACTGGCCTTTTTGGTTTCGGTTGTGTTTTGGCGCGTACTGCGGTAGACTCGGTGGAGCATTGGTTCATCTTTGAATTCCTCGAACTGAAAACGTTCAGGTGGTTAGGCCGCTCCGGTCGTTGCGTGTCATTCGCTTAACGAGTTGGAGACCTGAATCGTGGTGTTAACTCGAATCTTTGTAAACAGACACTTTTCCTAAGTTCCATGACGCGGCAACTTCCCTCCGCTGTCAATCGTAGCACGGTCACGTTTTTTGGTAAAAAGTTTTGTTCCCGCCCTCCGGTTGTCAAAGCTTGACGGTGCCATAGGCTGGGATGCTGCCGAGACAGGCGCAGTAGAAGGCAGACAAGACAGGCAAGAAGCCTGTCCCCCGGGTAATCCCGGGGAATTTCACCTCGAAGGAAGGAATCAAGGAAGGAGGAACGGTTGTCCGGGCCAGGCAAGCCACCCCCTTTCGGTTCACCAGATTCGTCCGCGACACCGTGCCGGCAGTGGCTGACCAGCTCTCGCTTCGCGCTAGGGTGACGTGCTGGTGCGGATGGCGCTTTGCCGATCACGGTGGCGGCTGGGGCGTCGCCGCTACGACTGAAGACTGTGACCAGCCGGTGAGAGTCTACAACTCCTGCGGCGAACGGCACTGTCCCCAGTGTAGTGGCCAGGTGCGGGCCGACTGGCTGGAACGAACCAGCCTGCGGCTGGTTCCCCAGACACCCTACCTGCAAGTCGTGTTCACCATCCCCGATCAATTGTCGGATCTGTTTCTGGCCAACCGGGTGCTGCTCTACAACACCCTGATCACGACCGCCTGGAAGCAGTTGAAACGATTGCTGGAATCGCTGGGCGTGCAGGCCGCCGCCGTGTTCGTGTTGCACACCTGGAACCAGCGGTTGGGACATCACGTTCACTGTCGTATTGGTTCCTTGTGGCGCGTTGTCGCTGGACGGGACTCGCTGGGTGGAAATCGATCAGCGGCCGGAGTTGCAGGCCGGCAACCAGTGGATGCTGGGCAAACGCTTTCGTTCGGGTTTGATAAAACGGATTCTCAAACTGGCAGCCCAGGGGAAGCTGAATCTGTCAGGGAAGCTGGAGTTCCTCCAGGATCCGACAGTCAGGAAGGAGTGGCTGGACGGAATCGCACCCCATGGCTTTCGAGTCTTTGTGCAGCCGCCTCCCAGCGACAACACCGATCCGGAGGTTGTCCTCAAGTACCTGGCGGCCTACGTCAGCGGTGGCCCGATCTCTAACGGGCGCCTGGTCTCGCGAAAGAACGGACAGGTGACGTTTCGGGTCCGCAGCCAGGAGCGACCGGTTCCCGGCCGCCGGCGGGAGAAGGTGGACGTCACCATTCCCGAAACCGAGTTCGTCCGTCGCTGGGCGCTTGCACGTGTTACCCAAGGGCTTCACCCGCGTGCGGCACTACAGACAGTCCGCCAATCGACACTGCGAAGCGTACCGCAGACGTTGCTGCGAAGTGCGGGGGTTGTCGGAGACAACCGTTGCTTCCCCACCAGCAGAAGAAGAGACTCAGGATCAACCCGAGGAAGACGGCCCGCAGCTGCCAACGTATCGCTGTCCCAAATGTTGCCGGCCGATGAAGTGCGTCGAGTTCAACTTCCGGCCCAGCTGGAAGGTCGTCATGAACGGAAAGTATCGACCACAGTGGTATACGTGACGCAGCAACGATGAGTACTAAAACGAATTTGACTGACAATCAAAAAATCGCCGTCCGGTCGATCACCGATCGCTGCTGCGCCGTGTCTGGTCAGGAATCGAAAAACAGGTCGTTGCAGGCAACTCACATGGCCCTATCATCCTTCATCACGCCCTTCGATTCCGAATTCTGTCTCCCATTGGTCTCTTCAGCTCAATGTCTTGTTCGATCTGCTGCTGATCGACTTTCAAAACGGCATTGATTACGCATACGATTCAAAACCGGCTCAAGCTCTGCCCTCAGTCATCATTGATCGCAGGATGTTCGAGCTGCGTCCCCTTTCTTTTACCGCGGCGGCGAAGTTGTACGCTGGCTCAATAAAAAAATGCCCGCATGGAAGCCGCCCTCGTTCAGGCAAGCTCCACATGCGGGCATTGGTTAGGTTTGTTTAGTTGTTATCGGCCTTCAATAGTCAGAATGCCCCCTTTTTCATCGCCTCACTTACGCGGCCTGTCTCCGTTTCCCCTTTCTTCCGTTTCTTCCTCCTCGACATCCTGTATTGAAAACATCTTTGGGCCCTTAATCGGCGAAAAGTGAGCCCAACTAGTGACCCTTCCACTTTCAAACTCGATCTGAACTAGAACGCAAGTTTTTGGTTCGTTGATGATCCATAAAAACAAGTACTTTTGGTTGCCACTTCGTGTAACGTCAAACCACATCGTAGTGGGGAATCCCCCGGATAACCCCATTGTTTCTTTTAGCAATGACAGTGATGGTAAATTCTAGCTTTCCAAACGACATTTCCCTCTTGTCGATCCGCTGGAGGTCACCCGGGGTGATTGTTGTATCCAAAGGAACAACGAATTGATCATGACCCAACGAAATTGTTGCTTCATTTTTCCCTTTGAATTGGAGTATTGAGTATCCGTCAATCTTCGAAGGCGGAACGTCACCGTTTTGAACCGCTACGAACCAATCTCCAGGTATCCGTGTATTTAGGCGTCCGTGAAGAAAGCCTTTGAAATAGCTCCAATTCTCGAGGCTCTTTTTCTGATCTAAGCCCGGAGCTTGTTCAGCCAAAAGTAGTGCTTCATATTCGGATCTACAGGAAAAAATCTGGTCGGAGCTGAGTTTGAAGGAGTCACGATTTTGATCCCAATTCTCGCCAAATATTTTTTTTTCGATTTGGTTTCTTTGAGCAGAGTTGTTTGCTAGACGCCAATCCTTCAATTGGTTTAGGTTTTTTTGTTGGGCAACAGCAATAGCTTGACCAAGTATTGGGTATACAATTGCCAAAACCAAAAAAAGAGAAATGGCAATAAATTTTCTCATCTCGCCACCAAAATCCTTCCGTCTATAGCGAAAATCTGGCTTTTTTGGTTTGAACAACATCTGAAACCAAGAAGCACTTCTGTGTATAAAATATCTTCATTACCCTTTGGCTTTTGATTCCAGATATCGGGAACATTCCCGTGACGTCCACCCGGCTTAAATGATGGAAGATATCCCGTTAACAGCTGACACCAATCCTCCCTTCATTCAAAAATGCTGATCTACCACCCTTTGTCCAACCTTTCTTCCCAGGTCTAATTGCGTTTTCTTCCTTTGTAATATCGAGCTTCCGTTTCTCGTGTCGATAATACACATTTACCATTTGCACTTTGAACGTATGCGTATCACTGGCACGTGGTGGCAGCCGTATTTTCTTTTTAGGGGTTGGACTTCCCACGCTTCAAAATAGACAAATGGCCCTAAGAGTTTCACAATTTTGATGGGTCGCATTTTCCACACTTTTTACACGAACACCTTTCACACGTAAACTCAACTCGCTGAACTATCCGGCCCGTTCTTTGCGTTTTTTGTCGAACTGCCAATCCCAGCGAACGCCGTTAAGGTCACCACATGAATTTGCGTCGGAAACGCTTCTCTCTCGTTTGAACGAGAAAGTTGCCCTTCTGGGTCGAGCTCCCCTGGCACGAAGTAAGCCCGATAGATTCGACATCCCATCGACATACTCGAGTGGATCTTGGGAGCAGAACTCGCCGGTGGAGGGCTCAAAAACTCTGGCTCGGCTTTATGACAGCGGCGGATGTGACCGATACATCACTTTCAACTCTCGATTTGCAACTTTCAACTCCAACTATGCATCCGTGGCATATCATCTCCCTCCGCAATGATCTCCGCTTCCCAGGCTGATAATTCTTGAAGTCTTTGTTTAACGACATCCTCTGTAGCGAAGATGTTCGCTAACCGCACGTAGGTCGTATGGTGTCGAGCTTCCGATTCAAAAAGACTTCCGTAAAACGTCGCCAGTTCCGCGTCACGTTCCTCCATATGCTTTCGCAAAAAATCGAACCTTTCGCAAAACCGAGCTTCGATTAGGAAATAAGACGAGCAGCCGATCCACTGCTTTTCAGGTTTCATTTTTTCGTACAAGATCATTCAATTTGCGACCATAGCTACTTGGTTTGAGACGGCGAAAGGAATTTGACGGCGCTTCAACAAATCCAAAACCGTACGGAAATGCTCAAGCTCTTCATTTACGATTTCCGTCATCTCGCGACAAAGATCTTCGTTTTCGACGTAAGCGAAAATCAAGTTCATTGCCGTACCGGCAGCCTTTTTCTCGCAGTGGGCGTGATCGATCAGGATCTCGTCGAGATTGACATCAACGCGTTGCAGCCAACGTTCGGAAGAGCTGGATTGAAGACTGAGCATGGCATCGTACGTCCGGAAACACGCCAAGTACCGCTTGGTCATGCGGCCAGCACAAAGAGGCTGCGAATAACAGAATGGTTTATACGATCGTTATGTCGGAAAATCCAGACGGTGAAGTTGCCCAAACTCGCTCCCGACCTACACTTCGATGAAGAAACCAGCCTCTCGACCGCTTGCACATAGACTCATTTGCGTCGAGGTCGATTCGATTTGAATGTAGCTGTCCAACCAGTCACATCTCGTTTTTGGGTTCCGATTCTTTGCTTCTCGAGATAATATTGGAGTCGTAGTTTTGATCGAACCGGGCGTCGCCCCTGAATCTCAAGTCCCGGAACCGCAGATGCATCGATTGTCCAAATGGAACGAGACGAATCATGGCTTTGCTGAATCGCCGTAAAAACTGGGAAGATGACTACGACGAATATTATGCGCAGGATCGCCGGCCCGGGCCTGGGCAGGTTCGAAGCCTGACTCGTCTGCGATTTTTTACCCATGCTTTAACACTGATGTTTGTTGGGGCGGTTTTCCTGGGTGTTGCCGGGACGCTCGGTGGCCCCAGCATGTTGGAAAAAATGCTGACAGACCAGCAATGCCACGCGAATTATCTGGCACACACACACACACACACTTTTTTTTTTTTTTTTTTTTTTTTTCGCAATGATCGTACTGACTATTTCTGCTTGTTGACTAGGCAACCCCAATGGCAGCAATTGTCCGGATTCGCATGCTGGCTAATCCTGACACTCGCGGGGAATAGCTACGTGTCAAATTGGCTGATATCAACTCTGGAGTCTCCATACCAGAAAATCAATGTCTTGGCGATGGAACCACTCGATACCATCGTGGTGCTTGGGCGGCACCAGTTCACGTTTGACTGGCGGTTCATAACTCGCGGACAGTGGGTCAATGTTTCTACGGCGTGTCGGCTGTTCCATGCGGGGAAGGTCGCCAATGTGATTTGTACCGGCGGGTCCTATTTGCCAAAGACGGAATTTGGTTGGATCCCTCGACAGGAGGCCGCGGAGATTCTCATTGGACTCGGTGTTCCACCGGCCAATGTAGTGCAGATGAAAGGAAGAAATACCTCCGAGGAGATGCACAATCTCAAGACCTGGATGGAAGCCAATCCGAACCACGGTCGCGTCAATTTTGACCTCTACCTAGCACTTACCGCGCGTGATGCGGCTGGCAGCGAATGGGCTGGACGTCATTCCAGTGCCCAGTGACTTTCGGGTACTACCCCACCAGCCGGACCCGAACCTGTTCATCCCAGTTGCAGCAAGATTCGGCAAACTCGGCTTGCGGTGAAAGAATATCTCGCCGGCTTGGTTCGGCGGTAGGCAAGCCAGGGGAATAGGTTCGCCAACGTCATTTTTTTCAGTTCTTTGTATTGCCCGCGTTTTCGCTGTTCTTGAACTTTTCCAACCAAGGGTCCAGGTCCTCGAAGATGCGACCGGGATTGCCCTCAAACACTCTTCCAACCGACAAATCCGTCAAGTTACCGGCATGGGGGGGGAACTCGCCCGTGAACTCGGCAAAACTGAAGTCGCTTGTGTAATAGACGCGGACTAATTTCCGGATCCATTTTACGCCCTGCTCGTATTCTTCGGTCCAACCGCCCAGACGTTTTGCCGAGACATCGTTGTTGTGAAGGCCAAGGGCAACCGATTCGCCGGCCATCACACCGGATTTCAGTGCCAGAAAAACTCCCGAAGAGTAAATAGGATCGATAAAACCTCCGGCGTCGCCCACCAAGACCCAACCGTCACCCGCTTGCTCCTTGGTTGTGTAGGAGAATTCCTTTGCAACGTTGAATCGCCCCACCAAGTTGGCATCTTTCAATCGACGCTGCACTCCAGGACAGTTCTTGATTTCCGTTTCAAACGTCCTCTGCGGTGAACCGCCTCGTTTTAGAAGGAAATCATTGTCGCCAACCAAACCAACGCTTCAGCAGTTCCATCGCCCAGGGGAATGTGCCAGAACCCGGAAACATCCTTGCTCTCTGTATGTAAAATGCAAGTCACCTCGGAAGTTTTCCACCTGCAGACCGCATTCCGCAAAATAGCCCCGAATCGGCTTTCTTCAAATCAGGGTGAACTCTTTGATTCCGAGTTTGCCCGCGATCAAAGCGGATTGACCCGATGCGTCGACGATCACTCTCGCAGTCACGTCATGCTCTCGGCCGTCATTGTGCTGCAGTGTCACCTTGTGGAAGTTTCTTGCGAATTTCAACATCAATAATTCGTGTTTCGTCAGAACACGTCGCACCACGATTGTAAGCGGTCTCGAAAAGAAGTTGATCAAACTCGGCCCTTTGGACGTGCCAGGACAAATTCGAGGGCCCATTGTCATGTTCTGAGAAAATAAAGGCTTGGACTCTTTACCGCCACTACTGACGAGCTGAACACCATTTTTTCGCGTGACGCTTTTTCCAAATCGGAAAGAATTCCCAACCGCTCGAACAGCCAATGGGCTTCGGGCATCAACGACGCCAACGTGGAACCGCGGCATTTTGTCGCGTTCAACCAGCAACGTCGAGTGCCCCTGCTCAGCAATGAGTGCGGCGGCGGCGCATCCGCCGGGGCCGCCCCCGATAACGATGCAGTCATAACTTCGATTGGCGATCATATTATTGTTCCTAACGTAGCGAAACGATCGCCCCGAATTTAGAATTCACAGCGACCGTTTCGTTTGGTTTTTTTGAGCTTAGATCTTGGGAAAGAATACTGGAGGTTCTAATCATGCCTTTCCAGCATCATCTTGATCTGAGTGTAGAGGAGCCAGTGAGACAAAAACAACCGACGCGGATCACCACACTGATTTCCCCAAAATCAAAACCGAAAAGACCCCATAATTTAACCCATCTTTCAGTATTTGGTTATGGGCAAATCGACATTGGTCGCACAAGGCAGCGATCTATTTTGCCAACCGCCACTGGTCCCGGACGAGTCGCCAAAATTAAGACTTACCTGTTTGGATTCACGAGTCGTAGGAATCGTTTCCTCCGACTGGTTTTTCGCAAAATAAAAAGAGAAATCACATGTTTTCGATTCCGGACCAGCATTCTGCCCACTTTTCTGCTGAGTTGGATCCTGCTAACAGCACTCGCTCCTGCCGTTGATGCTCAAAACGATCCGAAAAAGAAGTCGGCTGAGGAGGCGTTTCTTTCTGGAGTCCGCCAATTGACTTTTGAAGGTCGTCGGGCTGGCGAGGGATATTTCAGCGCGGACGGTTCGAAACTCGTTTTTCAAAGCGAGAGACGAGAGGACAATCCTTTTTTCCAGATTTATCTGCTCGATTTTGAGACTGGCGATGTCGAGCCAATCTCGCCTGGCAATGGAAAGACGACCTGTGCCTGGGTTCATCCGGATAACAACCAAGTTTTATTTGCGTCCACGCAGGATGATCCCCAGTCCCGCGCTAAGCAAAAACAGGAAATCGAATTTCGCGAATCTGGCCAGTCTCGACGTTACTCTTAGGACTACGACCCGACCTATGAAATTTACGCCTTCGATCGCGACTCGAAACCGTTCATCAACCTTACCGGTACCCGAGGCTATGATGCGGAAGGCTCCTTCTCACCCGACGGAAAGCTGATTGCTTTCGCCTCCAACCGCCACGCGTTACAAGGCAAACTCACTGAGCAAGAGTGACAGCAGAAATTCAGATCGCGATCCGGCGTAATCGATGGAGATTTTCATCATGAACGCCGACGGCTCAGACGTCCGGCGGCTCACCAATGTGCCGGGCTACGACGGGGGTCCATTTTTTTCACCGGACGGAAAGCGAATTTGTTGGCGGCGGTTTTCGCCCAACGGGGCGACCGCTGAAATCTTGACCATGAATATCGATGGAAGCGATCAACGACAGCTGACCCGTTTCAGCGCGATGAGTTGGGCACCTTTCTATCACCCGTCCGGCGAGTACTTGATCTTTACCACCAACAACCCCATGGCTTTGCCAATTTCGAATTTTACCTCGTCGACGTGAGAGGCAACTCCGAACCGGTTCGCGTCACCGATACGGAAGGCTTTGACGGACTGGCAAGTTTTACGCCGGATGGAAAGCAATTGACGTGGACTTCCAATCGAAACGCGAAAAAGGAGTCGCAGATTTACCTTGCCAACTGGGATTCGGAAGCGGCTTGGCAGGCACTGAAAAATTCTCCCAAATCTCAAACCAATCGCAGCTCTGGTTCGGTGGAATCGGAATCGGATGAGCCGGAAGCAACCAGCATCGGCGTCGCGGCCGCCAAACAGGCAACGCCGGATTTTGATCCGCGCGACATCATGCGTCATGTCGATTTTCTATGTCGAAAAGAGTTGGGAGGCAGAATGACTGGCTCAGCAGGTGAACGAAAGGCCACGGCCTACGTTGCGGCTTACCTGGACCACCTTGGCTTGCAGCCGGCCGGCGACAACGGAACGTGGTTTCAGTCATTTGAGTTCCCCAATGGAGCCGAACTTGGCCCGGACAATAACCTGACAGCGAGTTTCGATTCCGAGGAGATGAGCTTTAAAGTCAACGAGGATTGGCGGCCATTAACGTTCTCGGGCAGTTTGGAGATTCCGGCGACGGACGTTGTTTTTGCAGGTTATGGAATCGTCGCGCCGGAACAGGAAAAACATCCAGCGTATGATTCCTATGAGGGATTGGACGTCAAAGGCAAATGGGTCGTCGTGTTTCGTTTCGTTCCCGAGAATGTGACGCCCGAAACACGTCAGCATCTGCAGTTCTATGCGGGCCTGCGAAAGAAGGCGTTTTATGCTCGGGACAAGGGAGCTTTGGGTTTGATCGTTGTGAGTGGTCCGAATTCGCAAGTTCACAGTCAACTCGTGCCGATGCAAAACGACATTTCACCCAGTGGTTCGAGCCTGGCTGCGATCAGCGTGACCGACGCAACCGCAAACCGGTTGTTGGAATCGGTCGGGAGAGAATTGAAAACTCTGCAAGATCAACTTGACGAAGGCGCGGCGGTCGCCGGCTTCCCATTGAGTGGACTCCAGATCGCGGCCGAACTCGACGTCAAGAAAATCACTGGCAAAGGTCGCAATGTGATTGGGCGTCTGCAGGCAGGCGATCAACCGTCGGAGCAGGTTGTCCTGGTTGGTGCCCACATCGATCATCTCGGCCGAGGACGCGCCGGCAGCTTGGCCAAGAACGACGAGCAAGGTCAAATTCACTTTGGCGCCGACGACAACGCATCCGGCGTCGCCGGCATGCTGGAAATCGCCGAATATCTCGTGGCCCAACGGCGTTTGGGAAAACTGAACCTGACTCGAGACGTGATTTTCGCTGGCTGGTCAGGGGAGGAGTTGGGACTGCAGGGTTCGGAGCATTTTGTCAAATCTTTCTCCTCAAACGGCCAGAGCGAGCAAGAGTCACCCTCCTTTCACGATTTCAAATTGAGCGTGAACGCTGAAGGCCAGATCTTACTCAATGGCAAACCGGCGGTCGTCGATGAACTGGAAAACTCGCTGGAATTTATCGGCAAAAGCGTGCCCGATTTTCAGGTCGAGATTGCCTCGGATGAATCGACACCGAAAGAAAAAGTGGAATTGCTGATTGAACTGGTGAAAAAGCACGGCGTGCAGAGAATCAAGATGTCTCAGACGCAGCCTCAATCCGGCATCATCGCGGCTCTGAATATGGACATGATCGGCCGACTGGAAGATAAACTGGTTTTGCAGGGCATTGGCAGCAGCGGCTATTGGAATTCCGTCATCGAATCCAAAAACGCCCTGATTGGACTTCCCTTGGCGCTGAGTGAAGACACTGATCTCCCGACGGATGCCAGCTCCTTTTATCGGGCCGGCATCCCGATCCTCTCGGCATTCACGGGCAGTCATACCGACTATCACACTCCTCGTGATACGCCGGACAAACTGAATTATCCCGACGCGGCAAGAATCGCCCGCCTGATGGGGCTGATCACCAGATCCTTGGCGACGTCGGACGCAGTGCCAGCCTATGTGCGTCGGGAATCAAAACCCAAACAAGCACCGCGCGGCGGACTGCGCGCGTACCTCGGCAGCGTTCCTTCGTACGGCGACGAGGTAAGTGGCGTAAAACTCTCGGACGTTACCCAAGGGGCTCCCGCTGATAAAGCCGGCGTTCGTAGCGGAGATATCATCGTCGGTCTCGCCGGCAAGAGAATCGAGAATATTTACGATTACACCGCAATTATCGACGGTTTGAAAATTGGCCAGGAACCGACCATTGTTGTCAATCGCGATGGCTCGGAATTGACTTTCAAAATTACGCCTGGTTCGCGACAATAGTCAGCCTCCAGGCCAGCGCGAATTTGCAAGTCAACTCGAAGCGTCACGTACAGGAAATGAATGAGCAAGAAAAAAAAGCGGGAGGAAACTGCATCGGTTGGAGAGAAGCCTGCCGCTGGAAAAGACCAGGTCCCACATGGGGAGTCGCCCGTGACTTCCAGGCCCGCAACTGATCAGCTCGAATCGGGCGAGCGTGGCGTCCCGAGGGTACAGCTTTCCCGCTACATCTCGTTCGGAATGTTGCTCGCAGCCGTCGCGGTATTCGTCTTTTTCTTTTACGAGGTGATGGCCAGTTTCCTGGTCCCTCTTTTCCTGGCGGCACTGCTGGTTGTCGTGTTTCGTCCGCTACATCGTTGGATACTGGAAAAGGTCAAAGGCAGTCAAAAACTGGGCGCGCTGCTGACGACCGCCGCGATACTGCTGGTCGTTTTGATTCCTTTGTCAGTCCTTCTGCTAATGGCGGTCGTCGAGGCGCGTGAGTTTTCCAGTCATTTCAATTCAGCGAAGGTCGTCGCCGGAATCGATGTGGTACGTTCCAACCTGGGACTCGACATGCCTGCGGCAGACCAGATTCGTCGGATCGAAATGGAAATCCGCGATCTTCAGCAAATGGATGAAATGAGCGAATTGGCTGTCGATCGGCATCGGTCCAGCCTGTTTGAGATTGAGGAGGCGGCTCGATCTCTTGCCGAGGCGACAAACCGCTACTGGCCTAGCGACCAGAGCGTTGAATCGACGCAGGCGAATTCAAATGACGATGAGTCAGAAGTGCAAAAGGAGCAGAACGCCGAAATCAATCCGAATGACCATTGGCGGTTGTTTCTCGCCAGCCTGAATCGTGCCCGCGCGCTGCACTATGAATCGTCTTTACCCCGCCTGGACAATGAGACGGATGAAACGAGCCGTGAACGTATCAAAAAAGCCCGGGAATACCGCCGATCGCTCGCGGAGATGTCGACGCAATTTGCGAAATTCAAAACCCAACTCCTGGGAGGTAAGGCGCGGGCGTGGCTGGTTGAAACAGCGAACCCTTCGGGAACTGAAATCGAGGAATATACAAGTGCCACGGTAACGTATCTAAGGGATAAGATCTTCAAGATTGGTGGCGGAGCGGCATCCTACGCGGGGAGCACAATCCTGGGTTTCGCGATCATGGTCATTGGACTTTATTTCTTTCTCCTCGATGGTCCGAAAATGATCGAGACTTTCAAGGGCCTGTCGCCTCTGGAGGACGACCATGAGCAGGAACTGGTCACCGAGTTCGGAAAAGTGAGTCGGGCCGTCGTGATTGCAACACTGCTCTCGGCGTTGGTGCAAGGATTTTTGGCGGGGATCGGATTTTACTTTTGTGGAATCGAATCAGTTTTCCTGCTGACCGTCTTAACATCCGTGTTCGCAATGATTCCGTTTGTCGGCGCTGCGGCGGTCTGGTTTCCCTGTTCGCTGTACCTGTATTTCTTTGAAAACGAATTGACCAGCGCCATTAGTTTGGCGCTTTACGGCGCCTTGATCGTGTCGATGGCCGACAATGTTATCAAACCGCTCGTTTTGCACGGCCAGTCAAACCTGCACCCAATGCTGGCTCTGCTAAGCGTTTTGGGAGGCGTTGCGACGCTGGGACCAATCGGAATCCTGGTCGGGCCCATGATCGTGGCGTTTTTGCAGACGTTGCTGGAAATTCTACAGCGAGAAATTTCAGAGATTGATCAGCAGGAAAACAGCATCGATCAGACTGCCAGTTCGGCTTGACCACGACACTGATTCACACCTGATTTTTCGCTGGTGGTTTCGCGATTCGGACGGCGGTGTAGACCTCTGACTGCACAATGATAGACAGTACGGATGACGACGTCCGAAAACTACAAAGAATCGCGACGTGAGAATGATTCCCAATTCTGTATTACGTGAGAACGATTGATCAGATAGGGCACGACAGGGTCAAACAGGACACCTTCATTCGAGACTCCCGCGCAAATCTCTTCCGACGTTACCCAATGGTTACGGGGATCCTTTTGAAGTCTCTTAGTGACCTCGCTGCGGTAGATTTCGACATTGTAGAACGAAACAACGACGTGCGTCTTGTCAAATTGGCCGGGCAATTGGTCGACAAATTCGAGGTTCATTTGTGCCATATTCGAGACGAGAAAGTCTCGGTGCCGATTCAGGCCGAGTTCCCATGCGACCTCTCGAATTGCAGTTTCACGAAAGGATTCCTTACCAAGCCGATCTGCGATGACGAAAGAAAAAAGAGATCGATTCGGCTTGGAGCGGGCAAGCCAGCGCATCGTTTCCTTCTCATTTCGGCGAATCAGAGCTACCGAGAGATCGAGCTTTTGCATCTTTCAGTTTCCTTCCTCGAAGAATCGTTCATCGTAAACGAGTTAAGTTAATTCTGTTGGTTTCGGTGTATCATGTAAACCTAACTTTTGGAAAAACCGCCCTGCGGCGACTTCGGCAACACAAAACATCTGACGGAAGAAGTTAAATTGGGAACAATAAGTAACCGAGTCACGGAAAAAGACATCCGGGATTGGCTCGACAAAAACGGTTATTTCGGACGCAGTGCTCGGGTAGAAGAACTGGAGTTGCACGCAATTGCGACCCGGTTGGATTCAAATCTACCGTTTCCGCCTCGAAGCTAAGACCCGTGATGGAAATGACCTCGACTCACCCGCTCAGTGGCATGATTTGTTTGGCATTGTGAAAGATGATGAACGAAAGAAATCCCTCGCGGCACGGACAGAAATCCTGATTTTCAGTTTGTCGGAAGACCGCCAACAAAAACTGGATGAGCTGTCTAGCGGAATGATCACCTGCCAACCTTCGCAAAACGCTGGATTGTTCGCGATCGGCCTGGGGATGGCTGCCATCATTTCCGCTTTTTATGTCGTCGCTCAATTGATCTAAAATCGGCTCGAAACAAAATTGGCAAACCCTCCGAAAACCAAATCGCGACGTTGGATAACGAAAATCCTCGTGTTGCTGATTGTCAGCGCGTCTGGTTTGTATGCGTTGAGTATGACAGCAAGACCTCCATCTAACCTTGGCGTCACAAACGGTCAACTTGCCAAGTGTCCGGAAACTCCCAATTGCGTGTCCAGTCAGGCTCAATCCACGACCCATCGCATGTCTCCTGTCAAGTTTCAAGGGTCCGCCGCAGAAGCAATTGAGAATATTAAATTCGCAGTTGCACGAGTCTCCCCGCGGGCACGATTGGTGCAGGAATCAGACAACTACTTGCGATATGAGTTCTCGAGTTTTGTCTTTCGTTTTGTTGACGATGTGGAGTTCTTTGTTGATGATGGGGAAAAACTGATTCACTTTCGTTCGGCATCGCGAGTCGGTCATTCCGACCTGGGAGCCAATCGCAAACGAATGACTAAAATTTGCAGGGAACTAACGCAATGAATCGACTAGTCTTTATGGTGCTTTTCCTAGCCGTAGTCGGCATAGTGATCTGGTACGGGTTTTCGGCTGCCAATCCCGATCGAGAGCCTAAACCGACCGCACAACCCGCATCCAATTTAGATTCTCAAGAGGTCGTCATGTCCGATTACAATGAGCTGACACCAGAAGAAGCTCGAGTCATTATCCACAAAGGCACGGAGTATCCGGGCACGGGCGAGTATACAAACAATGCCGCCGAGGGTCTCTACATTTGTCGGCGATGTAACGCACCGCTGTACCACTCAACCGACAAATTCAAATCCAATTGTGGTTGGCCAAGCTTTGACGACGAAATCGACGGCGCGGTGCGGCGCGAAACGGATGCCGATGGACGGCGCACGGAAATCCTGTGTATGAATTGTGATGGCCACTTGGGTCATGTTTTCGAGGGTGAGGGTTTCACCAGCAAAAATGTCCGCCACTGCGTAAATTCAATTTCGATGAAATTTGTTCCCGCTGAAGAACAACCACCGGCACTTATCAAAAAAGAATAGCGGGAACGCGTTTTCTTGGAGGTGGTTTGAGATCAATCCGAAAACCTCAACTCCATCGACTAACCAGGAATTCGCTTGACTTCATCGTCAACCCGAATTTTCCCGGGTTGAATCACCCGAGCAGTAATTCCACCATGGCCGCGCATTGCGTTGTACCCGCCGGGGCCAAGATTTTCTTCCATGAGACTGCAGGGTGCACAATTCCCGGTTGCAAACAAAATGGCTTCGCCAATTTGAAACTTGCTCTCTTTGAGAGCCTGGAGATTGATTCCCGACACGACAATATTCCGGCGCAGCAAATCCGGAGAAACCAGGTCGCGATTCAAGATGCTGGCGATTGCCGCAAGATGCTCTTCCTGTATCAGCGTGACCTGCCTCGGCGCGTCAGCCGGTCCGGAGAAAAAGTCACCCACTAGACCTTGATCGTTGGCTTCCACCTGTTGCACGACGTTGACCGGAGCCCGCCGCTGGGGCCGCAATCCAATCCATTTGACACGACCGACTTGCGGCATCGTCTCGCGAATCTGTTTCATCTCGAGTCCCATCGTGTCCTCGGCCCCTTTTCTGAAATTCTTGGGTTTTGTCACGTCCGAATCGAACTGACACGTCGGTTACCATCGTTGTAGATTCCTGTCAGACGGTCAAGACACACCGTTCCTTGCGATCTGATCCCTAACTCAACTCACCCGCATAGGCGATCGAAAAAGTGGGGGATTCGCGAACCGTGAGCTCAAAAATCCGTTTGGCTATTTGACGCGTGTGCAACTGATCATGGGCCACCCAACTTGCCAGCAGATCTCCGGCTTTGATGGGTCCAAACTTGGAACGTTGATAAGCCACATTCCAGTTGACGCTCGCATGGTCGAGTATGCTGCGAAGCCACGTTAAGGATTTCTTTCGCTCGAAAACAAACTGTTCAATCGCATCCGCGGGATCTCGTTGATTGAACTGCTGGTCAACAACCGTTTTTTCCGGATCAATCTCAGGCCATTTTTGTGACGGGTCGTCGATCGTGGCCATCAGCCGCGCCCGAAAATCATGGACCTCCTCATCGCACAAATGGCAAACGATCTCCAGCACTGACCAATTGCCACTAGGGGGTTTCCATCGCATTTGAACATCCGAAAGATTGCTGACCAAGGCTGGCAAGACCCGCTCAAAATCATCAAGTCTTTGCAAAAGGAATTTCGTGTTCACAATTTTGGCTCCAACGTGCAAGAAGTTTTGACTGCTCGCCTCCCTGTAGAGTTTAGACTAAAATCTCAAACTGAATTTGCCAAAACAATTGGAAACAAACCCATGACCACCAGCAAGTTTATTTGGATGAACGGGAAGATGATTCCCTGGCAAGACGCGACGGTTCACGTGATGGCCCACGCATTGCATTACGGCTCCAGTGTTTTCGAGGGCATCCGCTGTTACGATACGCCAGCCGGACCTTCCATTTTCCGACTCCAGGCTCACATCAAACGGTTGCTGGATTCCGCGAAAATCTATCGGTACCCGGTAGCGTATTCCCAATCCGAAATCGAGAAAGCCTGCCGCGATTCCATTTCTCAAAACGGGCTAACCAATGCCTACATCCGCCCACTGCTTTATATGGGCGCCGGTTCACTAGGGGTCGTTCCTAACGCAGATGTGCCGTCCAACTTGATCGTCGCCGCGATGGAATGGGGTGCTTATTTGGGAGAAGAAGGTCTCATTGAAGGAATTGATGTTTGCGTTTCCTCCTGGACACGAACAACCAGTGCTGCTCTGCCCGTTTTATCAAAAGCCGGTGGCCACTACCTGAACGCGCAACTCATAGGCGGAGAAGCTCGGCGAAACGGGTTTGTCGAAGGCATCTCGGTAACGGACCGAGGAACCGTCAGCGAAGGATCTGCAGAAAACCTGTTCGTTGTCCGCGATGGCAAGATCTTTACTCCACCTCTGTCCGCCGCCATTCTAGGCGGGATCACACGAGACACGGTGATGCAGATCGCCACTCATTTGGGTTATGAGGTGACGGAAGTCGAAATTCCGAGAGAGTTACTTTATATCTCGGATGAAGTATTTCTGACCGGCACGGCCGCCGAAGTGACGCCGGTGCGGAGCGTCGATCGAATCCAAGTCGGTTGCGGAAGTCGAGGACCGGTGACCGCCGAGCTCCAGGATGCATTTTTCGGACTGTTCGACGGACGCACGGAAGATCGCTGGGGATGGCTGGATTCCGTGGGACAAGTCAGCAAAGCCTGACGCATTGAGTCCATCGGTACCGAGGAAACTCGATAAACACTATCACGTCGATAGCAGAATCGATAAACTTGTCCCAGTTTACAGCTCGAATTGGTGAGACTTGCGTCCGGTTTCTGGCTGTGCCATATTGCTGGTTAAGATTCGGTTACAATCGCACAAAGTCCTCCGTTCTTGGAGGAAAACCGAAGCCCGCCCACTGAATTTCAGTGTGGAAACGGTTGACCAATTCCTTGAATTCGAAAGCAGAGGCGAAGACGATGGCACATGCTGTGGAATCGATCAGGAACATTATTTTGTGCGGACACGGTTCGTCCGGGAAAACGACCTTGGCGGATGCCTTCCTGGCGCTGACCAAGACCGTTCCTGGTAACCACAGCGTCGATGACGGCACGAGTATTTGCGATTTTGACCCCGAAGAAAAAAAACACAAGTATTCCATTGAGGCCTCCGCCATCCATTTTGATCATGGTGGTCTTCGCTTTAACGTGATCGACACGCCCGGATATCCAGATTTCATTGGCCAAGTCATCGGCCCGATGCAGGCAGTCGACACCGCGGTCATCGTTGTGAATGCTCACTCGGGTATCGAGGTCAACACGCGTCGGGTTTTTAAGGAAGCGGGAAATCAAAATCTCGGCCGGATCATCGTCATCAATAAAATGGATGACGAAAACGTTGACTTTTCGGCACTCATCAACTCGATTCAAAAGATGTGGGGAAACAAGTGTACGCTGCTCAATGTTCCCGTTGGTTGCGGCGGCGACTTTAAAGGGGTCATCAGCACACTCGACGTTCCCGAGGATACAACAGGCGCTTTGGTCGATCCCCAAGAAATCTACGAACCTCTCATCGAATCCATCATCGAAGTTGACGACGCAGTCATGGAGCGTTACTTCGAAGGCCAAAAACCGACGAAAGCAGAGCTTTCAAAACTGATCGTGAGAGCAGTAAAGGAAGGAACGCTAATCCCGATTGTCTGCTGTAGCAGCAAAACGGGCGTCGGAGTTTCAGAGGTTCTTGAGACCATTGGCATGTGCGGACTCTCGCCGGCCGATTTTGTTCGCTCGGCAACCAACGGCGAAGCCGACGTGGAAATCAAGCCGGATGCCAAAGGCCCACTGGTCGCCAAAGTCTTTCGGACACGGATCGATCCGTTTGTTCAAAAGCTGAACTTCATTCGTGTTTTTTCCGGCACGATCCGCCGCGACGATTCGGTTCACGCATCCACAGCGCGAAAAAACATCAAGCTTGGCCCGATTCTCGAAGTCATTGGCGAACAGACCCACCCGGTCGATGAAGCTGGCCCCGGTGACATCGTCGCCATCGCAAAAATGGATGACTTGCATACCGGCACGGTTCTAGGTGATTTTGGCTTGCCGGAAACCCAATTCCCCAACCCGATGGTCAGCTTGGCGGTATTGCCGAAATCCCGAGGCGATGAAACGAAGCTGTCCGGAGCCTTGCACAAAGTCCTGGAGGAAGATCCTACCTTCCACCTCGATCGTGACGGCCAAACCCAGGAACTGGTGATGACCGGCATGAGCGAACTCCACTTGAATGTCATTCAGGAACGGCTGATTCGTCGGGACAAACTGGAAGTCGAGACCAAGGAGCCGCGGATTGCATTTCGGGAGACGATTCAAGCCAAAGCAGAGGGACGCTATCGCCATCGCAAACAGTCGGGTGGAAGAGGCCAATTCGGTGAAATCCATGTTCGAATGCAACCACTCCCTCGTGGCACCAACATCGAAGAGTTTGCCACGAAAGCCAATTTTCATTCGATGAAAGACTATCACTACGATGCGAAAGCCAATTTTCTTTGGGTGGATTCGGTGGTTGGCGGCGTGATTCCAGGAAACTTTATGCCGGCAATTGGCAAAGGTTTCGCGGAAAAAGTCGCCCAAGGTGTGATTGCCGGCTATCCCGTTCAGGATGTTTGCATCGAGGTCCACTTTGGCAAACATCATCCGGTCGATTCCAGCGAAGCAGCATTCAAAACAGCCGCCCGCATGGTCTTGAAAGAGGTATTTGAAAAAGCCAAACCGTGCTTGCTGGAACCCGTGGTCAAATTGGATATCACCGTGCCGGAATCCAACGTCGGTGATGTTTACAGTGACATGTCAGGTCGTGGCGGACGTGTTTCCGGGAGTGATCCCGCCGGTGGATCGTTCACATCGATCCACTGCGAGGTCCCTTTGCGCGAAGTCACGACGTATTCGCGGACGCTATCCAGCATGACCGGTGGAATGGGCAGCTACACGATGGAGTTCAGCCACTACGATTCCATGCCCGCCAACGTCCAACAGGAAGTTATCGCCAAAGCATCCATGAAAGAGGATGAAGACGAATAAGGTGCGGTCGTCGCGTTCATTTCAGTCGCAGAAAACATAAGGTTGTCAGCCATTCATGCTGACGACCTTTTTTTGATAAACGTCAGCTCGAATGGGTTCGGTTGAACGAACCATTTTTTGAGATCCCGTGCTGGAAAGAACGATCCCACTTGAACTACCGAAAACGATGTTGGCGATGATAGTAATGCCCATACCGAACTGGCGGCCCATGATGATAGTGCCGAAACGTTGGATAGGATTCGATGATCACTTGAGGTCGCCTTTCCACGACAACTGCCGGAGGTCTCGACACAATAACCTGCGGCGTTGTGCCACCCACTCTTGCCTTTTGCATCTCCTGAATGACGACTTCGGGAACACCGTTTTCGTGCAACGTAATGATCTCCTGAACGCCAATCTCCTGCTGAACCCCATTTGTGCGAACTTGGTTGACGATCAGGTTCGGACTGAGTCCGCTCCTGGACATCGAGATGGCGTCGCCAATTGAGACCGACCGTCGCAACTGCTGAGCGCGTTGCTGTTGTTGGTACTGCTGATACTGGTACTCCCGCATCGCCTGGTCGTCTTGGGCGCGACCTATCAATCCGCCGGTAATTGCACCTACCACACCACCAATCGCAATACCCTCGGGCGTTTCACCATTCTGGTTTCCTGCGATGCCGCCGACGATCGCCCCGGCAACTCCCCCCAAAATTGCCCCGTCTTCGGTCCGAGACTGTGCCGCTAGTGGACTGGCTACGACGGCGAGCAGCATCAATGTAAAGCAATACTTTTTCAACACGTTACACCTCAATTCAATACCGGCGAGGAACCCCGATCGCCCCCAGTTCAGGACCAACATCGGATGGGTGGGGAGGGTAACTTGATTCTTTCGATTCGCAAAGACCGACCGAGTCGAATGTCAGCCATTTTATTGACGATTGAAGAACAATGCTATCGATCGGTGGTAGCAATCTGAATGCACCGGTTTCGAAGAGTCGACAATTAATAATGAGGAGGCTTCTCCTCGTCGATATTGCGTTCTGCCAATGGGGCATTCTGCGTTTCAAACTTGTCAGTCAAACGCTGAATCAATGCTGAGACCTGGTCGAGTCGAACACCATTTTTGAGAATCATTTCATTTAGCGATTCGAAGTCGTTTTGAAGGTGGGTCAACGCGAGTTCCAGTTCTGTGATCCGTTCTTTCAGTCTTTCGTCTGCCGGCATTAAAAAACCTCAATCTTTCCTGTCGCGTTGACGGTCGGAATCATGATATCGAAATCCTGACTCCCTGAAAACAAAACGATGGTTCAACCTGGACAGCGAACGTCGAAAGGGATTTTTGCGACGTCGAGCAAGCCAGGAGAGCTAACTTTCACCTTACCCGCGTCGAATGCCTGACATTTCCGCCCGCCGGCACGCAACAGACGGATTCAAGCCAGTTGGAAATCTGCAGAATCAGAGGACTTTCAGCTTTTTTGATGCCTGCCAAAGACCGCATTTTTCCGATTAAAATGGGTGCACGTCGATAATCTTTGTTTGCAAATGTGGTCGAATCGATAAAATCTTTTGCGGCTCTGTTTCTCTTTCACCGACGTGGATTTGCAATGCTAGTGACCCCGCACCGCCATAATGACAATCAATACTGAATCGACTGTTTCCGAAACGACCCACCAATTAAGCAAGGTGGCTCATCAGATCGTGGCCTCGTTGGAGTTCCCGGAAGGGACCGATCATGCGGCTCCGGTCCCAGATTTCGACGCGCTAGTCAATCTGATCCAGCGCTTGAAGGCCATTGTTTATCCCGGTTTTCGATCGAATGAATCGTCCGCTCATAAAGTATTGGTCGATCTGAACATCCAGTTGGCCCAGGCCCACCAGCTTCTTTCGCATCAGATTACCGAAGCGATCGCTCGTCATCGCGAAGCGTGCGAGGACATGGGCCAGTTGAATCAGGAAGATCGCTTGTGTGCCGAGACAGATATTGATGTCTTGTCACATGACTTGGCGACGCAATATATGTTGCGACTTCCTGGGATCCGAGCGGCGCTGATGACGGACGTTCACGCGGCCTACGATGGCGATCCAGCCTGCAAGAACCTGGACGAAGTCATTTTATGCTATCCGGGCTTGAACGCGGTAACGGTGCAACGACTGGCTCACGAACTTTATCTGCTGGGTGTGCCCTTCCTTCCTCGCATGATGACCGAATGGGTCCATGGCGAAACTGGCGTCGACATTCATCCGGGAGCCAGAATAGGAAATCATTTTTTCATCGATCACGGTACTGGTGTTGTCATCGGCGAAACATGCGAGATCGGCGAACACGTAAAGATCTATCAAGGCGTAACTTTGGGCGCGTTGAGCTTTCCCCAGGATGAAGGGGGAGTGTTGATTCGCAATACCAAACGACACCCCACCATCGAGGACAGAGTTGTGATTTATGCCAACGCTACGGTGCTCGGTGGCAACACCGTCATTGGCCGCGAGTCGGTAATTGGATCGAGCGTTTGGCTAACCAGCAGTGTGGAACCCGCCACGACCGTGACGATGGAAAAGCCAAAACTCCGCATCAGAAACCTGGAAGAAGGTTCTGAATTGGATCCCAATGCGGATTTTCAGATTTAGGGACGCACACAGGGCACACAGAACCTAGACTGATCTTGCCCCGATGCGTGGTAACCAAGAAAATAGTTGGATTGAAATTTGGTTCATGCCCTCGTTCCAACCCGAATCACACTTGAATTCCCATGTCAGCTGACCATCAATCTGTGACACCTCTTCGACGGGCGTGGCTACACGTTCACGTTCCCAAAGCTGGCGGATCGACTCTGCGACAGCTGATGAATCGCAATTTTGGAGACGGATTTTACAACTCCAACTCACTGTTGGAAACAAAACAATACACCCACGACGACGTTAGCGAAATCGTGCGTTGCCATCCCTGGGTAAAATGCTTCAGCGACCACAAACTTTCTCTGGACTTGCCTTACGAGCACGAACATGCCCAGGTATTTGCCCTCTCTTATGTCCGGGATCCCGTCGAACGATTTGTCTCCCGCTATTTCTTCCATCGGCATTTCGAAGAAGTCAATTGCATTGCCCAGCGGATGAGTTTTCGGGAGTTTGCCAACGCAGAACTCGTGGAGCAGGATGTTCATCCGCAGACCAATAGCCAAATCTATTTTCTCAATGGTGGCCGCTCTTTTGAGGATATGACAGTCATTCGCGATGCGTTGGCGTCGGGCCGCGCATTTCTTTTTCCGATCGAAAGATTTGATGAATCGTGCGTTTGCCTGGAACGACTTTTTCCGAACAATTTCTCGGACCTCTCCTACGTACGGGCCAACGTTTCGAAAAGGGATGCCGCGATCACCGAGGAAGATCGTCAACTGGCGTACCGATACCTCAAGGACGATTATGCCATTTTCGATTTGGCCAACGAGTTTCTTGAGCAAACCCTGGCAACGGCCTTTCATTCACTGGATGACCAAAAATCAGCCTTGGCCGAGTTTAAGGACCGCTGTTCCCGACGATACCACAACTTTTACCCGCCGGTCGGTAAAGGTGAACCCGTGCCCCCCGTAGGTTCAGAACCTCCGCCAAAACCCAAACAGCCACCGACCCAACCCAAAGAACCCGAGCCGGTGATCGAGCCGAATCCAGACTACCCAACAGAAATCAAGGAACCCAGACCCGCTTTGGAAACCAAACCGACTCTGGAAACGAAACCCACGCTTCCCGCGGAATAGTCAAGGCCCGTTACTTGAAACCCAATCCTTTCGTCTTTGTCTTGACACGGCACACTCGATCATTGGAAGTGATATACAGCATCGAACCGTCATCACCAAATGCGCAGTTGGCGGTTGGCTTACCCATCATGATCCGGCCCAACAATTTTCCCTTCGGCGAAATGATGAGAACGCCGCCCGGACCGGTCGCCCACAGATTTCCCTCGATATCAACGCACATGCCGTCGGGCATTCCTGGATCACCTTGCTCCGCGTAGGGCGAAGCATCAAACAAAACCGTTCCTTCACTCCCGGGCGAGCCGTCGTCGTTGATCGCATAGAATTTATAAATCGGCGCCGGACGATGGGATTGGGCGACATACAACTTCTTCTCATCCGGAGAGAGCGCGATCCCGTTTGGCCTCAGCAGCTCTTTCGTCACCAAGGTCACGGTTCCATCCGGCTGAAGCCGATAGACGCCGAACCATTCGAGTTCGCGTTTCGATTCGTCCTTCAGCCCGTAAGGAGGATCGGTGAAATAGATGTCTCCACTCGAATGGACAACCAGGTCATTCGGGCTGTTAAACCGTTTGTTATCAAACCGCTCCGCCAACGTCGTTTTACTTCCATCTTTTTCCACCCGGTAGACTCGACGATTACCATGATCACAGACTAACAATCGGCCTTCCGAGTCAAGTATTAATCCATTGGAACCAGGTTCCTGCTCCCCATTCTCGCCATCGTATCCGCTGGGATCCATGAATACGGAGTGCCCCGTTTGTGGGCTCCATTTGTGAATCTTGTTCCGCGGAACGTCCGAAAATAGCAGATAGCCCTCAGACTTGATCCAGACGGGCCCTTCCGTCCATTGGTGACCGGTCGTGAGGACTTCGATTTTGGCATCTTTTTCGATCAGGTTTTCCAGCGCTGGATCATTTTGTTCGATGTGGCCGACAAACTGTTTTTCAGCGGAGCCCGTTTTTTCCTGAGCCAGCAACGCAATTGGAAGTGCGAAAGCAACAACAAAACCCAAAATAAGATTCTTCAACATGTTTGTCATCCATTTAGCGAGAGTTGTTTGATTCCCGATTTATTTCTGCTTACCAAACTTGTGTTCAGTCCACGACGACATCCTCGAAAGTGTCGCAGTTACCGATTCGGTGCCGGTTTCGAATGGTGGTCTCCGCCATGATTTCGTGCCGGTTTCAGCATTCGGGATGCACGCATACTCGGGGCAACCGAGCCTCTTTTCCGGTTCAATTTGGTGACTTTCGCTCGCTCCTTTTGCGACCATTATAGAACATTGTAGAAGAATGGATGTCGAATGACGAATCATCCGAGCCAGAAACCTGGCGGACTATCGCTGCTTGGTTCCTTGTCGCAACAATATCAGCGTCACACCACAGCTTAACATCACCCAACTTATACCGCTTACCCACGCCCCGATCCAGAAATGAGAAGTATGAAAATCGAATTGCCCCTTGGACCCGAGGTAAAGCTTGGAGTCCACTAGTTGGATCGAATAATCGTCTCCATTTTCACTAACAATCAACTCAGCATCGCAAATCAACGTCCCTTTTTCCTGTTTGGAAAAGGAATTGGTATCCAGGTGAGCCATCAACCATTCATACTTGGAGGGCCAAATCGAACAGAAACTCCCCATCAATCGGACGGGTTGTGCTAAATGGTGTTTCGGGAACAAGGTCTCCCTTTGCCACAAGACAATCTCGTCCAAACGTTGCTCCGAATTCGTTCGTGCCCAAACTCTTGGCTCAAACGGTGCACTGCGACTGCGAAAAATGGCAAGTGGTCGGTCGATGACCGATTGCCGTTTGGACAATTCTGCCTGCAATGCAGTTAACTTTTCGGTGTCGGATTCGAAAGTCGACGCAGGCACTTCGGCTAGCAGCCCACGATTGGCGATCGTCAAATCCACGGCCGTCAACGCCACAATAAATATCGAGGTTGCCGCCGCGGAAACACCCCGCTTCGAGAAAAACTGATAGGCGGCGACCGCCACAAACAAAACGGCGAATGACTGCCCGAGACTGAATGCCAGATCCCGGACACACCCCGTACGATCAAATGGTCCGAAAAGCATGTCTGGGGCAACTCGAGACGAAAACTCCTGGATCGGCCCCAGCGTCAAAGCACCGAAACCGAGCAATGTTACGAGGGCAAACAGGATGTTGCTGGTTCGCAGGTACTCAAACCGTTGCGACCGAATCTGAACACCCGCCAGCAAAGAGAGGCAGAGACTGGCGATTACGAATAATTTGGCCGGGTACCGAAAAGCAAAATACTTGGGTAACAGCACGACCATTGCCCAGTAGAATCCACCCACCTGCGAACCAATTTCTTTGATTTGATTGTTGGTAGGCAGGCATTCATTCATCAACCAAATCGGACCGTACCAGCCCAAAGAAGCGATCGCAAAAAACAAACCGACTCGCGTTAACCATACATTGCGACGCTTGCGCCCCCAAAGTCTGACGCCTCCGATGGCGATCCACACAGTCAACAAACCCGCATAGATCGACGGCACCCAAATTCGTTCTGCACCTGGAAACGCATCGGTCCACCTGCGGTAGGTCGGAAACAGTTTGCCGGAGACGTTTGGCCAAATCATCTCGGCAATCGACCAGGGAGGTTGACTGAACTGATAACAATGGTCCTGAATCGATCCGTCCGGCGGCGGCTCAACCAATGAGACAAGTTCCGCGAAGACATGCGTTTGAATGTGTCTTCCTGGACTGCTCTCAAGATGATCGTCGAAGTTTACATCGCTTCCCGGTACAACGTCTGGCGGATATTTCCTCACGTCAAATTTATCGACCGCCGCCGAAACTCGTCGGCAAACGCTGTAGACGTTGACGCTGCTCGCAGGATTGGTCCGCTCGCTTAGCTTTGACCATTCATAAGTCGGTAGTAACTGAATGAGCGACAACAAAGACGTCACCGACACCATCAACGCCAACCGGCTCACTGCCCCAGTCGTCCACGCGAGGCCGCTGAAGGAAGATCTCCTGGAGTTCCTGCGGCATCTTTTTCGGCGTCGCATGAACTCAAAAAAGATCGTTGCGACAGCGATCAATCCGACGTGGTAGACCATTTGTGGATCGCCACCGAGAATCATCAACGCACAGCTAACACCGCCCCCCACCGCCCATTTTGACTGGCCCGTCTTGACCATATTCCAGACGCAGCAGAGCGAAAAAGGCAGCCAAGCCGCGCTAACGAGGTAAACGACGTTGGTGACCTGAAACAAAACACTTCCGCCAAAAGAATACGAAAACGCAGCCAACGCTGCGCCGGCCTGATTTGCCTTCAACGTGCGAGCGAACCAATACGCTCCGAACGCAGCTAACGGAATATGGAATGCCAAGTAGATTCCATATCGCGAGGGATAAGACAGGAATCGACAACAGAAAATCAATTTTCCCGGATAAAAAACACTGCTCGTCCCGTCTCCAACGACCGGTATTCCGAAATTGCAATCAGGATTCCATAACGGGACTTCGCCGGCCGCCCATTGAGCATCGATCCACTTGAATAACGGATAATACAAGTAGGCCGAGTCGCGAAATCCAACCACAGTTTGACCACTCATCATGGGCCAAAACATCCACAGCCACATTATGAAGAATAGAACCAAGGGCCAGCAACGGTTCCAGAACGAGGCCAAATTCTCTTCGTTCTCAATCACAATATTGTTTTTGCCTCAGTGGTGAGCGAAGTCCCAAAGTTGGTAGAATAGCGAGCTTGCCGTCGGAATCCGAACTGATTCATTCTAACGGAGATGCAATGTGGGCTGGCTAATTGGTTTGGGTATTGTTTTGATTCCGCTGTTGGCCATTGTCCTGCACGATGTATTTCAAAAACGGCATCCGATTCTTCGCAACTTTCCGCTCATCGGTCATGGTCGCTACCTGCTGGAAGAACTCGGCCCCAAACTGCGACAGTATATCGTGGCCAGCAACAATGAAGAACGTCCTTTTACACGGGATCAACCTCACTGGGTTTATCGTTCGGCAGACAAAGAAAATAACTACTTTGGTTTTGGGACCGACAACGATCTTGAGAATTCACCCAACTACTTGATCATCAAGCAATCTTCGTTTCCTCTCATCGACGCGTTACCGGGTGAAGCGCATTATGATTCCCACTTTCACATTCCTTGCGCAAAAACCGTCGGCGGCCAACGAAATCGAAAAAACGCATTTCGCCCCCAATCCATCATCAACATCTCCGCGATAAGTTATGGTTCGATGAGCGCCGCCGCGGTCGAAGCAATCAATCGCGGCTGCGCCTTGGCTGGCTGTCTGCACAACACGGGCGAGGGCGGAATTTCCCCGCATCACGATCACGGCGGTGATTTGATTTGGCAACTGGGAACGGGGTATTTCGGTGCCAGAAACGAACGGGGGCAGGGCATTACGACGATACCATCCGAATCGGATCGCCATTCAATTCAGCAACTCATGGATCGCCAGCCCCCGAAATAGCCAACGATCAAACCCCTATTGCCAAAGGCCACATTGAACGAATCAAAACAACTAGCCGTCGCTCGCAAAGCCGCGTCAACAGGAGCCAGAATTACGGCTCGCTATTTCGCGGACCTTTCCCAAGCCGCTGTCCAGAATAAAACTGACCAGAACGGCTATCAGGGGATCGTGACCAAAGCCGATGTCGAATCGGAGCAGGCGATCATTGAAACGATTCGATCCGAATTTCCGGATCACGATTTCTTGGCAGAGGAAGAACACGCAGCGCGGGGCAATTCACATTTGTGGCCATTTGTGGATCATCGATCCGTTGGATGGAACCAACAATTTCGCGCATGGCATCCCTCATTACGCCGTTTCGGTCGCGTACTATCTTGATGACCAGCCGGTGTGTGGATGCATTATCAACCCGGAATCCAATGACGAGTTCGTTACCGAACAGGGCAGGGGTGCTTGGCATAATGGTCGCCCTGTCCATGTGAATCGGCATGAGTCATTGGAGGAAACCATGTTGGCGGTTGGTTTCTATTACGACCGCGGCGCCATGATGCGCGCGACTTTGGACGCCATCGAGGAGTTGTTTCAACAACAGATTCACGGTATTCGCCGGATGGGCACCGCGGCACTGGACATCGTTCAAGTCGGCCTGGGGCGATTTGGTGGTTTCTTTGAGTACCAGCTTTCCCCTTGGGATTTTGCCGCCGCTAGACTATTCCTCCAGGAAGCAGGTGGCAGGATTACAACTTGTTTTGGAGAAAGCCTACCGCTTGAAAAGACTACAATCCTTGCCTCTAACGGCTTACTACACGATGCATTGCTGGACATTGTTCGCAAACACGCAGATTTTCATTCTCCGACGTGATCGAACCTTTCCGGCAATTCAGTCTAACGCCAAGCCGAATCTTGTTGTTGGCTGGTCAGGATCGTCGCTGACATTGGCGGCTGTGTTTCTACGGACTATTGAAATCGTCGCCGCACATCGGGATTGAACAACAAGACCAGGGCCCAGATCCCGAACGGCATCGTCAATCCAAAACAAGGTCCGCAGACGGGAACCAGCGAGGCGATGGCCCCCGCAACGCAGACGGCGAATGATCGCATCCGCAGCATCTGAATGCCGCCGAGCAAGGTGAACGCGCTCAGAATAGGCAACATAAATGCAGCGCCGAAATAGCCCGCCTTTTGGCCCATCTCAAACGCTGGTCCATGGCCCGCTGGCACTGGTGGTGGACCCTGACCGAATACCACGATTATGTTGAACACGCCGTACATCAGCCAGAACGAGGAGAGCACGATCAGGATGATGGCCGGAACCATGAGCGGATTGTTGGCTGGAACGCTTCCGGTTGGTTTGTCCACGTTGGAACCAAACGGTGGACTTTGAGCTGTGCTATACGGATTCTCGGACATTCGAATCACCAACAATAGGGAGCGGGGAACCCGATGGTCGATTGCCAGTCGTTACCCTCTTTCAACCATGCGGATCTGTGCTTTTGCCTGGGCGACTGATTTCCTTCTTTGTTCCATCAATTCCGGTTGATCGCCGGGGTCGTTTTCAGCTCGGGCAAGTGCCTCCCGGGCAACATTGATGTCGATTTCGGCAGCGGGAATACTCTTGCCGGTCAAAACCGAAACGACATTTTGCTCGATTTGAGCGAAACCACCATCGACATAGAATCGAGATTCCCCCGAATCGGATCGAACACGCACCTCACCGGGGCCCAGTCTCCCGATCATCGGTGCGTGCCCCGGCAGGATTCCCGCTTCACCATCGAACAACGGCAACACAACCGAGACGGCCGTCTGATCGAATGTCGTTTCCTCGGGTGTAACGATAACAACTTGTAATTGGGCCATGGTTCAATCGCTCGGATGGATTCGTCGCCGAAGTCGTTTTCATTACGGCTTCGAAAGTGGATTCGATCTTGTTTCGTCAATCAGTTCCCCGGCCGGCTTGCTTCGAGAAATCCCTGGGCTCGCTAAGTTTTCGCCGCCATTTTTTTGGCTTGCTCTTCAGCCTGTTCGATCGCACCGACATACATAAAAGCATCTTCTGGCAGATGGTCCCACTTACCATCACAGAGTTCCTCGAAACTGCGAATGGTATCTTGCAGCGACGTAAATTCGCCCGACTTTCCGGTGAAGACTTCGGCCACAAAGAACGGTTGGGAAAGGAACCTCTCAATTCTTCGTGCTCGGTGAACAATCAGCTTGTCCTCCTCCGAAAGCTCATCGACGCCCAGAATCGCAATGATGTCTTGAAGTTCACGATATCTTTGCAAAGTCGTTTGGACGCGGCGGGCGACAATTGATAATGACGTTCACCCACATACTGGGGATCCAGAATTCGAGAGGAGGAAGCGAGTGGATCAACCGCAGGATAGATCCCTTTTTCGGAAATCGACCGTTCCAGGTACAGGAACGCATCGAGCTGTCCGAACGCGGTCGCCGGGGCAGGGTCGGTGGGATCGTCAGCCGGAACATAGACGGCCTGCACCGAGGTGATCGCTCCTTTGTTGGTCGAAGCAATACGTTCCTGCAATGCCCCCATTTCCGTTGCTAGTGTCGGTTGATAGCCGACCGCCGACGGCATCCGTCCCAACAACGCGGAAACTTCCGATCCAGCCTGCGAAAAGCGGAAAATGTTGTCCACGAACAGCAACGTGTCGGCGCCGGTTTGATCACGAAAGTATTCTGCCATCGTCAGGGCAGAGAGAGCGACCCGCAAACGAGCACCCGGTGGTTCGTTCATCTGGCCGAAAACCATCGCCGTTTGCTCAATCACGGAACGCCCCGTATCCCCGATCTTGGCTTCCTGCATTTCTAACCACAAGTCGGTTCCTTCGCGGGTCCGCTCTCCAACTCCGGCGAAAACCGAGTAGCCGCCGTGTTGGCTGGCGATCCGGGCGATCAACTCGGTCAAAATCACGGTTTTGCCAAGTCCGGCACCACCGAACAGCCCGGCTTTACCACCGCGGACGAAGGGGGTCAGCAGGTCAACCACCTTGATGCCTGTTTCGAACAACTCGGTATTGGTCGAAAGCTCGGAAATTCGCGGAGCGGCACGGTGAATGGAACGTGTTTCTTCCGCGTTGACCGGCCCGCGGCCGTCCACGGGCTCGCCCAGCATGTTGAAAACGCGGCCCAGCGTCTCCTCGCCGACCGGAACCGATACGGAGCCACCGGTGTCAGTGCAATTGGCACCACGGCGTAAACCTTCGGTCGAACCGAGGGCAACGCAACGCACGCGCCCGCCGCCGAGGTGTTTGGAAATTTCGCCGACCAGCGTTCTCTGGGTACCGCCGGAATCAATCTCTACGGTGACCGCGTTGTAAATCGGAGGCAAGCTGGAGTCGCTGAATTCAGCATCGAAAGTAGAGCCGATCACCTGCGTGATTTTACCAATATTAGCCATAGAATTTGTCTTCAGTAAACGGTGTTCAGTTTAGTTATCTTTGATCGTTGGCTTGGAGTTTGGCGAAACTGTTGAAGCTATCCCTTGAGGGCTTCCACGCCGCCGATGACTTCCATAATCTCGCCAGTGATTTGCGATTGACGGGCACGATTGTAAGTTCGGGAAAGATTCTTGATCATATCATTGGCGTTCTCGGTAGCGCTCTTCATCGCCACCATTCGTGCTATTTGTTCGCTTACAGCAGCATCCAAGAAGCACTTGAACAAGCGGATTTTGAAACTTGTCGGGACCACTTCCTCCAAAATACTCTCCGCCGAGGGCAGGAATTCGTAAAGTGAAACGTTACCGGCGGCAACTTCTGGATCAATCGGCGTATCATCGCCCTCAATCTTGCCCAACGGAAGCAGTGTTTCGCTGACAATTTCCTGCCTGGCGATGGTATGAAACTTGGTGTAGACCACGTCCAGCCGATTCAGGTTCGCCGGCCATGTACTCGCGCAGATATCGATCGGCGATCTCTTCGACTTCCGTCATACTTTGGGTTGATCGTCGAAATGCGTGAACGACTCGTCGATCTCGATATCGCGAAATTTGAATCCGGAAATCCCCCGTTTTCCGCTGACTTCCAATCGCAATTGAAGTTTTCACTTCTGAGGCCAGTGATTTCCCGCGTGCGTTTCCCCATGCGAATGACGTTGCCGTTGTAGCCACCGCACAGTCCGCGGTTGGCGGTCAACACCAGCAACGTCGCATTTTTGGTCTCTTCAGGTGCTTCCAGCAAGGGATGGGACACTTCCAGTCCGGCGCGGGCCAGATCAGCCAACGACCGGCGTAATCCGTTTGGTATAGGCTGGCAGCCGTGGCGCGATCCATCGCCTTCTTGAATCGCGCGGTCGCGATCAGTTCCATCGTTCGCGTAATCTTTTTGATATTGCGAATCGACTTGCGACGTTTATCTAGTGCTCTGGCGTTGGCCATGTTCAACGGTGAAAATTCAAAGCGAAATTTGCCAAGTTCGGCAGTTCGAAGGTTGGCGGTGCGACCGTCAATTTACGGATCTAATTGAAGGATCTTGGTTGAATTCTTCAATGGCAGCCACAACCAGCTTGGTGGTCTCGTTGTCGGCTTTTTTCATGGCATCGCCACTGTTTTTGTTTTGGTCGAGGTTGTCCCAAACATCCTTCTTTTTGGTGTTGATGAACTCGAGGAACTCTTCTTCCCAGCGTCGAACCTCGATCGACCGGCACCTTATCCAGGTAACCGCGGTGCCGGCGTAGATCACCATGATCTGATCGACGACGTTCAGCGGCTTGTACTGGGGCTGTTTCAGCAGTTCCACCATCCGATAACCACGATCCAGTTTGGCTTGGGTGACCGGATCCAGATCGGTACCCAGTTGAGCAAAGGCCTCCAGTTCGCGAAACGCAGCCAAGTCCAGACGCAAACCTCCGGCCACATTTTTCATGGCCTTTACCTGAGCCGCACCACCGACTCGGGAAACCGAAATACCGGCATTCATGGCCGGACGAACACCGGCGAAGAACAGGTCGGGTTGCAGGTAAATCTGACCATCGGTGATCGAAATCACGTTGGTCGGAATGTAAGCGGAAACCTCACCCTCCTGCGTCTCGATGATCGGGAACGAAGTAATCGATCCGCCGCCCAGTTCGTCGCTCAGTTTGACCGAACGTTCCAGCAAGCGCGAGTGGCAATAGAACACGTCGCCCGGGTAAGCTTCTCGTCCGGGCGGACGACGCATCAGCAGCGACAATTCCCGATAAGCGACGGCCTGTTTCGAAAGATCGTCATACACGATCAAACAGTGGCCATTGTTGTACATAAAGTGTTCGGCCATTGCCGTCCCGGCGTAGGGAGCAATGTACTGCACCGGGGCGGGGGTACTGGCGCCGGAAACGATCACAGTCGTGTAGTCCATCGCACCGGCTTCTTCCAGCTCTTTGATCACGCCGGCCACGGAGGAGTCCTTTTGGCCGACGGCAATGTAAAAACATTTAACCCCGGAATCTTTCTGGTTAATGATCGCGTCGATGCCGATCGCCGTTTTGCCGGTTTTGCGATCGCCAATGATCAACTCGCGCTGGCCCCGACCGACCGGCGTCATTGCATCGACCGCCTTGAGGCCGGTCTGCATCGGCTCAGAGACTGGCTGGCGTTCGGCCACGCCGGCAGCGATGATTTCGACAGGCCGTGTCTTATTCGCGTTAACTGGCCCTTTTCCATCGAGCGGATTTCCCAATGGATCGAGAACACGTCCCACGATCGCATCTCCGACGGGGACCGACAGCAGCGTTCCGAGAGCTTTGACTAGGTCACCCTCGTTGATCTTGAGATAGTCGCCCAAGATGATAATTCCGACCGAGTTCTCTTCCAGGTTGAACGCAAGTCCGATAATGCCGCCGGGAAATTCGACCATCTCACCGGCAGCGACATTGGTCAAACCGTAGACCCGAGCAATTCCGTCACCGACTTCAAGAACCGTTCCAACTTCCTTGACGTCGACTTCGCTTTCAAACTGTGCAATCTCTTGCTGGATGACGGAAGCGATTTCGTCAGCACTGATCTTCATGTGTTTCCTCTATTTAGCTTCAACGAGTTGAAGTTGTTTATTCATTTTGCGGCGTTAACAAATCTCTTGGTAATATCTTCCATTGTCACAAACACCGCATTCATGCACTCGTGAACCTATCCAATTTTTCACGAATTGCATCCGCGGCATGATGGATCGCTTTGAGACGCACTTGTTCCAGTTGATTGGCAACGCTGGCGTCGTAGACCGTGTCGCCGACCTTGACAACAATGCCTCCAATAATTTCAGGGTCGACCAGCGTTGACAAAATGACCTGTTTACCGAGCAGATTGGAAAACTGATTGGCAATATTTTCACGGGTCGAATCATCGACTGACTCCGCGGTCGTCAACGTCGCTTGCACCCGACCAGACATCTCGTCCTGAATTCGCCTAGCTGAAGCCTCAACCGCCGAAAGACAACCGAAACGCCCTTTCTTTACTACAATCCTGAGAAAATTCAGCATTTCCTGGCTGACTTTTCCGCCAAAAGCCGATTCCAACATTTTCCATTTGACTTCCAAAGCGACCCGAGGAGATTCCAGCGTCATTTTCAGCCTGGGGATCTGATCAATCACGTCCACAACAGCAGCCAATTCGTCGACAAGAGAATCAGCATCCCCGCTCTGTTGGCCAAAACCAATCAAGGCCTTGGCGTACACGTTGCCCAGCAACTGCTGATCTGCGTCAAAAACCGTTCTCTGTTGAGTCGCCGCCATTATTTACCAACCGTGGGAATCCCAAAAAACATATCAACCGCGGATCAGGCCCCGGTATTGAATTGCTCGATCGACTTCTCGATCAATGTCGCATGGTCGGCTTTGTCGAGCGATCGCCCAACAATACTGCCGGCCAAAGACACAGCCGAATCAACACTGCTTTCAGCCAACTCTCGAACCGCGGCGTCTTTGGCAGTATGAATCTCTGCGAGTGCCCTTTCGCGAGTCCGCTGGGCCTCGGCAGCCGCTTCGGCCATGATCCTTTCCTTTGCTGCGGTAGCATCGACCTTGGCTTCAGCGATGACCGCTGCCGCCTCGTCTTTAACACTGGCAATCTTTTCTTCGTAGCTCGCCAGCTTGGCCTGCGCCTGCTCGTTGGCAATCCGGGCATTTTGAATTTCGTCTGCGATCGATTTTTCGCGAGCATCCAGTCCTTCGATGATCGGCTTCCAAGCGTACTTGAGCAGCACGATCAGGAGGATGACAAAGATCAACAACGAAAACAGCAGGGTATCAATGCGAAACTGCAACGGCGGCTTGGCAGACCCTGCCGCGAGCAAGCCAGTTGAATACAAAAACAGGCTATCAAACAACATCTCAACCACCATTCAACTCGAAAATCCAATCCGACCGATCGCAATCGCGACGATTGCCTCAAACTAGAACACGAGACACAACAGGATGCCCGCAAATGCCGCACCTTCGATAAGGGCAGCAAAGATAATCCCGGCGGTTTGCACCTTGGCAGCCATCTCGGGCTGTCGCGCAATACTCTCACACGCCGACCCGCCAATCCGACCAATACCAATGGCCGCCCCAATTACTGCCAACCCGGCTCCAATCGCTCGATACATACGATACGACTGATCATCGCCTTGACCCAAAAGCAGGCCGTCCAACCCCAGATCCTGGGCAAATGTGGGGGAACAAAACAAAAATCCACCCAGCACAAAAACCAACGCGAACAAATACCTAGCCATTAAAAGTTTCTCCAAATTCAAAAGGCAATTTTGATTTTCAAAGCATATTCGAATCAGTGCGGATGAATAGCCGCCCCGATAAACAAAGCCGTCAAGAACGCAAACACATACGCCTGAATGAACGCCACCAACAGCTCCAGCAGGTTCACACCAATCGAAGCCCCAACGACTCCGGGAATCACACCGATCGCCAACAGGGTATTCCAGGCAACGCCGATAAATGCCACGAAAACGGCCAACACCAAGTGGCCAGCAAACATGTTCGCAAACAATCGCACTGCCAACACCAAGTGCTTGATAAGCAACCCAAACACCTCGATCGCCCAAATCATGGGGATTAAAGTGTATTTGAGCGGGCCCGACAAATCGATATGAGGCGCTTGAGCCTTCCAGAATCCAGCCACCCCCATCTTCTTCATCCCGGTAAACAACACGATCGCGAAAACAACAAGCGCCAAGCGATGCCGTAATGGAAATCGACCCGGTCGCGGCACCCAACCCAGGAACCATACCGATCAAATTCATCGCCAGTACGAAAAAGAACACGGTCCAAATCAAAGGCAGAAACCGATTCGTGTCTTTGCTACCGATCGAAGGCTTGGCGATCTCGTCACGCACAAACACGCAACCGGCCTCCATCATATTCCAGAACCTACCCTGGACCGGATGACCGGACTGCATTTTTCGCCCCAGAGTGATAAATATTGCTGCCACAAGAATTGCCGCAAACAGCTCCAAAACGATGAATTTTGTTGGTTGGAATGTAACCGGCCCCAGGAACTCGTTGTCCTTTACCTGGATCATCGGCTCTTCGTCGGTGAACCCCAGTGGATTGGGAATCGCCAGATGATACGGGTCAGCAAACGGATGCGCCTCATCCCCGTGGTCATCATTCCCAACCCAAAGCCTTGGAATTTCAAAATAAGTCTGATCCTGAACGTGGCCAATGAGATGATCTGGATTCAAGTACCAGTCCATTGAGTTCTGCACGGTCCATTCGTCAGCTGAGATTTCCGCCCCATGGCCATCACCATCATGTTCGTGGTCGTCACTTTGATCATGATCATGCCCATGACCTTCGCCACTCTCATCTGCGGCAGTACTTTCGGCATGCTGGTCTTTAGCTGCCACATCCTTGGGATGCTCATCGTCTTCCAGAGGTCGGTTTTTCGGGTCAAAAAAAGGGTTCGACATTCGGATTCTTTTTCACTTTAACAGCTGCATCAGTCGGCAGGATTCAGCCTGGCGACATGCATGGCGACATCAACAAATAGCCCAACAAGGTAAAACAAAATTACAGAAAAAACAAAGCCTGATTCAAAGGGCATTGACGGGTTTAATTTCACGAACAGAACCAGCAAGAAAGGAGGCGCAGTTCTGGCTGCGATACTTGAAGCCAACCTGATTGCAAAATCATCGCCACTACTTCGCAAATCACCCACGATGTGCGCCGCGATTGAAGAAGCCATGCAGACGAGCAAGGCGACACCGATCAGCCAGGGACTTGCAGACGGGTAGTTAACGGCCACCCGCATTACCAAAGCACCTACCGTAGCAAGAACGGTCGTGATGATGACCAAACGGGTTGTCAGCCCGAAGGTGCTCCAGACACGCGATTTTGCTTGAGCTTTCACAGTTCCGAGGTGGTTTCAACCACCTTTTTCTTTTTCATTTCGGTCGGGGCTCACGGATTGATCCTGGTGAGCCACAAACTGAACCAATTGCCAAACGGCAGCCACCATGCCAAGCACCAAGCCAATGGCGGTAAACAGAATCACCGTGCCGAAACGCCGATCAATAAAGTGCCCCACGATTGCGGGAACGATCATCATCAGGCTGATTGCCGTTATCTGGGTGACTTTCGATAACGCCTTTGCCATCGGCGAGCGATCGTCAACTGGCTGGTTCACGGCAACCTTTGACTGAATTTCGGAGCTCCGTTCAACACGGTCGCGGGTAAAATGTATCGCCGTCGAACTCAATCCACAACCCCCCGAGAAAACTTTGAGAAATTTTTCACAAAGTTTTCGCAAACCATTAACCAGAAAAGATTTACGGCAAAACCATTTTCCCCGAGACTGAAACTGGACGAAGACGACTTGAGTGTTGCACACGTTTCGCCCAGCCACCACGCCTGGCAATCTACATAAACATTAACCATTAAATGACTTACGACACATTGCATTCGTGAATTTCCTGCCCCATTATGATCGTTTCGTTTGCAATTCCCGGGATTTCTAGTAAAATCTGCTCTTGAGAGGATTGGGATCGGTGGAATCATTAAAACTGTTTTTGGCGGGACGTTTCTAGGTCATTGTCAATGGTCAAAATCCCTCGTTCAAGGGCCTCTTCAATGCACGCCGCACGTGTCCTTGATTTATTCAAAATCGGTTCTTGGGAATCGACATGGGACGACTGTTAGGACGTCAGTCGATGGAATTTTGCCAGTGTGGGTCGGATACCCGCATTTGGCGTTACGCGACGTAAGCTTCGGCTTATCGCCAAACATTCTCGATAGACCAGCATGCCTCGTTCATCCAATGAGTCTGTCGATCGGAGGCGGAGAACTTGACTACGGCAACTTCCTTGAGTTCAAAAACTTCGAAAGCCTTAGCTCAGATGGCCAAAAAAAAGGGCATCCAGGGGTGGCATTCGATGCGAAAAGAACAACTCGTCCGAGCCCTCTTAAAATTAGCCCAGGAGAAAGAAAAAGAAAAAGAACAGGCCAACAAAAGATCCATATCAACCGACGACAAGCCCGGACGGATGGATTTGAAATCTACCAAGAACAATTCAACTTCTGGCAAGCGAAAATCGAGCCGCACCCCGACCAACCGATCCGATTCCGTGATCGCACGCAAGATCCGTGCAGAGCGAGAACGATTGGAAAACCGGAAAAATCTCGCACTAATTTCGTCACTTGAGCGGAACCCGAGGGCTCCGTCTTCGGACCGAATCATTCTGATTGTGCGAGATGCCTTCTGGCTGCAGGCTTACTGGGAAATCACCAAGGCCACGGTCCAACGTGCCAAAGTCGCGCTCAATGGAAGTTGGCACTGTGCGAAACCGGTTTTGCGGTTGCTGGAGATTACCAGTGATGGAAACACGAATTCTGTCGAGAACATCGTTCAGGAAATCGAAATTCACGGCGGCGTCAAGAATTGGTTCATCAATGTGACTCAACCGCCAACGTCCTATCGGATTGCGATTGGTTACGCGACATCCGACGGCAAGTTCCATCTGATCGCCAAAAGTAACCAAGTTGGAACGCTTTCCGCCGGAAGTGGAACCATTGATGAAAACTGGACGGACATCACCAACGACATCGAAAAGTTTTACGCCCTAAGTGGTGGCTACGATGTCAATTCCGTGTCCGCTGATTTGCAGGCGGTATTCGAGGAAAAGTCTCGCCAACCAATGAATGCACCTGCGTTCGAACGGCTTGGCTCCGGTATCAATGGTCATAGCTATGAGTTCAATTTCCAGGTCGACGCTCACATGATCGTTTATGGTTCGACCACACCCAATGGAAGCGTAACGATCGGCGGCGAACCGGTTCGGCTGCAAAGCGATGGAACGTTTTCTCTGAAAATCGAATTGCCCGATCGGCGTCAAGTGCTACCTGTGGTGGCCTCCAGTCGAGATGGCACTCAACAACGGACCACGGTCCTGGCGGTCGAAAGAAATACTAAGGTCATGGAACCGGTCACGAACGAATTGGAAAATATGTAGTCTCCTAGTCCGCAAATGTTCATGAACAAAAAACCCGCTGTCGTCCAACAGCGGGTTTTCCTTTTTAACGTGCAAACCGATTCAACGTTGGGGTGGTGCTCAACCAGGATTCGGAAATTAAGGAATTCGGCTTACCAGCCAATCCTAATTGCTCCGCCGCCACGGTTGAATCCATGGCGACAGCCGCCTCCATAAAAACCTCCGCCGTAGTATCCGCCTCCGTAGACCGGCCCCACCGGCCCCACCGGATAGAAGCCCCCTCCGTACACGGGGCGGAAACTGCTGTAGCCGAAACTGGAATATGGCGATCCGACAGCGATCGCAAAACCTCCGCCGCCGAAACCACGATGACCGTGGTAGCCGTAGTGACGGTAACCATGGTGTCCACCGCGATATGCGTGACCCCGGTGTTGAGCCTGCGACTCCGACGCCATGAAACCAATCGCACATAGGGCCACAAGTAAAATTGCAAAACTCTTCATTTGACCCACTCCTGATTTGTTGTTTGCCCAAAACCAATTCATTTCCATCGCGACATCACCACGTAGCCAGATTCAGCGACCTCCTGGATGGCACAGAGGCTCGAGAGTCTCCACAACTTTGTGCAACTTCGCCTGACAGGGGGATCGGACGGAGCGCTGCAGTGCCAACGCGACTTGGCGGCCACAGCGCCGCCAAAACTAAGACCGTTTGCTATCGGACGTATCGTCATCCAGCCTGGTTCGTCACCTTGGTTTGATTCGCCCCTGCTGTAAGCGTTATAAATCCAACGCCTTGGCGAAATCTCATGTCCCGCTTCGACAATAAAACCCTTACATTGGGGTCGAGCATCTGGGGAAGATAGGCGTTATCCTTTTTCTGATTACAACCCCTGAGTTTGAAACACATGGATCGACAGCTACCACCGGGACAACAATTGGTGGCCCCAGGCAAATGGCCAATTATCGGAGAACGTCAACCGTCAGAATCGACGCGACCATGGAGTCTGTTAATTTCCGGTTTGGTCGCTCAACCGCTCAGATTGTCTCTGGAGCAGCTGCAATCCATGCCCCAGTCGAAACAGATTATTGACATTCATTGCGTCACCCGCTGGTCAAAGCTGCAAGTTGAATTTGCTGGAGTGTTTCTGGCCGACCTGATATCAATGAGCAAAGTGGATTCCTCGGCCGAATTTGTTTCCTTCATGTCACGGTCCGATCGGCGGCACTCCACGTCGCTGTCTCTGGACAAGGCCTGCTCATTACGAACCTTGATTGCCCTCCAAGCCAACGGTGCCCCTCTGCCTGAATCTCATGGCGGACCGATTCGAAACATTGTTCCGGAACGGTACTTCTACAAAAGCGTCAAATGGCTCGAAGAAATCGAGTTGCTCGAACAGGATCGACTGGGTTATTGGGAGGCGGAATCGGGCTATCACAATGAAGCCGACCCATGGCAGGAGCAACGGTACATGGCACCGACGCTGGAGCGAAAGGAAGCCGCGCGACTGATCGCAACAAAGGATTTTTCCGATCGCGACTTGCGCGGAATTGATGCCAGCCACCGCGACTTGGAAAAACTCTATGCCCCCCGTTCATTGCTGCGTGATGCAAATTTCTCGCGTTCCAATCTGCGGGCAGCTGACTTTAGCAACGCCAATTTATCGAACGCCCATTTTCGCGAATCGGATTTGCGTTGTGTTTCGTTCCGGGATGCAGACCTGGAAGGTGCCGACTTCACCAACGCCGACTTGTGCGGGGCTGATTTGACAGGAAGTTCGCTGATTGGTGCTTCTTTTTTCGATCCTACTTCGCCAGAGCCCAGTGGAGCCAAATTTGATAAAACAACGATTATTCCGGAAAGTGCAATCTTGCCATTGTTTCCGAAACAAATGGAGTATGTTCGTAGAGTAGTCCAGATGCGTTAGTCGGTTGGGGCGATTGCCCACAACAGGCAATCAGGAATAATCGAACTGAATTGTAACCATTGACCCAGGGAGGCCATTGATGGCAACCGCGAACGCATCCGACCTTGACCAGATGAAAAAACTCTCGCCACAACGGAATTCAACCACCGCCGTTTCGGTCGAGGAATTGGTAAGTCAACAGCTGGATTATTTTGGGATACCTCACGAATCGGAATACGGGCAAACCTTGTCGCGAATCGTAAAGCGGATGTACGAAAGCCAGGCAGACGTTGAGCACCTTTGGAAAATCACACTCGAGTCGCTGAATTCGCTCAATCAATCCGATCGTATCCAAAGGTTCAATGCCAAGAAGTTCCTTTCGTTCCAGCTTGCCAAGATCCTGGATACGCTGCAGAACCCGTTTCGCAAAAGCTATCAGGCACTCGGCTATTCCGGGGAAACGCTTGCTTCCAAAGGCCCCTATCCGGTTTTTGACAATGTTGCCGCCATCTTTTCGGCCACACCGGTCATCACCCGAACCGCCACTTACATCTACGCTTGCGCTGAATGGATTGAAGATGCGTTTCGTGGCGAAGAGCTGATGCTGGAAATCTATTCCCGTCTTTTGAACCCCACTAGCGTCTGCCTGGCGAACCACATTGTTGACCTGGAAGCGGGGCCCTTCGCCTCGGAGTATATGGCTTGGAACTTCAACAGTGGCATGGCCGCGATCGACGGGATCCTTTCCCACCTGCTGGGTCGGCATGATGTGTTGATCAAAAGTCGGAATGTTTACGGAGGCGCCCATCAGCTGATCCACGACTGGTACGCCCGACCCGGAAACCTGGAAGTCGCTGTCGAAACGTTTGACGGCTATTCAGGTGCAGAATTTGAGCACTTCCTGCATCAGGTAAAGGAAAAATACGCCGATCGTCTGGCGGACGGGCGCAATATATACGTCTACCTCGAATCGCCCTCCAATCCTCAAGGTTACGTGCTCGATGTCGCAGGTATCTCCAAGGTCGCGCATCAACAGGGCCTGAAGGTCATGCTTGATTCAACCGTCGCAACCCCGTTCCTATACCGACCGCTTCGTCGCGACGATTTCCAGGAACGGCCTGATTTTATCATTCACAGTTACACCAAAGACATCAGCGGCTGCGGCGCCGTGATTGCCGGCTGTGTAATCGGACCTAACCTGGAGATGTTTATTCCCAAAGGCCAAACCATCGGTGACAAAGCTTGGGATCAAACCATGTTCTGGAACGTGTATTATGTGAAGGGGGCGTTCTTGAATGCAGACGCGGCTTTCGAAGTCCTGCAGGGCATGAAAACTCTGACGCTTCGCATGCTGAGGAAATGCATTAACACTCAGATATTGAGTAACTTCCTGCATTCTCACCCCGACATCCACGTGAACTGCAGCGCCGTTCCATCCGACCCAAATTCGCCATTTCGCGAAAAATACATGTACCTCGGATTACCCGCTCCCCTGTTCACGTTCGACATGGGGTCAATACCCAGGGCCGCGTTCCAACGGTTTTTCGACTCGCTGTCGCCAACGTTTGGTCACATGATCAGCTTGGGCCAATCGAACACCATCGTCAGCTGCCCCGCGTTGACCACCCATTCGGAATTGGATGAATCGGCGCTGGCGTCAGCCGGCATGACGCCCACGACGATTCGTTGTGCGGTTGGGGACGAAGCTCCCATGGATTTGCTGGAACATTTCGTGCAAGCTGCTCGGGGAACGCTTGATCACGAGCTGCCAGGTTTTTCAGATCACTTTCCTTCGGAAGAGGACACAAAAAAGTTGATCCGAAAAATCTACCTTGAGTTCCATGCAGCACACGTCGACGCACAACTGGCCAAACACTTGAACATCTAACACTCGTCCTAAGTGTCTAACAACCCGCCTTCGTCTGGGCTGCCGTTACAGAACGGAATGCAGTGGAGCGGGAGAAACGCGTTGCCAATGCGATTTTCGCCTGGATTGCCTGTTGTTTCGACCGATTTCGCAAGAGTTTGGATTCGAATGCCACCATTTTAGCAATTCAAAACGCTGCATGACTGTCGCCGGCTCTGAATTTCGGTCTTCTTTTCCGGTCGCATTTGTTTGTATCCCAGATGACAAAACCGCAGGTTACTTCGGATTCCAAAACGAAATTCTTTCAACCTCGATTTGCGACCGATATACTTTTAACAAGTAGTTTCCGACGTGGATTTCAATTTCAAACTTTGCCGTATGCCACCCCAATCCAGTGCAACGGTGTCGTCGAGTCGATTTTCAGAGATTGAGAGCCGGTGATGCGTCTTCAAATCCAGCCGACAAGAGGATTCTCACTCGTCGAGTTGTTGGTGGCAATTGCAATCCTGGCGGTGATCGGATCCTTGCTGTTCCCTGCGATCCAACGGATTCGCGAAGCGGCACGCCGAAGTGGTTGCCAAAACAATCTGCGCCAAGCTGCTCTGGCTTCGATCAACTTCGAAAATGCACGAATGAACTTCCCTCCAGGATATCTGTGGTGGGAGAGTGTCAACGAAGAGAATTATTCGGACACGAACATTCACTCCGGCAATTGGAACAGCACCCCGGTTTACACGCTGTCGTTTATGGAACTGGTCCAGTTGGAAGAAAGGCTGGTTTCTGATCGAGCGATCAATCATACCGGTAGCAAGCCCTGGTACAACACATCTGATTTCCAGGTTGTCCAGACGAGGGTTAACAGTTTCCTGTGTCCCTCCGCCAATTCAGATGACTACGTGCCAATCATCCTGTCTCAGGGCCGTAACTTCATCTCAGCACAAACCGAAATGCCCTGGACCGCATTGCGCACGACCAATTATATCAGCTGTGGTGGATACCCTCGTGAGATCTACGGCGATAGTTACCTCGGCATCTTTACCAATCGCAGCAAGAATGGATATGGCGACATCGCAGACGGAGCCAGTAATACCCTGCTTTATGCTGAGGCCGCCTACATGTGCTTACCGTGGATCGGCGACGGACAGACCAGGGCCCGCTACTGCTGGAACGTAGGTGGGAAGATTTGCGGTTTCGGAAGCCCGGGAACGATGTATTCCTACAACAGCGAGCATGCAGGTAACTTGACGAACACCGCGATGGCGGACGGGTCAATCCACGCCCTGACGAACGGCATGGATTTCTCGGCCTGGATTTTTCTGTGTTCGATGGCCGAAGGGGAGACGGTGCACGTTGCCGATTTTTGAATTTTTCAAGGTTCGCGCGATGTTCGATAAGCCAACGATACCCTGGAAATGCAGGCCTGCAGCTATTCGACTTGCGATCACCGGAACATTTGCTCTGACAACGCTTTTGGGTGGCTGTCGCCCTAACACGCAGCCACCCGAAAAGGTTGTACCTCCACCAACTGAACAGGCCGAAGCAAAGGCGATCGACCTGTCAGACGCGAATTAGTTGGTTTTGATTTCGATCTTCTTCGGCAAGATTTTTTCCGATTTCGGGAGCGAAATACGCAGCAAGCCGTTTTCAAAGACGGCTTCGATTCGATCCGCATCGACGGATTTGGCGAATTCAAAAACCCGCTTGAAACAGCCTTTCTTGCGCTCGTTACGAAGATATGTCGACGTCTCCGCCAGTTCCGCGATCTCCTTTTCACCAGAGATATGTAAAATACCGTCAGTCATTTCAAGGCTGACGTCTTCACCACGCACGCCTGGTAGTTCGACAACTATCGAATATCCTGATTCGTCTTCGGTAATCGCGACGGGTGGCACAATGGCTGGTCCGCTCCCGACGTTTCGATCGCCAAAAAAGTGGCCGACCAAATCGTCAACGTCAATGTGCAGGTCACTGAATGGGGTCCGAACGCGTCGATCATTTTGTATTTTCATTTGTTTGCTCCTGTTGATTGTTACTTTTTTGCCGGGGTGCCGTTTTGTCAGCAGGCACCCGACCAACACGTACCCCTATTTGCAAAGTCCGTGCCAAATGCCTCAGCGAATTTCGCAGCAGCGTCCCGACAGGGATGCTTGGCAACAATTCTTGGGGGAAGATGCCTTCCAAAGTCGTGGCGAATCGGTTCGCAGGATGGCATCTCACACCAGTTTCGGTGAGACACTGACGCTTACCGGGGCTCTTGGCGTCGCCCAAAACATTCCACGGAACAAGCTTTCATCAGCTCAACGATGGTCTGTCAGGCAACTCCAGCCTGAATTTGGGAATCCATTTTGGTCCGCTCAACCCTATCAAAGACGCGAACCAATCTAGTGAGTGCTTTGTCAGGATTGAATTTTAGGGTAGTGGACGAGGTTATGAGTCCTTCAAAGTCGCAATCCAAAAAGGGTCTCGTTGCCTCGCCCACTACGGCTAACCCGAATTTTCAACGTTGACAATCCATTAGCTAGTTGTCAAATCTGCCAATAATGATTGACGCGTTATGTCCACCAAAACCGAAACTGTTGCTCATCGCATAGCGAATCTCGCGCTGTTTCGGCTCATTTGGCGTGTAGTCCAAATCGCAATCCGGATCGGGATTTTCGAGGTTGATGGTGGGTGGAACAGTATTTTCAAGAATTGATTTGGCGGTCAGGATCAACTCGATACCGCCGCTGGCCCCCAAGGAATGCCCAAGTTGGCTTTTCGTGCTGCTGATGGCAATTTTTCGCGCGTGTTTGCCAAAAACGGTCTTGATGGCTCGAGTTTCGGCCTTATCCCCCAAAGGTGTGCTGGTTCCATGAGCGTTGATGTAGTCAACGTCCGTCGGGTTGAGCTCAGCACTGTCCAAGGCCATCTGCATCGCCGCTGCGGCACCGGCGCCGGACTCTTCCGGGGACGTGATATGATCCGCATCGCAGGTCGTTCCGAAGCCGTTTACCTCAGCAAAAATGGTTGCACCCCGTCGTTGTGCGTGCTCCAGATCCTCAAAGACCAACACCCCAGCACCTTCGGAAAATACGAATCCGTCTCGATCGGCATCGAACGGTCGACTGGCCTTGGCGGGGTCATCAGCGCGCACGGACAAGGCTTTCATATTCGCAAATGCAGCAAGGCCAAGGCGACTCATCGCGGCCTCTGACCCGCCAGTCACCACAACATCGCAAATGTTATCGCGAATCAGGTCAAGCGCATTGCCCATCGCATTGGTCGCGCTGGCGCAGGCGGTTGCAACGCTGTAATTCGGTCCGCGCAAACCGTGCTTGATCGCCACATTGCCGCCTCCAGCGTTTAGCATGAGCTTGGGAATCGTGAGGGGAGACACCCGACGGGCACCCTTGAGCACGAGGCGTTCAGTCTGCTCCGAAAACGTCGTCATTCCCCCGATACCGGAACCAAAAACAACACCGTACCGATGGCCATGCTGTTCGATATCCGCCGTCGACAAACGACAGCAGCTCATCGCCTGATCGGCCGATACCATTGCGAACTGGGAATATCGGTCGACCTTGTGGGATTCTTTCTGGCCCAGCGACTCGGAAGCATCCCAGTCGTAAATATCGCCACCGAACTGGACTTTAATGTCAGAGGTGTCAAACAGGCGAATGGTGTGGATCCCGCTTTCCCCCGCGAGAATGCGATTCCAGCAATCATCAACTTCGCAGCTGAGCGATGTGACCAGCCCCCAACCCGTGATGACGACGCGCCGCTTCATAACGTACCTGCATACCTTGTTCGATGATAATCCCAGCGGGTTAAGCTCGCCCCTAATAAAACGAATTCCGCACGATAACCGGGTTACCAGTGCGGATCATTCATTTCGAAAAAATCAATACGGCTCGGACCAGTTCAGGTAACTGACCGGCAAAGAAACTGCCTTGGGCGAAATCAGGAAGAAGCAGCAGTTGCCTTATCAATATGATTGATCGCTTCGCCGACGGTTTGAATTTTTTCAGCCGCGTCGTCAGCGATATTGATATCAAACTCTTCTTCAAGTTCCATTACCAATTCAACGGTATCGAGCGAATCGGCACCGAGGTCGTTAACGAAATTTGATTCCAGCTTGATTTTGTCTTTATCGACGCCGAGTTGCTCAGCGACAATGTTGATGACTCGTTCTTCGACCGATGCCATATATCGGCCTCCTTTTTAATACAACCTTTGGGAATTCGTTCATTTGTTTGTTCATTCGTACCATCGCCAGGTCAGAAGATTTGGGTCGGGCCTCCGAACAAGTGAATTAAGATAGAGGATTGCCGCAAATAGGGTCAAGTCAATATGGACAAATCTCGCGTTTTTTGTCTCTTCCGGAGTCAAAATCTGCGAATTAGGCGATCATTCCGCCGTCAACGGTCAGAACCTGTCCGGTTACGTAGGATGCGGCGGGGCTAGCGAGAAACAACACACATGCCGCAACATCGTCCGGATGCCCGATCCGATTGGCTGGAATCCGCTTTTTTACTTCGCCCAGGATGGTGTCACCCAGACGCTCGGTCATCTCACTCTCGATAAACCCTGGAGCGACCGCATTTACAGTAACTTTCCGCTTGCCAAGCTCTTTGGCGAGGCTTCGAGTCATCCCGATCACACCCGCTTTGGAGGCGGAATAGTTCGTTTGGCCAGGATTTCCGATCAGGCCAGAGACGCTGGCGACATTGATGATCCGACCATAACGCGCCCGCATCATCCTCTGAGCTGCCGCTCGGGTAAACAAGAATGTTCCGCGCAAATTGACCCGAATGACATCGTCCCATTGCTCATCTGACATGGCCGGCAGGAGCGTGTCGCGAGTAATCCCCGCGTTATTCACGAGGATGTCCAGTCGCCCCCAATCCTCCGATACGGTGTCGACAATTTTTTCGATCTCATCTTTATTTTCGACGTCGGCCGCCATCACTTCGGCAGCCCCGCCTGCCTTCGTAATCTGGCCAACGGTATCCGCCAGCTTTTCCGCATTTCGCGCCACGCATGCGACTCGTGCTCCACTGGCAGCCAGCGCGATGGCGATGGCCCGGCCCAGACCTTGAGAAGCTCCGGTCACGATCGCTGTCTGATTCGAGAGGTCCACCTTCAGTGACTCGATACTCATTTCTTTTCCTTTCGGGGTTTCATGCAGATGCTGCGACCATCCTCGGTCCTTTTTCGCGGGAGGACAACCCAGTAGTGACAGACCGTCACGACAACCAATTTGTTTGTTGCTAGTCGTGCACGCCATAACAGGGCGTCTTGCGATTGATTCGTTTCAGCAACCCTCGCAGTACGCGGCCTTCACCGACCTCGTAAAATTCATCGAATCCGTCGGCAAGCATTTTTTCTACCGAATTCTGCCACAATACAGGGCCACAGACTTGCCGTACCAACAGTTCGCGGAATTCGTCGGGCGATTGATGCGGCTGGGCGTCGACGTTGGAGTAAACCGGAATGAGAGTCGACTTGAGCTCGATCTCCGCCAAGGCTTGTTCGAGTTTTGCGACCGCCGATCCCATGATAGGTGTGTGAAACGCGCCGGCAACCGCCAGCGGGATAGATTTCATGGCGCCTGCCGCAGCCGCAGCCGCTTCGACTTGTGCACAGGATTCCCTGTGTCCGGAAACGGCTATGTTGCCTTTGCACAGCAGGTTGGCGACCTGAAGGATTTCGCCCTCGACGCGGGCTTGATCGCAAACTTTTTCGGTCTGGTCCCGATCGAGTCCAAGAATGCTGACCATCCCACTGGCCGTTTCATCGGAAGCGTCCTGCATGGCCTGACCCCGACGCTGAACGAGCTTCAAGCCGTCTTCGAAACTCATGCCGCCGGCAAACGCGATGGCGGTATATTCGCCAAGACTTAGGCCGGCCGCAGCGCTGCAGCCCTCGACCACCTCGGGCTTGTCCAGCTTCAATTTCTCGATCGCGGCCATGCTGGTCACGTAAAGCGCCGGCTGGCTGACAACTGTCGAATTGAGCCGTTCCACAGGCCCGTTGAAACAAACGTCTGCCAAATCGTAGCCGAGAATCTCAGCTGCGTTTTCGAACAGCTGTTTTGCCGCCGGCAATTCATCAAACAGTCGACGCCCCATGCCCACGGCCTGGGCACCTTGCCCTGGAAACAGAAATGCGATCTTGCTCAAACCATTCCTCGCTCGAATAGGCGTTTTGGCCAGTTGCCACCAGTGAAACCGATGGCATTCCAAAACTCCAGTTAAAATCGGGTAACCAGCTTCGCCGGTGTTTGTTAAAAGTGAACCAATGAGAGCCCGTGGTTTGTGGTAACAAATGTCGGCGTTTGTTCGGCGCCTCACCTCAAACCAGACGACGCGACGTCAGCACAAAGCAGTGAGCTCCCGTTGGAAGCCATAATCTACGAGCCAATTTTTTGGGTGTCAACGAGACGCTTCGATGGGTGGGGCAGGCCGCCGTTGATGGACTACGTCATCCGAAAAGCTCAAGCTGAAGCCAATAGGTCACGCCCCGGATCAGAATCGAATGCTGGGGGAGCTGCTATGGTGGTGCGACCGGCGGGTTTTCTGAACCCTAAAACAACTCGCTCTGAATGTCGCCGCCTGCCGGGGGGGCCAGATTCAAATGTTCAAACGCCTTGGGCGTCGCGATTCGACCTCGCGGCGTTCGCAATATCAGCTCGCTGCGCAACAAGAACGGTTCGACCTCATCCGCCAACGTATCGGTCACGGTATTCATCGTTGCCGCAATCGTGCCGATTCCGGTGGGACCTCCGAGGCAAACTCGAATCAGCGTGTCGAGGTACCTGCGATCTTGGCGATCCAGCCCGAGCGAATCAATTTCAGCCATTTCCAACGCATCCTTGGCAACTTGCAGTGTGATTTCGCCAGCGGCACGGCTTTGAGCAAAGTCCCTGACCCAGCGAAGTCGATTGTTGGCGATACGCGGAGTGCTTCGGCTACGTTCGGCAATTTCCAGTGCCGCCTCGTCGGTAATTTTAATTTTTAATTTGTTCGCATTCCGGACCACAATTTCTTTCAACTCGTCCAACGCATAAAAATCCAGATGTTCACGAATCTGAAACCGATCGCGCAGAGGCCCCGTCAACATTCCGGCTCGAGTTGTCGCCCCGATCAACGTGAACGGCCGAAGTTTGAAATTGTGCGTCCGCGCATTGATACCTTCCCCCAAGATCATGTCGATTCGAAAATCTTCCATGGCCGTGTAAAGGTATTCCTCCACCGATTTCGGGATGCGATGGATCTCGTCGATGAATAGAACCTGCTTGGGTCGCAAGTTTGTCAAACTGGGTACGAGATCCTTGGGCGCCTTCAGGCTGGGGCCCGTCAGAAAGTCCACCGGCACACCAAGCTCGGCCGGAATACAATGTGCGAACGTGGTCTTGCCGAGGCCGGGTGGGCCGTCAAACAGAATGTGCCCCAGCACGTCGTCCCGCTGTCGCGAAGCGTCAATCGCGATTTGAAGCCGCTCGATTACGTCGCGCTGACCAACCATTTCACGAATCAACCTGGGTCTCAGATTCGGGTCGTCATCTTCTGGCGGAGGGGTATTTGATAGGATTTTGTCGCGAGACATAGCACCTGCACAGCTGCCAATTCGTAAACCACAGTATCGTTCCGAATGGCGCAAATATACCAAAGTCACGACCGTTTCAGATACCAATCTGGAGTTCCGGACATTCAATCGCGTCCAAAACCGCTCCGGGACGAAATCCAAACAGGTTAAAAACCAGAAATTGAACTAAATTACATCTAAGTCATTTTGTGCTTTCGATCGACCTGCCGCTAAGTAACTCCTGAATCTTCCAGCCGCCCCCCCAGGAATCGGGTTTGTTGAAGGCGAATTTCGCATGACGACCTCACGTTCCAAGTCCCATCAGCCACAACTTTAAAGACAGCGTTAATGGCCAGAATTCATTTAAGCACTGCCGCAGTAGCCAGAATTTTTGAAAGGACGACGTCACCTGTTTTCATTATCGGCTTCGACCGTAGTATCCGTTATCTCAACGCCGCTTGCGCCGACTGGGTGCAAATCGTTGCGGAAGAAGCGGTTAAGGCCAAATGCATTTACACCTCCGAGAACCTGCCAGACGGGCTGCAGGAAAAACTCTCTGGGATTTGCCCACCTCCAACTCTGTTTGAAACTGGCGAGAACTCAACAAACCACATCGGCAGTTTCTTTGTTTATGGTCAGGCGGAGAATGGGCAACCCCGCCGACGGTCGGCAAGTGCGTTTCGTCTATATGAACCGGAAAGTGAGGAACCACTGATCCTGGTGATCGCGTCGACCGATCAATTTGAAATTCCCACGCCCGGAAATCCAGCGACCGATGCGATTCACGACGCACTTCGAGAGATGCGGCAGTTGTCGAGTGACTTTTTCAAACTGACAGGGTTGTTGGGAACTAGCCTGTTCGCCAACCGGGTTCGACGTCAGGCGCTGATGGCGTCTCAAAGTGAGTCGGATCTGCTAATTGTCGGCGAGCCGGGAAGTGGACGAGAACACTTGGCCAGAACGATTCACTCTGTGCGTGCCGAAGATTCCGAATCAGATTTGATTCCCATTCAGTGTTCGGTCGCCGACCAACAGATAATTCAACGTACGATCGGAGACATGTTGACCCGTCGCAAAGCAAGAACGCCCCTCCCATCATCAAGCCGCTTACAAGACTGCCTGCTCCTGTTAGACGTTGATCGGTTGAATCGAGCAGCTCAGGCTGAGTTGTTGGGGTTTCTTCAACTACCCGAGTTCCCGCTTCTTTTGATCTCGACGGCTTCCAAGCGATTGACGGCTCTGGCGAATCAAAGTCAGTTTGAGCCCGAGTTGGCATCGTACCTGCAGACGATGACCATTGAATTGCTCCCTTTATCCATGCGCTTGGAGGATCTGCCAATTTTGGCACAAGCGATTCTGGAATCCGTGAATCGTCAGCGCGAACAACAACTTGCCGGGTTCGACAGCTCGGCCATGCAGTTGTTTCAGGAGTACCATTGGCCACGGAATCTGGATGAGTTGAAAGAAGTGGCCACCGCGGCCGCCTTGCAAGCGACATCCAGCCGTGTGACTGCGGTCGATTTACCCAAGAAATTTCACGATTCGATTTCGGCAATGCGAATCGGATCTGCCAAAGACATTGAAATCAACTTGGAGGACTACCTGCAATCGATCGAGAAAGAATTGTTGATCCGTTCCGTTCACCAGGCCAAAGGCAACAAAACGAAGGCAGCCAAACTGCTGGGAATCAGTCGCGCCAAATTACTTCGGAAACTGCAACGTTTCGGAGTCCAGTTTGTCACCGCCAGCAGTCCGAGTTCCAGTGATATCATTGAACCGTCGGAGTTTGAGGAAATTGACTGATGGAAGAACAAGTCCCAACTATCCGCGTGTTTTCCCACACATCGTTGTGGAAATCCTTGCTGAAACGAAGTTTCGACAACCAGAAGATCATTTGGGCTCTGGACGCCGATGACCTCATCAACGAAGTTGATCATGGGGTCACCGATGTGGCGATACTCGAATTGGCCAGTCCCTCGCTGGTCTCGGATTGCCACAAGGTGTTTCAAGCAACGATCGGCGGATGCCAAACCCGATTTTTTGCAGTTGGAAATGCAACGCTCGAACCCTGGTTACCCGTTATCCGGGTTTGCGGGTTTTCCGACTGTTGCCAATCGCCAGCACACCTTGAGAGATTCAAAGCCCGAATCACCACGTATTTGGGCAATCGCACGAAAGAGCCGATGAGCGTTGAGGACTGGGTTGCCAACAACCTGCCATGGAACTCGCCGCCGAAAAATTCCATTCAGAGATAGACTTTGCCACCCATGACAAACAATAAAGAACGAGATCAAGCAATACGCCAACTATTGTGCCAAATCAAAGATCCGGAAACGGGCAGGGGATTGTCGAAGCAAATCCACGAGGTCGAAAATGATAAATCAAGAATCGGCGTCAAAGTCGGATTGACATCTTTTTGTTGGCCCCTCAGGAAGGATTTTCAAAACGAGATCGAAGGCACATTGAGGTCACATTTTCCCGACCTGGAAAAGATCGAGGTCGAGATTGTCGGCCACGATCGCCCGGCCCAACCACTTGGGCAAGTCGGAATCCGCACCAAGGCCGCCATTGCAATTGCGGCAGGGAAGGGCGGAGTTGGCAAAAGCACTGTCGCCACCAGTCTGGCATTGACTTTGAAAAAGGGTGGCTGTCGAGTCGGCCTGCTGGATGCGGATGTGTACGGCCCCAGCATCCCGCACTTGACCGGCGTCCGCAGCGAATTCAACGGCGAGATTCCCAAAGTCGAGGGCAAGATTCCGCCGTTTGACTACGACGGCATGCCGTTGATGAGTATTGGATTCATGCTGCCCCCAGGGCAGGGTGTCATTTGGCGTGGACCGATGCTCCACTCGGCAGTGACGAGCTTTGTACGGGATACGGATTGGGGCAACCTTGATTACTTGATCATCGATATGCCACCGGGTACTGGGGATGTCGCTCTCAGCCTTTCCCAATTGTTGCCACTGACCGGTGCCATCATCGTCTGCACGCCGCAAGAAGTTGCCCTGATCGATGCGATCAAGGCGGTCGGAATGTTCCGCAAAGTAAAGATTCCCGTGATCGGACTGGTCGAAAACATGAGCAGCTTCATCTGCCCAGACAATGGAAAGCGTTATGACATTTTCGGAAAAGGTGGAGCCAAAGAATACGCGAATCAAGCGGACATCGATTTTCTCGGCGAAATACCGATAAACATTGCTTTGCGGGAACGGGGCGACCAAGGAAAAATGGCTGCGAATCTCGACGACCCGGAGGTAGCTCCGTTTCTTGACGAAATCGCCTATAAACTGTGCCGAAACCTGGCTTCCCAAGCCGCGGAAACGCCCGTCTCTCCACAACTGCCCGTCCTCGGCTGAGAACTCAGAGCTCAGCGTTCTGCCCTTGGCATCGGGGTTGTTTGAATCCATCCCTGTGCGGCATGCCGCCGGCCGATTTCGGCAACCGGGAAGCCCGTTTCCTGTTGATAACCGATCGGCGATAACCGATCGGCGATAACCATCGGCGCAAAAATCTAGGGCCGCTCGAGCAATCGGGCGACCCTTTCTCGTTGTTTCAAACTGCCGCTAACCAAGCTTACTTCTTGCGCTTGGCGGCTTTCTTTTTTGTAGCTTTCTTTTTGGTAGCTTTTTTCTTAGTCGCTTTCTTTTTGGTAGCCTTTTTCTTCTTTGTAGCTTTCTTCTTGGTAGCTTTCTTCTTCGTAGCTTTCTTCTTTGTCGCTTTCTTCTTGGTAGCCTTCTTCTTGGTAGCCTTCTTCTTGGTAGCTTTCTTCTTAGTCGCTTTCTTCTTGGCCACAGGACGTCCTCCGTAAATAGACCGTGGCGAGCAAAACCCTTGGCGACCATTGCCAATACAAAGTTCAACTCACCATTCGAATTAAACCAGTTATGGTTCGAATGATTTTCTGCAACCAACCTTCATTGGTTAGGTGAATCCAACACACGTTCCAACAAAGACCATGTGGTGTATTCATTGCAGAACACGATTGGGTAAGTTTTAAAAAACAAATCAACTTTTTCAATGTTGTTTCTTCACTTTTCCACTTTTTTTGGACTTCAAGCAAGAGCAATCGGTTTCAAAACATTACTTCGGAAATGCAAAAATACTTTTGCGACTGAAAGCTCACCAAGATCCATTCATTTTCATCTGCATCGACCTGTTAAACAAGTTAAGCGCAACCTTGACCCTCGGCCTACCAACGTGCGACCGCAAAACGAGTGCCGCAAAAGAACGAATGAGCAAGCGCAGGTCTGTTTGTTTCCTTTCAAAAACCTACTACTGCCAGAAAACCATGACCTAAACTGAAGAACTATCGAAGTTTACTGCGTTTAATCCGCAACAATCCCCTAACGCGACTAAGTTCCCTCGGATGGACTGAATCGGCCTCGAAGTTTTCACGAACGCGCGATTCAAATCAGCGCTTCGATCATTACCGACAGAAGGCCGTGGAAAAACTGTACCAGCAAATTATGAAATCGAGTTGCGGTAACGTTTTCGAGTTGAAAAAAAAGAAAACGCGAATCGATTCTTCGCTCGCCGACGAAGCGATAAAAAAAAAGATGAAAAAAAGGATTTTTTTTTGCGCGAAACCGAAATTTGGTAGTTCCGTTCAGTTTCAAAACCATAACGCAAACATTTTCGACTTGGCTCACGTTTGGTCAGTTTGCGATTGCCGAACTGTTGTCGTCACCTTCAAAAGAGTTTTTCCAAGCATTGCATTCTGTGATTTCGGACGCGCTACATGGCGACTGATTCAAGCATTGGACCAGACAGCCAACTCAATGACCGGAAATTCACCGATCGACGAATCGCCCGGAATTGACGGGCAATTGCTGCCCGTTTTTGGTGTACTTGAAGCAGTCTCAGATTCAGAGAATTCAATCACCAGGATCGTCCACCGAATTGCTGCAACGACTGATAGTTGGACCAGGCCATGAAACCAAAAAAGATCGCCATGAATTGACTGCCCAATTGGAGACTGAATAAAGCCATGGCAATGCTGGCGGCAATCGACAGGATAACGCTGTTTTTCATCCCGTTGTAAGCATCCATTTCCATCATGACCTGGCGAGCGACTTGACCGCCATCGAGAGGATAGATGGGTACCAGATTAAATAGGTTGAGGACGATATTTAATATGATTCCGCTGCAAAATATCATGAAAACCGCATCCAAGCCCTCGAAAACCGTCCCATAAAATATGGGCCACGGCAATGGAAAAAAACTCAGCCAGACAATCTCGATCGTACCGCCGACTGCGTAAACGATCCCCATCAGCAACGCGGCCAACAGCAATCCAAAAACCGGGCCCGCCAAAGACACGATGATCTGCTGCCGAGAAGTCAGCAGGTTTCGTCGTTGGGGTGACCATGCGCCGATGGACGAATCCGGAGATTGCCAGCCTCCCATCCAGTACATCACGATTCGCGAGTGGATTCCGAAATAGCGAAATGCCAGAGCATGCCCCAATTCGTGCACGAGAATCGAAACAAAAAAGATCGCGATCAATAGCAGCCAACCGACTCCCGTATTGATGTCGCCGACAATCAAGCCTCGTCCGAGCAGAATCGGCATGATGAAAAAGGCAGGATGAGTGCGCACATGAAATCCGAAAATCGAAAAATTCAAATCATAATTCGTCGGGGATGGTTCGCTTAGCAACACAGATTCACTCCACCATCAATTGCGATTGAGAAAGAATTTTCGGGACTCTTGGAAGTTTCCGACACACCTGGTGCAATTCGCTGTAACGATGCCCCTGCCAACGGACCGGAAAATCTCCGACCGCGGGGAATCGCACCTGTCGCTCCCAGCCGGACGCGAGACGAGTCATTTTAGACTCTTCACTGAATGATTCCCAGTCAGTCGCTCAGACGGTTACTTGGGAGTTAATCAGGCAATTGTTTAGGCGGCTTTTTCGGTTTCAACTTCATCGCATGACAGAAGGGGGTTCTGCTTTCCCGCCGGATTACCCTGGTATTCCATCAACTGAACCAACAGGTAGTTCGCGGCCCGCTGAGTTGCCCCCGGTTTGGCGTAACGTTTCGCCAGGACGTCCATTTCTTCGACCTTTCGTTGTCGTAGCGTTGCATCGGTTAACCACTGAGTCGCGTGGCTGGCAATTTTGGCGGCGGGGTTTCCGGTGGTCATGTACTCGGGCATGATTGTTGGTTCGGCGTCGGCGGCATCCGGATCGTAGGGTCGGAACGTTTTTTTGTTGATGTCATCGGCGGCAATCAGGTTGACCAAGGTGATGAACTTGATCCTCAGGATAACGGCTTGAGCCATCATGACAGATCTTTTTAGATGATAGACGATGACCGTTGGCTTCCGATGGAAAAGCAACTCCAGCGACACCGATCCACTGCATGCCAGGCAGACGGTCGCCATCTTTATCAGTTCCGGCGTCCGTCCAACGTGAAGATTTATCTGGTCAGACCGGCCCCGTAGCATGTCTTCGGCCATTTTTTGCTGTCGCTGGTTGTAACAGGCAACGACGACTTTAAGATTCTCGACGCTTTTCAAGACTTGCTCCGCGGCGTCCAGCAAAATTGGCAGGTTGAATTCGACTTCCTGATCTCGTGAACCTGGCAAAAGAGTCAGCAGTTGTTGCGTCGAACCGTGCAAACGATCCATGAACGCCTGATCGTAGGTTTGATTGCAAAGTTGGTCGAAAAACGGATGCCCAACATAGGTCGCATGGCACTTTCGTTTCGAAAACCAGTCGACCTCGAACGGCAATTTGCAAAGCACATGATCAACCAAACGGCGGATTTTCCGCACGCGCCAGGGGGCCCAGGCCCACACCTGCGGCACTCCGTAATAGAAAACCGGAATCCCGTGCTTTTTTGCCTTGCGAGCAATCCACCAGTTGAACCCCGGGTAGTCGATCAGAACGACAGCATCGATTTCACGGTCACGGAAGTAGTGGTCGGCTTCACCAACCAGACGCAGGAAAGTCCTAAGATGCACCAAGACTTTTGATACAAACATGACTGCCATTTCAGTCAAATCGAACAGGATCAGGCATCCCGCATCAGCCATCTTGGGACCACCATAACCGACGCATTCGATCTTGGGGTCGCGGGTCGTCAAACAACGAATCAGATTAGCGCCGTGCAGGTCGCCGCTCGGCTCACCGACTGAAAAGAAAATTCGCATGCGATCATCCTTGAAATGCTGTTCCGCACGGGAATTATGTCAGACGGCGTGAAACCGGCAAAGATCAGTCGTTGAGCGAATGAAAAAGAAAGGCTCAAGTTTCCCCGAGCCAAAATGCAGCTTTACGAAATTTCTGACAGAGACCTACTTCTCTTCTTCCCCAAACCCTTTTTCGAATGCCGTCTTACCAAACACCAATTCCAACTGTTGGTCTCCCTCCGCCTGGTCAACTTTGGCTTTGCAGTTGCCGCAGCAAAGTTTGACCTTAATTCCAGCCACCTCGGAAACCTGGTCTTCGTCGACTTCCTGTCCTGAAAATGGGCAAGCGACTTGCTTGACCTGACCGGTCGCGACCAGTTGATGATTGGCTTTCGCCACATACTGCTCCGGATCCTTGCCAAATTTGCCCTTGCATCCATTACAGCAGAAATAGACTTTGCCGCCGCCATATTCGACGCTGAACTTGGCTGCGACGTCTTTGCCGGGCATCATCATGCACTTTACACCTTCCAGGTTCACTTCGTCCGATTTTGCGGCAAATGCTCTCTCAAAAGGTACATCAGCAAAAACAAGTTCGGCCTTGGCAGCCAGTCCTTCAGCTTTTTCGACCTTGCCTTGGCAACCACCACAACAGAAACCGACTTCGACACCGCCGACCTTGGCAACGTAATCTGTACTTGTCTCCTTGCCCGACATGGGACAGCCTTTTTGATCGTATTGGCCGGTAAGCACCAGTTGATGATTTGCTTTGGTGGCAAATGCATTCTCTTCTTTTTTCAGCTCATCTTTGAATTTCGCGACGCAATCGTCGCAACAAAAATAGACTTTACCTGCTTTGTATTCGATGGCGGAATCTGCCGATGCTTGATGATCACCATTAACAACGCATTTCACTCCGGCCAGATCCTGACTTGCTGCCAGGGTGCAAATCGTTGCAACAATCGCCAGACTCAGAGTAGATTTGAACAACATAAATTTCTCCTGCCTTTTTTGGATTTCATTCGCCCAAAACTGTCACTTACTCATGCGATATAGCGACAGCCTGGACGGTTACGGTCAGGATTAATTTATCAGATCCTCTCCGTCGGACGCACTGCTCCCACGATGGATTGGACGATTCGTGGTAGATTTATGAATTTGGCAACCGATTGCTCCGGACAGAAACCTCGTTTGTTTGACAGTTCACGTTATTCGAAAGGCTGCATGAACGACGATCGAGATTCAGCGCCCGTCGTGGTGACGCTCTTGAATAAACTGAGAACTGCAAATGTCGAAGTGGAAATGCATTTGTACAATCGTGGCGGCGATGCGTTCAACAAGGGCAATCGAAGTCCGTTGAAAACAATCAGCAAATGACCGGAACGACAAAGAGACTGGATGGCTGCAAAGAGACTGCATGGCTGACAACGCGATCCTTGACCCGACTGCTCACCAGGAGTGACCCATGTGCGCCGATCCGTTTCTCGTCTCAGCCTACGAAGAGGCTCTGAAAGGCTATCAGAAAGGTGGTATTCCGATTGGTTCGGTTCTCGTGAATGACGGCGAAATCGTTGGACGCGGTCATAATCAACGAGTCCAAAAAAACAGTGTCATCTTGCACGCCGAAATGGATGCAATGGAGAACGCTGGCCGCCATGACGCAGGCTTCTATCGAAATTGCGTGCTTTACACAACGCTTTCGCCTTGCCCGATGTGCTCAGGTACAATCTTGTTGTTCGGCATTCCCAAAGTTGTGATCGGTGAGAACGAGACGTTTAAGGGCGAAGAGGAATGGTTGAAATCGCGAGGCGTGGAGGTCGTTGTTAGCGAAGATCCAGCGTGCCGGAGCTTGATGCAGAAATTCATCGCTGATCATCCACAGCTCTGGAAGGAAGACATCGCAGAAGAGATTTGAACGTGAATCGCCTGAATGAAGAAAAAAGGTCAACTCAAAGAAGCAATACCAATTCCAGGGTACACAAACATTATGCTCCGAGACGTTTCCATCCGGCAGAATTCCATCGCACGGATATTTAAGGGCTTGCTCGTGTTGCTCGCCAGCTACTTGCAAACTCAAGCAGCGACCGCTCAGTCCGGTTTGGCCCCAAGTCGAACGTTATCGGCTAAGAGTGATGACTTGTCGCGATTGCGACCACCCATCCCCAGGCCAGTTTCGTCGGGAGAGTTGGAAGCAACAATCGAAAGAGGAGTTCAATTTCTCGTCGACACGCAACGGAAAGATGGTGCCTGGGGCGGACCACAATGGACTGGAGGAGTTGATAGCGACCCGATACCTGGCTCGTTTCGCTCCTTCGATGTCGCGGTCACCGCCATGTGCCTGGAAGCGATTTTGGAAGTAACGCAAACGGATGAAGTACAAGCGGCCATTCAAAAGGCTTACACGTTCTTGATGGACCGCACGGACAATATCAAGCGTGCGGGGCCCGGTGACCTACCCCAGATTTGGGCTCACTGTTATTGCATCCAGACTTTTTCGAAAATGTATTCACAGACCCAAGACGCAACTGCAAAAGAAGAATTGGCCGATGCGATTCACACACATGGAACGACTCGATCGTTGGCAGTCCATTCATGGTGGTTGGTTCTACTACGGCAGTGGCATGGCCAAGCCGATCAATCCTTCCTGCAGTTTCGTAAACTCCGCCGTCCTGGTGGCATTGGCCAGGGCGAGAGCCATTGGAATCAACGCCGATGACGCGATGCTGGAGAAAGCGATCCGTGCCACAAAGATGATGCGAAAACCAGACTCCAGCTTTTTGTACAGTGCCAGAATCTCCTCCGACATGGCGGGTGCCGCGCGAGAAATCAATCGCCCCGCAGGCAGCCTCGGGCGTTCACAGGCCGGCAACATTGCATTGCGACTTTGGGGGGACGAACGAATTACGGACGAGGTACTTCGGGTTTGGTTGAACCGTCTTGTTTCCCGACATGGCTGGCTGGACATGGGACGCAAGAAGCCAATTCCACACGAATCCTTCGCTGCGGTCGCCGGCTATTTTTATTATTTCGGAGTGTACTACGGGACCGTATGCATCGAAGCACTTCCCCAACCGGAAAGATCTTTTTACCAACACCATCTTGCCCGGCTGATTATCGAGCGGCAGGAAAAGGACGGTTCCTGGTTTGACTATCCGCTGTACAGTTACCACAAACCCTATGGCACCGCGTTCGCCTTGCTAAGCCTTCAACGTTGCCGGATTCGCGAATAACCCTCAAAAAGCCAAGCTCATCCTGGGACGCCATTGTTTCGCGGCTCTTCCAGGCGAAATGTCAGCAACCAGCTGAAAAACACACATACGATTACGATGGCAAAGACGAATTCGAAGCTGACCCAATCCACTAACGCTCCGAAGAAAGTTGAAGTCAGGATCGCCGGTCCTGCCATCACCAAGCTGAGCGTACTCAAATATCGGGGATGTTCCGCAGCATGCGTGACTTCCAGCGTGTAATTGTTGAGTACGCGAAACGTGACGGGCGTCAGACCCAGTAAACAAAAAACAAGCGTGTACCAAGGCGTTCCCGCGTCACCCAGCCGCGCCAGTATTAACGCCAAGACGGGTGCGCTGCAAAGCATCAACATCATTAATCTCAGCACCAGTCGATTTCCGAACTTATCGGCCAACCAACCGGCGGGTATGCTGAACAACGCAGCTCCGATATTCTGCGCAATGACCCAGGGAATCAATGCCGTTAAACTGAGCGACATTCTTCCCCGCGCCAGTGCCTGGTAGTGGGGAAACAAGGTCAGCGACATCCCGAACAGCGCCGCAATCAACGTCAGTCGTCGGAAATTGTGATCCTCCCGCAGAACCGAAAGCGACGATTTCAGCAGTTCCACGCCGGAGCGTTTCGCGGTTCCCGAAGAATCTGTGGACTCCCGGAAAGTTAACGCCACGACTGCCGCAATCACAAACGCGAATCCGGTAAAACCAAAAATCATCATGAAATTCGGTCCGCCCCTACCTGACGCCGGCTCTGCCAACCAGATTCTCAACAGGTACCAGGCAAAAAATGTAGCTGCCAGGGCCCCGATGACCGTCGATACCAGAGCCAGCCGTCCGCGGAAATAGGCGATAATCAGTTTGCCACTGAGTGTGTTCAACAAGAGCTGGTTGATACCCGTGGCAGAAAAGAAGACGCCGTAAATCACGAGAAATACAATCGGCAGCCACCAGCTTTTTTCACCTCCCGATACGGCCCAGATCAGTGACAATGCCAGAAAACATGCCCCCATCACCGCCGTGGTAAAGGCCAAACCGAACTTCTTCAGAGGCAGTTCTCGAATCGTATCCGATGCCAACAACGGCGGCACGCTCTGACCAAATCGGTTGAGCATTGGCAGGCATCCCCGCAGCCAACCGGCCCCGCCAATGATGTCCAAAACGGCGGGCATAATGATACTCTCGGTTTTAAAAATCCAACCGATCCGCAATACGATTTGAAAGATGCTGATCCGGCGAAAATTCGTGCCATGATTCGGATCATCTTCTGGAACCAGGATCTGAACATTTGCGGACGAGGTTGCACCAGATTCCTGCGGTTGGTTGTTTGGCAGGGTGGTCGCAAGGCCGGAAGAACTGGAAACTGGTGAAATCGACAAAAGATCTTCGTGCGGTTCGAGGGTCATAGCGTCGATTGTAGCTCAACTGTATCAAACGTAACAACGCTTCGGTTTCTCCCGCTTTGCGTGCCCGAATCAAGGCCGAATCAAGAAATCTGATCTCTTGCTGGAGCGGAGTTGGAGCAACCGCAGAATTTCCAATCACTAAACCAGTTCTTTGGAGCGATCTCAGCTCGTCGATTCGCGTTCCTGCAAGATCAGATCGAGGTAACTCGTAATGATCGGATCCTTCAAACCCAACACGCTCGCCAACGCCAGAAGGTGCTGTTTCGCGGCTTCGCTGCTCACGTGGTCCGCGGCGACGATTTCAAGTTCTGCAAATTCGCCAAGGCCCTCCACGTGATCCAGGCAGATTTCGACCCGTATTCCGGACCAAACCAACGACATTGTCTCACGGCATTTTTCGACTTTGGCTACTGACAAAAAGCCAATTCCCAAAAACACCTCTTTCATTTGTTGAGCGGACGCCGCATCCAGCAATGGCAGCTCGACTTCGTGGCGCATTTTTGCCGTTGAATCCAAGTTAGGACCCTTGAATGTGAGGCGATGTTGATCGTTGACGCGGCGAATTCGTAGCGCGTAATCCAGGCTCGAAAAATCGCGCAGCGGATCATCGAAATATTCATCCACCTGTTTGTTCTGGCCGCGGAATTCAGCCTGCATCCCGACCAGTTTCTCACGCAAATCGGCCAACGACGCCAGTCGGAATTTCAGCTCAACTTCAAACACCGTGTTTCCTTTGGCAGGATGCAGCAGTTGCCCGGCAGTTTCAACTAACGGCGACTCGGCTCCATGGCTCGATTAAAAACCATTGCATCAAAATGCCTGCCCCAGAATGCCTTCATCCAAACATAACCCAACGGACGACTATACAGCTTTTGCGCTAACCCGTCGGCAGCTTGGTCGTCGGCGTTGAGGGATAACCAGCCGTTTTCAATATTGGCGCGAGCAAAAATATCCTCCAAAGTTCCTGACGGAGCTGTTTCGATCTCAAAAGGCTGACGCATCCAGGGTCCCGCCTTCCCCTTTAGTGCAGTAAATCCAACCGTGAAAACTTTGTCACCCATAGCGTCATGCACGTGTTGCCCCATCGGAACGGTTGATTCGTAACTGATTCGACTACCGGGCACTTCGATTTCCGAGGGATTGCGCATGATATGAAAACTGGCCGCCCAAACGATCATCTTTCGGTTCGGAAAACGTTTTTGAGCCAACCACAATAGATTTTCGGCCATCTGCTGATCCCGAGCCGACACATCCGTCATTTGGCCTGATTCCGGGGCCCATTGGTATCTGGCCAATGCCAAGGTGCTTCTGAAAAACTGATTCCAATACGCCAATTCCTCCCGCAGTGATGGATCGAATCGTGAATCGGACTGTAAAGTCCCAGTGGACTCGATCAAGGAACTCAGCGACCGATAGAAATCTTCGACGGCGTATTTTGGACCACGGGAATCCACAAGCTGGGCAATCTCCTCCAATAATTCGCCCAACTGTTTCGGCGCGACTGACCCGATTTCAAATTCATGGAGGAATTTTTGCAGATCATCGGACAAATGCACCCGGGAAGCTGCGGCCGTGAACTGACAATCGAAACCAACCAGCTCCAAAGGCGAATCTGTTGTGGCCGCTTTCGAGAGGTAGTCCCAGAGCGGCATTGTTTGACGACTGCCTGTCCAAATCCCGAACACGCCTAACCGGGCGGCGTCCAACGAATGGCTGCCTTCCTGGAACGCCTGCCACGCCCGCCGACAGTCATAGAATCCACTCTCAAACGCAAGAATATCAAATCCCATTTCCTGATGCAGGAATTTGATCAATCGGATCTTCGTCGAAAAGCAGATGGCATCACCGTGTGATTGTTCGCCGAGTTGCACAATCCGTGCGTCGCCGATCAGACGTTTGAGAGGTTGCAGGTCGGTGAAATCGACGTCTTCGGGGTCAACACTCTTGAAGCGTACGGCGTGCTTGCTGACCCAGTTGATTTGAATCGCCGGCGGCTCACAAGGCTCTGGAGTCCAGCCCTTGGCGGTTTTGGGTACTACTTTTTTTTTAGGCGTACGACTTGTTCTGGTTGGTCGTCGACTTCAAATTCGACCTGTTGAATTCCGTTGGCGTCAATGATTCCCAGTTTTACGCGGTCATCAACGGTAAACAAATTCAACTCCACCTTGCCATCGTCCCCCACTTCCGTCGCCGCCTCGCTGGCCGAGGCGGGATAGATGATGAACTCGTTGCCTTTTGCAACGCGGGCTAAAGGGTAAACGGACCCTCCAACTATCAGCTCCCCTGACTGGTCCCGAATCAAAATCGTTTTCTCAATGGCTCTCTCCATTTTCATATCCAGCTCAGCCATTGCCGAACCGTCCTGGTTGGAAATGTAGTCACTATGTAACGCCCACCCGTCGGAAAGAACCGACACCAGGAATGCGCACTTCTTGCCCTGTTCAATCTGTCCGGGAAAACAGAACTTCCCGTCCGCGTCCGTCTTCGTTGCAAGATTGTTCATTGAGAATCGACCGTTTGGCCAACTTTTGAATATCAACAGGACCTTCGCGTTGGCAAGTGGACTTCCGGCATCGTCGCGAATGACCCCTGCAATATCGGCTTTGCCTCCAGCAATTTTTCCGATCACGGGTTTGCCGAGGATCTGCTCGGGAGTGTCATCGATCGTGACGATCTCCTCGGTGACTTTTCCGTCATGCAATATCGCCAACGTTACTTTGTCACCAACGACAAAATGATTCATTTCGATTCTGCCTTCCTGGTCCGTTCTACGGGCTGCGTCATTTGAGCTGACCGGGTAGATCGTGTGCTCACTACCGCTGGTCGTCACGCGAGAAGTCGGAAAGACTTTCGCGCGCGATCGAGGCTTGCCTTGGCGGAACAGAACAAACGATTTGGGAATCGCTTTTCTTAACTTGAATACGAATGGCTCCATCATATCGCCATTGGGATTTTCAAAGTATTCGCCACTTAGCTCCAAGCCATCGGCCAGAACTGTTAGCTTTACTTCCGTAGGTTGGCCGGTGATGTATAGCCGACGAAACTTGAATGTGCCGTCCTTTTTGGTTTTAGAGACCAAGGCATCCATCTTGAAACGGTTGTTGGGCCAGCTCTTGTGAATCAGCAGAACCTTGGCATTTTCGATCGGTTCTCCGTCCGTGTTTGTGACACGGCCGGTTAAGTCCTGGGGCTCATCATTCACGACCGCTGCCGAGACAACACCGCCTGCCATCGGCATCGGAGCATTAAGCAACTGGCTACTTAAACGAGCGTTTTGCCCCCTCAGGGAAATCAATTCGGAAGTGAGCCAACCGATTGCGATCAAAGACAACAGAAATCCAGCCACCATGAATCGAATCCACCATATCCGGGCCCCATAGTTGATTTTTTGACACTGCTTGCGGACTCGTTGCTGGGATCCGAACGCTTCGCAAGCCCGAGCTTCGGCTGCCGGCCGCGATAGCCCTGACGAGACGAGTTCATCGACGCAACAGGCCAGGTGGAAATTCAGCTCGTCATCAATGTCCGTGTTGATGGCCGCGATCGAACGGTAGTTTGCTAATGAATGAAAAATCGCTTTCGTACTCACGGCATCGCCCCGCTAGTTTGAGAACTGGAAATCCAAAACCCGGTTAATGGCTTGGGACATTTTTTGCCAGGAATCTGCTTCCGCTTTCAGTTGTTTTCGACCAGCACGCGTCAGCTGGTAAAACTTCGCTCGACGGTTGGATTCACTAACGCCCCAATGCGACGCAATCCAGCCACGGCGTTCCATGCGGTGCAGGGCAGGGTAGAGCGAACCTTCCTCGATTTGCAGGTAGTCCTGGCTGGCCTGTCTCAAATGTCGGGTGATGGAATACCCGTGCAATGGCCCATTCTTCAGAGTTTGCAGGATCAGTAAATCCAGGCTGCCCTGTAACAGCGAAGCTTTCTTTTTTTGTTTCATCGTCGAATCCGGCCAAAGCCACTTCCCAAGATTGTTTAGGGGAAAGCCTATGCGATTCCCCTAGATTGTCAAGGGAAAAAACAGACTTCGTTTCAAAGTGATCTTGAGCAACACCTGAATCGCAGCTTCACGCAGAACCAGAGGAATCTGCATCTGCCTGTTTCAGTTGAATTCGGAGTTTCTTGGCGACGGCGCCCGGATGCCGGGCGTTCGAAACCGCGCCACTTACCGCCACTCGAGGCATTCCCGAATTGATGATTGCATTAACATTCGTCATATCGATCCCGCCAATCGCAAAGGCCGGCAATTGGATTTCCTCGGCAACCTCGCGCACAAGTTGCAATCCAACGAAGGAGTCGAACGATTTTGTCTGAGAAGGAAACACGGGTCCAACTCCGATATAGTTCGCCCCGTCAAGCACGGCATGTCGCGCCTGCTTGATTGAATGGGTCGAAACTCCCACAATTCGCCCAGCTCCAAGAATCCTCCTCGCCGTGAAAATGCTCAGATCATCTTGCCCCAGATGCACGCCGTCGGCGCCGACCGCCAACGCGATGTCTGGTCGATCGTTGATGATCAATCGTGATTTCGTACCGCTCGTGACGTCCGCGATGATCCTACCAACACGAACTAACGCCCGGGCGGTCAACCGTTTGTCTCGCAGCTGAATCATACCGACTTGGGATGCCACGAGTTGTTTCACGAGGACGGTCAGCTTTTCCTCGGCCAACGGTTCCGATGGATGCGACATACCAATGAGAACGCAAAGGTGGATGTCAGCAAAAACCTTGCTACTCAGCTCGGCAGTAGTAATCGCCATCTCAAGAGAAGAAACGCGGTATCGAAACTGCTCAACCTGTTGGCACAGGTCGGGAAAACCATTTCTGCTGGACTCTTCAATTAGGCGAAACTGGTTTTGGAGATTGGTGATTCTAAGTTTTGCCAATGGAAAGACAGACTCCCGATTCGCGGTTGCTGGTACCTGGCCCTGCAACCGCGACGCCACCGGACCCTTCCAATGGCAGACGGCCACATCGTGGCGAGCGGCTAGAAAGTCCTGACTGAGTTGCGACATTTGTTGAGCCAGCAACCGGTCACCGAGACCCAATCGAAGCAGTCCTTCCACATCAGCCATCGCGCGTGAAGCTGTCTCACACAACGATTCCAACTTCGACTCAATTTTCTTAGGAGTCACTTCGTCCGCCATTTTTTGTCGATTCTGCCAGTTTGACAGGCAGAAGTTAAAAGGCCCGGTTTTTCCGATAGATAAATTATTAACCTTTCGCGGGATCCGCAAACGGTCAACGGCTGCCAGCGAGTGAACTAAGCGCCCCCATTTGGTGTCAACCGTTCCACCGGGGCCAACGGGTCGATTCGCCCAAATCGTCCTGACGAAAGAGAAGGCTCTCCAACTGGAATTCAGCTGTTCGGCTGAGTCGTTATCCCTTCGATGTTATTCGAATCGCTGGCAAAATTTAAAGGAAAGCTGGTCATCGGGATATCTTAGCAGGTACGATTCCCGCGCCGTTCGGAACTACCATCACTATCTTTAATCCAGACATTCCCTCGAGGAGAGTGGAATCCCGACAACCCTCCGAATTCGGCCGGAAACCAGCCGGTTCGCATGATTGAGATTGACGGAAATCAAATTGAGACAGATACTTGGCCCCTGCAGCCGCCATTGTCGATTTTTACCACGCGATTGATGGCGCAAAGTTTCTTGAAACGGAATTCGGAGATAACCCATGAATTGGGGGCCAGTTTTACTTTGCGGCTGGCCAGGACTTCCAGGTCTTTGGTATCGCGGATACTTGTCATCGTTGTTGGTCGCCGTTGGATTTTCGGTTTTGCTCAATCTTGCCCTGGTATCCAGTTTTCTGTGGCCCTGGTCACTCGGCGAAAGCTTTCCTTTTTTTGCATGGCCCATCATCTTCTTGGTTTGGTCAATTTCAGCGTTGGTGACTTATAAAGGCCTTCCTGACTTGATGTCAGTGGGAAAAAAAACACCTCAAGACCAGAGTACTCAGTGTGACACCTTGTTTATTCAGGCGCAACGCGAATACTTAGGGGGACATTGGGAAGAAGCAGAGTTCCTGTTACGGAGGTGTTTGGACGTTTCGCCACGCGATATCGAGTCGCGACTTTTATTGGCAACGCTGTTGCGACACTCGCGAAGACTCGGGAACGCTGCCAGTGAGTTGGATCAACTCCTGAAGTATGACGAATCCGAGAGCTGGCTCTTTGAGATCCAACGTGAGCAAAGACTGATCGAGTTGATCGTTGAGCACGACAGATCGGAATCGGAACTTGAGTTGGACGAATCCAACAGTCCAGGCATCGACAACGACGGTATCGCAGCTTGAGACAGATGATCTTTCCGTTGACAAACAAACTATAAGACCCAAAACCATAGAAACACACTTTGGAGTGTTGAAGGGGACAATCATATGTACGAGCGATTTACTGACCGGGCCCGCAAAGTCATGCAGTTGGCCAACCAGGAGGCTCAGCGTTTCAACCATGAATACATTGGCACTGAGCACATGTTGCTTGGCTTGGTAAAAGAGGGAACCGGGGTTGCCGCCAACGTCTTGAAGAATCTCGACGTCGATTTGCGAAAAATTCGATTGGAGGTTGAAAAACTGGTTCAGAGTGGTCCGGAGATGATCACGATGGGCAAACTCCCTCAAACGCCGCGAGCCAAGAAAGTCATTGAGTATTCAATGGAAGAAGCGCGCAACCTCAATCACAATTTCGTCGGCACCGAGCATATTCTGCTGGGGCTGTTACGTGAGCAGGAAGGCGTTGCGGCCCAAGTGCTCATGAACCTCGGACTCAAACTCGAAGAAGTGCGGGAAGAGGTTCTCAACCTGTTGGGTAACGGGCTCGAAGGCGGCGAAGGCTCGGAACGCGGCGGTCGCGAGGGGGCCGGCGCTGGTGAGTCCACTTCCTCCAAAGGCGGAAAATCAAAAACTCCCGCGCTCGACAGTTTTGGTCGGGACCTGACCGAACTGGCGAAACAGGGAAAACTCGACCCTGTGATTGGACGCGCCTCGGAGATTGAAAGAGCGATTCAAGTCCTCTGCCGACGAACCAAGAACAACCCGGTTCTACTGGGGGAAGCCGGTGTCGGCAAAACTGCCATCGTGGAAGGTTTCGCTCAACTCGTCGTTTCCGGTGAAGTCCCAGAAATCCTGGCTGAGAAACGAATCGTCGTGCTGGATCTGGCCATGATGGTTGCCGGAACAAAGTACCGTGGTCAATTCGAAGAGCGCATTAAAGCCGTCATGAACGAGGTACGGCGGGCCAAGAACACGATCCTGTTCATCGACGAATTGCACACACTGGTCGGTGCTGGAGGTGCCGAAGGCGCGATCGATGCCGCCAACGTACTCAAACCGGCATTAGCTCGCGGTGAAATTCAGTGCATCGGTGCGACGACACTCGACGAGTATAGAAAATACATCGAGAAAGACAGTGCTTTGGCTCGTCGTTTTCAGGAGATCATGGTTGATCCGACTTCGATCGACGAAACGATCGAAATCCTGAAGGGACTTCGCAAACGCTACGAGGAACATCATCGAGTGCAAATCACCGACGATGCGGTAAACGCCGCCGTCGACCTGTCCAGTCGCTACATCACGGGCCGCTGTCTTCCCGACAAAGCCATTGATGTGATCGACGAAGCAGGAGCCCGTGTTCGGCTCCGCACCATGAGTCGGCCGCCAGATTTGAAAGAAATCGACGAGGACATCGAGCGGCTGAACAAGGAGAAGGAAGACGCCGTTGCCAATCAGGATTTTGAAAAGGCTGCCAGCCTACGCGATCAGGCCGATAAGCTTCGTAAAAAGAAGGAGCAAATCAAGCGCGAGTGGCGTGAGAAATCCCAGGAGACCGACGGGGTCGTGGATGAGGAAATCATCGCCGAAGTCATCTCCAAAATGACAGGCGTTCCTCTCACGCGGCTGTCGACCGAAGATTCGATGCGCCTGATGAGAATGGAAGATGAGCTGCACAAGAAAGTTGTCAGCCAGGATGCGGCCGTCAAATCCATCTCCAAAGCAGTGCGCCGAAGTCGCAGTGGTTTGAAGGATCCTCGCCGTCCGATCGGATGCTTCATGTTTGCTGGTCCGACCGGCGTCGGCAAGACATTGCTGGCCAAAGCACTCGCGGAGTTCATGTTCGGCGACGAGGAAGCTCTCGTCACGATCGACATGTCCGAGTACATGGAGAAACATAACCTCAGCCGCCTGATCGGTGCCCCTCCCGGATACGTGGGTTACGAAGAAGGTGGTCAGCTGACCGAGAAGATCCGACGGCGGCCTTACTCGGTTGTCCTGTTGGACGAAATTGAAAAAGCCCACCCGGATATCTTCAATACGCTGTTGCAAGTCATGGAAGAAGGTCGCTTGACGGACAGCTTTGGCCGCAACATCGACTTCCGAAATGTCATTCTGATCATGACCACCAACGTAGGTGCTCACCAGATCAAGAATGAGCAGCAGTTTGGCCTTCCCGGTGGCGGCGATGACCAGTCGTTCGAAAGCATGAAGGAACGTGTTTACGACGAAGTCAACAAGGCGTTCCGACCGGAATTCCTGAACCGACTTTCGGAAGAGCCGATTATCTTCCGTCATCTTGAGAAACAGGACCTCAAAATCGTTATCGATTTCGAGTTGACGAAGATCCGGGAACGACTTGCCGAACGCGGTTACGAACTCGAATTGACCCCTGAGGCGAAGGAATACCTGATCAAGAAAGGAACCAATCTCGATTACGGTGCGCGACCACTCAGACGGGCGCTCGAGAACTTCGTCGAAGACCCGCTTTCGGAAGAACTACTCCAAGGCACGTTCCAGGGTAAAAATCGAATTGTGGTTGACGCCGTACGGAACGAAAAAGGCAAAATCAAACACTTGAAGTTCGACGGCGAATTCGTACCGCCGCCGGAAGAACCACCCAAGGAAGAAACGGTGGGGGTGGGTGCCGGCGAGGACTCTGAGGAGGAACAACCCGCTGACGAAGACAAATAAAAGCTTGGCGAAACGACTCCCTCAATCCTTGGGCACAAGAACTGCCCAAGGATTTTTCTGATCACTGCCGGAATTTGCCACTCCGCTGGCAACTGCATCGGCTGGTTTAGGGATAGAGCACGGACGTGCCGTCAGGCAACGGTTTTGGTTGCCCGCGACTCCACGGCCACGCCCCGGGTTCACGTCGTCACCCGCTCGCTTTGGGGTGAGCTAATCTAGTTCCTGGTTTTGGACAACCATAACTCATTGTTTTGGAGGCAGATTGCTTCGCAAAAACGCCGGTTTAACCATACATGCCTGTTGTGTTTTATCGAGAATTCGGTAGCATAGTTATGGTGAGCGGCCCGATCGCGTTGATGGGGTTCCTGCACCAAGAGACTTTTTTAGGATTGAGTGATGGCAGAAGGTACAATCAAAAGATTGACAGACAAAGGTTTTGGATTTATCGACACTGGAACAAACCAAGATATGTTTTTCCATTCGTCGAACGTTGAAGGAGTTAAATACGACGAGTTACATGAAGGGCAACAGGTTTCTTACACCGAAGGCATGGGCCCCAAAGGTCCACGAGCCGAAAATGTAAGACCCGTCTAATTGAGATTCGATTCCAGAATACCTGAGCCGGCGAATTTTTCGCCGGCTTTTTTTGTGCGCATTTGAAACGCTCGGTCGGTCTCCCGTTGGCCTTGGGGGTCGCCCCTGCGTTCGCCAGGTTGGCAAAATGACACATAGGAAGTGGCGTTGGCACCGACGAGTAATTTGAAATTGCCCTGTCCATGCTACAAGTGGTTTGTCGCATCGTGCAAGCTTCCGCCTACCAACCGGACCTTCGAAATCCGGAGCCCGATGCCCGCTTGGACGTGCGAGAACTTGACCGTCGAGAAGTTGACTTTCCAGCTCCGAGTACGCCGGTTCCGACAGAAATCGTTCTCCGTTGCCGTCTCCGCCGAGCTGCGGCCTCCGCTTGGGCGGCTTGTTGTTGCCGGCTAACGACCTCCCTTTTCGCAAAATCCAATCCGCTCCTGGCTCGAAATGCAGCTGAGCGACTGGACCGCATTGCATCCGAATACTCACCCTCAGCCAAAAACCTGCGGGCTTGTGCCAACTCTTCCGAACCCGGTTTACCGACCACTCGAACTCCGTAGGACCCCCTCCAGCTGGCGGCTTCGAACACAGCCGAAGACGCGGCCTGAAGTTCCCGAACGGCATCCTGAGCAAGCTCAAGTTCGCGCCGAAGCTCTCCGTCAACTAGCACCAATTGCGAAGTCACTTGACCTGCCTCGCGATCTACATCTCGCCAGTCCTCGTGAGGCCTCTGAAGTCTTTCGTTGATGCTTCCATACCGAGCCTCCAGGTCGTAAACCTCATTCTGACAACGTTTGATAATCGAACTATCCGCAATTTGATCGTTCAAAGAACGAGTCACCGATTGCTGAGCAGCCGCCAACACCTCGGCAACACCCTGAACTGCGAGACTAGCCTCCGCGAATTCGTTCCGGTCCGCATCAAGCATGGCCTTCAGAGTTTCGAATCCGTTCATCACTTCGCTCAAAGACTGTTGATCCTGAAAGGGATCTCGCCCGCTGGAAACCGTTCGCATGTCCTTCGCTAAATCATGGATTGCGGTCCTCAAAACTTCAAATTTCCGAAGCGTGTCCGTCTGCGTTCGTCCATCCCGAACGTCGTCTTCGATCTCCGAGATCGCATCGAGTCGACTCGCGATGTCAGTCATATTCTGTTCGCTTTGTCGATCCAGCAGCCCGCAATGATCTGAAATATCGCGGACCAATTGCTCGACAAGATTCATTTCTTCGTCGACCAACTGCAATAGGTTTGCGGATTGCAGAATCCGACCTTCGGTATGAAGCGATTTGGCTTGTCGGCAAGTGTCAGCCACAGCCAAGAGTATTTGATCTGCTTCGACTTTTAATCCAATGACCGTTTTCGACGCGTCAACTTCGCGCAAATTTAACGCCGAAGCTGCGTATTTCGGCTGCGTCCTGTCAATTAGGTTTTGAATCTCGGGCAATCGCTCAGCCAATATCGCGTGCCTGGACTGCCGTTGATCAAAATGGGTGTCAAATTCGTCCACCGCCAACACCGTACTATCCACAAGATGGCGGGCTGCTGAGGATTCGATAGCCAGCACTTCTAATGACTCAATCGCTGACTCCACACCTCCATAGTTCAACGCGGCTCGAGCGGACTCAAGTTGATTTCGAGCCTGCTGCAGTTCTTCATCAGGGTCATAGTTTATCTCGTGCAATACCTGCGTTTCCTCGATGTTCAATCGCGCGGCCAGCATCCGACGAGCCTCCGCAATCTCTCCCCGCAATTTATCGAGCTCCGGTTCCGTCTTTTCCTGGATTTCGTTCGCTAGTTCCCCACAACGACGAGCCCGAAATTCCAGATCTTCAATCTCTCCGTCAAATCGGCTTAACAGATCCGCTACGCTGGATTCGGCAGCCTTCACAAATAGATGTTCTCCCATCTCGCCCAATTCGAAAATCTGCTCGTCGATCCAACGAACATCAAATCCGTGCGTTCGAAGCTGGGTGGACGCCACCTCCAACCCAGGAATTACCTCCTGTCTCGCCCGCTGAATTGAGTTGCCAATCGACATTCCCTCGGTAAGCATTCGATTTCCTAGCGGGATCAAATCTGTCATGACACGAACCGGGTCTTTTTCCGCCAGTGAGCTCGCAGTTTCAAAATTGGTTTTGACGCTGGGCAACAGTTGGGCGAGGAATGCAGGGACGGGAAATTTTTCATCCCGATCTGATTCAACGGATAATTCGTGTTCGAGCTTCATCGCGTCGTTCAAACGAGACAATAATTCATTTAATCGGGACCCTACGTTGAGTACGTCGTACTCAAATGAGTCGACCATTTGGCTGGTTTCCGTTGCTAGGCGACGCATCGACTCTAAAAATGGGGTTAGGCTGTTTCTTGACGCTACCCCAGCATGCATCTCCTCCGAAGTGACCGCGGGTACAGAAACAGATTCGCCCGTCAATAAGCTGGTGCAACGTTCGTAGTTCGAGATGCTGAGCATGTTCAACACCTGCGTTGCGGGGCTGGTGGGATCGATTAACTGCTCAGCGGAAGCGATAACGAGTTTTGCTTCGGTTAACATTCCGTCGAGTGATTTTAGGTTGCTGATAATCCGGTCGCCCGATTCTTGTGTTTGACCAACAAACCCTCGTTGGCGGAACGTGCCCATCCAACCGAGCACTCGCTCCGCATGCTTCGACAATTCGTCGACTGTACCTGTCACTTCGTCGACGTCGTCACGAGAGCGATCGAACAACTGTTGGGCACGCTGCATTGCTGGACGTCGGCGGCGATTCAACAACCAGAGGACCCCTAGCAACACCGCCGAAAATATCGAGCCAACAATCGTCAACGTCCATCTAACAACTGACTTCCGCTCTTGTTTTTTTGTGGTGCGCAGTTCTTCCAGTTCGATGGCCCGCTTGGCCCGGTTGGCCAGCTCACTGGCCAATTTGACGTTTTCCACGAATGAAGTGTCGCCGCGGCCATGTTCGACACGAGCCGTTTCGAGAACTCGCATCGCTTCGTTGCGGGCTGCATTGGCCGCAACGCTTGGTGCCGTAGCAATGCCACTCAAGCGTTCCTCAATTGGAGCCACCATTTCCTGAAAGGATTTGTGAGCCGCATACCAATCGAGATATCGCTCCAATTCACCTCGCAGTTGATTCGTCCTCTGTGAAATTTCGCGGATTGTGATTGATTGATACGTATTTTCATCACTCTCGATGCGCGAAATATCGGCCAATATCTCATCGCTTTTCGATTTCCATTCCTTGAGCGGTGGATTGGCAAGCTTCGCGCCGGCGGCTCCGGGAAAAGCAGAACGCACCTGAGACGCGGATTCTTCAATCCGCATCAACGAACTCGATTGAATCTCTTCCAGCGTCGACTTCAAAGATTCCAAGTCGCGCCGCCGTTCCACCGTCGCCAGTTCGGCTTCGGCTTTGGCAAACTTCCCGGAATCCATTTCGGATTGCAGCTTTTTCGTCAATCGTTTTTCAATCGTCGTGACAGTATTTTTCACGGCATCAACAATTCGCCCACCGTTTCTCATCGCGCGAATAGACTCGCGATCCAGGTCTCCGATCCATTGTGATTCCCCAAGACCGCGACGATCATGAACGTCCGAACCGTAGTAACTGAACTTTCGCTCCTTCAGAAAAATAACAAAAACAGCTCCATCGGCTTCCCCAGTCAATTCGTTAATCAGCATGCCAAAACCGGTCCGGTTGGCCAGCCCTTGCGCAAGTGCGAACTCGACGGCGTCCATTCCAAAAAAATTCCGTCCATCCTCGGATTGGTAGGACTCGTCTTCCGCTTCGTCCATCAAGAGGATCGTCCAATGCTTGCCATTCTCATCCAGCCACTTTTCCAACTCTGACAGCTGTTGTTCCGATAGCCCCAGCTCCCCTTTGACAAAAAGATGTTGATCCGGATTCCAGCCAGCAATGACGTCTTCAATACCCTGGACTCTTGTCGCGTTATCTCCGTATGGACCATAGGGCGAAGTCAGCGCAACGTTTGCAAATACGACAAGCCGGAGGAGAAAAACAAAAACTTCCCGCATCGGACACCTTCTCATGGGTTTGGGGATGCCTACCTTTGAACATTTTCAAAATCATGATAGCAGGAAAAAACGCATGCATATCGCAGCCCGCTGCTCGAGAAACAGGTGAATTTGCAGCCAAACATGAGTGGCGTCTGCTTGCGTCAGCCAGATCATCAGGATTCCGATCCGCCTGACCTGACAGGGCGATTGAGCTCGCGCGCACGTCAAGGAAACTTGCAGGGATGCCGCTAGATCCACAACGGCTCGTCGTTTCACCCCAGATTGCTAGCTGGAAAACTCGGTTTGATCGATAAAGTTTAAGTTCGCTTCCGACGAAGTCGATGACAAAAGGGTATATGTGCGGGGGGGCACAACCAGTTCAGGTGCGCGCAAGCGCAGATACCCGTGTCCTCGATCGGCTCATCTCGGCCCACAGCGCCCGTTTCCGGCGGCCTAACCCGCTGGTTTATCAACTGGGTATCCAGTTGGGGAGCGCTGATCATCGGCGGCGTGTTGGCGATTGGTGACTTCAGTCTTTTTGTGGGTCGCACGATCACTTGGTTGATTACGCGATTGCCGAGGCGCGAGACGATCTGGCCGATTTTCTACCAGGTCGGTGTTTCCTCTCTGCCGGTTGTGGCACTCACGGGAACCTTCATTGGAATGGTGTTGGCCGTTCAGAGCTACTTTCAGTTTCGGCAAATTGGGCTCGAAACCCGATTGGGTGGCGTGATCAACATGACACTGGTCCGGGAACTTGGTCCCGTTTTGGCGGCGACGATGTTGGCCGGCCGTGTCGGTAGTGCCATGGCCGCGGAACTGGGTACGATGCGCGTTACCGAACAAATCGACGCGCTTTCGGCGATGGGCGCGCACCCAATTCGCTATTTGGTAGTTCCAAGATTCTTGGCTTGCCTTTTTCTGATACCGACGCTTACGATCATGGCGGACTTCATGGGTGTTGCTGGCGGTCATTTCTACAGCGTCAATGTCCTGGGAATTGACATTCACCACTACTGGCACAACAGCGCCAAGTTCGTGACCAATTTCGATTTATTCGTGGGCATTTTCAAAAGTGTATTTTTCGGTTCGGCGATTGCAATGATCAGTTGCTACCAGGGATTCAATTGCCGCCCAGGTGCTGAAGGAGTTGGGCGTGCCTCCACGGCATCGTTTGTCTACTCCTTTGTCGCGATTTTGGTCTTGGACCTGTTCCTGGGAATCATGCTGGATTCGATTTACTTTACGATGTATCCAGAAGGGGCCTCGCTGATTTGATGATCGAAGAATTATTAGAACAACAGGAATCACTCGTCATCGTGGAAGATCTCTACGTGCAGTTTGGGAATCAACAAATTTTGAAGGGAATCAACATCAACATTCCCGCTGGTCAGACCGTTGCAATCCTGGGAGAAAGCGGTTGCGGCAAAACGGTTCTGATGAAATCCATCGTCGGTTTGATCCGCCCGACCCATGGCCGAGTCTTGTTTGACGATGAAGACATCCACCTGTTGAACGAGCGCCAAATCAGCCATTTGAGGCTTCGATTTGGGTTTGTCTTCCAAAACGCGGCCTTGTTCGACAGCATGACAATTGGACAAAACGTGGCCTTTCCGCTTCGCCAACACGGTCGTTTCAGCGACGAACAGATTCGGGACATGGTCCTGTCTCGACTTTCCGAGGTCGGATTACCGGACACCGTTGTATATAAAAAACCTGCAGAATTGTCCGGTGGCATGCGCAAACGAGTCGGATTGGCGCGGGCGCTGATTATGAACCCCGAACTGATTGTTTATGACGAACCCACAACCGGCTTGGACCCAATCATGTCCGGTGTCATCAATGAACTGATTGTTCGCACGCGACGCCGCAATCCAGTTACCAGTATTGTGGTCACCCATGACATGACCACCGCCAGACGCGTCGCAGATCGAGTCGTGATGTTGATGCCCGTATCTCGGCTCGACACCGATGAGTCCCAGGTGATCTTCGATGGGACCGTCGCCGAGATGGACGCTTCACGCGATCGACGAGTCCAGCAGTTTATCAATGGTGAGGCGGGAGAAAGACTGATGGAGATGCGGGCAGTTCGAAGCGGAAACGATTAACTTTCAATAACAACGAAATCAGCGGATCAAAAACATGGACGAGAACATCCTGAAATTTCGAGTCGGCATTTTTGTCGTCATCGCAATGCTGATTCTCGGCATCCTGATTTTCCTCAATAGCGAGGGCTGGACGCAAAAGTACACGGTGTATATCAAACCCGTGTCCGCGCCAGGGGTTACCGTCGGCACCCCGGTTCGCAAGAACGGAATCCTGATCGGAAGGGTAAAATCAGTGAGCTCCGAGGACGATCATGTATTACTCGGCCTGGCAATCAACGAAGATGAAACAATCTACGAAAACGAAACTTGCTCCATCGGCTCCGAATCCTTTCTCGGTGACGCAGTCGTGGAAGTTCTCCCACTCCCGAAAGAACAACGTGGTAATCAAGTCCAAGCCGATCATGTTATGCAGCGTGTCGCCGTTCGGCGCAATCCCATGGAAGTCGTCGACGTGGCCATTAATCTCGAGTCCGATATCACGGAAACGCTGGAAGTTGTGAGGACCGCGGGGCGAGCCATTAACGAGGCTGGCACCAGCGTCACAACGTTGACCAATACCGTTCAAGGGGCTCTGGACGACGAAGACAGCGAAATCATGGCGCTGGTCAGAGAATTTAAATCCACCAGTACCAAAGCCCAAGTCGCCATCGATAACTTTAATCGGTTGTTCGAGAATGCAAACGACCTCGTCGGTGACCCCAAGCTAAAGGGAGAAATCCGGCAGACGATCGCCACACTGCCAGAGATTTTTGAGGAAATCCGGATCGCCGTTGCCGAGACCAGAAAGACCGTCACCTCGTTCCAGTCGGTTTCGGGAAATGCCAATAAGAATTTGGAGAACCTCGAACCTTTCACCGAAGCGCTGAAAAACGAAGGTCCCGATATTTTGACTCAAGTTCGAGAAAGTCTGGACGAAGTTGACGGGCTTGTTTCTGGAATCAAGGGCTTTACCGATTCGCTTGGCAAACTGCAGGAATCCGAGGGGACGATCGGAAAGTTGTTGAACGATACAGAGATTTACGACAACGTACTGGAAACAGTCGAAAACGTGCGTGAATTGAGTCAGCGACTGGAACCGTTGATGAATGACGTGAGAATGTTTGCGGATGCCTTGGCTCGGGACCCGGGAATTGTCGGAGTTCGCGGCGCATTGGATCGTCGCCCCGGGAAAACTGGCTATAAAGGTACCGCCGGAGACGGTGGCTTGTTCAAATTCCGGTAGATCACTCCCGGTAGGTAGCCGGCAGCGGCTGAGTCAGTGCATTCATCCAACCGGACGCGCTTTTGATTCCTCGATGCAGTCAGAAGAAACTGAGCGCTTGATGGTATCCTTAGATCATCTACGACACCGTGGCCAACCTTCACTTGATCGGCGCCGTCAATGTGCCCCGTTCCAAATTAATTCGCAAGTCGTTTGCCCGATCCAATAGCAGATTTTCCTGGACCTGGGTTCGGGGTTCCAAAGTGAATTCCAACAACCTCTCATCCCGCCTTTCTTTCAATCCGAAGTTGTCGGAGAAGAAATTCAGGGGAAACTTCTGATATAAAGGAGGGCGAAAGCGTTCTCTGACCTTGACGGTCTTAAAACCATCCTTTTCAAGCTGGATTTCCCGTGTGCCGTAGTAGGTAAACGGCACCTTCAACGGCGTATAGCCCACCGGTTGATTATCGATCGTGACGAACGCACCTTCGGGCTGGCTGCGAATATTGAAACGACGCTGGACACATCCAGTTAGGCTGATCGCGAAGACGCCAAACAGCAAAACAAATGTTTCAAGCTTTCTTTTACGCATGGCAAGGCCAACCTGACACGGAACCTTTCGAGGTTCAGTTCGATAATCGAAAAAATGCAAAACCGCTTTAAAACCAAAGTAATTTGCGTTTAATGTCGCGGTGGGGTCCCGGATTGGGGCGGCCAAGTGTACAAACGGCACCCTTTGCTGAACAGGCCGGTTTTAAAAGCCCAGGGAAGTGGTATTCCCAGTTTTTCAGCGGGCAGGTTGTGGTTAAGATAGTCTGTTTGCCAGCAAAAATACTATCGCGATAAACTATGAGCGAAAGCCTGATCAATTGGGACGACCATATAGAAGTCGCTTCGCTCAGTGACGTCGGTATGCGCCGGGCCACCAATCAAGACAATCTTTCCATTTCGCTGGCCAACAGCATGGAACAATTTCGGCGAAAGGGCCACATGTTCATCGTTGCCGATGGCATGGGTGCCCACGCGGCCGGCGAATTGGCTAGCAAACTGGCGATAGATCATATCCCTCACCTTTACAACAAATTCAATGATTCCTCGGCGCCGGAAGAGTTGAAAAAAGCCGTTTCCAGCGCTAACGTGGAAATTCATCGTCGCGGTCAAGCCAACGAAGAGTTTCTCAACATGGGAACAACGTGCAGCGTACTCTCTTTGTTGCCACAAGGAGCCGTCGCGGCCCACATTGGTGATAGTCGGATCTATCGGCTCAGTCAAAATCGCTTGGAACAGCTCACTTTCGATCACAGCCTGGTCTGGGAAATGAAAGCCGCCGGCCAACTGACTCCGGAAGAGGAGCAGGCGGGAAAAATTCCCAAAAACGTCATCACTCGCTCGCTGGGTCCCTATCCTGAGTGCAAAGTGGATTTGGAAGGTCCATTTCCCATCCAGGTCGGAGATACGTTTCTATTATGTAGCGATGGATTGACCGGTGTCATCACGGACGCTGAGATTGGCGCGATTCTGGCCAACATGAGCCCCGACGAAGCCGCACGGGTCTTGGTTGATTTGGCCAATTTGCGAGGAGGACCCGACAATATCACTGTGGTCATCGTGAAGGTCACTCATCCCCAAATGTCGACGACCGGAGCGGCGACCCCGCTGAAGGTCAATGTGACCGATCCACGCAAACAAGTTTCACCATTTTTATGGGCGATCTTTGCGGGCGCAACACTGATTACGCTTTTGTTTGGCTTCTGGTCAGGCTGGCAAACAGCAATTTTTCCAGGAATCGTCGCCGCGGCTAGCTTCATCTATATTTCGATCCGACTGATTACGGCTGCCACTAGCGGCGATTCGGTCACGGAAAACAAAAGGTTTGGCAAGGGACCCTATACGCGTGTCAGTTGCGCTGTCGGCCCTCAGTTCTCCAAGCAACTCGCCTCGATCCTTAAGCAATTGCAACAGGGAGCACTGGATGAAGAATGGAAAGTCGACTGGGGCCAACTCAAATCCCTGATTGCCGAGGCTGAAAAGGCGACAGGAGATAAAGATCATGCCCGTTCCATTCGTTCTTACGGCCGCGCAATCAGCTTCCTCATGGATCAACTGAGAAATCAAAACGACGCCGGCAGTTCGTCAATTGAACTCTAGGCGAAGTATCTGACGGATCCGGGAAACCGGTTGTCGCCCGTCAAACGAAGCCCGCTAGAAACGCAAACAAACTGACTCTGGCGGAGACAACGATCCAATCGCAACGATACTATCTCGATGCCTGAATCTGGTGAACGCCGCAGATCACTGCTCCCGATCTGAAACTTTAAAGCGGAATTGACAAAAGCCGGCTTTTCGTTTCGGCGAACGAAAGGACCTGGGAAACTGCATTCTGCTATCAAGGGTCAAACCTGACATTGCCCCACGGCACCGGACCCTGTAATTTTTGCACCCCGGATCTGGGCAAATTCGGGAATGCGTTGGTTTCAGGTTCATCAAGGATTTCGCGTTGTTTTCACTGCGTCGAATTCGAGCGCAAATGTATTTTGGCGTGATCGTGCTGACGATCGTTGTCATGGTGCTGTCCGCGGCCAGTCTGCAGGGCGTTATGAAGTTTCGCAGACTGACGAAAAGTATTCGCACGCGGTCGAATGAACTCCCGGCAGCCGCCACGCTTTGTCAGTCCGTCAGTGATTTGCGATCCGAACTGTGGCAGCTCAGTCACGAACCCCCAAAAACCATCGGCGCTTTCACGACCTTGGTGGATAATCCGCGGAACGCCTCGGTTGTGACCGTCAAGGAAAAACTGCAGGAAGTCGTCGAGGCCCTGGATGCCTACCAGACAATCCTGGAAAACAGTGAGACCCGCGATCCGCGGATTGCGAAGAATGACGAAGAACTTGATTTTGTGCATGACTTTCGCAAGGAACTGGAGGTGATTACCAAGCGGATTGATCAACAGGATCATTTTTGGCAGACATCCATTTTCGACCCGTTGGAAGTCACCCTTTCAAAACTGCAGAAGCGTGCGACGGAATTGCCAACGCTGATGCAAGTTCGCATGGATGAGTTTTCGGAAAACGCCCGCACGGAGTACCGCGCTTGGATGACGTTCAGTGTCTTGTTGGGCGTGGCAGCTCTGGCCATGATCGGTTTCCTGATGATTCGATTCCGTGACCGGATTTTTCGACCGCTGCAGAAACTTTTGGAGGGCTCCCGCCAGGTGGCCTGCGGCAATTACGATTACCGAATTGAGCTTGAGTCTGAAGATGAAGTCGCCGAGTTGGCTGACGCGCTCAACGCGATGACAAGAAACTTTCAAACAATTCAAAGTGACCTTAACCGCCAGGTGCAGCAGAGAACGAAAGAGGTCGTCCGCAGCGAGAAAATGGCCAGTGTCGGATTCCTGGCCGCCGGTGTGGCCCACGAGATCAACAATCCGCTGGCCACGATCGCCTGGTCTGCTGAGTCGTTGGAGTCCCGTTTGCATGACATTCTGGATGCCGCTGGCTTGCACGATTCAGACGCAACGGTTGAAGAAATTTCAGAGATGCAAAAATACCTGCGGCGGATTCAGGACGAAGCGTTTCGCTGCAAAGGAATCACCGCCGGCCTGCTGGATTTTTCCCGCATGGGCGACATCAAGAAAACATCGACCAACCTGGCCGAAGTGATCGAATCCGTCATCGAGATGGTAAAACCGCTCAGCAAGTACCGTGATCGCAACATTCTCTTTAACGCGGATCATGGTATCAGCTGCGTCGTCAACGAACAGGAAATGAAACAGGTCGCTTTGAACCTGATCACCAATGCTTTGGGAAGTGTCGAGGCGGGGGGGACGGTTAGCATTGACCTGGAATCAGTAGGAGATTTGGTTGAATTTCGCGTGGCCGACGACGGCTGCGGACTAAGCGAAGAAATTAAACAACACCTGTTCGAACCCTTTTTTACTCGCAGTCGTGACGGACAGGGTACGGGGCTGGGACTTTCCATTACCTATCAAATCATTCAAGAACACGGTGGCCGCATCACTCCTTTCAGTGAGGGTCCCGGAAGAGGTTCAACGTTTACCGTTAGTTTGCCCCTGGTGAAAAATGACAAATCCACTGCCGTCCAGAAAACCGCAGCCTAGTTCTAAAAACCGAACCGACAAGCATTCGAAAGCGCTTAAGGTTCTGTTCGCCGATGATGAGATTCATCTGCAGGAACTGATCGCTGCCGAACTGCCTCGCATGGGACACTCGGTTACGGTGTGTCCGGATGGCCTGACTGCAGTGTCTACGCTAGAGGAAAACGATTTTGACTGCCTGATTGTAGATTTGGACATGCCAGGGCTTAACGGAATCGACGTCATTGCCAAAGCCAAAGAAATCTCGCCGATCATCGAAGCCATCGTCTTAACCGGCAAAGGGTCTACCGATACCGCCATCTCCGCGTTGCGACTGGGGGCCTTCGACTACTTGCAAAAGCCCTGCAAACTGGTCGACCTCAAAACGTTGTTGCAACGCGTTGCCATTCGCCGGGAACTCAATAACCAGATTCATGCGCTCCGATTGCGACTCGATCGCGTCGAAGGCCATCCGACAATGATTGGCGAGCATCGCAATATGCAACGCGTCAAAGCGCTGATCGAAAAGGTCGCGCCCACGCATTCGACCGTCATGATTCTTGGCGAAACGGGTACGGGCAAAGAACTAGCCGCCCGCGCCGTGCACGAACAAAGTCACCGTGATGGTAAACCTTTTGTCGCTATCAACTGCGGCGCGTTACCCGAAAACCTCATCGAGAGCGAACTGTTTGGACATCGTAAAGGTGCGTTTACCGGTGCCGATGATCACCGCCAGGGGTTGTTCGAAGTCGCCGACGGCGGAACGTTGTTCCTGGACGAGATTGGAGAACTGCCCAAAGCCACCCAATCGACGCTTTTGCGCGTACTGGAAAGCGGCGAAATCCGTCGGGTGGGGGACAACCAGCCGTTTAAAGTTGATGTCCGAATTGTTTGTGCCACCCACCGCGACCTGGCTCAGATGGTTGCCTCAGGTGACTTTAGACAAGACCTGCTGTATCGCATCAACACGTTCGAAATCAACCTGCCACCGCTTCGTGACCGCATTGAAGACATTCCGCAATTGGCACAACATTTGTTGTCGCGCCTGCGACCGCATGTCAGCACCGAACCGACCCATCTTTTCAACTATTTTGACGAATCGGCAATCAAAATCTTGCAGTCACACCCTTGGCCCGGCAATATTCGCGAGTTGGCCAATGTCATTGAACATGCGTCCATCCTCGCGGCACGCATGCCGATTTCCGCAGAAGACTTGCCCCACTACCTTGGTAAGTCCTCAACCGCGACGCTACCGGCGACAACCGCCGGAAAATCACTTCGTGAAATTGAGATGGAGACTATCCACTCGACGCTGGAACGACTCGATGGCAACAAAACTGCGGCCGCCCAACAATTGGGGATCAGCTTGAAAACACTGTATAACAAACTGAATAGCCAGGCGACTCGAAGAGTGGCTTAGATCAGTCTACAATCGAGACAACGTCAACGTAGTGTATGACGATCGAGCGCCGCGATTTGGTTCCATTTCAAATCTCAAATCTCAAATCTCAAATCTCAAATCTCTCGAACATCGCCATTTCGTGTTCGACGCCCCATTCACCGCCTCTTTAGATTCCTGACGACTCCGACAACCACTCCGGTTACTTTCACATCCCGCGCATAAATCGGCTTCATCCTTTTGTTGGCCGGTTGCAGTCGAACCCGGCCCTTTTCAGGAAACCAGTACTTCAACGTCGCTTCTCCGTCCGAATTCCGCGCGACGACGATATCACCTTTCGAGGCCGTACTTCTTTTTTCGACGACCACGTAGTCACCATCGGAAATATTCGCGTCGATCATCGAATCACCATCAACCTGCAAAACATAGGTCCCTTTCCGTCTCCAGAAATCACCGACGTCGATTCTGTCCGTCTGTTCAATCGCTTCCATCAGCGCGCCCGCCGCCACCCGTCCCGCCAACGGAAGCCCTCGAATTTCCTCGTTCACCTCGTCTGTCAAAACAATCGACCTGGATCGGTTACTCGTTCGGTTGATGAGACCTTTCTTCTCCAAGGCCCGCAAATGGCACATCACGCCGTTGGGAGACGCAAACCCCATTTCATCCGCGATTTCCCGAATCGTGGGACCGTACCCAAACTCTTCAATCCGTGAGCGAATCAAGTCAAAAATTGTCTGTTGGCGTTTAGTAAGTTTTTCTTGCAACATTCTTTTCACCTAGGATTCCAAATCGTTTTGACGGGGCGCACCCTCTCCGAATCAATGAACAAAAACACATGTTATACAAAACAACACTATTTGACCATAGCGCGATACGATTTGGTTGAACCCGGATATTCGGGCTAGCGACTGCACGCGACTCAAGCGGCAATCCAGTCGCAGCTCCTCAGAACCTCGGTAACCGGCAAATTGGCCCAGAATGCCATCCAGATTTTCAGGGCTTAAATCAAAGCTGATCTCGCAGTTTTCGCCTCATCACCTTGCCCGATGCAGTTCTGGGGAAAGCTTCCACGACCTCCATTTGAGCGACCTTAAAGAGAGGATTTAGTTTCGTTTTGACCGCTTGATTCATCCGATGCAGAAGGTTTTCGCTATCCGACGCTGGCTGCTGCAACACCGTAAAGACTACCAACTGAGCAGGCCCCCCATCTCGCGAAACTGCCACCGCGGCCGTTTCCTTGACCCCCTCAACACGGTTGAGGACTCGTTCCAACTCGCTGGAACCAATCTTGATGCCGCCCAAATTCATCGTGTCATCGACACGTCCGCCGGCTGTATAATAACCGCCAGGCAGACGCTGAAAATGGTCTCCGTGGCGACGCAACTGGCCGACACCCTGAATTTCCGGCGTGCCAGAATAGTAGGTGGCATCATGGTCGCGATTAATCAAACGGCAGGAAAGGCCCACCGACGGAGGCACCAAAAACACCTCCCCTTCATCGGCCTCTTGTCCGTTTTCATCCACCAGGACGAACTCCGAACCCACCGCCGGCGTATTGAAAGCTGCCGGCACATTGGGCTCCATCACCGTTGACGTCACGTAACCACCACCAATTTCCGTGCCGCCACAGTATTCAATGACCGGTTTGATTTTGGCCAACGCCGAAAGGTAAGCCATGTCACCGCGCTGCGAACTTTCGCCCGTCGAACTAAACACATGAACCGCCGACCAATCCAACGATTCCATTTCGCCACTGGACCGCCATGCCTTTACGACCGTCGGAACCACTCCCAACATATTGATCCTTGCCTCCTGCACAAAACGCCCGAACCCGGCTCCCATGGGAGCATCTTCGTATAGTCCAATGGTGGCCTTGTTGATCAGGCTCGCAAAAATCAACCAAGGCCCCATCATCCAACCAAGATTCGTCGGCCAGGTACAAACTTGCTGTGGCCGGATGTCCTGATGACAATAACCGTCGATCGCGCATTTGATAGGAGTCAAGTGACTCCAGGGAATCGCTTTCGGATCGCCAGTGGTGCCGGATGAAAACAGTATATTGATCGTTTCCTGGGCACTCGCCTGAACCGACTCAAACTGATCCCGAGCAACCAAAAACTCATCCCAATCGCGATCCTGATCTCGAAAGTCGACTTCGTAAACGTCGCCGGACTTGAGCACCACGGTAGGAATGTCCGAAGCTTCCGCAACCCGCTTGAGCAGAGGCAACCGTTTTCCATGCCGAAACTGTAGGTCATAGGTAAAAACCAGCTTCGCGTTGGCGATCCGCAATCGACTGGCGATTTCAGGCGGAGCAAAACTATCAGCAATGGAAACGACGACACATCCGGCCTGCACAATTCCAAGATAGATCGGGATGGACATCGCCGTCATCGGCAGCACGACCGCAATCGCATCGCCCACCCGATACCCTGCGTCGACCAGGCTGTTGGAGACTCGGTTTGCTTGTCGACGCAGTTCACCGTAGCTGACCCTGCGAAGCGGGCCTCCGGGTTGCTGTGCGACAATGGCCGTCTCTGTCTCCGGAGATTGAAAACAGGAGTCGACGATGTTCAACCTGGCGTCGACGAACCAGGCCGCCCTGGCAGGACCTTCCGTTAAATCGAGGATTTCTGTCGGCGGTTGACTGAATCGAATTCCAAGTTTCTCGACGGCTTGTCGCCAAAACTCGTCGCGGTTCCGAATGGTCCAGCGATGAAACTCCGAAAACTTGTAAAACCCCAATTCCGCCATCCATCGGGAGCAATTCGACGCGCTCACGATTTCTTCCGATGGAATCCAGATCGGCGCCGGTCCCAATTTTTCCGAGTTCCATTCGGCAAAACACTCCTCCCAATCCCGCAGATATTCGTATGGACCCACTTTTTTTCGGCGATTCTGATCCACAATCGACGTCCACCGGGTCATCGGCTCCATGCCCGACGCATCCGATACGATTGCTCTGGCAGAATCCAAATGCGAATCGTCAGAATTCATGGTTGCTCCGAAACGCATTTCGCAAGTCGAATACTCATTTAGTCCACTTTCATGTCAAATCGTTCTGTTGTGCGACAATAACCGAGCCCGCCCATCCGGCCGACGGTATCCAGCTGTGCGGGATCAATCTTTCCGCGATCGTCCAGCACCGAATCAAGAATATCAATTAACAGGATTCTTCCGATCACGACATTGGCGGCCAGAGGCCCCTCACCGACTTGAACAATCTGCAGTGTCTCACATTCAAATCGAACCGGAGATTCGGCAACTCGGGGAGGCTTGACCCGCACGCTAGGCTCCGGAGTCAGAGCGGCGTGATCAAATTCGCTGGACTCGTACTCAAACTCGAACGAAGTTTGGAACATCTTTTCAACCAATGCAAACGGGACCATGTTCACAACAAACTGGCCGTTGGATTCGATGTTCCGAACGGTGTCTTTCTTGCTGCCATCCGGTTTATTGACCGGTGAAAACATCAGCGCCGCCGGCTGACTGCAGATCCCGTTAAAATAACTGAATGGGGCCAGATTGGTTTTGCCATCGGGCGATACCGTCGAAACCCATGCAATGGGGCGCGGCGTAATCGCCCGGATCATCGTCGAGTAAACAAAGTTAGGAGAAGTTGTCTCCGGATCGATCTGCATACCATTCCTCACAAACCTACATCAAACGAAGCGACGAAAACTCGAACGTTTCGCTTTTCCTGACAGCGACGGCTATATCCAACTCATCGGGTAGGCGGGATCATCCAACTCCATCGCTTGCCGGGTCACGTGAAGCGGACGATCGGTATCAAACATGACCGCCATTTCGTTGGTGAAATCCATGCTCATACTTTTCATGATCGTTCCCGGATGGGGACCGTGAGGAATTCCGCCCGGATGCAAAGTCAAACTGCCGATTTCCACGCCCTTACGGGAACCGAATTCACCTTCCACGTAGAACAACACTTCATCGGCTTCGACATTGCTATGCACATAGGGCACTTTGATGGCTTCCGGGTGATGGTCCAGGTGACGCGGAGCAAAAGTACAGATAACAAAACCGCGAATCTCGAATGTCTGCTGGTAAGGAGGCGGCAAATGCAGTGTGCCCGTCAAAGGTTCGAAATCCCAGGCGTTGAAAGTATATGGATACAAGTAGCCATCCCACCCAACGACGTCGAAGGGATTGTTTGCTTGCACTACGCGCGTTAGTCGATTGTGATCCTTGATCAAAATCGATGTCTTGGAATCGTCGTCAATGTCCTGAAGTTCAGCAGGGCTATGAAAATCGCGTTCGTAATACGGCGATCCGAGCAACATCTGCCCGTCTTCGTTGAGATACTGCTGGGGGATTCGCACCGGTGCGAAACATTCCAGCACCAAATGATCTTCTTTTTCAATCTCGTCGCTCACGATCAGATAGTTCGTTGTTCGTGGAATCACAACGTAGTCGCCCCGTCGGTACGGCAAGCGACCGTAAGTCGTATCGATGTACCCGCTACCCTGATGGATAAAGATGACTTCATCTGCAGCGGCGTTTCGATAGATTTCCGACTGTTGCCGGTCAGGCCGAATCCGATAAGCGGTCAAGTCCACGTTAAACATCATCGGGATGCGATCCGTGATCGGATCACCGCCGCGTTTCAGGTCACCGGATTTGATGTGGTAATGTCGCAATTCCGGATTCTCGACTTCCTCCAACTCAAGCTTGGCTACCGTTTCCGTTGAGACAATCCGTGTAGGCGGGCGTCGATGATACATAATGCTGTAAACACGATCGAAGCCTTGCGTTGTTACAACTTGCTCGTAAAACAGATGCTCACCCAAATAGCTTTCGCCACTGTTCTCAAACTTCATGTGACGTTTCGGTGGCAGATTACCCAGTTTTCGATAGCTTGGCATTAGATTACCCGTTAGTTTAAATCAAGGCACGGATTCAGTTTTAAGCGGGCTAGCCTCAATTGGCAAACCGTGGTGCCGAAAGCAAATCCTGATCGGCGAAATGTTGATTTCTCGTCACAATTGATGATTGGTCGAACCCTCGGAGGCGCAATACAAATGAACCATTTGAACGAAAAACCGGTATGCTTGATAACCGGCGGAAGTAGCGGCATTGGACTGGCCACGGCCAAGAAATTCGCGGTTGAGGGCTTCCACCTGGCAATTTGCGGACGTCGAAAGGAGCCCTTGGAGGCGGCCCGAATGGCGATCGAATCCGACGGCCTGGAGCACCAGATTCAGTGTTTGACAGTCCCCGCCGATCTGGAGGACAGCAAACAAGCAAGGGGTTTTGGCGAAGCCGCCCTTCAACATTTCGGAAAAATTGATGTGCTGGTCAATAACGCCGCGCTCGCCCCCCTGTCCGCCTTCGAGGACATTAGCCCGGAAACATTCGAATCGACGATTAACGTCAATATTCGAAGTATCTTTTCTCTTACCCAGCTGATCTGGAAACAATGGAAAAGCGAGCCGAATCGCCAGAGCGGGGGAGTGGTCGTTAACATTTCGTCGCAAGCCGCGGTTGACCCTTTCCCAGACTTCAGTTTGTATGGTGCCAGCAAAGCCTGGCTGGATTTGATGACAACGGCGCTGGCTGTCGAGGGGAAAGAATTTGGCTTGCGGGTCTACTCGATCCGTCCCGGTGCAGTAGAAACTCCGATGCTGAGAGGCCTGTTTCCGGATTTTCCCCCCGAACAGTGCGTCACCCCCCTCCGGATTGCGGATCAGATTTGGAAATGCGTCGATGAACCACAGAATTACCCGTCCGGACAGTGCATTTCGGTCACCAACCAGATTTGAAAACCAGGACGTCCCGCTTGTTCGGTTTTCTTCCGAATCATCTCCAAGTAACAAACAGAATTCTGTCGCAACCATGATCAGACTGTCTCGCGAAATCCGTTTCGCCTTGGTATCCCAAAATCTATCGGCTTCGAAAGCCTCTGCCAATTCGTGGGCCGGCTGGCCGAGTACCAATTTGATCGTACCGCACCTGGTTCTGCGTTGTGTCGTCGAAGGCGAACCAGACCCGCGTACTGGATATCTCTGCGATGTCCAGTTGGTGGACCGCCTCTTGCGAACGATTGTTGTTGAAGAACTGATCAAAACCTACGACGGCACTCAAACGGCCGAACAACTACTACGGATGGTTTTCGAGAGAACGAATCACGAATGGACTCTGCAACCAAACGTGATTTCCGTAACGCTCGCTCTGACCCCTTTTCTCGAGTACCAAATTAATTTTAAGGACCCTGCCATGGTGCTGCTGACCCAACAGTTTGAGTTTTCGGCCGCCCACCGTTTGCACTGTTCCGACCTTACGGAGCAGCAAAATCGGGAGGTATTTGGAAAATGCAACAATCCCGAAGGCCACGGCCACAACTACGTGTTCGAGGTAAGCGTCGATCGCCCTAGCAACGCCAACCACGACAGCGAACAGGTGATTGAATTGGAGCAATTCGAGGCGACCGTGAAAGAGCTGATCGTTGATCGGCTCGATCATAAACATCTCAACCGCGACGTTGACTATTTCGCCAAGGTCAATCCCAGCGTCGAGAACATCGCCGTCGCCATCTATCGTTGGCTGGACGGCCAGTTTGGTGACGCCAGATTGAACAAAGTTCGAGTCTACGAAACGCCCAAAACATGGGCAGAATTTTCGGGCTAGATCCGAACGAGGCCTCCGCCCTGGGAAGATGCCAACTTTCTGCGGTTACTGGCGGCCGAGAACTCGGGGATCATGGGAAGTATGGATCCGTATGCCTAGCAATATTGGCAACTGCGCAAGCGGCAATGGCGGCATGCCGATTGGTGTATGGTAGAAACTTCCAGGGTCCAAGGTCGTACCATCCGTCCTTCGAACCGTGAGTACTTCGCGATGCTCCAGCCGAAGATCACCGCTAAACCCGAATTCCGAATTGTCGGTTTCGAGAATGCCTTCATTCACGCTCTCTCTCCGGATGCGACCAACCTTCAAGTCATTGGTCCACTTTGGGGCAAGCTCATGCAGCATGCCGATCTAATTCCCGATCGAGTCGGCGAAGAGATGTTTGGGGTAATTTACGGCCAACGGGAAACCGAAAGGTCGCATCCTGACGAGCTTCAATATATTGCGGGAGTCCATGTGGGCCCGAATTCGGAAGTTCCCGACGGGATGGTTTCGCACGTGGTCAACGCGGGCACGTTTGCCGTTTTCACGCATCTAGGTCCGATCCACGCGATTGGAAAAACTTGCCAGGAGATTTACCGTATCTGGCTGCCCCAATCCGATTTCGAGCATGCCGGGATTGATGTCGAACGATACGACAGCCGATTCCAAGGCGAGTCTGAAGAATCTGAAATGGAGTATTGGATCTCGGTAAAGTCAAAATAAGGCGCAACAGCTGCTGTTTGTTTTGCCAGTAGGTCCGAGTCAGCATTCGGCCAAGATTCTAGCTTGGGCTCATCGCTTTCGGGACATGTTCATTGGGAATGGTGGTCCCGTCGCCGACGAACAGACCGTTGTTTGGATGCCTCACAACGAGGATTGATGGCTTTTCATCTTCGCGCGGAGCTCCGGAATGATGGCAGCGGGAACGAAACGGGCCAGTTGTTCGTCGTTTGCCAGCGGCGCAATCTGTTTGATCAAGGTGCTGGAGACGTGGGAGTATTCGCCATCGGCCATCAGAAACACCGTCTCCAATTCATCATCGAGCTGTCGATTGGCCATCATCATCGTAAATTCGGCCGCGATGTCCGTCAGCGGGCGAACGCCACGGATCATCACTTTGGCCCCACAGCGGTTGACGAAATTGACCGCCAGCCCCTCGAACGATTTCACCTGCACGTTGCTCAAGTGGGAAGTGACATCACAAACCAGAGCCAATCTCTCCTCGGTATTGAACAAGCCACTTTTTTCGATGTTGATGCCGATCCCGATCACCAATTCGTCAACGAGGCGACAACTGCGCTCAATGACGTTTAAATGGCCAAGCGTAATCGGGTCAAAGGAGCCTGTATAAACAGCCGTTTTCATTATGTCGAAACTTGCTTCAGAATGATTGGATGGATTCGATTAAACGGTCAATGTCGTTTTGGTCATTGTAGCAGTGTGCTGAAGTGCGCAATCGGCCTTGTCGCTGACTGACGACGACACCGTTTTGAAAAAGGTGGGCCTTCAGTTTTTCAGACGATTTCCCTGGAACTTCGAAAGAGATAATTCCAGATCTGGATTCTGCCGCCCGCTCGCTCAGCACTTTGACGCCCGCAGAATCAAACGCACTCAAGATCTGATCCGAAACCTTCAATACCTGTTCCCCGACAAGGGAGCGATCGTGGGAAAGTCCAAAATCGGTCAACATCCTGAGACTGGCGTTGAGCCCGATAAAGCCAGCCATGTTTTGCGTTCCGCCCTCGTAGCGGCGAGCCATGTCACGCACATCCAGATTGACGTTGGTAAAATCGTTGCCTTGCTTGACGCTGTTCCAGCCTACGTTCATGGGGCGCAACACCTCCAGGTGCTCGCGGCGGCAATAAAAGAGCCCGGCACCCTCTGGGCCAATCAGCCATTTGTGCCCGTCTGCGGCGAGAAAGTCAATTTGTGCGTTTTGCACGTCCAGTGGAAAGACACCGAGTCCCTGGATCGCATCCAAAAAAAACAGGGCGCCGTGATCGTGAGCCACTTTGGCTATTTCGGCCGGATCTAATCGATATCCCGATCCGTAGCCCACCCAACTGGCGCTGATTATTTTTGTTCTTTCATCGCAGGAGTCGGCTAGTCGATTGGGACAGACTCGATTCCCATCCAATTCGACCTGCCTCAATTCCACACCGCGAGCCTCAAGTGCCATCCAAGGGTACAGATTGGAGGGAAACTCATGGGCAGGTAAGACCACGTTATCGCCCGCGGACCATGGATAGCCGTCTGCGACAAGATTGATTCCAAATGTGGTGTTGGGGATCAGGGCAACCTCTTCGGTCGATGAATTGATCGCCGTCGCGGTTAGTTTTCGCAGTTCTTCGTGTTGTCGATCCCAGCTCGGCCACACCGTGTCGCCCTCTAACAACGACTCGTTGGCCCATCTGAAAATCGCATCGTACGCGGGCTGAGGAATCGGTGCCACGCACGCGTGATCGAAATAAGCCCATTTCCGGCTGACCGGCATTTGTTGGCGAAATTCAGACCAAGTCAAATTTTTTGTCGGGTCCGAAGGTGTGATTTCTGTCGCATTCATTTATCTTGTCTCCGATGAAAGAGACCAAAGCAGGTCAAAAGAACCGTCTAAACGAGGTGAATCGGCCAAAACATTGTCAAAAATGCTACAAGTCGCACCTAGCCGAACCGGTTGTATCAATTAGTCTGAAACGCCGATAACAATCGTAGGTGTCTTCAAAACATCGTCGTATGCCGTCGTGACACGACTAAATGGCCAATTATACTAACCTAGTTGTTGTAAACTCGTAAGTGTCGCCCCGATAACAGTTTTGGACGGGGTGATTGTTTTTAGTGACTTATTGGGCGGATCCAAAACGCCTTTGTCGCAACTTTGGGGATATCTGTTGTGCAGAAGGGGCTTTGCATCGCCGCACTATCAATTGCGGTCATCGTTTTCGCCTTGTTTTCGGCTGATCTCATTTTGGGACTTCTCGAAATGTATCAGCTGGCGCCCTTCAAGTACGCGAATGTGATCATTGATATCGTGTTCATTATCTGCTCGATCGCTTTGGGTCTTATGAGCTGGTTCACACTCCGCGAGCAAGTTTGATGGGCATCATCAACTCGCTTGTGTCGGGATTCTGAATTCTTCGTCGATCGAACTATCCATTTTCCAAACGTTTCATTTGAGAAACTGCGAGTTGGGCCGAATGCGGCAAAGCAAGTTCTGCGCCCCCATTCCACAGGTTGTTCGAATTCATGCCAAGTCGCCGGACGACGCATTCAGTGGCCCCATTAATCGGATAAGATAAGACTTCGATTCCTTGGAATTCATCAATTTGTCCGTTTGCCATTTAGAGCGATGTTTGGATTCTCCCGTCGTCAAGCGTTGACTAATATTGCCTGGCTTAGTGCGGTGATGGGTATGCCTCCGCGACGCCTGTTAGCCTCGTTAGTCATCTCGCCCGGTCAGCAAAATCCGGCATGGGAAGAATCGGTCGAGCAAGGACTTCAATGGTTGGCCAGCCAGCAATCGAAGGCCGGACTTTGGCCGCACGAGACCTACCCCACCGCGATTTCGGCTTTGGCAGGTACAGCGCTCCTTTGTTCAGGTTCGACGACGACCCAAGGTCCGTTCTCAAAGCAGATTCGCTTGGCCGTCGATTACCTGATCTCTCAAAGCCGCCGTAACGGCCTGATTGGAGACCCCAAACGAGACAGTCGCTATACGTACGGACATGGCTTCTCGATGCTGTTTCTTTCGCAGATTCTTGGCGAAGAGGAGGATATCGACCGGCGCGAAGAATTGATCGAGGTGCTGAATCGAGCGATTCGTTTCAGCGTCGATGCCCAAACAAAACAAGGAGGTTGGGGCTATGTAAGTTCCAAACAAAGTGAGTTTGATGAGGGTTCGACCACCATTACTCAAGTCCAGGGACTGCGAGGTTGTCGCAACGCCGGATTGGTCGTACCCAAAAAAGCCATCGAAGCCGCCAAGGGTTACATTTACAAATGCCAAAATCGGGATGGCGGAATATCCTACAGCACTTCTTCCTTGGGCTCCTCACGACCGGCCATCACCGCGGCGGCGTTGGCGGCCCTTTACAATGCGGGGGATTACGATAGCGAATATGTTCCCAGGATGTGGGAATTCAGTCGTAAGAACTTGCATAATGTCAACGGCGATCAATATGGCCATTGGCACTATACGTACTTGTATTACACGCAAGTTGTCTATCGCCAGGGACCAGACATCTGGAACACCTACCGCGACAGACTTTACAATCGCATTGTCAGTCAACAGAAAAAAGCCGGAAACTGGACCGGCAGTAATATCGGCGATCTCTATGTGACCGCGATCAACCTAATCATCCTGCAAATGGACAACGGCTATCTACCCATCTATCAAAGATGACGCCGATCCATCGCGGTGGTCCCAGGTCAATTCCCTGAAGATTCAAAATTCACGATCGACTGAAATACACCTCGCATATTGTACTGCTTTGCTTCAGCCGCAGGACTGAATCCAAGCGTTTCGAGTTGACCGGAAGTAGCGGGACTGATGCTAACCAGCTTCGTTTGTTCCAAGTGCTGGCCAAATAGCTTTACGGTAGCTCGAGCGATTGCGGAACTGGTCACGGTCACCCAGTCAAAATCGCCCATGGTCAGGTCGCCGAGCACTCGGCGATCGGCCACCTCAACATCGAAACTTTGATACACCACGATTTGACGGAACTCGACGCCCGCATTGTAAAGCTGCGTCGACAGAACGTCGCTGCCGCGGTCGGCACGAACGACCAATACCCGTTCGCTATCGACCCTTGTGATTAGCTCCGAAGAAATTCCATGGCTATCTGAAGTTTGGGGGACGAGGGATACTTCGAGTCCGGCAGATGCCAAAGCGTTGGCGGTTTTCTCTCCGATGCCGGCAAACTTAAGAAACGAAAATTCATGAGGATAGATGCCCAGTTCATCACACCGCCCGAGAAAATGGCGGACGCCGTTGACGCTGACGAACACGATCCATCCGTACGCACTCAAGGAACTGATCGCATCGTCCACCTCCGACCAGTCGCTCGGAGGACGAATTCCGATAACCGGATGGGAAACCACCTGGGCTCCAGCGCCCTCTAATAGTTTCTGCAAATCATCTGAACTGCCAACCACCGGACGAGTTACCAGAATCCTTCGACCCTTGAGTGAGGAATCTGGATTCGGTGGACCAGGTTTTGGTGAATCGGCCATGATTATTGTGGATCGGCTCGTACTTTGTCCGTCGGAGTCAATTTTTTTTAGAGGCCATTCGGTGGGCAATGACCGACTCGAGGCAAGAGTTCATTGTGAACCCAACTCGACAAACCGGGCTGCGGCTTCCTTTTGTGCCAACCGACCAATTCTGTTGCGGAAATCGCAACAAAATTGGCATGATTTCCGGGCAAAGTCCACTTAATTAGCGCTGGACAAGATCAAATCGAATCGTCATATTGGTTGATTCGCAAATCAAAAGCCCGACCGAATTATAGACGTTTAAACAATGCCAAACACACGTAGTGCTGCCAAACGACTTCGCCAAACTAAAGTTCGCACCGCCCGGCGGAAGTCGATCAGGTCGTCAATGAAGACACAGATTAAAAAGGTGACCACCGCCGCGGTAGCCGGTGACATTGCCACCGCCGAATCCGAATTCAAACTTGCAGCCAAAAAACTGGATCAATCAGCAGCCAAAAATGTAATTCATAAGAATACAGCGGCACGCAAAAAGTCGCGTTTGCAGAAAATGATCAAATCGGCCAAAAGCGGATAATCCGGCCTGGTTGGAACTCGAACTCACTTTAGCCAGCCCGCAAAGCTGGCTTTTTTTGGCTCAGTTCAGTACCGAGCTCGCAATCAGCGTCTCGTTTTCTTGGTGCTCCGCTTTCGAGAGCTCGTTTTCGGACTGCCCCCCTGTTTGCGTTTGTTGATAGTTCGGGAAGAGGATTTTGAGGGGCGGGATTTTCGAGATGACGCTTGGCTTCCGCCAGTTGCTTTGTCCTTCGCCTTTTTCTTGCCGGGTTTGGATTTCTGAAACGCGCCTTTTTTGCGGGGTGCCTTTTGCAATGTCGCCTTCCCCTTACCGGCCCTGGCCGGACGTTTCCTTGAACCAATCGACCCCGTTGTGCCGGTTGCCTTTGAGTTTGTTTTTATTTTTCCAGAGGACTTCTTCCTTCGACGTGGGGCTTGTTCCCCGCTGGCCGCACGCTTGAGCGTCCTCAGCTCGTGTGGCGTCAGTGGACGGTGTGCGCCAACGGGCAAATCGCCCATGCGCAGGGGACCAATCGCAACCCGTTTTAAGACTCGAACTTTGTGTCCGATCGTGGACAGCATGCGCCGAATTTCCCGGTTGCGTCCCTCGGCAAGTACGATTTCGATCCAACTTGAATTTTTGACTTTTCGGAGAAAGCGGACCCGCGTGGCTTTGGCTTTCCCTTCCGCTAGGTAAACACCTTTTTCAAGTTGCTTCAAGTCTGCCGGTGCGGGAATTCCGGCCACCTGGACGTGATACCGCTTTTCTACACCGTAGCGTGGATGTGTAAGCCGATTGGCCAGTTCGCCGTCGTTGGTTACCAGAATCAAGCCCTCACTCGATTGGTCGAGACGCCCCACGTTGTAGACTCGACTATCCGTCTTGATCAGATCGATCACCCTCGTTCGCCCAGAAGGATCGCGACTCGTAGAGACGATTCCCGGCGGTTTGTTGAGCATGAAATACTGAAGTCGTTCCGGAACCAGCCGTTCGCCATCTACAAATATTTCCTGCTTGTTGGGATCTACTTTTACGCCCAACTCGACGACCGTTTGGCCATCAATTTCCACTCGCCCTTCTTCGATAATCGTTTCGCATTCGCGGCGACTTCCGACGCCAGCAGCCGCCATCACACGCTGAAGCCGCTGGTAGGTTGGTACCACGGGCTCCTTTTGAGGCTGTTTCGTTTTCTTTGTTTTTTTTGACATGAGTGCCTTGAGAGCTTTCGCGACGGGTTAGGCGGAGATCGTACTTCGCGAGATGGACCCAAACCTTGGTGTGTTCCCAGGTTTTCATATTGGTATCACATTTGGCGTAATAGACTTGCCGTTGTACCAAACCTGACCAGTTCCAGCACCCGGGTAATTTGAGCCGAAACACGTCTTGGCCGAACCAAATGCGATCGGCACATGAATCGCAACGAAACCCTGGCCGCTACCGACAGGAGATTCTCTCGGTAAAATTTGCAATCTGGATTTCGATATTGTTGATTGCCGGAATCGCGAACTATCGAAAGACCATCAACCAGAACTTGGAGAATCCCAAGATGGATTTTACCTATCAGTTCAATGAAATTGAGGCAAAACGAGTTGCATCGAAACTACCGTGGAATCAGTTCCTTGATGTCGACTCGCTTTATTGCGGGCTGTACTGTCTGGCGGTTGGTGAAAACGATCCTCAGCAGCCGCATATTCATGACGAGGTCTACTTCGTCCAGGAAGGTGAAGCCAATATCGAGATCAGCGGAACCGATTACCAGCTCAAGCCTGGCAGTATTGTTTTTGTTCCCGCTTACGCCAAACACAGATTTCATTCGATTACCAAAGACTTGAAGACGCTTGTTTTCTTTTCCAAAATGTCAAAGCCAGCCGGACAACCGGCAGACTAAACTAATTCGTAAACCATAGGCTTAAGGAAATTTTCGATGTTGTACAACCGTCGGCAGACAATTCAGATTGCTTCGGTCGCCTCGCTGAGTTGGTTAATGGGTTCTCGCGAAAATGCCCTCGACAGCCCCACCCACCAGGATACTTTTGGACTGTTAAAGCAAGGGAAGAAGATTCCCGTAATTTTCGATACTGACATTGGCAGCGACATCGACGACACTTGGGCGCTGCTGTACCTCTTGAGGTGCCCTGAGTTGGATGTTCGCTTGGTTGCAACAGACGATGGCATGGGACTTTACCGTGCCGGGCTGGCGGCCAAGTTCCTTACCGCCTGCGAACGGGACGATATCCCGGTGGCGATCAGTCACGACGGCAAGGAAGGACTTGGACACCAACAAGGCTGGCTTGGCAAATATGATTTGGATAGTTATCGGGGTACGGTCCATGATGATGCCGTCGACGCGATACTGAAGACAATTCACGCTTCCCCGGATCCGGTGACTTTGATTTGCATTGGAGCGGTTCCGAATATCGCCGAAGCCCTCCGGCGCGACCCGTCAATTGTCAGCAAAGCACGTTTCGTGGGAATGCACGGCGCGATCAACGTCGGCTACGGCGGCCGGCCGCCGGTCGTTCCGGAAGCCAACGTTCGCGGAAACCCCAAGGCACTTAAGCAGGTTTTTGCTGCCCCGTGGGAATGCAGCATTACTCCGTTGGATACCTGTGGGATTGTTGATTTAAGTGGGAAACGGTACGCCAAGGTCTATCAGAGCAAGGCGGTCGGCGTCTCCTCGCTGATGGAAAACTATCGGGATTGGTTGACCCGAGTGCCCTGGCTGGAGGTCAAGCCCGACGCAGCCAAACAGAGCAGCACCTTGTTTGATGTCGTCGCTGTCCACATGGCCTTCAGCGAGGATTTTTTGCAAATGGAATCGCTCAACGTAGCCGTCGAAGACGATGGGCTAACGCGCGTCGACCCAACGGCACCCAAAATTCGTTGTGCAATGAAATGGGCAAATCTGGATGGTTTCAAGGACATGTTTGTGGACCGACTGGCACAATCTTGAGGTTAGTCGATCCCCTGCTCGAGTCGTTTCTGAATATTTCCGAGAATTTTTTGTTCGAGTGAAAAATCTCGCCCCATAGGAATCCAACCCGGTGCGGATGCCTTTAACGGGTCCTCGCGATCAACGTCCAGCGCGTCATCATAACGCAAAATGGGTCCGCGAATTGGCGAACCGACCGGTTGATTCAGATCCTCCAGTTCCTTAAACACTTTGACATCCACCTGGTAACTGTTTCCAGTGGGGATCACTCTGACTTTGGCGAAACGTCGCACGGTTTGTAACGTCGCGTGAAGTCGCTCGAATCCTGGAGTCGAATCGTGTTTCCATGGCTCAAAAATCGTCCCACCAATCTTGGGATGCGTTTCAATCCAGCCCTCCGTCATCAAACTGTTGTCAATCCGAATCCGTTCCTCTTTGTAAATGCGGAAATAGTTATCCAACTCGTTACTCACCTCATCCATGATGTAGTTCCGGTCCATCATCGGAACCAACAGCGGATTGGGCACTTCCAGTTTGCCACCTTGATCGAACGGCGCAGATCGGTGGAAGATCCGGCATCCGGGAGCCAGCAATAGGACGCCACAACAGATCAAGGCAACGGCCAGCGTCGAACTTAGGCGAGTTGCAAAATTTGGAATACAGTCCGGCATCAAAACGCGACGTTAGACGATAGGTCAGCCACCAAAAAAAGGTCGCGTAGTGTGCGGAAATCCGCGAATCACGGCAAGATCAGGTTTGCTAGCTTGGCTCTCGGCTCTGAATGGCAGCGCGGAATTGAATTGCAGCATAACTTAACCTGAGCGGGAATCCCGATTTGCCCCAAATCCCAAGCGTACTTTCCTCTCAGCGGCGACGAATCCAACTCGCTTCCTGACACGAGTGTCAAGCAGTTCAGGGAGAAGAGTTCTGGGAGAAGAACAGACAACTGGTCGCTGGCAAAGTACCTCGCGTCAACCCACGAGATACCCCCATCATTCCAACTGTTTGGCGTATTCATTGGTCGGATCACGATACATTGAGTGCAGATGGGCTAGCGGATTTCCTCCCAAATCCTGACAGGCATACTCGATAATTAAGGAAGGCCCCTGAATCGCGTAAGAAATATCGCTCCCCGGCTGCTTGTTTCCGTTCCAGGAAAATTTGGTTTGGTCAAGCTCGGATTCAATCTGCCGCATTCGCTTCGTTGCGTGTTCCGCAGGCAAGTCGTTAACCCAGTTACCGATCAGTTTCAGCAACAGTTTTTTTTGCGCCTCCGTGAAAGTTTCGCAGGAAACTCCTTTGGCCGGTGGAACCTTGCCGTCGGTTCCTGGCCCGGTCACGATCCTTGCGCGTTGCGGGCGTAAGACCGCCTCCTTAATCTGCGCATCATTGAGGCTGCCGACCAATGTGTACGCGTCACCGGTTTCTCCGGCGAAGGGTTCGAATTTCTTGCCTGCGATCTCAAATGCTTCGGGTTGAGTTCCGATGAAGCTGGGGGAAATGGTCAGCTGATTCCCATTGATCGAAACATTGATGCCCACGTGATGACCGTCAATCTGGAATGCCCACGAGCCCTCCTCCGTTGGGTCCCCGAAAATCACAATCGAAAAATTTTCTGTACCGAAACCTGCTCGCGGCTGACCGGTGCCAAGCAGTTGATCATCCGCCAACATGATGTCGCGAATCTTTTGGTAGCCTTGCTCGCTGAACAGGTTCGCCATCAACTGGCAAGCCAATTTCACCTGGTCTTCGGTTAATTCGCCGAACCGGATCCCGCCAGCATTCGGCGGCGCCGGCAAATTTGTCCATTCGCGACGTTCCGGGCTTCTGAGGTCATGACTGACTTTTTCTCGCTGTTCCGCATTCAATGAGTCGCGAAATTTATTGCAGGCCGCAACCATCGCAGCCGGGGTGTGCTCATTCGAATTCGGCTGGAACGTGCCGATTACAAAGCTTGCGCTGGAAACGTAATGATCTTTTTGTGGTTCGGGTATTTCATTTGTCTGGGCGACAACCTGCCCAGACGTCATCAGGCACAGGAAGGCAATTGCGATATCGGGAAGTCGTACACTAATCATGACTGGCTCCTGTACTTGGATCGATGCGTGCAATGTACATCGATTTTTCGCACAAAACAGCTCCTTCTCCGGCCGAGGTTCATGAAACGGGCGGAAAGCAGCAAATTCAACACGGAACGGCAGCAGACGAATCTCGCAGATCTCTAATCGTTACCCGACAGTCGCTTATTCTTCAAACATCGCGTCACGGTTCGATCCAGTTGATTGGCGAAGTTCTGAAGATCTTTTTGGTTAAACGAACTTGGACCCGAAGTCTGCATTCCAGAGGAACGAAGATGTTCCATTAGATTCCGCGACGCCAACCTGCCCTGAACATTATGTTCGTCGAACCGCTCACCGCGTGGGCCAATCGCCACGCCCAAGTTCTTCACAACGCCGGCCGCCAGGGGAATGTCCGCGGTGATCACGATGTCGCCGGCATGCATGAGTTCGAGGATTCTAAAGTCGGCGTTGTCTGCGCCGTCGGCGACCGTAATGACTTGTATCAAATCGGAGCTGGGCACTCGTATCGTCTGGTTGGCGACAAAGACAAGCTCAATCTGTAATCGTCGGGAGGTCCGAAACAGAACGTCCTTAACGGCCGTTGGACAAGCATCTCCGTCGACCCAAATCCGAAGAGCGCTTTCAGAATCAAGACTCAATTTGGATCCCCGACGCCATTTTTTTGCGTGATACTCGGTATTGCTACAGCGATTACTCACCCACCTCGATGATGGCGGGATCGTAGTCTTCGGGCGGTTCCAATCCAAGACATCGGATTGAAGTCGCGGCCAAACTGCTAATTCCCAGCCCCTCGTGGGAGGTCAGCTTCAAATTCGACGCGCCCTTCGGTTGGTAAATGTAGCAGGGAACCGGGTTGAGGGTATGACTCGTCTTGCTCCTTGGATTTCCATCGGCATCCAGCCGGAGTTGACCATCCTTGCCAACCTCGTACATCTCGTCTGAATTTCCATGGTCGGCGGTGACAATCAAGATCCCTTCCGATTGGTCGATGGCCTTGATCAGCCGGCCCAGACATAAATCCACGGTTTCCACGGCGATCTCTGCGGCCAGCAGGTTGCCAGTATGACCGACCATATCCCCGTTGGGGTAGTTTACGCGAATAAAGTCGTGTTGACGGTTATGGATGGAATCGAGGATCACATCGGTGATTTCAGCGCCCTTCATCCAGGGTCGCTGATCGAACGGAACAAGATCCGATTTGATCTCCACGTACTCTTCCAGTTCTTCGGAGAATTTCCCGCTTCGGTTGCCGTTGAAGAAGTATGTGACGTGACCATATTTTTGCGTCTCACTAACGGCCAATTGCCGGATCCCGCTGGCAGCGAGGTATTCACCCATTACTTCATCAATTGCTGGCGGCGAGACCAGATAACGTTTGGGGATCTGCAAATCGGCATCGTATTGCATGATGCCGGCGAATTTAACGTCTGGAATCGGTCCGCGATCGAATTTGTCCAACTCAGGGTCATCGAACGCACGCGATAGCTCCATCGCCCGATCGCCTCGAAAGTTGAACAGGATTACGCTGTCGCCGTCAACGATCGGTCCAATAGGACTTCCATCTTTGACGATGACAAACTCCTTGAGATCCTGATCGATGACGCCAGGCGTCTCCGATCGGAGAGTTTCGATAGCTTCCGTTGCCGACGCAAACTCGCGGCCAATGCCTTTCACGTGCACATTCCAGCCCCGTTCAATCATTGGCCATTCAGCCTCATAGCGATCCATCGTGATGTAGAGCCTGCCACCGCCAGAGGCAATCGCATAATCGAAACCGCCATCAGAATTGACCGTGGCCAGGTGAGTTTCAAGTTGGCTGACATATTCCAGCGCCGACGTCGGTGGGACGTCGCGACCGTCCAGCAGTACATGCACACGCACCTTTTGGACACCTTGTTGATGAGCGCGGGAAATCATGTCCAACAGGATATTGATGTGGGAATGTACATTCCCATCCGATAGCAGCCCGATAAAGTGTAGTGTCGAATCGTCAGGTAGCTGGTTCGTCATACCTTGCCACACGTCGCCCTCAAACATGGCACCCGATTCGACGGCGTTTTTGACCAGCAAGGCACCTTGATCAAAAACGCGTCCAGAACCGATTGCGTTGTGGCCAACTTCGCTGTTCCCCATATCCTCGTCCGAAGGCATCCCCACGGCACGGCCATGAGCCTTCAACTGCGCGTACACGGCATTCTCGCGTAGCCAGTCCAAATTGGGTTTCGTAGCTTTCGCCACCATGTCCCCTGAATCACCGCCACCGACACCCACACCATCCATGATGACCAAAACGACGGGCCCCTTGGGGCCGGCGAACGAAGAACTTTTTTTGAGTGGTTTCATGAGTCTGAATATTGGCTTTCTGGATTTGAAAAATTGAGTGCGATTAGAGCAATAGGCTCAGTGTAAACAGTTCAGTTGCTGCCGAAACCTACTGTTCAGGAATGTCGAATTGGCGACAATGCATGGTGAGCGAGTCCTTGCCAAACCAGTACTGGGGCAATTGGCCAGTATTCAACAAACTGCCTGGCAAGCCCGCAATCATAAGCAGCATTCACAATTTCTCAACACTCCTCAAGTGAGGCAGGACCATGGCTAGAATAACCCCAATTAAGTTCGACCCACAGGGCGCGTTTGTGCCACAACTGGGCATAACCCAGAATCAACTTGATGCACTTAAACCACGCCTCATTGCCGCACGAGGTGAGATCCTCACCAGGGATTTGGAACTTTACGCTTCAGCAGGCGAGATTCCTGCCGAGAAACAGCCCCTGGACGCGGGTTTCATGGAAATGCCGGAACGCATCCTGGATGAGTATCAAGCGGATCGCAACAATAGCGAGTTAGGAAGGATCCTGGATGCTGCGGCGCGAATGCGCGATCGGGTCGACAAAGTGGTGGTATTGGGAATTGGTGGTTCCTACATGGGAGCCAGGGCGTTGATGGATTCTTGTTGTCAGCCATATTTCAACGAATACTCGCGGGCCGAACGCGGTGGCCGCCCGCGCATGTACTTCGAAGGCAACAATGTCGACAACGATTGGTCGCAGGGGCTGCTGCATTTTCTGAGAACGGATGCTGGCGGAGACGGACCGGAAGGCAGCTGGGGAATTGTTGTGATCAGCAAAAGTGGCGGCACGCTCGAAACGGCCGCTGCCTTTCGACAGTTCCTGGCAACCCTGAAACAACAGGTTGGCGAGGAACGATTGCCGGATTTCGTGATTCCCGTAACCGGCCAAACCGGAAAACTGGCCAGTCTCGCAGATGAAATTGGCTGTCGCGATCGTTTTTTGGTACCCGATGGCGTAGGGGGCAGGTTTTCCATTTTGTCTCCGGTCGGATTATTGCCCGGTGCGCTGCTGGGAATCGATGTCGTGACATTGCTGGAGGGGGCCGCAGCAATAAATTCACATTTTCGCTCGGCCGACTTTGGCGAGAACGTCGTTTTGGACTACGTGGCTGTCAACCATCTGCTTGAAGTGGAACAAGGCATGGACGTGCGGGTACTATCGGTGTGGAGCAAGTCCCTGGAAACCGCAGGACTCTGGTACGACCAACTGTTAGCCGAAAGCCTTGGAAAAAATGAACAAGGCGCTTTGCCGTTGACTTGCGTCAACTCTCGCGACCTGCACTCGCGGGCCCAACAACACCAGGAAGGAGTTCGCGACAAAGTGATGAACAATGTCATTCTGGATTCATGGAGACACGAGCCATTGGCAATTGGAAAAAGCGATTGGGATCAGGACCAGTTGAACGAACTGGCAGACCGTGCATTGCCGGATATCATGTCGGCCGCGATCGCCGGTACCAACCTCGCTTACCAGGAAGACAATCGTCCCACGACCAACCTGCATTTGCCGGCCAGCGACGAAGCCTCCATGGGGCAATTTTTCCAAATGATGATGCTCGCTACCGTGTTGGAAGGTCGGTTGTTGGGCATCAACCCATATGGTCAGCCAGGCGTCGAAAAGTATAAGGTGAACATGAACAGGTTGCTTCGCGAACCCGTAGCAACCTAATGCTGCTTCCAATTTTGATTATGGGTTGGGCCATTCATTTCGCATTCAAATCTTTAAGTGACAACGAATGGCCGACCCTAATTCCTACGCTACGCTAGACACGGAGCTAGTTGGCACTTCCTGCAATTGTCGACTCAATACGAATCTGCGGCGGCAAGCGGCACCCATAAATCCCGCATTGCCGCTGCCAACACGAAATGGCTTGATCACTTGGTGTGCCTGACGGCGATACACCTAATCCAACAACTCGCTTTAGAACGTAAATGGAGCTATGTCAATTAAACTTACCTGGTACGGTCACGGGAGCTGGCTGATCTCGACGGGCGAATACAAGATCTTGTTGGATCCGTTTCTCAATGATTCGCCCACATCCCCCGTGAATGCCGATGAGGTCGAGGTCGATTTTATCCTGGTATCCCACGGGCATTTTGATCACGTGGCCGATGTCGCTCAGGTTGCCAACAGGAATGATGCTACCGTCGTCGCGATTTTCGAAATCGCCACCTGGTTTGCAAAAAACCACTCCGTCAAAAACACGGTGGAGATGAATATCGGTGGTTCTTGTCAGCTTCCTTTCGGTAACGTCAAGATGACGCCGGCATTGCATAGTTCTCAGTTGCCGGATGGTTCTTATGGAGGTTGTCCGGCCGGGTTCGTTCTTTCCATCGGTGATAAGAAAATATATTTTGCATGCGACACTTCGTTATTCTCGGACATGAAACTCATCGGCCAACAGGGCATCGACGTTGCTGTACTTCCAATCGGGGACTTATTTACGATGGATCCGGCCGATAGCGTCGAGGCAACCAGAATTGTCAATCCGCGACAGGTATTGCCGGCGCATTACAACACCTGGCCACCCATTGAGCAGGATGCCGGCCAGTGGGCCGCATCCATCCGGGCTGGCACCACGGCCGAACCGATCGTGCTGCAACCGGGAGAGACACATGAGTTCTAAAGTTGGCCGGAAAGCGGCTGCGGCAATTGACAGAGTCACCAAAGTTTTCGGGAGTTTGGCGGTACCAACCAAGGCCCCCAGAAGCCGGTGGCGAGAATCAAAGATCGCGCTGCCATGTGCGGTTTTTGCATTCTGCCTCTGCTTGAACGTGCAGGTTGGTTCTGCGCAAAAGTTTCAATGGGATTTTTCGGTTGGCGACCAATTCGAGGTAACGTTTGATCAGTCAACCGTTACTCAAACGACGGTCACGGAAAAAACGACCAACATCAACAGTTCCACGAGGTTGGAAATGGCATGGTCGGTATTGGCAGTTGATAGAGACAACAACTACTTGATCGAACAGGCAATTACTTCGATTCGGCTATCGGTAACCGATCCAGCGTCAACCGGTAAATCTGTCGCGCTGGATACGGCTGACAGCTCGCAAGTTTCAGGTGAATCCGCAACCATCCTGAAACAGGTTAAACCCCTTATCAATCTGAAATTCAACATCACGATAACACCGACTGGTGATATCCTATCCGTCGATTTGCCCGACGACACAGTCAAAGTCCTGCGAGAATTGCCGGGGTCGCTGCAGCTTCAGGCGTTGTTTAGCGAGCAGGGAGTTAAGGATCTATTTGGGGCCTCCGCCGTCGTCTTTCCTGAGGACGAAATAGACGTCGGCTACACTTGGAAAACGAGTCACTCAGCCCAGACCGCCTTTGGTGAATTCACTCGCAACCGAAGCTATGAATTTGCAGAAAACCGACCGTCAGGCCGGCCGGATTCAGCTCGTTTTCGGCTCGAAACCACTTTGGAACCGGTCGACGAAGCGAACCAGGAAGACACCGGACGTCTGTTAGAGTACACGGAGTCGGGCGAAATGTGGTTTAACCTTGAAGCAGGCTTTGCCAGCTCCTTTGAAGTCACAAGCCTGACAAAAACCGAGTTGCCTTATCGAGAAAAGTTGATTCAAACCCGCATTGAGAATTTAATGCGAATGACGGTCCTCAAAAAGTAGTTTCGTGGTTGTTGTCGAGCTGTTCTGCCTGAGTCACCCAAGGTCCTGCGATGCCAGAGTTTGTTACGGTTGCCAAGATTGGCGAGATCCCGACGGGTGAAGGTCGAGCATTCGAAGTCAACCAACAGATGGTGGCCGTGTTCAATCAGGACGGCCAGTATTATGCAATCGACGATATGTGCCCCCACATGGGTGCTTCGCTGGCGGCCGGTTTTTTCGACTCGACCGACTGCACCGTCACTTGTCCCTGGCATGCCTGGAGGTTTGATACGCGAGACGGTACCTGGTGCGATAACCGCCGACTGAAAGTGGACACGTTCCGAGTCCGGTTGGTGGACGACCAGATCCAGGTCTCCTCGGAAAAGATCGAGGAATCCAGCGATGACGCCAAGTTGGCCGACACACCGATTGACTCGGCCAAGCAACGTACGAGGGACACCGATGGCAAATAAAGACGAAACAGTCGCCGACCCAAACAGCCGCGTGTCATTGCGACAGTTTCAGTCCTTGATCCGTGACATGTATTATGAAAAGGATGCCACCCGGGGTGTGGCCGGAACTTTCATGTGGCTCATCGAAGAGGTCGGCGAATTGTCCTCGGCTCTTCGGGAAACGAGCTCCGCCGAATTGAGTAACCTTACACCAACTGAAATGGAAACGCGGCGAGTTAATTTACAGGAAGAATTTGCGGATGTGCTGGCTTGGCTGGCGACCATTGCCAACGTTGTCGACATCGACCTGAATGATGCCGTGTGGAAGAAATATGGTTCGGGTTGTCCAGGTTGTCAGCAGTTCGTCTGCATTTGCCCAGATAGCGGCAAACCATAGAGCCAGGCCTTCGGCGGACATCGCCTGATCCCATTGCCAATGCCAACGTTGCGAAAATTCCAGTGCGGCCGTCGTGGCCCAACCAATGCCCTTAAGTTATGCTGATGAATTCAGTCATTCCTTTGCCAGCCAACTCGCGTCAGAAGTATATGGATCGCTTCCAACTTTTATTCGATTCTCCCACCGGAATGAGCCTCCGACTGTTGCGGTTGGTGTTTAGCGTAACACTTATTTGGACCGCAACGCAAACCGGTGTAGCTCAGCAGCCGGCGGAACCCGACCCGGTTGAAATTCGACTTGGATTTCGTGGCCAGGCAAAACTCGGTTGTTGGCAGCCCTTCCTGGTTCGCACACCCGATCGAATTCAACCAAAAAGTTTCGAACTCTCATTGCTTGATGGAGATGACACCCCCATCACTTATCGCGGTCAGTTGCATCCTGTCGGTACCGAGCTGAATCACTACCAGGGTTGGTTAAAAATCGGCAGGGCTTACGGAAAATCCAGGCTTCGACTTTTTGACGTTCACGACAATCCTGAGGTCCAAACCGATTTTCCATTGACCGGCCCCGGTGCCCTGAGCACGATTCACGAATCGACCAAGCGTATGATTTTGACGTTTGAGTCCGGTAGCAACCTCGCCAAGACCATCGAGTCTTCGTCGGTCCTGGTTGATGGGGAAAACGCGGATGTGGTTGTCAACATCGATTCGGCGGTTGACCTGCCCGCCGATTGGTTTTGTTATGCCGGCATCGACACCCTGTTCATACTGACGTCTGACACTGATTTCATCCAGCATATCAGTCAACGACAATGGGATGCGATCGATCAGTGGATCCAGAATGGTGGTCGACTGATTTTGTCAGTCGCATCAAACGGACCACAGCTGTTGGGAGAAACTGGTGTGCTTTCCCAGTTCTGTCCGGGACAGTATGAGGGCATCGGCGAAATGGAGAACAGTGGCAGATTGGAATCGTTCGCCAACAATGGTCAGCTAATTGGGAGAGACCAGGCTCCGATCCCCGTTTCCCTAATCAGCGATGTCGAGGGACATGTTCTTGTAAGCCAAGACAGCCAGCCATTGATTACGAGACATTCCCGGGGGCTGGGACAGATTACGTTCGTGGCGATGGATCTTGACGGCGAAAGAATCACGCAATGGGCAGGCTACGGCAACCTCATTAACCGGATCGTTTCCAATCGCGATACACGGGACGCGGCAGGCTCTCAAGGCATGGAATCTCACGGCGGATCGGTTTCTCATTACGGATATCAGGATCTTGTCGGTCAACTCAGAGTGGCGCTCGATCGTTTTTCCCGTGTTGGTTTCGTCGCCTTCACGTGGATTGCCGTTCTGATCGGACTGTACATCTTGCTGATTGGTCCCGGTGATTATTTTCTGCTCAGGAAACTGATTGGCAAGATGGAACTGACCTGGATCACATTCACGGCGATTTCGTTGCTTTTTTGTGGCATCGCCGTCGCGATATCCAGGATGAATCGCCCGGATGAGATCCAGGTCAATCAATTGGAAATTATCGATATCGACGCGACATCGAATTGGGTTCGCGGCTCAGTGTGGAGCAACCTCTACAGTCCGACCTCAGGCAAAAAACAAGTATCGCTGGCAGCCACAAATGCATTGGGGATCGATGTCGATTCGAGATTGATATCCTGGCAAGGGCTCCCTGGCGACGGTCTGGGTGGTATGCAGACCGGAGGTGGGATGGGAAGCCTGCAACCTCAGCTTGGGTCTGCCAGCATGGACCCCGGGTACTTTCAGGACGTGAGCCTGCTGGACGCTGCCCATGGCAGTTACGAGTCTTCGCTTCAAAGAATGCCAGTTTACGTCTCCTCAACCAAGGCACTGTTCGCGATTTGGAATGGCCGGTACCCAAACCAAATCCGCAGCCGATTGGTTTTTGATGCCGGATCCTCACGCCTGGAAGGCACGCTGACCAATCCATTCGATGACACGATTTCCGATGTTCGGCTGTATTTTGAAGACTACGCTTACGTTTTGAAAAAGCAGGAGTTGCAACCCGGGGAAACCATCGATCTGTTGTCCGAAATGAAAGAGAGGACAGCGCGCAGCTTACTGACCAGGCGCACAAAAAAATCGGAAAAGGACAACCGGAGTCACAACATTCCGTGGAATCCCACGGACACCCGGGTTCAACGGATTGCCAACATGATGATGTTCTTCGACGTTGCTGGCGGAAACAACTACACAGGCTTGACGCACGACTTCCAAAGTTTCATCGACCTTACCGGTCAGCTGGACCTGAACAGAGCCGTGCTCGTGGGACAGGTCGAGCCGGTGGGGACGCAGTTGGAAATTGACGGAGAACGGGTTGGCGACCGGTATGATCGCACGCACACCATTGTCCGAATCGTGCTGCCGGTGAACTACGAGGAAACAAACCGCTGAACCCTTGCTTGGCAACGCGGATTGAATTGAAACTCTACAAGAAAGACCACCGTGATCAAAACGGAAAACTTGACGAAGAAATACGGCGAGCTGTTCGCCATCAAGGGGATTGAACTGGATTTGAAACAAGGTGACTTGTTTGGCTTCATTGGTCCCAATGGTGCCGGTAAAACAACCACCATGCGGATTATCGCCACACTTTCGGAGCCTTCATGGGGCGAAGCTTACGTTTGCGGACATTCCATTTACAACGAGCCCAAAGAGATCCGACGCCTGGTAGGCTACATGCCTGACTTTTTTGGTGTCTACGATGACATGAAGGTGATCGAGTATCTTGAGTTTTTTGCGGCAGCTTATCGCATCAAGGGTTCGGCAAGAAGGAAGAAATGCGATGAGATGCTGGAAACCGTCGACTTGGATTTTAAGCGTGACGCCTTCGCAAATACGCTTTCCAGGGGCCAGACCCAACGCCTGGGGTTGGCTCGGGTTTTGTTGCATGACCCCCAAGTTCTGTTGCTGGACGAACCGTTGAGTGGCCTCGATCCTCGTGCCAGGATTGAAATGCGGAACCTGCTTCGGCGATTGGGTCAAACGGGAAAGACGATCATTGTTTCCAGCCATATTCTTCCGGAACTTGCTGATGTCTGCAACAAAATCGGCATTATCGACCGCGGCGTGATGAGTATTTCTGCGGAGGTCACTGAGGTGATTCGGCAGGTGCGCGATCAAACGATTTTGCATGTCGCCGTCAGCAACGACTCAAATCGAGCGATGGATCTTTTGGCGGCTCACAATGATGTTGATTCGGTCACCCAGGGTGACGGGTTCCTGGTCGTGACAATGAAGAAAGAATGCGACGATTATTCGGAACTGCCGACCTACTTGATTCAAAACGGATTCAAACTAACGTTGTTCCAGGAAGAAGAAGTCAATCTCGAATCGGCCTTCATGGCGCGCTCACCAAAGGGACGGGGACAAACTTTTAACGCCCCCCGCGCGGGAACCGCCTAGACAGCAGCGGTTCCTCGTTCCCCGGTACGAATTCGAACGCAGTCCTCCAACGGAAGAACGAAAATCTTGCCGTCACCGTGCGCCCCTTTTTCTCCGCCGCGACCACCGGCGACAATTGCAGCAATGGTGGGCTGAACGAACTCTTCATTAACAGCGATTTGAAGCTGCACTTTTCGGCGCAGATTAAGTGCAAACTCGTCCGTCCCGTAAACGGCCGAAGGTTCGTCATATTGATCGAATCCGTGACAATCCATGATGGTCATCCGCACGACTTCGACTTGCCTGAGTGCTTTTTTAACCGACTCCAGCCGGTGAGGTTGGATGATCGCGAGGATAAGTTTCATGTCACCGCAAAGTCATGTTATTGGTCGGTTTCGTCGAACAACGCATTCACATACTGTTCAACATCGAAGGGAGCAAAGGCATCCGGCGTTTCTCCCAAACCAACGAATTTCACGGGCAACCCAAACTCCTGCTGAATAGGAATGGCAACGCCGCCTTTGGCCGTACCATCAAGTTTGGCGAGGATAATCCCTGTGCATCCGGCCGCCTGGGAGAAGCCTTTGGCTTGGCTGATGGCATTCTGGCCAGCTGTGGCGTCGAGTACGAGAAGCACTTCGTGCGGAGCATCTGGAAGTACTTTGGCGATCACGCGGCGGATCCTCCCCAATTCCTCCATCAAATTGCTCTGAGTCTGCAATCGTCCCGCTGTATCCACGATGCAGATTGGGGCACCGCTGGTTTTGGCAGCTTCCGTTGCTTTGTAGGCAACACTGGCGGGGTCACTTCCTTGACGTCCGGTCACGATTTCCGCCCCCATGCGTTCTGCCCAGATGGTCAGCTGCTCAACCGCGGCGGCCCGAAACGTGTCTCCCGCCCCGAGCACGACGGACTTTCCCTCAGAGTTGAACTTATGGGCCAGCTTTGCGATCGAAGTCGTTTTGCCGGCGCCGTTGACGCCGACGACCATGATGACGGTCGTTCCGGAATCGGCCAGGTTGATCTCGGCGGAATCCTGCTGCATGATTTCGCGGATCGTCGTTCTAGCCGAATCAATCAAATCGCTCATCATCACTTTACGTCCGCGGAATTGGGACTGAATGCCGTCGCGAATCTTGCCCGCTGGCCCAATGCCCATATCCGTTTTTACCAGGTAGGTGAACAACTCGTCCAGGAACTCCTCGTCAACCAGTCGTCCTTCTTTTCCAACCAGATCGCGGATGTCCGTGTTGAGCATGTCAACCGTCTTTTTGAGGGCGTTTCGAAACCGGCCAATCAGACCTTGAGCTTCCTGGTCACCCTGACCTGAGTCCGAAGGTGCTTTTGCCGACGTCGGTGGCTGAGAAAGATCAGCAGATGCCCCAGAATCATCCGCTGTACCGGATTGGGCTGAATCCGAGGTCTCTTCTTTTTTTGCAAATGGATTCCAACGGGCCATTAAATCTTCTTTTCAAACTAGATTCGATTGATGTTCATTACTGATTTCGATTCGCTCCGAACCGCCGTCGGCAAATCTTACGACCGGTTCGTCTCGCTGTTTTCTTTTTCATTCATTAGTCGGTCAAGGATACCGTTAACGAATTGAGCCGAATTATTGGTCCCGTAACGCTTGGCGAGTTCGATCGCCTCATTGATGGCGACGCGATCCGGGGTCTCGGTAAAGAGCACTTCATAAGCCCCCAGTCGCAATACATTCCTGTCAGTCGCAGCCATTCTGGACAACTTCCAATTTTTCGCGGTCTGTTCAAGTTGGGCATCCAAAGCCTCGAGGTTCTGCCGGACGCCATGAATCAGATCCTCGGCGAACCCAGCCAGTTTCTGATCAAAATTCAACCGCGCGTTGACAAATCGTTGACGAATTTCGTCCGGTTGGTCCGGATTCAAATCGCTCTGATAAAGCACCTGCAAAACGATTTCTCTCGCGCGGCTTCGACGGGACATCTTGAATCGTTCGCAAAAAGGGTAATGCAGGAAATATCGAAAAAGAAAACGAGCACGTGAATGTTGTGCCGTTGGGCGGCAATGCAGAATAGAATTCTATGCAAACCAAGATGATCCGGGAATTGGGGATTATCCTCAGCTCGGTTCGCCCGGGATTCCTTGCTGTTTGCACCGCGAAGGTCCGTCTAAAAATCTCAGGCAGATAGCTCTGTCTGGATCCGCAACATCTGAATGACTGCCTCGGCAGCCTCAACACCCTTGTTGCCCACGTCACCGCCGGACCGCTGGATCGCCTGATCCATCGTGTTACACGTTAGCACGCCGAAACCGATTGGGATATCGTGATCCAGTGAAAGCTGGCCCAGTCCGTTACTAACCGTCGTGTTGATATGTTGATCGTGGGTGGTTTCCCCTCGGATGACGCAGCCCAGGCAGATCGCCGCATCGGCGGTCTGAGCCTGAAAGGCACTTTTGACGGCCAAGGGAATCTCCCAGGCACCCGGAACCCAAATTACGCGGACCTGCTCTTCGGGGACATCATTGCGGACAAGCGTCTCGATCGCACCTTCCAGCAGCTTGGAAGTGATACTCTGATGGTACTGGGAAACCACGATAATAAATCGCCGATTGCCCAGGTTGCCGTCCGTGCCGCGGAAATGCCTGATCAAGTTTTACCCTTTTGAGACGTGAGATATGCAAATGACGCTTTAAAGCCCACCCGCCTTGAGACTCATCAGAAACTCGGCGTTGGATTTCGTTTTCTTCAATCGCGTCGTCAACAGATCCATCGCGTCGGGTGGGTTCATTTCGCTCAAGACGCGCCGAACCTGACAGATTCGGTCATACTCGTCTGCGTCAAACAACTTTTCTTCGCGACGCGTCCCGCTGGCATTGATATCGATTGCTGGCCAGATGCGGCGATCAACGAGGGCTCGATCCAGCACAATTTCCAGGTTCCCGGTTCCTTTAAACTCCTCGAAGATTACCTCGTCCATCCGACTGCCGGTATCGATCAGTGCGGTGGCCAGGATGGTCAACGATCCGCCTTCCTCGATTTTCCGGGCCGATCCAAAAAACGCCTTTGGCTTTTGCATCGCATTGGCATCCAAACCACCGGAAAGCGTCTTGCCCGATTGCGGGCATTCCGCGTTCCAAGCTCTTCCCAGCCGGGTGATGGAATCGAGAAAGATAACCACGTCGACACCGGACTCGACCTGCCGTTTGGCTTTTTCCAGGACCATCTCGGTAACCTGAATATGCCGGGCAGCCGGTTCGTCGAATGTCGAACTGATCACCTCGCAGCGTTCCCCTTTGACTTCCCGCTCCATATCGGTGACTTCTTCGGGGCGCTCGTCGATCAACAGCATGATGACGTACGCCTCGGGATAATTCTTGAGCGTTGCTTGCGCCATTCGCTGCATCAGAATGGTTTTTCCGGCACGTGGCGGGCTGACGATCAAGCCGCGTTGGCCGAAACCGATGGGTGCAAACATATCCACGACCCGCGTCGACATGTCGGACGGATCATGCTCCATCACGATCCGGACATTCGGATGAAGCGGAGTCAAATCATCAAAACTTTTCCGCCTGGCATTATCGACCGGGTTCAGACCGTTGACCGATTCGACTCGCAGCAGAGCGAAATATCTCTCGTTTTCTTTCGGAGGACGAATCTGGCCACTGACAATCGCACCATTCTTCAAGTTAAACTTCCGGATCTGACTGGGCGAAACGTAAATGTCATCGGGGCAATTCAAGTATTGGTAGTCGGGACTGCGGAGAAATCCAAAACCATCAGGCAAAATCTGCAACGTTCCTTGGCCGCACATGATCCCACGTGATTTGACGCGTTGTTTCAGAATTGCAAACATTAAATCGCGTTTCGTGATTCCGTCGTCGCTCGTCACGCCCTCGGCTTCTGCCTGTTGGATCAGGTCTTCGACCGACATTTTCTGCAATTCCGTGACGTTGATCACTTCCGAATCGGGGATCTGTTGACGCTCTTGCTCATTTAGCGGCTTCAGCTCATGCAATGAAATGGATTCGGCGATCGACATCGGTTCGCCATCGGCTTCGATTTCGCGCAACTTTTCGTTTACTTCCGGATCAAGATCGTAATGCGGCTTCCTGCGATTTGCTCCACGATTGGCAAGCGGACGTCTCTGTTGGCCTGAATTTTTTGAGGGTTTCGCGTCGGCCATTACCAGTCTCCGTTGCAGACAAAAAGAGAAGTGCCTGATGTGTATAGGGTTGATATAGGTTGGGTAAGATTTAAGAGGAAGTTTGTTTCTGAATGAGATCCATTCCCCAGTTCTTCCATAACATTTTGACTTGGTTCATGGTTTCATCTGTTGAACGAGAATTATCGAGAACGTCCGTGGACCGCCGACGTTTTTCATCCAAGGATGTCTAGAAAAGACTTGCGCCGAGTGATTTCATCGGCATCCCAGCCGCGAGTTTGAAATGCTCGCGCGATCCGGATCTGCAAATCAACATCGACAAATACGATCTTATCACACATCGACTCCCAACCGGCTTCGAATAACAAGGGCACATCCAGCACCGCAGCGACGTTACGGTTATCTCGTAGTTCGGTCAGTCGTCCTTCAATTCTCGTCTTTATTAATGGGTGGGTAATGGCTTCTAATCGATTCAAACGGCGTCTATCGATACCCATTTCAAAAACAACTTGGGCAAGCGACTTCCGATCAATTCGTTGATTGATTATTTCGACCTGCGGCCAAGTCGCTTGGATCTGCGAAACCACATCTGGCAAATCCAACACTTCATGGCCGATCTTATCCGCATCCAGTATTTCAGCACCCAGTTGTTCAAAACACTTGGCGACGAAACTTTTGCCGCTGGCAATTCCGCCAGTCAGACCAATGACAAGCATCGACATGATTTCGTAACCAAGTCTCGAAATAGAACCGGAAGCAGTAATCGTGGGAAGACTTGATCGCTTCCTCAGCCGTCTCGCCGATGGGGAAAGTAAAGCCTTGCATCCCAACGCATTCAAATTTCGCGCGTCGGAACGCCACGAGAACACTGCTGAACCTGAACTCTAATCAATTATCTCTTTGTCCCCGGAAAGGACGCCGTCGTCTCAAGACCTTATTACGATAATCATTATCCAGCTTCGAATCCACCGAATGGGAGGCCGAAATTCTGTTGTTTCTGAACAAATCGTCAATCGGCGCCGAACCGCCTCAATCCCAGTAATCCAGATGATCGGTAGGTCCGGGAGCTGGCGGCATCGCAAAAGATTGACGCCTCGAGGTTTAAACAAGCCTGGAATGACTGCATTGAACTGGGGTCGCCAGTCAATTTTGAGTCTTCGTGTGAATTCAAGGTGTTTTTGTTTCGCAAATGCAAAGTTTGACACTCGGTTTTTGCTATCTAAGATTGAAAGATCGGTAAGAGAACCCAAATCACTCATAACTGTCGCGTTCCCGCCAACGACGGCAATCGTTCTGCTGCCCAAAAATTCCAAGTCATGACAGAGACTGGACCAACCGATGAGTTTATAGTGGATTGCTAGCCACTTTTGCCTATTTAACGTTAACTACTTGCTCGGCCTGTTCGTGCTCGCCGCGCCGATTCAGAATTTTGCATCTCGACCTGCGATTTGATTTGCCGTTTCGAGAGTTTTAGGAGATCTAAATGGCTGCCAGAGAAAATCAGGGCTACTTAATTGCCGTCATCATTCTGGTTTTGTTGTCGCTCGTATTGGCCCTGGCCGCATTTCTTGGCCTATCCAAAATGAACGAGTATGCCGACAACAAGGCGGCTGCGGAACAAAGCTTGGCGTTCGAGAAAAAATTGAGTCAGGCTCATGAGATTCAGTCTGAAATTCTGAAGGCCTATATTGGAGACCTCGGCCCCAGTGTGGCAGAAGTTGAAACCCAGATTGGCTCGATTCAACGGCTCGCCACTTCGGCGGATCTTGAGAGCAACCAGAAGTCTCAAATCCAAGCCGTCATGGATAGCGTCATGGCGGTCAAGGCCGTCTATGAAAAAGACATGCTTGGCAATGTTGGTTCTGCAGAGGCCGGACAAAACCAGGAATTCACCTGGCGATCCCTGGTCAACAATCTTTCCACTGTGCTCGCCAAGAAACACAACGAGTATTATGTTCAAGTTCAACAGTCTCGGCTGGCTCAACAAGAAGCCAACACCGATATTGCCGCGAAACAAACGCAGGTCGATCAAATGCAATCCACGGTCGATACTTTGAACCAGGATCTGCAGTCAGAAAAACAACTTGCCGCCGAAAAAATGAAGAATTTGACCGATTCGCTGGAACAGGGCAAACGGGAACTCCAAGCGGTTAACAACCGTTATGACGAGTACAAACTTACATCCTCCGGCGAAATCGAAAACCTGCAGAACAAGCTAAGTCAAATTGAAGAGCAAAATTCAAATCTGAAGGACAAGATTAACCGCTATGAACGAGAGGTCTTTGACTTGCCGGACGGTCGCATCGTCAAGGTCGCTTCGGCATTGGGAACGGTATATCTTGATCTGGGGCGGGAGGACGGCCTGACCGAGAATCGCTCATTCGCCATTTATGATCAGTCCGTCACTAACTTCGAAAAGAACCGGCACAAGGCGACGATTGAAGTCATCAGCGTGATGGACAATCAGGCCGAAGCCCGCGTTACCAGCGAGGACCCCACCAACCCCATCCTCACAGGTGACTATGTTTTGACCGCCACGTGGGATCCGGGATATGCGGTTCCGATTGCGTTGGCCGGGAAATTTGACCTGGACGGCGACGGCTTCTCGGATCTGGACAAATTGATCCAGATGATCAAGCGCAACGGTGGTGACGTCGTCTCCTACCATGACGAAGATGGGAATATCAAAGGCAAGCTTGATTCAAGTATTCGTTACCTGGTCATGGGCGAGGCACCGTCTATCGGCCCGGATGCCAATCCCGCGGTCGTTCGCGCAATGAGCGAAATGGAGGCTCAAGCTGACGAGAACACAGTTCAAGTGATTGACCTGCAGAAACTGCTAAATCGCATGGGAGTTCGCGGCAAACCCAAAATTGACAAAGTCGACAGTCGAAATCAGAAGGATTTCCCAACCAGAGATCCCTCGGATTCGCTCAAATCCAGCGATCGTTAGTCGGTCAACGAATTCATCCCCACGATTACGACGAACGGGCCGCTCCAGGAGCGGCCCTTTTTTTTGCGGCGTCGGAGGCTGGCGTTGGAAGTTGGAAAACAGGAACGTCCGTTGCCGAGACACCCGTTCAATCTTCTTTTCGAGAATTCCCGTTCGCTTTCTTGTCAGAATTCTGTTTGCCGATTTTCCCCTTACCGTCGTCTGTCTTGTCTGAGTTCTCTGACTTCTGGTCGACTGACGATTTCTCACCCTCAGTTTCCTCGTTGGTTTTTGTCTCGCTTTCCTCCGACTTGGCTTCTTTCTCTTGTTTTATTTCTGCTTTGGGTTCTTCCATGACGACTGGATTCAGCTTAACTTCACCGACAATTTGCAGTTTCGGCAGGGACTCATTCAACTGTCGCATTCCCTCGTCGGTCACGCCTGTCCGCCAAACAAAAAGCTTTTTGAGATTCTTCAAACCCTTAAGATGCTCCAGCCCGGCGTCCGTTACCTTCGTTCCGTACAGATTCAGGTACTCAAGTTTTTCCATCGACTTCAGGTGCAGCAATCCCTCATCGTCGATTTTCGTTCGCTCCAAATGAAGCTTGGTCAACGGCATCCCCACCAAAAACTTCAAGCCGTCACTCGTAATCTCGGTACCTGCCAGGTTCATCCAGATCACATTGCCAATCGCACCGACATTTTTTAGATGGTCGTCTTTAATAGGATTGCTCGAGAGATAACAGCTGATTTCTCGCGAATCGTCGGCCGCGGAGATCTTGTATACCTTGCCACCGGCCTGCTCAATGGTCTCGATGGCGGCAACTTCCCGCCGAGAGGACTTCTCTTCATCCGACTCTTGAACGGACCCCGATACAAATTGCGGGCAGAAACACAGCACAACGAAAACGGCGAAACTGCTTGTCTGGATACTTTTCATTGATTGCCTCTGGAAACCAAAATGTTAAATTTGAGGTCGTAAATGTTATTGTCACGAAATCTATTGTCGGATTCAACACAATGTATCCCATTCAATACGTTATTCCACTGTCCCTCGCCGTCGTTGCGATCTCATGGTTAGCATTTGACGGAAACCGAGACGATCTTGACCAGCCTGTCGAGGCAGGGCAGGTACAATGGTCTCGTGATTTTGTAGCCGCGACACAGAAGGCCGCCAAAACGAACAAACCAATGTTCGTTTTATTCCAGGAAATCCCTGGATGTGAAACCTGTCAGAATTTCGGACGCCAGCCCCTTTCCCATCCACTGATCGTCGAGGCCATCGAAGAACATTTCATCCCTGTGTTGGTCTACAACAATCGAGACGGGGAAGACGCCACGTTGCTGAAACGGTTTTCCGAACCCTCCTGGAACAACCCGATCGTCCGTTACCTGGGTCCCGACGGCAAAGACCTGATCGAAAGGGTATCGGGAGTTTGGACGACTGAAGGAACGACCGCTCGAATGATCGCGGCCCTGCAAGCCGCCAATCGTAAGGTACCGAAATACCTCGCGAACTTGCAGGAGTCGCTGACTGCAAAAACGGAAACGGCAACCTTTGCGATGCATTGCTACTGGGAAGGTGAAGCCCTGCTGGGTTCGATCGATGGCGTTTACGCGACACGTGCCGCATGGCGGGACGGACTGGAAGTTGTCGAGGTCAAGTATGATCCCCAACTCGTCAATTATAGAAACCTTGTCGAAACAGCCCAATCGATGGAATGTGCTTCACGGGTGTTTGCCCACTCTCCACAGCAATTGGAAACTGCTCGACAGGTTGTCGGAAAACTCGCGGTGGCTGCAACCCAACGGCAACAGCCCCGCGTTGCGAAGGATTCAGATCAGAAATACTACTTGCGCAACTCGCGACTCAAAAACCTGCCACTCACCGACTTTCAGGCGACCAAGATCAACGCTGCGTTGAAGAACAACCAGCCCGTTGAAAAATGGCTCAGCGACCGGCAGCGACAAACCGCGAAATGATACTGATGTCGTTCGACTCGCGATCCATACGACTCCGAACCGAACGGCAACCGCTGTTCTACGATGTCGTCGTGTAAGTCCCTTCCTGGTCACCGTACGGGTTTTGACTCTTGGGCATCCACTGGCACATCGCAATGCCCAAGAAATAAAGCACCGTCAATGGTAACGCCAGCAGCAACATGCTGATTGGATCCGCGGGCGTCAGAAACATGGCCAAGACAAAAATGATCATCACGGCAATTCGCCACTTTCCCAGGTAATCCGACACCTGAAACAAGCCAATCCGATTCATAAACAACATTACCAGGGGAAGCTGAAACGCCAACCCAAATCCCAACGGCAAAAACATCACGAAACTCAGCCAGTCGTTGATTCGCATTTGCGGCGCGATTCCCATCTGCCGATTGAAGGAGAACAGAAAACTCAGCACCGGCTGAAATACGAAAAAGAACGCCAACAAAACACCACTGATAAACAACGCGATGCTGATAGGCAAAAAGATATGGACGTATTTTTGTTCGTGAGGATAAAGACCCGCCGCCACAAACGACCAAAGGTAATAGAACACAACCGGCCCGGCAAAAATCAATCCGGTTAAAACTCCCGCCTTCAACCACACCAGGAAAGATTCGGAGACACCCAACGATTGCGGCTCGAATTCGGGCGCTTTCCCACATTTCCACCGGTACCAGATCCATTTTCAATTCGGGCATGTAGTCCGTAAAAGTGCCCGTCAACAAGGCCCGATTAAGCCGTCGCGAAATGTTGGTGTCGCCCGTTTCTTCCAGCTTGGCCTTCATTTTCGCCAACGGACGGTCATCCTTCTCTTTCAGGAAGCCAAAAAATTCTGATTCTGGCTCAGTGACTTCCAGTTCGTATTCCTTCGCGTCAAATAATTTTTCGTTTCGGGCCAGTTGATTGAAGATATCGACGACCTGCTGAACGCCGGCCGGCGCTACGTCCGTTTGATTGGCGATTCGAATGATACTTTGCTGTTCCGTTGGCGAAAGCAAACCCCAAACCAACGACGCCCGGGAATTCACCACCGCGTCCCCGCTGGCTTGTTGTGACATCAGGCGGCACAATTCCGGCAGTCGGTCGAGATCGAAATGCCCCGCTTTAAAACTATACGGATCGAGATTCACTTTTTGAGCAAAATCGGGCACGACCGTCTGCAAGGCTTCCACCAGTTGTGCCGGATCGATTCTCATCCGCCGCGGTATGAATTTCTCCTTCTCCAACCACGGCAGCAGCTCGGGAGCAACATAGCCATCTCGCGCCAAGAGTTCTTCGGAAGCATCTTCCAATTTGTACTGTCGGATCGCGTCCTCGAGGGGCTGATTCAGAATGCGAACCACCGTATTGGCCAACAGGAACCCGAACACGCAACCGATGGCAATCGCCACGAGCGATTTGACCAGGACTTTGCGCAACTCCTCCAGGTGTTCCCCGAATGACATCCGGGAATTCTCGAACAGGTCTTCATTGGGTTGTCGCAAATTCATAAAAAACGGTCAGTGATCAGAATGAAGAAATCTTGGAGGACCTCGACCAACACCGTGAATGGGTCTTGAACGGCTGGGGCTTCAACCGATTCATCTCGCAATTCAACCGCGAGGTCTCAACTTGCTGTTGCCAAACAGGTACAGTATAGAAATTCAAAGTGTTCGGGCAGCACATCGGATCGTAGCATGGACATCTTCAATCAACAATGATTGTTTCCCACACCACCGTAACCCTGACATTCAACGGATGAACCGCGGCATGTACCCATTGCGCTTTCAACCGATCTTTCGGCGATATCTCTGGGGAGGTCGTCGACTTGCCGAAGTTCTGCACAAACCGATCGGAGACCAACCTGCTGCGGAAAGCTGGGAAATTGTTGACCACGAGGACGACCAGAGCATCGTCGCCTTCGGTCCGCTCAAGGATCAATCACTGCGTCAACTCATCGCAGACCAAGGCCCGGAAATCCTCGGCGAGTCGGCGTTGCGAATGATCTCCGATCTCTCGGTTCCAGTTCATCTGCGCAACCGTTTTCCTCTCCTGCTGAAATTCCTGGATGCCAATCAACACCTGTCCGTTCAAGTCCATCCAGACGATTCCTATGGCGCCGCTTTATCGCCACCCGATTTGGGGAAGACAGAAGCCTGGTACGTCATGCATGCCGATCCGGGAGCGAAGATCTATGCTGGCCTCAAACACGGCATCACCAAAGAACGTTTCATATCAGCAGTTGCTGCCGGCCAAACCGAATCGACGCTTCACGCGTTCGAACCCCAGGCAGGCGACTGCGTGTTCATTCGTGCCGGCACCATGCACGCGATCGGGGCCGGATTGTTGATCGCCGAAATACAACAAGCCAGCAATACGACGTTTCGAGTATTTGACTGGGATCGGCTTGATCAGGATGGGAACTCGCGACCGCTGCACATTGAACAAGCGATCGCCGTCACTGATTTTTCCCGCGGGCCGGTGAACCCAAATCCGGTAGGACCGGTTGACATCGCAGGTTGGTCGACACTGATTGAGTGCGAAAAATTCGTGATGCGGAAAGCAACGCTTTCACAACCGACGCTCCTTGGCGGTGACGGCCAATTCCATATCCTCGCGGTCACAAATGGCAGTCTTCGATTGGAAAACGACCCTAGCGGTCTGCCCTTGCGTTTGGGACAAACGTGCCTGCTTCCTGCCTGCCTGGATTCGGTTACCGTTGCGCCGGAAAGCGAGGGAGCGGAGCTATTGGAAATCCACGTAAGCTCCTGAGTCGACAGCGTCTGACGTGGCACCTAATATTCCGTCACGCCTTGGTTTCGAGTAGACGGAAGTGGACGAGACAACGAGTCCACGCGAAGTTGCGATGAAAGGTACTGGTAACCTCGTCCACTCCACGAAAACTGAACTGTGACGGAATATTAGGATAAGAGCAAAGAAAAACATATGCCGTTATTGAAGCACTGTTCCTCGCCGGAAAGTGCTGGCAATTCAATTCCCGGAGACATCTTGTCGAAAACTCGATGAAGGTCTATGGTTCGCCGAATTTTTTAGTATTGGATTCGGGATATGAACCAAAGTCAGCAGTTTCAAAAGATATTGTGCGCGATCGGAGCCACTGCTCTGCTGGCGACCGGATGCAACCTGGGTTCGAATTTTGGACCACCGGGAACGATTGGGGCGCAACGCAGCCGAGCGATTGTGCATGACCCTTACCCCAGCACCGACTTGGGGCCTCCCATTGTTGGCGGTCGACCACGTGAGTTTGATCAACCTCGTTCCGAGGCGGCCCACCTCCAAAGCAGCCCGTACGCTCAACAGTCCCGCGGTGGAGTCGCGCCACCACAAACCGGATTCTGATCCACCGATTTTCTGCTCAAAATCGAAGTTGCCACTGAAAATCGGTGACGCCTGCAAATTCGTCGGTTATGCTTCAGTGCAGTTCCACACGAAAACAGGCGGATTGTTCCATGCTTCGCTTTTGCGTCATTTTAGGATGCACTCTTCTCCTGAGCACGTCGGTTTTTGGAGCGGATCAAAAGCCGAACATCCTCATTCTTTGTGTTGACGATCTAAGACCTGAGCTTGAATGTTTTGGCGTCGAGTATATTCACAGCCCCAATATCGACGCGTTGGCGTCGAGCGGAATCTGTTTTAGCCGACACTTCGTCCAGTCGCCTTCTTGTGGACCGTCGAGATATGCCTTTCTGACAGGAAGATATGAACCGCAACCGATCCGTGGCAACAGCTCGCTTACCGATCGAGCGAAATTGATCCGAGCTGGAAAACCTGTCCCCGAGTCGATGCCCGCCTTCTTCCGAAACCATGGATACACGACGGTTTCAGTGGGTAAAGTATCTCATCACCCGGGAGGACTGGCCGGTAAACGATGGAAAGATCCCGCTCAACCCGAGATGCCCAACTCGTGGGATCGCCACCTGATGCCATGTGGCCCCTGGCTGGATCCCGAAGGCGCAATGCACGGCCTTGCCCATGGCTCATACCGCCTGAACAAAGGCTCTTATACGGAAAGAACAGCTGAAGACGTCACACTCTTTGAGTCTTGTGTTGGCCCCGATCAGACTTACCCGGATGGCTTGATTGTTGATGAAGGACTGAAACAACTGGATCAACTGTATAAGAATCGTGAGAAATCCCCGTTCCTGCTCGTCGTCGGCGTGATTCGTCCGCACCTGCCTTTCGGAGCACCTCGCAAATACTTGGACCTCTACCAGGATGTTGATTTACCACCAGTCCCACATCCACAAAAACCCTTAGGCCGTTCGACTTGGCATCCATCAGGTGAGTTTTTCAGATACCAACGGGCCGGCAGAGACCCGCGTACCGATTCGGCTTTCAACGATATTGTTCGCAAGCATTATGCCAGTTGCGTCTCGTTTGCAGATGCAAACGTCGGTCGGCTGCTCGACCGAATGAACCAACTCGACCCAGACCAGGAAACGATTATTGTGCTCTGGGGCGATCACGGATTTCACTTGGGCGAACATGCGGTCTGGGGCAAACACTGCCTGTTCGAGGAGTCTCTCCGCTCGCCGCTAATTATTCGTTCGTCACGCGTCGTCACACCCGGATCGACGTCCACTGCGATCGTCGAATCGGTGGATATCTTTCCGACGCTCTGCGAACTTGCCGGTCTTAGCGTCGCCAATGACCTGTCTGGCCACTCGCTGATACCGCAACTGCAAGACCCGTTGATTGAGGGTCGGCATGCCATTGCGTACCGAGGCGAAAATCGAACCATCCGAACCGTCTCACATCGTTTGATTGAACATGGAGATGGCGATTTTTTTGAACTTTACGATCATCGCACCGACCCTGGCGAATCTCAAAACGTTGCTGACGATTACCCCGAATTAGTGTCGAAGTTAGCTGCGGAGTTGAGACGGAGGCTGTTACCGTTCACTGATTCGCCGACAGAATAGGCTGAAAGACTTTTCGTGCCAATTCACAGCCCAGAAACTGATTCATTCCCGTTTATCGTTACCTTCGTCACAACATCTCGATGGAGAACGTAATTCGACGCCAAAAAACCTGCGATGCGAGCTACGCTTTCGAAAAGCACATCTTTTCAGTTAATCGAGGTAGCGGAGCAGGGTGATGAAGTTTTTCGAAAGGGTCTTCCAAATCGGGTTGTCTATTTGCGTGCTGTTGGTTGCTGGTTGCGGCAACACCAGTTTCCCATTCGGCGAGAAGCTTGACTCGACCGCCCAAGCCGAAACTCGCCCGACCCCGTTTGCGGTGTTGACCATTGCTCCCAGCCAAAATTGGTTTGGCAATATTGAAGCGTTGATGACTAACCGCACTGAAGTGACCTCGGTCAGCGACGAAAAACTTCAAAAGATACTGGCAGGCATTGACGTGCACCGTCCCACCGCCGCCATGCTGTATCTTTCTGACAAGGGACTTCCCGAACCTGTGATCTTTGTACCCGTTGTTGATTACGAGGGATTCCTTGACGAATTGGATCGGCGATTTCGCCTGAAACGCGCTTTTGCCTGCAGCTTCAGGATCGGACAATACAGATTCCTGGTGAAACAAGTCGGCGACTACGCGGCAATCGGAACGTCCGTGGACGGGATCAACAGTGGCCCACAATCCCCTGAGCCCTATCTTCAAGAGATGCCGAAGAGTTGTGATTTTGCCCTTCAGCTGAGGATAAAATCACTTCGCAAACATGAAAAGAAAAATCTCTTTAGCGCTGTCCGGGATTCACTGGGCGAAACGATTGCGACAATGGTCCACCAGACCGATTCTCTGGTGTTCGGCCTGACTCTCGACTCGACGAAGGAAATCGGACTTCAAGCACAATTCGACCCAGCTCCGGCCAACCCGTTGGAAATTCAACAAATGGTACAGGACGTATTTGCGACACAGGGTTGGATCTCGTCCACTGAAATCAAAGAAGACCACCTTACACTCGACATCGACGTGCCATCACCCCAAATCAAATCGGTGTGGGTCCAAATTAAACCGACCTTGGAGAGCGCCTTCAAATCCCAACTGAAGAGCTTGGCGCAACGTGCATCGCGGCATGGCAGTTATGGAATGATGAAGATCGTTGAATCCGAAAGCGCCAGCTATCTCCCCGACTGTTCATCGGCAGCGGGGTCCGGAGGGGGATCTGGAGGTCGGCGAAGAGGTCGTGGCTGACGACGGTAATCTTTGTCGCCAGTTTGGCGAACTTTGATTCGGGCAACGTTTGTAGGTGGGAACACTCACAAAACGAAAACGCGCCTCGTCCGATTGCATTCTCTAATATTTCAAACTCGAAATCTAAGCTAACAGCCCCAGCTGCTCCCCCGCTCGAGCCAACACACGCAGCGCAAAGTCGATGTCTTCGATTGAGTGTGCCGCAGAAACACATGTTCGGAGCCTGGGTGCGTCCATCGGCACGGCGGGATAGCAGACTGGAACCACCAGCAGACCGTCGGAGCGGCAAATTCGAGTCATCTCCAACGCAATGTCCGTGGTGCCTGTGATGACAGGAACGATCGGTGTCTCACTTCTGGCGGTATCGAACCCGAGAGCTTTCAAGCCTGACAAGTAGTACCTTTGATTGGATTGCAGTTTGGCGACACGCTCCGGTTCTTCTTCAAGGACATCCAGTGCGGCGATCGCAGCGCTGGCCTGGCCCGCCGGCAGGGCGCCACTAAAGATATATCCTCGGGCATGATGCCGAAGATAAGTAATTACTTCCTGACTGGCCGCAACAAAACCACCGCAACCTGCCAACGTTTTGGAAAGCGTTCCCATCTTGACGTCAATGTCGGAGGCTTGCAGATTAAAATGTTGCTGCACACCATGTCCCGTGCTGCCAAGCACTCCGAGACTGTGAGCTTCGTCCACCATCAAAAGCGCATCGTACTTCCTGCACAACCCGATCACGCCCGGCAATTTCATGATATCGCCATCCATGCTGAAGACAGCGTCAACGACAACCAGGATGCGATTGCCGCGACACCGTTGCAACTTCTCTTCCAACGAGCCAAGGTCGTTATGCCGAAACTCAAAAAAGTCGGCACCCGACATTCGGCAGCCGTCAACGATGCTGGCGTGGTTCCATTGGTCACCAATCACACAATCGCCGGGCCCGACAAGTGTCGAGATCGTCGCGAGGTTCGTGACATAGCCACTACTGAATACGATGGCATCCTCAGTCCGCATGAAGCTTGCCAACCGAGCCTCTAGCTCCCGGTGAACCGTCGTGGTGCCCGCCAGCAACCGCACGCCGTGATGACCCGTCCCAAATTTCTCGATCGTTTTGATGGACGTTTCATTCAGATGGTGGTGCCCAAGCAAACCAAGATACTCGTATGATCCGAGCATCAACATGCGCTTCCCGTCGGCCACGACCCAAGCCTCATCATGATCGGAGATTACGGGCTCAAAGAAGTACAACTGGTCCTCCTTGAGCTTGGTCACGCGGCGATTCATCGACCGATAATGATCCAACAGATGTCCGTTAGAATCGTCTGCCTTCGGTGTGGGGGTTGAGGCGGTTTCGCCACCGTCAGCCAGCTCGCGGCAAGATTGAAGACTGTCGATATAGCCTGCCAGTTCGTTGATCGTTTCAAAATCAAATACATCTTCAGCGTCGAGACGTTTTCCGGTGCGTGTCTCGATCTCAGCGGCAATCTCTGCCATGCCCAAAGAGTCCACTCCCAATGTGAACAACGAGTCATCGTAGTCAAAGGATTCGATCTGATTGCCTGGTTGTCGATTCACCCAATCAATTATCACGCCGTGAATTAGCAAAGCCGTTGATTCGCCAGGCCCGGTAGTTTGTGGCAGCGCGAGAGTCGCTTCCGATTCTTCATTCTTCTGTGGGTGTTGTTTACTTAAGTCCACAACAAATCTCCGTCTTGGTCACCAAGCGCACGAACGTGATATGTCTGGCCGCGACATATCTCTTTGGGAAGTGATCAGCCGCCGCTCGGCGCCGCAAATAGTATAGCTGCCGAAAGGGGAAAAAACCTCTCCCGGCCAATATTGATCGTGCCTGGAAGTGTCGGAAACCTATTCCATATAACAGGGACCAGAATCGAACGCTAAGGTTCTTGAGGAAAGTCCGCCTTCAAAGACAACATTGCGACCGGCCAAATTTTCGATCGGAATCGAAATCGTTCATGCTGCCACCTATCCGGTCCGACATGTTAGACTGATTGGATGTTTGCATGGCATCAAAAAAACGTCTGGGCGCTCGCATTGGGCGTGACGGTTCTGTCTGGCCAGGTCGTCGCACAGAAAACGGTTTCGTTCAACCGGGACGTAAGACCGATACTCGCCAACCATTGCTTTGCGTGTCATGGCCCCGACGAGGAGAATCGCGAGTCAGGCCTGCGGCTGGATGATCGCGAAGCTGCTTTGGATTACGGAGCGATCGTTCCCAATCAGCCGGATGAGAGTCCGCTTGTGGCGAGAATCCTGTCGACCGATGTTGACTTGTTGATGCCACCACCCCACCACAAAAAAGAGCTGACCTCAGATCAAAAAGCGACGCTCACGCGCTGGATCTCAGAAGGCGCGAAATTCGATCGACATTGGGCTTTTATGCCTCTCGCCAAGCCGACCGTACCCAATTCGAGAAATCAACAACGTGATCTCACCAATCGTTCCCAGTTCGCTAACTGGCCGCGAAGTCCCATCGACCAATTCACGCTCGCCGCCATGCTCGAAGCAGGACTGGAGCCGGCTGCCGAGGCCGACAAATACACTTTGGTCAGACGCCTCTATCTGGACCTGATCGGGTTGCCGCCAACGACTGACGAAGCCGATGTTTTTGTGCAATCTGCAGACCCTCTCGCGTACGAGAAACTGGTGACCAAGCTGCTCGATTCGCCTCGCTACGGCGAACATTGGGCGCGAGCCTGGTTAGACCTCGCCCGTTATGCGGATACCAATGGCTACGAAAAAGACCGTCCGCGTTCGATCTGGCCGTATCGCGACTGGGTGATTCGCGCTTTGAATGCTGACCTGCCCTACGATCAATTTTCAATTGAGCAGTTGGCCGGCGACATGCTTCCAGATCCAACCCCCGAACAGATCGTGGCAACTGGATTTCATCGCAACACCATGCTCAACGAGGAAGGTGGAATCGATCCACTGGAGTATCGGTACCTGGCAATGGTCGACCGCGTGGCGACAACCGGGACGGTTTGGTTGGGCCTGACCATCGGTTGCGCTCAATGTCACAGCCACAAATTCGATCCGCTCAGCCACCAGGACTATTTCTCATTTATGGCGCTTCTAAACAACACCGAGGAGCCCGATTTCCTGATTCCCGACGCCGAAATCCTGGAGGCCCAAAAGAAGGCCAACCAGCAGATTCTTGGCTGGGAAAATCAACTCGAACAACATTTCCCCGTGGCAGACGGGGTAGGGGAGGGGACGATCGCATCGCGACGTGCGGCATATCTGCAGGCCGAACTTGAGAAGTGGATCCAACAGACGAGACCGAAATCCTCCCATTGGACGACGATTCGACCCTCGAAAATGGAGACCAATTTGCCACGGTTGGAGATCCTGGAGGACGGATCCATTTTCTCCACCGGCGACGTCACCAAGCGTGACGTATTTTCACTGACGTTTCCAATCGAAGCGAGCCAACTGCCAATTACGGCGATTCGACTGGAGGCGATTCCTGATGACCGGCTTCCCGAGCGCGGTCCCGGCCGAACGTACTATGAAGGTCGGAAAGGCGACTTTTTTGTGAGTGAAGTCTCGGTCAGCCAAAACGGTGAAACCGTTAAATTTTCGGACGCATCTCATAGCTACAGCGATGCTGGCGAAGAAAAACGCAAGTGGAAACCGGAAAGCATTTTCGACGGCGACGGTTCAACCGGTTGGCAGCCCAAACAGCATAAAAGTGAACATTTGGAACTTGTGATCAATCTCGAGCAACCGATCACAGAAACGAGCGACCTTGAAATCGGGCTTTTGTTCGAACGCCATTATGTGGTCAGCCTGGGCAGATTTCGCTTTTCGATCACGTCCAACGAATCTCCAGTCGCCAATCAAATCCCCGACGACGTCGAGTCAATCCTGGCATCCAGCCGTTCCGGGCATTTTGATCCCAACGAGTTGGCGACTCTGAAACGGCAATTCCTGTTGACTTCCGAACTCTTGTTGGACGCTCGAAAGAAGATCGAAAATGCTCGAAAAAAACTACCTCGGCTACCCGCAACCATGGTCATGCAGGAACGGCCCCCAGACAACCCGCGAGCGACTTACCGGCATCACCGGGGTGAGTACCTGAGCCCGAAAGAAAACGTTCTTCCTTCCATTCCAAAACTATTTCTTGCTGACGAGGGTAACCTGGGACCCGCAAACCGCCTTGAGCTAGCGCGTTGGTTGGTGAGCGAATCCAACCCGTTGGCTGCCCGTGTCGCGGTAAACCGTGCTTGGCGATCGTTTTTTGGGAACGGTTTAGTCCGCACCAATGGCGACTTCGGAGTCCAATCGTCGCCGCCATCACATCCAGAATTGCTGGATTGGCTCGCGGTTCAATTCGTGGAACAGGGCTGGTCAATGAAACAACTCCATCGCCTGATCGTGACTAGCGCAACCTATCGACAAAGCTCCAAGATTAGCTCTGAGAAATTGGAATCCGATCCGCAGAATCAGTGGCTTGCACGTGGACCACGATTTCGACTGACCGGAGAAACCATGAGGGATAGTTGCTTACAGGCGTCAGGCAAACTCTCCAACAAGATGTTTGGACCTGGCGTCCATCCTCCCCAGCCGACGGGCGTGACTGAATTGGCGTATGGAAATTCGAAATGGACGACATCGAAGGGAGAAGACCGGTATCGAAGATCGATTTACACGTTCAAAAAACGGACCGCCGCTTTCGCCGCTTACACGGTTTTTGATGGGCCTTCTGGCGAACTCTGTGTGGCAAAACGAAACCGCAGCAATACTCCGTTGCAAGCGTTAACAGTGCTCAACGATGAGATGTATGTCGAATTGACCGGAGCCTTGGCAGATCGAACCATCAAACAGAAACTCGGCTCACGGGAATCCAACCTGGCTTACGTGTTTCGCGCCCTGCTAACGCGTCCGCCATCGAAGGAAGAAGTGGATTCGCTTCTCCAATACCACCAAGAACAACTGACGCGACTTGAGGCTGGGGAGTTGAATCCCGAAGAGATCGTTAGTGTTGAGAATGCGAACAGTGAAGTTGCCGCCTTGGCCATGGTTGCCAGAGTCGTGATGAACCTGGATGAAGCTATTACGAAACAGTAGAACAAGTTCCAAATTGGTAATTCAAGAGAAAACATGTTACCCGCGCACCAACCCACCCGCCGACACTTCTTCAATAACTGCGGCGTCGGGGTGGGAAAAATTGCCTTGGCGACGCTATTGTCCAGCAGCGCTGTCCGGGCATTGGCTACCGATATTTTCACGAAAGCCGAATCCGGTCCAACGGCGCTTCACGCGCCGCATTTTGCACCCACGGCAAAAAGAGTCATCTACCTATTCATGGCGGGAGCACCCAGTCAACTTGACCTGTTTGACTACAAACCGCGTTTGAAAGAGTTGGCAGGTCAGCCCATTCCGCCGTCGGTGATTGCCGGCCAGCGATATGCTTTCATTCAACCCAACGCCGCGGTTCTCGGACCCCAATTCGAATTTGCACGGCATGGCCAATGCGGTGCCGAGTTGTCAGACCGGCTGCCCTGGCTGGCGAAAATTGCCGATGAAATATCTTTGGTCAAATCCTGCTCCACGGATCTCTTCAACCATGCGCCCGCCCAGCTTCTATTCAATACCGGCAATCAACTCCCGGGCCGCCCCAGCATGGGCTCGTGGCTGAGTTATGGATTGGGAAGTGAGGCCGATGACCTGCCGTCGTTCGTCGTTCTGACCAGCGGTGGCGGACTGAGCGGCGGGGCGGCGATGTGGAGCTCCGGCTTTCTACCCGGCACTCATCAAGGCGTGCCGTTCCGCAGTTCAGGAGATCCGATCCTGCATGTCGCCAATCCGAAAGGCTACGATCAGCAGGCACAACGCGAAACGATCGACCTGATACGTCACCTGAATCGACAACGGGAATCGCTGATGGGCGATCCGGAAATCGAGACACGCATCAACGCCTACGAAATGGCGTTTCGGATGCAAGCCAGAGCCCCGGAATTGATGGATTTAATGAGTGAATCGCAATCCACTTTAGATTTGTATGGAATTGATCCAGCCAAGGCCTCTTTTGGGAAGAACTGTTTGCTCGCGCGACGACTTGCCGAACGTGGCGTGCGTTTCATCCAGGTTTATCACACGGGCTGGGACCACCACAGCGATGTTGCCGGGGGTTTAAGAAATCAGTGCAAGCAGACCGACCAAGCTTCGGCGGCATTGATCATGGACTTGAAACAACGTGGTTTGCTTGACGATACTCTGGTCGTTTGGGGTGGTGAGTTCGGCCGCACGCCGATGGTCGAGGCAAGCGCTGCACTGGGTCGCAGCATGGGACGCGACCACCATCCCCAAGCATTCACCATGTGGTTTGCGGGCGGCGGCATCCGGTCGGGCCAAACCATCGGTGCCACAGACGAACTGGGATTCAACATTGCCGAAAACCCAATCCATGTGCACGACATTCAGGCGACGATCCTGCACTGCATGGGCCTGAACCACGAAAAACTATCAGTGAATTTCCAGGGCTTGGACGTCCGATTGACCGGCGTTGAAAAACACCGCGTCGTCCATGAACTTTTGGCTTAAAGTTGTCCTATCCCAACGCGTTCGACCCATATTTCAATCTTGGAATTCCCGGATCGGAGCCGGGTGTTCGAATCGGTTGCCAAGATCCAACCTGCCGAAACCATCAACCGTCTTTGATTGAAGTCAATCCGCTGGATGCCGAAAACGACTCCCATGAAACGCTATCGGCAATCCCTCGTCATATTCTATACCGTCGCTTTTTCGGCAATGCGACATAGCGTTTCAACACCTCGGTCGATAGTGGCGTCGTCGACGGCGTAGGAAATCCGGAAATGGGAGTCGACGTCACTGAATATATTTCCTGGAATCACCATCAAATTATTGGCAATTGCCGCGTCGATGAACTCTTCGTTGTTTCCCCAGGGAAGTTTCGGAAAGATGTAAAATGCCCCCCCCGGTTTTACGATCTCGTAATGATTCTTCAGTCCTTCAATCATCCGGTCCCGTTTGGCTCGGTATCGCTCGACGTATTCGGTCATATCCGTATCGAGTGCCACGACGCCGGCCCACTGCGCTGGTTGGGGGGCACAAACGAAGGTGTATTGCTGGATCTTCAACATGGTTTCCATGATTTTCTGTGGCCCATGGACATAGCCGACACGCAACCCGGTCATCGCATAGGTTTTCGAAAAACCATCGATCACGATGGTGTCAGGATTGAACTGGGCGGGTGAAACATGGGGGCCATCGTATGTAAATCGGCTGTAGATTTCGTCCGACACCAGGCAGATTCCGTGTTTGGCCGCCAACTCGGCCACCGCTTTGATTTCTGACTCGCTGGCACAAATACCTGTTGGGTTGGAAGGGCTATTGAGCACAATCACCTTGGTTTTTTTTGTAATGGCATCTGACAGTTTATCGATGTCGATCTTGAAGTCCGGATAAACGGTCAGCTTGACGCTTTTCCCTCCGGCGAGTTCTACGATGGCCGGATACATTACAAAATAGGGATCAAAGTAGATGACTTCGTCACCTGGATTAACAAGCGAAAGCATCGACAACAACAATCCTCCGCTGGTCCCCGAACAGACAAAAGCCTGCCGGTCGTCATGGCCAAATTTCTCATCAACCTCGGCCTGAAGTTTCTCACGAAGCTCAGGCACGCCTTGGGTCGCCGAGTATCCGTTTTTGCCATCTTCAATCGCACGAATCAACTCATCCTTGATTGGCCTGGGCACGTCAAAATCGGGTTGCCCGATTGAAAGGTTGATCGGTTCCTTCAGCTTCGCGGCCAGATCAAACATCCGCCGAATTCCACTGGAATCAAATTTCCGTGTCCGATCTGCGATCCAACTGTCAAATTCAGGCATTTTATTTCTCCAACGAGGCGAATTCGGGACGCTTCCGCGTTTCGGCAACAATCTGTTCAACTTTTGACGTTCGATTCATATTCTAACGTGAACAACGACGCGTGTCAGAGGCCGCAGGACGGTCAATACTCCCGCGGTTTACGGCGGCTCGCGAACGCGAGAGTTGGAGCCATGATCGACGGTTGTGAGAAAGGTTCCTCGCAACTAGAATTCAAATTGGCCCTTCTTCGAACGCTTGGAAGCTTTGATGAGCGAACTGCATCACGAGTGCGGCGTTGCCGCGATCTATCATTTACCTGGCCAATCGGTCAGTCCGCTTTGTCCCGATAACGATCCCAGGCAGGCCTCAAAACTGATTCCACGCATGCTCTTGGACATGCAAAACCGTGGCCAACTGTCAGCCGGCATGTCCCGATATCATCCCTCCCCGATCAATGGGCAACTGATCGATACGTACCGCGAACTGGGAAGTGTCCAGGAAGTTTTTCGACTTTCGCACAACGCAAAAGCGGAAAACCTGATGAGCGAGTACAGTGGTCCGGCGGCGATCGGTCATGTTCGTTACGCGACCTGTGGCAAAGACGATCGAAGTTACGCCCAACCGTTTGAGATTCATCACTTCAATCGCCGCAAATGGTTCACGTTTGCCTTCAATGGGCAACTGGCAAATTTCGAGGATTTGGCCAATGCCATTTTGCTCGAACCAGACAACCACCTGGTTCGCAATACAGATACCGAGGTGTTGATGCATGAAATCAGCAGCCACTTACAGAAGCACGAATCCCAATCGTTGATCGACATGATCACCGAAGTCGACAAACGACTGGACGGAGCTTATTCACTGGCTTTGCTGAACGCCAAAGGCGAAATGTTAATCGCGCGGGATCCGCTGGGGATCAAACCGATGTGTTACGCCGTTCAAGGCCCCATGTTCGCGGCGGCAAGTGAAAGCGTTGCACTGCTGAATCTGGGTTTCCATCGTTCGGAGATTGAATCGCTCAGCCCCGGGCATGCAATAACCGTTGCCGACGGCAAGATTGAGATTCAACAGTTTGCCGAGAATCCGGGACGAGCCCATTGCTTTTTCGAATGGGTCTATTTTGCAAATGTGGCCAGCACACTCGACAGCCGCGGTGTCTATACGGCGCGAACCGAATTGGGAAAAGAACTCGCTCGTCTGGAGTTGGATGCAAACTTGATCACAATCGATGACGATACAATCGTCGTTCCGGTTCCCGACACCAGCAAAGCCGCCGCGGACTCGATGGCCTATCATTTGAAAGTTCCATCCCAGGAAGGACTGATCCGCAATCGTTACAGCGGCAGAACATTTATCGAATCTTCCCAGGAAACGCGAGCCAAGCGAGCGAAGATCAAGTACACCCCGTTGCGTGAGGTCTTGGAGGGAAAACGGGTGATCTTGGTGGAAGATTCCATTGTCAGATCCACCACCATGTCTGCACTCCTTAAACGGATACGGGACGAGGGAGGAGCCAAGGAAATTCACGTTCGTGTCGCTTGCCCACCGATTGTGGCGCCATGTTATTACGGAATCGACATGTCCACGATCTCACAATTGTTTGCGCCAAAGTTCTATCCACCGGGAGAACCCCTGACGGACGAAATCCAAGACCGAATGGCTGAGTCATTGGGCTGTGAATCTCTTCGCTACCTCCCCATCGAATCGGTGGCCACTGCGATTGGGATTCCTCAGGACGGCCTTTGCCAGGCCTGTATCCGCTGCCAATACCCAACCCCTACCGGTCAAAGCCTCTATCAGTTGGACCATGATGAGTATTGTGCGGGCAAAACCGTCGATACCGGCCGCGCCTACGATATCAAAACCCAGGAATCGAAGGTCGGCCACGCATAGTTTACATTTCTGCGGGTCGGCTGGAAAAAAGTGACCGCAGAGGGACTGCTGGCGACTGAGAGCCTATTGGGCAAGCGATTCCTCGTTTTTTTTGAATTGGCAACGAAAGACATCGTGTTGGTTTTTTCGCATTCGCCTTTCAAAATGAGTTCGATAGTCCATATCGTGCTCTGCGGGGGACTCAACAATCTCAAAAGGACCCGCTAAATCCGAGTGTTCGCCAATCACACCAATTGCTTCTTCGAAATACTCCTCGACATCCGTCCAAAAATGAAAGACGCCGCCCGGCACGAGGACGCGCTGGGTATCCACAATGAATTGAGGCTGAATCACGCGACGGCGGCGATGTCGCTCTTTCCACCAGGGATCGGGAAAGTAAACATGCACCGCGACAGCGCACCGGTCTGGTAGAAGTTCCCGGAACAACTTCAGCCCATCGCCTTGCAGCATGTGGGCGTTCGTACGTCCCCTTTGAGCTAGTCGATACGCGGCGAACTTGCAGTATTTATGTGAAATCTCGTTTCCCAGGAAGTTTCTCTCGGGAACACTGCCGGATTCATTCAGTACAAACAGGCCCTTGCCGCTGCCGATCTCAATCTCCAGCTCCGCTTGGTCGGTAAACAGGCTTTGAGGGCAGAAGGGAGCCTGCAAATCATCCACTTCAGTGATATGGGCACTGAAATCAATCGTACGGTCAATCTTGGGGAGTGCTCGACGGCCCATCATCATTCCAAGAGAAAAAGAGCGCTTAAAAGAAACAAGCAATAAAAAAACGGCACAAAAATGCCGTTGTGAAAGTCGATTAATTGTCCGCGGATTGCCCACGGGACGGTGGTTTACGGAGTCTTAATTTTCTTGTTCTTGGCTTTCCGTCCGCGGTTGTTGGCCGGACGTTTACCGTGATTTGCTTTTTTTACTTTGTGACTGGGTTTGGCCATTGATCTACCTCGATTTCGCAAAACTGAATTGCTTCAAGATTACCAATCGAACCGCTAGATCGAAAGGTCTAACGGACTCGATTTTCCGAGTTTCCGTCAAATCCCGGGATTCCAAAGCGATAATGGGTGAATCAGCCGCCATATCTAGAAAAGAAAAAACGGCATCAAAGTTTAGAAACCGTCTGATCAGTTAGAGGTCGAAAAGATTTTTGAGATTCTTGTTTAACCTGAGGCGTTCCGCTCGCTAAGCCTTGTTTGTCAATTCAACCAGCTCTCGCAACATTTCATTTGCCTGACCGTTATCAATGGCCGTCGCGCAGCGTTCCGCACCGATGGCGAGGCTGTCGCAGAGCCCTGAAACCCAAAGTGCCGCTGCCGCGTTGGCGATCACAATATCGCGGGCAGGACCAGCCTGTCCGGCCAACACCCGTTGGATCATTTCAGCACTGTCAACCGGATTGGCAACCCGGATCAGAGCCAGGTTTCCCGAGGGCAGGCCGAAATCTTGAGCCGACATGGTTCCTTGCGTCACGTATTTGCCGCGCACCTCGGAGACATCGGTAACATCCCCGATAGAGATTTCCCCCAGTCCATCCCGGGAATGAACCACAATCGACCGAGTTGTTCCCAGCAGCGACAGAGCTTGGGCAATCTTTTCTCGCGTCTCACCACGCCCTGCGCCAAGCAATTGGAACGGTGCGCTGGCAGGATTACAAAGCGGTCCCAACAAATTGAAGATCGTCGGATGGGGAAGACTCCGCCGGACCGACATCACGTGTTTCACCGATGGGTGGAACCGTGGTGCAAAACAAAAACAAAGACCAAGCTGGTCCAGGCATTTTTGCACCGTTTCGATCGAGCATTCAATGTTGACTCCCAGCTCCACCAGCACGTCAGCAGAACCCGTTTTGCTGGTCGATTTTCGATTGCCGTGTTTGGCTACCGACGCGCCTGCGGAAGCGGCTACAATCGCAGCGGCAGTACTGATGTTGAACGTGCCCGATTGCCCACCCCCGGTGCCGCACGTATCAACGACATTTTCTCGCCGCGTTTTGATCGGTTGCATGTGCCTTCGCAGAGCACGCGCAGCACCCGCTAATTCCTCAACCGTCTCGCCTTTCTCGTGAATCGCCACCAACAATTCAAGAATCTCTGGTTCGGAGCAGGTGCCGCGCATGATGGCATCCATTACGTCCGTCATTTGCGCCTGTTCCAGAGACTCACCTTGGGTGACCGTTTGCGTCGCGTCGGAAATCAATGGAAGATTCCTTGGATGGGTGTGAAATAACCGTTCTTGAAAACACCGGTCCGACCGGGCCAAACCAATCACGGACGTCTTACTGCGGCGTTCGCCGGCTCTCGTTGGATCCCGGGAAGCAAGCGTTTGGGGGATTGCCGCACATCATCGACTGGATTTCGCAAGATGAATCTTAACAACCTTTTTGTCTACCGTTGAAGGACCCCTCGTGATTTTCACTTGTTTGCCAACCATCGCGGCTCTAAAATCCAAAGAAGCCGCTCGCTTCCCGCCTGCCTGGCCAAATCTCTAATTCGACAACCCGGAAGAAAAACAAGGTGATGGATGCCTCGCAAAGTCATTATCGACTGTGACATGGGAATCGACGATGCAGTCGCATTGTGCACGCTCCTGTTTGATAGTCGCCTGGACGTATTGGCGGTAACTGCAACCGAAGGTTGCGTGACCGCGGAACAGGCCAATAACAATCTTCAATGCATTGTCGCTGAACTGGACCCCGATCGGTATCCGCGCATGGGCATGGCCCGCAGTGCCGAACACGCGCCGGCAGTCGACACGCGTTTCCTCTACGGTGCCGACGGACTGGGTAATGCGGGATTCGAAGTATCTCAATTGCAGCACGCGTTGCCGTCGGAGAAATTGATTATCGATTGTGTTCGTGCTCATCCGGAAGAAGTTACAATTCTTTGCCTGGGACCGCTGACCAACCTCGCGCGTGCCTTTCAACGAGATCCCATGCTTCCCGGCTTGGTCGATCAAGTCGTTATGACGGGAGGCTGCCTGGATGGACGCGGCAACATTACCGCCTGCGCCGAATTCAATTTTTATTTCGACCCTAACAGCGCCCAGCAAGTCATCACCTCCCGGACCACAAAAACGCTGATTCCACTCGATGTAACAAGGCAAGTCCATTTTGGCATGGAGATATTGGATGAACTGCCGAAGAGCGACACGCGAACCGGATATTTTCTCCGTCAAATCCTGCCTTACGCGTTGCGAGCCTACCGCCAGCAGTTGGGCCTGGAAAGCATTACGCTAAACGACACGGTTGGAGCCATGGCGCTGGCAGAGCCCGAGTTATTTGAATTCGAACCGATGGGCGGTGAGGTTGAGACCGAAGGCGCTTTGACCCGGGGTTATCTTGTCGTTGACCGGCGGGCCCAACCTGATTGGCGACCCAACATGTCAGTCGCGACGTCGATCCGGGGAGACTCTGCACGCCAATTTGTTGTCGACCGTTTAATGGTCGCTGGCAATTTGAGCTAGTGAAAACTGCCAATCGTCGACACCTGGCCCGATCGTGATTTGGCTTGGCTAACTTCGCGGACCGAAGTTCTTGCGATTTCGCACGCTGACGAAAATCGTTTTGAATTCTCCTCGGCGGAAAATTCTCACGGGGACTTGGGAGTCAATCTTTGCCAGGCTGACTTTGGTGACCAAGTGCGAGTCATTGGCGACCCGCTCCCCATTGAACTCCAGGATCACATCGCCGATTTGCAGGTCGGCATCCGCAGCGGGGGACTGGGGCGTGATCGCAGAAACCAGAGCGCCGTAGGCCGCCTGCAATCCCATGCGGGTCGCGCGTTCGTAGGAAAAACGGGCATCCAGGGAAACCCCGAGAAAACCACGTTGAACTTCACCATAGTCGATCAAATCGCGAGCGATGCGATTCACCATGTTGATAGGAATGGTAAACCCAATCCCGTCACTGCCACCGCTATTGCTGGCGATGGCCGTATTAATTCCAACGATTTCACCTCGCAGGTTGATCAGCGGGCCGCCACTGTTACCCGGGTTAATCGCCGCGTCCGTCTGCATGAAGTTTTGGTAGCGCACGCCCTGGGGGCCAAGCTCCAGATCGTGCCGTTCCAGCGCGCTGACGATTCCGTAGCTAACGGAATGGCTCAGTCCAAACGGGCTTCCAACCGCAACCACGAAATCCCCGATCTCCACACGGGAACTATCCCCCAATCGGGCCGCAAGCAGGTCCGCTCGAGAGATCGCCATGACTGACAGATCCGTTTCACGATCGTGCATAAGCCGCGAAGGAGTATAGATCTTCCCGTCGGCTTCAATATGGATGTCGGGCAACAGAGAATCCTCGATCACGTGGTAATTCGTGATCACGTAGAATCTGCCATTTCGTTGAATTACGATTCCAGAACCAGCCTCTTCGACGACGACGGGAGTCCGCTGGTTTTCGCGTGAGTTAGTCGCGGGATTTGACGGTTGCCGTTTTTTGGCTTCGATATGAGCGACGCTGGGCCCGACGGCTTTAACAAGTTGTTTGAGCAAAGAATGCTGGCGTTCGAATTCCCCAGCGTCTCTCGCCAGGGCGTCATAAATCTGTTCGCGGGTTTGAGGAATGTTGGCCTGCTGGGCCGCGACAGGCACGCCGACGAAACCGGCCGCAATCACAACGATTATCGGGCAAGCCGCCAGTGACTTGACGAATTGTTGCGTCGCAAAACGGTTTCGATATGCAGACATGACTTAGCTGTGGGAATTGGAAAGAATCAATTACGAAGTTACAGAGTCTGAGGTTCAAAATCGAGCAAAATCAACTTCGTTTCGTGATATTTGCGGCAATCAGTCCGGCTGTAACGATTAGGAAATTTTGAAGTCCATGTCGTTCAGCGACACGTTCGGGTTGTCGAGAATCTGCGACCAATCGGCGACGGCTCCCGGTTCCACACCAGCCTTCTCAGCGGCCCGTTTACACTCGATACAAAACGTGGCGTAGGGCAGGGCCTGGAGACGTTTAAGGGGAATGTTTCGATTACATGCATCGCAATTGCCGTAAGTGCCTTCCTTCATCTTCTGCAGCGCCAACTCGATGAATTTCAATTCACGGGTCTCAACCTCCGCCAGCTGCGAACTCAATTCGCCAAGGGCACTATCACTGGCAAAGTCAACGACGTCGCCACCGGACTGCTGGCTGAGTTTCTTCAGGAGGCTGTCGTCACCGGAGATTGCCTGTCGCAAGGCGTCGCGACGTTGAGTCAATATCTCACGCATCTTTTTCAACGATTCTTTGCGTGCCATTTTCATTCCGCCCGTAGGTTGAAATTCTTGTTCCAGTTGCTTGTTCGGCCCGCCCTACGAAAGCACACCTGGCTTCCGAAATCGCTCGGCCGGACATTCAGAACTATAGTACGCAAATGGTCGAATCACGGGATTTTTGAAAATATTGCCAAATATACGGATGATGCCAAAACGCCACCAATTTCGCACAAAAATTTGCTCTCTGGGGAACCGAATCCATCCGGCGGTCATTCTGAACCCCTAAGACACTTTGCGCCGGCTGAACCAACAACCCTGCGTGTGCGGACTCGTCAAAGGGCAACCCCGGTCCCACGGATGGACTTTCAGCATCCCCTTCGCAATTGGAATCTGTTTGCATCGGGTTGTTCCGATTGAAATGAAAAAACTCCCGACCTGGCCGCCGTTTCGGACAAATTTTGCTCTTCGATTTGACCCGTACCAACCTCAAAGCTAAATCCTCATAGCAAAAATCCCAGTTAGATTTCGTGGACCCAACCATCATCCGACATACGAAGTCCGGAATAAGAACCAATGTCTCAACCAACATCCATGCCGACAGACCTGATCCTCCAACTCCTCGGTGGGCAGCGAGATGGCGAACTGATTTCGATTCATTCCGAAAAGTGTTTGCTCGGTTCGGAAGAATCCGGCGAACAAAGCGGTGGCGCGTCGCGCTGTGCCATTTTTCGAGGTCCCCAAGGCGCTGCATTGCGAAGCTATTGCGATGGCATATTGGTCAATGGGGAATTCAAGACGACTCACTGGCTGGTCGAAGGTGACAGAATCGAATTCCCCAACTCGATCAGCGTCGAAGTTCAACAAATTGGTTGTTTGCCTGCGGATTCGACCCGTTCCGTCGAACGCGAAGTAAGAGAAAGCGAAGAAATGAACACAGATACCACTTCCCAAAATCCTCAACTCGATGCCCCCTTGGCCTGTAGCCTGGACATGAATACGCATCAAGAATCCGTATTGGAAACCCGAGAATGTGAGATTCAACATCAACAAGAATCTCAAAGACTCACTGAGCTTGAATTTCAAGTATCCGAGATTCGCCAGTGGAATGAAAAGGTCGATGATCGATTTGGGGACCTTGAGGATCGAATGAACAAGTTGACGGACACGATCTCTCAACTCGTTGATCTGGCATCGGCGGGGACGGTTCCAGCTCCCGTGGAGGCTCGTAAATCAGCCGAAACAATCGCGGATTTCCCAAGTCTTGCCGATTCGCCTTCCACTGAACCCGAACGATCCGTCGAATCGGGCCATCAAGTCGACAATTCAATCGCCTCGGAGTGGGACCGGATCGAGTCGATGGGTTCGACTCAAATCGAAATTGCCGAATCTCCCATTCAAGAAACCGTCGCAGAACCAATCACCGAAACCGTTCAGGAACTCGTCACAGAACCCGTTCAAGAACTCGTCGCAGATCCCGTTCAAGAACTCGTCGCAGATCCCGTGCAAGAAACCATTGCAGAGCCGCCGGTCCAAGAATTCGAAATGGCTCTCGAAGCAGAATCCCAAACCGATTTGGCAGCACCGGCCCAGCAAGAAGAGGAAAGCTCGGATCGCCAGAATGAGACCGTCGCCGATGTGTTGGAACGCATGAAGGCCGAAGGCCAATGGGGTGGAATCCCAGAAGAAGATGAGGTGGAACCCGTTATCGCAGAAGCGGTTGTGGAGCCAGAAGCGCAGAACGTAACAGCTGCGGAACCTAGAAACGAAGAAGATTCCGATGAGGCTGATGTAGAAGACTACATGTCTCAGCTTCTCTCGAGAATGCGTGGTGGTGCACCATCGCAACCCGTCGCCAAACAGGAGAAAAAAACGGAGCCCAAGCCCGCACCCGCTCAGCCGAAACCCCAAACACCCGCTAAATTGCTGAAACCGGAAGAGTTTGTTCCGAGACAAAAGGCAGCAAAAATCGAGTCGTTGGGTGCGATGAGGGAATTGGCGAACAGCACGGCCCGCAGCGCCGTCAAATCAAGCGAAGCCAGCCGTCGCAAAGCCCTTGCCTACGTACAATTGGGAATCGCCGTCGCTGCCCTCGCCATGTCGGGCTACTATTTCGGAGTCCAATGCCAGTCGTTTTTTGACGTCGGCTTTATGATTGGATTGGTTTGCCTCGGAGTCACTGGATTCCTGGGATACCGTTTCTATAACAGCATGTCTTCGCTCAAAGTCGATGACGCGTTGGAAACGGATGCCCCGAATGCTCGCAATAAGAAAGAGGAACCGGCAGAACCCGCGGTCCATTAGCAAAACCAACGTAAAACGCAAATACGCTTTTTCGAAGAAGGAATCGCCTTAGATGCGATAAGATGAACAAACGCGCCTCGGCAACGGGGCGCGTTTTTTTTGCTTGCTGGGTTGCCGGTAATCGCCTCGAAGCGGTTCACCGATTGCGATTTCTTGCGGTAGGGACGTTTTACCAGTGAAAGACACCGCTGGGCCTGGGACTGCGAGCACGTTTCCGAAAAAGTCCGTTCTTACTGCGTGCCAGGGTTTTGGTTTGGGAAGCGTCGAACACCTCGTATGCCATGGGCCTCAGAAACCGCGGTCTGCTCGGACCTCTGAAAAATCCCGCAAGTGATACTGCATACCGGCCTGTTCGCACAATCGGCAAAACGAACGCAACGCCACGCCGAAGCCATCCGGACCACTGAAACCTCCAAACTGACCGCCGCCTTTAAGGTGAGGCTCCAAATCCGCAAACACCCCCGGGACCCCCTTGGACAACATGCGTTGCTCGAGTTCCGGCAGAAAGCCCACCAGATCTTTTAGGATACGGGCGTACCCCGAGTCACCCAACTCGACCGGCACAAAGTGCTTCAAAGCCTCCTCGTTCACGTGACCGTCGCGAACATCCGCGTAGTCCGCAGGGGCTTTAAAATCTTTGACATGGATCCAACCCAGACCGGGTTTCATTTCCTGGTACTGTTGAAAGACTTCTTCCGTGGATAGTCCCTGCGTGACGAGATTACCTCCATCGAAAATCAACACCAACGCTTCGTTGGCGATCTGCTCATGCATTTGGGCAAGTATCGAACCGTTCTGCCCCACCAAATTGGCCTCGACCTCCAATCCAAACACCAACCCCTGTGCTCGGCAGACATCCGCGATCTGGCCGACCTGATCCGTGGCTTGCGCCAGATGGTCCTCCAATCTACTGCCTTTGGGATGGTAAAATGAAAACCCCCTTATCAATTTCGTGCCCAACCGATTCGCCAACTCACAGGCCCGCGGCACTTCATCCCGGATGTACTCGTCAAATGGACGAAAAGCCGTGGAAGTTCCGTCATCAACATCGCACAGTTTCACTTTCCCAATGGGCGAACCCAGCGAGGAAACGCTTAGGCCATACTCATCCATTTTGTTCAAAACGATCTCAATCTCGCCGTCATCCAGCCCCATGACGTTCTTGATACCGTTGCCGGCGTCGACAAATCGAATTGAGAAAAACCTCAAACCGAGGGCGGCGAACGCCGAGAACTGCTGGTCCAATGTTTTTTGGTTGGCCGCTTCATCGGCGAAGCCGGACAATAGCATATTGTGTGACATTAACACTTCCACTTTAGTGAAATTGACCGCAGTGACTCCTGCGAATCGGATTGCCCAACCCGGACCAGAAACTCGCTCCGTCGAACAAATCGCTACGCCTGAATCGTGTGTTCGACTTTAATAACGGAAGAGATCCCGCCCCGGGGTGTGAATTCCGCCGTCAGCACTGCCCGGCGGGGCTGCACGACTGCAACAAAATCATCCAGGATCGTATTCGTCACTTTCTCGTAGAAGATGCCTTCGTTTCGGTATTGCTGCAAATACAGTTTCAAACTTTTCAGCTCCACGCAGATTTTGTCTGGAATGTATTCAAATGTCAGCAGTCCAAAATCCGGATGCCCCGTTTTGGGGCAGACGGAAGTGAACTCGGGGCAGGTAATCTCAATCAAATAGTCTCGCTGTGGAAACTCGTTCTTAAACGTCTCCAGAACGTCGCGGAAATGGCTGCTCATAGGTACAATCTTGCTCTCTTAAATGTTTCCTCAGTCGGGCACCGCATCTCGGATTCCAAATTTCGACGCCAACACTTGTTTGGCGATTTCCGACGCGTTGCATTCGGCTTGGGTTGTCAACATAAACAATCCCAGAAAACAGACCAGCCCGCATGCTGATTTCCGAAATCTACTGCTCTCGGCAAGGCGAAGGGATCCTCACAGGAACGCCGAGCGTGTTCATCCGAAGTAGCGGATGCAATCTTCGCTGCAGCTTTTGCGACACACCATTTGCCTCCTGGAAACCTGAAGGTCGACAGATGCCGATTGCCGAGATTCTCAAATCGGCGGGGGAATTTGTCCATCGGGACGGCCTGAAATCGCCGCGTCACGCCGTGATCACCGGCGGCGAGCCGATGTTGCCGCGTGAAATTAACTCTCTGTGCGGTGAATTCCGAAACGCAGGATTTCACATTACGATTGAGACGGCTGGTACGATTTATCGCGAACTCGAGTGCGATTTGATGTCGATCAGCCCCAAGCTTTCCAATTCGGACCCTCAACGGAGCAGGGCAGGGGAGTGGGAAACGAGACACCGGCAGGCTCGCCACCGACCCGACGTTGTTCAGAAACTGATCGGTCAATACAGTTATCAATTGAAATTCGTCGTCGATACTCCTTCCGATCTGGAAGAAATACTCCAATATCTCGATCAAGTCCCCAACGTGGATCGCGATCGAGTCTTGCTGATGCCTCAGGGAGTCGAATTGCGCGAACTTCAGGAGCGAAGCCAATGGCTGATGCCGATCTGCCAGGAACATGGCTTTTTGTTTTGTCCCAGACGACATATTGAGTGGTTTGGAAATCGACGAGGGACCTGATCGAGGAATGCCACCTCAAGTCGTGATGCTCAGACGCCAAGGGTCGCTTCAACTAGGACGCGAATCGGTTACACTGGTTTGTTCGAATGCAGTAGTCTAATAATTCTGTAAACAATGGTTAAAAACAACGCGGAGATCAAATATGAAGTGGTTTGCAGTCCTCTGTGCTCTGTCGGTCGCCGTTTGCTGGGGCCTTTACGGGCCGACGTTGTCCAACGCCCGCTCGCCGAATCGCGAATGGGGCCCCTTCAAACCCTACGTGTTTATCGGCATGGCCTACCTGTTGATTGCCATCATCGGCGGCTCCATCATGATGAAATTCGTCTTCAATGACAATTTTGACTATACCGGAAAATTTGCTCCAGCGATGACATGGGGATTCCTGGCGGGGTGCCTGGGCGCGTTGGGTGCGCTCGGGTTGACCTTCGCGCTGACCAAAGCCGGTGGGAAACCTGCCTATGTCATGCCGATCGTCTTTGGCGGCGCGGTAACGGTCAACGCCATTGCCGCCTATTTCAGCCTGCACCAGGGAGAATCCGTCAATCCGTTAATGTGGGTCGGCATGTTACTGGTCGCGATCGGAATCTGCTTGACTGCCGGTTTTACGCCGCACGGTCATGTTCCCGCGAAACAAGGTGGAGACAGTTCGCACGCGGAATCACCTCAATCCGACGATCAATCGGCGACGATCCCCGGGGCCTCTGTTCCAAACGATCACTGAGCGCACACCGTTGTCGATGTGCCTCCGCCCCTCGCTATTGAAACATGCAGCTGTGTTGATGTTGATTGGCCATGAATGTCAAACCGGAAACCGACGCTGAAATCGTTGCCCGAATCGATGACCTGTTAAGCCACGTTTGGATGGTTCGCACGTTTTTGAAACACAGCGAAGAAGCGGAAGAAGATGACGAACTGAACGAAGTCCATCGCACGCTTTACGATTACATGCTGGCGTTGGGTGGCCCCTTGAAGGATGGCGACCACTTGAAATACCTGAAACAGGCAAAGAAGAAACTGAAGAAACTCAGGTCTGCGACGGAGCTTTTTCTTGAAATCCAACCCGAGATCTCTTCGCACACGAATTTTCAGATGGCGGCCCACTCGCTGAAGGTTTCCGTCGAGCAGGTCGCTCAATTGATCGAATCTCGTGATTGACACTGCGCATTCCGTTTGGCGAAACTCTGTCCGACATTACCCGAACTGACGACCATTCGGACGTCGGTCATATGTCTCGGTCGCCCTCCAAACAGGTTCTTTATCAAAGAACGGTTGTTTCGGCCGTCTTCCAAATTCGTGCTCGCGTTTTTCCGTCAATTTAAACAGGAATAATGGGCGTTACCTCCGAACAGCATGCTCTAGCGTACCCGACAGGTAAACCGAATCACTCCACCGGCACCTGGGGGAAGGGGATCGGTAATTTCCCATCGCAGCATCAGTGAGCCGCCGTCGTTGTTGTCAGTAACAAACTCTGCGTTTATGGAACACTCTGTCGTATCGGGCACGTATTCCAATCGTCGAGTCAAGTTGTCGATGATCGTGACGTTGCCGATCCTGCGTCCGCTAAGGTTATCAAAGCGGATCGTAAACTCGACAGTCTCGCCCGCTCGGGCCGCAATTCGAGAGGCGACTTTGGTGACCCTCAAGGCATCGGGACCATGATCGGATTCCGCGGCGGCAACCTCTTGGACGATGGCGATGTCCTTAACGATGATTGGCTGAACCTTCGCTACGGCGACTTGCAGTCCCAAGTCATCTTCCCAGACTTTCGCGGATTGAATTCCCAAGTTCAATCGAGCCGATTCTGAGTTGGAATGTTTGCCGATTCGAATCAACGACAGATTCTCATAGGGTTTGAATGAATTCCGGACGCCAAACAAATGGGTCACGCTATCGGCAAGGACACCCCGGTTCCGATTGATCAATCCGCTGGCTCTTTTCGTGCCGTCAAAACGATCGAGGGCCAAATGCTGCTTGGTTGTCGATGAAAAGTTAGAACCATCTTGTCGAGCGATCATGGTCTTTTCTTCCATCGCGCCGACGTAATCGTTCTGCTGAGCGTTAATCAGGCCCTCCAACTTGCGAACCGCCCCGAATCTCGGCGCATAGATTGCCACGCGATTACTAGGTGCGACCAGTCGGCGGCCATCGAGTGTGTCAAAGTGACCGACCGTGTCCTCGGTATCCAACCCATATACGTTCCAGGATGAATCGACCTGAACTCGTTTGGCCCGATCGTCACCGTCAAAAACGTATTCGTCACGTTGCGAGTCGGGATGAAACGGGCCGCCGGCATCGTGCTGACTTCTTAGGATTCCGCCACCCATCACCATGGGTTCCGGCAGCAAGATGCATTGCGACGGATCAAGCTCATCGCGAACAACGAAATCTTGTGCGGGAACCGAAGGCACCGTTTGTGAATGGCCGGCCTTGATCAATCTTTTTGCCTGGGGTAGCTCACGTGGTATCCTCTGAACATCGTTTTTTCCCAACTCGGAGCTTGGCTCAGAAGGTTGTGGAATGTCATCCTGAAGCGGTTCCGGGTTCGGCAAAATGGTTGGCACCGGCGCATGAAACCCAAAACCTACGTCATCGGGTGTAAAGGTAGGAACGCGGGATCCCAGTCTCAGGATCGCCATTGGCCGGCCCAACCGTTTGGCGACGCGAAGCGGGTCCTCGCGACCATTGACGTCGAAAAACGGCTGATCGTTGTCAACATGCCGATGAGGCAGATTGATTTCCGGATTCTCCAGGTAAATCACTTTACTGATCATCCGTCCGCCGATCGCTTGCTCAAGATCATCCTGTGAGATAATGACCTCAATCGGAAACTGTCCTTCCAGTCCTGGAGGTGGGTTGAGTTTGCCGAGAATTTCGATGGAGGGATACAGTTCTTTTCCAGGTCTTCGGGGAATCTGAGTAACTTTGAATCGGTAGACCGGCCCCGTGTGCATTCCTACGGTGACTCGCGAAGTTAAGGTTTCGATAAACGTACCGCCAGTTCCAAGCACGCTGACTTGGGCTTGCGGTGGCACCGACACGCGAACGGGCTGCATGTAAAAACCGAGTTCCGGTTCGGCCAATCGACAGCTTTCAGCGCACAAACCCGGCGGCATTTCGATGCTGATCGGGGGATGCTGCTGGTATGCTCCTTGTGCGTTTACATTGGGCACCACCAGGCACACCAGGCAAAGGCTGATCACCACCCAACGGCACCTTGGGAAAAGCGAATTCTTCGGCGCGGTCGTGAGATTAATAATGCCCATTTCTGTTCTCGTCCAATCAACGTGGCTCGGATAAAACGATCATCAGTTGCACGCGTCAATCACGGGATGGATGGAAAGCAAAAAATAAGCCGCGAAGGCGTCTGGCATTCGCGGCTTGTTGACTTTCACCTCAAGTTACCGGCGATACCCAGGCGGGCAATCTTCCGGCAAGACACCGTGCACCATATCGGCTGGTGGTTGAGTGTTGATGTGAGGAGCCCGGATGGTTTTTTCCCTGATCTTTACGCGATTGGCGGGCCGTGGATAGCTCAGGCCGGGTTTCTGTTTCATGTGAACATTGACTTTGGGAGTCGGACCAGGAATCTGCATCGCCGTATGGTTCCGCAGCGTATATTCCTTCAATCCCGCTGGTCCACCCAGTGGAATGTGCGGCGGTCCCGGTAATCCAATTGGAGTACCAACAAATGGCATACCGTACGAAGGACCGGTTACACCGGAAATATAGTTGGAAGTATCTGGACCACCACCGCCTGCCATTGCTTGGCCAGGCATTGCACCGGCCGCCAACGAAGGATCGGTTCCCGGAATTTCAAGGTTCTTGTTGCCGATTCGCAGAATGGCCAGGATGGCTCCTCGACGATCAGCTTCCTGGACAGGATCAACGCCCGGATCGAGTCGAGTGCTGACCAGCGTATCGATGCCTGCCAAAGCCAGTTCTTGGTACTCGGGATCGGGAACGTAGATGACTTTGGTTACGAAGTTGGCCGCATTGACCTGGTCAAAATCCTCTTGAGTGAATTGAATGGGAACCGCGGCGTGAGCCAGGTAGGCCGAAGTTCTTGGAGAAGCCATCCCGATTTCGAGTGTTGGATAAAGACTCAGCCCTGGACGGCCTTCGATGTTCGTGACCTTCAAGCGAAAGATTCCGCCTTGCTGAAAGTTCTGTCGGCCCGGAACGATCAACGGAACCGAATCATACCGTCCAATCGCCGTAACGTCCCAAGAAACCTGCATCATCTCTGGTTTGTCAAACAGCACCTGTACGGTTTGATAGTTGACGGCTCCAAAGGGGCCGTAGACGGCGAGCGAAGGATCCATCCCCCCTCTTGATGCCGCCAAAACACCAGGACCAGGGCCGCCGACACCGGGGCCCGGTTCCATCAACATCTGGGCCGGAGGCAGGTTATGGGCGACCCTTTGTGCCTGTGCCGCAGTCGTAATTGCAGCCAATGCCAGCATCGTGAGGCCCGTCGTTAAACGTGCATACATCAGTTTCCCCCTTAAAATGTCGCCAAGCTTTGTGCCGCTGAGCACCTTTTGCTGAGCATCGACGATCCTGTTTCTGCCGACGCGGCAGAAACATGAATGATCTGTTTTTGTTTCCTGAGTCGCCGGTCATTTATTCTCTACCCGCTTTCACGGGCAAATTGACGTAGACCGGTGTTCACGCCATTCCTAGAATCCCGCTCGCGGAATTGAGCCGACGTTTGCCGTTCAACCGTTTCCAACGATCACTTGAAAACAATTGTCGGCGCGCGTCTTACGCGGGTTATCTACGTTGTTTAATTCGGCGCGTTACAACGCTGTTCTTTGGAAAAATCCACATATCCGGACCATGAAGCAAGAATTACCGATCGCGATCGTCTTGCTAGCTGCTGGCGGTTTGTTTTGGATTTGGCAAAGCGGGCAACCCAAGCACCAGTCCGAAACGGCAAGACCATCACCGCCCATTAAGATCACGGTAGACGCCGAGGCCAAGCTGTCGCCTAACACTCCTCACAGCTTCGAAGTTGCGAATGTGAGCTACTTGGAGCACGTCGATGTCAGTCCCGATTCGAACGCTGGATCAAAATCAACACCTGCTGGAGAGCGACCTTCGAACCCAGGCCAAATCCCTGCATTGCCGCCGATCTTTTCCAATCCAACCGTTGAGAGATCAGCAGAGTTGATCCGGCTGGCGGGCAACAATATTCGAAACTCGCCCGCGTTCCTGACCCAACTTCAGATCAAGATGAAATGGTTCCAACGGGAGTACAAAATCTCGGGAACTTATCTTCAAGCTGAACGCAATGGGCAAACCAAAACCACGCTTCATTGCGAGACTCCCCAAGGTCCGATGACCTTAATCAAATTCTGCGACGGACGGTTTCTTTATACGTTGGTAAACAAGCCGGACGAGCAGCAGACGCTCGAATTTGTGGATCTTAAACGGATCGAACAAACGCGAAATCACTCCGGTTTCTCCAACGCCAGCCATCCAATGTCATGGATCTCGAATGGAGGATTGGGAAGCGGATTGGAGAATCTGGCATATGCTTTTGATTTTGAACCCGCTCAGCTCAAGGAGCAAAACGGATCCCGGATCTCAACGATTCAGGGCCGCTGGAAGATCAATCAACTTTTTGAAATGTTGCAGGCATCCGCGGAATCTGCTGACGACGAGGAAATCAACTGGGAGCGACTCCCCAATCACATACCGCACGCCGTTGAAATCGAACTTGCCGAACACCCTGTGCTGGGCCACTTTCCGCAGAAGATCACCTTCATTCAATTCAGAACGACAGCAAGTCAGCAATTTACACGATTAGCATTGGCGTCCATTCAATTCACCGAACCGGTTCCTGTTTCGATCAAACCTTCAGAGTTCTTGGACATCAATGCCGAACTTGCCGACACCGCGGACACGACGCAGCAGTACATTAATCAAATCCGAGACTTCGAGTTCTTCCGCCAATCCCGTCGGCAGTCAGAATTGCAGCGCCGATAACCTGCTTGCCCGGACCACCGGCGTCGACCATTAGTGCATAGATTGACAACGTCGGTCCCCGTCGCCCCGCAGGCCACTGAATTGTTGACAAACCTCGGGCAACTGAAAATGTTCGTCGGACAAGCTCCGCCAAACCAATTTAAACAAGGGGGCCGAACCGTATGCGAGCCGTCATTCAACGCGTCAGCCAAGCCAGCGTTTCGGTGGACAATGAACTGGTTGGCAGGATTGATCAGGGTCTGTTGGTACTGCTGGGCGTCGAACAGAATGACTCGTCGGCAGATCTGGCATACATGGTCAAGAAGACAATTGGGCTGCGAATCTTTGAAGACCAAGAAGGCAAAATGAACTTGTCAATTCAACAGGTAGTTGGACAAATTTTGGTTGTCAGCCAATTCACGTTGTTAGGCGACATGAGAAAAGGAAATCGTCCGAGCTTCGTTGATGCCGCTCCACCCGAGCAGGCAAACAAAATGTATGAACGGTTCGTTTCTTCCATTCGAGATGAAAGCATTGAAGCACAAACGGGTGTTTTCGGTGCCAAGATGCAGGTCCAACTGGTCAACGATGGACCAGTTACCATTTTGCTGGACAGCCGTCTCGCTAAACGGTGAAACGCGCCCTTTCGCACAGGTTGGCCCCCATAGATCCGGCGACTATCGTGAAATCGTTGCGTCGGGATCATGGTCATGCATCAACCAGTTGTTCAGCCAATCCGTGGCTGTTTTTGGGACATCCACATGGTCTTCGCAAACACAATCCATGATGTAATTGTCGCTGGCGATTAACACGATCAGCAAGACAAGTTTGGCGTACGTTGAAAAGTTGGCCCAACTGCTTTTGCTGTAGAACTTGAGTGCCGTACCGAAGCTTTTTTTAACCCGAATCGAGCGGCCCTGCCAATCCACGGCGTAGATCTCGTCCAGAACCAGGTGGGTAACGAATCCAACAACAACGGCCCAGGACTTGAACAGCCGAATCTCGAAATCTGCCGACAGTGAAACCAGGAACGTGGCCATGCCAGCGATCATTGCCGCCGGAATGCTGTGCCACATCCCACGATGTTTGGTGTACCGTCGAAAGATGCCGCCAATCCCGAATCGAATAATGACGTACATCAGCGTGGCGGCAAAAACCATATGCTCCGGCGTCAGACCCAGGGCCTGGAATCGTCGCAACATGAAGATGGGAACCACGACCGAAACAAAAGAGAGCATTTCCCGTTGCGGTTTGCCGGAAGCACTATCCAGGTCCGGCAACATTCCGGCGACGCTGCACAGACAACCCGCGATGAAGCAATGTGCCGGCGGTACGTCGAAGCAGAAAAAGCCGGCGGCCCCATAACCCACGCCAATCACCGTGCTGGTCGAAATGTGAGTTTTAAAGTCTGCCATGCCAAAAGCTATCCATATGCTGCTGAAACGAAAATCCATCTTCGTTGTGAGGCAGTTCGATCACTCACTGGTCGATCGCAAAGATTTGCCAAAATTGCAGGGCAGGGCAGACGTTCAAATCGGATCCTGTACTTGTTGTTCGGCACAACCAGTTCCGTCGAACGGTAATTAAGCAAAAATCACTGACTGAACCAATGCCGATTGGGCTGATGGCGGAAAAGCTCTTCGCTAGCAGAGCCAGCGTTGGTTCGTTCCGGAAATAATTCGTCTTGAGCAGTGCCTCGTTTTTCTCTTTAATCCCTCTCGCAACCGCTTCGGGTCAGGAGAATCGAGTTCATGGCTGTATATGACATTATTATGCTCGTCGTCATCGCCGGCGCAATTGCATTCGGCTATTGGAAGGGCTTTGCCTGGCAGGTCGCGTCTCTGGCAGCGATCATCGTCAGCTATTTCGTAGCCCTTGAGTTTCGTGAACCGGTCGCGCAGTACATATCGGCGGACGAATCCTGGAATGGTATCGCCGCGATGTTGGTTCTCTTTCTTGGCACTTCGCTGGTTATTTGGACCGTCTACGCGTTCGTCAGCAAGTCGCTGAAGAAGATGGAGTTGAAGGGTTTTGATCGACAGATCGGTGCCGTGCTGGGCGCGGTCAAAGGAGCTGTGCTTTGCATGGTCATCACCATGTTCTCCGTCTCTTTGCTTGGCGAAAAAGCCCACGATGCAATTCACAACTCGCGTTCCGGTCGTTATGTCGTCCGGGGCATTTCGCAGGTTTCGGCAATCGTACCCGCTGAACTTGCCCAATACATCAAACCTCACGTCGAGAATTTCCAGGAAGCCATTGGTCATGATGGAAGCCTGCCGCTGGACCAGTATCCTGAGCATCCATCCATTTTCAAACAGTATCAGTCAGCCGGCACGGTCCAGGATCCCAACGGCATTCCGACTTACCAGGGAAAATGGCAGATCCCGTCCATTTCCAACTCGAGCGGATCTCAACAAGCCGGATTTCAACAGCCGAGTAACGGTCAGGCGACTGGCGGCGGATGGTTCGGCAACGGAAGTAGCGCGACGAAGGGGTCCAGCCAGATCAACAATGGGTGGCCCGACGTCAATTTCGAGGTCAACTCCAAGCAGATGCTCGATGCAGCGGCCGATGCGGCTCGACGAGCGATCGACGCAAACCAACAACGTTAATCAGCAACTCAAGATCGCAAGCTGTTCAAGATCACACAGGGCGAGGGTGGTTTCGGGACGATTGCCAACGCCAATTCCGGAAAACCAATAAAACGCTCGAAAACACAGGGCTCTAACCGAACATAAGAAACATTATCGGACGTTGGGGAAAGGGCGTTTTTAAGGCTTTGTTGCTGCATGATTCGTTGTCGCAGGAACGCTTGCTTGCATGAACGTTCGGGTTGCTTGCCCATCGCTTTCCAGATTGGATCCCTGACTGCGGCCGTATGAAACGCGTCTCAGGAATGGACGATTGAGCATCAACGTTCGGACAAACAGGAGCTTGGCAGGTCAACGCACGAGCGGAGCAACTGTTAAACGCAATCGGCACCCGACTGGCTACCATCGCCGGTTCAATGTCGGTTACCCGGTTTTCTATTTGCAGGATATTCCAGCCAAAGCCAATTCGCGTGCGCTCGAAAGAACCCCGTCGCCAATTCGGCTACGCCCAATCGTGGTTTTTACTCGCATTCAAATCCGTCCGGATCGTTCGCTTTCCGGTCGAATAGACAATTCCGATCGTTCCATCATTGCTACTGATTCCATGCGGTAGTAATCGATGAACCGGGAATTGGCGTGTGCCGAGTAACGGTTCAAAACCGTCTGATACAGATTCCGGATATAGGGCGGAAAAACCACGAACGCCAGCACGACGTAGGCTGCTAACAGCTGCCATTGCCATTCATTTATAAATTTCACAATCGCGGAATCGACGGCGAAATTGAAGATTGGTTTGTCATCTGGTGTCACCAACTCCCAATCGGAACCCAATGCACACAGGCCAACAACCACCAAGCCCGTGAGCGTGCAGACAAGGAAGATAAAACACAATCCCCGAAGAATCTTGTACCCCGCCCGGGTCAAAGATTGGATTTCGATTTCATGTCTTTTGGCTGAGTAAGACCCATCCATGCGGTGGGAATTTTTGTGAACGATATGCCGCGTCGTTCGTCTCAGGCTTTGATCGAGGGCGTAAGCCGTTACTAACAAAACCACTACTTGTATCGGTAGAAAGACAACAAACAACGCCATGGTTGTACCAAACAAAAAATTTCACGAAGAGAAGCAAGATTCCCTATGATGATAACCGTGTCTTCAGTCGGCATCAAGAAACTTCGAACCGGACCTCCGTCGGAAAAGCTATTCGGCCACATCGGTTGCCGCCGACTCGTCAACTTCCGAGCTCTCCGGTTCGTCCTGGGCAACCGTTTCATGGAAGACCCCAATCTTGCGAAACCGCTCGTACCTCTCTTGTAGCAGTTGATCGACGGGCTTTCCCTGCAGCTCGACCAGCTTTTTCTTTAAATAGGTTTTCATTTTTGCGGCCATGCCATGATGATCGCGATGCGCCCCGCCAAGCGGTTCCGCGATCACATCGTCAACGATACCCATCGACAACAGGTTGTCGGAGGTGAATTTCAGCGCCGAAGCAGCTTTCTCGGCGTGCTCGGCCCCTTTCCACAGGATTCCTGCGCAACCTTCCGGACTGATGACGGAATAATAGGCGTGCTGCAGAACTGCGACCCGGTCTCCGACCCCGATTCCCAAGGCACCGCCACTCCCGCCTTCACCAATCACGATGCAAATGATGGGCGTTGTCAGCCGCGACATCTCGTACATGTTCTCAGCAATCACTTGTGCTTGCCCTCGTTCCTCTGCGCCAATCCCGGGATAGGCGCCTGGAGTATCGATCAGGCAAACCACCGGCAATTTGTACTTGGCCGCCAACTGCATTTTTGCCATGGCTTTTCGATACCCTTCGGGATGCGCACATCCAAAAAAGTTTTCGGTGCGATCCTGAAACGTGCGCCCTTTCTGGTGCCCCAACACCATCACCTTGATTTGATCCAGGCTGGCAAATCCGACTCGAATCGCCCGATCGTCACCAAACAATTTGTCACCATGCAGCTCGACAAATTCGTCAAACACTAGCGACAGGTAGTCGATCGTATGCGGCCGATCCTTATGACGTGCCACTTGCACCGTCTGCCAGGGCGTCAGACTGTCATAGATTTCTCTAGTCATGTTGACCAATTCCTGCCGCAGCTTTCTCAGTCGCTCGGCCGACTCGACGGAATCATCGTGTTGCTCCTGGAAACGTGAAATTTCCTCTTCCAGGTCGGCGATTGGTTGTTCAAACGCAAGATAGTCCATAGTAACGTCTCACTCACTTGGCTCTGATAGTTTGGTCTAGCGACGGAAGCCCTCTGGCCGTTTTCCTGAACGATACATCTGCACTTTGTCGAAAACGGACAGGAACTCGCTCATTGACTGGTAACGTTTGTCAGGTTCTTTCGCCAACATCGTTTTGACGACGTTCGAGAACTCAGGCGACGCGCCGCTATAGGCTTCCAGGGAAGGGATCGGCGCTTTGAGATGTTTTCTCAACAACTCGTCAGGTGTGTTTGCGGTAAACGGCGGTTTGTTGGCCAACAATTCGAAAATCACGCATCCTAAACCGTAGATATCAGACCTGGCGTCGGGATATTTCCGGCGAATTTGTTCTGGAGACATATAGCTTCGCGTCCCGCGAATGGTCTTCACCCTCCCCCCCAACAGGGAGATAATCCCTCCAGATTTTTTTTGCTTTACGCAAATCGAAAAATCAATCAGCTTCACATTGGCCTGCTCGTCAGCGAGAAAATTGTCCGGCTTAACATCGCAATGCACCCAACCTTGTTGATGCAAATGCTCGAGTCCCTGGGCGCAGGACCGGATGATGGGCGAGATATTGGGAATCATAAACTCGGGTCGGTCCCGCATCTCAATTTTCAGGTTCCGTGCATTGAAAAGCTGCATGGCAATGAGAGGGAATCCTTGATCTTCGTGGTAACTAAAGATTTTGATGACATTGGGATGGTCCAGCGTCTTTCCAACCTCGGCTTCATGCTTGAGTTGTCCAATTTGTTCCTTGTCATTGCGAAAATCCCGCATCAGCACTTTCAGGGCGATCCGCTCTTTTTCTCCCGACCGAAGCGCCTCCCAAACCTGCGTCGTCGTTCCGGCGCGGATCAAGCGCAACAACTGAAACGGCCCTATGAAATCTCTGCCGACTGACACTGACAATCCAATCCGAATTCACCAGGTTAAACACGGTCCGCCACCCTGCTCCGCTTACGGACGCCAATATGCTAAAGGATTTTAGACCAACCGGGACGCAGGCCATAGTAGTTGCACGTTCCGCCAATTCTTGCTGAAACCGTTTGGTTTCCGAAATCACTCGTTTGCCTGGATCAGAATTGGAGCATTCTCGACCCGGGAAACTCATTCATTAGGCCTCAATAATTCTCAACGCACCGAGTACCACGTAAGCAATGAATGACGCGTAGAGGCCGCAAAAAACCAATCCAGTGCGACGGGTCACCCGCCCAAACTTCCACATTACAAAGATCACAATTCCTGTCAAAAAAAACAGGAACACTCTCAGTCCTACGACGCCGCGGAGGGTCTGGTCATCCGGACCAACGAGCACAATCGGTGCCCAGTCGTTGAGGTAACAACTGACCATCAACGGGATCGACATGCCGATACAAATGTCAAAGATATTGGATCCAAACACATTGGACATCGCACCGGCATCATCGCCACGACGTGCTGACCCCAATGACATAAACGTGTCCGGAATCGACGAAACCGCTGCCGTCAAAACAACGGCCACAAAAAACGGGGACACATTCAGTTTTCTTGCCGATTCGTTGGTCAGGTCAACCAGCAAATAGCACGCGGCCGCGGCCACTAGCGTCGACACTGCCAAAATGATGACGGAACTCCTTCCACTCAGTGAAACCTCGTAAGCGCCAAAAAACATCGTCGCCGTCTCTCCCGGCTTCTCCTGCGATTGGCCTTCCGCCAGTCTCGTTCGAAATCGCCTCGTCGCAACATACAAGTGCAGGACGTAGGCCACATAAGCCAACAACGCCACAGCACCCATCCACCAGTCCAGTCGCGGCTGGAAAAGAAATACCAACAAACCGATCTGGGTTGCCAGGACCCACATTCCGTCCCGATTGACAATCTCTCGGGAAACCTCCACAAATGGTTTTCGCGGTCGAGAATGAGCGACTGCCAAGGCACAAACCGCCGGAATCAGCACCAGGTTATAAATCGAACTACCGGCACACGTGGCAATCGTCGACCCGTATCCTTCGGCGCTGTCCAGCAATCGCTGCGCAGTGCTTTTGGTTCCAGTCAATGCCACGGTGACAAAAAACAGCCCCGTAAACAGCTCGGGCATGCTGCTGGCGACTGCGTCCAGTGTCGCCCCGCGAACCGAGGGAGGGAGTTTCAATCGGATACCGACCCATTGGGCTGCGTCGGCGAAAGGCTCACAGGCCTCCGAGATGATCACAGCGATTACGGTGGCCGCGGACAAAATGAACCCGACTTCAATCCACAAAGCGGAGTTGTGATTCCTCCACCAATGAAACGAGAGCGCCAGCATCCCAGTCAGCAAGAACAGACCCAACGAGAACGCGACGGAGCGAACGGGCCCTTCCTCACTCTCTTCTGCATTTGGTTCAGCCATGTCTCGAAAGTTACAATTAAATCAACGAACGCAACGAATATTTAACCGCTGCAAACGTCCGATTGGCGGAGTCAGGGATTTCAGGTTAATTCATCATCGTAATCGACTTGCTGCAAAAACAAACCGTGGGGCGGCGCTGTCTGGCCCGCCGATTTTCGATCTAACTGATCCCGGACCCAACCAATCCACTCCGGATCCTCCGTACCGCGCCCTACATGAATCAGGCTTCCTACAATGTTCCTGACCATCTTGTAGAGGAATCCGTCGGCCGCGATTGTTATCTTGAGACCGGGGAACGGTGGACGATCATCGGCGCGGATTTCCAGTCGGCTGACCGTGCGAACCGTGGTTAAACGTTCAGCTCCTGCAGACTGAAAGCTGGCAAAATCATGAGTACCCACAAGACACTTGGCCGCCTGAGCCATCGCCTCGACCCGTAATTCCACCGGCACAAACCAACAATATCGACGGCGTAAAGGATCCAAAATCCTGCCGTACTGGATCTGATAAAAGTAGGTTTTTTGAATGGCGTCGCGGATGGCGTGAAATCCGGCAGGTGCTTCTTCGACTCTCAGAATCGAGATATCAAAAGGTGTTTCTGCATTGAGTGCTCGGAACAGGTCCCGGCATTCCATTGTTGAACATGTCGCCAATCCGCAGACCTGCGCAAGTGCATGCACGCCTCCGTCCGTACGTCCGCTGGCGGTAATGCGGATTTTTTCCTGGGTGACCGCCTCCCAAGCCTCTTCCAATCGTTGCTGGATCGAAACACCATTGGTCTGCACTTGCCAGCCACAGTAGTCGGTGCCGTCAAAGGCGATCGTTAGCTTGAGATGCCGCATTGAGAATACTGTCCAGAAACCAGCAGTTCAGCAATTTGAACCGCATTGGTCGCAGCGCCTTTCCGTAAATTGTCGCTGACGCACCAGAAAGTCAGTCCGTTCTCACAACTCAAGTCCTTACGGATGCGGCCGACAAACACATCGTCTCGATCATCGCAGTTGCTGGGCATCGGATAAACACCTGCCGATAAATCATCGAGCACTTGAATGCCGGGAGCGGCAGAGAACAAATCACGGGCTTCCTCGACAGAAATCGGACGTTCAGTCTCCACCAGGATTGATTCGCTGTGACAATTGGATACCGGCACCCTGACACAGGTCGGGCAGATCTGGATCTCAGGATCTTCAAAAATTTTGCGGGTCTCGAAGATCATCTTCATCTCTTCAGACGTGTAGCCTTCATGTTTTGGCGAACCGATTTGCGGGATCAGGTTAAAAGCAATCGGATGAGAAAACGCCTGATAACTCCATGGATCCTGGTTCAACGATGCACGTGAACCCTCAACCAAATCTGCCTGGCCAACCACCCCTGCCCCGCTGGTTGCCTGGTAGGTCGACACGACGACCCGCCGGATCCGTGACGCATCGTAGAGCGGTTTCATTGCCACGACCATTTGAGTTGTGCTGCAATTGGGGCTCGCAATTATTCCCTGGTGGGACTGAATAGCATCGGCATTTACTTCTGGCACAACCAATGGCACGTGATCCATCATTCGGTGGAAACCACTTTCGTCGACGACGACCGCCCCTCGTTCGACGGCCCAGGGTACAAACTCTGCGGCCACTTCATCCGGAGTGCTACCAATAACGATATCAATGTCGTCAAACGCTCCCGGTTCCAGAAGCTGGACGCCATGCTTGGACCCTTTGAATTCGATCTCATTTCCGGCGGATCGCGCCGAAGCGAGGAAACGAATGGACTCGTGAGGGAAATCCCGTTCCTCCAACATCTGACGAACCAGTTGCCCGACCGCTCCAGTTGCTCCCGCAATGGCTATACGCTTTGACACCGCTTTCTCCAATCTTTGCCGTTTGATTTCCAGGAATTATTTGCGCGATACCGGCGATTGTTCTGAACCAAGGTTGGATCACAATAACCGCGACCGATATTCGGACTGGGGATTCCAAGTATAAGCGGGAGATGATTCTTTTGTAACGAGTGATCCGGCTGTCGTGTTACGACGCACGGCCCGATTTGACATTAGCCAGCTGTTTACGACCGAATATTAGCCTTACCAATGCGGGCGAAACAAACGCCAGATTGCCGACCAGCATGATCAACCCGAATGTCATCATTCCCATGCACAACCCAATCCCCAAGTGAATCGGGATCGCAAACAGAATCACGAATGGTCGCGTCAACCTCGGCCAGACCAGCGCTGGATAGCCAACCTCCCAGACTACGGTCAACAAGGTCAACAGGTTGACCAACCACATGTAATTCGCCAACCACGTCATATCCACGGTTTGATACTCGAAACTGGCAAGCGAGTACCAAATCGCCAGACCATCCCACCATGTTTCGCCCTGCAGTTTCCCAAGACCGGCAAATAAATACACGAGGCACATGTGCAGTTGAATCAAGCGAATGGCAATGCGAGTCGAAGTTCCCGAGCGAACATCGGTTATCGCCCTCCCCTGCCCCGCTTCGCTCGGCCGGTTCCTCTTGCGGGCAACCAACCATTGATCTACAGAAAACGCGCCACCTGAATTGCCGATCGCCAGATAAATACACAAGAACGCCATGATTTGATCCAAGCCGAATTGGGCCCCTGTGGCCCGATTGGCATAGGAGATGACCAACATCGCTGTCAGGATTGAAGTGGCGCGTGTCCACAGGCCCGCGGCAAACAAAGCCATGATGAACAGGCCTGCGATGTGGACAAACCAGATCGCCGTTGTGGAATGAAACCAGTCAAAATGACTCCAGGCGAATTCGCTTCGCCCGAATAGAAGGTAGCGATGGTCCGTCGGCAGTACGCCGCCGTCACTAAAAAACGTCATTAGCTCGGCGGACCAGACAAGATGGGCATAGAACACGATGCAGCCGGTGAACAGTCGAATCAATCCAAGCGTTGCCGGATCCTCGGATCGAAACCAAAAACAGTCCCAGCCCTTGATCCAGCCTGTCGCCCAGGATTTAACAAGCTCCGAAACCTGATTGGGTGTCACGGCTTCCGCAGAAAATTCGGGATCCACTTTCACCGTTCTTCCTCCAACGGTTCGGCAATAACCTCTAAGGAAACGACATCACCCTGATCGTCAATTCGAAATTCACCAATTTTCCGCAGTGGTGACAGGAATTGATCTTCGTCCAGTTCTGAGCCGGTCAGAATTTGGACGGAGAACGGAATGTTTCTTTCCTGGAGAAAGACCTCAACATGATCGCCCGCGTTCGTTTTCATGAGGTAGCGCGCAATGGCTTCGACCAACTTCGCGATCCTCTGTTGCGCGTCCTCGAATTGTTCTCGGAGCCGGCGGCGCTCAACGGACAGCCGTTCGCCCAGCTCAAATTTCCCCTTGGATCGCAAGACTCGAATTTGCACTTCGAGCTCGGAATCAGAGGCTTCGAACGACTCTCTGTCCGGCATAAGAGCGTGTTCATTGAAGAGCGTCTCGCTCAACATGAACCATCGGTGGTACATCAGTCGAGGCCAATGTTTTTCGGGATCCGGAAACCTGGCTTCTACAAGATTCCCGTTGGAATCGCTCACCCGGTAAATCACCAAATGGGATGGCCCCGGATCGGGTCCAAAGAAGCGATACCCATGTCCCAAAAATAAAGCGCGATGGATAGGTGCGACCGCGCGTGCCAGGGGTCGGGTCAAAAACTCGGAACCGACCGGATTGGCCAGGGGTCCGAGTGCAACGATGAACAAGTAGGCCAACAGGAAAACGGATAGTCCCCGCTTCCAGGCGATAGGGATTTGCCCGACGTCGACTCCCGCTGTCGCGCTTGCTTCACTCGCTGAAGGCCCGGACGCGTCCGGCGACTTTACATTCAAATTCCGGTTTTTCCTGGATTTCGCCATGCGGTCGTATCGGTTGTAAAATCGGAACGTGTCAGCTTGACCACAAAAAAACCCCACCAATCCAATCGACCGGCGGGGTTGAATTTTCAGAATCAGAATTCAAATGCTATTTGGCAGCTACTTTTTGATTCGCGGAATTATCAAAATCAAAGCTTAGCGAATAGGATTCTCCGGCCAGCATATCTATCGTTTCCTTTCGAGAGATAACTTTGCCGTTTCGTTCGACAGAAACCTGAACCGTATAATCTTTCCAGGTCATGCCTTCCTCAAGCTTGCTGGTTTCGAAATAACGCGAAGTACCAGCAATGGAGGTTTCTTTTCCGCACAGAATCACCTTTGCGTCTTGGGGAACATTCAGAGCCAAAGAGGTCACTCGAGCCGCATCAAAGTCCATCGCCAACGATTTCGTCTCTCCTGTTTTGATCGTCACCATCTGCGTTCTGACCACATCTTTTCCGTCGCGAACGACAACGGCCTTGACCAGGTACTGATATTTCCGATTGGGTTTCAAGTTTCTCGAAACATAACTTCGGGATTCCCCGTCGGTACGAGTCAATTTGTCATTGATGTAGACTTTGGCATCCTCAGGCACGTTTAACGTCAACACTGCCGAGTTCTTCGATGGATTTGAGATTCTCGTGCTGTCGTTATCCGGTCCCGGCGGGGGAACCTGCAAATCTCCATTCCCCTGAATCACCGATCCTGATCCCGGTGAAACATTTTGGAGCGCCCCTGGCGCACCCGACTGATCAATGTAGCCGCCGTCGATTGGAATTTCACCTAAAGAATAACCCGGATTCACATAACCCGAATCAATCGGGGTCCCGCCCCCATAAACGGCACCAGGCGTCATTCCTGAGTAACCGTACGTTGGCGTCGCGTAGACGGGTTGCGAAATGCTTCCATAGGAACCGCCAGGAACCGCCACTGGAACCGCCATAGGATCCACCGCTGGAACCACCGTAGTATCCTCCTCCGCTGGAACCGCCACTGGAGCCGCCACTACTACCATAGGAAGTACTCACGTAGCTGGTACCGAGGCTGCCACCTGAGGATCCGTAACTGCCATACGAACCACCGCTGGAACCACCGCGGGATCCGTGAAAAAACGCTTGCTTGCGCGCGTGCAAACGGCCAAAGAAACTTCGGATCGGGGTTCGGTAAACTCGACCTCCCGAACTGCCATATGAGCCGCCGCTCGAACCGCCCCAACTGCCGTAAGAGCCGCCGCTCGAGCCGCCGCTGGAACCGCCCCAACTGCCATAAGAGCCGCCTCTAGAGCCCCAATGGGCATCGGCGGTTTCGACAGACACAAAAAGAGCCAACGACAATGCTGCGATGACTAGTAGTCCGCCTTTGGTGAGGCGACTCATTCCTGCAATTCTCATAATTTCTCCGAAAAAACACGTAGTTGACGTTGGTAGCACAATCAAAGATTGAGGAGACGAACGTGCTTATGAGATTAGAATAGCAGGCAATTTTGGCAATTCAAGCCAAATAGGGATTTTTGAAGGACAGAGCAGAGTTTAACGATGAATTGGACTGGGAAAGGCTGCAGGCCTGTTTCCCTTCGGATTCACGGTGACCCAAGGAAATGACCGATTGTCTGCCGCGATGGGCCGACTATTTCACGGATCGTACTGTAACGTTATCAAATTTCGCAGTTCCGGTAGATCCAAACATGCCGATTCTGACGATTGCTTCTCTAGCGGACCTTGGCACACGAATCTCTTGACTTAGATGGTGCCAACGCTTCGTTCCCCGTACCGGACCCAAGTTGATCATTCCGAGTTCTTCTCGTTGATCGTTGTAGAAGGATAATGCGGCCACTGGCAGGTCATTACGTCTGGGTCCAACCATGACATTTTCGCACTCAATGGAAACTGCAAATTTTACGACCGGCACCTTTCGACCATCGATAGCGAAAGCTTGCATGACGTGAGCTAATTGGCCCGGCACACTGTTTCTGAATTCGACAAAGTGCTTGCCGCTGGGAGCCTCAGAATCCTCCACCAATTGCAATTGACGTTGATAGTACCAGCCAGCAACAAAACCGGCTTCGTCCAACCCTTCTTCAAAATCACCGTTGAGCAATTTGGGCTTTGTGGGATCCGGCAAAACACGGCGACGGTCTTCCGCCTTACCGGTCATGGGAACAAACAAAGTCGGTCGCAGCGATTTGCGGACCATCTCGCCGTCCTGCTTCTCCATTAAGTACAAGGTCTGCTGATGTCGTTCCCCCATGGGAACGACAATCAATCCCCCTTCCTTCAGTTGATCGATCAAGGGGCGAGGAATATCCTCCGGCGAACAAGTGACAATGATTTTGTCAAATGGCGCATGTTCCGGCCAGCCAAGATAGCCGTCGCCGATCTTCGTCAACACGTTTTTGTACTTTAATTTCTCCAGGACTTTCGCGGCATTTTTCCCCAACGGTTCAACGATCTCGATGGAATAGACTTCCTTCACCAACGGGCTCAGAACAGCAGCCTGGTAGCCGCTGCCAGTACCGATCTCCAGCACTTTGTCCGTCGGCTGGGGATCCAGCGATTCGGTCATGTAGGCAACAATGAAGGGCGAAGAAATGGTTTGTTTATTACCAATGGGAATACCCGCGTCGAGGTAGGACTGGGTTTTGCGAATCTTCCGCGGCACAAATTCGTGACGTGGAGTTGCCAACATCGCATTCAACACGCGTTCGTCCTTGACACCGGCACCTTTGACGGCAACCTCGACCATCTGCTCGCGTTGCTGTCGATAAGTTTTAGTTGCCTGCGGGGCGGCCCAAGCGACCTTGCTCAAACTCGACAATGGAAGGATAACACCAACCGACAGAAATAATATTGTGGATCGAATCCGCGACATGTTAGAAAACCCTTTGGAACTCGCCATCTCGACCGAACCGCGACTTTGTGACGGTTACGTTTTGCTTTCACTATGACAACGGCGAGATGTCGCTTTCGTCAATCGTTCCAACAAAAGACTTATGCCAGAAACCAAATACGACATTCAGCAGACCGTCGCCTTTATTTTACCACTGATTGTGTATTTGGTAATCGCCAGATTTTATCCGGATTTTTCGGAGTTCACCGAAGAAGATCCTGCCGCGATAGTTGGTCAGGCAGCCAACCAATACCTGCTCCTTGTCGCAGGTCAGGTTTTGCTCGTGATCGGCATGCTCGTCTATTTCCGTCGGACCTACCTTCAGCATTTCCCACTTAGGTTGACCGGTTGGGCCATTGTCGTGGGTGTGGTCGGGGTTGTCCTGTGGATTGGGATTTGCGAGTTGCAGATCGAAAAACGGATATTCGACGCAGTCGGCTTGGACTTCCTCGGATCGACCCGCCCGGCCTTCAATCCTTTTGACAGTTTTCCGGCCGGATGGAAGCGTAGCCTGTTTTTGATTCTTCGATTTACCTTGCTCGCGCTGATGGTGCCAATTATCGAAGAACTGTTCCTTCGCGGTTGGCTCATCCGCTGGGTTCAAGATCCAAACTGGGAATCCGTCTCTTTCAAGGACCTTTCCTGGTTTGCACTCCTCACGCCCAGCCTGTACGGAGTGCTAACCCACCCGTCGGAGGCAATTGCTGCATTCCTGTGGTTTGGGCTGGTCACGTTACTGATGCGACGAACAGGAAATCTGTGGGATTGCGTGATCGCTCACGGCGTCACGAATTTATTGCTCGGCATCTATGTCGTGCGCTACGAAGCTTGGCAGCTTTGGTAACCAAGCTGTGCGCGGCTATAACCAACGCTGCTAGGCGGTTGGCACCGCTTGTTCCCCTGCCAAGTCTTCCGCCCTTAAGCGTTTGGGACGCACGATGGCCGGTAGCGCGTCCAAGTCGATTTCAGTTTGCCAACCGGCCGCGAATTCCGGGCGATGCGAGGCGATATTGTTGATCAAACCAAAACCAAAAAACAGCAACATGTTTTGCATTGGAATAATCGAGACGTCGTGGAACATTCCGTTAATGAAGAAGTTGACCAACACGACCAACATGAACATTCCATATCTGCGTGCCCATTGCTCAAGACTGTCATCTTGCCAAATCGACCAGCTGGTCCTGGCCATCATGATTAACATGGTTGATAACACGAGCACCCCAACCAGGCCGGTTTCGGTCAGGTACGCCAGTACGACATTGTGTTGCATAAAGTATTTCGTACTGGAAAGTGGACGACCCGAATAAGGGTCCTGCAGGTAAGGATACTTGGCTCTGGCATATTGCCCGAAACCACAGCCGAAAACCGGGCGATCCTGAAACATTTCCCAGGCAACTATCGCAAACAGTGGGCGTAACTGAGCCGACATTTCCATTTCGGCCTGGCTGACAGCTTTGTCACGTTTAAACGAAAAGATCTTCTCACCAACCAACGGCAGCGAAACGATCATCACCATCGTCGCCAGAATAATCAGCAACCCTTTCGTTTGACGGCTCGCCGGATACCAGATCACAAGGCCAGCCGTTGCGACGAAACCTACCCAGACACTTCGTGTCAGCGTACAGAAAATCCCCGCCGTCATGACGGCCGTCAAAAATATCAAAATGACTTTGCCGCGACGGCTTGAGTCCGGCCACCACATCCACATCGCACAGAGGCAAGCGCATTGAAAAACACCGTTGGAAACGGGATTCAAGAATGGACCGCGGCCACGGCCCAAAAACTCCAGTTCTGAAGCGTCCATGATGTAGCGAGGAAACACCCAGGAGGCCAACTCGAGCGTTTCGGCAATCGCCGTCACCGCCAAGTAAAAACCGAAGCCCGCCAGCAACAGCGAAATCCACTTCAGGTCCGCAACATTCAAGCGAGCAGTGCTTACGACCAGGTACAGCACCAATGGGATGAAGTAAAAGAACAACAATCGGGAGGCGGGCATATTCTCCATGAAACGCCAGTCATGGGTCATCGCACTCGCCGCGACGACTCCCATCAACGCAAGAATAACGAGATCCGCTTTGTTCAACTGCCGGATGTGTTCTGCTCCCCGAAACCAGGACAACCCAAACAGCGCTAGCAATCCGCCCAGCAGGATCCTGTCCAGAGTTATGGGAATCGGTCCCCCGGACAGATGAAAGAACTCATATCCGAATACGCTGCCCACAATGACGACAAGCAGCCCAATCGTTGGAAGCAGGTGCGCATCCATTCGAGATTGCTGTTTGGCGACGACGAGGCTCCAAACCAAGACAGCCGGGATCGCGATCAGAGTCAGGATTTCCATTGCCTACATCAAAAAAGAGCGATCGCGTGAGGACCTGTGCCATTTCAACCAGCGAAACGTCACGTACGAATGCCGACGTGGCAAACGCAAACCAAGCCGCCCTGAATAAACGTTGCTATCGTCGAAAAGCCCACGATCGACTTAATTTACACTTGCTAGCGGAGCATAGGCTTCGCAACCGTTAAACACGTCCCAAGCTGGCTCTCGCACAACCTGGAAAGTTGGATAGCGATTCCGCCCTGTTCAATCCGGGCGACTCGTCGCTACGACTGGAATTGCGCTAAGAACTGATTGACGTTTTTCCAGTACTCACCACTATCGTCGAATTGTGCCCATAGCGCGCGGGATCCGTGGTTGCCGTCGGTATTGGGAATGAATTTGACCTTGGACTCGGCCGGAATTGCGTCAAAGATCCCTCGCCAACGTGGCGCTTCCTTTTTGGCAGAAGTAACAAAAGTGGGGATCTTGATCTTCTTCGCCGAAGCAGTCACCCAGTCATTGGGTTTACCCATTCGAGCGAAATACTCGCCCGGCGCGAACGCAAGGACTCCGTCCACCAGTTCCGGATGTTCACCCGCAACGCGCAGCGCAAGCGCAGAACTATAGGAACTCCCCCACAAAATGACTTTGCCCGTGGCGTGATTTTCGCGCGCCCAGATGATCGCGGCGATTATATCCTGTTCGGCATCAATGAAAGTCGTTGCTTTCTTCGCCGCCAGGGCTGCTCTGAACGTTTCATTGGGAACATCATTTACCTTTCCACCGGAGCGTTGATCGATCGCCAGACAATTGAATCCCAATTGATTGAGCTTCGGTGCAATTTCTCGGTATTCACCTCGCGACCAACCTGCCTGGTGACAAAGCACAATCAAAGGCGTTTGCTTTTCTTCGCTAACCAGGTAGAGATCGGCCGTAATCTTCAGATCATCCGGTGCAGGAAACTCGTTCGTCGACCAGGTAGTCTCTTGCTGTTTGTTGTCTTGAGCTGCCGATGATCGCGAGACGAAGGCCAAAACCAGACAACAAGCGATGGTCGTCAAAACTCTTACACTTCCAACATGCATTTCAAAACCCCGGGGTGAATCTCGGTTCGGGAAGGACAACCCAAATGGTAACGGATCTTTGTTCGCGGCAGCGTGATGATCCTTACCGACGGCGCATTGGCTTTGAAATCGGTTTTGAAATGACCGAGTTCGACCGTGAATGAATCACGGAAAACCTGTGTTCTCGACGCGCCCAGAGTGGTAACCATGCGGAAGATTGTTCTCCGCATCTGAATTTTGCCAATCCGGCTACACAAGTAGCGATTGTCGCTTGTTCGTTTCGTCCATGCGGTCGCTCGATTGACTATTGGACTGTGAACGACAATGACGGCTCGACGGCAGCTGCGCTTCTCGTTGTCAGGTCTTCCACCTGCAGATCCAGCCGGTATTGCCCGGTCGGCAAATTGGCAAATGCAATTGGAAAATACATATAGAAGTCCTCTCGCTTGCTCAGCGAAGTGTCTTCAACCACTGGAAATCGGCCCTGTTGCACCACCCTTCCCTGCTCGGTTGAGATCGCAAAGCTGCCTTGGAGTCGAGTCAAGTATTTGATAGCTCCGACGGTTTCAATTTCGGTCGAACGATAGTTTTCGACTTCACAATAAACGAGTACTTTTTCGCTGGCGTGAAAGTCATTGGTGGCGAAGCAGGTTACCTGCCCAAACCCTTTAACTTCCGTGCAAAAAGACGCATTCCCCAGCCGAAGGCCCGCGATCGCTTCCAATTGTTCAACCGCCCTTCGTAGGCAAACCAGTCCTTCGGCGACCGCCTCGTCCGGAAGGCGCTGTCCGTCACCGCTTGAGAGCTCGGGATTTTGCAGCATTGCCGCAATCGCATTCAAACGGACTTGCCAAGCTTCTCGATCGATTGGTGGTGGTGATTCGCTGGAAACGAGTTGGATATTGCGCTTTAACACCTCAAGCAGTCGTAAATTGACTTGATGCGCATTCTTCAACTCGGGACTGGTCTCATTCACGAGCTGTTGCTCAACAACTTTGATGCTCTGCTCGATTTGAGCTTGCCAGCTGGTTGGATTCGAATTGAGGTCCTTCGCGGGCTCGAAACCGGATGACGGACCGAAACTTCCCGCAGGATCGAAATCCGAATGTGACTCCAAGTGAGTCGCCATCACAATTTGACTGGATGCCGAGATCGAATTTTCTGATTCAGCCCGCTCGCCAGCCGCGACTGAAATTGTTGACGGTCGGAATTCGTTGCCCTCGTCTCCGGCACTGCCGGCCGTACAAGTGGAGCAATCGAGCGACCCACAGATTTTGCAGCCCGATTCCCCATCGTTCGCAGCCAACTTGACACCAAACAGATCCTCGAACTGTTCGTCCGTCAAATCTTCGAAACGCTCGGCAGACCCGGAATCATTTTTTGCGACGACCGATGGACTGGCGGTCCGATGATGTTCCTTGGAGAAATCGCTCGCCCCGGAATCAAAATTTTGTCCCAGCTCCGTCAACGCTTTAAGAGGGGCGGCACCCTTGTCCGGCACAAACTCGTAGGGTCGCGTAAATTCGTTGCTGGAAGAGATTCGGTTTTCCTTTTCGGTTTTGATTTCCCTGGCTTGCAGATCATCGTCCGGCGGTGGGCAATCTGCGAACGGTGGGATGGATTCGATTTCAGCCTTTTGGCTCGGAAACTGTGACGGATCTACGATGATCCTCGGTGCGTCGGTTGCGTTCTCTTCACCCGGCGGTCGCATCTGACTCTGCCGCCTTTCTGATTGCAGACTTTGCTTGTTTGCTTTAATCGAAAATTCGCCGGCGTTGTCCACGGGAAGATTCTCAACATCATCAGGATCAGAAGCCGTTGAAAGAGCTTCTCCCCCAAGGGCAATACCGCCACTCGCCGTCGCGTTTTCTATGATCTTTCTCTCGAAACCGGTTCCCGTGTCGCTTGGCAATTTTTCTGGGCTCTCAAGTCGAATCACGTTGGATTCAGTGCTGTCATCTGCGGCGACTAATTCATTGCTAGGCGCCTCTTGTTGGTAAAGGTGACGGTTTGGATTTCGACGGTTACTATGCCGGCCTTCTGGGGAGCTATGATCCCCTGTTGGGCTCATTGGGGCTGAATTCAGTTTCGCGCTGACCGTGCGAGTTCGGCTTTCAGCTCCAATTGGCGACAATGGCTGACTCACGACTGCCGCGGGAGGCGGTGTTTTGGCCACCGTCGAGAAATCAATCGGTTCGGCATACGGGAGTTTCGGTTTGGCAGAACGAGAATTGCATCCGGGATGGCTGCACTGGCCTGTTTGACATTCCACCGATTCCTGGTTCTCAGCCATCGGAACGGCGGTCAAACGTGGTGTCTCGTTTGTCTGCGTCTGTTCATACGACAATGCTGTAGTTTCCGGCTCCATTGCAATTTCTGCTCGCCTGGCCGCCACCGCCGCTTCGGCCGTTAATGGCTCGAATGCTTCTGGATTTTCCTCGAACATTCTTTCCAGATTCTCTTGCTTTTCGACTTCCCATTGAGTCGGCCGCGGCTGATGATCGACCAGTTCCCGGAGACTAGGTGGCTTCATCTGGGAACAGCCAGCATGCAACAAAAGGGCAACACAAAACGCCATTCCATATCGCATCGTTCGAATGGAGATCTTGATAACCAGAGTCCGTTCCGGCATGGTTTTTCTCGCTTGAAAAAGAAGCTCCGCGGGCCTTGCTGGCGTTAGCGAATTTGAAAATGGTGGCGGATACTAGAGAATCGATCCGATTGGTTCAAGTCTGGCCTAACACATGCAAGCACTGACTGCGGTCATTTCGTGGCGAGCTCTTTCGCCATTTTGACAAATAGGGTTTCCAACACCATGCGGCCACGACCCTCTTTGGAGTGGCTTCTTTTCAATGCCAGATCCGCTTCCAGTAGCCAATTCATCATCATTCCGGCCCGTTTGGACCCGAGTTGACGAATGCGAGATTCCGAGGCTGCCAATTCTCCTCCCCAAGCGCGAAAACCAGCTTGCTTCATCGCCGCTGGCAGATCAGCCTTCCGTCCGTGACGAAGTTGACGCAAAACGGATTCAGTCGCGGTCGCGTATCGGCGCAGTGACCATGACATTTGTCCAAACAGCGCCAACGGGTGTTCACCGCTGCGGAGCAGCTGGTCGAGTAGTTCAAGCGATCGTTTTGCATCCCCATCGGTCGCCGCGTCAATCGCCTCCCACATCGTGCGAGTCCGCCAGCCGCCCACGACCTGTTTGATCGTCGCCTGGTCCACAGTTCCCTTCTCGTCGGAATAAAGGCAAAGTTTTTGAAGCTCCTGGTCCATCCGACCGAACTCACAATCGGTGAGTTCAATCAATAGCTGAGCGCCGCCCGCCGGCAAATTGAACCCGTATTCCGACGTTGCGCGCGCGATCAACCAGTCCTGAACCTGCTTCTCATCACGTTGCTTACTTCTGGCACTGGCGGTTGGTGGATCGCATCTGATTTGCAGGCCCGATTTATTGATGGCCTTGTACAGTCGCGTATTGCTGGCCCAGCTCTCAACGATCAGCACCAGCAGCCCCGTGCCTCCGGAAGCCTGATAGTCTTCCAGCCGTTCCCGATTCTCTTTTACAAACCCGTCGGCATGATCCACCACGACGATCCGGGGGCCATCACCGCCGAACAAAGTCCGAGTCGCCAGTTCATCATGGATATCAGTCCAGCGGGCAGAATCCGAATCGAAATGACTGGCAGCGAAATCCGGGTCTTCATTGCCAGCGCATCGAACCAGATGGCTTACCGCCAGCCTCTTCAAAAAACGTTCGCCACCAAAAACCGCACAGACACCGCCAGGCACCTCGGAAAAAGGCTCTGCCAGAAAATCAAATACGTGTTTCGTCCCAGTCATACACACAACAGAACAAATACCGATTCAACTTTCCAGTCCCGGTTCGACCGATCCAGCGCTTCCAGGTCCCTGGCAGTCAAGACTCGCCCCAATTTGCCTTCGCTCTCAGGTGATCTATTTCAACAACAACGGACGACGGGAATCTACTTCTCCAAATCCTTCATCATGCTCGCGATCCGCGCGATTGAATGAAGCGATTGCCAGGCGCTGGATATCTTCAGCGCCAGTTTTTAAAGGGCTCCGCTTCACGGATCGCTGGCGAACAGCTTCACCGGAAGATCGTCTCGAGTTTCGTGGACGCGTCACCTGGAACGATCGTGTCTAATTTGTGTCATCGCGTTCTATCGACGCATTTTGAAACAGGGTTCGCAGGCCTGGCACAACTCGTATTGCATTTTCGTGATAAACTTTTTTAAGCACTTCATCCGGCAATCCAATCCCGTAGATCCGCCACAGGCCTTGAGGTGGCGGTGATTTTTCACTGTACGGAAAGTTTTCGTCAGTCGTTTCCAAGAAACGCCAGTAGTAACTCAGACGCAATTCCGGCCAGGGTCCGTCAGTGCCGAACAAAATTCGGTCCTGGTACTCCACGAAGAATCGCCGAGCCGTGTAAGGTTGCCGACCTAACTCATTGATGCGCGATGCAAATTCAACCACCAGGTTGGGATATTGATCCAGCCACCGGGAAACAACCGCCAGATCCTCACTGTTGTTAGCAAAATGCGCTCCAATAAAGGTAGTATCGGGATGTCTCGCGATCACTCGATTGCGAGCCGCCAACAACTCCACTCGATCAGGAAATTGATCGCCGTAGAAACTCCAGTCAGGATGCCGACTCAGTTCTTCCCACCGCTCGTTCTTCGCATCAATCGGCTCAAAAAAGGCGACCGGGTCGGCGACATGCATGATCACCGGCAAGCCGATTTCGCCACACGTGCTCCAAATTGGATCCCAACGTGAATCGTCAATCTTGATCAAAGAGCCATCCGCGTTTTTATCGGACAGCCCGAACGATTTAAAAAACTTGAGACCAAGAACACCCTTTTGCTTGGCTGCATGCAGTTGTTCAACACAGGTTCTGACAAAACCAGGTTGGCTGGACGCCCAGGTTTCGGGAACTTCGCGGTCGCCCTCGCCGACGAAATCAAGATGCGCAAAAGCGGCAATGCGGTTCTTGTATTTACCAATGTGGAGCAAGTGATCCTCTGCGCAACCCAGTTTCGCATCCAAGCTGACCGAAATCGAAATGTTGTTTCGATCCATCACACGTACGTAGTCCGCTAATGCTTCTGTCTCGCCGCGCAGACGAAGTCCAAAATGCGTATGGACGTCGATGACGGGAAACTTGGCATGCTTCAAATCCGTTTTTGCGACCCGTAACGCAGGCTTCGGATTAAAATCTCGTAACGTGGGCTCGGTAACACGACCTGGATCGCCTACTTGCTGTGCCACCAACGTCGTTGCACAAACCAAATACACGCCAACACATTGCCAACGGCAGCTCGCTGCGAACATGGATTTTCTCTCATGGGACGTTGATACGACTCGCTTAGGCAACCTCTTCGTCATGCGAGTCGAGGTATGGGTGATGCGACCACTGAGGCAATTTGCAGAATCGAAGACTTCAAATCACCGTCTCGATGCCGTACTCTTGGGCGACCTGAGTCATCCTAAGAATATCGTCTTTCTTCAACACCGGTGGATAACTGTCGTTTTCTGGCCAGGGTTCCTTGAACCGCCCAAAAAAACTCCCCAAATTGCCCGGGATCACCCAACACAGAAAACTTCCATCGGTGGGGCCAACATTGATCAAACCGTGTGGAATGTTTCGGGGCAGATGCAGAAACGTCCCTGGCTTTGCCTCGACCGTTTCGTTACCCACCGTCACTTCGAATTTTCCCGACAGAAAAAAGTAGTGCTCGTCCTCTCGCGTATGCATGTGTTTGGGCGGCCCCAGCTTGGGCGGCACGACAAATTTCATCATCTCGTAGGCGCCACCAGTTGACTCAGCGTCAACAAGCAGTTCGTAGCCGGTGCCGAGAATGGCTTCGGTCGGTCGCCTGTCAGTCGATCCACTCACGACCTGAGGATCCGGTTTCATTTGGCGTTTCTTCCAAAAACAAGTTGTCGGAAATAACTGGCGACGTAATCGGCACCTGTAAAAAGAATAACGATCCGCTGGGAAGAATCAAACAATCACGGCGTACTCGATTCGGATAGGCAAACTCATCGCCTGGCCGGGCAGCTTGATCGACTCTCAACCAGGCTTCGGTGTCGTCCCCTGCGCCACCACTTCCCGATCGGAAAAAGACTTAGCCCGAATATCCAGGTTAGCTTCGAATCTTAGCCAACGGCAATCACGGAATCAAATTTGATGAGCGGGTGAAGCAGAGCTTTTGACCTGTCACGTTAATTCGACAAGGCAAGCAAATGACCGTCCAACATTAATTGCCGACGGGCACAACGCCATGAATCGTTCCGCGAGGAACCAAACCAGACACATCGATCGGCTGATTAAGAATGTGAACGCCCATGTTGCCGGCCCGGTCCCGTGCGTCCAGTCGAAGGTAGATTCGATCCGGAACATGGGAATCCGGCTTCCACAAATAGCGGCCCTCGTTCCGCAAGCCATCCTCGATCGCAATCCAGGGGCCTTCCGGCAGGTCGCTGTATGAAAGCGTGATCGGCCGCAGTACCAAATGGGAATCTGCGACGCTGTAGTTAATCACCAACCGACCGGCTTCCTCGCCGCGACCATACGGCACGGATGTAATCTGGGCCAACGGAGATTGAGTATCAACCTGGACCCAGATATCAGGCTTGTCGCCACTGGAAGGTCCCCGACCGGTCAAACCATCTTTCGAGTGGACGACAATCCGGAAACCATAAAGCCCTTCTTCCTCAACCTCGACTGGAAACGGGCTGGCGTTATCAGAATCTCGCCCCCAAGTTTCCCAGTTTCTACCGCCATCCCGAGTCATCCATAAATCAACCTGGGCAACGCCAGACGGGTCAATGGCATCGATGCCATAGTTCAATCGAAACCGTTTTGTACCGATCATCTGAGTCGCAGCGGCTTCCGGCTGGTTGGCGAACGTATCGTCGGACATCACCGAACGCATGGAATTCGGATGGTTGGCCTTGCGAAACTGACTCCCCTGCCCTTCTCCGGGTCGCGGCGAATCAGCGACGCGCTGAAAAGGGCGATTTTCGCTGGCAGGAAAGGATTCGCTGCCGACTGGAACTGCCACCCGCGAATCTGCCGCTGATTGATCGGGAGTGATCGATCCTCCAGCCATGTTCGGCAACAATTCGCCCACCGGCGACGTCCCACTACCGGTCACGCTTTGGATGCCACGGTACTGATTGGATGGGTGCATCGTAGACGACTCGCTAACCACCTGGTCGCCTACCGTCTTCATGGTTGACGGGTTGGATTCCGGCAGACCCTTGCGCTGCGAAAGACTTTCGGTTGGCCGTACATAAGGGTTCGGAACTCGTTGTGGTCGGCCCCCGAAAGTCGATGAGGTACTTGCCCGATGTTCCGGCATCCAACGTTCTGATTCACTGCGCCATTCAATATCGCTACGGCGAGAAGGAGAACTGACCGCTTTCACCACAGGCAATTTACGGGCTGCCACCCTGACGTTCGCATCGTTTGCTTGGGGACGGGTCAAGTCATCGGGCACCGGCGGGTCGGCATATTCGGGTGGACCGCCAATCAGCGGCTGGGCGGACGCCAATCGGAATGGACTGGGATTCACCTTGACTTGCTGGTTGGCCAAAGTAGTTTTCGACCTGAGGTTGCCGGAATCCGATTGGGCCGGCGGCTCCGCTGTTGGTTTTCGATAACATACTCCGTTTTCGCAATGCACGCCGGCGGGCTTGCTGGCAACCTTGTTTTCGACAGGGAGGTCATTGACGGGCAACGGGGAGGGGGCAACGAACGCGGGCCTTGCTGCCGCAGTGGGCCGAGCTGTCGAGCTGCGATGATGGCGCCATGGACTGGCGGGAACGTTGACTTGCCGCTCCTGTTGAGCGGTGTTGCCAGCGGTATCCGCGATCATCAACCGCACGATCAACGACGAGTCGGTGGTTTCCGGCCACCAAGCCAACTGGTCCGAGTAAAGTCCGTTGCGCGCGGTTTCATTCAACTGGACAGGAACCTGCATCCATGATTCGGGATTGCCGCCCACCGATTGGTAGAAGATCTTCAACGTCTGGGGACTGATGTTCTTGTCATACGCCCTCCATCGGCAAACAACTCGCCCCGCAGCGTCGGTTTCAATTCGAAATTCCAGTTCCGGTTGCTTGGTATCGACAAAAATAATCAGTTCAGGTTTGACTTTTCCTTCGGGAACCAGCCGGCGGTCTCGGTTAAGCGTCTTCAACGCAAACCAGTATTCGCCATCCGCGTCCGCTCGAAAAGGAAACGAAGTTTTGTCAGTGCTTTGGCGTCCGTAAAAATTCCACGACTCACCGCGGTCCATTGAGAGATACAGCTGGACTTCGATTAACGATGAATCACTTCGATCAATCTCGAATGGAATTCCGAAACCCTGGATGTTTGTGGATACGGTTTTAGCACCGGAGGGCAGGTTCTGACGCTTCGACTGTGCCAGCGTTTTGCCTGCTAACGAAATGACCAGTGACAGCATCAGCGCCCAGCGGCCGATAGCCCAGCCGCGCCTCGCGGTACAACGCAACCAATGCACCTCGGTTCGAGACATCAAGTCGAATTGGTAATTCGTCTCATTCAATTGATCACCTTCGCTACGCTCACAGTCGTCCATATTCGGATATCGACTTAGAGAGCGCTGCCGATGAAACGAGCGGCAATTTGACCGGGTTTCTCGGTTTTGTCGGTCGTCAATTCTCGCCTGAAAAAGCGTTTAGTAACGGATTTTCAACAATCGTTGTGGGAAACGAGATTGGAAAATAGAGGTGGTTTCGATCAGAAAGCAAACTTTGGGTGGGCCGCCGGGTAGCTGGCAACAGAATTTGAAAAGGCAGATTTTCGTTGAACGATCTCGGAACTTGCTCCGTATCACCGGTGCCGCTCATCGAAATTGGCAGGGAATTGCCGAAACGGACGACCGACGTCCCTTCTTTCATGACGAATCCGTCACATGCTCGGCCGCACGCATCAAGAGACAGGAAGCCCCCAAAATCAGGGCCCTTGTTCCGAGACTGTACAAAACCTCGGGCGAATTGAACTAAACCCACTCGCTCCGACCGGATATAATCAAATGAAACGCCGTCATCCCGAACACGAAACGCGATTAGCTGGTTACCAGACCCGCAGCACCCTGACCAAAGATGGAAACGATCAAGCAATATTGGAACGAAACGATGGAGATCCCCGGCGCCCGATGGATCGTGGCCGGATTTGGACTCATTACCTGCATCTTGATCGCGGTCTACGTCGTGAAAGCTTTTCGCGATATGGCACTGGGGAACAGCAAACCGACAACCAGCTACCTGGATGAATTCCAACGACTGCGGGACGAAGGAAAACTTGACAACGATGAATACGAAAGATTGAAAAAATCGATACCCAAAACGTTGATTCCTGATATCGAATCCAAATCGCCGTTGGAACCACCGGTTCAATCCGAAGCAGCTGAACCCAAATTTGTGGAATTGAGAGAAAACGAGTAACGAGAATCAACGATCAGAAATTACAGATTGGCTGAATCCGTACCCCCCGACAAGATATTCCGATTAGCCTAACCCACTTGGTTGTTCGGGACGAGTTAGCTGGTGGGATCACAACATACTGCCGCCACATTCTGAAGATCAGGCGGCTTAAATGCTGAATAACAAAAGAGTTCGAAGTTCGCGGGCAAGGAAGCACCATTGGTTTGTGGTCTGTAATCACAAAACATTGTTCGAACGCTCAACTGGGACGTACAACGGTTGGACTTAGAAAGCCCTAAAGGAGTGATGATGCCCGCAGGCAACGATTCCTCAGGAAGCCGCCGAACAGGCACTTCCAAAAAGAACGCGCATTGTTCGTTTTGTCGAAAAAACTATCGCGACGTTGGACCCTTGGTCGAAGGGCCTGGCGACGTCTACATCTGTGGCGAATGCATCGAACTGTGCCAGTCGATACTGGAACAGGAGCAACGTCGTCGGGGACCGACAAAACAGTTATTCAACAAGATTCTCACCCCGCGTGAAATCGTTGAGCGGATGGACGAGTACGTCATCGGCCAGCAGTCTGCAAAGAAAGTGCTGGGCGTGGCAGTCCATAATCACTACAAACGTCTGTCGTTAGGCTGGGAAGGTAACGAAGTCGAGATTGACAAATCCAACATCATGCTGGTTGGCCCTACGGGGTCAGGCAAAACGTTGTTGGCGCGCACACTAGCGCGGATCTTGAACGTGCCCTTCGCCATCGGCGATGCCACGACGTTAACCGAAGCCGGATATGTCGGCGAGGATGTTGAAAACCTGTTACTGAAACTTCTGCATGCAGCGGACTTCGATATCGAAGCAGCCCAACGTGGGGTGATTTATATCGACGAGATCGACAAGATCGGCAAGACGAGCAACAACGTCTCGATCACCCGTGATGTTTCAGGCGAAGGAGTTCAACAAGCTCTTCTCAAGATGCTCGAAGGCACCGTGGCCAACGTGCCTCCGCAAGGCGGACGCAAACACCCAGAGCAGCAGTACATCCAGATTGACACCAGTAACATTCTGTTCATCTGTGGTGGAACGTTCGTGGGCATCGACGAGATTATCCGGAAACGGTTGGGCGAACGCACGATCGGATTTGGGTCTTCCGCAGGTTTCCGCGAGGAAGCCGAGATGGCTGAAATCCTGCCGCAGGTTACCAGCGACGACATACTGGAGTTCGGGCTGATCCCGGAACTGGTCGGTCGTTTGCCAGTCACCACGGCTCTCGCTCCGCTGGACGAAGCGGGACTGATGCAGGTTCTTACCGAACCCAAAAACGCACTTGTGCGGCAGTTCCAGTCTTTGTTCCAGATGGAGAAGTGCGATCTCAAGTTCACTGAAGAAGCGCTTCATAAAATTGCCCAGCGAGCATTGGAAAAAGGCACCGGAGCACGTGGCCTTCGCTCGATCATGGAACAGGTCATGTTGGACATCATGTACGATTTGCCTGATCAGCCGAAAGGCTCAAAAATCGTGATCGACGAAAAGATCGTGGAACAAGGGATCAATCCGGATCCCTTCTCGATGCCAGAATCCAAAAGTGCTTGATCGCTCAGCGGTCGATTCGAGATCAACGTGATCAACGATCGGCCGTCAAACGATCAAAACGTTTTGATTTTTAAACTGCCTTTACGAAATCCCTGTCGATGTCATGTCGGCAGGGATTTTTTTTGGAAAGCAGATTCCTATCCCATGTCGAACGGGTCATTCGCTGCCGGCTTCGTCACGAAACTTTTCCCGCCACGCTTCCGTTAAAGATTCGACATCGCCAAGCTGCATTTTCTTGCGAAACTGTTTCATTCGTTTCAGGACTCGTTGGCAATTTGCGCGTAGGACGATTCAAAGCTCTTTGCTTCATCTTTCGCAAGCTCCCGTTGATCAGCGTGGTCGGGAGCTGCCGTCCAGTCGGTCAATTCTGCTACCGGTCTTTTGTCGCGCGACAAAGACCCAGATTCAACGGCAGCCCCGACTGGGACCGACCCGCATGACACCCTGGGCCAGTTTCCGGTTTTGTTGCCCCGAACCTACCGGCGGTATTGATCAAAAATTGCGACACACGCCCAACTCGATGGCAATTTCCGACCGCAGTCGGCGTATGACTCTTTCCCGCAAATCCCAGGCTGAACTGAAACGCTCGCAGTTTTGTCGAATCTCCGCCGCCGAAGGGCATTCCCCCCAAGCTTCGTCATTCTCAAACAGCGGATCCGGCGAGGGCAGCCAACGACAATCGGGTGGAATTGAAAACTGGAGGGTTCAGTTTTAAGCTCGAACATGGTTTTGCCTGCTGAAGAAATGTGAATCAAGAAAATCTGGTGTTGACCACTCTCGTTAGCCTGCACTCTCCGGCGAAATATTAAACTTGGCGCAAGATCCCATGTTCCTTTCATGAAAAACAAACGAATGAGCAGATCACACGCCGATCAAGACCGAGGTTCATCGCACAAACGTCGCAACGACTTGTGATTTCAGCATCCCCTCTTTTCGCATGCGAAAAGCTTCGGCAACGGCAGGATGGAAATAGATGATCAGTCCGTAGATCGACAACGGGATGCCAGTCAGTGCGCAATAGCAGGTGAGCATCGTTCCTAATCCGATCAACAAGGTAGCAATGCCGAACGAGCGGGCTTTCAGGCCCAAATTGAGACAACCTGCCGTGATGTACAGCACGGACAGCAAGACGGAAAAGACACTCCAACACCAAAAAATAATTGCCAAAAATTGTCGTTGTGCCGCCGGCAACTCGCGTTCCAAACGAGCCTGCTCGGCAGCCGACATCCAGGATTGCATGCTGCCGAAGAACACCGCGTAGCCGACGGTCACGAGTGCGAAGAGCAACATCAAGACGCCTTGGGCGATCATCAGACTGGCGACGACATTGACCTGTCGAACGTAAGACCGGCCCGAACCATCGTGCTGGTAGGCCATCGGCTCCCCCACGGGCCGGTCTAACGCGGGCTTCGGAGCTTCAAACGGGTTTTCACTCATGAATGCGTTTCCTTCGCCAGGATGGATGCCGGCATATTGCGCCAATTCGAATGTCAGTCGTGAAATGAATCCCACATTCGATGCCCAGGGATAGGTAATTCCCCGAAACAGATAGGTTACACGCCTGGAGATTCGCCTCCAAGCTGCTTGGCATTCAACGGCCATTTTGCATTGGCATTCGCAGGTGCAGGTCTGTAGGTGCTCACCACTCGATCCACGGCGTCAGGATGTGATTAGCCGGTCGCCGACGGAGTTGAGCCGACTGGCTTGGGCAAAACTCCTGTTCATTCGCAGGAGACTCGAAATCTTCCAGTCGCTGCGATCGATCAGAATGACATCCGTACACTCAATCAGGATGATTTACCGCGGATTGGCATCCGACCAACACTACAAAAAAACATCGGGTCATGTTGTCTCATCACCAACATGGACCCGATGTTTAATAAACCGTCGGAAGGTTTTTGATTGGTTGGATGCGAATCCGTTAACGCGAAATCGTTTCAATAGAATTGGCGGTACTACCCCAGAAAGTACCTGATTCGTTGCCCATAAAAATCAGGCTGACCAATAATAGTCCTGCAATCGCAGCCAGCAACAAGGCGTATTCCGTTGCCGTGGCGGCGGTCTCATCGTGGCAAAACTGATTGAATGTTTTCATAAGCGTAATTCCTGTTGTTGGGTTGATTCACCCACTGCATTGACCATGCCAACAACTGGCCAACTTGGTCAGAATATTGTTGGTGGGCGAGATTCGCCGAAATCCCGACTGATTTGCCGACCATTCAGCGACCCAAAAGCGCTAAACCAAAACGAAGCGACGGTTGCACAATTCTAAGGATGTTGCTTCTTTGCAACGCCGCTGAAGTTTTTTTGCAACGTGCGTGCAACAATTGCATTAAAAAAACCCGCCGAAGTATCCGGCGGGTTTGTTTGATTGAACTTGTTAGCGGATTTGCCGGCTGCGTGGGCGACCCGTATCGAATCCACCAGGGTTGCAAAGCTCGCTAGTTTTTTGACCAGCCTTCAACATGCTTGTTTCCTGACGCAACGATTTCGTCGAGCTTGGAATCGACGTCAAGATCCTTGGGAGCCTTGAACGTGCAGGTCGTTGTGGACGTATCACATTTGACATCGGTGATACCATCAACTTTGGCCAGAGCGCCTTTCACGGACGCTGCACAGCCGCCTCACGTCATGCCGGGAAGCTTCAATGAAACTTCCTGCATGTTGCTGGTATCTGGCGTAACAGAGGCAGTCGTGGAAGAAGCATCCGAGGACGGCGTAACCGCACCGGTCTCTGTTTTCGCCGGAGGCGTGTCTTTCTTCTCCTCGGTGGGAGTGCATCCGATCGCAAACGACATCATTGCGATCGCGAACAAGGCGATCAATAAACGCATTTCATTTCTCCTGAAAAATTGAGTTTTGGCCCCGAAACACCGGGAACCACAAGTAGGATTATCGTACTTCAACGTCCCGTGCAAAAGCGGCGACGTGTAACTTTAAAGTAATCTTTGCCGAATTCGTATCGGCTGGTTTGCCAAGAATCGACATTCGGTTAGATCATTCACCGACAAGGCGATTTTGAATTATCGCATCTTGAGCCAATACGACAACGTTTGGGACCGAAGTCTTTTCCCGATTCGTCGAAATGGGAAGGTGGGATGAAGACCATTCTGGACCCAACATTGTCGTGCGAATCGGCCAAAAGCAAGGTGGCAACCTGAAATCGCCCGTTTTTGGTGTGCTGACGTAGCCCTAGAGCGACGTTTGGGCCAAGTCTATTTGGCCTTACAGGCCTTGGGCGGTTACAGCCTGCTCGAAACCGCAAAAAATATGGGGAAAGGTGGCAAATGCGACAAATCTTATTGCAAAATAACGAGTCAACGGTAAACTCAGTGCCTTGGAAGAACGCGTTTGATGCCCATATTTAGAATGCCATTTGACTCGGCCAGGGCAACTGTTGTGACGTAGTTTGTTTTTGTTTGAATTGTTGTTGTTGGTAAATTGAAGGAGTTGGATCGAACGCGAGGCGGCAGGAATGAAATCCGGAACGCCGCGGCACCTGATCATTTGGCTATGACCATTACGAAAGAGCGAAAAACAGAACTGGTAGAAGAATTCAAGCGCGGCGACGGTGACACCGGGTCGCCGGACGTCCAGATTGCGATACTGACGACGCGGATCAACAACCTGACGGAGCACATGCGGACGCACAAAAAGGACTATGCGACGCGACGCGGATTGTTGGGCATGGTGTCACGTCGTCGACGATTGTTGGATTATGTCCGACGCATTGAACCCGATCGCTACCTGGACATTATCGAGCGACTTGGGATTCGAAAGTAGTTTCGCCTTTTCATTAACGAAAACACCAAGTTTTTCGTTTCATGATCTGAGTTGACGCAGCCGAGGGTGCTGCTGGCGAGGCGCGACGGAAGTGCGCGATTGGATCGCCCGGATCAATCTGTGGGATTCGGGTGTTTTGGTCTTGGTAAAGATCTTCTTGAATTCGCTATTCGCTGCGGCGCTACCTGACGATGCGCGGGAAAATTGATGGCAGTCCTGATCGTTTGAATGCCGCTTTCCTTTGTTTGCCCGGTGCTTACGAGTGGCCGCTACCAAGGGCGGAGTTTGGGATTTCCCCGGACCATGTCTGTTTTGGCAGCGGTGTTATTCCAAAAAGCACGAATTGATTGATGTTGGAATTTGTTAGTCGTATTAAGAGTAGGAATTGATTGTGAAAGTAAGAGTAGAAAAGAAAATTGGAGACGGGACTTTATCATTTGAATCAGGTTATCTGGCCAAACAAGCTGCTGCGGCAGTATTGGTTCAGTACGACGAAACCGTGGTGCTTTCCACGGCGGTCAGCGGAACGCCGCGAGCAGGCATTGATTTTTTTCCTTTGATGTGCGATTACCGCGAAAGAACCTGCGCTGCGGGTAAGTTTCCCGGTGGATTTATCAAACGCGAAGGCCGTCCAACCACCAAAGAGACGTTGACTGCGCGATTGATTGATCGCCCCATTCGTCCGATGTTTGCCAAGGGATTTAAGGACGAGGTCCAATGCCAAAACTTTGTCCTTTCCAGCGATCGTCAAACGGATGGGGACGTGTTGGCAATGAATGGATCAGCAACCGCTTGCTTCATTTCCCCGATGCCCTTTGAAGATCCGGTCGCCTCCACCCGGGTCGGGCGAGTGGAAGGCAAACTGGTCGCGTTTCCGACTCAAGAACAGTTGGAAGTCAGCGACATGGACGTCATTGTATCGGCGACCGAATCTGCCGTCACAATGATCGAAGGCTTTGCCCGCGAAGTGCCAGAAGCAGAAATGCTGGAAGCCATTGAATTCGCACACGAAACTTGTAAGCAAATTATTGCGTTGCAACGGGAGCTTTACGACAAGTGCGATATTAAAAAAGATTCGTTTGCTCCGCCAGAAGATAACGGACTGCTCGAAAAACTGAAGAACAAGTTTTACGAAGAATTGAAACATGCGTTGGAGATTCCGGGCAAACACGATCGTGGCGCTGCCAAAAAAGAGGTAAAGGCAAAGATCATCGCGGCCATGATTCCCGATCCCGATGCCGACAACGCTTTCAGTGAAGCAGAGGTTTCGACCGCACTTCACGACCTGGAAGAGGTCATCGTGCGAGATTCCATTCTCAATGGAGTCCGGGCCGACGGGCGAGATTCCAAATCGTTGCGTCACATCGAATGCCACACGCATTTGTTTCCTCGCGTTCATGGTTCCGCGATTTTTCAGCGTGGTGAAACACAGGCCTTGATTACGATCACGCTTGGAACCGGACGCGACGAACAGCGCGTTGACGGTTTGATTGACGAGTACTCCAAAAAGTTCATGCTCGACTACAACTTTCCCAGCTTCAGCGTCGGTGAATGCCGCCCGATTCGAGGTCCGGGACGACGGGAAATCGGGCACGGGGCGCTTGCCGAACGGAGCGTCAAACCGATTTTGCCGGATCCGGATAATTTCCCTTATACGATTCGGGTCGTTTCCGACATCCTTGAATCCAACGGTTCGTCTTCGATGGCAACCGTCTGCGGTACGACATTGGGTTTGATGGCCGCTGGCGTGAAAATCAAAAACCCGGTTGCCGGGATTTCAATTGGCATGGTGAAAGAAGGCGACCGTTACGAACTGTTAACCGATATCCTGGGTAGCGAAGATCACTTTGGCGATATGGATTTCAAGGTTGCCGGAACCCAAGTTGGTATCACGGGAATTCAGCTGGATCTGAAGATTCGCGGTATCAGCACCGAAATATTGAAAAACGCGATGGATCAATCTCGCCAGGCGAGAATTGAAATTTTGCGTACGATGCTGACGGCGATTCCACGTCCTTCGGAACAACTTTCTCCTCACGCACCGCGATTGCTGGTCACCGATATTGACCCCGAAAAGATCGGCATGTTGATCGGCCCGGGTGGCAAGAACATTCGTGCGATTCAGGAACAGACCGACACGATTATCGAGGTGTCCGAAGAGGGGCGGGTCACCATTGCCGGACTCGACGGCGAATTGGCTCAACAGGCGTTGAAGAAAGTCGAAGCTTGCACAGCCACCGTTCAAATTGGCAAGATTTACGACGGCACCGTCAGCAGCGTCAAAGATTTCGGTGCCTTTGTGGAAATCCTGCCCGGCCGGGATGGACTCTGCCACATCAGCGAACTCTCCGGAGGCTATATCGAAAACGTCGAAGACATTTGTCACGTTGGCGATGAGATGAAAGTCCTCGTTATCGATGTCGATGGCAACGATCGAGTAAAACTCAGCCGCCGCCAAGCACTCGAAGAACTGGGATTGGAAGATGAGTTCGCGACAGCGACCGCCGATGTCGGCGGAGGCAGCGATGAATTCGAAGGTGGTGACAGTTACGATCGTCCGCCTCGCGAAGGTGGTGGAGATCGCGGCGGCCGCAGTGGCGGCGGCGGTGGCCGAGGTCGCAGCAGCGGTGGCGGCGGTGGCAGCAGCCGAGGCCGATCCGGTGGTGGCAGTCGCGGAGGAGGAAGTCGTGGCGGCAGCGGCGGTGGAGGTGGTGGCCGAAGTCGCGGCCGGGGTGGCAGCGGTGGAGGTAGTGGTGGTGGTGACCGCCGTCGGTAACACTCCATTTTTTAATGCCTGAATTTCAGCTAAAATTGCTCGACGGTCGGACTATCGTCGAGCTTTTTTTGATGGATCGCGGCGATCAGCGCCGAATCAAAGCCTTCCCGCCGTGATGGTGTGCTCAAACGCCGCGACTTTTTAAAATTCTTGCCACATGTCTCAGAAGCAACAACTTCCCTTTCCACCAGTGCCGTGAGCAAAGACCAGGCCATTACCGAACTTCGAAAGCAGTACAACGAACTGGCAGGTTTGGCCGGGTCTTTGGCGCATGAAATCAAGAACCCACTATCCACAATACGCATGAACATGGAACTTCTCGACGAAGACTTCCATCACATGAACACTTCCGAATCCCGCCGGGCGCTGCAACGGATCAAAACGGTCAACCGGCAGTGCGAACGACTGGAAACACTCCTAAATGACTTCCTCCGCTTCACACGTCTTAGTAGCCTGGAGTTGAAATCGGGAAGCCTGAATCAGCAAGTTTCACATGTATTGGACTTCTTTGAAACGCAAGCCAGAAAACAGAAGGTCGACATCGTCCGGCACCTCGACAACGACTTGCCAAGCATCAAACTCGATCCGCAGACCCTGCAAGCGGCGTTTATCAACTTGGTCAAAAATGCATTGGAATCGATGCCCGATGGTGGCCAACTACTGGCCCGCACACGCATCACTCGAACCGGAGTTGCATTGGACCTGATTGATACGGGGTGCGGGATGGAAGCCAACACTCTGCTGAACATGTTTAAGGATTTCTACACGAGCAAGGACAATGGTACGGGGCTTGGATTACCGACTGCAAAAAAAATCATTGAAGCCCACGGTGCCCGCATGAATGTACAAAGTGAATTGGGGCGCGGCACCCAATTTACGATCGAGTTTCCCACTCCCAAGCGGGTGGCCGAAATCCCCCCGGCCTGATCAACTGCCAGGACGAATCTTGGTCCGGATACGAAGGGGCCAACGGTCAGGCCTGCATTCGTTACACAGGCCGTGAATTGCAGATTACTGCAGCCGATGCAAATCCGAAGCTTTCCAACTTCCACCAATAAAAAAACACAACACGAAATGCAACTATTTCGGAAACTCGATGAAATCCCGGCTGGCTTGCGCGGCGGTGCATTGACGATTGGTAATTTCGATGGCGTCCACCGTGGACATCGAGAGATCATCAGCCGGCTCAAAGAGTTTGCTGCTGAACTCAATGGAGCCGCCATCGTGTTTACGTTTGATCCGCATCCTGTTCGAATCCTGCGGCCCGAGCAGACCCCCTCCCCTCACCTGGACCAACCGAAAGGCCGACCTGCTGTCCGAACTGGGAGTCGATGTCGTGGTCGCCTATCCGACCAATCGCGAACTCTTAAACCTGAATTACCGGGATTTCTTTCAGCAAATTATCGTGGAGAAAATTGGTGCCAGAGCGATGGTGGAAGGACCCAATTTCTATTTTGGGCGGGACCGAGAGGGGAATGTTGACTCGTTGGATCAACTCTGCACCGAAAATGACATTCGACTTCAAATCGTAAAGCCGATGCTTGAATCCAAAGAATACATTTCCAGCAGTCGAATTCGTGAACTGATCAAGCGTGGCGATGTCAGTGAAGCCGCCGGACTTTTGACACATCCCTATCGAATTCGCGGGATGGTGACCCATGGGGCCGCCCGCGGTTCGACGATGGGATTTCCAACCGCAAACCTGGATGCAATTGACACTTTGGTACCTGGAATGGGAGTCTATGCTGGGCGATGTTATCTTGCGGGAAGATCTCATTGGGCCGCCATCCACATTGGCCCCAGTCCAACATTCGGTGAACAGATCGCAAAAGTCGAGTCGCACCTGTTGGATTTCGAAGGTTCGATTTATGGCCAGGTGATCGAGGTTGATTTTGTCCAACGCCTGCGGGATATTCGTCAGTTCGACTCTTCGGAGGATTTGCAAAACCAGCTCCGGTCGGACGTGGGCGAAACCAGGAATATTGCCAGACAAACATCCAATTAAACCACCAGGTTTCCCATTCAAAACATCAGAAGTCCCAACACCCAACTTTCAATCTCATTCCACAGTCGCTACCCAAAGAATATCTCATGAACGTTGATTGGCCACGCTTTTGCGAAGTCATCCAGGCCGCAAAAAAAATTGTCCTTACCAGCCATATCCGGCCTGACTGCGATGCCTTGGGAAGCTGCCTCGGAATGGCGGGCATCCTCGAATCGTTGGGCAAGACGGTGTTGATCGTCTGTGCTCAACCCGTCCCCGCCAACTTGCAATTCATCGATCCCAATCATCGAATCAAATGCATCAACGAAGACATTCAGCCCGCAGACCTGGCTGACGCCGATTTACACATGATTCTCGATACCAGTGCCTGGAAACAGTTGGGCGATATGGCCGACGTAATTCGAAACTCAGGTTACAAAAAAATCATTTTCGATCATCACGTCGGTGAAGACGACATTGACGCGGAACTGTTCAAAAACACGACAGCGGAAGCGGTCGGCCGCATGTGCGTGGAAGCTGCCGAACACCTCGGCGTCGCCCTGACACCGGCAATTGCCAAGCCATTATTTGCGGCCTTGGCCACCGATACCGGTTGGTTCCGGTTTCCTTCCGTAACGGAAGTGACGTTCCAAACCGCGGGGAAACTCGCCGCCGCCGGAGCGGACCAAGCCAAAATCTATGGCGAGCTTTACGAATGTGAAACCGTCGGACGCGTACGTCTTCGCGGGACCGTTTTAGCGCGGGTTCAGACCGAACTCGATGGCCGTCTGGCACACACCTACATACTGCCGGACGATTATGAGAAAACCGGCGCCCAACCAACCGATACTGAAGACCTGGTCAACCTCGCGCTCGAAATCAAGGGCACCTTGTTTGCCGTGATCCTGGTCGGTCAGCCAACGGGCGGATTCAAGTTGAGTTTTCGCAGTCGTTGCGATACGGCCGCCAATGAAATCGCTCAAAGGTTTGAAGGCGGCGGTCACAAAGCTGCCGCGGGCGCCTTTATCGACGACAACGATTTCCAGTCCGTTCAACAACAAGTCCTCGATCACGTGCGCAATGTGCTGGATGCCGAATTCAATGCCGTCAGCTAAACAGGGCTGATGACTTCGTCGCGCATCGGTCTGCTGATCAATCTTAAAATTCCATATGACTCACCGAATTGCAGCCTTTAAAACGGACCCTTGATTCAATGCCATCCGCGATTCGATGCCGAAACCTGGTCAAGACCTACCCGGGAAAGCCGCCGGTCGAAGCGGTTCGCGGTATTGATTTTGAAGTCGCTGTCGGCGAATGTTACGGTGTGCTCGGACCAAACGGCGCGGGAAAAACAACCACGATCGAGATCCTCGAAGGCCTGTTGTCGGTAACTTCCGGTGAAGCAGAGATCTTCGGTCTCCGTTGGGGTCGCGATGACCTCGCTATCCGCGAGCGAATCGGTGTCTCTCTCCAGGAAACCGAACTGAGTGACCGGCTAAGCGTCGGTGAGACACTCAGCCTGTTTCGCAGCTTTTACCGCGATGGCATTGAGCCGGAAGAGGCCATGCGGCGCGTTTCGCTGGAAGAAAAATCAAAAGCCTGGATCAAAACTCTGTCCGGAGGGCAAAAGCAGCGACTGGCCGTCGCAACCGCGCTCGTCGGCGACCCCGAGCTGATCTTCCTGGATGAACCCACAACCGGACTGGACCCATCAAGTCGAAGGCAGCTTTGGGAGATCGTTGAGGCGTTTGGCAAACAGGGAAAGACGGTAATGCTGACGACCCATTACATGGAAGAAGCCGAAAGGTTGTGCGATCGAGTGGCGATCTTCGACTCCGGCAAGATCATCGCCGAAGGCACGCCGTCCCAACTGATCCGCTCACTGGGCGCCGAACATGTGATCGAGTTTTCTATCGATCGTGATCATCGGCAACTTGAGGAATCGAGGATTCTCGAAATCCCGACGGTTGAAAAGGTCGAACAAGATGGCGAAGGATTTCGCGTAACTGTCGGCCAACCCCATATCGTTTTACCGAAACTGATTTCCGACCTGGCGGAAAATGGTATTTCGCTCTCCAGCTTGACCACCCGGCACGCCAGTCTTGAAGATGTGTTTGTCAGCTTGACTGGACGTCATTTGTCTGACGAAGATTGAATCGGCAACCTCGCTATCCTGAGCGGCGCCGTCCACCCGTCCGGACCGATGAGCCAAATATGTTAGAGACATCATGAAAGCAACACACCCCATCCTTGCCATTACGCTGGCCCGGTTGCGAGAGTTCGTCCGCCGTCCGGAAGCCGTATTCTGGGTCTACCTTTTTCCGGTGCTGATGGTGGTTGTACTGGGAATCGCATTCCGAAATCAGCCCGTCGAGTCATTCGATGTCGATATCGCCCGCAGTTCGATATCCGACCAGCTTGTTGAAAACCTTGCCGGCGAACCGCAAATCAAACCGCATGTATGCGAGGAACAGGAATCGCGTCAGCGACTCAGGACCAGCAAAACCGCGTTAATGATCAAATCGAAAAACGGCTCATTGGAGGAGATCGAATACGTGCTTGATCCAGCCCGGCCGGGCAGCTTGACGGCTCGAAATCTGGTTGACAATCAATTGCAAAAAGCCTCGGGCCGGAAGGATGTCATTGAATCGCGCGATGTCATCTTCAATGAACCCGGTGGGCGATACGTCGACTTTCTCGTGCCAGGATTGTTGGGGATGGGCTTGATGGGCGGCGGACTTTGGGGAGTCGGTTTTGCGATTGTGGATATGCGAATACGAAAACTGCTGAAACGGTTTATGGCCACACCGATGAAAAGGTCGCACTTTTTGTTAGGTATGATGTGCAGCCGTCTGATTTTCATGATCCCCCAGATTGTGATCCTGCTGGTTTTTTCTTATTTGATTTTTGGTGTCCGGATTTACGGGAACTGGCTTTCGATTCTTTTGGTCCTGATCCTGGGTGCGGTGGAATTCGCAGGCATTGGGTTGCTGATTGCTTCACGGGCGCAAACACTGGAAACCGTTTCCGGATTGATGAACCTGGTAATGCTGCCGATGTGGACGTTGTGCGGAATCTTCTTCTCCTATGAAAGATTTCCCGAATCCGTCTGGCCACTGATCCAGTGGCTACCGCTGACGCCCGTCATTGATGCGCTGCGCGCGTTGATTCTGGATGGCAAATCCGTCTTCACCCTCGTGCCTGAATTGGCCATCATCACGATCTGGTGCGTGGTGCCGTTCGCGATCGCGTTGGCGATTTTTCGCTGGAACGATTAGAGCACCATTCCAAACAAGGGATTTCACGAAAGTCTCTTTGTTTGTTTGAACCAAACTGGCAAGCAAACATCTTTCTGCCAAAATAGAATAGAGAAGATTCAACCTTCAATCCCGTTCCAAAGATAAACCTCATGTCAAATTCGTTGAATTGTTTCGTTGTGGCACTGGCCATCGTTGTTCAACTCTCCGGATCGGTTTGTGCGCAATCCTCAGATACCGTCAAAACCCCGGTTGTCGATTCCCAATCTCGATTGGACTGGCATCTGCAACACTTGTTAATGCAGGAACAGTCACCGTTTCAGCGACTGAAATGGAAACACATCGGGCCGACGCACATGAGTGGTCGTGTCACCGACATTGCCCATCCGCTGGATCAGCCGTTTACTTTTTACGTCACGACAGCTTCTGGCGGCGTCTGGAAAACCGTGAATGAGGGAACCCATTGGCAACCGATTTTTGATGATGCACCGTCGGCGGCGTGGGGTGCGATCGCAGTTGACCCATCCAATTCCGAGACGCTCTGGATCGGTGGTGGTGAATCGAACATCTTCCGCAGCAGCATGGCTGGACTGGGCGTCTTCCGTTCCGACAATGCGGGCAAGACCTGGAAACACATGGGGTTGGCCGACACACATCACATCGCGCGCATCCTCGTTCATCCCCGGGACTCGAACACGGTCTTCGTTGCAGCGGGCGGTCACGAATACACGCCCAACGATGAACGGGGTGTATTCAAAACGACCGATGGCGGCCAAACCTGGAAGAAGGTTCTGTTTGAGAATGACCTGGTTGGCGCCAATGACTTGTTAATCGATCCGAACAACCCGGAAAATGTATACGCCTCGATGTGGTATCGAATTCGCCGACCGTGGTCAGATCCACGGCCCGGGCCAGGAGGTGGAATCTACAAATCGACCGATGGCGGCGAAACCTGGGAGCGAAAAACGGATGGGCTTCCGCCTCGTGAAACCAGCGGGCGTATCGGAATTTCTCTGGCCGCTTCCAATCCGAAAATCGTTTACGCACTAATCGACAATCACGATATCGCGCGTAAAGCGGAAAAGGGCGAACGGGATTCATATGGGCTCCCGAAACAAGACGTCATTAAGGGCGCTGAAGTTTATCGCTCCGATGACGGTGGCGAAACATGGAAACTGGCCAGCAACAAGAGCCGCCTGCTGGAAGGGCTGTTTTCGACTTATGGTTGGGTGTTCAGTCAAATTCGTGTCGATCCGAATGATGAGAATACGGTCTACATCATGGGCGTCTCTTTGCTTAAATCGACTGACGGCGGGGTTAAATTCAAACGCCTCAATGATCGAGGTTTGCACGCCGACCACCACGCTATGTGGATTGATCCGACCAACTCCGATTACATCATCAATGGCAACGATGGCGGTGTGAACCTTTCGTACGATGGCGGCGAGAGTTGGAAGAACCTGGAAAATCTTCCAGTCGTCCAGTTCTATAACGTTGCACTGGACAACAAGAAACCGTTTAACGTCTACGGCTCGGTTCAGGACAACCACAGCTGGGTTGGACCGTCGAACCACACGCCCGGTCGTAGCGATTCACGGGACTGGAAACGAACCTCCGGCGGCGAGGCCAGTTTCCACGCCATTGATCCGGAGGATCCGGATACGCTTTACTCGGAAATGTTTTATGGCAGCATTATGCGAACCGACCTGGCCACTGGCAAAACCAAAAACATCAAACCCAGAACTGCCGACGACGAAACACCCTTACGCGGCCAATGGCTGGCACCCTTCGAACTTTCCCCGCACAACTCGCGCGTCGTCTACCACGGTCTGAACAGGTTATTCCGAAGTATGAATCGCGGTGACAAATGGGACGCGATCAGTCCGGACTTGACCCACAACGATCCAGAGCAGCAAGGCAATATTTCGTTTGCAACGATCACCACAATCAGCGAATCTCCTCTCAAATTCGGATTGATTTACGCGGGCACCGACGACGGTCGATTGCACGTCACGCGGAACAGCGGCCAGGACTGGCAGGAGATTCTCGATGGCCTGCCCAAAAACAAATGGGTCTCACGCGTCGTGGCGTCTCGATTTGACGAAGGCACCGTTTATGTGACACAAAACGGGAAACGGGACAATGATTTTCAATGCTACGTTTACCGCTCCAGCGACTACGGTCAATCGTGGACCGATATCAGCCATGGCATTCCTGGAGGCCCCGTCAACGTCATTCGGGAGGACCCCTGGTCAAAGAATGTTTTGTACGTCGGCACGGACATGGGAATTTACGTTACGGTTGACGCCGGCAAAAACTGGGACGTCTTGGGAACGGATCTCCCAATCACATTTGTTCACGACATTGCGATCCATGAACGCGACAAAAAAATGGTTATTGCCACACACGGGCGCGGAGTCCACACATTGAATATTCGGTCGATCGACCGAAAACTGAAGGAACCAGGGGAATCAGATGCCGGTTCCCAATAACGATCTGATGAGTCCAATTTGATCGAAGGAATCGCAAGTATCAAAATTACGTGGACCTTCATGTCGTGCAACTGAAGTTACTGCCCTTGGCTCGTGAATGTACTTGAGCGATTCAATATCGCGGAAAGATTGTGCGAAAGGTGAGACGATCACCGGCAATCATTTACGATGCCAGATATCTTTGGGCTCGAGCATTTTTTTCGCCGGCTCGCCGTCCAACCAGATTTTGGCAACCTGGTCGTTTTTCAAATAGGCATCCCAGAACGCGGTACTTAGAGCCAGGATTGCTCTGTGGTGGTTAGGATTCCGATGCTTTCCGCCACTGAGTTTTCGCTCGGAAAATGCCATGTGCTCGGCAGCATCAAGTACGACCTCATAGAATTGACCGCTTTCGGGCAGTTGCTGAAAAACTTTCTGGCGATCTTGGGCGGTTGTTCGATTGATGATGCTTTCGTCTTTGGTCCCGGTCATCAACAGCCAGGGAATTTTGACTTTGGCAAACGTTTGTGGGTTGTTTCCCCGTCGTGGCAAACTGGGGCTCATGGCGACGGCCGCCTTGATGCGTGAATCCGTGTAGGTTTGGCCCCTTCTTCCGTAGTTTTGTCCGCTGACGGCTTGCGTCGTCACCGCCCCGAAGGAATGTCCACTCATGCCGATTCTTTCCAGATCAAAGCGCCCGGCGAACTTCTGTCCCTCGGCATTCCACTTCGCTAACTGATCCAAGGTTGCCGGTACGTCGCCCACCCGTCCCTGCATGCTCGCCAGGCTGGCCGCGCCCTTTAGCGTCGCAAGACGTTTCGCACGGGGGACGTCACGCCAGACGTTTTCATCGCTGCCGTCATGCTGCATAAAAACAACCGCGTATCCTCGTCCGGCCCAGTGATTGCCCAGATATGGATTGTTGTCTTTAGATCCTCCCAAACCATGACTGAACAGGATCACGGGGACTTTGGAAGTGGATTCCGGAAGGTAGATCTTGAGCGGGACTTTCCGTTTGTTGTCGCCATACACGAACTCGGCATCCTGAACCGTCACTTCGTCCGAGGTTGTCGATGGATCGTAATCCGTTGATTGAAAAAAACCGTGCAGGACACAAACGAGGATCAGAATGGTAATTTTCATGGTAGCTGCCTGACCGAGCAGAAAGAACGAAACAATAGAGATTCCTATGTACTTACACGCAGCATTTTGAGTGAAAGGACAGATTTTTTTGACCACGCTCGCGTGATCGTGTGGGTTTTTCGGAAACATTTGCCGAAGTGCCGGAACATTGGACACGAGAACCGAGCAGAAGAACTTCGCAGAAGAACTGAGTCCAACTGATGCAACCCACAATCAGAGTGGAATCCATTTCAGCTGGCCTCCCGTCTCAGCGCATTTATCGGTTGTCGACATCTCGTTCCAATGCGCGGTCTTGCCAAATCCTGCTTGCCCGCAATCATAGGAGATTAACGAATCGCTTCCAAAAAAACGCCTTATGAATCAAAAGACATCTCGAGATCGATTCGCCGAATTTCTGAAGAAGTTTCGCCGCGGCGAACTGAGCCCGGAAGCGAAATCGGAACGCGAAAAAAAAACGCAAAAGAAACGCGACCCGGCGAAAAAGAAACAGCAGCGAGCTTATCTGCGGCTTTACATCAACCGCCTGTGGCCGCATTGGAGAATGGTTGCGTTGTTGGCGGTGCTGGCCGTCACTGTGGCGGCCCTGGAATTGATCCAACCACTGTTCGCACGGTACATCATTGACCAGGTCTTGCTGAGTGATGCCGGCACTGGCTCCAAAATCGCGCGGCTGCACATGGTCGGTGGGATCTTTTTGGCTGTCGTGTTGCTCAGCCAGATCTTGGGTGTCTGGCGATCCTGGAATCAGCGTTTGCTGAACATGCGAGTGATTTTGACGCTGCGCCGCGCGTTGTTTGATCGACTGGTTCGATTGCCACTCGATCAGTTGTCTGAGATGAAGGTCGGTGGGATCATCTCGAGGCTGACCGACGACATCAACAAAACCACGGGCCTGTTACAGATGGCGGTGATCTCGCCAGGGGTCGCAGTCTTGCGATTGCTAATGGCGATGGTGATCCTGTTTCTGTTGAATTGGAAACTGGCATTGACGGCATTGGGCATTATCCCGCCTATCATGTTGCTTAGCATGATTGCGATTCGCAAAATCCGCCCCATCTATCGGGCCATCCGCAACGACGTCTCGCGGGTCGACGGACGAGTCGGAGAAGCGTTTCAGGGCATTCGTGCGGTCCGTGCCTTCCGTGGTGAGCCTCGCGAGTCACACGAATATACGGTCGGGCACCACTTGATCACGCGTATGCGCATGTTCGCCGCCCATCGCGAAATCATTCTCTGGAGCACCTGGGGACTGTTGATGGCCTTGATTGGCGTCGTGATCACTTGGGCCGGAGGCTATTGGTACCTTACAGACCAGGTGAATAACGTGCCACCGGAGAGTCGAACCACAATCGGCGACATCTCAGCGTTTCAATTCTATACGTTTTTACTTTTAAGCCCTGTTTGGCAGATCGTGGAATCGTTGACGGAGTTACAGCGTTCCCTGGCCGCGATGGAGCGAGTTTTTGAGGTCCTCGAATCGCCAGTTGACAAACCCGATCGCGAAAACGCCGTCGAAGCCAACGAGGAAGTGAAAGACATTACCTTCGAATCGGTCTGGTTTGCTTACAGCCCCAGCAAGGAAAGCGAGGATGCATCCACTGATGAGGACAGCCCGCCGGTGTCGGAGCCACCGAGTGTTGAGGATTCAGATGCGCCCAAATATGTGATTCGCGATTTCAATCTGGTGGTGCCTGGTGGCAACGTGGTCGCGCTCGTCGGACGAAGCGGTGCCGGCAAAACAACGATTACGGATCTCGTCGCGCGTTTCTATGATCCGGTTCGCGGACGGATTACGCTCAATGGTATCGACCTTCGCGATTACCAACTCAGCTCCTTTCGCAACCTGATCGGAGTGGTTCAACAAGAAGTCTTCCTTTTCGACGGGACCGTTTTTGAGAACATTGCGTACGCCAACCGGGATGCGACCATGGATCAGGTTCTGGAGGCTGCGCGACGGGCCAATGCCGACGAGTTCATTGTTGAGCTCCCTGACGGTTACGATTCGATCATTGGTGAGCGAGGCGTCAAACTTTCCGGAGGACAGAGGCAACGACTTTCAATTGCGCGTGCGCTGTTGGCCGACCCTCAGATCTTGGTTCTGGATGAGGCCACCAGCAATCTTGATACGGAAAGTGAGCAATTGATTCAGCAATCCCTGACCCAATTGCTTAAGGACCGCACAACCTTCATCATCGCCCACCGACTGTCGACCATCACCCATGCCGATCAGATCGTCGTCATCGAAGACGGCGCGATCATCGAAACAGGTTCTCACGAAATTCTGATGGAACAGGACGGAATGTATGCGGAAATGGTCAAACGACAGCACGATGCAGTCAATTTGATTTAAAGACGAACGCTTCGGCACTTCGTCAATGCCAGCCCACTTGCCGCAAATCGACTTATCTCCAAAATGATGGCGAAATACAACCCGATCTTGACAGAATTCCAGTACAATTAGCCATCAAAACCGAGGCCATTCTTTTGCCGATCCGGGAGAAAAAATGAATCGTACCTGGCTTGTTCTGATTGCCCTTCTGCTGTGTTCCTGCGCCAAGGAGACAGCCACCAAGCAATCGGCAACTGCGTTGCCCGAAACCAAGACCGCCGAACCGAACGCCGAAAATACTACCACGGTCACCTTGGCCGAGTTTCTTGACCAAATTCCATCCGAATCAAGCCTATCGTCGGACGAAATGGAGACGGTCGCCCGCGCCCGATTTGACGAACTGGAAAACCAGTTTCAAGAACAAATGGCTGCCCTGAAACAGCTGATCCAACAGGCAGAAACAGAAGCCGAAAAAAAGCAACTTCTGGTCGAAAAGAACCCTGCCGGCGAGTTTTCAAAACAGTTCTTGATAAATGCCAAAAAATATCCCGGTACGGACGCCGGACGAGATTCTGCTCTGTTTGCCGTCGGACAACTAAGCGGCCAACAAAAAACGACTGCAACGAAATTGCTGGTCGATCACTACGCGGACAAAATCAAGTTGTCCAAGATCGTTGATTCCTTGAAACAGGAAGTCCCCAGCAGGGAAATTGAGGATCTGTTTCATTCGGTGATCAACAAGGCTTCGAGCGATCCGGTTAAAGCCTATTCCATGTTTGGTTTTGCCAAATACATTAACCAGATTGCATTTTTCAAAAAGACGCTTGAGTACAATCCAGAATTTGCGCAACGATTACCCAGCGAACAACTGGAGTATATCAACCGCCCTCGAAGCGATGCTGAGAAAGTCGCACTGGCCGAGATGCTCCGCACGGTGATCGACAATTATGGCGAAATCACCTATCAGGGGCGGCGGACTTTTGGCGAAGTTGCCAACAGCGAATTGTTTGAACTGGAAAATCTTCAAGTCGGCCAGGTGTCACCGGAAATCGAAGGTCGGGACCTGGACGATATCCCATTTCGGTTGAGTGATTACCGGGGCAAGATTGTGATGTTGGATTTTTGGGGACATTGGTGCCCCCCTTGTCGAGCCATGTATGACCATGAGCGTTTGGTTACTAACAAGCTGGCCGACAAGCCATTTGTGTTGCTGGGCGTAAACAGTGATCGTGAACTGGAGACAGCGCGAGCGGCGGTCCGCGAGGAAACATTAAGCTGGCGACATTTCTGGAATGGTGAGCAAGGCACCCTCGGTCCGATTGCGACAACCTGGAACGTGGAGGCTTGGCCGACCGTCTATTTGATCGATGCGGAGGGCGTGATCCGATACAAATCGGTGCTGGGAGAAGAAATCGACAATGGTATTGAAGCCCTGATGGCCGAAATGGGGTACGAAGTTGATTTGTCAGAAGACAACGAACCGGTCGGTGCGGGCAACTGAAAAACCGGCCGTCACGGCATCACAACAGAAAAAAATCTTCAACTTGACTGATCGAAGCCAGCAGTTGGTCGATCTCCCAATCGTTGCCAATTCTTGTTCCACGCGGATCGAAATGTCCTCCGTTTGCAGCCATTTCCAATTTAATTTCACCCTTCGTTGGCAAGGAAGAACGATGCAATTCATTAACCTTGCGATCGCAATCGTCATGATTGGCCATCTCAGCAGCACTGGACTATTGAGCCAGGAATTCGACGTGGAAAAACAGACGCAGTGGCACCAATGGCGCGGCCCCAATGCGGACGGCGTTTCGGTGTCGGCGCAACCGCCGCTAAACTGGAACGACCAAACCAACGTCAAATGGAAAATCCCGATTGTCGGTGAAGGAAGCTCAACTCCGATTATTTGGGGAGATTCCGTTATTATCCTTTCCGCAATCGAAACTGACCTGGCGCCTTCCACTCCCGTCGAGATCGATCCCCAGGCCAGAACGGCCCCCCCAAAAAACATCTTCAACTTCGTTGTCTGGTGCATCGCGAGAGAAACGGGCGACGTGCGATGGAAGAAAGTTGTCAACGATGCGGCTCCACATGAAGGCCGCCACTCAACAACTACTTATGCGGCCGCCTCGCCAACGACGGATGGAGAATTTATCTACGCGTCTTTTGGTTCCTACGGCATTTACTGCCTTACCTTTGAAGGCGACCTGGTTTGGAAACGTGATCTGGGCGACATGCGAACGCGACGCGGCTGGGGCGAAGGCGTTTCACCTGTCCTTCACAAGAACTATTTGGTCGTTAACTGGGATCAGGAAGACCAATCTGAGATTTTCGTCCTCGACAAGAAGACGGGGGAGACGATTTGGAAAGCCGATCGGAATGAACCAACAACTTGGGCTTCCCCCTTGGCCGTGGAGTATCACGGCCAAACCCAATTGATCACTAATGGTACCAACAAGATTCGCAGTTACGACTTAACCAATGGTCAACTGATCTGGGAGTCACCCGGCACCACATTGAACGCCATCCCCTGCCCTGTCGTCGATCGGGATCATGTGATCTGCATGGCGGGATATCAAGGCAACATGGCAATGTCTGTGGCCTTGAACTCCAAGGGGCAAATTTCCGGTGATGCGACCGGGCCCGGGCAACCGTTAAAGTGGAAGTTTCAACAACATACGCCCTATGTTCCCTCGCCGCTGGTAACTGACGGACGAGTCTATTTCACAAAATCGAACGATGCGATTCTCAATTGCCTGGATGTCGAATCGGGGAAACCAGTTTTTGAGCTAACGCGTTTGCCGGGCTTGAACAACATGTATGCTTCTCCGGTGGCAGCGAATGGACGTATCTATTTGACGTCTCGGGAAGGCGTGACATTGGTGATTGAGAACAGCCCTCGCTTTAAGGTATTGGCGACCAATCGTTTGAACGACGAATTCGACGCCTCCCCTGCCCTGGTCGGAAAACAACTCTTTTTGCGCGGAAAGACTTTCCTGTATTGCATTGAGGAATAAGCGACGACTTTTCGCGGTTTGAACACCGAACGCCATTTTATTCTTCTAAGTTCTACCGCCTGATGGCGTTGATTGATCCATCCTGAAATCAGCTTTCTACAGCTGAAATCGCCACTGTTTCTTGACACGAAACCACTGCGAGAGTGCGAAATCCACGTCTTCACTTGAATCGTGTTGATCACGGCAAATGGGACTTCCAGCCACTTTTTCTTTCGATTGACCAACCGTGTCACGCGCATCGCGAATAATACAGCGTAAGGAACATCAAACGGATCGCATTCGTAAAGTGCTTGTTTCGTGAACGGTCGATGACAAAGCCCAGAAAAAAACCCAAGACTCAATATCACGGTTTCCTCGTAGAGCCATTTCCGGGCTTTCAGCCGTCCAATTGGCAGGACAAGCCCTCACACTATCGGATTCTCGAATACGTGGGTCCAAAACTTTACAAGGGCGGTGCTGACGCGTGGAGGTTTCTTCACAACCACAACGCCCTTTCAAACAACGACATCTCTCGTTGGGCCATATACGTCGATTGAATTGTTTGGTGCGTGGCAGCGCATCACCCGGGGTTGAGGCGGTAGGCGGTGTAAACAACACGATCGGTGTTGTGGCACGCTGAACACATTGCTGGCGGCGTGCCGGAACCCGCGCGACGCTCATCTGCTGTCTTGCTGAATTGAACAGGGCGATGCATTGCCTACCGGCAGGCGTACTTGACTTGTTTTCCAAGCAAAAACGTTGGCAATTCGCAAAAAAATCCCGCAGTGCCCGCTGGCAGAAAATCAATCTAAACTCACCGCCCAGCTACCCGGGCAAGCTGGCGCGGGCCAATTCATTTTGATCGAGATAATCAACCGACCATGTTTGCCCCAGTCAAGTTCCTAAGCGGTTTTGCCGGCGACAATCGTCGAAGACTCGCAGTGTTGTTTCTATGTACGCCTGGGATCATGTTTTTTGACCCCTCGGCAGGCGAGTGTTGCCTTGAATCAACTTCGTCGTCAACAGAACTTTCTGCACAACAGGACGCGTCTGCCAAAACTGCCGCTGCGAGGGAAAAAATTAAGGAACGAATTCGCATCTTGAATGCGGAAATCGAGCAACTCGGCGACCAGAAGATATCCGAGGCGGTCGGGTTTGAGCTTGATTTGCTTTCGTGGATCGATTTGACCTACACACAACTCGATTCCCTCGCAGGGCAACGTGAATCGATACTCAATGGCATCCGTGATTTAAAACAAGAACAGGAGTCTTTGTCGAGGTTTGGGATCGATGAGCCGACACCGTATTCCTACCTGTTGCTCGATGACATACGTGGCGAACTACTTAAACAACGCGGTCGTCTGTCCGGACTTCAAGCCCGTCAGACTTCGCTGCAGGACTCACTGGACGAAGCCAACAATCGTCTTAAGGAAACTGAAAGCAAACGCCGACTTGCGGAAGAGGCGATTGCAAACGAACCCGATTCCGAAAATCGGCTGCAAAACCAAACCAAGCGGGATGCGCTTTGCGCTTCAAAGCGAGGCCCGAACGATCGGATTGGAACAAATTCAGAAAGAGAGCGAGATCAATGAACTCGAAATTGAATCCCAAACTCTTCGTATCCAACTCCTTGAGAACAAAGAGCAGATCGTTGCTGCGGATGTCAGATTCAGCGAGCAGGACCTCGACTCGCGGCTGAAACTACTGGAGCAGGCTGACTTGGAACTGCGATCCGAACTTTCAACCAAGCTGCGCCAATTGTCCCGTATCGACGACGATTCAAAGTCGGTCAAGATAAGCTTGGAACCTAGCTCAAAAGTTAACGAACAGTCCTTCTCTCAACTGCAGGCCGAGATTCGTCGGCAGGAAGCCGGTCTGATCCGCCAACTGCTACGTGAACTTGTCGAATTCCGGGCGGCTTGGCGTTGGCGTTTTGAAATCGCCAACAAACTGGTTTCAATTCCGCAACTTCATGAAATTGCCAGTTCGCTGGAAGACGCTGGCGTGCGGATCGACAGTCTCGCAAACTCGCTCGATGTGCGGATGGATGAGCTTCGCGACGCATTGCTGGTAGTCAGAAAACTACAGCTTGAAAATACCGGGGTTTCGGGACCGAATTCTGACACCCATCAGCTGAAGATCTCCGAACTGGAACAAGCCACGACCAACCTCAATTCCTACATTTCTTTGTTGCGAGCGGGACAAAGATTGTTGCAACGAGCCATGGATGAGAGTGCTGCCTCGCTTGCACCCGCCAACAGTCAGGTGTTTCTCAGTTCGTTGGCTTATTGGACAAAGGCAGTCTGGAACTATGAAATTGCAGTCGTTGACGATCGAAGCCTGACAGTTGGCAAGATCCTGTCAGCCCTAGGGTTACTGCTGGGGAGTATTTTGCTGGCACGTCTGCTGAGCCGCCTGCTCGGTACCCGGCTGCTTCCTCGATTGGGAGTCAACGAAGCTGGCGCCGCCACCTTGCAGACGATTGCCTTTTACCTGTTGATATGCTGCTTTGCATTCATCGTTCTGGATCTGGTGAACGTACCCATCACTGGCTTTGCGTTTATGGGTGGAGCGATTGCGATCGGTGTCGGATTTGGAAGTCAAAACATTATCAACAATTTTATCAGCGGATTGATTCTGCTCGCCGAGCGCCCCATCCGGCCGGGTGACCTGGTCGAGATTGACGGCTTGCTGGCCAACGTTCAACACGTTGGTGCCCGCAGCACCCGTGTGAGAACCGGCTCCAACCTGGAAATTGTGGTACCCAACAGCAAGTTACTGGAAAATAACGTCGCAAACTGGACGCTGTCGAATACGCGGATTCGGGTTTCGGTCACGGTCGGTGTCGCTTATGGCTCGGCTCCCGATGAAGTTATCGATCACCTGCGTGCCGCTGCTGCGGAACACCCCGGTGTGCTGACAACCCCGGAGCCAATCATACTATTCAAGGATTTTGGTGACAATTCACTGATGTTCGAGTGCCATTTTTGGGTGCATATGCGCACGATGATGGAAGGCGAAAAAATCCGTAGTGACGTACGCTGTTGCATCGACAGATTGTTGTCAGAAGCCAACATCACCATCGCATTCCCGCAACGGGACGTCCACATTGATACATCCAAACCACTTGAAATCAACTTGCGGCAAGTCGAAGCTGAGAACTATCCAAAACTCGTCCGTAGGGCGGCCTAAATCAATACCGGCTGACACGCTCTTCAACAGAGGTTGCCGTAATGCTTGAGGCCGTCGCAGATTCGCATTCTACTTCTTTGACACTTGGTGGATCGACGCCACTCGTGGATAGCAATAGCAAAACCTTGCTTGCAGACGACGCGTCGAGGTACGAATGGCCATGCGGCCTGAAATCGTCATGCAGCAAATGAAATCGTCATGCAGCAAACCGTGGCTCGTCATGGAGTCCGAGGTGGCATTGTAAAACTTACCTGACGGATCAGGCCACCGAACGAGCCTTCGACACGGGTTTGGGCGTCGTGACGGAATCTTGGCTATCAAGAATCCCACGTCTCATGCGGCTCAGCTTGACCAGGCGCGACAATGGTTTTTCGGCCCGTTTTCGTTGCTTGGAAACCCTCTTGGTTCGCAGAAAGGCCGGTCGGATCCAACCGTTTCTCAAAAAGAATCCGAACATGACAACCGCCATACAGATCACTAGTGCCCAGAATACATAATAGGCTCGGGGCATAGAAAACTCTGGCATGTTTGGAAAATTCATGCCATAAATGCCCGCCACAAAAGTCAACGGCACGAAAACACTCGACATCACCGTCAGGAATTTCATGATTTCATTCGACCGATGTGCGACAGCCGAAAGATACGTACTCAGCAGACCAGACGAACGATCGCGGTACATTTCGATCACATCCGTGGCCTGAATGCAATGATCCGCCGTGTCGCGAAGAAAAACGCGAACCTCCGTGGAAATCAGTTCGCAATCATCGCGAATCAAGGACTGCAGCGTTTCGCGCTGTGGCCAGATACTGCGTCGCAAATTCGAAAGCTGGTTTTTCATCCCGTTAATTTCGAACAGGAGCTCTGGCCGTGGATCTTCCAAGGTGCGGTTCTCGAGATCGTCCACGACATCCGCCAATTCCTCTAAAACGGGGTAGTAAGTATCAACGGCAGTATCCAGGACGACATAGGCTAAATAGTCCACACGGTTGTGACGCAGTCGCGACGTCGGCAATTTCAACCGCTCGTAAATGGGGCTGAGCAAATCACTGTGTTCCGGGCGAAACGTCAATACGAATTGACGGCCCAAGATCGTTCCAATCTGCGAAATGTGCAGCGAGTCGTCATCGTCAAGGCTGGCCACTTTCACGACGATCAATTGTTGTTCCAGGTAAGTCTCCGACTTTGGGACCTGGGGGACGTTGACCAGATCTTCGGCGGCCAGTGGATGCACTTCGAACTTGTTAAAAATCTTCTGTAACAATTTCCCGTCGCCGAAACCTTGCACATCGACCCATATTTGTTCATCGGACCTCAGGTCAGCGGGGAGATCCTGAATCGTTGCCACGGATCCTTGCTCAAAAGTGTCCGGGGAATAGCGTACAAATTGGATGTGGATATCGGGCGCATCATCGGAAATAACCAAGGTACCGGGTCGCGCGCCGATGGGTGGGTGTTTTTTACTGAACAACGAATCAAGCTCTTAAAACTAAAGAAAAGCACCAAATTTCAGGTCGCTTGTAGCGGTTAACCTCGCACTCTGTCAACGGGAACTAGGTTTTTCGACGACTAACCACGCAGAGCGAACCGGCATAACACTTTATCCGCTGGAAGTCAGGCCCCCACGTGCATGCGAAGTGGTATCCCGCTTCGTTCGCCGGAGCTATTAAGTCGTCAAACTTTTTGCGGGATCAAGAAATTCGAATTACAATCTAGGGTACCAGGGTTCAAAATAATCAGGTTTCAAAACGCACGAAAAACTATGTTCAGAACTCCGACCTTCTCTCTAATTGCACTTTTCGCGGTTTTGATGCAGTCGACGCTGATTGCTCAAAACAACGATCGTTCGGCGGATGAACTGGCAATTCGAGCCAATGCTGACGCCTACAAAAAAGCTTTCCTGCAAGGCGATGCAAAAAGCCTTGCTGACATGTGGGTCGAGGATGGCGAATATATCGACAAGACTGGATTTCTCATGCGCGGGCGAGACGTCATCGAAAACGCTTTCGCTGAATTTTTCAAGAATCAAAATGGCGTATCGATCGAAATTGAAATCGATTCCATCAAGTTTCCAAAAGACGACGTTGCGATCGAAACGGGATCCAATCGAACGACAGCGCCTGACGGAAAATCATCAGGCGGCCGGTACTCGATTTCATACGCCAAGCGCGGTGGCAAATGGCTGATGTTGAGCGTCCATGAACTACCTCCGCAGTCGGCCTCCAACTACGATCGTTTGGCAGAGCTTGAGTGGCTCATCGGAAACTGGATGGATGACCCGGAGAGCTTGCAGGATCAAGAAGCGCCGATGGTCCACATTGCTGCTTATTGGTCACCCAATCGAAATTTCATCATTCGCAATTTCACGGCGACCAAGGGTGGGGAGGCCACGAATCTGGGGACCCAACGAATCGGCTGGCATGCGCCTTCCGGTCAGATTCGATCTTGGACGTTCGATACCTCAGGAGGGATTATCACCGGAACCTGGCAAAAAAACGGAGATGGCTGGTTGGTTTCGGCGAAAGAGTCTCGATCCAATGGACAGGTATTGGACTCGATCGAAGGAGTGACACGAAACGACGATGGCAGTCAAAGTTGGAGGATCACCAACCGTTGCCTGTCCGGAAATCCTCTTCCCGATGAATCGTTTCGAGTCGTGCGTTTTCAAAAATAGTTTTGAGTTGGCTGCTTTATCGCGTCCTTTCGTTTTGCAACTTTCGTCTGCCGATTGTCCTTCGATCGCTTGCACCACCGGTCATTTTGAATTTTGAATCACTAAATCGGGAACCCTTATGAACAACAACTTCTTGAAAAATTTGACGACGGCACTTTGCTCGCTCGCTCTGTGTTCGATGACAGTTTCGACCGCTGATGCGCACGGCGGGCTTGGTGGAGTCCACGTGGGCGGTGCCCGCTATGGCGGAGTCCACTTCGGTGGCGTGAATGTTGGAGGTGCCCATGTCGGCGGCTATGGTTTGGGTGGGGTTCGAATGGGTGGCTATCCTCTCTATCATCCGGCGGTTGGCTATTATCATCCCGTTTCACGAGCTGCCGCGATTGGGGCCGCCTATGGCGGTGCCTTCAACGCTTACAACTACGGACCGGGCTTCAATTACGGACCGGGCTTCAATTACGGACCGGGGTACAACTACGGACCGGGGTACGGTCCGGCTTACGCCAACCCTCAAGCAGGTTCGGGCTATTATCCTGCGACGAAATCCGCTACATCCGTTACCAAGGAAGGCAACGACCCCGACACTCGTGCCGAGCCCCAGAATCAACTCAATGCCGAGCTGAATGCCGAAATGAAGAAATCTGACCGCTAGTTGGACAGCACCGCGTTCGTTGCAGACCCCAAGGCCGGCTTTTTTAGCCAGCCAAAGCCAGTATAGATTCTCAAGGGAGATGGCTTGCCAACACGTCGAAAATGGAAGGGCCATTGGTCCTACCATTCGAGCCGGTTTTGATCCTGGTCTAAAGGGTGGACTCACAAATGAAATGCTTTTCGCAAGTCTGCTGACGATCCTCCACAGCAACAAGAACCTCAAATTCCATTGAGTAATTGCTAAGCCTGGCTGAGAAAATGCTGCACTTCAGCTTGGACATTCGAATTACCGAAATGCGTGTCTGATCGACGAAAATTCGCGAACGCCAAATCGAAACACCCTCCCGTGGCACAAACCCGGATTATTTGTTCGAATTAACTCGGACATTACAAAACTTGGTTATCTCGGATCCACAGGTCTCGGAGCCGAAAAGGCTCGTTCTCCAAAATCAGGAGATGGCCGTAAGGTTCTTCATGGACAAAATCGAATCAACAAAACCTCACATCGTGGATAGCGACTCTCATCTTTCCGGTTCATTTGGCACGTCCGACGACACGATCGTCGAAACCAAAAGCCAACTGGTTGAGTATCTGGAATCCGGTTGCAAACCGCTGGAACTTTTTCGGCTGGGCGCCGAACAGGAACAGTTTGTTTACCAAAGTGGGAACTACCGACCGGCAGAATACGACGGTTCCGAAATTGGGATCAAGGCTCTGCTTGAGGGCTTGACGCAATTTGGTTGGGAGCCGGTTTATGAAAACGAACAGCCCATCGCGCTGGTTCGAGATGGCTGCTCGATTACGTTGGAACCTGGTGGTCAACTCGAGCTTTCCGGCGCTCCCTTGAATGATACTCATCAGATTTTCGAAGAAACTCGCTCCTATCTTGGAGAACTTGCCTCGCTGAAGAAAGAGCTGCGGCTGACCTTTCTTTCCATTGGCCACCAGCCGAAATACTCCAGGGAACAGATTCCCTGGATGCCTAAACAGCGTTACAAGATCATGCGGGAGTGGATGCCCAAGCGGGGACCGTTGGGCCTGGATATGATGCAGTGCACCTGTGGCATGCAAGTTAATCTTGATTTCAGCAGTGAAGCTGACATGGTAAAAAAATTCCGCGTCGCTCTGGCGCTGCAACCGGTGGCGACCGCGTTGTTTGCCAATTCTCCATTCAAGTTGGGGAGCTTCAGCGGTTACCGTAGCTATCGCAGCCATGTTTGGAGCCACACCGACCCGGATCGCTGTAGTGCGCTACCTTTTGTTTTTGAAGCTGGCATGGGCTTTGAGCGATACGCTGACTATGCCTTGGATGTCCCGATGTATTTTGTGGTCCGCGACGGAAGTTACATCGACGCCAGCGGATTGTCATTTCGTGATTTTCTCGATGGACGATTGGCGGCGTTGCCCGGCCAGAAACCGCTCCTCGTCGATTGGGCCAATCACCTTTCGACAATCTTTCCTCAGGTGCGTATGAAAAAGTACCTGGAAATGCGTGGGGCGGATGCCGGTAATGCACTGTCGCGAGTTCCGGCACTCACGGCATTGTGGGCCGGGTTGCTATACGATTTGGAATCTTTGGACGCAGCCTGGGAATTTATCAGCGATTGGACCCCAGCCGATCATCTGCAGCTGGAAAACGGTGTCGCCAAACACGGATTCCAGACACCTTTTCGCGAGCAAACGGTGCGAGAGCTAGGTTTGTGGGCACTGGATCTAGCCACCAACGGACTACAGCGGCGGAACAAACGGGATTCGCAGGGATTGGATGAGAGTCGGTATCTCGGTCCCTTGCGTTTGGCCGCTGAGTCAGGAATCACATCCGCTGATGAGTTGCTCGGACGATTTGAGAAACAGTGGCAAGCGGACATGAATGTTGCTTTGCCGATTTTGTGCGCGGAGACAATTTCTTGAGCCGTCGAAAACTGGCCGTGATTATGGACCCAATCGAGTCCATCAAGCCACACAAGGACAGCACGCTGGCGATGCTGCTGGAGGCTCAGGCGCGCGGATGGGAAATCCTCGGTGGAGGATTGACCGACATTTGGCTAACCAATGGCGAGGCAGCGGGCCGGCTGACGCAACTGCAGGTCACCGATAGTCCGACTCATTGGTTCGAGAAGGGAGAAGTCTCCAGCGTTTCGTTAGGCGATATGGATGTCATCCTCATGCGAAAAGATCCGCCATTCGACATGAGCTACATTGCGGCAACCTATATTCTTGAACGCGCTGAAATTCAGGGAGCGTTGGTGGTTAATCGCCCACAAGGATTGCGAGATGCCAATGAAAAGGCCTTCATGGCGTGGTTTCCTGACTGTGTCCCCCCTGCCCTCATCAGTCGATCCCCAAATGAGATGCGTTCGTTTATCGAGATGCACCGACGGGTGGTCGTAAAACCGCTGGACCTGATGGGCGGTCGATCGGTGTTCGTCACCGACGCGGAGGATGGCAACCGCAACGTGATCCTCGAAACGGTCTCGGACTATGGCGTTAAGTACATCATGTTGCAAAAGTACTTGCCCGAGATCGTCGAAGGAGGCGACAAACGTATCATTCTGATTGATGGTCATCCAATTCCCCATGCCTTGGCTCGGATCCCCTCTCCCGGTGACCACCGTGGCAATATGGACGCGGGCGCTCGGACACAGGTCCAGCCACTCTCGGAGCGGGAACGGTGGATCTGTGAAAAAGTGGGTCTGACGCTTCGCGACAAAGGCTTGTTATTTGCCGGCATCGACGTGATTGGTGAGTTCATGACCGAACTCAACGTCACCAGCCCGACGGGCATCCGCGAGTTGGAACGAGAAACCGATAACAAGATCACCGTCCAGTTGTTTGATGCGATCGAGGCCAAGCGCTGATCTGCATTCGGCTTGCAATCAAGCCGTATTCTTCGAAATTCCATCGGACCTGACTCATGATTATCGAACAGATCTGGACCGGAAACGACCATCGAAATTTCAATTACCTGGTCGCCTGCGGTGAAACGGGCGAGGCCCTGGCGATCGATCCATGCGACCCCGAAAAATGCCTGGCCCGGGCGAGGGATCTGAACTGGGAGATCACTCAAATCCTCAACACCCATGAGCACCGGGATCACATCTCGGGCAACGCGGCAATGATCCAGAACACCGGTGCAAAACTGCTCGCGCCGGGAAACGCGTCGTCACGAATCAATGGCATCGACGTTGGTTTGACGGACGACGATGTGGTCACCGTCGGCAGCAGTGTCGAAGCGCGAGTCTTAAACACGCCCGGCCATACGATGAGTCACATTTGTTTATTGTTGGAAGCGGAGTCACCAGCACTATTCAGCGGCGATGCAGTTTTCAACGCCGGAGTTGGAAACTGCCGAAACGGAGGTGACCCGGAAACGCTTTACCATACCGTCATGCGATTGTCAGAATTGCCGGAAACGACTCGACTTTACCCCGGTCACGATTACCTGATCAACAATTTGTCATTCACACTTAGTCAAGAACCTGAGAATACTCATGCCATTGAATTGTTGGGGAAATTGACCGATTCGTACGACCCGAGTCAGCCATTGGTTACGACGATCGGACTCGAACATCAAATCAACGTTTTCCTGCGACTTTCCAGCGAATCGGTAATCGACGGTTTACGACAAATATCCCCGCATCTTCCGGCCTCCCCCAGTCCCAAAGAAGTATTCTTGAAACTTCGCGAGTTACGAAACGCTTGGTAGTCGTCAAGGTTGGCCGCACAGCTGGCCTTTTTTGTTTTTGGCCAGCATTGCTCTTCCCGCCGAAACTAAGTCGGTCGTGAACATAGCTGCGGCGTTTCTGTCGCTCCGCTTCACGATTGACTCCAATATTTCCGAACAGAAAGCCCGCACTCGCAGACTCTGCCGAAAAAGAGCCGATCCCCGGCTGCAAGTTGCCGTTGTGCGTTTGATATCGCCATCAATTAGACTTCTCAGAAAAACCAAGTCCCGAAGTGGGACGGAACATCTTCGAAGTCCTACAAAAGTGCAAAAATCCGACGAAGGATAGTTAAGATTAACAAATTGATATCCCGCGTCACCAAACACGAGAAGAACATGCCATTCGCCAATTTGACTAGCTGGCGTTGAAGGACGGTTTCATGATCGTTCGACTTGATTTTTCGGTATCCAGACCCGTCAAGGGTGAAATTGAACCATACGCTTCTTTTTATTGGCTCACATTCAGGGGAAATTTGTGAGAGTGCATGATTACTTGGACTTCCATGCGGCGCGAAGTCCCAACGCGGAGTTTGCCATCTGCTCAGGTAAGCGACTCACTTACGGAGAAGCTCGAGAGCAGGCCAACAAAATCTCCCGCGCACTTATCGGCAGCGGTGCAAAGCCAGGCGATCGCGTCGCCACGCTCCAAATGAACAGTATCGAAACAATCTTGCTTTGCCACGGCGCCTTTGGGGCGGGAATGGTCCCGACGCCCATCAATTATCGCCTCTTGCCGTGTGACTGGCTGAGGATCTGCCAAAACGCGGAAGCGAAAATATTCGTTTGCGACGCAGAATTTGTTCCGGAAGTCGACAAGATTCGAAGTCAATTAAAAGGCATCCATTCTTTTATCATGACATCGGGCAATCCTCTGGCCGGATGGGCTAACTTTGAGGACTGGGCAGATGCCCACGATCGTCAGCCGCCGAACGTCCGAGTGGAGGAACAAAACGATGCCCTCCAATTATACACCAGCGGTACTACGGGGCCGCCCAAGGCCGCCGTGCTGACGCACCGCGCCGTGACGGCAAACATCGCACAGCTGGGGGAAGTAGCTCCGTTTCAGATCGCAGATCGCTTCCTGCTGGTCCTGCCGCTTTGTCACGCCGCGGGAATCATCGCGATGCTACACACGATTTCATTCGGAGCTTGCCTCGTCATCGAGCGCAAGTTCGATTCGGAAGCGGTCATTCGAACACTCGATGAAAGGGATGTGACCGTGGCGATGATGGTACCAACGATGATCCGCAAGTGCCTTGATGAAGTCGCCAACGTCGCCGATCGCAGTTTTGCGAAACTGCGCCTGTTCATCTACGGAGCTTCCCCGATGCGCGGCGAAACCGTGCGGCAGATGCTGGACGTTTTCGGATGCGATTTGGCACAGCGCTACGGAACGACTGAAACGCTCTCTTTGACATGGCTCGGTCCAGCGGATCATCGCTTGTTCCTGCGCAGCAAACCGGAAATGTTACACTCGGCTGGGCAAGCCTTACCTGACACTCATATCCGCATCTTTGATAAGAACGGCAATGCCCTTCCGTACGGTCAAACTGGCGAAATTGTCGTTCGTGGCCCGCAACTCATGCGAGGCTACTGGAATTCTGCTGAAGTGATGGATGACTACCGACCTGAGGATTGGATGCACACGGGCGATGTTGGTTTCATTGACGCCGATGGTTACATCTACATTTGCGACCGTATGAAGGATGTCATCATTTCTGGTGGAGAAAACATTTATCCACGCGAGATCGAAACCTTGCTGTTAGGGCATCCGAGCGTTGCTGATGCCGCCGTAATCGGCGTTCCTGATCTGAAATGGGGTGAGAGCGTCAAGGCGATCATCGCACTTCGTGATGGGGCGAACTGTTCCGCTGGGCAACTGATTGAGTACTGCCGAGGCCAACTAGCCGGATTCAAGGTGCCGGATTCGGTCGACTTCGTTCGCAGCTTACCGCGTAACTCGTCCGGAAAAGTGTTGAAGTGGGAACTGCGCGAACCCTACTGGCGCGGCCACGATCGCCGCATCTAACGGATTGTCCCTGTTCAATCTTGCCCACCACATGCATCCGGAATGACGACCCTACCAGCGACGCTTAATCTGAATCACTATTGATCGAGATCGGTGGTCGGGGCCTGTCGAAACGCTGCCCCATGCACGAGATGCATTCGGCTCGCGCCCGACTGTTGAATCGAGGCAACGTCTTGGGCGTACTGAAGTGATTGCACACGCTCACCGTCGCCCCCGGAACCACCTCGTCCACGCACTTCGCGAGTGCCTCGAAAGCATCCAGCATGTATCGTTCAGGGGGCTGGAACTTGTCGATCGTCACGTTCCGGTGCGGCATGTGCCAGCGAGACGGTCGAGCTTCGGGAGTGAAGTAGTGTTGCTCAAAGCTCTCCCGGTGCTCGGGTAAAAGCTCGATTAAATTGTTCACGGCCTCCCGCGATAGTCGGGCGAAGTCGAAGAAGAAATGTTTGACGCCCGCCGCAGCGAGCTGTTCAAAGATGCCGTTCAGATAAGAGCGATCGCCAATCGGCATCACGGGACAACAGCTTGCCGTCACAAAGATGCCGTTCTCGACACAGAACCTCGCGAGCGCAAGCCTTTCGCTGTTTGGAGCGGCGCCGGGTTCGATCGCCGCTCTCAATTCCTCGGTGGGCATGGTGACGCTACAAATGACCTGGTTGATGTCCTTCGCGGCCACCAGCGATTCACAGATCTCGCGGGGAGGCACCCCGCCTTTGGTGACCAGGAAGTACTGAGCCTGGTGCTTCCTCAAGATCTCAAGACACGCCAGGGTAATCCCGCTTTCCACAAGCGTTGGCTGGAAGCAATCCGTCTTGGCCGAAAAGTAGAAATAATGGTCCCGGGCCGCTTCCGGGTGCTCGGTCAGCCAGTTTTCGAGGTACTCCGGGTAGTCGTCGTACACGATCACTTCACCGAAGAAGTCTTTCTCGAGCGCATAGATGCCGCAATAGGCGCATTGGAACTCACAGCCAAACGCGGGGTTAAGTTCCAGCATCCGTCGTGGGCAAGCTGAACTGTTAGCGTGGTTGACAATCTCGACCAACTGGTCGATGCCTGTTCGATGCGTGATCTGAAGCTTCGCACTCATACCTCACCGTCCTCAGTCTGGTCGGAAATAAATATGACAGTGATCTGGTTGAATTCGGTTGGCAAACCAAGCAGAGTGACCCAACGGACACAGTACGACAAGCATGTGCGAATCAGCACGACAAGCGCGCAGGACGACAAGTTGGCGCTGTTCTCCGCTCAACAATCACTCGTTGTTAAGGTCTTACCGCTGCCACGGCTCACTCAACATGCAATTCCGATACCGCCCGCGGCTGGAAAATGGTCATTCTCCCCGTATTTGCATTTAGTATGCACAAGCCGTCCTCAGAGGAGTTCGATTGATTCGGAGGTGGTCGTCCTCCATTCTGTTGGTCGAATTCCATTTCCGTGGCTCCATCGTCGTCGAAATCTACAAACCCGTGGAAACACGATCACCGGTTAGTTGTTCGTACAACATACAGGAAAAATGGATGATGGTGGCGAACCCAGGCAAACAACTGCTGGCGCCAACATAGTAGAAGTTGGGAAACGGACTCCGGTAATTCAAACGCCGCAGGTTGACGTGTTTGGGATCCAGCGGCGTGCTGTAACAGTTGCCTTTCGGTGCTCGCACGTAGAACTCGTTCGTCAGCGGACTGCCGATCACCTTTTCGACGATGTGATCCGATAGTCCGGGAATATACTCGTCTTCCAAGACGCGAATCAAATTTTTGGCGTACCGCGTTTTGGCAGCCTGATAATCGTCTTCGTCGTGATCACGAAGCATCCGAAAGTAATCGTAGCTACAGGGAGCGACCATCACTAACTGGTCACATCCGGGCGGGGCGAGCACGGCATCGTGCGACCGCAAAGTCGGGGCATTGCAAAAGAAGTAGGGCCGATCGGGAATGTGGTCGCCCAGCTGATCATCGTAGACTTCGTTCAAGTCGACTTTCGGATGCCAGAATAGATTCGCTTCACCAAAACCATATTGTCGCAGATCGATGTTTTCGAGTCCGAGGTAAACGCTCAGCACGCTCGTACCATACTCGTAGTCAAGTTTCTTCCGGAAAGCGGCCGGAAAATGTTCCGCTCCAATCAAATCCAGGCTTAACTTGGCATCGCCGTCAAACAGAAACTGGTCTGCGGTGAACTGTTCTCCCTTCGCGGTCGTTACCGAACGGGCTTTGCCGTTGGCGACTTCGATCCGGGTGATCTCTGTCGAAAGCAGCGACCGACAACCGGGTTGTTGTTTGACTTTTCGCCGCAAAGACTTCATCACGTGCATGAAGCTTTGGGCGGGATAGTAGGCACCCTGGTCATAACTTCCCACGCCACCAGCCTGCACAACCAGCGACAGGTCTCGAGGGGGCGCCCAGAATATGGCGCTTTGTCCTGCCAGAATCAGCCGCAACTCAACGGGAAATTCGAGCTTGTCAAACAAATCCTCCAGTGTCCATTTCAGGTAGCGTATAATGTGCGAATAACGCCCCGGATGCGCCAGTACGGTACGCCACGTGAATCCAATCGGCAATTGGTACAACTGTTTGTGGATCTTTGCGATGATCCGAAAGTACTGCTTCAGTTCGTGGGCATGCGCGGGGAACTTTTCTGAGAGCCGCTGACACTCCCGCTCAAATCCACTGCCAATGGTGTAGTCGATTCCGGGCGCGACAATGCGATCGAAACCTTTTGGATCAAGGCGATGAAAAGTCACTGTTTCCTCAAGGCCCAGTTTTTTCAGCATTTGGTGGACGCGCTCGCCCGGACCGCAGTCCCAAACGTAATGCAGCTCGGCGCAAAAGGAAAACCGGCCCTCCCGAAAGGTATGACCATAACCACCAGGTACTTCGTGCCGTTCAAAAATGACAACTTTTTTTCCGGCATGGGCCAATAACGCCCCTAACGTCAGTCCCCCGACTCCCATGCCTATGATTGCATAATCGTAGTGTTCGTTCGTCGACGTCTTTGACATGCAGGCTCCACCTGTCTCACCCTGGAAAAAGAATATCTTTGAACTTTGCAATTATCATGCCGTGCTCGCAGGCGGTCACGTGTGCCGTGGAACACAATTTCGACGCGCAAACGGCGGCTTGACCCGACCATTCCGCAATCCGACGGTTGGGCGTTTTCGCTCGCCCCGAATCCGACTGCCCGACCGGCGAGGAAGTTCAGCACTTTTTTGCAGCTCGCGTTGACAAACGAAGGCTGTTGGCGAACGATTCGAGGACGTCACCAATAGATTTTTGCACGTGCTCTGAACACGACTGGGGCAAACATCAATTGATTCAACGACCGCTTTCCATCAGACAATATTCAAACGCGATGACAAATAACACACGGACGGTTTCTCAAAATTTCAATTATCTTGACTACCGGGCGATCGGAAATGAACTGAAGCAAATCCGCACAGAACTCGACGCCACTCGGAGCGAAGACGACTACCGGCATTTGCGCAAGATCGAACTCTGGGGCCGGTTGTGCAGTGCCGTGGGTTTCGCGACGGCGTGGATCGTGCCCAATCCCGTTTCGGCATTCCTGATCAGCCAGGGGAACTTCACGCGTTGGACGATGATCACGCATCATGTGACTCATCGCGGCTACGACAAAACGCCTGGCATTCCGCCACGATACACCAGCAAGGTTTTTGCCCGTCGCTGGCGTCGTTTGGTTGACTGGCTGGACTGGATCGTTCCCGAAGCCTGGGACCAGGAACATAACATCTTTCACCATTACTACACGGGCGAACTTACCGACCCCGACCTCGTCGAACGAAACGTCGATTTTTTTCGCCAATGGCGTCTGCCTCGACCGATCAAGGCCTTCGCGATTATCTTTTTCATGTGTACCTGGAAGTTGATCTACTACGCGCCGAATACGATCTGGATTCTGCAACAAGTTCGTGCTCGAAAACAGAGAGAACCATCCGAGCAAGGCAAGTTGCGAGAGGTAATGTCAGACGATCATCATCCGGTCGAAACGCTTCGGCTACTACTGCCAGTTTCGCCGGAGGGTACGGAATTCTGGCGGCGGGCTGTACTGCCTTATGGAATTGTCCGTTTCGTCGTGACGCCATTGCTGTTTCTGCCGCTTGGTCAATGGGCAGCGATTTGCGTTTTGATCAATGTGCTGATGGCCGAAGTCTTCACCAACATTCACACGTTCCTAACGATCGTTCCCAGCCACGCCGCCAGCGACTTGTACCGCTTCACGACCCCCGTTTCGAATCGGGATGAGTTTTACGTTCGCCAAATAATCGGTACTTCGAATTACCGTTGCGGGGGAGATCTTAACGATTTCATGCACGGCTGGCTGAACTATCAAATTGAACACCACCTTTGGCCCGATTTGTCGATGCGGCAATATCAGCAGGTGCAACCTCGTGTTGAAGCAGTTTGCGAAAAATATGGCATACCCTACGTCCAGGAAGGCCTGTTCACGCGTTTCGTCAAACTCTGGAAAATTCTGCTCGGTGTCGAGTCGATGAGAATTGGACATACCTCCCCAACCGGTGACCTGCCCAACGCGACACTCCCCGCGCCGAACTAGATTTGCAACGCGGAATTTGGTCGGCACACGGCAAAGTACCGGCGCGATTGACGCTATTCTGTCCCGCAATCGGCGATTTGCCAAAGATGGCTCTTTGGGTATCAACGCTTTGCGTCGCGATCCGAACAAGAAAGTCTGCTTTGAAAAAAGCTCGGTTCTGCCAGCAGATGGAAAGACGACTTTTGATGCGGTTCCGCAGAACTCAATGCCAACAATCCAGTTGAAAAAAGCAACACAAGAGCTCGTGTTTTTTTTGGACACTGGAAACACGGTCCGATAGCCTGCACTGAGCTACAGGCTCTTCCCACGGTTTGGCTGAATCTCTGCTAACCGATGATCAGCTGCAGCAGATCTCCGATTTTGCGATGAGCCTCCAGCGGATGGCGGAGCGGCTTTTTAACGAGTACTTGGTAACGATTTTTGCGGCCAACCTTCTCGCGCCGGATGAAACCCTCGACTTCCAGCTCCTGAACGATCCGCTGAACCCCCCGCTCGGTAATGCCGACTTGCCTTGCCACCTCGCGAAGCACCAAATCCGGGTTCGCGTACAGAGCGATCAACACATGGGCGTGGTTGGTCAGAAATGTCCAGCGATTGATCGCCGCTTCATCGGTCGTCGAGGCCTCGTGAGCCGGCGTCTTGGACATAAGTGAAAGTCCCTCCAGTGGGCTGCCCCGATGGGCTGGATGACAAAATTGTCGCAACCAGAGTATAGATCACGATTCGTGAAAGTAAATTCGCGAATTATTTTTCGCCAAAAAAATCGGGGTTTTTGAGCAAATGTCGGTTTCAAATGCGTTTCACTCAAGATTTTCTCGCCAACTTACGAAATCCTATTTACGAAACTACTGTCGTGTATTATTATTTGCGAAATCGAATACGTGAATTGGAGTTTGCCTTATGACTGATGTATTTCCATACCTGTTGATCTTGCCACCCGCCCTGCTGCTCGCACTGGTTTGGCTGCCCAGTGGCTGGGTAAATCGACATGCACGTGGCTTCCGACGGGCGGTAACGGCCCTTGTCGGTTTGCAGTTCGCGGCGGCAGGCACGATGGCGGTCGCCTACGCGACCGGTTGGGTTCCGATTATTCACAGCCTCTTGGCAAGCGTATCGGCAGAGTTCCCAATTGCCGTGACAGTCTACTACGATGGCGTCGCGAGTCTGATGTTGGTGTTGGTCAGCTTTGTGGGTTGGGTGATTTGTCGTTACTCGATTCGTTACCTCGATGGTGACGTAGCACAAGGCCGTTACTTTCGCTGGACCGCTTTTACGATCGGTGCGGTGTCCCTGATGGTAATCTCCGGCAACCTGCTGATGTTCGTTGCCACCTGGGTCATGACCAGCCTTGGACTGCATCATTTGCTGTTGCACTTCAACGAGCGACCCGCCGCCCGACGCGCGGCTTGGACGAAATTCACCATCAGCCGAGTTGGCGACGTGGCGTTGCTCTCCGCGATGGCGGTACTCTATTCAGAATTCAAGACACTTGACTTTGGCGAATTGTTTTCTGCCGCCGGATCGGTCACCAACGTGACGTTTCCGCTGCAATTCGCGGGCTTTCTATTGGTTGCCGGTGCGGTTACCAAATCGGCTCAATTCCCGTTTCATACATGGTTACCTCAAACCATGGAAACCCCGACTCCGGTTTCAGCGCTGATGCACGCAGGGATTGTTAACGCAGGTGGATACTTGATTATCAGAACCAGCCCGCTGGTCTCGCTGACACCCTGGGCTTTGACAACGCTGGCGATTTTTGGTGGCGTAACGGCATGTTACGCGGCCGTGGTGATGCTGACGCAAACCAGTGTGAAGAAGTCGTTGGCTTATTCCACGATCGCCCAAATGGGTTTCATGATGTTGCAATGCGGATTGGGGGCATTTTCCGCGGCGATGCTTCACATTCTCGCCCATTCGCTTTACAAAGCCTATGCGTTCTTGAGCAGCGGTAACGTCATTGCCGAGCGTGCGTCGACCATGGGTGGGCTGCCGGCGGGGCCTCCAGTCGCCTGGAGCAAACTCGCCGCGACCGCCGCGGTAATGGCAGCCTTCTTGGGCATTTCCTTCATGACTTTTGCCATCAACCCGCTAACCAAGCCAGGTGGATGGTTGCTTGGTGGAGTGCTGTGTTTAGCGCTGACTTTTTGGATTGGACAAGTCATGCGTAGCGGCAGCAGCAAGCTTTTGGGGCGGGCAATGACGGTTGCGGGGGGGCTGTGCCTGATGTACTCGGCGAGCTTTGTTGCGGTTGACAAAATGGTCGCGGCGAATCTTCCCAGCAACACTGCACCGGCCACCATCTGGTTGATCGCGATGCTCGTGTTAGCTGGTTTTGGTGGGATGTTCTATCTGCAGGCGGCATTATCCAGTGGGCGTGGGAACGCCCGGTTCAAACAGTGGCACATTCACGCGAGCAACGGATTTTATCTGGAGAGTACACTGCGCCGTGTGTTCGGTTCGGTGGTCAAAAGGAATAGTCGCGAAGCCGCGCCCAAAGCAGTTCGCACAGCGTGAGCCGAGATGCGATCGAGTCGATTTTCGGGATAGTTAACGGGAACAACGAGCTAATAGGAAAATATTCAATGTCAATCGTATCCGCTGCCGAAGGTAAACTTCTCTCACGACCTCAAACCACGCCTCCGTTCGACGAAATCATCGCGGAAGTCGCCGCAGCCGTTGCACCGGTTTGGCCCTTGAAAGACTACGTCGCGGTCAATCCTTACGCAGGAATCTCGCAACGCGATTTCATGGACGCCCGCGCGTTTCTACAGGTGTTTTCTGATTGCGAAACCCTGATGCCGGTGGAATATTATGCCGCCCAGTTTCAGCAGCTCCGTTTCACGGTTGCCGACATCGAGTCCGCGATTTCGCAAATCAGTGCCAGCGGACTGCGTCCCAGTCTTTCCGCCCCCGAGATTGCCGAGCAGCTATTGGCGATCCGTGTAGATTGTGCTGATCCGGTGGCCTGCGAAGTTATTCGCAACTCCGAACGACCGATTCGCACCGTTGCCGAATCCGCCACCAACCAGTTGGGCTGGGACTGGTCCGAAGCCATCGTGGAAGAGATATCGAAGCATTGTTCCAATCACTACGACCAAGGCCAGGCGATCTGGTCCAGTCCGCATCAAAAATCGTCGCTGTACGAAGCTTGGCGAACCGTTGCCGAACACGACCGCAATATCGAAATTCTTGGCTTGACCGGATTTCGGAATTACGTTGCCCAGTTGCCCGACACACCCGCCGCCGCGATCACCCAGTGCCTCCAGCAATTGGAGGTTCCTCGCCCACTCTGGTCAACGTTTTTGCTGTGCCAGGCATTCTCCGTTCCCGGATGGAGTGCATGGGCGAAATACCAGGCTGCTTGGAACGACGGTGCCGAAGCGCAGAAAGATGCGTTGACCGGTTTGCTGGCGATTCGACTGGCGTATGACGCAGCCCTCGCCAAGGCCAAAGCAATCCGGTTGAGCTGGCCTCAGGTAACCGAAAGTGAGTCGGTTTCTTTCGAGTCGCCCTGGACAATGCCGGGCGATGATTCGATCTTGCGTTACGTGCTGTTGCGAGCCAGCGAGATCGGCTACGGCCAGCAACTGCTGGATTCGCTGTTGATTTCACGAGAATCTGCACCCACCAACGACAGCGCCGACGCACAGAAACTTGCACAAATGGTGTTCTGTATCGACGTACGCTCAGAACGAGTTCGTCGTCAGTTGGAATCCCAATCTCGTAACATCGAGACGTTTGGTTTCGCCGGTTTCTTTGCGATGGCATTTGAATATTTGGCCGCTGGCGAACAGTCTGGGACCTCGCATCTACCGGTTTTGTTAAAGCCGCAATTCAGATTGCGCGAGGGTCTTGATGAAGCTGTCACAGGCCACGAAACGGAGGCAATCAAATCGCGTCAGCAAACTCGTACCTGGCGAAAACTGTGGGCAAGCTTTAAAAGCTCTGCGGTCGGTTGTTTTTCGTTCGTGGAAACGACCGGATTGTTATATGTTTGGAAGCTGCTTGGGCAATCATTCGGCTACGGCGTTCAATCCACAAGTCCCCGATTCGATGGATTCCGCGGACAAGATCGCTCGAAGCTGGGCCCGACACTTCGCGGTCTGAACGACGAAGGCATTGACGCGTCCCAACAGGCGGACATGGCAGAAGCAATGCTGCGAAATCTCGGTCTCACCAAGGATTTTGCAAAACTGGTTGTCTTTTGTGGCCATTCCTCTCAAACCGAAAACAATCCGTTGGCCGCGGGTTTGGACTGCGGTGCGTGCGGCGGTCACTCGGGTGAACCAAACGCACGATTCGCGGCGCTGCTGTTAAATCAGCCTTCCATCCGCGAGTCACTGGCGCAGCGAGGAATCGAGATTCCTTCTCAAACTCATTTTCTGGGCGCTCTTCACAACACGACCACTGATGAGATTGAATTCTTCGATCTGGCCAACATTCCCACCGACCTACGAGCGTCCCTGGAAGAACTGATCGTTAGCTGCGCGGCCGCCAGCGAGCAGACTCGGGCCGAACGGTTGCCCGTGTTAGGCAGTAACTCGGCGAGCAACTTGCTCAAACGGGCACGTGACTGGTCAGAAGTGCGACCCGAATGGGGATTGGCGGGCAACGCGGCCTTCATCGCCGCACCGCGATCGGTAACGAAAGGCGCAAATCTGGACGCTCATGCGTTCTTGCACAGCTATGACTACACGCGGGACGCCGAAGGCAACGTACTGGAAACCATTATGACAGCGCCGATGGTCGTTGCGCACTGGATCAACATGCAATACTATGCCTCGACGGTCGATAACCGGCACTTCGGCAGCGGTGACAAAACGGTTCACAACGTGGTCGGAAAATTTGGAATTCTATCTGGCAACGGCGGAGATTTGATGACGGGATTGCCATGGCAATCGCTGCATACGGGTGACCAATATCAACACCTGCCGATGCGATTGCAGGTCGTGATTGCGGCACCCCGCACGATGATCGATCGAGTCGTCGACAAGCACGAATTGGTGGCGAACCTGCTAACCGGTGGCTGGCTGCACTTGATAGCGATCGAAAACGAAACAATGTATCGATTTTCCGAGCAAGGAATGTGGGAGTCGCTGGAGAGATCGCGAGTTTAATCCTACGAGGCGGTTGGTTCAATCATGACAACAGGAGCCAGACTACGATGATAATAGCGTCGGTTGGAACGCACTCAGCACCGGCTACCTGTCCCGCACTCCGGAGTCTTTGATTTACGGCTTGGCCGGTGAACTGGTCGGACCATTGATCAACAAACGAGCCATCGAGGCTGATTATCGAAGCGCAAACGCGGTCCAGTTGCAAACGATCTACGACTACCAACAAACTGTCTTGGAAGCCCATATCGAAGTGGTCAACCAGATCACCAAGGTGGAAAATTACCGAATTAGCATCGAGGTCAAGAAGCAACAGTTGGCGTCGTTGCAGGCTTCCGTTGAGACCGCCACAAAGTTGTTTCCGAACGCCTGGCCGAATACGTCGAAGTGCTGCTGGCTCAGCGCGAAATGATGGAAGCCAAAATGCTTCTAATCGAAATTAAGCAAGAGCAACTCGCAGCCGTGATCAACGCCTACCAAGCACTCGGCGGAGGCGGCTTCTGAACCGCCGTCAAAAATTGCTATTTGCCGCAATGCTCGCGACTAAAATCTGAAACAAATCTGATACTGGATCGACGTCATGATTTCGCCAAACCAGTTTGCAACTCAATCCAAAAGCACTGCTGGCACAAACACGATCGCAATGCTTTCGATGGGCCCCTACGTCACAGATGTGCGCTTACAGCCCCAATTTTCACGAGCAAGAGGTTGTGCCGTTTTAGGGGGCACCTCATCGTTTGCCGAGTTTGCTCTAACCTGCGAGGGTTTGTATTCGATCCCCTACCCTTGCTGGCCGTTCATTCTGCCGATGAGAGCTGCAAACTTGGGCGGATGAAAACCGCTGCCGTGGGCAAACTGATTTTCCGCATCGGCGAATCGGCCGACGTGATCGTTCGAACGCTGCCGATCACCGATGCGGACGGTAAGCCGGCGACCAAATACAAATTCGCATCGGCTCACGATCTCCGGCGTTCGTTTGGTGAACGCTGGGCGTATCGCGTTCAACCGAAACCGTTGCAGGACCGAATATGGTATTCCAAGATGGAAACCACGATGCGCTACTATGCCGGCCTGAATGCCGAACGGACCGCCGATTTACTCTGGGAGCATTTCGGCGAAAAATCCTCTTGGGGGTGCCGATCTGGGTGCCGATCGCGAAAACGCGAATTGCTAAACCAGGTGCGCATGAAAAAGGACACGGTAAAAACCGTGTCCATCTTAGCGACGCTGACGGGACTCGAACCCGCAACCACCGGATCGACAGTCCGAGTAATCCGCTCGACTCGACCCGAAAAAAACCGAGCGAGAATAGAGCGTCCGCGACTACATGCACCAATACATGCACCGACACCCTGATTGCCGATGCCGAATCGGTAGTTGCCGACCTGGTTTCGCTGGTCGGTGCCGACTGTCTACTTCGGCTCGTATGGGGGCAGAGTGCTGTGTCGGCGAATTGTGGTTGATGCATGCCGCGCCAAACCCAAAACCCAAAACCCAACTGTGTCGAACTCGACACGAATCCGAAACCCAAAAAGACCGGCAATCCAAAAACAAAACCCGGGCGGCGATAACCGTTATCAGATTTTACCCGGGGAGGGGGAGACAGGCAGACCAATGCAACTACCAGACCCGAGACCGCCGTGGATGGTGCACCGAGACATCGTCCGACAGCAAAGAGCCGAAGTGGTCGCCGACCCGGCGTTGCTGGCGGATTATCTCCGTGGTCTCGAGAAACGACTCGAGCGTGCCGAGCGAACGATTGCGAGATTGTCTGGCCGGTTGGCACAGGTCCGCCGGAAAGCGAAGCAGAGAGCGACTGACGAGACGTGAGAGGGCGTGAGGTAGCAACATGACAAGTCGATGCACCAGACCCGGCAAGCGCTCACGGGTCCTTCCCTCCGATGCCACATCATTCTCCCCGCTGTCGGAATTACGCGGTTTTGTGATTTATATCCCAAATAACAAGACCAGACTCTCAGTCTGGTAGAATGGACTTCGCAGGATTGCGTCTCGGCGACATCCCGAAAACGGCAGAAAATCAACAAATATTGCAGGAGGTTCCGTGTGACAACAATTATCACCAAAATCCGCAGCAGGCACCGACGCGTCCAGAAAATCGCCGCTGGTCTGCAGGAGGACCGTTCTAGTTGGCGTAACTACGGCGACATCAGGAACACCTACGGCAAGCGGACATTCGAGGAGATACACGGTCATTGGCAGGGACTCGGTCATGTCTCACCGAAGTTCATCGACCTGTACGGTCGGCCACCAGCTGCCGGGGAATCGATGCGGCACTCACGCGAACTGCGCAGTCTAATCGCCGACGGGAAACTCGACGCGGTGGTGGACACAGGACCCAACGGCAAAGAGTTTATCCGGTGGTTGGTATTGCCAGCACCGAAAAAAACAACCCCGCAACCTGAAGGACGGGAACGAAAACAGGTCGTGTAAAAACGAAAGATGGATGCCGCGACCGGACACGACCCAACGCAGTCGCCTACGGTGGTCGGCATGTCGTTTCGCCCGGGGTAAACGGGGAACCGTCGAGCGTGCCAGGTGGTCGTGAGGAGTTGAGCTCGCGATCGGTCCCGGACGATGTCGTCCCGGTCAATCTGACTACACCGCCGACAAAATCGGACAAGCGTTTTGCGTCGCCGACGGTGGCGAGATAAAGGCATCGGGACACGTCTACCACTGCGACTCGGCAATCCCTGTTTTGATGCAAGATGCAGACGGCGAGAAATGTCGGTTGACGAGGTATCGTTCTCTCGGGATGAGTCACGCTACCACGACTCGGCAACGGTCAACGGACATCAACTCTCCGGCGGTTTTGTCGTTGCCAGGAATGCCGAACTGACTGGTCTGGCGTTCACGCCTGAGGGAGCCAACCCGGGGACGGTGTCTGATGTCAAGACTTCAGGCACCCAACTACGAAAAGTAGTCTCACACAACTTTGGGGGTTACGTCGACGCGGTTCAGCACGCAGTCGCTCAACTGGGACACGTACTCGGTCCGGGTACAGATGCCGAGTTGGTCAGGTTTTTCGATTGATAATCGGTTGACGGTCCTCGAATCGCAAACGCTGGCCGTCAGCGAGCGCGCCAAGGTAGGTCGGGCGTCGCGTTTTGACACCGACTAATAACGGTTATAATTGAACAAGCAGGACGCGGGGTTGCTCCCGAGTGCCGCTAGTCGCTTACCGGCCACGTCCGTACTTTTTCTTTTTCCTCGTAAGCGACAAAGCGACAAGTAAGCGACATTCAGATGGACCTAGAAACGGCTCTCGCAGGATTGAGGGAAATTCACAACACGGTACTCAACAAGTACCAGGCGTTCGAACACGAGTTCGACACCGAGCAAGAAGCAGTCGAACACGAACAGCGGTTGCTCGATGATTTGCAATCTGCCGCCGACGTGCTCCAGGTCGGTCGGCCAGGTGTCGCGATGCCGGACGCCGACGACTGGTATCTGCCCCTGGCAATATGTCGCAACGGTCGGACCTCGAGCGGCGCGCCAAGAACCCGAACACCGTCTGCCGAAATGCGGCGCGCTGATGCGCGAGCAGGCGAAAGCATGGACCGAACCCGCTACTGCCGAAACAGCCGAAGTAGTCGCCGACGACGATATCGCCGAACCAGACGGTACGGTTTGGTTGGCACCAGCAAAGGTTCGAGAGCGAGACAAGGTGTCAGTGCCAAGCGCTCGCCAAGCAGCGGAAACGGTCTACCAAACCCGGGGTAGATACAGACGGGCGCCGATACAAAAAACTCGCCAACGGTCACCACGTTTACGACGAGTCGTCGCTACTCTCGTCTCGCGCAACATCACGAACGCGACTGCAACCGCGACAATAACCGCGACACCGCGATAGTAATCGCGACACTGCGACAAGACCGCGACAACTCGTTCGACAGCACTCCGTTTCGAGGATATGACTGGAGGTATCAGACGCCCAACGTGGGAGTCTCAAACTATCTCCAGTCACGGAGTGATGTGATGCAAAAAGAGATGCTCAATCTCGACGAGTTGGCGAGCGTGCTCAACATATCCAAAGCGCACGCTTCTCGCTTAAAGGACTCAGGTACGATTACCGTGCCGCCGGTCCGCTTCGGGCGTTCGGCTCGGGTGGTCGCGCCGCAAGTTGTCAGGGACTGGATTGCCGCCGGTTGTCCCGAACCGGCGGAAGGTGGCAACCCAATGAATGCAAACGCTGATAACCGTTGTCAACTTTCCGACATGCCGCCGTCTCAACCCGGCGTGGTCGCCAGCACCAGCGGGTGACGAGTTGCGGGACACCGAACTCGATGGACACGTTGAACGGCATCCTGAAATTGTGCTCGCCGGACAGGTGGCACTCATTGAGGCAGTCGGCAGTGGCGGTCGCTGCACGTTCGATGATTTCGCCGACCAGGTGTTCGTGCCAGACGGCGTCTCTCGTCGCGTACTTGGCTCCGTGCCGCGCGAACTCGCAAAGCAAGGTCTTATCTGCCGAGACGGATTCACCGTCTCGAGCCGACCGTCTCGCAGGTCAACGCCGGACTACGGTCTGGCGAATTGCGGATTGGTCAAAGGCTCGGCTTTGGTTATCTCAACAAAAAATGAACCTGTCGGCGGTTGAACATTCGACCGACAGGTTCGATGCCCGGAAGGAAGGTGGACAATGAAACTTACTGACAAAACGGCGACGGTCGCTCTCCACCAAGATGGGATAGCACAGAGGCGGCAGAAGACCGACCGCCGGTGCCAGCAGGCACTTATCGTACAAAGGTGGTTGCCAGCGAATTACGGACCAGTCGCAACGAAACGCCCGCGTACACCCTGCAACATGAAATCGTTCAGGGTGAGCACGTTGGTCGGATTTTGTACCAGGATTTTTGGTTGACCAAAAAAGCGCTGCCGATGAGCAAACGGGATTTGGCAAAGTTCCAAATCGGCAACCCGTCGCAACTGGAAAAACCGATTCCGAAGTTTTTCGTCTGCCGGGTTAAGGTCGTGTTGCGGACCAGCGACGTGCAGCGCCGAGTTGAACCAGATTGCAAGTTTGAGGTGTGTGGAGTTTCGTCCAGAACAACCGGACGAGTTTGCTCCGGCCCCCGAATCAAGCACGCCGTTCTGAGGACCGTATCATGGACGAGCAGCTCACAACTGCTCGTTGCCGATATGGTCAGAGTAGCGGTTCGGCACGTACCGGCGACGGGTTTGGGATTGCCGCATTGCGTTGCCAATCTCGACATCGACACCGGTCACGAATGCTACCTGTCTGCATTTCAATTCGGCGACGAGTTTCAATCGTATTTGGAGTCGCGCGACACAACTCGCGGGTTCGACGGCGAGTGTTGCGCCGACTGGGTCTGGTTCGACCTGGACGGCGCCGACGCTCACGACGATGCGCGAGCACTGACGACGGTTGCTCGATGAGTACGGACTCGATGATTCGGACTTGCTGATTTTCTTCAGCGGCTCAAAGGGTTTTCATATCGGACTGTACACTGGGGTTGATGCCGATGCCGCAACTCAAGCGCGGTAAACAGTTCGCAACCAAACTCGCGGCAATCACTGCATCCGGGATCGATGAGAGTGTCTACGCCAAGGTGCAACTGCTGGGCGCACCGAACTCCCGACACCCGGAAAGGGCGGGGCGGTGGCTCGACTACCGGGCCCTGCTGCATCTGGGTCTCGATGCGATACGCGACCTGGCACGCACGCCGGTCGAGTTCGACATTCCAGACCGCCGGGTGGGCGAACAACCCGAACGCGATATCAACCGCGAGTTGATAACCGCGGACAAGCAAAACACCGAAGCGAACAGCGACTCGGCAACCCTCAACCGGCAGACGCTCGACCTGATACGCGGTGACCACTCGCCACCAGTCGGCGACCGACACCGCGTTCTGTTTTCAGCGGCTGCCCAATCTTGGCGAGCTCGGATGTCCGAGACAACTCGCTCACGCATTACTCACTAACGTCGGACGAGATGTCGGACTGCCACCGTCGGAGGTGAGGCAAATCGACTCCGGAATCAACAAATATAGGAACAAGAATCATGACAACTGAAACGGTCCTAATTGAAATCGAATCTCTCAACCGCAAACACACTCAACTGCGATTTTCGATGTCGCGAGACGCCATCGGCGACTACGCGGAATTGATGACGAACCCGAAAAACGACATGCCGCCGGTGGTGGTGTTCGCGACGCCGAGACTGACGAATACTATCTCGCTGATGGGTTTCACCGAACCGCTGCCGCCGAGTCGATTGGTCGAAAGACCATCCGTGGCGACGTTCGTCCTGGCACTCTCGACGATGCCATCCTGTACGCCGCTAAGGCGAACACCCATAACGCGGTTCGGTTCAGTAATCGCGACAAGCGTAACGCACTGCTGACACTGCTCGAGTACTTCCCGAACAAAAAGCAACGATGGTACGTCACCGAAACGGACGCCATGTTCACGCAGGCATTCGTCAGCAAGACGCTGAAGTCGCTCAAAAAAGATGCGACCGAAGACCAAAGCGGCGACAAGCGAGCAAAGAAAACTGTCGGCGAGAAGTTTCTCGAGTCGGCGCAAAAAACCAGTTCGCATTTCCGTGCCACGGACGGCGACGAATCGACAGAGACCGAGGCAGCGGTCGCGATTGTTCTCGAACTCGCAGACGCCATTCGGACGACTCGCGAGGTTGAGTCTAACGGTCGCGCCGAATCTGAAAAACCAAAACGAGCACGTAAGCGCCGGTCCTACAAATCACCCGCTGCACGCAAACGAGCAGAGACGGACACAGTCAGCGACGGTGACTCAGTCGGTATCGATGACTCGGTCGACAACGCCGACCTGGAATCTGACAACTGGCAGTCTCGTTTTGCCAAACAACGTCCGGTCGACACCTCGCGAAAAAGGATGGAACCAAACCAGGTTGGCAGAAACGAGATTGGATGCTCTCCCGGGAATATCCCAATCGGCATGCGGAAACCGACCGCAAAGACGGTGACACAGTTCGCTGAAGTACCCGGTGTCAACGAATCGGACTCACTGGCGAGATGGAGTCCGCTCAATGAGTCCGCCGAACTACCAACCCGCCAGCGACGTTCTCCCGGCACTTCGGGAGAACGTGCTCTCCGGGCAACCCCCGGTCGTTTATCGCACTGGTGTCGTTGCTATCGACGATAGGTGGCGATGCGGCCAAAACAAATCACGTTGATTGGCGGACCACCAGGTACCGGCAAGCGTGCCGCTCGTCATGCAGATTGTTTTCGATGCGCCGAAACGAATGGACCTCAGAGCTGTGGTCGCCAATGTCGAGATGGGTCCGGAGGTTTTGCTCGAGCGACAACTCGCGCGACTGAGTCAGGTGCCATTGAGCACGATTGACAGTCGAGCGTTTGACAACGGTTATCGCTGCAAAATTGAAAAGCACTCGACCGGTGTCGCCGGTCATTAAGCGACTCGCGTTTGCTTCCGCCACCGTTCTCTCTCGAGAACATCGCCGCGACCGTCGACGAGTTCGGTGCCGACCTGATGGTGATTGACTACATCCAGCGCATCAAGTCGGTCGGCGAACATTCGGACAAGCGACTCGAGTTAGACGAGATTATGGATTCTGCAAGTTCGTGCTCGTCGGTTATGCCATTGTCGCGGTCAGCTCGGTCACTCCGGTCGAACACGAACAAGACTGGTTACAACAAAACCCCTGTCGGCATTCAACGCCTGGGTGAACTGAGTTCGCCGGCTCGACCATCCTGGGAGTATCAGCGCCGCGGACGGCGAGGTGGTGTTCAACCGACCCAAGGCACGATACGGCGAAAGAGACGAGTGACGCTTCAGTTCGATTCATCGGTGCAGCAGTTCAGCGACGGTTACGAATGGAATCCTCAGATGCGGAACGACGAAAACCAACCCAATTAGGAAACAGTGAAATGGGAATGAGAAAAGCAATTGACGAGAAGTGCAAAGACTGCAGCCATGACCCACTGGACTACGGAACTTGGAGGGTACAGGTCCAAGCCTGCCACGATTGACCGCTCTTGTGGCAGTACCGTCCCAAGGCTGCCAAGCCCCGCAACCTCCGTTGTTGCCCGAAAACGGGGCAACCACAGCGAAGAATCGGACCGGGCGACTCAGATGCCGACTGGGAAGACTTTGACGCAGAATCGGACCGATTACCTATCGCCGACGAATGAGGTGGTGGTTAGCTGACCCAAGGCGAGATACGGCGAAAGAGACGAGCGGACGCTTGAGTTTGGTTCAACGGTGAAGCAGACCAGCGACCGGGACACGAATGGAACCCCGGTAGGTGGGAACGAAGACACAGGTTCTTGTTAGTACGTCATCATTGCTGCCTGCCGGGGAATAGTCCGAGGATGCTAGAATATTTTGCATGCAGAAACGGCGAGAGCGAATAACTAACAACCTACTGGAGTTAATGGACCAGGTCGAGCAATGAAACGATACCGAGCGAAAACACTACACCGAGAAACCGCCACCGCGCACGAAACTCGTCGCCAGGCCTACTGTGTTCGGCAACCCGTTCAAAGTCGGCGTCGATGGTACTGCCGCCGAGTGCGTCGAACTCTACCGGCAGTGGCTCCCGAAGCATCCGGAAATCCAGCAACTTGCGAGAGAGACTGCGGGCGCTGAACAACCGGCATGTTACTGCGACCTCGATGCGCCGTGCCACGCCGATGTCCTGATTGAGTTCTTGGGGGACCGATGAACAAATCACGCAAACCACCAGGACGTTGGGTGCAGTTCAATGTGATGTGTGACCACACGGCACGAACTTTGTCGCCGACCGAGTTTGCGGTCTGGGTGCAACTGTTTCGGCACGCCGACACAATCGGCAAGGTCACGGTTTCACAGACAAGACTTGCCGACCTAGTCGGGTTCTCGAACGGACTGTCCGGCGGCGGACGGAGCGCCAAACGAAAAGGCTCGCGGTCTACCGGCAAGGCGGGACGAGTTCGGCGCTCGCGTCAACGTGCTTTCGTTCGACCCGGCAGCGTCCAAGCAGCAGGTTTCAGGAGCGTCGAAACGGAACAAAAAGAGAGGTGATTAGTGTTTGATAACCAGTTATCACCCCCGGACACCCATGTCCGGGGGCATGAGGACACAGGTGGCCGACAGCCCCCGGACAAGTGGCGCATTCGTCCGCGGTCACCAGTGGCCGCCTGTACAGACAGTACTACAGAAGGCAGGTTTTCGAACTACCTGCACTTCCTGGCGAGTGCAGTTAATTCAAAAACTCAAACAGGGAATGCGTAGGTGACAGCGACCGACATCCGAAGGCGAGAGCAGTGGTCGGGAGGAAAGCGCCGACTCGGCAAGAAGTGGCCGGTACTACGCCACACTGCTACCCCTACCAGCCGAAGTAAACAAGAACCACCAAAGACCCGGTCGAACGAGTTCCGGTACAGAGCCGTCTCAGACTGTCAGTCGCCAGTGTCCGCGCGCAGAAGCCGACTGGGTGACTAACGCCAAGTCACGGTACAAAGACCGGCAGCCGGTCGTCTGTAGACGCTGCGGCAAGTTCATCGGCTATCGACTGGCAACTGCAAAATCGATAAAATCTCGCCCGTAAGCGAACCGGTCATCACGACCAACAAACAGTAGTGAGCGACAATGGCAAACGTATTCAAAAAACAGTACGTCAAGAAAATACCCAGAAACGGAAAGTCAGAACCGAAAAACGGGACCGAATCGCAACGGGACCGACCGTACCGGCAAGAAACAAACCGGCGACGTGAACGACCGTGGGCAACTGGTCGTCCGGTCCAAAGTCTACTCGGCAAAGTATCGTGACGCCGACGGCGTCGTGCGAACCGTCTCGACCGGTTGCCGAAACGAAACATCTGCCGCGCGAAACTGCCGAACTCGAGCGGCAAGTCGAACTGGTCAAAGGTGGTGTACGGCGAGTCAAAGGTCGCCGAAGGAAACTCGAATCGCTGAACACTTCGAGGTGTATCGCATGCACCAGGTCGCCAGTGGCAATAAACCACGGACGATGCCGAATCGATTCAGCAAGTCGAGACAGTGTTCCGACAACTCGCATGGCAGTCACTCGCCGAAGTGAACCGCGACCAATTGGAGCGGTGGCTCGTCGATAAAATGGATACCGCCAACTGGTCGCCGCGAACCCGGAACAAATATCTCAAAGCGGTGTCAGCGTTTTGCAGTTGGTGCGCGCCGGGTCGCATGCTCACCAACCCTGTCGCCGAAATTGAATTGCTCAACGAAGCAACCGACACTCGCAAGAAGCGACGCGCGCGATGACTATCGACGAGTTGCAGCGGTTGTTATTCGTCGCGAGATGTGCCCGGTTGCCGAGTTTGTGCGCGAGAGTACCGCAAGCAGAAAGCCATGAAACAGCGCCGTTCGTGGACGAAAAAGCCACTGACCTACGACGACATCCCGGTATGCGCTAGAACGCGGCAGCCACGCCCTGAGGGATTCACCGGACTACTTGGCAGAAAAGGACCGACTTGGGCAAGAACGCGAACTCGCGTACAAGACGTACATTCTTTCCGGCATGCGACTGAACGAACTCAGGTCGCTCACGGTCGCGCAAATCGACCTCGACCGCGGATACCTCGAACTCGATGCCGCCGACGAGAAGAACGGCGAGGGGAACATTCTGCCGCTGCACCAGCAATTGGTCGGCGAACCGCGCGATTGGATTGCTGACCAGGAGCTCGAACCGGCGGACAAAGTGTTTCCGCGGATACCGCGACAATTGGTCAAGACGTTCGACCGAGACCTTGCTGCCGCCGGAATCGATAAAGTCGACAACCGAGGTAGGTCGTCGATGTTCACGCGCTCCGGACCATGCTCAGCACGATGCTATCCCAGTCCATGCGCGCCGCGAGAGTACAACGGCAATGAGGCACTCGAACTCGGAACTCACGATGCAGGTCTACACCGACCCACGATTGCTGGACGCCTACGCGCGCCGTGCAGTCGCTACCAGAACTCAACCTGATAGTCGAGTATATGCACTACGACAAACGCAGGTGATAATTCAGCGCAAGCAGGAGGCAACTGGAGAAACTGAGCGAGCTACAAAGTCGCCGACATGAAAAACCACGGGAAAAACAGTGTTTCCCGTGGTTTTTGGTAGCGACGCTGACCGGTACTCTAACCAATTGAGCTACAGCGCCTCGATGACAGAAGTAGAAAATTATCCTGAAATCACTCCCGTTGCAAGATGTAATCGGATTTTCCTGGAAAAACCGACCTACCACAGACCGAGCAATAATACGCCCAATCCCGTGTAATCCCTGCAGCGCTGATTGGCGATTGAACAGGCTTTCTTCATTTACGTCGTCCAGGGATGTAAATCAACATGTTGCGTCGCTGCCGGCCGGGACGTCCTTGGACTCAACGATGTACACATTATCGGAAATACTCCTACCATCGTAAAATCCAGCCTGCTGATACGCCGGCGACGGCCGTTTCGCGCCGAATTCTTTGGGGCTCCCACCGACCCGGTCCACAACGGAAACCTATGCTTTCAGTGTACGAGGCGCAAAGCGTTGCGGCCAACGTTGGAAACACGGTCAGTTTGCGCAAAGAGTTTGCCTTTTCCATCTGCCCCATCTGCGGCAATGATGGCTAACATTCGAGGATTACATGAGTACATTGAATTCCTTTCTCCACACGATGAATCGTGAACTGGGTGAGATTACCGCCCAGATGAACACAACGTCCTGGATTGCACTGTCCGCCGTGACAGTTCTTGCGGGATGGTACTTTCTGCGCGGCAATATCATCCGATCCGCGTAGCGACTTTTTAAGCTCAGTTGCTCAATGCATACCCACCGTGCGCTGCGCGGATCGTGTGGCATGATCAGAATAAATCGGGACCGGCTTCAAATCCCAGCGACTGGATCCTTTTGCGGTCTCGATCTGCCGCGGTTGGATCGCCTTTTCGCTCATGAACCAACATCCGATGATAAAGAATTACCGCCTCGGTTCTGCGAGTTGCCTTCAGTTGTGCATTCGCCTCTTCGACAGACAAATCGGGGCGGTTGGAAACAGGGCTCTCCAAAGCCAGCTTGTACGTCGCGGCTGACGCGACGGCAAAGTCCAGATCTTCCAAAGACTCCTCGTAACTGCTGACTCGAAAACGGGGATCGCTACGCGAAACATTTCGGCTGGCAAATCCGGTGTCATCCCACGGCAGCAGACCAAGCACGTAGCCTCGCGTATCAAGAAATGTCATTGCCGTATTGAGCAACTCGAGGCAGTAATACCGGGCAGGAAGTTGAGACGCCAGCAGATCCGCATCAAATCCCAATTCGCGAACTCGAATTCTATCGGCATTGGCCAACTCGCTGCGATCAAGATCTTGAAACAGCAATGCTCGCACCGTCAAAAGCGATGCCAGGCAACCACGTAACAGATCCTGGTTGTTTCTCGCCAGGTGTGTTTCCTGTTCCGTTTTCCCCTGCAACGGAAACTCCGTTTGGATTTGCGCAAAAACCGTTAGAGAAATCAAATTCTGCATTCTGGCGTAATCCGACTCCAAGTCTTCAATTTGCCGTGACAAGATCGGAATTGCTTTGTCTTGACTTTCGAGGTGACGCGACACGACTCCATTGGCCATATTGGCTTTCACGGTCAATGGCAAATACAATCCTGACGGCCAGCGCGATTGTTCTACTTCATCGATTGCTTTTTCGATGTCGGTTGCCGCCATCATCAATTCGCGGTTGGCCAACGCGCGAAAATAAGCCAGGTTGTTTCTTTCTGAGGGATTTCGAACAACGTATTCCGCCAGAGCCAGTTTGTAAGTTTCCAAAGCCTTTTGAAAATCACCAAGCTGTTGGAGGCAAAGTGATTTCTGCAGCAGAGCAGCCGGATTTGAGCTTCGTTCCGCAAGACTTCGTCGCAATACTGAATCGACTGTGACGTTCGCCATTTTCGGCAAGCAGTTCCGCCATTTTTAGCTTCATGCCAAGATCCTGCGGCAATTTGGCTGCGGCGTGCTTTAGGCGTTCGATACCCGCTTCCTTTTCCCCCGCATCATATTCATTCAAACCGCGAGCGAACTCCCATTTGGTGACCTCACGATTGGCTGCCCGTTGCCAAACATGCCAACATCAATCGCCAAGCCCCAGCGATGTGCATGACGATTAGTAGATCCATGTAAACTCGAGGCGGCGGCCGACGAGCTATGGCAGACTTGCGTCTTATTATACTCTGGTATGGAAAAACTGTTCACGGATCTGATTTTTCCGATGCTTGTGATTCCGGGGATTCCAAAAAGTCCATGACGGCTTTTAAGACCTCTTTCCTGATGATTTGAATCTGGTTCTTGTTGCGAATCTTGTTTCCTTGTTCATCCGTTACGTAAAACACATCGATCACCTGGTGGGCGTAGGTGGAAATTCTGGCGTACGTAACATCGAGACCCAGTCGGTAAATCTTTTTCACGATTTGGTACAACAGACCGGGTTTATCATAGGCAAAAACGTCGATGATCGTTGCATTATCGACGGTCTGGTTGTTGATTTTTACCTGGATCTGCGGCCGGGACAGTTTGAGCGCGCGGCTTTCTGGCGGCTTCCATACCTTTCGAAATCGAGGTGGCTTGACATCAATTTCCAAAACGATCTCGCGCGCCCGGTCCTGGATCTCGTTCAGGCGGGACAAAGGAGTTTCGACAAACTCGGTGTCCTCGAACTGAAACCAGTAAAACATCAGCGAGTCGCCCAACGGCTTGATGTCCGCGGCTCGAATTTGAAGCCCCATACTGCTGAGCATTCCGGTGATTTTGTAGAAAATCCCCGATCTTCGTTGGGCCTTTTTGGCAATGCACAATTCGAACAGGCTTGAATCTTCTGTTGGGTTCACCCAACACAATGCATCGTCTGCCGGAATTCGTTTGAGAGTCAACAGCTGGTTGGCAATTGTCTCGGGTGGATGTGTTCTGCAATAGTTGTTCGGCAAGTTGCTGGCTTTGTCCCGCAACCATCTCTGGATTTCTTCGTCTTCGGAGACCAGTGCCACACTGTCGTAAATTCGCTGGAAACGCTGGGTGATCATATCTTCCTTGTTGTCACCCGTCAGTATGGTTTTGGCATTCGAGAATAGATCGGTTAACAGTCCCAGTTTCCAGGGTGTCAGCACGCCCGGCCCGACCGCCGAAATATCGGCGCAAGTTAAAACGTAGAGCTTGGATAACAGTTGCACGGACCCGACATTGGAAGCAAACTCGGCCACCAGCGATTCGTCACTGATATCTCGATGAAAGGCCAAATGCGCCATCACCAGATGATTGTGGACGAGGAACTTGATGTCCTCGGTCGCGTCTTCTGACAAATCAAGTCGATTGCCCGTCTGTTCAGCGATTCGACGGCCGACTTCGCTGTGGTCTTCCGAAAACCCTTTGCCCAGATCATGAAGCAGCAACGCCAGATGCAAGACACTTTTGTCGCGAATGCTTCGATATGTCTTGCCGACGACGGTCTGCTCATTTTCGAACTGAATCGCGTTCGAAACGGCTCTCAGGGAATGCTCGTCAACGGTATAGACATGGTACTCGTTGAACTGCAACAGGCCTCGCGCATGATCAAAACCGGGAATGATCTTCTTGAGCACACGCATCTCGTGGAGTCGATGAAGCAGTTCGGCGAGGCCCTGGGTATTGGAAAGTAGTGCCATGAATCGTCTGGCAGCCTCACGCGTAAACTTAATTTCCGGATATTTAAGCATGGCATGCCGAATCGCGATCCAGGTTTCGTGTTCGATTTGTTTGTCGTGCAGGCAAGCCAGTTGCATCAATCTTAAAACTTGCTCCAAGTCCAACTGGACAGATTCCAGGGATGGTCTGATGACGCCGATTTGGGTCGGCCCCATACGAAAATGCTCGTCGATCTGCCGAGTCACCAAGGGCCCCAGGACGGCCATGGTCGTTCCTTTTTTGCGGCTGGTGGCTTTGGAAACAACATGATCACAAATGTATTTTATGCGACTGGTATAACGAAAATAGTCGCGCATGAATGCTTCGACGGACAGCATCGCGTCATCGCCTGCATAGCCGAACAACTCCGCCAAACGGACCTGCTCATTGCGTCCTAAACCATCACTGGCCCGATTGGCAAAAAAATGCATTTCGTTTCGTACGCGCAACAGGAATTCCAGAGAGTCCTTCAACTGGGTCGAATCCGCCGTCGAAATCGCGCCAGCATCCAACAGGCGATCGATATCGGTCTCACTGTACTGCACAAATCCCAGCCAACGGATCAGGTGAATGTCGCGCAATCCACCACGCGAACGTTTGATGTTCGGTCGCAGCATATAAACGCTTTCTCCGAATTCGATTCGTTCCTGCTCACGGGCGCTAATGATCGCGCGAATCAAATCATTGGTGCGCCGTTTCGTGATCCGCTTGAACCGCCCCTGGAAATATTCAAACAACTCCTGATTTCCGGCAAGAAATCTGGCGGCGGTGAGCGATGAAAAAATGTACGCGTCTTTGAGCGACATGCTGCAAGCATCCCGAGGTGTGCGGAAGCTGTAGCCCAATTTCATGCCGACATCCGTGATGTCCTGGCTGATTCGTCTTGAGAATTCGACGATGTTGTCGGTGATGCTGCCTTGATACAACAGCATCAAATCGACGTCTGAGAATGGCGCGATATCACGCCGCCCGCAACCTCCCAACAGAACCAGCGAAATCCGAGAAACCAGTTCCGGTGAGATTTCGCGGAGCGCCGCTTCGTAAATCTCAAGCAGCACGGAATCCAGGAGATCCGACATGGCAAGAGTCACGCTCGCCCCTGATTCACCCGCGTTGTGACGCAAACGAAGCTTTTGCCGACCTTCCGTCCATATTGATCTCGCGCGAATCACACTCGCACGAGGTCCGCTACTGGTCGTCGTCATGAACTTGGATCGTCTGAATTCGGGATGATTTTGAGTTCCTCGACACGGATTGCCAATCTGATTTGTTGATCGATGCGAAACACCGTTACACAATCCTTTCGAATGCAAACGTGTGACGGGAATGAGTATTCATCTCGCCAAACCGAACCGTGAACCAACAGATTGTGCCTGCTTTACCGAGGTTGAGAATCCGGAATCTTGAGCAAATCTCTCGTGCCGTTTCGATCTACAATACCCCACAGCAATCGGGCTCAACACTCGAGGAACGCTACGCCTTCAGCCGTCAACCGAAAGTGGCACACCTTTCAAGCGGCCTCATTCTAAAACAATGCGGAACGATAAAAAGCAATCCGGTTTGCAATCTCGGTGGTCAAGAAAATCGCTCGCCGAATCACTTATGAAACATTGGGCCTGCGGTGGTCAACACGGGCGGTGAGACCCTCAAACGGCGTCGCTTCCGGTTTCGCCTGTTCGAATTCGGATCACCTCGGATAAATCCGTCACAAAAATCTTGCCATCACCCATCTGGCCAGTTTGAGCTTTGCCCATGATCGTTTCAATCACGTTGCGTAGTTTGTCCTGCGGAACGACGACTTCCACTTTCACTTTAGGCACAAAGTCGATCGCATACTCATTGCCACGATACATCTCAGTATGGCCCTTTTGTCGACCAAAGCCTTTGACCTCCGTAATCGTCATTCCTTCGACGCCACATTCGGTCAACGATGTCTTAATGTCATCAAGCTTGAAGTGACGGATTATCGCTTCAATTTTCTTCATTATAGATCTTTCAGTAATCTCCAAGTTAGTCCAATCGTTTCACGATCGACTCGATGGTTTTACCGGCGATTGGCGACAAGCCAATCGACCACCCGTGCCGGCTTGTTCAATTATTGTAACCGAAATGCCGCGAAAACTAATCCATCTGCAAATCTCACATCCAAAATTATTACTTGTTCCTACCGCCAGAGAAAGAAATCGCAGGGTTCTTCGATCAAGTTATGGAGCATTCAAAGAAAATCGCAAACCCCAATGATCGCCCGACGTCAGGAAGGTCGCGACCGACGCCCCAATTCAAGACGGAAGGAATTCGAAACCAACCCAACCGGCATCATTCGCTGGCGGACCACTTGGTTTCGGTAACGCCAGCCAATTGATTCGCCGAGCGAGCCAAGACAAACAGCAGGTCGCCAAGTCGATTGAGATAAATCAACTCAACCGACAATTCCTGCTTGACGCCCGCTTCCACCAACGAGACCAGCCGTCGCTCTGCCCGCCGGCATACCGAACGAGCCAAATGCAAATGAGCGCCCCCAGGACTGCCGCCCGGCAAAATAAATGCGGTAAGTGGAGGCAACGAACTTTGAGCCTGGTCGATCCAAGACTCCAATTTCTCGATATTTGCTGCCGGGAACTCGGCGGGACGGGAAGAGTCGGAGAGACATGCGGCGACCCGGCTTCCTAGATCAAACAGGTCGTTTTGAATTTGAATCAATCGCAGAGCAATCACTTCTGGCAAGCCGAATGAAACCCCGACGCCAATTAGCGAATTGGCTTCGTCCAAACTGCCACAAACCTCAATGGCCAAATGGGATTTGTTGACCCGGATTCCTCCCAATAATCCAGTCTCCCCCTGGTCGCCTGTTTTCGTATATATCTTCAATTCAAAATCCTTCGCCTGGCTGGGACGTATCCACCTTGGAAAATTGGGACCGCCGGGTGAGTTGGAAAGGCAACATCCAATGCTTATTTGATGTCCGACAATTTGCGAAAACCAAATGATCGATTACATTTAAATAAAAGGCAAACGGCACTCATCGCTTGCTTGTCGATCAGCACTGTTCGGCTAAGGTCGCAAGTTATCTCAAATGACGGTTCCCAACAATAGACACCGCATCGGCTTGTTTGACTTTTCCTTTTTGAAACCACTGGTAACGGAGTCGACGTGGGACTGCCCGCCTGTTAGTTATGGCCAAAATCAAATCTTGTGGATTTTTGATCTATCGCACCCAACCGCAACTCTCGTTCCTGTTGATGAAGCACGATGACCGTTGGGATTTGCCCAAAGGGCACGTTGATGCAGGTGAATCCAATCTGATCTGCGCATTGCGAGAATTGGAAGAAGAAACCGGGATCACCCAAGACGATATCCGGTTGGACGAAAAATTCAGGTTCAAACACAGCTACCTGGTGAAAGGTAAACGTTACGAAGCTGCGAGCCCCCTGAAAAAGAAGCTTGTTATCTTCCTTGCCGAACTGATTCATCCCGTCAAAATTCTTGTGACCGAACACCTTGGTTTTGAATGGATTGAATGGAATCCGCCCCACGATATTCAGACCCGAACGATCAATCCATTGCTGCAACAGCTCGAAAAGCATTGGAACCAGATCCCGGACGAACCGGGATCGGAATTACGCGGTCAGAAGATCTGAAAGTCTTCCCAGCAGACGGTAGGTGACAATCGCGATTTCCGGAGTTCGACCGAAAACGCTGACCCGCCGACTCAGACGTTCAGGCTGCCAACTCGCACATAACGGGCCTCGCTGCAGGCAAACGTGGCACACTGCCCATTGTACTCCCAGCAATCGAGGCAGTGAGGTGTTTTGCAACGCGCGCAAACTACCATGTCGTTCTTGATTTCTTCGCTGCAAATGGGGCATTTAACTTCAGCGACGATGGCCGCTTCATTTTCGTTCAAAAATTCAATGCCTTCAGCCCCCACCAACATTAGCTGATCAAACAGTTCGAGCGAATAGCGGAGGAAGTCATCCAGTAACTGGTAATCTTTGATGTAGCCAGGCTTACAGATGCTTAATTGTCCCCGATTAATCGTTACGACGAGTTGCCGATTATCCGTATGTCGTCGTAGTAATTCCAGCTGCCACTGGGATCCGTTGTTAAGAAGTTTCTGCGCATACAACGGGTTGTTCGAGGCAACGCTGAAGTCAGCTTGAAACTGCGGGTTGGCAATTTGCACTTGTTTCAGCATCGACTTCCCCCACCCTCTGGAGCGGGCCGAAGGCGTTTTAATTTCCAATTTCAACTTGCGATTCGGCCAATTCATCGTAATTCCGGTTTGCCGACCCTCATTGAACTTCATCGTCTTTCGATTCTTGATGTAGCAATACGTGCGACCGTAATCGAATGACAGACTGGGATTGCTCAACAGGTAACCGTAGAACACGCCGCCATGGGGTTGTTTGCCGGCATAGCGTTTTCCTAATTTCACATAAGTCCGATTCCAGCTTCCCAAGCTGCGAACGACGGACAGCAAGAAACCGCCGAAAAAGATCAGCGTCACCAGCAGCAACAAAAACAAAATTTCCATAACGATCATTTCTGTATCCGTGTCAATTCAGCAGCTGACGGACTATTTAATGTCGGATTTCGATGACGAGAACTCATCGGATTTTCCAGCAAGCTGACGATCGACGATTCTCACCGTTAAATCACTTGCCGAGTCAACATCCGCGTTCGGTAAACCTTGCGACGTCTTTTCACTCGGTTCGGCATCGAAGTCGCCAACCAAATCATTGAATTCAACCTGTCGATTTCGTGCCAAAACGAAACCGAGCACGCCTCCCAGAAGAGCCATCGCACTTGCTCCAAGCAACAGCCACCACCAGGCAAGGCTGATTTTTCCGGTCGATTCATTATCGCCGGCATCCTCTCCGAACTCAGAATTGGACTTCAACGCCGAAATCCGAAGATCCGCTTCATTCAGTTTTTGGCGGGCAGAAACCAATTGCTCACTCAGATTATCCACCATCGCAGTTTTGGTTTGAACTTCGCGTTTGGCAGCCTGATTCTCCTGAGTCAGTTTCTCCGCCAGTGCAACCTGCGCATCAATGTTTGACTGTAATTGCCGATGAGAACTTTTCAGATCGGCATAAACTTTGACCAGGTCCTTTGCTCCCGTTTCGCGGCCGACGACTTGTTGCAGGATTTCCTGGTAAGCCTGATCGCGCACTTCCTGCTGCTGCCTGGACTGGATATCACTTAGCTGCTGCTCCAAAGCCGCCACTTGTGTACTGGACGGGTCAGTCGTCACGTCGTCAGGTGATTTGATCAATTTCCAGCCGATCGTGGCAAATAGCAAAAATTGAGTCAACAACATCGCAACTATCGCGATTTCAAAGATCGGCTTTCGATTGTCCATTAGGTTTACCACCGGTTGATGAATGGCCGTTCCAAATCCGCTTTCTGAATATCGAGGGTCGGGCATCATGATTGGCTCTTTATTGTAAATTCGCGTGAAGTAGTCCAATTCTTGCTGGCAATATCGGCCCGTCATCAAGAAAAAGCCGCCCGTCCTCTGGGTCGTGGGGCGAGACTCGTTGGTCCATTGAAACCAGCCCCGGTCGTCTGCACAGGGGTCGATGACCAAAGCAACATCAAGCGATCGGTTAAAAAAATTGTTGCAAATAAACAGATCCATCCCCGACAAAAACACGCTCCAGCCCGGATGCGTATGGTACCAGCCAACCATTTCCAGGTCGGGCCGAAACCGTCGCCGGTCCTGCGTAATCTGGCTCCAGGTGTCATGAGTGAATTTGAAACTTCCTTTGGTCGCCTCGTAGTGCTCTGCCCGCAGGCTATCGGTGATTACCACAAACGGACGCCCCTGGTCATCGATGCTTTGCTGACCCAGCATCACCCCGCCAAGCTCGACCCGCTGGTTGGTTCGAGCGTGACCTTCCATGTCCCGCATTACGTCCAAGTCGACAAAAATCATCAGCTCGTCGGCCCGGATTTCGCCGACCTGCGCCACAACAAAGTGACCATCCTGATCCGGTCGCAGAGCCTGCTGCGGTTCAGATTGTTCGAGTTCGCCAAATTGAATTTCAGAATTCATGTGTTGTGGCTGGTTTTCATTTAGCCGATTCACCGCCGTCGGTATCCCATGCGGCTTCAACGCCGACGTGACATGGAGCTGATGTGGCAAAGCTTCAATGCGTCAAGTTTCGCGTTGTCGAGTCGGGTTCCTGGCCACTCATCGGACCCGAGTCCTCCCATTTTATTCACTTTCAGATCGGTTTTCTTCGATTTTATCCCGATCATTAGCCAGCAATACAAAAGTTGTTAGGGTTTCAGATACGACTTTGACGATATCGTAGTCCGGAATACCCAGCGAACTGAGCGTTCGATCCGCCAAAATCGAACCGCTATCAATTTCGCACGTCGAATCGGCTTGCAATGGTTGTTGACATTCTTCACAGATCCCGTCTCGTGAGCCAACTTGGCAAAGTGGCTGACCGACCGCGATCTGTCGATCACACGTCCGACAAACCAGGCGTACAAGAAAATCACGATCAAGGTGTAAGCGCAAGTCCCCAACCTCGACATTCTGGATCGCGGCGACTTCGTCGAACAGCCGGTTCGCCGTGGTTTCACCAGCTCCGAGTGGCAGCTCGACGATCGGCTCATAGGTTTCATGGGAAAGACACTCTTCACGGCGCGGATAGCGGGTCTGGTAAAATTTATTGGCCGCCCCGTTGAAGACCAGCGCGGAACCTTCCGCGGAAGGCAAATCATGGATCAGCTTCAAGGCTTCCTGGACCTGCAACCCGCCGATGATGGAGGCAATTGTGGGGGCCGTTGGGACTTTGCCCATCTGGATATCTTCCTGTTTCAACAGCGGACAACTGTAGCGTAGCGAGATCAAGCGATAATCGTTGTCGGTCATCGCGCACTCGTAGCAGGCACCGGCAGGCGGCACAAACACTTTTGCGACGCCGTTGATTTCCTGGATACCCCCGTCGATCCAGGGAGTACTCGATTTCCAGCACATGCGGTTTATCCACAATCGAGCCTCGCGATTGTCGACACAGCAAATCACGAGGTTAACGTCTCGAATCAACCCCAACCCAATCTCCGACAGCACGTTGCCCACTACGGGCACGATTTCGCAATCCGGATTGAGCTGCCCCGCCATGCTCGCCGCAACGCTTGCCTTGGCGAGCCCTTCGTGTTCGGCCCGAAACAGGACGGAACGGGAAAGATTGGAGCCCTGAATTTCATCGAAGTCGATCACGTAGACATGGCCCAAACCGAGCAATGCCAGATTCTTCAGAACCTCGTTACCTAGCGCGCCAGCCCCGACGACGAGGATTTTGGCTGCCGCGATTCGTTCCTGGTCCCACCATCCGATAAGTTGCAACCGGGAATAGCGATTCGAGTCATCGATCACGAAACCCTTTTTCGTCTCGACCGCCTTGGGCTCAATTGAGGGAGTGGGTTCCAAGTTCGTACTCGCTCGCTGAAGTAAATCTGACCTGCTTTCGACCGGGGCGCCTTCGTGCCACCAAACCTTCCTTCACGACCGGTCGACACGACGACAAGCTGAACTGACGTTTTCGATTCTGTGAAAGATCCTGTTACCAGGCGGCAACCGCCATCTTCGTCAATCCAGGAACACGATCCCTTCATCTTTGGGGAGATGCTCGTTTCGGCGCTCGATAATCTCGATGCCGGTTTCGATAATTTCAATTCCCGAATCTTCAATGATATTCGGTGTTTGCTGTTTAGTTCGATCGTCAACACGCGTCACAACCACCTCGGCACGCGCTTTGGTGGCACGCAGTTCGCCGGTGATTCTGTCTCGAACCGAACGTGGATCGATAGGAAATTCAAATTCCTGTTGGTTTTTTGCCCATAGAGCCGCTTCCCGATTATAGGGACTTTCGGTATCAAAATTCTTGAACCGAATCATATCCCAGAGCATGGTGCACATCTCGCTGAGTGTCAGGCTAGGCACCCACTGAGTTCCGTACCCGCCCAGGCAAACCACTCCATTATTGGAAATATTGGGGTGAAAAATCGGTGTCTGCCAAGCCAGGTTTGGTACCATTCGCGGATAGGCAGCCCCCAGCTCCACCAGAACTTGATGATGGTTGCACAGACTGATTTGTCCGCTCGCCTCCCGCTTGACACCCAGTCCATCAAATGTCAGTCGATAGCGTTGGGGAGGTTTCCCTACCGCCTCGAAAGAAAAGATGGTGCTTTCCAGTTGAAGTTTCTGCACCGACTGGAAGTCGGCGTTTAATCTACGATCTCGAGGAGACTTGCGCATACCGATTTTGATTTACCGAACATTCTTCCGCCCAGAAACGTTCTCGCCCACACATCATACGCGATGCGAGTCGAATTTCGATCGGTGAATGGATCTAACCCGCGACGATTTCCGGGTAGATGATCAGGTGATCGCCGTTAGAAACGCTGGCTTCGACCAAGGTCTGGTTTTCGTGAAGCCTGCGACCACCTTCTTTGTGATCAAGGCTGTAACTCATGGGCTGCCCGTCGGGTCCCACCATTGGCAAGTTCATCTTGGTGATAATATTTGGCAAGATTCGTTTCACCGTCACTGTATCCGAAACGACCGCTTCAACGCTTTTTGCCCCGGTTTGATCCAAAAACGTGACTTGTGTGCCTTGTTGTTCAGCTGTATCGGCCATTCTTGTTCCTTTTTTCTTTGATTCCCCGAGCGAACCCAACTCGAGAATTCCCCGCGGTTCACCACCCGATCTTATTCGATTCTATGGCTGAGATATTGGACTTGGTGCGGAATTTTTGCCAAAAAACGAAGTTGATTCAATAGATCAAGTTTTACCGGCTGAAATCCTGGATTTCACTCATTGCAGAGCGCTTTTTGTGCCGGGCGTTGGAATTGCCCAATAAATCAAATGCACAATAAACGAAATCGTTCAATCCAAGTCGGATGCCAGGATTCCATATACCATGATGTCTTCGAATGCTCCCCATTTGCGAACGTGACCTCGCAAATACCCTTCTTGCCGCATGCCGATTTTTTCCATGATTCGACCTGACGCCGGATTGCGAGTCATGAAATGGGCATGGATTCGATGCAATCCCAAGTCCCTGAGGCCGAACTCCACCACGGCCCGCGCCGCCTCCGTGCAGAACCCCTGGTTCCAAAACGGCCGTCCCAGCCAATATCCAAGTTCAGCATTTTGGTCCGCCTCTTTGATTTCGAGGCCGATCGCTCCCATCAAATCGGCCGTTGCGAGGTTGCATATCGCAAAGATTGCCGATTTGCCTCCCAGCCAAAGATCTACGTGATGACTTATCCACTTGGCCGCGGCACCATCTGGATAGGGGAATTCAATCGAACGCGTATTGGCGGCGATTTCCCGATCGTTGATCAAAATCGACATCCGCTGCGCGTCCTCCAATCCGAACGGCCGCAACCTCAACCGCTTCGTATTTAGTTCCGGCCGCGAATCGGGAACCGAAGCCTCAACATCAAGTTGTTCTTTCATTTTCGATTGGCCCAGATTTCAAACAGGTCTGCGCTTGGCAACTGCTGGATACGAGGTACGTAATGCATGCCGGCATCACGAATTTGAGTTCAGCAGGTTCCGATTTTAACGATCTTTCGGTCACTTTTCCTACAAAAAAAAGCGGCCTGCAAGACCGGAATCAACCAAACCCTGTCCATAACCTACGGTTGCGTAGCGAATCCGGCTTCGGCAATTGCCGTCATACGAATTAATGACCGGGCTCGACTTCAATCAAGACCCGAGAATTGAAAATGAATACCTCCGACCGCTTCTCATCCAACGTCTTTGACGATTTGTTTAACGCGCCAACCGGAAACAGCTTTGAATCTGCAGACGATTCGCAGCTGGCAGAGCACCTAAAGGTCAACCAATACGATTCGTTTCAGCTGACCGAAGCAGTTCGTCCAGCGCTGGATTTGAAAATCAAGCCCAGCGAGGGTTTTCGCTACGATGTCTATGTGGATGAAGAATCCGACAGCAAGGTTCCCGTGATGATGGCAGCGGTCTCTCGGGAACACCTGTTTTCACTGTTCATTCAGTTGATCCAGCGCCTCGGCCCGGTGGTTGATGTGGTGCTCGAATCCAGCCATGACCGAACAGGCGAAGAACATGTCGATCTGTATCGCGAACACATCGATATGCCAGTCCTCACCAGCATCCTTTGGGACTATGAAGACCTGCTGGTTAACGATGGCTGTACTGGCATCGCCGTTCTCAACCCGAACACGCCGCAGGAGATTCAGTTCGAGGAACACAAACTGCTAATCGTCTACGGCAGTCCCTTGGAACCATTCGAGTTTGTCCTCGACTCCCAAGGTGTTAAAGAACGACAGGATCTCAAGTTCATCACCGAGGCCGAACACGTGCATTCCACGTCGGAAGAGTACGCCAGGCGGTTTTCCCAGCTGCGAACTAATCTTGGTTTGGATGGAAGCCACGATCAAGGGGAGCTGGAAGATGGCGAAACGTTTGGCGAGGACGGCGACTTTTTTGGTGGAGATGGCTCCTGCGGCCTGCTATGATGGTCGACCCAGCCCCATGAAGCTATTTTTTGATTGTCGACATACCACCATCCACCCCAATCACCTGGCCGGTAATCCAACTGCTTTGCGGGGACAGCAAAAATTCTCCGATCGCTGAGAGATCATCAACCGTACCCGTTCTCTGAAGCGGGTACCTCTCCGCCATCAAAGCAGCCTTTTCTTCGGTTGAAAAAAATCGTTCCGCCAATGGGGTGTTGGTGAGTGCCGGGGCAATGCAGTTTACCCGGATATCTGGCGAAAACTCTGCGGCCAGCGTTCGCGTCAGTCCCTCAATTGCACCTTTGGCCGCGGCAATCGATGCGTGCATGGGAATCCCCTGCCCTACCGCTACCGTGCTAAACAACAATACGCTGGAAGGCTTCCCCTTTTTTAATCCCGGTAGGCCAGCCTGAATGGCTTTGACAGCGCCGATGACGTTCAGCTCGAAATCATCTCGAAACGCCTCGGGTTTCAAACCGCGAAATGATTTCAAATTGATGGAGCCGGGACAGTAAGCCATTCCATCAATTTCTTCCGGCAACATGGAACGATCAATTTCGTCCCGCGTGACGTCCACGACGACATGTTTGGCATTGCCCACTTCCAGCAAATCTCTTGGTTGGCGGCTCAACACCGTCACGGAGTGACCGACCGCGACCAGCCTTTTGACAATTCCCAATCCAATTCCGCTACTGCCACCGACAATGACAAAACTCTTCTCGCTCATGGGTTCCAGACGTAAAGGAAAAACGTGACTACCATTGCACGCTGTAGATTACCGACAACGGACATAGCGGTGTAACATTGAGGTTGTCAAGCGACCAAAAGTAATCCGAATACTGCAGCGGCGAAATTGCAGAATCCGCATTCGACAGCAATGCAGTTATCATGCGGTAGGAATTTCCAAGTCGATTCCGGCAACGACCTGAATACTGAAATAACCTTGGCTGACGTGGAAGCTGCCAGGAGTTACAACAAATTGTCGCCAGCTCAACGTCAAAGGAACGCGAGGCGATACCAATTGCCTTGCTGAATCCATTTCTTGATTTTTGGGGCGCGATTGAATCCGAAACTTGAACTGGGAATTTCAACGTAAAATTCGAAAAAGCCGCGTGTTTTCAAGTTTCACTTTCATCCATCCATTATTCGTGCCGCAACGCTTCGATCGGATCCAGTCTGGCGGCTCGCATGGCAGGGTAGATACCAAACACAATCCCTACAAGCAATGCGATCCCGAATGCAATCGGTATCGATATCGGGACGATGACGGGATTCATTTCGCGTACGGCATCCGGCAAGCTGGCAATCGTCGACGGGAACCAGATCTTCACCAACTCGCGCAACCAAGTCACGATCAATGGGCAAGCCAGACCGCCGATGATTCCGGTGACGCCACCGACGGTCGACAACACGATTGTCTCGACTAGAAATTGACGGATAATGTCCGATCTCTTGGCTCCAATAGCTCGACGAATCCCAATCTCACGCGTTCTCTCGGTGACCGTCGCCAGCATGATATTCATGATACCGATTCCACCCACTACCAGCGAGATTGCGGCAATCAAACCCATGAACGCCATAAACATCAGCCGCGTGGTTCGAGCCTGTTCCAATAATTCAAGGGGCGTCACGATCGCATAATCAACTTCGTCGTGACGTTGGCCCATGATGGATTCAATCGCCTGCGAAGTTTTCAAAACGTCCTTCATATCTTTGACACGAAACGTGATTTGGCTTAACTGCACGACTTCATTGGTGCGAGAACCGGCACTTCGTTCCATCGTCCAGTCACCGATCCGCCGCCAAAACGTGGTCAGCGGCGCGTAAACGTCGTCGCTGAAGTCCTGGGCTTCCAAGGAACTACCCACCGCCGCCATGATGCCCCGCGGTTTCATTACACCGACGACGCGGTAAGGCATGCTGCGAATCAGGATGATGATTCCCAGGCAGGAATCCAGCGGCCGGAGAGACTTGGCGACTTCGTACGAAAGCACACAAACATTGTCATCGTTAGCGATATCGAGTTCTTCAATAAAGCGACCTTCCAACAGATCCAGGTTCAGGACCTCGTCGTATTCCGGAGTGCAGCCAATAAAATGAACGGCCCGATCAACTTCTCCGTAATACAGTTCGCGGTTGGCGTCCCGGATTCTCAGCGCCCGATCAATCGTACCGATGGTGTTGCTCAAGACATCGTAATCCTGGCGGGTAATTCCATAAACCGCCATCGACTCCTGGGAAACTTCCTCCGTGACCGGCTTGACGCTGCGCAAAATAATGTTGTTGGTACCCAACTCTTCGATCTGCCGCTGCACTTGGCGACTGATTCCCTCGCCAATCGCCAGCAACCAAACCACGCTGGCAATTCCGATGAATATACCTAGCACTGTCAGGCCGCTTCGCATCGGGTGGAGTGCCAGGCTTTTTGTGCCGAGTTTCCAGATTGACAACCGAAGTAATTGCATTGGCCTGATTCTTTAACGCCGCGTGCCTAACGCTGCAGGAGATGTCGAGGTTTTGACTGCCTGTCTAATTCAACTTCGAAGTACCGATTTTTAAGCGGAATCCAACAGAATTTATGGAAGCGTAACGTTATCTCGGTAATTGTCAGCATCCACCAGAACTTGGTCACCGGCTTGCAGACCGCTTTCGATAACGACGAATTTTTCGTTGTTGGAACCGATTTCCACTGAACGGGCTTTAATGCCCTGCTCGGATTTTACCAGCACAAAATAGTTACCGTCGTTCTGCAACAAGCTTGAGACAGGCGCTTGTATCACATCTGCCAACCGCTCCACGAAAATCTCGACCTTGGCTCGCAAGCCGGATCGAACCAATGGACTCTGCTCCGTAATCTCGATGAACACATCGTATTCGATGGGAGCCTGGTAATAGCGGCGCGGGTTGGGATAGGGACTGACGCGTTTGACTTTGCCAGCAATGACGACATTGGGTGCGGTGTCGACGCGAATCTCAACGCGCTGCTCCGCTTTGACCTTGCTGATTTTGGAATCGTTGACCTTGGCCTTAACCTGCATGAAGCGCGTGTCGGGCAGGTAAAAAATCGGTTGGCCATCCCGCAACACGGCCCCCTCTTCAATGACCACCGATGAATCCCTGCGGTCGGAATCATTGGCGTAGACCAGCGTTCCATCTTCCGGGGCGACAATCCGGGCATTGGCAACTTGCTGTTCCCGATCCTCTTCCCGCTGTAAACTTAGTTTAAGGGTATACTGGCTGGCCTCCAGATCGGCCTCTTGTTTTCGGATGTCGGCCTGCAACTCGGCCATCATCCTGTCCTTGGTGAACATTTCGAATACTCGGCAAGCATCTTTGGCGAGGCTAAGTTCGACTACGGCTTTTTCCTGAGCGAACGTGTCGGCTTCCAATTGAGTCCGAGTCAAATAGCCCTTTCGGTTCAGCATTTCGCTATATTTTCGTTTGTCACTGGCTCGGCGCTCGTTTTCCTGCGCAACGGTTACAGCGGCTTTCAGTTCCGCCAATTGCTGGGCATAGTTTCCCTGTTCGAATTCCAACAGAGCATATTTGGCAGACTCCAGACTACTTTCAGCCTGGATCACGGCGGCTTTGTCTTCGGCTACCGAAATCTTTTGCTCGGTCAGTTCGTCTTGCAGCAGGGAATCATCCAGTTGGCAAAGAAAGTCGCCTTTCCGCACCTCAGTTCCCTCAGGAATCAGCTGCAGGATCGTCGTACCGTTTCGGCCGCGGGATTTGACATCGCAGCGAATCTCAACGTTCTTGGAACTCTCGATGTCGCCCACCTCGTTGACCGAAGAGATAAATTCACTCTGGAATACGGTAAAGGTGAGAGCACTGTTGGCGATCGCAAGCGGGTCGTCATTGGAACTGCGGATCATGACCGAGCCGGCAGTGGCAACGGCACCGATCACGAGCACGACAATTAACGCGATTTTGATGTTTCCATTTCGTTTCATCATGGCTGCATCTGCAATACTAAGTTGGAAGTCTGGCAAGAGAGGCGTGCGGTGTCTGGCAACATTCTTTGGGTTCCAAACAGGCAACAATCCGCGTCGGTCTCGACTCGTGCCGCCTGGCCGGCCGTTCTCGGCAACTAAGTGCTCTGGAATACCAAATGCAGCAACCGAAACGGTCTAAAGATCTTATCGTCTATTTCCAACAATAGTCGGAAAAATTGTTTCGGCATCTCGAAAATCAAGCATGGTTGCTCGATTCGTCAATGCCGCGGCCAAATCCGCCAACCTACCCAGCCGTTGCGATCGTTCTCAGGCTGGGAAACGAGATGAACAATTTCGCCGATACGGTGCAGCGAGAATTCTCTCTGACATCAACCCTGGGACAGGGGGAAGGCCCAAACCGTCGGCTACTCGAAAATATCGCAGTTTTGTATGATGTTGATCATGGCTGACGATAAACGAGACGTAATGATTCCAATGCGGGTTTTACTGGTCGACAATGACAAAGACCACGCACAAGCAATGGCGGAAAGCCTGGAAAGAATCGGGCTTGAATGCACGATTGCCACTTCCGGTCCGGAGGGCTCGCGCCTGCTGAGCGAGAATATCTATGAAATCGTGGTCACCGATCTGATGATGAACGACGTAGATGGCATGGAGATTCTCAAACAGGCGAAGGAATCCCAGCCAGACTGCGAAGTCATTCTCGTCTCGGGGCATGCCACGGTACCCCGCGCCGTCGAGGCGATGCGCGAGCAGGCTTTCAATTTCCTAGAAAAACCGATCACACCCAAGCGACTTCAGGCCGCCGTTTCCAAAGCCGTCGAATCGGTGCAGCTTCGCCAACAGAACATGAACCTGCTTCGGCGGTTGGACGAACGTTTCGGCTTTGAGAATCTGATATTTGCCAGCGATAGTATGCAGCGCGTGGTAGATCGACTCCGGCGAATCGCGCCCACCGACGCCGGAGTATTGATTACCGGGGAAACCGGAACCGGTAAGGACGTTGTCGCCCAAGCAATTCACCAGAACAGCCCTCGCCGAAAAAAACCGTTCGTTGCCATCAACACGGCGGCCGTTGCCGAACACTTGGTGGAAAGCGAATTATTTGGGCACGTCAAAGGCGCATTCACCGACGCCATATCAGATCGCCAGGGCAAGTTCGAGTACGCCAATGGTGGCACGCTGTTTCTTGACGAAGTCGGCGACATGCCGATGCCGACTCAAATCAAATTGTTGCGGGTGCTGGAAGAACGAGAAATCACCCGCGTCGGTGACAACAAACCGATCAAGGTTAACGTGCGTGTCCTGGCAGCAACCAACAAGGACCTCGAAAAAGAAGTCGAAGAAGGAAGATTTCGCAGTGACCTCTACTTTCGTTTAAAAATCGTCACCGTGCACCTGGATCCGCTCTCGCAGCGCCGCGATGACATCTTGCCGCTGGCTGACTATTTTCGAAAACAGGCCAACAAAAGGCACAATCGAAAGGTCAAAGGGTTCTCTCCCGAACTCCGCCGCTGGTTGCTTGATTTCAATTGGAAAGGAAACGTTCGCCAGTTAAAAAACGTCGTGGAAAGCCTGGTTGTGATGGACGTTGATGATCTGTTGGACATGGACGATCTTTCTCCCGACTTGCCCCACGACACTTCTGCCCCGTCACAAAACCCACAGCTCCCGTCTGGCACACAGCTCGGCGATTCGGCATCCATGGATGCCATCACCTCGTCATTGATCGGAAAATCCTTGAAAGAAATTGAACGGTGGGCGATCGAACACACGTTGACACTGGCCAACCACAACCGGGAAGAAACGGCTAATATCCTTGGCATCAGTGAACGTAATCTTTACCGAAAGTTGAAAGAGTATGAGCTGAGGTAAACTCGAAAACGCGCCGATCCTGTTACCAACTTTTCACTTTCAACTCACATGTCTATTAACATCCCCGACCCGATTTGCCAACTTTCCGCCAGCGTGGTTAACAAAATCGCAGCCGGTGAGGTCATCGAGCGCCCGGCCAGCGTGGTCAAGGAATTGTTGGAAAACTCGGTCGATGCCGCTGCGACGCAAATCGAACTGTCGATCGAAAAAGGTGGAACCGAGTTAATTCGCGTCACCGATAACGGCTCGGGAATCCCTCGATCCCAGCTTTGCTTGGCCGTCACCAGCCATGCGACCAGTAAAATCACGGATGCCGACGACCTGTTCCGTGTCGGAACGTTTGGGTTTCGTGGAGAAGCGCTCGCCTCGATCGCTGAAGTCAGTCAAACCTTGATTCGCTCTCGCACTGCCGACCAGGATTGCGGTTTCGAATTGGTCGTTAATGGGGGTTGTCGAGAGCCGGAACAGCCGTGCGGTTGCCCGGTCGGCACGTCAGTCGAGGTTCGCCAATTATTTTATAATACGCCCGTTCGTCAAAAATTCTTACGGACACCGCAAACCGAACGAGGCCATATTGCGGAGGCGTTTACGCGAATCGCGCTCGCGAATCCTCAACTCCAAATGTCCTTCATTCATAATGGCAAAGTCATCCATAAGCTGCCCGCTACCGAAGTTTGGCGTGAACGCATCGACGCCTTTTTTGGCCCGGAAATCTCCGATGGCCTGATCCCCGTGAGCAGCGAAGATGGTGCGATCCGCATCCACGGGTTCGTTCTCGACCCCTCCGTAAGCCGGGCCAACAATCGAATGCAGTATCTATTTTTGAATCACCGTTACATCCGCGACCGCTCGCTGCAACACGCGCTCAGCGAATCCTATCGCGGTCTCTTGATGACTGGACGTTTTCCAGTCTGCTTCTTACAGCTTGAAATGCCATTCGACTCCGTTGATGTCAACGTCCATCCGGCCAAACTGGAGGTCCGTTTTCAGAACGGCGGCAAAATATACAGCCAACTGCTCAGCACAATTCGAAACCGGTTTTTAACGACCGATCTCACCGCGTACGCGCAGCTTTCGCGACCCGGCGTCTCCGAGTTTCAACCTTTTGAAAATGACAGGCCGGCCACGGCTCCGTTGTCGCCGAGCCAGGAAAGAATCCCGTTCCGACAGACATTGCCAACCCACGACTGGACACAGCCTGCCGCGCTTGCGCCGGGACACTCACCACCGAGGCCATTTGACCGGGAAAACGCGTTGCCCGAACAGGTTTCACCCTCGAACATCTATTCGACCAGCGATTCGGGACCGTTTTCCGACAGCCAGCTCACGTCCCCCGGACAAGACGACGTTCACCGTGTTGACCAACCGCACCAATTCCCACAACGGTTGGCGGCGTTACAGGTCCACAACACTTACCTGATTCAAGAAACGGAAGAAGGCATGGTGGTAATCGATCAACATGCGCTTCACGAACGAGTGATTTACGAACAGCTTCGCCAAAAGGTCCTGGTTGGCAAACTGGAATCCCAGAAACTGCTGGTCCCGGAACCCGTCCCTCTGCCGCCTGCGGAAGCCTCCACCGTGTTGGAACAGGCGGAGCTGCTGGCCCAGATTGGCATCGATGTTGAGCCGTTTGGCGGAGACACGGTGCTGGTCACCGCTTATCCTGCAATGTTGGCAAATCAAAATCCGGCGGAGATGCTGCGAGGCGTTGTGGAACAGTTGATGGAAGAAGGTCAGAAACCGGATCAGCGCGATCTAGTCGATGAGTTGCTGCACATGATCTCCTGCAAGGCCGCGATCAAAGCAGGCGACAAACTTACTCCGGAAGAGATTGTTGCACTCTTGGACCATCGGGAACTCTGTCAGGATGCCCATCATTGTCCGCATGGCCGACCTACCTCACTGGTTTTTTCTCGGGAAGAGCTGGATCGCCGTTTTAAACGTATTTAAAAACCGGAGTTCCCCAATCAGAATAAAGAATTGACGAATCAAATCCGGAATTCATTTATAATCGGGGTTTGGCGTGCTTTATTCCCTCGTCGCGTTCCAACAATAAATTCAATAAGAATGATCTGCGTAAGCGTCGGCCGAGGCCGACATCGAATGATGATTGCCGAACACGCACACCTTGCGGAACAGGGGGTGCAGCTGGTCGAACTGCGTCTGGACTATATCCGGCGGCCGGTCAATCTACGCAGACTGCTGGAGGACCGTGCCAGCCCGATCGTCGCGACGTGCCGAAGACCCGAAGACGGAGGCAAATGGATGCGAAGGAGCGCGATCGCCAAATGCTGTTGCGAACGGCGGTGGCCGATGGAGCCGACTATGTCGATATCGAAATGGACATCGCCGACCAGATTCCACGTTACGGCAACACCCAGCGGATTATCAGCTACCACAATTTCGATCAGACACCTGACAACCTGGAAGAGATCCATCACCGGATCACGCAATTGGATCCGGACATTATCAAAATCGCCACGATGGCAAACAATCCGATCGACAATATTAAGGCACTCCGGCTATGTCGTGATTCCGATATTCCGACGATTGCTTTTTGCATGGGAGAAATGGGCCTTCCCTCCCGCATCCTCTGTGGCCGGGCCGGTGCTCCGATGACCTACGCGACGTTCAGCGAAGATCGAAAAATGGCACCGGGCCAATTGACCTACCAACAGATGATGGACGATTTCACTTATGAAGAGATAAACAGAGATACCGTGATACTGGGGGTCGTTGCAGATCCGGTCGCGCATAGCTTGAGTCCCAAAGTCCATAATGCGTGTATCCGCGAAAAGAAACTCAATATGATCTATTTACCCTTCCGCGTACCGAAGGAATACTTGGAGGAGTTTATCCAGATTTGTCCCGAGATGGGCGTGCGGGGACTCAGTGTCACGATCCCCCACAAGGAAAGAATTCTCAAATGCATTAATGCGTTGGACGACAATGTTGCTGGAATTCGGGCAGCCAACACCGTCGTTTTTCGCGACATCAACACCTACGGATTCAACACGGATTGCACTGCCGCGATCGAAAGTCTTCGTTGGGCATTGAGGGAGAAGTTTCCGGATGTTGAGAAACCCTTGGTGGGTCGCAGGGTTCTGATACTCGGTTCCGGTGGAGTTGCAAGGGCGATTGCCTTCGGCCTCGTTCGTCAGGATGCTCTGGTAACCATTAGTGCCAGGGACTATAAAAAATCAGAGTCGTTGGCTTCCGATCTGGATTGCAAATCGATTGACTGGTCGGCCCGAGCCAATTTTAACTGCGACGTCTTGATTAATTGCACGCCGGTCGGCATGCACCCCAACCTTGATGAGACGCCCTTTGACGAAGAATGGTTCAACAAGAAAACCATTGTGTTCGACACGGTGTACAATCCGGAACAGACGTTGTTCATCAAGAAAGCACGTGAAGCTGGCTGCCCAACGATCACGGGCATCGACATGTTCGTGCGCCAGGCGGCAAAGCAGTTTCGGCTGTTTACTGGAGTCGCTCCAAACATCAAGACGATTCGATACGAAGTCAAACGGGCCATCAGCGCTGCTCGGTATTGAAACTCGAGTCTCCTCCCGCGTCATTTTTTGATTTCGGGGTTGGCGATTCACTTCGTTTTTGAATTACCGGTTGAAACGAATTACCAACCCCAATGGTTAAGCGAGAGCGTTTTCACAAATCGTGTCGCGTTATTCCGTCAGTTTAAACGGTGAGACTGGGCGTTACTTTCGAATAGTAAAAAGCAACATGCTCTCGACACGGCAATAGGATGGTATGAACCTCTACTTAATCGGCTATCGAGGCAGTGGCAAATCGACGGTCGCCCAACGGCTGTCCGATCGATTGCAGTTAGTCGCGGTCGACACGGATGCCCTCGTCGAGAAGCTGGCGGGAACTTCAATCAGCGAGATATTTGCGTCTCAAGGTGAGGCGTCGTTTCGAAAGTTGGAGAGCCAGGTCTTGAGATCATTGCCAACCAATGCGGATCAGATCATTTCGCTTGGCGGCGGTGCGCCGTTGGCTCCATCGAACCGCGACTGGCTAAAAAAAACCGGCAAAACCATTTGGCTGATGGCCCCGGCGACGATTCTTTGGAAGCGCATCCGCGGCGACCATCAAACCTCAAGTCGGCGGCCAGACCTGACCAATCAAGGCGGTTTGGCGGAGGTGCAACAGGTATTGGCAGCCAGAACTCCCGTTTATGCCGACTGTGCCGACTACGCCCTCGACGTCGGCCGATTGTCGCCGGAACAAATTGTCGAGAAAATCTCTGACTGGTGGAATTCGGTCGATAGAGATTAAGAGCCTAATGGAGAGTTTTAGAGCCAACCCGAAACCGTTCCCGGACTCGCAACGGTCCCCAACCAGTTGCTGTTTGTTTTGGACAGCCTTGCATCTCCCTGAGCTTCATTTCCAAGACAGCGAAGCATTGCCCATCAGGCTATTCCAAGACCAATCGCTTGCTAAACGACCATGTTAGAACTATTGCCACATCCTGTTCGAATTCTACTGTTGGTCGTGATTGGCGCGTCGATCGGGTCCTTTATCAACTGGGGAATCTACGCCTGGACCTACTTTCTGAAGCGACCAATCAGCCCATGGATGAAACGCCACCCCGATTCGTTACCGCGAAAATGGTCGGATCGACTGCCCGTGACTGGCTGGTTGGGGTTGCGCCGGGATCATCCGATTCACGGCAAAGGATTCTGGATCCGACCCCTGTTGATTGAGGTTTGTTGGGCCATCGGATTACCCTGGTTCTACGCCTGGCAGCTCGGTGGCGGGCTCACCGGTGGCGTCGTACGACCCCTGCCCGTCAGCTGGGGCCTGTGGACGGAGACGTGGTTCTGGGGTCATACCCTCCTGATCGCGTTCATGTTTATCGCGACATTTATCGATTTCGATGAACGGACAATCCCGGATCTGGTGACGATTCCCGGGACGCTGATTGCTTTATTGCTGGCCGCTTTTTGTCCGTGGTTCCGTTTACCAGAAGTCGTCTCCAATTTGGCCGGTCAAACAATTGAACCGATCCAGTTTGCTTCGGCTGACGCATTGCCCATCTGGCATCAGGGATGGGTCGGCTGGATCGCGGCGGTGGGTATCTGGTCGATCTGGATCGCAGCTCTCGTCCCAAAAATCTGCACGCTGCGCTACGGTATCGGTCGAGGTTTGAAATTGATGATCGCCAGCGCGATCCGACCCAAACGCCGAACCGATTGTCCGTTGAGAAAGCAACGCCGCGGGCCGTTTGGGATTACTTGGGGGTTGTGTGGGCTGTGGTTAACCGGCGTCGTATTGATCCTGGCTGGCTGGCGATGGCTTCCCGATCTTAATTGGGACAGCCTGTTTGGTTCGTTGTTTGGATTGGCGTTCGGTGGTGGTATGGTTTGGTCGATCCGGATCGTGGCCCGTTTTGCCATGCAGCGAGAAGCCATGGGGTTTGGTGACGTGACGCTGATGGCAATGATCGGTGCCTTCTTGGGCTGGCAGGCTTCTTTGTTGACGTTCGCGATCGCACCCTTTGCGGCCTTACTGATCGTGTTGGCTTGTTTCCTGATCACGAAAGACAACGAACTTGCATTTGGCCCCTACCTTTGTTTTGGCTGTTTGATGTTGCTGCTCGGCTGGGCTGCGATATGGGATGCGGCCAGAATCCAGTTCTTTTTCCTGGGTCCGATCCTGTTCGTATTTCTGTTCCTCGCGCTGATTTTGATGGCGTTGATGTTGATCGGAATCCAATGGATCAAGGGACCGTTAGTTAGTGAGGATGACCAGGCATGAAGCCGTTTTTTCAAACCGTTCGCGACCTCGATGCAGACCGAGAATCGATTCGCTCGCGACCCTATGGAATGATCGAAATCCGTCAAGGTAGATTGGCGCGGGTCCAATTGAAACCTTGGCCCAAATTTGGTTCGATCGTGGAAGCCAAATGGATCAGCAGCTGGCGAAGCTCTCACGGTACACGCGATTTGTGCCGTTTGTTCTACAATCAACCCTTCCAACACCGAAACTACCTCGTCGTGTCCTACATCGAATCGACGTTTCAAACCCGTTGGAAATCAATTTCGGCCGCCCTGAGGGTTCTAAATCGGATTGCATTCTTGAAACGCTCGGATGCGATTCTGGCCGAAGTCACCAACGATGACATTTCCGACCGATTGTTGTCGCGCCTGGGCTGGGAACGACATTTGGAACAGAATCGAAAGCGGCATGTCATCAAACGGTTTTATGGAGATTATCCACAACAGGCAAAACGGAACGACATGGTGAGTGCCGACCATCAAGAGTCATCGACTGAACCCCATTGCTAGCTCAATGGCAGTTGCCACGATTCAATTGACGTTTACGTATTCAGGGTAGATCGCTAAAGTCCCAGCCAATTTTGCGATATTTTCGGCATTTTTTGGCGACTTGCTCCTGCGATGAAGGCCACTCCGTCAACCAGACTCCGTTATGAAAGACTTCAATAATCGTCCGGTTTTTTGGCTGATATGCCTCTTCGCGGCGTGCTTATGCGCATCGCAAACCGGCTGTCGTCAATCCGCTGCCAATCGCTACGCAGAACGCCCGGCTTTGTTTGATTTCAGCAATCCGCCAAGTTGGTTGGGGGGCGGACAGCCGTACGCCAATACCAGTCAGTCAGGTGCGCAGGTTCCTGATTTACAGATCAGCGACCCAACTGGGTCCCAGCAGTTCGCTGATATCGGTCTTGGTAACGCTCCGGGCCCGAACCCGCGACTAGGCATCTCGGACGCCGACAATCAGTTATTGAATACCGAAATCGCTGCGCTGCAGCAGAAACTGCAGCTCTCCAACCAATACAATCAGACGTTGAAGGAACAATTGGCAGGCACCAGCAGCCAGATTCAACAGGCTTTTCTCGATCGACAAAACGCGGCACAGCAAGTCGCCAGCCTTCAACAGCAGTTGGCACAAGCAAATCAGAATCTGCAACTGGCTCAGCAGCAAGGCCAGGCAGGACGGCTGGTCGGCGCTGGCGGGGGGCCCCCTACTCAGTTGGCCGGCGCAACGATGCGAGCGAACAACAGCTTGCTGCAAAAACTTTCGGCCATTCAGATTCCCGGCGGAGACGCTCGCATGGATGGAGACGTGATTCGGATCGAGATTCCATCGGATCGCATGTTTGTCCCGGGAACTTACCAAATTCAATCCAACCAAATGGCACTTTTGCAGAACGTTGTCGGCACCGTCAGGGAGTCATTCCCTAATCAAATCGTCGGCATCGAAGCCCATTGGGACAATACGCCCTTGAACCCGCCGGGAACATCGCATCAGCAGTTGACCGCCACGCAGGCAATCGCAGTTTATGATCAGCTGGTGCGGTTAGGGCTACCCAGCAATCAGTTGTTCACGATGGCGATGGCCAGCAACCGCCCGCGTCACCAGCCTGGTATTGTTGGCGGGATTAGCCCCAATCGTCGCATCGAATTGGTCATCTATCCCGAGACCTTCGACAGTTCCCAGCGGTAGTATCCTTCAGTCCCGCAAAAATTCGAATTGCACGCGAACTGAAGAAGTGTCGGCCCAGTTCTGAATTGAACGGCGTTCCGGCAGCACTACCCATCGGGATCGTCAAGCAACGTTTGCAGCCTTTGGTCAAGGGGCGGCGCAAATTTCCCGGGCCAATCCGCATCGATCAACCCAACACCAATCATGTCACGCAAATGAACTCGGTCTTTATCTCGATAACTGTTTAGCTTCATCTCGACTAGCTCAACCAAACCGACGACTCGTTTACCCGACATTTTTGTCGAGCTGGCGGGCATCGGCGTGACCGAGACGTAGTGTTCCTTGACTTTCTTCCCCGCCCATAAAACATGAATGCCTTGACTGGGTTTCCCATCGGGACCGTCCAGAAAGACCGTCACGTTCATGACTTGATTTGGAACAAAGCCAACGCTCGTCAGTGCCACCTTGGCGGCTTCAAAATCTTCGGGACGCAGGAGGATATCCACGTCTTGCGTATTTCGAATGGCTCCTTCATCGCGAGTCGAAACCCAAGCCGCGACGGCGTTGCCACCGGCAACCGCATACTCAACTTGGGCATCTTCAAGGGCCCTGCAAGCGCGGTCGAGCCGTTCTTTGACCTTTTCCATGGCGCTGAACATCCTTTCAAAAGCAAACTCGCCATGTTCCCGAACGAGATTGTCGATTTGTTCCGGATCCATTTGTTTGTGAGTCCCGTGAGAAATTTTTTCCGACTCGGTTGGTTGACGCGCAATTATAGGTGAAATCCGTCAGGTCGGCTCCTGGCTGATCGTTGTCCGTTGAAGAGCATCTTCAATGGGAATTTGGAAACGGCCCGGAAAGCTATGTCTGGGCTAACTTTGAGTCTTGCCGAAGATTCTCCCCGTTTCTCGACCCGGCCCCTGGCCTTGGCCTTTCTTCCGGCTGTCCCGTTTGTTCTCGCCAACATGTTTTCAACAAGATTGGCTGAGTTCCCAGAGCAAATTGGCCGACGAGTCAGTCCGTTGTTTCTCGACGATTGTTCATTTTTTAAATGTTTTTTGCCAATTTGGTGTTTTCGCTTGCAAATGGTCGCCAACCTGAATAAATATACTTTTGAACACTAGTGTTTATTTATTCATTTTGGCGGTCGATATGACCAAAGGTGTCCGGCGTCTGGGCAAACTGCTTCCTCAACAAAAAATACTTCGCTGGGATGCGTCGACATGAGCCATATCGAACAAGCTGCAATGACTGGCAGACCCGCTGCCCTAACCCCCATGGGGATCGTCCATCAATTACGAGACCAAATTCGGCAAGTCGAGACGGCCAGTCGAATAAATGATGGCAGCATGGTTACCAATGGATGTGCAGCGATTGATCGGTTACTTCCCGAAAGAGGTTACTCTCGCGGCACTTTGGTGCAATGGATCACCGGCGGTGGGCACGGCGCTGATTTTCTTTCACTGAGAGTTGCCCAACAAGCTTGCGCAGAAGGTGGAGCGTTGGTCGTGGTTGATCCGCTGAATCAGTTTTTTCCGCCAGCCGCCGCCGCAATCGGAATCAACCTCGACAATCTGATCGTGTTACGAACCGGTCAGCCCGATCTTTCCAGGATCTCGAAGGAGACTGCATCACCTAATGATCTGCTGTGGGCGGTTGACCAGTCCCTTCGTTGTTCGGCAGTCGCTGCCGTTTGGGGGTACCTGGCGGAAATAAACGAGCGCTGGTTTCGCCGTTTTCAACTCTCCGCCGAATCAAGCGGTTGCCTGGGTTTGTTTGTCCAACCACCCCGTGCAGTCAAACGTCCCAGTTGGGCAGAAGTCCAATGGCTGGTTGGCATGAACCAAAACGTAAAAACCTCAAGCTCCCACCAGGCTTCCAATCAAAACTCTCATTCGCGGTGCGAACCAGAACACGACCATCTGCAGATGATCCGACTGCAGTTAACCCGTTGCCGTGGAACTCATACTGGCAAAACACTCCACGTCGCGATCGACGCCGTGACAGGCAATGTACAACCAGCACCTGCGGAACGTCATCGCCAAATACGCCCTGACAAGCAGGTTGCCTTCAAACGGCCGGCATATCCAAAACCAGTCAAACGGACGGGATAACCGCTGCTGCTCCGCGTAAAGACACACATCCACCTGGAAATTGGAACTTCCTTGCTGGAAAAAACCGCTGCCCAATGTCGAACAAGGAATTTCCAAGACAGAAGTTGAAACGCACTCTAGAACCTGAACTTTAAAGTCATCCACCTTGAACAAAACTTCTGCAATCTCGCAGCCCCACCAGACAACACCGACCCAGCGCATTCTCTGTTTGTGGCTGCCTCACTGGCCCATCCAGCAACTGGTCGTCAGCAAGCCCGAGTTGCGTTGTCAGCGGGTCGTGTTGTATCGGCAGGATTCGCGGCGCGGACAACTGGTTGCCGCCGTTAGTCCGTTGGCGCTGCGAGATGGAGTTTGCGTTGACATGCCCCTTTCAGAAGCCAAATCGCTATTGAGAAGAAACCCGGGCGGACAAAATTCACGTAACCATCCTTCGCCTCAAGGGCAGCGACTCAAGGAATCCACGGCCTTTCACATTTTCGAACACGATCCACGTGCTGACCTGGCTGCTCTTGAAACGCTTGCTGATTCGCTGGAAACCTTCAGTCCCATTGTCGGTCTGGAGCAGATCGAGAACTCGCGGAAAAACAGTTTAGGGAAAACGACTTCGACCAGACGGTCAGCGGCAACCGCGGTACGACGAAGAAGTCCGGCTGCCAGACGGTCTCCAGTAAACCTTGCCAACGCACAACAGCCCAGTTCCATTTTCCTGGACATTACCGGTTTGGCCCACCTGTTCGGTGATGAACACCAACTAGCGTACCAGTTACACCAACACTGTGATCGGCTGGGGTACTTACCCCGCATCGCCATCGCCAACACCGTCGGTATGGCTTGGGGGACCGCCCGATACCTCCGCAGCCAGATGAGCGAAAATTCAGACAAACCAAACGCTCACCCTGTTGAGCCTGGTTGCCGATCTTTGAGGCCGAAAGATTTTGTGGTGCTCTCGCCAACGGACCAATTGACATTTTCGCAGCTTCCCGTTGCGGCGTTACGCTTGGAACCCAACACCATTGATACGCTTCAACAATTGGGAATTGAATCGGTACAGCAGTTACTGCGATTGCCACGAGCTGATCTGGCAATGCGATTTGGAGACGAGATTCACTACCGACTGGATCAAGCCTCCGGTCAAATCGACGAACCGGTCGTCGCGAGACACAAACCACCCGAATTCTGGGCCGAACAGCTGCTTGATTACCCCACCAAGCATCGGGAAACCATCGAAGTCATCATTGCGCGACTGGTTACCGATATTTGCCAGCAAATACGCGGTCGCCAACAAGGCGCTTTGCAATGGAACATCCGGCTGGTTTGCCAAAGTCGAGCGCCGCTGGAATTCCAAGTCAGCCTGTTTCAACCAACGGCAACGCTGAATCACATCATGCCACTGATCGAGATGCAGTTGGAGCAACTTTTGCAGCCACACACCCGCAAATCCCGCACTCGCAAGTCACTGCGACGATCACGCGTCACGCACAATTCCAGACCGACTTGCGATGTCCAGCAAGACGATTCGTTGCCAACTGGCCAAATGAAAAAGCAACTTCCCTCCTCCCTATCCTCCAACTTCGACAGTGAAACTTCCGTGTTGGATACTGGAAATTCAAGTCTGCAGAAAAAAACAGAACCTGACCTTCAGTCCTCTGCCCTTGTCGTAACCGCTGAAAGTCTTCCTGCGTCCACCGGCGACCACCAGTTTCACCGTTACACCACCATCCAGGTCCAGGAAATCTCGGTCAGCGTCACGTCTTGCGTGTTACTGGCCGAACAACAAAGGCAGCTTTTTGATGAAAATCCACGCCTGGACAAACAGGCACTCGCCCACCTGATCAACCGTTTGAGCAGTCGGTTGGGGCAGCAGAATGTCGTTTACCCGACCCTGCGATCCGGAGCTCAACCGGAATACTCATTTCGTTTTCGACCGCTGGTCGACGTTCATCATAAACGTGCACGCAAACGGACCCGCCCCGCCCAACAGTCCCACGTCATCGCCAAGCCGTTGCGACTTTTCCATCCGCCGATTCGCCTGCAAACTGAAGAATGCAAAGCAGCAAAGCGGAAAGCAGAAAAATGGAAAGTGGAAAGTGGAAAGTGGAAAGCGAGCAATGATCGTCCTCCGGCTGGGTTGCAATTTAAACGCCAGACAGGCTCCAAACCGGTGGCTTGTTGGGTCATTCGTCACTGGGGCCCTGAACGAATCGAAACCGGTTGGTGGCGAGGCTTGACGGTCTGTCGCGACTATTGGCGAGTCGAAACAGAAACCAGACAACAGTTCTGGATTTTTCAGGATCGCCGAAACGGAGAATGGTTTTTACACGGAACGTTTTAATAGTGGAAAGTTGAAAGTGGAAAGTGGAAAGTGAATTGAAAGTGGGGAATGGGACAATGGCAAGCTCGACTGGGAAAGGGCCGATTTATGAAAAGAGCTTCGCATTTGCGTTGCGAATCGTCAATTTTTCAAAGTATTTGCAGAACGAAGCAAAAGAACATGTCCTCTCGAAACAGGTACTCAGAAGCGGTACTGCAATTGGAGCGTTGGTTCGCGAAGCCGAACACGCAGAAAGCAAATCGGATTTCGCTCACAAAATGAATGTTGCTTTGAAAGAATCAAACGAAACGAATTACTGGCTCGAGCTCTTACACCAGTCCGACTATATCGACAACGCAATGTTCGAATCCATCTCCGCTGATTCAATCGAGTTAACAAAGATTCTCGCTTCGATCGTAAAAACTTCGCGGCAAAACCTGCGCAACACAAGCCGCAAACAGGATCCAAGCCGCAATCAGGATCAAGCCAAAGTCGCCCAGCCAACGTGAGGAGTTGGTTTCCAAGCACTTTCCACTTTCCCTTTCCACTTTCCACTTTCCACTTTCCACTTTCCACTTTCCACTTTCCACTTTCCACTTTCCACTACTATGTATTGCGAATTGCACTGCAAAACAAATTACTCTTTCCTCACCGGTGGTTCCCATGCCGACGAGCTGGTGGCGCGTGCGATTGATCTTGGCTATCAGGCATTAGCAATCACCGATGAAAACACATTGGCAGGTGTTGTGCGGGCTTACGGTGCAGCCCGAGAAAAGAACATCAAGCTGATTATCGGCGCGGAAATCATTCCCAACGATGCACCACCAATCTTGTTATGGGCAACCGACCGCGCGTCGTACGCCAATCTTTCCAAATTGATTACGGTCGGACGCCGGCGAGCTCCCAAAGGCGAGTGTTGGTTGTCATTTGATGACATTGCCAACCATGCAGCCGGACTATTAGCCGGAGTCATTCCTTACCTGACCGGAGATCGCCCGCGAACCGAGCATATTGCTGAAGACCATCCGAGTTACGAATGGTTTCATGCCCATCACTCCGTTGATGCCCGTCACTCCGTTGATGCCCATCACTCCGCCAACCGGCAAACAGAAACAGGTTGCGAACCAGCAACGTTTCCGAATTCGATGCACCCGGATTCGATTCATCGATACCAGGAACTGTTCGGCAGCCGTGGTTACCTGCTGGCTTCGCTCTATCGTGGCATCGATGACGACTGGCGAATTGAACAACTCCAACGGCTTTCGCAAGCGACCCGTCTACCGCTGGTGGCAGCCGGCGATGTACTCTACCACTCCCCTGCCCGACTGCCGCTGCATGACGTGCTGACCGCGATCAAACACAAAACAACCGTGGCCTCCGCAGAAGCCTTCCTGCTTCCCAACGCCCAGCGGCATTTGCAAACGGTCCCACAACGCCAAACCGCTTTCGCCCGCATTCCGGACGCGATCCAGCGCACGATGGAAATTGCTGACCAATGCAATTTCTGCATGGAACAGTTACGGTACGAATATCCGATAGAACTTGCCCCCGACGGCAAAACACCGATCCAGTATCTTCGTGAGTTGACCGAACAGGGATCGGCCCAGCGATACCCCAACGGCGTGCCTGTCAAAGTTCGCAAACAGATCGAACATGAATTAAGCCTGATCGATGAACTGCGTTACGAAGCCTATTTTCTGACTGTTTGGGACCTCGTTCGATTTGCCCGCGGTCGAGGCATTTTGTGCCAGGGTCGCGGCTCGGCGGCCAACTCGGCGGTTTGTTATTGCCTCGGGGTCACTTCCGTCGACCCGGGAACCAGTGATTTGTTGTTTGAGCGATTCATCAGCAAGGAACGTAACGAAGCTCCCGACATCGATGTCGATTTTGAGCATGAACGCCGCGAAGAAGTGCTGCAGTATCTTTACGAAAAATATGGACGCGACCGGGCCGGCCTGGCCGCCACAGTAATCACCTATCGAGTGCGCAGCGCAGTTCGTGATGTTGGCAAAGCACTGGGACTTTCGCTCGATCGTGTCGATGCTTTGGCCAAACATGTCGAAGGCTACTCGCAGGATTCCAACTTGGCAAGTCGCATGCAGGATGTCGGCATTGATCCAGAATCGCAAGTTGGTAAACAGCTGAATTACCTTGTCAACGATCTGCTGGGTTTTCCGCGTCACCTTTCGCAGCATGTTGGAGGGATGGTCATCACGCAGGGGAAACTGGATGAATTAGTACCGATTGAAAATGCCGCCATGGATGAACGCACGGTGATTCAGTGGGACAAAGACGACTTGGAAGAACTGGGTTTGCTGAAAGTCGATTGCCTGTGCCTGGGAATGTTGTCGGCCATCCGCAAATGCTTTCACCTGGTCGAGCAATACTGGGGCCGGCCTTGTACTTTGGCCAACATCCCTGCAGAAGACCCGAAGGTTTACGACATGATCTGCGCCGCCGATACCGTCGGCGTATTCCAGATTGAAAGTCGCGGCCAGATGAGCATGCTACCGCGTCTGAAACCGCGTTGCTGGTATGACCTGGTCATCGAGGTCGCCATCGTCCGTCCCGGCCCCATTCAGGGCAACATGGTACACCCCTATTTGCGACGCCGAAACGGAGAAGAACCGGTTGTTTATCCCAACGAAGAAATCAAAGCCGTCCTGCATCGCACCCTGGGAGTGCCGATCTTCCAGGAACAAGCCATGAAGTTGGCTGTGGTAGCGGCCGGTTTTACACCCGGAGAAGCCGATCAACTTCGCCGCGCGATGGGCAAGTGGAGAAAAACGGGTGTGATCCAGCAGTTCCATGACAAACTCATTGACGGGATGCAGCAACGCGGACTGACAGACGAGTTTGCCGAACAGGTTTTTCGACAGATCAGTGGTTTTGGCGAATACGGTTTCCCGGAGTCACATGCCGCCAGTTTTGCCAAACTTGTGTATGTCTCTGCATGGTTGAAACACTATTATCCCGCTGCCTTTTGTGCCGCCATCATCAACGCCCAACCGATGGGATTCTACGCACCGGCACAACTGGTCGCGGACGCACAAAAACATGCCGTCAAAGTATTGCCCGTAGATGTGAATCACAGTGATTGGGACTGCACGATTGAGGAGAGTTGCCAGCTGGAAGATGGCGCCGAGGACCTCCAACGGCACCTGGCCCTGCGGCTTGGATTTCGCATGATCTCCGGACTGCGTGCCGACGTCGGTGAAGTCATCCTCAAAGCGCGTCGTTCGGGTCCGTTCACCAGTATTTCGGATTTCACGAAACGGACACGGCTGGGACAAGCCGTTATCGCGCAGCTAAGCAAAGCTGATGCATTTGGATCACTGGACCAGGATCGCCGGGCTGCTTTGTGGCAAGCGTTGGCCCAGGAAAGACAACCCAAACACCAACCTTTGTTTGCCGAACTGGAGACAGGTGACGACGACACATTTGATTTGCCAACGCTGGATTTACAGGACCAGGTTACCGAAGATTATCGGTCCATTGGACTTTCGCTTCGCGCCCACCCGATGTCGTTTCATCGGGCAGCTTTGGACCAACTGCGGGTGACTCCTTGCGACGAATTGGTTCACAAGGAAAACAATCGTCACCTGTGCGTTGCAGGTTTGGTGATCTTGCGGCAACGCCCGTCGACCGCCAAGGGCATTACATTCGTGACCCTGGAAGATGAGTCCGGCACCGCCAACCTGGTCGTCAAGCAAAAGGTCTGGGAACGGTATTACAAAATCGCTCGCCGGGCACCTGCTTGGATAGCGCATGGGAAATTGGAAAAGAAAAGCGGTGTGATTCACGTGGTCGTCAATCGGTTGGAAGACATGTCCGACCGACTGCAGGAACTGAATATCAAATCGAGAGATTTTCGATAGCCGCTTCTGTAACCTGGAATTCAGACAGGCAAAATCGGAGTCGGCAACCGCGAATGATCAGCACGGCGAGGCCAGCCGCAGAATCGAGCGCTGCAAGCAAGTCACCCCAACCCTGTCTTGCCGAAACTCAATTTGTCGAAGCTCCACTGACTCGACAGAACTCCACTGGCGATTCACTTCCACGAATCGACCGAGACAGAATGGTTGTGTATAAATGTTTCTTTCAGTCAATCCAAGTCAGTTCCAGGTCCCACATTTCGATTCCCAATGCGGCAACAGTTCAAAATCCTGTTGGTTATTTCTCTCTCGCTGGCGATCATTGGCGTTCTTCAATTTTTGCTATGTACCACAATCGCGATCAGGGACTACCCCGGCGGATTCTCCTTTGCCAAGCATTATCTCAGCGACCTGGGCCGGCAAAACACCGACCGTCACGCAGTCTTCAATGGATCGCTGATCTTTCTTGGGCTCTCGCTCGTTCCAAGTTTTGTCATGATTTGGCTGATCAATTTCAACCGACTCTGGTCGATGCGGGCGACGACCATTTTTGGCCTGATTTCCGCGTCCGGGCTGATTGGAATGGGATTGGCATCGGTGGATCGTGAATTCGTCGTGCATTACGTATCGTTGGGCATCTGGCTGTTTCCCATGATCTACATGACCGTCTGCTTCTTCTTCGCGTCGGCACGAAGTCACTACGTGGGGATCTGGTTTTTATCAGCCAGTTTGTTGATGGTCATCACCATGATCACCGTGCTGTTGCAAACAGAACTCACCAGCTTGCAGTTATTGCACAAATCAGTCGTCTTCTGCGGCATGATTTGGCTGTTTTACGTCATCGCGTTTCTTTTCCAGGCAGGCAGCTACTTGCTCAAGAACTGGGACCTTACCGAAGACCTCACGGAAGTTGAAGAAAACTATCTGGACACTCTGCTGAGAGAACAACGTCGCCAGTGAAACCGTTTTGGCGGCAGCTAACTTCGATCATCTCGACCACAGCAATCTCACCTCCAGCGGAGTTGAACATTCCTGCTGGAGCCGATTACAGGTTGCTGTCTTGAGATGAGTGCGAACTCCGACTGAATGGTTGCCAATTCAGCTACCTGGAGACGCAACCCGAACCGCTGGGCTTAATAAATTCGATCGTCAAGGGCGATTATTTTTTCTCGAGATCCAGACAGATGATCTCGTCGTCATTGCGAATGAACACCTTGTGATTTGCGAATGCCGGCATACTCCAGACAACGTCGCGGCCGAAGGCGGTATTCGATGGCTCGATGACTTTCGCACGATCAATTTCTTCGTATCCGCTCGGTGACATTTTAGCGATGATCAGTTCGCCGTTTTCGTTGAACAGCCAATACCGATCGGCTTGACGAACGATAAATGCTGTACCATTGCCAACTCGGCGATTGCTGACGGGATCTGGCGTTGCCCAAATTCGCTTGCCCGCCGGCAATTCGAGGGCAACTAAATCACCCGATTGATCCATGCCATAAACGATATTCTGCTGGTTATCGTAGAAAGGCTGGACGTTAACCGGAGAGATCGCATCTCGACCTTTGTCGCGCCATTCGATTTCTGCCGCTGGTTTGTCGCTGGCCAGCTTGAGTAATATGCTTTTCCTCGAATAACCGCCGATATACAGGTAATCTCCAGCGTGGATGGGTGACATGATGATGGAACCACTGGTCGCCTCGTAGGGCACTTCCCAGTACTTTTCGCCGGTCTCCGGATTCACGGAGGTAATCGCGTCCGGCTGCGGGAGGATCAACTGCCGTACACCCCCGGCTTCGATAATGGTGGGAGGTGAGTATCCCTGTTCAGGCGCCGTTTGGGTTCTCCATTTTTCCTGGCCTGTCTTTTTGTCCAACGCGACCGCGTGGCTCCCTTCACCACCGGCAAGCGTGATCAAGCTGTCACCGTCGATTAACGGATGAGCCGCATATCCCCAGAGTGCCGATTTGGTTTTGTACTTTTCGACAAGATTGACTTCCCAGACGACTTCTCCTTTGTCGACGGTCAGACAGACCAGTTGTCCTTCGGCACCCAAAAAATATACGCGTTCCCCATCCACGGTGGGTGTACAGCGGGGGCCGGCTGGATAAGAAATGGAATAAGTCACGGGATATTCATGTTTCCAGATTTCTTGACCCGTCATTTCGTCGAGGCAAATCAAGCGCTCGGTGCCCGTGGATTTGGTGCGCTCGAAGTTGGCAATCTTCACGTTGTCAGCCGTAACGTAATCGGTCACGAAGACTCGACCATTGGCGACGGCAGGCCCTGCATAGCCGCCCGCGATTTTGGTTCGCCACAACACCGGAGGTCCACTATCGGGAAACCTCTCGATGATATTGGATTCATTCCAAACATTGTTTCGATCTGGCCCCATCCAATGGGTCCAGTCGTCGGCCATCAAGCTCGGTACAAAAATGATTAAGGCCGCGATCATCGTCAGCCCGTTTGTTCGATTTATTTTCATGGCTTGTCCTGCAACAATCGGTCATGGATATCCACCATGCTACACCATTCGTTGCGTGAGGAGCGTGATCACCGCGATACAACGTACTGCGATGCCAAACAACGCATAAAAAGATGCCAAATTCCTCCAATTCCGTTGATAAGATCACTTTCGTATCTGGTGCCGAATGGATTCGGGTTAGGGCGTTTTAAGAAAGGACGTCGCGATCGCTGTTGACCTCCCTCCGACGGTTCGAGAGAAATGCGAACCTGCGAGGAAATTCCGTGGTCCGTTTCAACAGTACCAGAATGCCAGCGGTACCCAATCATTTGACAATGTCGATCCATACCAGTCGGTGATCCGATGCTCCCACCAAATCGCCGCCGGGCTGGTCCGGCTTGGGCCAAAAGACGCCGCTGTCGGTTACCTGTAACGAGTCCGAGGGCAAGCAGTAATCGATACGCATATTCCCTACACCCGAATCGTTGAAATCACCGGTGTCAAACGCGGGGTTGCCCTGTTGCGTTTTGTTCTTACCGCCCTGCTCTTTGGCGTAGTAAACCCCTCCCTCGCTTTGAGGGGTGAACGAGTTGTTGATTCCCTCATTCTCCGTAAGTTGAACTGCCGCGTTTGGGTGGCTATCACCATCAACCGGATCAGCATTCAGGTCGCCCGCGATGACAAATTGGGAATCCGCAGCCAGGCCACCCGTCTTGCCGTTATCGTCATAGATGTAACCGGCCTCGCTGCCAATGTAGTCGACCCAAAAGCGAATTTCATCGTGATTTCGGCAGCCATTGCGGTCTTCGTCGTCGTCAAAGACCGGGGGCGTTGGGTGGCTGACCAGAAAGTGAATCGTCCGATCGCCAATTTGAATCGGCACGTCCCAATGACTTTTCGAGGACAGCCTGAAAATGGCTCTGGCCTCCTGATCGTAGTAAGGTTTTTCTGTCTTTGGATCGATCGGCCAGCAAAGGCCCGGCATGTCTTTCCATAGGAAATTTTGAAACGTTCGTATGTTGTCCCAATCGATCGGAAACTGTGAAAGCACCACCATTCCATACTGACCAGGAAATTTCCCAAAGCCATAGGCATCGTTGGCAGTACCAAGTTTACCGTCCTTGTTAAGGTCAAGCCCCGAATCAACACCTGTGTTGACTGCCTGAAAATAAACAAACTCGTATTCGATGGGCTGTTGATCGTTTTGCGGTTGATTGAGAAAGTTCTTTTGAAAATCCTGGACTCCTTCTCCGCCCGCGTCGTAATCAAACTCGTTGAGCAGGAGGACGTTTGGGCGAACTCTTTGAATGATCTCGGCGAGTTGGCTGATGGTTGAGGAATCGCCAGATTCAAGCTCTTTCTTGAGGGCGCCCTGCTGGTTGCGGTACAGCGCCACGTTAAAAGTCGCGAAACGAACGGTTTCCTGGTCAGTTTGGCTCCCCGAATCGCTTTGGCCCGGGGCCATTGCCGATGTCAATTCTGCGGAACTCGAATCAGCGTTGGCCGTGGAGGATTCCTGAGCCCCCCGATCATCCTGCTTTGCTGTGCACCCGCACAAAAGCAGCAGCGCCAACAAACATCCAAATCGACCGCAGATTAACATGACGAGGCGATGAGTTGGCCAAATCGATGTGCTCCGTGAATCCTTTTCATTCCATGGATTGGATTGGAGGCAGGACCTCATGATTATCCTTTTCTAAAGCGAGCGATGTGTCTCAAATTTCAGGCAAACTTCTGCATGATTTCTCGGCAGCCGGAGAGGTAGCTTTGACCGAACAAGTTGAGATGATTCAACAAATGGTACAGCCTATAGATTTCAACCCGATCCTCCCAGCCCTCGGCCAATGGAAACGCCTCATCGTATGCATTGTAAAATGCTTGATCGAAGCCACCGAACAAAGTCGTCATTCCAAACTCTGCTTCTCGATGGGCATAGTAAGCCGCTGGGTCGATCACGACTGCATGACCGGCAGCAGAAACAAGATAGTTGCCGCTCCACAGGTCTCCGTGGATCAGCGCAGGGGCCTCAGACGGTTCCTGCAGAATGCGCCGGATGCCTCGTAAGAAAGATGTCTCAAGCTGTTTCAAAGCGAAAGCGAATCCATTGTCGGACGCCAATTTCAATTGAAATCCAATTCGATGTTCAATCCAAAACTCGACCCAGTCCGAGCTCTGAGGATTAGGCTGAACCGTCGCACCGATGAAGTTATCTTCCGTGAATCCAAACGACGCGGAAGTTCCTTGACGGTGCATTTCCGCCAATTGTCGCCCGAACACCTCGGAAAATTGCGCGTTTTGTGGTCCGGATTCAATGGCCTCCATGACCAGGAAATTTTCTTCCAACTCTGTTCGACCGACCGCAATGACATCGGGCACCGCAATCGTATTGGTGTCGCGAATGGCTGCCAAACCATCAACCTCAGTCCGAAACATTTCGTCAGCCCTGGCGGCCGGATTGGACTTAAAGAAGTAATCGCGACCCGCGTTGGTCGACACGATACTCGCATTGTGAATGCAACCGCCGCTGACATGTCGCGTTTGGAGCACCTTGATCGGCTTTCCCAAAGAGGCCGTAATGGCGGACTCGACCTCCTTCAGCAAACTTTTGTTCATGACATCGCTTGCACGAATTTCAGGATATTGGGGCAGGCAGCCTGGATCATATCGAGCACGTATTCAAAACCTTCCTCCCCACCGTAATAGGGGTCAGGAACATCGTGCGGCCACGATTCATCAAGGAAGTCACTTATCAGTTTGATGTGCGCCGTGGGACTCGAATGCAGGGCAGCGATGTCGGAAAAATTCTCGCGGTCCATCGCGATCACGAGGTCAAACGTCTCCAAATCAGCGCACGTGATCTTTCTGGAACGACTGTTCAACTCGATACCACGTCGACTGGCCGCCTTACGCATTCGTGCATCGGCAGCTTTTCCGGTGTGGTAACCGATCGTGCCCGCTGAATCGACCGTGACGGACTCCGCCAATCCCTGTTCGTTGAGCAGTGACAGGAATACGCCTTCCCCAGTCGGCGAGCGACAGATATTGCCGAGACAGACGAATAGAATCGACTTTTTGTTCTGGTTGGTTCCCAAGACAACTCTTCATATGAGGCCGAAAACCTCATATTAAAGCACGTCAGCGATCGAGATGCACCTACCAGTCGAAACCGGTAAACGAGATTATCGAGAGCGTCGACAGCGGAAACCAAATTAGCGTTCTCCGTCTCGACTTTGTCGACGGAACCCGGGAATGACAAGCGAGCAAAAGAAATGCTGCCGGTTAGCGTTACGGCACGATGATTTGCACTTTGTCGGCGGTATCGAACCACAGAATCTGTTGCACGTCGCCGGTACTGAGGATGGCAGCGATGCAAAAGACGAGAATCATCGCCAATAGCACCGCGTACTCGACAGTCGTATTGCCTGCTTCTTTCGCAATCAGGTTTTGAAAGAATGCATAAATACAGGATTTCATCAGATTCCCGGCACCGAAGATTGGTCTGGAACGATATACAAATGTTTAAGGAAGCATACTTCGCGAATCAACGCATTCTTGGCTGCCCCATGATTAACTTCATTTTGCCGACCGAAACTAATCGCACGAAACCGAATGAACGAACTGGGCCGATGGTTCCAGTCAGTCGGATTATTCCGGGTTGGCAGCATGCCGATTCAAACGCAGCTTGCTCCGAATCTCTTCCTTCAGATGGTCCACCACCGAATCCCGGTTGGTCGTTTTGAGAATATCCCGCACGACGGATTTTGCAGACCCGGTACCCCAACTGCCGCCATGCTCGAAATATCTTTTGGCCGCCTGGCCAATGATGAAGGAGCTGAAACCCGCCGCAGCCCCTTGGGGAATCATCGTGATGGCCGTGCCCAACGTTACCGTCAATCCTTTGAACAGGCTCGCTCCGTAGCTGGTTAGTTCGCCCAAGGCAAATACCCCGGCGGCTTTACCAATACTCTTGGCCAAACCGCGGGCTTGCGCCATCGAGAAATTCAGCCCGTAGACCTTCGATAGCGTCACAACCATCAAGGCATCAATCGCGATACCGCCAAGCACATCGACTACCGGCAGCGGGTTGAGGGCCACGACCAGGGCTTTGGTTCCTGCCATGGTCCAAATGACTTGTTCGGCCTGCCGATTTCTCATTTCCACGCGGAGCGCTGAAATACGATCACTCTTGTCGGCGGCGTACATGGCGGCATTGAGCGCGATCAGACCCAAACCCTCTTTTTCCAGAATCTCCAGGATCAGTGACTTGAGCTGACCGACGTTAGGCGCCGGCTTTCTCCACTCGGTGGTCGAGCTGCCATCGGGATTTTCGATGACATACTCGATTTCTCGCGGGTCCGCTGCGGTCAATACAAAATGCTCGGGACGAATCAAATCCGCCGTTCGCTGTTTCAAAATCCCGATTAATGACTCTTTCTCGGCCGGCTGGTAAAGATCTATTTTGTTGAACACCAGGATGATGGGTTTCTGTACAGCCGCCAGTTCGACCAGCGACGCGTATTCCGTTTCGTTCAAGTCAGAATCGGTGACAAACAGAATCAGATCCGCCCGGCGAGCTGTCACTTCGGCCAACTCGGCACGATCGGCACCACCGACTTCATTGATGCCGGGCGTATCGATCAAAACCACTTCCGACGATTCCAGTCCATGCAGCCGATAGCCAGCACCCTCCCACGCCGTTCCCCAAACCTGTTTCGTCCAACCACCCTGCACGTCGACTTCCGCGACGGCGCGACCAACCAACGCATTAATCAGGGCCGACTTCCCCGTACTGATTTCGCCAAAGATGACGATCTCAACGCGTCCCGACGTTGTTTTTTCGTACATTTCCTTAAGTTGGGAAATGTCGCCGTGCAGCCGCTCCCGTTCAGCTTCCGGACAGCCCTTAAGTCGGTCCAGGGTTGATTCGACCGCGCGCAGCGCTCTTTGGTACTGAGGATCGTTGATCGAAAGTGTTTCTGACACAAATAGATGGAGTTGAAAGTTGAGGGTTGAAAGTGGAAAGTTGAGAGTAGAAGTTGGGAATTCGGCAGCCGGAATCACGAGTCATTGGTTAAGCATTCAGTGTTGCGAGTCTGCGTCAAGTAGTCCTTGGTCAGTTTGGCGAGACCAGGCGTGATCAAGCTGATTTTTAAATAGTGGCAGAGCAGTAACAATCCGTCTCGCTATCGCGACTTCACCACTTCACCACTTCACCACTTTCCACTTTCCACTTTCCACTTTATTGGTTGTCTGCCAGTTTTTCGCGGGCGGTTTGTACGAGCTTTCGAAGCTCGTCGATCGCAGTCACTTTGTCCCATTTGCGACGAGCCAATCCAGCCAATCCTCCTTCAGGCGTTTGCATTTCCGTTCGGAAGTACTCGATAAACACCGCTCCGATCCACTTGGTTATTAACGCTTGGACCGCCCCCTGTAAGACGCCTCCAGCAATGGTTCCCGCGACAGGTACGGCCTTGACCAATGATGCCACAACGGCCGTCACCGCGACCGTCGCACCTTGCGCTCCTAGCACGCCAATCAGGTTTTTACCCATCTCGCTAAGCCACTTGGAAGCGGTTTGCAAATCGACTTTTTGTTGATAAACCTCGGCCAGATCCATAATCATCTTGGTCGAAATTGCGGAACCCGCGATCAAATCCACGGCAGGAAAAGGACTCAGCGCGGCCACTCCGCCAGCGCCCCACATATATTTGTCGACAACAGCCCAGGCTTGGCGGTCCAGCGAATCACGGACTCGCTCGCGCGCTTTTTCGACCAGCCCGCGAGACTGTAGCAACAGATTCGCCATCAGCAGATCTTTACCGTCGCTGCGAACGATCTCGATCATCCGATCGGCCAGCGGATCTATCTCAGGTTCGACGGTAACGGTTTCTTCCTTTTCTGTTCCGTCTGACAGGACTTTTCGTCTCATGCGGAATCCTGGTTGCGCCTGGATGCAAACGATATCCTGATCCTGAACAAATCCGCCGGTTTGTCGACTGATTTGCCCGATCAATTTGCCACGGTCATCATGGGAATACCAATCGGATTTATTCAGGCAGATGATGACGCGTTTTTCCATTTGCCCCAATCGATCGAGCAAATCGTGCTCGCTTTGCCGAAGCGGACCGTCCACGACAACCAGAACCAGGTCCGCGTCCTTGGCCGAATTGGCAGCGATATTGATTTGAGTGGCACCATCGACTTCGCCCAAGCCCGGTGTATCCACCAAAGTCACCTTGTCGATACCCGGCCACGGGATTTCATTTCGTGTAACCGTGGTTCCACCTCGAGCGTCCGTCGCAAAAACGTTCCGCCCGGCCAGCAGGTTGAGCACGGATGACTTGCCACTGGAAATCGTACCAAACGCGACAATCTCCAGCGTCTGAGATTGACGTTTCAGTTCCAGGTCCTGTAACAATGGATCCAGTTGCTCGTGATACCCACCCTGCTCGCCAGATTTCGACTTCAGGTCCTTGATCTGTTCGAGGTTCTCGTCAATCTCGCGGTCGCGTTGTCCGAGCGTCAACTCACTGGGGTTTTTGTTGCGACGTTTGCGCCTACGCGACTTGACGATCGAAGCGCCCCACAGTTTCCAAATCGTCCAAGTTGCACTGCCAACCAACAAGACGGCACCAAAACCGACCACGATCAAATAAAGTGCACCCCAGAAACTTCCCAGGCTGGAAACGGTGGCGTAGTTAGAAATGATCCAGTTCGGCAAATAAATGAGCGCAAAACCAACACAAGCCGCGAGGACGACCAATAACAGTCCGGAAAATGTTTGACGTAGCTTCATTAAGTTGGAACGGTGGATTCCGTGGAGTTAGTTCCGGCGCGACAAAGTTGTCAGCTTGCCGAACAGCCCTCGACATTATGATCGGATCTGCAAGATCGCGCCTAGAAAGGATTCTTCGAGATGGTTCGTTTAAAAAATCGCATGAGTCTGTATTCGAGAAAAGGCGAACTTTATTGCAAAATCTATGGGCTGGCATGCCTATTCTGTTCTTTTTGCACCGACAACGGACGAGATACCGAATATGCGATGATTGCGATATTCCAGAAGATTGGAAGTTTGGGTAATCGCCGCCACCTTCGTCCGTCTTTTTTTCCTGAGTTGGGAATCCAGATTTCTCCATATCATCCTGTTTTCACGGGCATGAAACCCAACAATTCTCCAAAAAAAGAGCCCGGTACCGGAGGCAACGGTACCGGGCGAATTTCGAGGGCTCTCATCGACTGAAGGAGGCAAACTTCAGAACGATTGTCGCGAGGCGACCCTCAAGCAATAAAAAATTGCACGCTTGAATAATCAGTTGATCGCTCAACTCCATCGTGGGCGAAGGAAATGCGTCTCACGATCGTTGTTTCATTATATTCCTTACGAAGTTCAATTCCCAAGGTTCGATGGAAAGTTGTGGTGACATTTTGGAGTCTGAGCAGCACTGTTTGGGATCGACAGCTCTCTTGTCGTCGGAAATCGCTCGGTGACGCGCCACCTGGGGCATGAATCCGTCCCGGGTCGATGCAAAATCCGCGGAGACCTGTTAATTAATGTCAAATTCACGTGTCAGCTCGTCATCCGCGAAAGAGCCAAAAATTTCGGCTCCTCGCGGAAAACGTTGGAAGTGGTTGAAACGTGTCGTGCCTGGAAAATGAAACGTGTCGTGCCTGGAACAACTAAACTTAAAAATCTACGCCTGGATTCACTTGTCGTCCTGGTCTTTATCTATCGCAGTCTTTGATTGGGCTGGGGCATTTCTTGGTCTCGATTTGTCGCTGCTGCCTTTCGCCCGGTTGAGTTCCAGCTGCCGTAACAAACGAATGCGTTCCGCGGTCCTCACCACCGTATCCATTTGACGCTGGATCTCGGCAGCTCGGTTGGATTTGAGGTCAGTGACATTTCCATCAATTCGTTCAACGACTTGATTCAGTCGTTCTAATTCCGCACTCAGCTGCTCAATTCGGTTATCAATCTGTCTGACAATCAACCGCCGCAACTTTTTCCTTTTCGCGGGAGTATCCGTAATAGAAAGCTGTGCGGTTAACAACTGGATCCGCGAACGAAGTTTCCAATTGTCGACAGCCTGTTGGTAACGAGGCTCAGGAAGTTTGGCTTTCAGGGCATTCAAACTGCTCACATCTCTGTCCAACGAACGCAGCGCAGCCTGGTACTGTGCGGGTCGTTCGCTCTTCAACGAGTTGATCAGCGGCGCGAGTTCCGGGTGATTCTGGCGGACGAACTTCATCAGCTCCGCCCGACGTTTTTTGTCAATCCTCTGGGGAGTCTCGGGAGGTACCTGTTCCGGCCGCTTAGTGTCCGCAGCCGGATCTTGAGCCACGGGATTCGACGCACTTGCAGCTCGGTTTTGATCACGTAATGAGTCGTTCGTCGTTTCCGCCTGCGCCGTCGAGATGCTGGGCAAGCCGTAGCACGACAGGACAAACCAACCGGCAATCCAACAAATCAATCTACCCAAGTCAGAGGAAGCCATCAGTCCTTATCTCCTGCGAGCACTGCTTCGGTTTCTGTCCCAAGGTCGGTTAAAGCGACCAACATCCAATCTTCAGTCACCTTATAAATGACATCGGTAAAGCCAGTTTCTTCCTCAGCCAAAGTTTCCATCTCTTGGCTATCAAGTGCGGACAGCGTGAATGCCCAAGCTGATGCTTCATCGAGTTCGGAGGTAGTAATTTCGAACGCCAGAGATGATTCCAGATTGGCAACTTGCGAATGGGAGTACCACGTCCATCCACACGTCAGGACCAACAGGCAGGCGGCCGCGATGGCGAGGAACTGTCCTCGCAGCCTTCGTGAGTGCCAAGAAGAAACCCCGGTGATTGCGTCTGCTGATTTGGATTCTCCTGGACTTAACTTCAGTTCGCTGGCGTTGGCGAACTCCAAAGCTGATTGAATTAATTGGGCACTCTCCATCGCTTGAACCACCGCGTCGCGGGCAGCCTGATCCCGAGCCAATAACAACTCAAACTCATCCCGCTGCTCATCGTCCAACTCATCAGCGATATAACAAAACGCCAGCCAATCCAATTCGTTCTTAAAACTATCCTGCCGCATAATCAGGCAACCCTTGAAAAGCGTTCGTTAATCATACCAATCGATTTTGTGAGCCAATATCGGTTTCAGTTTTTTTAAACTCGACTGCATCCGAGCCAAAACCGTACCCAGTGGCACGTCTAACTCCTCGGCAATCTCCCGAAACTTCAAACCTTCATAAATTCTTTTCTTCACAACCTCTCGCTGCGGCCCAGAAAGTTCATTCAAAGCCATCCTGACCAATTCAATATCCTCCTGGCGTACTGCATGCTCAACGGACTGACTCAGCTGTCGACTGCCTGCATCGGAACTTCCCAAACGGAGCTGGAGTTTCCAGGCAACGCCTTCCGCATGCTTGCGACTGATTGCCTCGCGGCGGCGAATCAACATGGCCTCATTAAACGCCACGCGGAAAAGCCACGCCTTGATCGAGTCTTCCTGCTGAACCGAATGGCCTTTCTCAATCAACTTGATAAATGTCGATTGCAAGGCGTCGGCCGCCGCAGACTCGTCTCTCAAAACACCCAGTAAAAAACGCTGAAGATCCTCGGCGTACTCCTGGTAGACCATCTGGACCTTCTCGATGTCCATGGAAGGTTCGGTCGGTCCTGAAGAGTTAGCCGTCAATTTGCCGTCCGTTTGAGCTGCTACCTTTGTGCAGCCCGTCTTTTGAGATGCGCGTGGCCGCAAAAATATTGAATTTTTAAAGCTTTTGGTGCAAGAACGGGTGTCGCTCGCACTCGTCCGGACCATTTTGCCTTGATTTGCTCAAATATAGCCGAAATCGATGCCGCAGTTGATTTATTTCGCCTTGGTGTCCCCGATGATTCCGCGTTGAGATGCGAGCGGTTTTCAAGAGTATTCACTGATGAAACTCTTCAAAAGGAGCGTAATGTTAAATCCGAATTCCGTCCTGAATTAAGATAGACAGATTGGTGGCCATTCGAGTTGTTTGGGCCGCCAGCCCACCGATGCAATTCCAGTCGCCGAAGGCGCACCAAAGACAATCACATATCAACTCTTGTCAATGGATTTGAACTTGAATCTCTGTCAGCGAAATCCTCACCACTCTCCGGCTCCCTGCATGGAACAACAGGCCGGCATCTAACCTTTCATCGGTTCGGCGGTTCGTCAAAATCCAGCCAACCGAGGAGTCCCGCAACCGCACCCTCCGGTCAAAGCAACAGCGGTAACGCATTGAAAACTCGATCGGCGAACTGGTTTCCGTGCAAATCCGTAGCAGTTAAACCGACTCGCAAAATTTCAAAACCGCTGGCAATTTGCCGGGCCGACCCCTGCAAAAACTCGCGGCTTGCCAGAATCGACTCGACCGGTCATTATTGCATGCTGCAACGGCCTGCCTTAGCCAAAATCGGCTTGGGGTTGTGCATAAATCGCCTAAACCACGAAGAGATAGTTTTTCGACCTGCGACCGGTATTGGCCCTCATTTTCTGGAGTTTAATCCCCTTTGTTTGTTGGACCGGTTTTTACTCGAGAAGCGATTGTTGTTCCGCGGCGCGTTCGCCACTACGTGATGAGAACCGTTTACGCGGTCGCGCTGCTGTTACTGGTTTGCACTGCTTGGATGATCCTGGCCGGAACCCAAATCATTCAGAACATCGGGGACATGGCAAGATTTGGATCGGCTCTTTTCCAGATTCTCGCGCCCCTGCAAATGGCCCTGATCATGTTCCTGTCAGCCATGCAGGCGGCCAGTAACATTGCGATCGAAAAGGACCGACAAACGCTCATTCTGCTATTGATGAGTCGTCTGACCAATAGCGAACTCGTATTGGGCAAACTGTTCGCCAGCCTGTTGAATATTGGAGTGATGCTGATCACGAGCCTGCCAATATTTATGTTGATCGTGTTGTTTGGAGGGACTTCGTTTGAACAAGTCGGCTGGACCTTCATCGTCACCGCGACCACGGCCTTCGCGGCCGGGAGCTTGGGTGCTCTGGTCGCGCTATGGCGAGAAAAAACGTTCCAGACCTTGGCCTTGGTCGCAATTTCAATCGTATTCTGGCTCGGACTTTGGGAAGGCGTTTCCCTAACCGGTTTTGATTGGTGGGGAGTCAACGCGGAAACCGTGGCAGGAGCCGCCAGCCCAATTCGGGCCATTTTTGCAGCCAGTCAACCAACGGTCGTTTCACAAGTTGGCCCCAAACGGTCGTCCCCTACCTCGTGGTTTCCACTGACGACCGGAGTGCTACTTTGCACTGATCGGGATTCTCTACGTTCGTCGCTGGAATCCCAAGCCGGGAGGTTCGTCCGGGTCAGAGACCGACGACAACCATGGCGGACATCGATATGTTCACGGGCGAAGTTAGCGGTCGCTGATTTCCGACGCTTCCGGTTCTATGTCCGGTAAAGCAACTGGTCGAGGCAGTCAGAAGGTCTGCGATCTGGCCACGTCGACGATCGTGCTCGCATTACCAGCAAAAACAGCCGGCGCGTCTGGGACAATCCCGTCTTGTGGCGCGAGATGCGGACGTGGGCTTACGGCAAGAAAATCCTGTTTATTCGCGGCGTCTATTGGCTACTGGCCATCTGCGTGTTTGCTGTCGTTTTCTCGATGATTCAGTCTGGAATGGCGACGAAAGCGACGGCCGACGCCGGCGTCTCCATCCCGGCAACCGCTCGACCACTGGCCCCCTTTATTCTGGTAAGTATCGTGATGGTCAATGCATTGGCCGTTACGTCGATCACGACCGAGCGAGATGGCCGAGCATTGGATCTGTTGCGGGTCACGGATATTCTCTCCCCGGGAGTTCCTGTTCGGCAAACTGGGAGGCATATTATTCGTGGCCGCCGACATGATCCTGTTGCCGATCCTGATCTGCGGTTACCTTTGGATTAACAGCGTTATCAGCAGCGAAAACTTGTTCTACCTGACCGTCGGTTTACTGGTCATTTTTGTTTTTGTCGCGATGCTGGGAATCCATTGTGGCATGTCCTATTCCGGGAGCCGGCAAGCCATCGCGGTCAGCCTGGGCACCGTGTTCTTCCTTTTTCTGGGTGTTGTCACCAGCATGGTGATGATGGTTTCGTTCACCGGCAATGTGGAAGCCCAACTGACACCCTTCCTGGCCTGCATCGTGGGCGGGGGAATCGGTTTGTACGTTGCTTTAGGTTGGAATACGCCCTCGCCCGCGTTGGTGTTGGCTTCGGCGATCCTGCCCATGGCCATGTTTTATTCGATCACGAGCTTGTTGCTGGGAAACTACTTGGCCGTCTTGTTAGTCGTTGCATTCACGTACGGGTTTGCAACCACCGCCATGATGATTCCGCGTTTAAGCGAATTCCTGGTTTCTTCCGACAGATCCAAAACGGCGGGAAATGGATAGCTTTCTGCAATTGACTCCCTGGCTTTTCGCCATGGCGTTGCTGATCGCCTGTTCCGGTTTTTTTTCCGCCAGCGAAGCTGCCCTGTTTTATCTTGCACCCCGCTACCGGCGTGCCATGCGTTCCGGAACCCGCGCCGAGCAGGCTGCGGTCCTATTGCTTCAGGACGCTGACCGATTGCTTTCGGCGGTCCTGTTCTGGAACCTCGTCATCAACATTACGTATTTCGCGATCGCTTCCATTTGTGCCATTCGAACTAGAAAAAGATCCCGCTTGGGCCAATCGGGAGCGATTATTTTCGCGGTCGGTCTCGTTGTTGATTATTATTTCTTCAGTGAAATGCTGCCGAAAAAAGTGTGGGCGTCACCTTGCCCCGCCAGCTGGCCTTTCGTCAGTTTGCCGCTCACTCTCGCCGTCCGGTTAGTCGATCCGCTAATGCCTCTGCTTCGGTCCTTTAACCTGATTTCGAGACGCATCGTTTGGCCGAATTTTGAACCGGAACCCTTCATCGACGTCGATGACCTGGAACAGGCGATCCGGCATTCTGGCAGCGATGAGTCTCTGATTCGGCAGGAACAGGCAGTTTTGCAAAATATTGTCGGACTCTCGAGTATCCACGTTGAAGAATGGATGCGACCCAGGACCCAGTTTCGGTTTTATCAACCGCCAGTCAGCCTATCGGACCTCGGTGGTTCGCTGCCGGCCAGCGGCTACCTGCTGATCTCCGAGGCGGACAGCCTGGAAATCGAGAAAGCGATCCGTCTGGACAACCAGTATCACCTTCCCGACGAAAACCTCGAACGATTGGCAGATCCGGTGCTGTACCTGCCCTGGTGTGCGACGGTGGCCAGCGCGCTGGAAAAAATGTCACATCGAGATCGGGAGGTGACCGTCGTCGTCAACGAGTTGGGCGAGACGATTGGTATTTTGACGATTGAGGACATACTCGAAACCGTCCTGGCCTATTCGCCCAGTCGAACTCAAAGACTGCTCAATGTTCCTCCGCTTGAGGAAATCGAATCGGGGAAGTGGCGAGTTGCCGGAATGATCAGCCTGCGACAACTGTCCCGTCGACTGGGTATCGAAATCCCGGAAACATCGAGTGTCACGGTCGGCGGAGTGATTCAGGAAACGCTGCAACGGCTGGCCGAAGTTGGCGACCAATGTGATTGGGGTCCCTTTCACTTCGAAGTGCTCGAGACCGCGCAGCACCGGACCATGCTTGTGGAAATGTCGATCCGTGAATCGTCCGGAGGTACGACATGATCGTGTTCTCCCTGATGCTGCTGGCCATAGGAATATTCCTAAGCGCCTTCTTTAGCGGCATTGAAACCGGGTTTTACCGTGCCAGCCGAGTTCGCATCGTCATGGCAGGTTTGGACGGTGACCGCGTTTCGCAGAGATTGTTGAAGTTAATCAATAACCCTTCGTGGTTTGTCGCCACCACGTTGATTGGAAACAACGTCGCGAATTATCTGACCAGCCTCGCCATTGTGCTATTCACCAAAACGGTCTCCCATTCAAGCGCAGCCGAGATGTTGGCGCCGATCCTGCTATCGCCAATGTTGTTCGTGTATGGAGAGTTGCTGCCCAAGAACCTTTTTTTCCAAGCTCCCAATCTTTTGCTTCGGTCCTGCGCTCCACTCTTTTTGTTTTTTACAATTGTTTTCGCGCCGGCCGTCGCGGTCATGTGGACGATGGGTCAAATTATGGAACGATGGATCGGCCAATCACCGGAGAAAATCCGATTGGCATTGGCCCGCAAGGAACTTCAGCAGGTTTTAGAGGAAGGCCTGGAGGCGGGGATTCTGTTGCCGACTCAACGCCACCTGGCACAGAACTTTTTCCTCAACGCATCCCGACCCGTCAGTGATTTTTGCGCTCCCCCAGCTCGGATCCCCGGTATCCCGGCCAACAGCTCAGCGAAAGCAGCGTTGAAACTGGCGCGGCAAAAACGCCTTGAGGATATCCCTGTGTTCGAAAACGACGGAAACCGTGTGATCGGCTATGTGCGAACGATCGACCTGCTGCTGAATCAAGGGAATTCGAACAAACTGGAAGGCATTCGGGGACTGATGGAGATCAGCTCGAATGAATTGTTTGCCGAGGCTGTGCTGCAGATGCAGGCTGCACGCGCCCACCTGGCCAAGGTGGTTGATCCGAACGGAGTTTTCATCGGAGTTTTGTCGATCGACCATCTGACGAACCCACTCCTGGTGGGTTCTTTGGGATCGCTCCGCCGTTGATTCCTCCGATCAACGATTTGCAGCTTTGTCGTAACCTAGCGACTTGATGACCTGCAGCATTTCTTCGTACGAAATGTAGCGGCGACATTTTTCCAGTTTGTATTGATCAATCGCGGCCCAATTCGGCAGCATCGGGAGACAATTGATCGTGACCATCCGAAAACTGTCTCCGCTCCAGTCCCGGCGAATTCCTTTGCACGCCCGGATCTCGGCGATCAACAAATTGATTCGGGACAACATGCGGTTGATCCGCTTGATTCTCAACGGCCATATCGGGATATCCTTTGCCAGAATGATTTGGCGGTTTGCCTGAAAATAGTTCGCCGGTCCATCGAAAATTTGCGACAGCGACCGTAAAGCCTACTTCTTTTTTCGGCAATCGGATGCACCTACCCAACTCTCAAGCTGTTTCCGCCAATCAATGCAAATGTGATGATTAAGACGGTTGGGCAGAAACAGTAAATTCAAGTGGTGCGTAGAGATGTTTCATCGCAGGCCTGGTTTACCGAGGATTCTGTTTTCGCGGTTCCTTTTCGCACCCCGGGCAAGGGCTTCTGAAGATGCGGCTCGCTCGGAATGCGCCGGTCAGAGTGCAAATGATGCTCAATCGTTTTTGATGGCCTGACTGAATCGGTTTCCGAGGTATAATTTTACCTCAGTGTCCGCGATTCGACGGCGGCCACGTGCGGCTGCTGGCCCGACTGGAGTTTGGTCAACAGGTCGTCAAATGCCTGCTGTTGTGGGAAGGCAATTTTGGCTTGGTTGAGCGTTAATCGGGCTTGGGAAACCTGACCGGCCAACAACTGGGCTTGCCCCAACCGCAGATAGACTTCACTTGTCGCATCATCGCGTTGGCTGGCAGTTTGTAACAATTCAATTGCTGGACTTAACTGTTTGAGTTCCATCAAAGCGACGCCTTTGGCCACCAATGCTGGCTCTGGTTGCTGATCCGGAGGAAACTGACTCAGTAATTGCTCCACTGCCGACAAAGCTCGCAATGGCTGCTCCATCTCCTGATAGATTTCGACGATTGCCATTTGGACTTTGACGTTTTGCGAATCGATGCCGGCCGAGCGCTGGAATTCCGACAGGGCTTGATCGAGATTTCCCTTCGCGCGGCTCGTTTTGGCTTGCAAAGCCCAAGCCGGGGCGGACCGATGATTTTTCTCCAACGCCAGATCTGCCGCCCTTTTGGCAGGCAACCATTGGCCCGCCTGCAAATATAGCTCACCCAACTCGACAACGAGTTTTGGATCGTTGCACGACAACTCGACCGCTCGACGCATGTGGTTGATCGCCAAGTTCGTGTCTCCCTGACGGGCGACCGCACGGGCCAAATTCGCGTGCACGTATTGGTCGTTCGGATCATGTTCGACAGCGCGCGAAAAGCACGATTTCGCCTGGTTCAGGCTCCCGTTTTGAAGCGCTTCCAAACCGCCTTTGGTCCACTGACGTGCCAATGTCACTTGTTGATTCGTGTGCTTGCGTAGGGGTTGAAAGCTGTGACAGCCCAAGACGGACGAGAGAATCGCCACGGCACATACGCCACGAAATACGGCCGAAAAGCGGCGACTAAGAATCGCCGGATATCGCGTTTCGGTAGTGGTCCAGGTCTCTCTCAAAAGTGCAGCTTCCTTGCTACAATTTGCGGAGGCAGAGATTGCCTGTCGCGTCACCGCGATCAGGAAACTCCATCCTGCGTCGGTTGGAAAATTTGGGTCGCGAAATCTAGCAGTGCAGCCCACGATTTACCATATCGGAATTTTACAACTAGCTGGATGATTCGATTCGACTTGTAATATTAAACTTCGTCGTTTTGTTTATCGGGACTGATATCAAGTATTAGCTAGCGATTCGACCAAATTAAGAGCTCTCGTGATCCGTTCGCTCGTCATGACAAAATCCAACTTGCTATTATCCCGTTCACTCGCAGCCACCTATCGCCGAACATGACTGCAACCTATCAAAAACTCGGTCTTCAGTTCCTTTACCCGGAAAACTGGAAACTTACCGATGAGACGAATTCGGATCTCCCTTGCTCGATCAGCCTGGAGACACCGACCGGAGATGCTCTTTGGTCGATGCATATCTTTTCGATCGAATCCGACCCCGACGAAATCCTGAAAGAGACCCTGACGACCCTGCAGGAAACTTATCTGGACCTCGAAGTTTCGCCAATAGATTCGGCCTTTGAACCGTTTCCAGGAACCGGATTCGAGGCCCTGTTCTACTGCCTTGATTTTCTGATTCGGGTCCGCTTGCAGGTCGTCAGTACTGATGATTATCAGCTCCTGTTCTGGTTTCAGGCGGAAGATCGAGAGTTTGACAAACAGGAACCTGTCTTTCAGGCGATGACGATCAGTGTCTTGAGCGAGTCGGAAGAAGCAAATTAATCTGCCAAACCACCTGTCGCGCTGCTCGGGCCGACCATTGGCAGATATCTCGTAGCCCAATGCAATCTGGTTTTCCTCAGCCGGTAGTGAGACGAGTCGCTCGACTGGGAATCTTAGGTCGCAGCCGATCCGCCCGAAACTTTGGAAACAATTCCCGCCGGGCGTGTAACAATTACAGGATCGACGTTTTGAATTGCTGGCAATCCGAAGTGCCAGCAGGTTTTTTGAAGATAGTTTCGTGGAATCTCTCAAGCTTGCCGGAAATTCATACCGCCCGGCGAACGAATGGCACAGGCAATGCGTAACTTACCCATCAACGACAAACTCTGAAATAACGTTTACGTGAATCTAAGGCACTAACCATCCAAACGATGGGACCTGAAGCTAACTAAGTACGTAGCCGCCAGTTTTTCACGCAACAGGCTCGACCCGAATCACCGGGCGAGCCTTTTTCTTTTTAAATGTCGTGTTACGAAAAACCGAACAAGGAATCTCGCGGGCCGAAGTTTTCTGCTCAACGACCGAAAGGCAGATCCGATAGCCAACAGGGAATTTCCAAGGTAGAAGTGCCGAATGGAGCCGGCTGGATTTCTTAAGGACAATACCGCATGCTCAACAGCGCCGTACTTCGTTACTCGACGATATGCTGCGGTTGCTGTTGACGCAGCTCGTTCGATCAGCGTCATCGGCCACTTTCAACCTTCCAACTTTTTTTCTCCGGTCAATTTCGCCACCAACACGGAATCATGAATCCCGGGCAGCACTTCGGTATCAGTAACGATAACATACGGATCTTCTGGTTTTAGGTCGGTATGCTCCAAGGCCCACTTATTGACGAATTTATCCAATTGCGTTTCTTCGATTGCGGTTGGGCAGAGCACCGGCACAACTCCCCAATAGAGACACATTTTTCGGAGCGTTTTGGGGCGGTCGGTGACACAAACCGTGGGGATGTAATCGCGTTGTTTTGACTTGTACCGGGCCGCCTTTCCCTTGGCACTGGCAATAATCACCATCTTGGCCTGAATGCGTCTGGCGATTTGAGCCGATCCGTAAATCACGGCATCGGTGATTTCCCAGACTGCAGAACGCTCGTGTGCGGTAACTCTTGACTGGCGGCCTTCGAACGCCTTTGCGGATTCGATCTTGATCCGGTTCATCATTTTCACGGCTTCCGCCGGATAGTTTCCGATCGCCGTTTCGCCGGAAAGCATACAAGCATCGGCACCGTCAAGAATCGCATTGGCCACATCGGTCACTTCGGCCCGGGTCGGTTGCTTCGAATTATGCATGCTTTCCAACATTTGCGTGGCGACGATCACCGGTTTACGGTACTGCAGGCAAGTTCTGATGATCCGTTTTTGAGCAGCGGGCGTCTTTTCGATCGCGATTTCCAATCCCAGGTCGCCGCGAGCGACCATGATCGCGTCGGCCTCGTCCACGATGGATTCCAAATTATCAAGCGCTTCTTTCTTCTCAATTTTCGCAATCACATCGGCCGAGCTTTGGTGCTCCAACAGGATCTGGCGTAGTCGTCGAACTTCATCGGCATTGCGAACAAAACTCAAACTGATGAAGTCCACGTCCTGACCGGTCGCCCAGATGGCATTGTCGATATCGCGTTCTCCCAGGGCGGGGATGCTGAGGTCCGTACCCGGTAAATTGACGCCCTGGCGCGAGCGAACTTCGCCACCATCGATGACCACGCAATCCAGCTCGTCGCTCGCCTTGCGCGTCACCTCCAGCCGGACAAAACCATCGGCCAATACGATCGAATCTCCCACGGAAACCTCATCGATCAGCGGTTGATAGAGGCAGGTCAATGCGTCAATGGAGTGAGAGACCTCTCCGCGGACGAATTTGACGGCGTCCCCGTTGGCCAGGTTGATGGGATCGTCAAACAGATTCCCCAATCGAATTTTTGGGCCGGCGAGGTCGATCAGAATTGCGGTAGGTATGCGAGTCCTCGCACTGGCGGCCCGCACATTTTGAATCGCCAGTTCATGTTCCTCTCGGCTGCCGTGAGCCATGTTCAAACGGAACACGTCGACGCCGCATTCGATTAACTCGGCAAGCTTTTCCTGAGTGTCACAAGCGGGACCAATCGTTGCAACTGTCTTTGTACGTGAATTCAATAGTCGCGATTGAGGAGTCAATGTTTCATCCTTGGCTTGACGAACCTAACAACACCCCGATGGGGAAAGAAACAAGCCGCCATTGTAGGCGGTTGGATCAGGCTCTCACATCCCGAAGGCCGGTTTTTTACGTTTGTAAACCGCCCGCGGGCAACGAAGTTCCTGGTTGGCCCAGCATTCGTTGGAAGCATTGACTTCTTCTATTTAGGCAAATCCATAGATATGGAATCAACGATGATTCGAATTCTCCTCATCGCTTCTGTAATTTTGTTAGCGATTTCAAATCGGGCTTCGGCGGATATCGTCCATTTCGAGGGTTTCGAATCCGACGGCGGGTACAGTACCAGCATCGCCGAATTTACCGACAACGCGAACGATTTTTTCCTCCGTACCAACGGCTCGAACATCAACGCCAACGTCTCCTACGAAAACGTCCAGGGCAATTCATTTTTTGCTGCTCAAGACATTGACGGAGAGGGAGCTACGCTACCGGCCCAACTAACGATCAACGGAATCGATATCTCGGGTTATGCCAACCTGCAATTTTCCGGCATGTTTGCGGAAGACGACGCTACCGACGGGTTTCAAGACTGGGAGTCCAGTGATTACGTCCGGATTTTCTACCGGATCGACGGCGGCAGTTATCAGGATCTGATGTGGTTTGGCAACAATGGCGGCGGCAGCTCCGCTCCGATGCTCGACCTTGACTTCGACAGCGTGGGTGACGGCGCCGTCGTCACCGAAACTTTTACTGCCTTCACCGCTGCCATCGCCGGCACCGGCGCAACGCTTGACTTGATGGTCGAGTTTCAACTCAACGGCGCCGACGAGGATTTCGCAATCGATAGCTTCACGATCAGCACTACCGCAATTCCTGAACCAGGTTTCATGGGACTGCTGGGATTAGCCGCGGTTTCCCTGTTGGCTCGACGCCGACCAGCGGCAAAATAATCTCGCTTGAGCATGCCTGCGACTCGACGGCCATCCAGGGCGTCCCCGTCCGAACAAGCTTGCTGGACGCTCAGGCACCGAATACTGGTGCACGTTGACCGGGTTATTCCTGCGGAATCCTGTCCCTCCTCGGTTTGCTCGCGACCCGATGGGCCATGGCTGTGGCAGCGACGCCTCTTGCTGATTTTCGGTGCGCTGTTATCACAAGTGCATGGACACGATCATCGACGGCTACAACCTGATTTTTCGACTGGGCTGGCAGGGGAAGGCTCAAAATTCTCTGGCCCTGGAAAAGGCGAGAGATCGTTTGTTCCGCGAACTGGCAGCCCGCATTCAGCCGGCACGGCGAAAGTGCATCACGATCGTTTTCGACGCAAAAAACTCGCCGGTCAAGAAGACCGACGCCGATTCCGTGGTGGACGGTTTTCGGGTGGTATTTGCCCAGCACCACGACGAGGCGGATTCGCTGATTGAGGAGATGATCCAACAGCATTCCGCCCCTAAACAGCTAACCGTCGTCTCCAGCGATCTCCGGCTGCAAACGGCCGCCAAACGCCGCAAGGCAGTTGCTGTCGATTCCGAGAAATGGCTCGATGGATTGGATTCTCCTAGTCGCCACCGACTCGACCCAGACGCCGCGACGGTTACTCAGAAAGATACCCAAGGACTGGAGAACATCGATTGGGCAGCGGAATTTAAAATTGACTTGGAAACCTCGGCGGATCTGGAGATTCCGTTGAAAGACAAATTTGGAGAGCATTAATGTCGATCAACTTCGGCGTCGGGCTCCTCAATTATGCAAAGTCTCGCCAAAATTGAGGTCAAATCTTGGAATCCGCACAAATATTAATCATTTGTGAATTCCTTACGCCTTACTTGCAGTCGGGAATTTACCGGTTATTATCAGACGTGTACCGACTGAGTCTTACTGCAACTGGAGCATTTCAACATGAGAGTAACAGGCAAATTTCCAATCGGATGCCTTCTGGTCATCTTTTCCTTCGGCCTTTGTTTGTCTCACAGCGGAAGCCGACTTTATCAATGAATTTGAGCCCAATCCCGTTGGCGCAGACCCCGGCACACAACAAATAGAGTTGTCCGGTATTGCCGGCACCATGTTTGCCGGATTCCTTTCGACAATCGATATGGACGGGGCGGTTGGTACACTTGACCGGCAAACTCAAGTATCAGGAATCTACGACTCGAATGGACTTGCAGTTTTTGATGTGGATGATCTGGAGAATCCGGGTTTCACGCTTGTTTACTCCGAACTTGATGCGGGTGGAATAGGAGCGGTTCTGGACTCGGACAACAATGGCGTATTGGATGATCCTTCATTGTTTGGCACCGTTTTTGACGCAATCAGCATCCCAGACGATGCGACCGATTCTGGATACTACGGGCGACCAGCAATTGGGTGGGCAAGATTTTGTCTTTTCTGGAGACGAGCCAAAACTAGTTTTCCGTGATTCCGTTACACTCGCTTGGTATGCAGTAAATGATCAAGGCAATACGCCGGAAGAAGTCCGGGATATTAACGGTAACCTCATACCTAATGCCAACTTTAACATGGATCCTGAAGTATCTACATTCGGCGCAGCCAATCCAACGGCCATTCCAGAGCCATCTTCAATCTTGGTCTGTTCCTTGGTTTCGTTGATTGCATTCCGCCGAAGAAGATAGCTAAACCAAAATTAAGAAGCAATTTCGCATTGGTGGCAGGCAAATGACCTGCCACTTTTTGTTGATATCCGACACCATCGTTTCAGTTGTTGGCTCAATGGCTTCTAACTCCTTGAATCTTTGCCCTTGGATTTTTTTAGCTCCTCGATCTGACGACGCAGTTTTTCTATTTCCTGTCTCAACAGTTGCAGCTCGGAGACCGTTTCCTTGTCGGTTTTTGCCGCCTCCTTGGAGTTTCGCTCCCCGGAAAACCACCGCAAAGCGTCCTTTTTCTGCCCCGTTTTCGAATCGGGATCGAGATCCTTTCCGTCGGCGCGTTTGGGACGGCGAGATTCGAGTTCTTTTCGTTTCTGCTCGGCCTGCCGCGATTCCTTGCTGGATCGTCGCAAGTCATCGTTGAACCGCTCAAGATCCTCATCCGACAGCCCTTTCGCAGGTGCGGCCGATTTCTTTTCGGCTGGAGCCCGCGAAGATCGCATCTTTCGCTCGCGCTGAGAGTCCTTGTCGGAAGCGGACTCCGAGTCCCGATCCCGGTCGCCACGCACTGCCCTGCCCCGCGGCTGGTCCCGTCGCGGTCGCGGTGAGCGCATGTCACCAAGGTCTCGATCGCTCTCGGCCGCAAGCATCGCCTCGGCATCGCGCAACGTCTTGATCAGCTGCTCGATTTTGGCCCGTTGACGATCGGTTAACTGTTCGCGGCCAAGCAGTTCCTGTAGGGCTCGCACTCGGGCCTGCAATCGGTCCCGCTCGGAAATCCGTTGCTGCTCAATTTCTTCCCCCAACTGTTTTTGAACTTCATTGCCGATGCGGCCCAATGCGTCTCTCAGATCACGGACGCCTTTTTCCATGGCCTGGCGCTCCTCGCTCCCCTCGTCCGCCATCTCGGTCAGCTCGTTCAGCGGTTCATCCAGGGCCCTTTCCGCCAGCCGTCCCAATTCTTCCAGGCTATCCCAAGGCGCCTCGCTCAATTCTCCCAAGCCATCATCCAGCAGTTGTTCCACCATTTTGCCCAGCGGCATTTTGCTGAGCATTTTCAGATTTCGCTCAACCAGCTCTCCGACCGCCCGCGCATCGACTTCCTCGGATTCGAGTTCCTCGGCCCAGCGCTGCCAGTTTTTCTCGTACTGGCGTGCCCAGTCGCCCCAGACATTCTCCTGGTCGCGACCGAACCTTTCCATTTTCCGCCCAAATCGGTTCGCCCAATTCTCCCATTGTGCGCCATATTTGTCAGACCAATCGTCCAGCTCATCGGCGTGATCCTCCGCCCAACGCTCGAAATGTTGCCCCATCCGTTCGGCAGACATCCCAAATGATTCAGCTATCTCCTCTAACGCGTTTTCGATCTCCTGTCCCACATCCTCGATCGTTTCTTCGATCTTTTCATCGGACTGGGGCGATAAAGCTTGGGCTATTCTGGGTACGATTGCGAGTTCAAGACAGGCAAAAATCGCCATTAACAGATAGAGTTTCTTCATGGTTCAGCTCCACCAGCTCGGTTGGATCGGTATCAAACGCTTTCTACAAACAAAGGATTCGCAGTTGGTTCGCTTTTTAGTAGAGGATCTTTTTTCAATTCTCTGATTTTTTTGTCGACCATCAACAATTTTGAATGACACAGATCAGATGTCGCTCAGATGGTACCTACCAAACGTTATAATTATGGAATTGGGCTTCGAGGATTTCTCTTTCAATATGACCATGAATCAAAAAGACGTCGATCGACTGGCCTGGATCAATCGTTGGAAATCGGCTCGTCAGGCGCTAGATTCCATCGAAAACGATGAATTGAGACGCCTCACTTTCGAGGAACGGCAACGACAGATTACCGCATTACTGGATTTGGCTGATAAGTTTCGTCGTCCCAGAATCGATCTTGGATTGGTTAAACTGCAGGCAGCTCTTTCGAAAGTCTTTGGCAAATGAATTCGATTCTTTCCGCAGCCCAGGAAATCCAAGACTTTTTTCAATCGCGAGACTGGCCATTTTGTTTCATTGGCGGAGTTGCGGTCCTTCGGTGGGGACGACCGCGCACCACTCAAGACGTTGATGTAAGCCTGTTCGTCGAAATGGGAAACGAACAGGAAGTCGTGTCCCAAATTCTGCAGAAATTCTCAGCTCGTGTTGAGGGTGCCCTTCAATTTGCACTAGAAAATCGAGTGGTTTTGGCAAAATCTCGAGATAATGTCGCCTACGACATTGCACTGGCCCAATTCGAATTCGAACGCGAAATCATTCAGCGAGCTTCTTTTTTTGAGTTTTCCGACGACATCGAGTTGCTGACGGTTTCTGCGGAAGATCTGGTCGTCATGAAATCATTTGCGGGTCGAGACCAAGATTGGATCGACGTGGCTGGAATCGTCGAAGCAAATAACGACCTGGATATCGAGTACGCCAGACGCCAACTGGGTTTGTTGGTGAATCTTCAATCGGACAATGACGCGCTCCAGAAACTCGATCGAATCGTCGGTGAATAGAACCGACAGCTGGTTATCAACCTTTTGCAAACTGAGCTGTTTAATCTCGTTAAACCGTAATGGCGATGGCTTTGTCGGCGATGTCTTTGCGGCACCAGGCTCCCTTCCAGCGGATGCATTTAACGGCCTTGTAGGCTTGCAGTTTGGCTGTCGCCACGGACTCGCCTAACGCCGTCACGCCCAGCACACGTCCGCCGCTGTTGACCACTTTACCGGCTTCGTTCAATTTGGTGCCGGCGTGAAAGACTTTCACATCGGGGATTTGATCCGCTTCTTCCAATCCGCGGATTTCATGACCTGTGTCATAGTCGCCCGGATATCCTTCGGACGCCATGACAACGCACACACTCGGCCGCTCGTCCCATTGGAGAGGGCCGATTTCGCCAAGCCGACGGTCAACGGTGGCTTCCACCAGATCGATCAAATCGGTTTTCAGCCTCATCAGCAGAGGCTGACATTCCGGGTCGCCAAAACGAACGTTGTATTCCAAAACCCTGGGGCCCTGCCCCGTCAACATCAGCCCGGCATACAGGATTCCACGAAACGGGTTCCGCTGGCGTTTCATGACATGCACGGTCGGCACCAACACATTAGATTCCACCCACCGCAACATCTCTTCGTTGATCGAGGGCGTTGGGCAATAGGCCCCCATCCCGCCGGTATTCGGCCCAGCGTCGCCGTCGTAAGCACGCTTGTGATCTTGGGCAGGAGGCAACGTCAAAATCGTTTTGCCGTCGGTGATCGCCAAAATGCTGGCTTCGGTTCCCTGCAAGCGGTCTTCGATGATCATGCGATCGCCGGCCGAACCGAATTGCCTTTGCCGGGCAATGATGTCGATCGCTTCCAGTGCTTCGTCTCGCGTGGCACACACGATCGCCCCTTTGCCGGCCGCCAAACCATCGGCTTTCACAACCAGCGGCACATCCTCGGGAGTTTCGGCGTAGCGTTCGTTGATAAACCGCTCCGCCAACCCGGCCTCGCGAAACTCATGAAAATCCGCCGTGGGGACATCGGCCGAGTGCAATACGTTTTTGCAGAATACTTTGCTCCCCTCCAACCGAGCGGCGGCTTTGGATGGCCCAAAAACGCGCAAGCCTTCCTCCGCCATTGAGTCAACGATTCCCTCACATAACGGAACTTCTGGGCCAACGATGGTAACATCGATCTGGTTTTGCTTGGCAAACTTCACCAGCCCACCAATATCGGTTGCCGCAATGTCGACATTCTCGGCGTCCTGAGCCGTTCCCGCGTTTCCTGGCGCCACAAAAACTCGTTCCACACGCGAGCTTTGCGCAATTTTCCAGGAAATCGCGTGCTCCCGTCCTCCGCCACCAACCACAAGAACTTTCATATTGCTATCCGCTCTAGGAAAAGCGCCGGTCGACTGGCACCGCTCAAACCTTGAAAAAACCGAGGAATCCACCCCTCGCCGACTCCAAATCGACGACCTGATTTTAAGTCGATTGGCAGCTGCTGTCATTAACCCCTCTCGATTGGGCAATTTTTGATCGACTCACGAATTAACAATCGGCTCGCAGGATGAGTACGAAAAATGCTTCCGGCAAATGCAAACTTTCTCACGAGCTATTACAATGATCACTCGAGCGAAGGTGCAAGCTTGGACCGAGCGCAACTGGAATCGCAAGGCTTCAGTATCGCCGCTGTTTGCCAATTTGGCGAAACATCATTTGAGATACGAAAATCCAAACGAGCTGCTAAAACCAAAACTTTGTCAATCAATTTCCGGATCCGCGAATGATCAAAACGATTTCCCTTGGATTATTGTTTTCCCTGTCCGCTGCTTGGTCGGCTGACCCTAATTGCCATCAGCCCGCCTCGGTCTCCGGCATTGCGACCTCGGCCGTAAGCTCGCCGAACCTGCCGGCGAACCCAACAACGGCGGCCAAACCGGACGACGGTTGGGGGAATATCGTGGGCCAAGTTTTCGTCAAAGGAACCCCTCCGGCCAATCCACCCGAAGAATTGGGTGACAACCCAGACAAAGCCCTGTGCCTGGTCGACGGCAAACCACCGCTGGACGACAACATCATCGTCGGCAAGAACGGCGAACTGCGTGATGTATACGTCATGATGTATCTCGGGCGTGGAGATGATGAGCCGACTTTCCACCCGTCCTATGATGAAAAGAAGGCCCAGTCGATAACGATTGACAACGTTAAATGCCGTTTCGTGCCACATGCCCTGTTTGTTCGCCCCGGCCAGAAGTTGAATTTGAAGAATAGCGACAACGTGGGTCACAACTGCCACATCACGACGTTCAACAACGAACACAATATCAACTTGCCACCCAACGGAACCGTCGAGCTCGAATTGACCGAGAGTGACAAGATCCCCGGCGAGGTCAAATGTGATGTCCACAAATGGATGGATGGCGTGATCATGGTCCGTGACAATCCCTACGTTGCGATCACGGATGCCGACGGAAAGTTCAAAATCGAAAATGTTCCCGCCGGCAATTGGAAGTTCCAATTCTGGCACAAAAAAGTTGGCTATTTGAGGGATCTGGAAGTCACCGGCAAAGACGTCGGTCGGCGAGGTGAAGTCGAGCTGAAGATTTCCAATGGTGAGGAGCTGGATTTGGGCAAGTTGCAATTGCCGGCGGATTCATTCAAGTAAGCTCCGGATTAAAAATCGGTGCTTCGCAAATGTCGCCCCTTAAATCGAAACGCTTCCCATTCATTCAGCTACTTTGCCTGTGATCATCAGGCTGCACGGGGCTGTGACGGATCGAATTTGCGATTGCATGGATAACAGAATGTCGGTTCCCTCACCTAAATTTATTCGGCTGCGATTCTGGCGGTTTGCGTGGTCGGCGTTGTTGATTGTTTCGGCAATCTCAGGCTGTTACCAGCAATCGATCGCTCCCCCGCTCAAGTACGACCAGCAAGATGCTGATTTGTTGAGCGAGGAGTTGGGCCAAATGGATTGGGAATAGACCGGAGTTTGCGGGACTTTTGAGTCGGTCAACGTCCAACTCAAACAAACGCGGTTAGCGAACGGAATCGTTTTGGGGTTACACTCGTCGGCGCCAACCGGTTTTTAAAAGGTGTAGAAGACTGGGCAATGCGACAATTTGTCCCGTCGACATTCAAAGGTCATCCTTGAGAATGTGCGATAATCGATGGTCTTTGGGCACTATCTTTTCCAACTTTGAGAGGGAATTGGGGTTTGAATAGTCGTTTGTCACAACTTGCGGTCATTACTGGGCTGTTGTTTTTGTTGGGTTGTGAGAAAACGGCGCCGACGGAATTCCGGTTCAACGCTGTCGAGATGTTAAAGCAGGAGCGTCTCTACCTTTCCGATGATCAGCATTTCGAGGAATCTTACCAACAGGAAATCGGAACCATCCTGACGTCGTTGTTCGGGACCCCAGACGATCCCAAATTCCCGATGTTTATGGGCGAAGAAGATCCGGCCCGGGAGATCGTTAGCCTGGACAATCTGAAGCTGGCTGCGGGCCCGGTCAACAGTGACGAATCAGGAAGGCCCAGCGGCCTGTATCGAGAGCATTGCGCCCATTGTCATGGCGTGACGGGTTGCGGAGCTGGGCCGACGGCCGCTTTTCTCAATCCCTATCCTCGCGACTTCCGCTTGGGAAAGTTCAAATTCAAATCGACGCCGCTCCGCCAACCGCCCACAGACCACGATTTGGAAATCATTCTCAAGAACGGAATTCCTGGAACGGCGATGCCTTCATTTCGGACATTGCCCGAAGATGAAATCGCGGCCTTGGTCGATTATGTCAAATACCTGACGATTCGAGGTCAGTTTGAAAGGTTCTTGATGGCAGAGATCAACGGATTTGATGGCGAGCCGATTCTTGATTTGCGGCCCCTCAAATCGGTTGCGTCGGGTCAAGAACCGGCGGACGAGGACATTGAAGCATTTGAAGACCGAGCTTATGAAATGGTCGGCGACGGATTGCTTGACGGAATTATCTCCCGCTGGCTGGAACGTGAGAAGAAAGTTACGAAAATTCCACCGGCGCCGGCAAACGTCAATCCGAAACACGAAGAACACGACGAACTGGTCGGGTATGGCCGCGAACTGTTTCATACCAAGGGTAATTGCGTCCAGTGCCACGGGGACACAGGCATGGGAGATGGGCAGGTTGGAAACTACGACGACTGGACCAACGAGTGGCTGAAAGTCGCGGGAGTCGATCCCATGGAGCCTTCGTCCTACGAAGACTTCCTGATCCAAGGAGCGCTGCGCCCCCGTCCGATTCGACCACGAAATCTCCACCTGCCGGTGTTTCGAGGTGGTAGTCACCCCAACGATGTTTATTTGCGAATCGCCAACGGGATCGAAGGGACGCCGATGCCCTCCTCGGCCGCCTTAACACCCGATGAAATTTGGGCCATGGTGGCGTACGTCAAGGCATTGCCCTTTGAAGAATACAAAACGGGACCCGCACACAAGCAGGTCAATCAAAGCTCGATCGCGAAGTAAGACGGAATCTGCAATTGAGGCCGATTCAACTTTCAACTTTCAACTTTCAACTTTCAACTTTCAACTTTCAACTTTCAACTTTCAACTTTCAACTTTCAACTTTCAACTTTCCATGTCGCGGTTTTGGAGCATCCTGTTCTTCCTGGTCCCCATCCTTGGCGTTTTGGCGTTCGTGATGGCGGCCTTGGGAATCGCGCCGTTGCAAGCTTGCTGGCTACCCGGTTCCTACACTCGAGCCGGTGATACGATTGACCATCTGTTCAACGGAATCCACTACTTGGCCGCTGTCATCCTGCTGGGAACCGGCCTCACGCTTGGCTGGTTGCTCTGGCGTTTTGACCATCGCCGTAATCCTGCCGCCAAAGCCGTCTACATCCATTCCAATACAAAACTGGAGATCGTCTGGTCCGTCATACCGGGAATGATCCTGATCTTTCTAGCGTTCTATCAGATGAATTCCTGGGCAGAAAACAAAACCGATCGTCCCACGGTTGAACGAAACGGTGAGACGATCCTCAGGCCGCCAATCTTGCTGGTCAAAGCAAAACAATTTGGTTGGGAGTTTTACTACCCCGGGCCCGATGGCAGGTTAGAGACCCAAGACGATTTGTATATTGAAAACTTGATGCTGGTTCCCGCCAATGAAGATGTCGTAATCCAGTTGGAAAGCCGCGACGTAATTCACAGTTTCTATGTTCCCGAATTAAGGCTCAAGCAGGACATTGTGCCCGGCATGACGCAGTTCTCCTGGTTCAACGCCAGGAAAACGGGCGAGTTGGAAATTTATTGCACCGAGCTTTGCGGTTGGGGACACTACAAGATGAAAGCCGATTTACGAATCGTCCCGCGGGCAGAATTTGACCAGTGGATTGAAGAGTTGACTGCCGCGAATGAACCTGAGTATGCCGACCAGCCCGTTTCGAAATTGACCCAATCCGATAATCCATGACCTCGCTCACCGTCGATACCGAATACCGCCAGCGCGTCGGAAATCCCGTCCTGCGTTTCGTCGGCACGTACGTGTTCGCGACCGATCACAAGATTATTGGTTTACAGTTTTTGTTCTCCTCGTTGATTTGGCTACTGGTCGGCGGCCTGCTGGCACTGGCCGTTCGTTGGCAACTGGCTTGGCCCTGGTCGGACATGCCGGTCTTTGGCAAATTGCTGTTTGCCGAATCGGGCGGTCAAATCTCGCCTGAGTTTTACACCATGCTGTTTACGATGCACGCGACGATCATGATTTTTTTCGTCGTCATTCCGATCCTGGCTGGTGCCTTTGGGAACTACCTGATTCCGCTGATGATTGGCGCCGAAGATATGGCGTTTCCCCGGCTGAACATGCTCAGCTACTGGTTCATGTGGCCCGCATTCGGTTGCATGATTCTCAGTTTCTTCATGCCTGGCTACGGCCCGAGTTCCGGCTGGACAGCTTATCCGCCATTAAGTGTGCTGGTGGGCTCCTCACCGGGAAGCGGGGCGGCCCAAACGCTGTGGCTGTTCGGGCTGGTGTTTGTTGGCATCTCTTCCATGATGGGTTCGATCAATTACCTGACCACGATCATCCAGATGCGTGCTCCCGGAATGACAATGTTTCGGCTGCCCATGACGATCTGGGCCATGTTTATCACCGCGATCATTCAGGCTTTCGCGTTACCCGTGCTGACGGCTGCGATCCTGATGCAGTTGGCAGACCGAATTTTTCAGACCGGTTTCTTTTTGCCGGAAAACATTTCGGCCAACAATGAATTGGCTGCCAGCGGCGGCGGGCAGGTATTGTTGTGGCAACACTTGTTCTGGTTTTATTCGCATCCCGCCGTCTACATCATGATCTTGCCGGCGATGGGGATGGTGTCCGACATGATCTCGTGTTTTTCAAGAAAACCGCTATTTGGATATCGCCCGATGGTGTACTCCCTCACGGCGATCGCCGGCTTGGGATTCATTGTTTGGGGACACCACATGTTCATATCCGGCATGAATCACATGTTGGCGATGTCGTTTATGGTGTCGACAATGTTGATCGCTTTGCCAAGCGGCGTCAAAGTCTTCAATTGGTTGGGCACGCTGTGGGGGGGTCGACTGCATTTGACCACGCCGATGTTGTTCAGCGTGGGATTTGTTTCAATGTTTGTCATTGGCGGACTATCGGGAATCGTGATGTCCGCACCTCCGATTGATATCGTGGTCCATGACACGTATTACATCGTCGCTCACTTACACTACGTATTATTCGGTGCCAGCATTTTGGGCGTTTTCGGCGCGATTTATTTCTGGTTCCCGAAGATGTTTGGCCGCATGATGAACGACCACGTTGGGAAAATTCACTTCCTACTGACGTTTATCTTTCTCAACGGCACGTTCTTTCCCATGCATTTTCTCAGTCGCATGCCACGGCGAATCGCCAATCCGTACGCGTATGACGGCTTGCGCGACCTGTTGCCGTTGAATCAGTTCATGACCATTTGCGCCTTCGGAATGGCCGCCAGCCAGATTCCTTTTATTCTGAATTTCTTTGGCAGTATGTTTTTCGGGAAGAAAGCCGGCAGGAACCCTTGGCATGCCAACACCCTCGAATGGACCACGACCAGTCCGCCCCAACACGGGAATTTTGACCATCAGCCCATCGTTCATCGCGGACCACACGAATACAGTCATCCGGATTTGGCAGAGGACTATTTGCCGCAGACCCAAGCCGAATCAGTTTAGGGTACACGTGTAAAACCGGCGTAACGCATTCGGAACAGACTAATGAAAACAAATCTCCAACCTGAACACCCGTTGCCCAGTCGTTGGCCGCATCGTATTGCGATAGCGTTGGCGGCGGTTGTGTTTCCGTTGATTTGGGTCGGTGGATTGGTAACGACCTATGACGCCGGAATGGCGGTTCCCGACTGGCCGGGAACGTATGGATACAACATGTTCCTTTACCCAGTCGAAACCTGGATCACAGGCCCCTTCGATTTGCTGGTCGAGCATGGGCATCGGTTGCTGGGCTCACTGTCGGGATTCATTGCCATCGCATTGGTCATTGTCACTTGGAAGACCGAAACGCGAAGATCCGTGCGTTGGTTTTCGGTAGCACTTTTGCTGTTGGTGATCGGACAGGGTGTTTTGGGTGGCCTCAGGGTGCTCCTCGACGCCCGCACCTTGGCCAAGATTCATGGTTGTGTTGGTCCGGCATTTTTGGCTGCCGTCGTCGGGTTCTGCGTAGTGACCTCTCGGTGGTGGTGGCGACAGGCATTGCCCAAAAAGACTGTGGCAAACCTTCGGTCGAGCGGGATCACGAATCTTGCCCTATTGATGTTGGTCGTGTCCTTCGGCCAGCTAATTGTGGGTGCGTTTTTAAGACATGTGGCGGTTACGGCTGCTCCCAGCCAGTATCGTATTTTGATCCTGCTGCACATCGCGACCGCGATTTTGATTGTTGCGGGCACGTTTGTGCAGTGGTTTCGCAGTCGCCAATCGCGTTATCGGTCGTCGGGTATTCGTGGCTCGATCAACGTTTTGTTTTTGCTGGTGAGCGTGCAGTTTTTGCTTGGATTCGGGACTTGGGTCGTAAAATTTGGCTGGCCGGTCTGGTTTGAGAACATGAGATTTGCGGCAACCTTCGTTGTTGGTGAAAAAACTTTCCTGCAGATGAATTTGATCACTGCCCATCAGGCGACAGGTTCTTTAATATTGGCTTTCTGGACGATCCACCTGTTACGTTGCCTGCGGGCGATTGGCTTGAGATCTTCCTCCTTGAAACAAACCCCAATCAGCGCTGGCTCCAACCAAGCGAGTCCTTCGACCGCCGAACCAGCCAACACTTTGATAGCGAATTAGTTCTATGACTGCTCTAACGAAAGAAACCGAAATCGTCTCGCATCGGGTGGCGAGTTCATCGACGTCGCGGATACCGGCCTATGTGGAACTGACCAAGCTGCGAATCTCGGTGATGGTTTTGATCACCTTCATTGTTGCTGGTGTATTGGCCGCAGAAGCAGCCGGCGTGCCATTGTCGCTGACGCTGCTGTTAAATGCATTGGCGGGCATGTTTCTAATTGCCGCCAGTGGGAATGCCATGAACATGTACTGGAACGGTACACCGATTTTCTGATGCCGCGAACCGCTCAGCGCCCGTTGCCGGCGCAAAAACTGTCAGCCACAGAAGTTGCCACGTTTGCCGCAGTGACTTTCAGTATGGGGGTTACCATCCTGTTCCTGCTAGTCAATTGGCAGACCGCCGTTTGTGGTCTCGCCAATTGGGTTTTGTATTCGTTCATCTATACTCCGTTGAAGCGAAAACATTGGTCCAATACGGAAGTTGGTGCAATTGCCGGAGCAATGCCCATTTTGATGGGTTCGTTGGCAACAACCGGTTCCGTGGGTCTGATTGGATGGTCCTTTTTTGCCGTTCTTTTCTTTTGGCAGTTCCCGCATTTTATGGCGATCGCGTGGAAGTATCGGGATCAATATCGAAACGGCGGATTGAAAATGTTGACGGTCACAGAACCAACCGGCAAAGCGGCAGGAAGAAAAGCAATCGTCACGGCGGTACTGTTATTGATCGTGAGCCTGCTCCCGGTCCTTGGCGTTCGAACCATTGTGCAGGCAATCCTGTTGGCGATTCCGGCAACCATTTTGGGAGTCTACTACCTCAGGGCTGCCTGGGAGTTTTTCCGCGAACGCAATGACACTACGGCTCGCCATTTGTTAAAGAGTTCTCTGCTGTATCTGCCGCTTTACATGCTGACATTGATCGCTTCCTGCCTGACCTGAGCCCAACAACTGATTCACTATGAACTCCCTGGCTACTGCGGATGACGACACTCATGGCTCGCATGGCCATCTCGCGCTCCAGTACGAGCCGGCAGTTCCCGTTTCTCGCGGCAAGCTTGCTGTCTGGCTGTTCCTCTCGACCGAGATCATGTTCTTCACCGGCTTGATCGGAACCTATATCGTGTTGCGTTTCGGGGTGCCGACCGGAAGCTGGCCGTCACCAGGAACCGTGGGAGTTGTCGAATGGATGGGGGCACTAAACACGTTCGTGTTGATTTGCTCCAGTGTGACCATTGTGTTTAGCATCGAAGCGGCTAGAAAAAACCTCATCGGCAAGGCAAAACGGTGGCTACTGGCCACATTTGTGCTCGGCTGCGTCTTCCTCGGAATTAAAGCCGTTGAGTACCAATCAAAATTCAGCCACGGGATCTATCCTCAATTCCCGAGAAGCCTGCTTTACGACCGGGCGGACCTGAATTACATCGCGGGCCTGAAGGCCGACTTGAGCAAACAAATTATCCGCCTCGAAAAGGCGAAGACCAAACAAACCGTTGTAACGAATGAATTCCCCAGGCAAACACCACCCGCGACGATGACGGGTCCGGCGATGAGATCCCTGATCACCCAGGTTTCGCTGAATCGGCCTTCGGAAGGATTGACTGACCTGAAACTCATTCAATCTGGACTGGTGCAATGGACACAGAGGAAAGTCGGGCGTACCGACGATCCGTTGATGAAACAGATGGCCATGGATGCGCTGGCCCACCAAATCTATCCACTTGGAGTCAACCCGGACATTTCGCGCTACCTCGCCAATGAAGAGGTGGAAACGCTGGCAACGCTCGCAAGGCTTTCCCCGGAACTTGAGGCGGCAGAAGTTAATTCATTAGAAATTCAATCAGCAATTGCCAGCTTGAACAACCAACTCCAAACCAGCCGTGATGACGACGCAGCCAACGACGACAAAGCGAACGCTCAATCGCCAGCAATCGGAACGACAGACGACGACCTGAAGGCGCAGTTGCTGGACACGACGACGCGGGCGAACGCTGCCGCCAGTGAGGTGACACGATTGAAGGATGAAATCCAACCCTATCGAGACCGCTTGGCAGCCATGAATCAATTCGGAAACGACCCCAAGGGCATCAATCGAACATTACATTTAAAACTGCCCATGGTCATTCCAAGTGGCAACGTCTGGGCCAGCACCTATTTTTTGTTAACAGGGTTTCACGCCCTGCACGTGTTCGGAGGATTGGTCGCGTTCCTGGTTCTGATGCCCATGGGGTTGGGTGTGCAGCATGCTGATCTCGTCGAGAACGTGGGACTGTATTGGCACTTCGTCGATATCGTCTGGATTTTCCTGTTCCCTTTGATCTACCTTTTCTAAATTTGATGGATTCATGCCGACTGATTCAAATCGACTTTTGTCGCAGGTACCGACGCATGCTTCACCTAAAGGGAGCATTTTTATCCTGGTATTCATCATGCTGTGCGCGTTAACCGCCACGTCGTTTTGGATTGCAAATTCTCCGTTAATGGAAAACCGATCGTTGGCTTGGAGTTGCATGTTGGCGGTTTCCGTTGCCAAAGCCATTTTGGTCGTACTGTTCTTCATGCACCTTTGGTGGGAGCGGGCTTGGAAATATGTCCTAATCATCCCAGCAATGACTATGGGTTCGATGCTGGTACTCCTCTTGGTCCCGGATATCGCGCTGCGTACTGATTCCTATTCGAATCAACGCCGTGAAGCCGCACCGGCCGAACGAATCCTTACGAACGGCGAAACGGACGTCACTGTTAAAGAGAATCTCTTGTAAAATTAATTCAAAACTTGGCCTGGGAAGATCTTCAGACTTTGGAAGAGACGTCCCATGTCATTTAGCCGAACTGGATAAAAATCGTGAGAAAAACTGTCTCAATCGTCTTGTGGATCATGGCAATTTGCGGCCTGATCATCGTATTTTATCTGCGAACCACAAATCGTGACACGGCCGGCGTTGCTGGCGTTTCAGAAACGTCGGAATCACCTCCCGGCGCGGTTCTGGTCGACGTTCCATGGAACCATCTGCCGGACGTCGATCGATTCCAGCTGATCAATCAGCAGGGCGAAGCTTTCGACTCGGCCGAACTTTTGGGCAAGCCCTACCTGGTAAGTTTCTTCTTTGCGAGTTGCCCAAGCATTTGCCGCGACCTGAACCATCAGGTGAAGCGATTGAACGATCAGCTTCGAAAAGAAGATGTTGCCTTTGTCAGCATTACCGTTGATCCCGAAAACGACACACCCGAGGTGCTCGAGCGTTATGCGGCCGATTACGACGCGGACCCAAAACGCTGGATGTTCTTGACCGACCAGGCGTACAAGATCAAGCAACTGGGGGAGCAGGTCTTTCAAGTCGTCGTCGACAAAGATACCCATACGGACAATATCCTGTTGGTGGACCGCTGGGGACGCTACCGGGATCGCTTCAAATGGGATGACCCCTATGACATGAAACGGCTGGTGCAAGTCGTCAAAGACGTGGCGGCAGAGCAAGAGCCACCATTGAAGGAAACGGTCCGGACACGCAACGTGTTGGCGGGAAAGGAACCTGCCAACCTTCACCAGGTGCCGTGGGTCCGAGAATTCCATTTGACCGAACGGAGCGGTGCCCCTTTTTACTCTCGCGATTTGACCGGGCAGGTTTGGATCGCCAACTTCTTTTTCACGTCCTGTCCAGGAATCTGTCAAAAGCAAGTCACCTACTTGAGGAATCTGCAGGAACGTCTAGGCGAGCAAGCCCCCCTGATCGTCAGCATTTCTACCGATCCGACGACGGATACTCCGGAAGCGCTACGGGAATTCGCCGACAAACAGGATGCGGGCAGGCGTTGGTTGTTTTGTACGGGTCCGCAGCATTGGATTGAACGTGTTGGCAGCGAATTCTTCAAGGCTCACACTTCAGCCGACCACCATTCTTCCCGGTTGTTTGTCGTCGACCGCTGGGGCAAAGTTCGGGGCAATTTCGACTGGCAGGAAGCAACCGATGAAATTTCAATGCTGGAGTTGATTGAGAAGTTGAAAGCTGAATCACGGCCTACTCTGCAATCTGCGGGAAAGCAGGAACAGCAACCCGCCGGCGAGAGGAACGATGGTGATCTATGAGTCTGGAAGAGACGTTGCAACGACGCGCCAACCTGAAACTGGCGGGGCAGCTGAAGGTCGCCATCTGGATCGTGACGGTTGTGGTCCTGGTCCTCGTGGGGTTGATGCGGCAGGTGAAAATACCACTCCCTGAAGGCATCAGTTTTGGATTTCTACCTCCCCTGTATTCGACCATCAATGCCGTGGTGGCGCTGTTGTTGATCGTCGCGTTAGTCATGATCAAACGCGGAAACGTCGCCGGCCACAAATTGGCAATCAACTCCGCCATGATTGGCTCGCTGTTATTCCTGGGATGCTACGTGGTTTACCATTTCACGACCGAAGAGACGCGTTTTGGCGGAGACGGTGTGATCAAGGTTCTCTATTTGTCGCTATTGGGAAGCCATATCGTATTGGCCGCAACAAGCCTGCCGTTTATTCTGTTAACATGGTCTTACGGCATGACCAATCAATTTGAGAAACACCGCCGAATGGCCAAATGGGTGTTTCCGGTTTGGTTATACGTAGCCATCACCGGCCCAGTCTGTTATTTGATGCTGCGACCCTATTATTGACCCACCATTTCAATCTATATGAACCCACGAAACATCCTGCCGGCGATATTGCTGATGATCTGCGCCCAGCTTTGGGGGGCGGACGTGGCCAGCGCCTGTCCCACTTGCAAGGAAGGGATCTCCAATCAAGTGGCATTGGGTTACGCCATCAGCATTTTGTTCATGATGGGGATGCCTTTTCTCATTTTCGGGTTCTGGGTCGTGACGATCGTTCGCTTGCGAGCCAATGCCAAACCGACCCGCTATCTGGTCAACCAACGAGTGACCGAATCTTCGACAACGCCGAATTTCGAACTATAGAAATGATCGGCATCGGGAATGGTCTCGATATTGAGCGAATTCCAGCCGGCCTTGAGTTGCTCCAGTTCATCTGCCAGTCCGGCAAAAGCAGGATTTTCATCGAGTTCCCTGCTTCCAAACAACAACAATGTGGGAATCGAAACTCGATCGATAAACCGTAGCCAATTGAACTTCTCGGCCGGTCCATACTTGTCGAGGTATCCGCTGGGCGTCATCCATGTCGGAAAGGGATACGGTACCTGGATCGGCTGCTCACCCAGATCGTTCGCGATAAGAGCTTCGCATCGCTCAATCGTCTCGCGAAACAAACTGGCTTGTGGCGATTCCATCAACTTGGCATAGCTCAACCGTGTCGCTGACAGTCCAACCATGGAACGGACATTCGGGTGCGGAGCGTAGGCCTGAGCGTACAGGGATTTGATCGCGCCCAGGGAATGCCCAAACAGCAGGACGTTGGAGCTCCCCCTTTTCATGACGAGGTAGTCGACCCAAGCGTTTACGTCATGTCGGCAGTCGTCAACGTTTTCCAGCGCGGCGCCGACAGACTGTGCTTTTCCCGACCAGGCGACGGTGTTGATCATCTCGTGCCCACGGGTGTTGATCAAAACAACATTCACACCGAGGTCCATCAGCGCCTGGGCGAAATGTAGCATCAGCCGGGAATTATAAAAATTGCCAGCCAATCCATGTATCAATACTGCAGAATCGACGGACCCCTTCGCGACCGACACCTTCGAATGGGTTTTGGCGGAACAATAGAGTCCGTGAAGTCGTAAATAGTCTCCCGTCGTAACAGCAACTAACTCGCCCTGTATCGCGGCTCCCACTATGCTTGCTTTCTTTCAAAAAAGCTCCAGCGATCGAATCAATTCCCAGTTCCCGTTGAGCAGACTTCAGATCGCTGTTGCTGGATTCGGTAGACCTCCGATTGGATCGTGTCCGATTCAGTTACTCAAGACGCTTCTCCGCTACTTTCGTCGCTTGACCCGAATCGACGTTGTTAAGCATAAAAAAAGCCTCGGCGATCGACCAAGGCTTGGAAAACGAGAATGAACGTCACTAATTCGAATGGGAACCGTTGGTCGTCATGCTTAACTGCGAAAGCAGTTGCAATACTCCGTTAAGGTGGGCCAGCCGGGGGCCGTAACGATCAACAAACTCATTCATTACAAAGTCGCTGTCGAGCATGTCCTCATAATTGTCGTTTACGTCAACCGTCAAACTTTGCAGGAATTCCGTTTGCACCTGCGAGAGAGCTTCGGCAGCTGCCCGACATCGGCGTGCCAAGATCGGGTTGGCATCTTTCCATTGGTTCAATTCGTTTGCTCGCTGGCGCTGCGCCGCTCCCATTTGAGAAACCATCTCTTCGAGAAGTTCATTTTGCCGGTCCTGTCCAAGAACGAGTTGGTGCATCAATGCGACCATTTCGTTTTGGACCGAGTCCTCCCTGGCGACCAACGGTTCGCTAGCACTTTGGGCAACGTCGATATGAAAGATTGGAGAGATATCATGCGAGTCGTTAGCCATTATGAATTACCCCGATTAGTATTTCGTTTAATCACCCCAGTATAAACTGCGCTTCGGCAAGTGTCGAGAGATTGCTTGCTTAATCATCAATTTGAAAAATTGTTGAAGCGGAAAAGCAGATTGACCCGCAGAGTTTTCCAAAACCAAACTGACCTTTGGTTTTATGCCGCTCATGAGGTTTGAAACGAGGCAAATACCCGACGCTTGCTCTTCTAAAGAAGAGAATTGACGGCACCGATGACTCAACATGAAAGATGAAAGATGAGCGGTTGCCGCCATTTGCAGAAAAAACGTTCGTTTTGAATCTTGACAGAAATGCTCCCTTGAACTCATTCCGGCAAGTGGTCGGCCGCACCGTAACGACGAGCCATGCCATTCTCTGTTAGGACCTGACCGCATTGAACCACGTTCATACTAGCTCTCAAACCGCATTTGGTTTTCTTTCCGTCGAGGAAATCGAAGGCGTGGGGCATTGCGGTGGCCTGCTAGTCGTGTCCGGAATCGGTCGCCCCATCGAGTTCCATTGTTGTTCGCCAGTCTCCGTCAACCGAGCCCAATCCATTCTCTATGGGAAAACGTACAATAGTTTCTTGTACGGTGAGCAGATCGGTTTATCGCTGATTGAAAAAACCAAAACCCAACCTCATCTGTACCTCGCCAACCGGGCAGAACTCTTGGTGCTGAATGATTTGATCAGCACCCCAACGGTTTTCCTGGCAAGTCGAGAAGAGGGCCAATTCCCTGACAATATTCCAGGGAATCTTGCGAGCAACGCAACCCGGCTCGAACGGGAACACGATTCACTGTGGTGTGTGAATGGCGAATCGGAAACGATCACTGGGATTCAGTCGATTCTCAATTCTTTTACAAATTCATTACCTTTGGACGAACCTTTTGAACGGATTCAAAAGGCGATTGAAGAAGCGCAAGCCGTAGCGAGGTAATCGCGCGGAAGATTGGTTCTCTGAGGCATCGGCCAGGGCCGATACCCATACACAAATCGAGATTCGATGGTTCGAAACTGGCACGATTTGAACTGGAATTCGCTACTGAATTCGCAAAGTAAACTGGAGGTCTCCAGCTGGCGTCCGGAACCGCCCGCTCAACCCCAGATTGTTTCGGCCTCATTTCGCAGCCGCCGCCTGAAAACGTTCAGCTATTTCTTTTCAGACATCGGTCTCTCTGGCGAAAACGAAGGGACCAAAGTTGGTTCGGGAAAAGCCTCACCATCCCGACAACACGTGAGAAACATCGCATCCGATTCGTTTCCCAAGCGTGCCGAATCGAGAACCCGTCTGTCCCCCCCGCCAGATGTGATCAAGCTTCAGGATCGCTTGTTTCTGATGTTGCAACCTCCCCTGGAGTCTTTACTGGGTGGCACCACGATGGAGTTCCCGTTTGAGCCATTCTGTTTTCAGTATGCCGGGGTCGGATTCCTGTTCCCCCGCTACAATGCGATTCTTGCGGATGAAATGGGACTTGGCAAAACCATGCAGGCCATCACGACGATTCGAATGCTGCTGCGAACTGGTCAGGTGAAGCGGGTATTGTTAATTTGCCCCAAACCGTTGGTCACAAATTGGCAACGTGAATTTCAGACTTGGGCGCCCGAGATCACCGTTGCCGCCGTTAGCGGCAATCAACGTCAGCGTTGTTGGCATTGGCAAACGAACCCCTCGATGGTCAAGCTCGCCAATTATGAACTCCTGACGCGAGATGAGACTCTTGTCACGGACCCTGAACTGGACTTCGACCTGGTGGTGCTGGATGAAGCGCAACGTATTAAAAACAGATCCGGCGCGACCAGCCAGGTGGTACGAAAGATTCCTCGCAAACGAAGCTGGGCCCTGACCGGCACACCAATCGAAAATGGGATCGAAGATCTTGCAGGAATTTGCGAGTTTGTTTCGCCTGGCACCGTGCAAGCCGGCATGTCCCCGCGAGAAGTTCGCACTCGGGTCAAAGACCTGATCCTGCGACGCACTAAGGATTTGGTCATGAAGGACATGCCCCCCCGGTTAATGCGCGATGCAGAGATCGACCTGTCGGCCGATCAGTGGACGAGCTATCTGTCCGCGGAAAACGATGGGGTCATCCGGTTGAACAACATGGGAGATGAGCTGACGATTAAACACGTATTTGAACTGGTTTTGCGACTAAAACAAATATGCAATTTCGATCCCGTTACGGGAACCAGTAGCAAACTCGACCGGCTGCAAGCAGACATGGAGGAAGTCGCGGCCAGCGGCCAAAAGGCGATCGTATTCAGTCAATGGGTGGACACGATCGAAGAGATTGCCAAACGCCTCCCACAGTACCAGCCGCTGCAATATCACGGCAGGATACCCTCGAAAAAACGCGACCCGATCCTAATGGAATTCCGAGAAAACAGCGATCGGAATCTGCTGCTGATGAGCTACGGCGCTGGCAGCGTCGGTTTGAATCTGCAATTCTGCCGATACGTCTTTCTTTATGACCGCTGGTGGAATCCAGCGATCGAAGACCAGGCCATCAACCGGGCGCATCGAATTGGCGCTGCTGGAAGTGTCACGATCACGAGAATGGTAATGGCCGGAACCATTGAGCAGAGAATTCATGACATACTCGAAGCAAAACGAGAACTATTTCATGAGATTCTTGGAGCCGAAGAGACTCCGAGTCGTCGCGGTTTGACCAGGAAGGAGATTTTTGGTCTGTTCAATCTACACACGCCGGCGGGTAAGCTTACTACCCAAGAGCCGAAGCCTACTCCGATCCAGGATTCACAACGATCTGCCGCTTGAGTTAAAGTGTGGTCGGTAGTCGTCGGACGATCACCATTCGCTTACCCTCGTCGAAATCCCTAACTTGGATTCGAGGCTATGCCAGTCAAGGAAAAAAACAAGAAACTTCGCCACAACTGGTACCCGCCTTGGGCACCCCGGTTCTGGAGCGGCATGCGGATGTCGGATGTGATTCAGCTGTTGCACGAAAATCGATTCCAAATACATCCGTCCAAGTATCCGATGACCGTTCTTGTCAGCGGTTGCTCGGTTGCCAACTCGCTGCTGAGTGGAGTTCAACACTTGGTGTACGGTCGAAAGATTCAGCAAACCAAGCTTACAGCGCCGCCGGTATTTGTTATCGGTCACTGGCGATCGGGTACGACGTTGATGCACGAATTGCTGGCGCTCGATGAACGAATGTCATTTCCCTCAAACTTCGACGCCTTCATTCCCCACCACTTTTTGGTTTCCCGGTTCCTAATTTATCCAATAATCAAGGTCCTGCTCCCCGCTCGTCGCCCAATGGATAACATGTCGGTCGGCGTCGCTTCACCCCAGGAAGACGATTTTGCTTTGTGCGCCTATGGCGCCCCGACCCCGTATCGCAGGATTGCCTTTTCCAATCGCCCAAACCGCGACCATATGTTGTTGGACATTTCAAATGCCAATGACAAAGAACTGGCCGATCTGCGATCGACCATGCAACAGTTCTTGAAGACACTTTCCTTAAGATACCACCAACAACTGGTATTGAAATCGCCACCGCACACGGGACGAATCTCCCAATTGATCAAGTGGTTTCCAGATGCAAAATTCATTCACCTGTCCCGTCATCCCTACAAACTGGTTCCCTCAACCATGAGATTGTGGCGAACACTCGATTCGCTCCAGGGATTTCAAATTCCTCGCTATGACGATGCCACACTGAAGAACTATATCTTTGAATGCAAGAACCTGATGTACTCGGCCTATCTGCAGCAAAGAAGCCAGATCCCGACATCGCAATTGATCGAGGTCAGCTTTGAGCAACTGACATCCCAACCGGAGCAGGAAATGAGTCGAGTGTACCAACAGCTGAATCTGAAAAATTTCGACGAGGTTCAGCCACAAATCAAACAGTATTTCCAAAAGCGGAAGGATCACAAAACCAATCCGTTTCAGCTGGAAGAATCGTTGCGGACGGAGATCGACGCGTCGTGGCGTGATTACATGGATGCATTCGGTTACACCAACAACCGTGCCAAGATTGCTTAGCGTTTGCCTCGATGCGTGCAAGGCAAATACGACAGCCAGTGGTAATGGCCGCGGTCAGCAGGGAATGTTCCGGCCAATTCGATTTAACGACGTTGACTCCGAATCAATGCCGACGTCTACCGGATGGTTTCCTGGACGCGACGGTTCGATCGCTGCAGCTCACGACGCTGGGCGGATACTCTAGGGTCGCCGTTTTGCATTCGCACCTCGTCTCTCAGTTGCTGATCGCTCATGCGGATTCGTTGTTGAAAGCTCAGATATTTTGTTCCATAGTCCAACAGTGAAGCCACAAGCAACATCAATGCGACTAGTGAGCAGATCTTCAAGGTTAACAAGAACATCGCCCGGACCATTTGATCTGCAGGCAAGCTGCCCAAAAGAAAAAACTGTTCACGGTAGCACCAACAACCCACCATCATCACGATTGCGGCGAGCAACGTTTTCGGTAAACCGACGAGCGGGATGGCCAAAGTCCCGACTGAGAATAATCGCCGCACCCAATGCGTTGGCGACAACCGGCCAACGTCGGGAGCAATCTTGCGAGACAGGAAAAGAGGGCCGGTTTGGCACCAGTGCGAAGCGATTCCGGCCAACAACAGCATCACGACAATCGGTGCCAGCGCCAGCAGCGAGGTGAATACCAGTTTTTGAAACTGGCCGGTAATTTCCATAACGCTGACGCTGGTTTTGACATCTGAGATCGACCAGATTTCGGTAGTCGATTGGCGTAACCAATTCGCAAGCTGTCCAAAAAACAGATACGCCACTCCAACTGCACCGGTCATTTGCACGGCGGCAGCCAACTCGTGGCTTTTGGCAAACTCTCCATCTCGCCGAGCCTGCTCCCGACGCGCGGGTGTTGCCGGGTGAACTTGGTCTCCAGAATATTCGGACATTTTGCAAGCAAATCAATGATTTATGAAAGTGAACAAAACCAACGCGTGGCATCGGTGCAGTTTTAGTGGATCTGCAACTCCCGCAGACTGGATTGGATCAACACGACAACACCTCCAAGGTCATCGACAAACAGCCAGACGCAACCACCCAACGTAAGGAAAACGGCCAGGAACATCACAAACTGGTTTGAGTTGAGACCGACTCCCAACATGTTCATTTGCGGATACGTTCGGCTGACCAAGCCAATTACAATGGTCGAGATCAACAGGGCCGCCACAGCGGGTCCAACTCCCCTGAGTGTCAACAGAAAACTCTGCTGCAACAGCTGCGTTAATAGGGCGATCACGTCGGTTGATCTCAGGCTTGCGCCCAGAGGAAGATGCACGCATGTATCAAGAAGCGCACTGAGAACTAGTTCGGGGCCACCCATCAGGGCAAACGCCGCCAGGGATATCATGCCAAACAACTGGCTGATGGGAGTCAAAGGCTCGCCCATTAACCCCTCCGTCTGGCTGGCCCACTGGATGCCGGCCATCTGCCCGATCACGCTGCCAACGGCTTGGGCAGCGACGAACATGATCATCACACCCAAACCCAACATCACGCCGATGACCACTTCGCTGGAAAATGCATTGAAAATCTGACCGGTCGAAATCAAGGTGCTTGACGGTGCCGTCGCCAAGGGGAATGCAGCCACGGAGATGAGTCCGGACAGCAACAATCGGAACTTGAGCGGTACCGAACGGCTGCCAAGAATCGGTGCCGTTAAAACGACTCCCGAAACGCGCGTCAAAACCAACAGGAAAGCGACGGGCAACTGCATCATCGTTTACCCGTCCAAGTTCGTTTTCGGGAGTCGGGAATAGCGATAATGGGGCAAGATAAATGGCGACTTAAACTGCTCTTCCGGTTTTTTCAATTCCGTTTCGCTCTTGTCCTCAGTGGGAGGTTCCGGTTGCTGGTCTTCAAACAAGGAACGATCTGCCGTTCTCAAAAACCCCACCTGCGATACCGGAACGGCACGATGGAAGTGGGTCATCGGCTGCGACAGTGTTTCTTTGCTGTAGCCCACCATTTGATCGGCCAGCCAGGGCAAGCAAAGGCCGACAACCACCAGTAAACACAAAAGCTTGGGGACAAAAGAAACGGTCTGGTCCTGAACTTGCGTCATCGCCTGTACGACGCCGACCAGTAACCCAATGACGAGACTGGCAATCAACACAGGCCCACCCACCATGAAACAGGCTTTCATCGCTTCTCGGCCAAGATCAATTGCATCTTGCGGGTTCATGTTTAAGTCCCTTTGCCCGACGGACGGGCAGAAATAATTTCGATCGTCTTTTCTGAACGGCGAAAAACCAAATTCAAATTCCAAATGACGTAAGTTCAAAATCGACAGGCATGACAAGCTGGCGGAAATCCTGAAGTCTTGCGACGCCAGACATCCTGCAATTCAACTCGTTAACTCCATTAGGTAAACGGTCCGAAGCTTTGCAGCAGCATGCCAACCACCAGATTCCAGCCATCAACCAACACAAACAAAATCAATTTCAAAGGAAAACTGACCAAGTTGGGTGGTAGCATCAGCATTCCCATCGAAACCGTCACCGAGGAAACGACCAGATCCAGGACAAGAAACGGAAGAAAAACCTGAAAGCCCAACAAAAACGCGACTTTCAGTTCGCTGATCATAAACGCGGGCAGCAGAACGTTGAGAGGAACGTCGGAGATTTCACCTGGCGGTGTGGCGGAGGTTTCCGGAAGGTACTTGTAAAAAATCTCGATCGCTTCGCCGTTGTTTGCCAGTTCAATCTGTCGGATCATGAAACTTTTGACGGGTGCCGAACCGCGTTGCCATGCCTCTTCCCAGCTGATTCCATTCTCCGATTGAGTATAAGGATCGATGGCCTCCGTTTTGACTTCGTTCCATACCGGCGTCATGATCAGGAACGTCAAAAAGATGGACAGCGCAGTTAGGACCTGGGTCGGCGGCAATTGCTGACCGCCGAAAGCCTGTCGCAGTAGAGAAAGCACCACCATCACACGAATGTAGCAAGTGGTCATCAAGATAATGGCGGGCGCCAAACTCAACGTGGCCAACAAAATCGCCACTTTGATCGACGAGTGAATTCCATCGGGCGAGGTAAGATGTTCCGTTTGACTGGAAATCAGATCTTCCAAACTGTTGCTTGCGGCTGGCGCATTATTAGGCGGATTCATCTCGCCTGAATGCCCGCCTTGTGTTGACTCCGATGTAAATGAGGCAAGGCCGATTTGAGATCGCACATCATCTGGAATGAATCCGACCGTTTCAATGGAACCGGGCTGATTCGAGATACCGGCACTGGACCAACCTCCGCGGTCTGGCGCTTGGGCCGACACTGGTTGCGCGATGCAAAGCCCTACCCAGCTCCACGCGAGGATTTGCAGCGACCGAACCAAGGCGTTTCGGGTGTTCGAGATAAAATGAGGATGGATGGTCATGATCATACAGGACGCCAGTCTTCAGGAAATGGCGACAAAATTCTGAGCTTGGTCAAGCTTCAAAAACGGAACCCCCGTGTTGTTTGGCTGCACTTTCGATCGAACGCAGGATATTGACCAAACCGGGACTAAGCGTTTCAGCCGGGGCTGAATTGGCTCGGGTCCTGGCTGGCTGGGGCCGCTGTTGTTCGGACGCGAATCGTTTTCCACCGACACGGGATTTGCATTGACACAACAACTGTTCCACTTCGACAGGATCGGTTATCTCTCCCAACGGGTGGGTGCCATCAGGGCCGTGGATCAATAAAACAAGCTTGCTTCCTAGCTTCACCAATTGCAGATATTGTTTTGGTCCAAACGGCGTTCGGCCCAAGACCTGGACGACGGTTGGCGGTAGATGCGTGTTCGCCGCAGGACTGATTTTCCGAACCACCCACACGAACGCGAAGTAGGCTCCCAGAACAATGGCCAGACTGCCAAGCATTTTTGAGACATTGATCGACCCGGGACCTTTTTGGTTGCGAGTCATCTTGCTCAGGAAGGCACTCACTTTTGCAATCACAAAATCCTTGGTCCAGGAAATTGCGGCATTGCGTGAATCGGAGGACGTGCTGGGGCCTTCAGTTGACCCGGACGAATCGAAATTTACCGGCGAAACTTGCGATTCGAAACTGACGCGTTGATCCGGCCAGGAAGTGATCGGGTCCGCCTGCGGAGCAAACTGCGACGTCATTCTCGGTGTCTGGACATCGGGTGTCTGCCAGGAGGCCTGTTGATTCCCGCTAGAGCCGGCCGTATCCACATTGAATTGATAGGCGTTTTGCGCTTGGAGTTCGGCCGGTATCAGGCAAACCAAAACGACAATCGGCATTGCCAATTGAAAAAGTTGGCGAGACCAAGCCACTTTTGCGATGAATCCTGATTTCAAATTTTGATTCATCTCAAGCTTCTTCCCTGTCGATAGAGATAATGGGAGAATATGAACGGAACGCAAAATTGCTGTAATGACTCGTTGAAACGGCAGAGACTTTTCGCGGAATCGGCATGAACAGGCAAGTCCAGTTAGGTTCTCGCTAGCGGGCAATGGGCCCAAATTCAACAGCTAAACGAGCAACTGCAATTCAGCTTGAAATGACGTGGGGCACCAACCCACGCTCTGTTCATTCCCTGCTGGACAACTTCAATCACAGTAGGAATCAAGAGTTACCTGGTATCAGGCGGCGTCGCGAATCCAACTCTTGATGACCTTAGCAGCCGCATCGGCGTCCTTTTCGATCAACTTTGAGAGACGGATTTCAGCCGCAGATCGGCGATCGTCCGTTTCCGGTTCACATCGCAGATTAACCACGTCTCCATCTTCTGGTGGGGGGGCATCATTCCAGTCACTGACCGTTCGTTTTCCAGATTGTGTAATGATTGAGATCAATACCAAGCCGATTAACAACACGGCAATGGACGGCCAATTCTGATCAGCAAACCTGCGCAGTCTCTCGACCCATGGATTCCGAGGGAGGGCTGTCGGCCGGATAAGGTTGAATGAAATGGGCAACTCAGCCGCGATCGTTCGGTCGGTGGAGATGAGTGGCCTGATGATATTCTCGATTTCGTTTTGCAGTTCGGCGAAGTGCTTTTCGATTTCCGCTTCCACTTCGATATCCTTGTAGACATCGGAACGAGAGGTGAACGACCGGTCGCGAGTCGGTTCGCCGTAGATTTGATGGAACAGCTCATAGGGGATGTCAATCGAAATGGAAACGGATTCGCGAGTTCGCGACAACGGCGGTTCAGTGGCGACGGCGGCAAGCAATTGGGATTGATTGGACGCGAGGTTCACGTTTTCGCTATAGATCGACGCTTGGCCGTTCGCGCCGGCTGTCGCAGGTATCAGCGCGGCAATACCACCGTTTACCGCTGGTGTCGGTTGTCCGGCGATTTGATCCTGAGCTACCCCGGGCTCCACCAGCACGGTCACGCGCAATCCGGGGTATTGTGCTAGCGCGGACCGTAAACGATTTTCCAACAATCGCTGGTGAGCGAATGCTGCGCGTTGCGAATTGACCCTTTCACTCGGACGTCCTTTGTTCTGAGAGTGCCGATGAGCGAAACCGGTACTCAAGTCGATGACCACAACCTTGCTTGGATCCATTCCGGCGATGGCTCCACCAATCATTTGGCGCACGGTATCCACATGTTGATCCAACAGGGTTGTGTATTCAACGGGGCGAATCGAAATCACCGCCGACATCGAGCTGGGACTGAATGCGGATCGTTTTTCGGACGCATCCATTTCCAGCCAGGCTTGCTCGACGAAGGGAAGCCGCACGACCATCTGTTGAACCTGCCGTTTTTTGGCTTCCCGCTCGATTGACAGTTGTTGAGATCTTGAAAGGAAAGGGTTGGCAACCGCCGAACTTTCGTCACTTGACCGAAGCTCTGGTGGTATGGCATTCTGCTCGGCGATCGCTTGCAAATACTCGGAGTGTTTCGTGCGTGGGACAAGAATCTGATTTTCGTTGAGTTCAAACTCCTTGAGACCCGACTTGCTCAATGCGATCTGCATCCGCTGAACATCAATATTTCTCAATTTGCAGTTCGCTATCAGCTCGCACATTGGAGTATTGTTCCGCAAATTGCCAACCTGCAGAACAACGATCACAATCAGAATCAGGATCGAGACGAAGAGAGCCTTTGCCTTCCGATTTCCCAACATTGCGGTAAAACGTTCGAAGTCGCGCGTTTGCACATCCATGCATGATTCTCCCGATTACAATTGCAACTGACGCTTGGCAACATTAGGCCGACTTGAACATGCGCCGTCGCGGGATGACGAGTGCATAAGCCAGCCCGCCTTGAGGACATCTCCAACTTTGAATCTGACCGTCGTGCTGAAAGGCGGCCCGATAAGCTTCCCTCAGTTTGTCGGTCGCAGGAAACGGGATCAGAATCGCCAGGTCAACATTGTTCTCGTCGTCCACCTCCGCGGATGGAGCTTGATGGTCATCCTGACGATAGCGAGACGAATCCGCCACTTCAATTTCCCACTGGTGTGGACTGTCAATCGATGTGATCGTGATTTCACCGCCATCGGGAGTCGACTCAATCGCGTTTTCAATCAAACCGGACAAGGCCTTTCTGACGAGGTCAACCTCGACCATTGCATCGATAGGCTGTACATCCAATTCCAAGCGAATGCCGCGCTCTCGACACAGCGATTGACGGGAATCGATCAGGTCCAGCACCATTTGTGTGACAGAGGCTGAATGTTGGGGAGATGTGGTTTCGCATGAATTTTGACGACGAAAGTTCGCTTGCATCGACATCCTCTCGCAACGAGTTTTTGAATTTGAGATCTGTTTGGAAGGATCAAATCGGGAGAGGCTTTTACATGAGAACACCTTTCAATGTCAATGCAGGGTCGCAGTAATCCGCCCAATAAGTTCTCGATCAATCCTGCTGTCATTGAACAGGATTGACCGACGCCGGATTAAGGGCGGGTCACATTGTGGGAGAGCGAATCAGCGTCACTCGATGGGTGGCAGTTGTGTTGAATTGCCATGAATTCGGCGACAGCATCTGGCGTTTGCAGCTGTTCCGACAGAAAGAATCCAGAAATTGCGCAAATCGGCATTGAGGCCTGCCACCGAAATGGATCGTCGGCGATGTTCCGACGTCACGTAGATGCGAATCTTGGACTTGCTGCTTATCCGTTCGGCGTTAGCGGGTTTGGCAATAGCGACAAAACGGGCTCTTCTTTGTGCGGACTAACAGGCTGTTCTAGACGTAGGGAGGAAGCGTGGCGGCACGCCGGCGAACCAGTTAGCGTCAGGTGATGGCAGTTTCTATCATCTCCATCAACCAGTTGTTCGCGTCCGACATCGTCTTGCAGCACAATAAATCCTCATGGGGATATTGCCGCAGAGTCACGGAAAATCCGGCAATGTGTAACAGTCTTAACTGCTGGCAGAGTTGTTCTTGGCCAAAGTCTGTTGAATTGCGACCATGTGCCCAGAATACAGGCAGACGCCTGCAGTTCGACCAATCTCGCAACGGAGCGTGTCGCGACGGGAGCGGGCCGTTAATTGACATGACCCCCGCGAATCGATCGGGCCGTTCGAATGCCAGCCGAAATGCCATCGTGCCCCCGGTCCCCAAACCGGCCAGAAATACGCGATGCGACGCCACCTTGAACCGCATGGTCTCCAAATCAATTGCAGCGTTCACTGCGTCATGGGCAGACTCGATCGCTTCAAAGTTCTGTCCCCAAGGGGGCTCGGAATCCAAACCAACGCTCGGGGAGGCAGGCGCCACTCCGATGTAATTCCGCATGCTCATTTCAAGCATGACTTTTTGAATCTGATCGCAACAATCACCGCTTGAATGCAACCATACGATCAAGGGATACGCATAGTTTTTTTCGTAGTGCATCGGGACGAACAATGAAAAATCGTCAACCAACTTGCGATGGGCGTCGTGACAGCCACTGACCGAAGGCATGGATGATTCGTGTTGAGATCCACCTGGAGACTCAGCGGCCAGGGGACTGATTTTGATTCTGTTCATTCGCCTGTCACGGTTTCGACGGACGGAAGTGGTTAATTCACAGGTTGATTTTTGTAAATCAGTCAACGTGACAAGTCAACGGCACATCAAGCCAATTGACTTTCGCCAAAAGATCGAAGCATTCCGCTAGCAGGTCAACTGATCCATTTACAACTACCGAAGGACCCTAATTCGTTTTTGCGTGGACTGTTTGCAGGAACAAGCACTTCCCATGTAAATCGTTGGACCGTCATCGGTTGACAACGGTTCGACCGATCCAACGTTTGTTAGTAGAGCTTCGAATCCATAACAGCCCTCAGAGCAAATCTTTTACTCCGTCTCTTTCCTCTTTGAGTTCCGTCATCGTGGCATCCATTTTTTCGCGGCTAAACTCATCAATTTCGAGTCCTTGCACGATGGAATACTCGCCGTCACTGCACGTGACAGGAAATGAATAAATCAGACCTTCTTCGATCCCGTAACTCCCGTCACTGGGAATGGCCATGCTCACCCAATCGCCTTGGGGAGTACCGCTGACCCAATCTCGCATGTGGTCAATGGCCGCGCTTGCCGCTGAAGCTGCACTCGAAGCGCCGCGCGCCTCGATAATAGCCGCGCCGCGTTTTTGCACGGTCGGAATAAAGGTATCCCGGTACCATGTTTGATCCACAAGACTCGAAGCTGGATTTCCGTCGACGGTCGTATTACCGATATCAGGATACTGGGTTGCCGAATGATTTCCCCAAATAGTCATCTTGTGGATCGCTGTCGATTCTTTTTGGGTTTTGGATGACAGTTGACTAATGGCGCGATTATGGTCCAACCGCGTCATGGCTGTGATATTGCCATGCTTGACATTCGGTGCGTTTGCCATGGTGATTAACGCGTTTGTATTGGCGGGATTTCCCACCAACAAGACACGAATATCTTTGTTGGCATTTTCGTTGATCGCTTTGCCTTGGACCGAAAAAATCTGCGCATTCGCCGATAGCAGGTCCTTACGTTCCATCCCTTTGGTTCGCGGTTTGGCCCCGACTAACATTGCGAAATCCGCATCTCCAAATCCAACATTGGGATCGTCGGTTGCGACGATGCCCTGCAACAAAGGAAAAGCACAATCATCCAGTTCCATCACCACCCCTTTAAGTGCATTCATCGCCGGCGGAATTTCCAGCAACTGAAGAATCACCGGTTGATCAGGCCCCAACATGTTGCCTGCAGCGATGCGAAAAAGGAGGGCGTAACTAATTTGGCCTGCTGCGCCAGTAACTGTGACTCGAACCGGGCTTTTCATTTTTTCTGTTCCTTCGGCAGATTAACGACTGACAAGTGGAGTTTAATCTCGACATCGAAGAATATGTCGCAGCCAAGCGGACTCTGCAAGTAGGTTGCAACTGTGCGATCCGGCGCAATTGCCGTCAATCTATTCGATTCCCCGAAAATCGACCGGTTTTGAAATGGCATTTTCAAGCCGACGTTGTCGGTTCGGATTTCGGAACGCCCACAGCATGATTCCAATCACCAACGCTGTCGTTCCAACAAAAATCGCCAATATTAGATTTAAAGTTTCCGGGCCAGAACCCAATACGACAGGTTGATTCGAAATGACCAGCGGGCTGACTTGGCCCGAGGTCTTCGCGGAGTCGGTCAAGTCGGATTGATATCTCCAAAATCGGAAAAAGATCCCACTGACAAAGACCTTCGTATTCTCAATATCAGCCGGCGAAAGGTTGTCAGGCAAAGTGCGGGCACAGACCGTCACCGGAAACCGACGATAAACGAGATCCTCCCCGCCAGGATTTTTTACGACAATTTGTTGACCCTCCATATCCGGAAAAACCATGAGTTGAAAATAGTGATCGGCTCCCAGTCGGATTTTCGTGTCCTCGTCCGAAATTTGTATCGGCACACATTGTTTCACACGGGCTTGAAAACTGACCGGTTCACCAAAGTGCTCTTTCGGCTGAGTCATGATCTCATTGAAACCCACCCCCGATTGAAGCTCTTGTTCACCCACCTGACCAACTGCGGAGAGAATTTGAAAAAAGCTTTCGGAGTCTTCGTGCCCCAGTCGTTTGCAGTTTTGTCGTCGCACGACATCGAGCAGACCAATATCAACGCCCTGCCTGGCCAATGCCACGTGCGATTGGCCAACTCCTTGTTCCCGATCAGGTGTCAGCGGCAACCAAGCCAGGCGTTTTGCCACAAACGTCGGTACGACACTGGAACCGGATTCGGTTGAATCAGGCGAATCAACCAAAGCGTAAAGGAATCCTTGAAACTGAATGGATTCGTTGATCGTTTCGCCAACCTTCCAGGCAACTGGGACCGCCAACGTGACAACATTGAACCGTTCACCCGTTTCTGCGCGACATTGAGCCACGTAGCATCCCGTGATTTCATCGTCGTTGGTGGCGCGTGCAAATTGTCGCCGATCGACCCGGATTACTTGACCGGTTCGGTCAAAAACATGTAATCGAAACTCGGGCGTCTGATCGAAAACTTGTTGCCAGCTTACGGAATCCGTATAGCGGCTATACCTGGCAAAATTACTCCTGGACGTTTTGGCGACTCGGTACAGTAGTTTCTGAAGTTTGCGGTCGGAGAAATCGAAAGTGCGACCATCAGAAATCTCGTAGGCCTGGCTCAGCGAAAACCCGGACAACTCGATCGGTTTCTCATCATGCACTTGGCCAGAAACCGGTGAATACCCCGGCATGACAAACATCAGGCACCCAGCCAGAACCAGGAACTGGCTTTTTCGAAACTCAGGCCTCGTCAACATCGGTTTGGTACAGCTCCTGGATTTTTTCACGATCACTCTGAACACTGGAATCATGCGTAAGATCTGCCAGAGCGTGATGAATTTGTTTGGTCCTTGTCGTACCCGGATGGTAAGGCTGCGACCGTGAAGATCGGTAAACCAGCCAGGCAATCGTGATTGCCAAAACGGGTATCAGAGCAAAAAAAGTCGTCAACGCCACCTGTGACGGCTGCCAATTGGACACCGACGTCGGAACGAATTCGGGAACAACTCCCAAGCTGTCGGCGATAATCACAGGACTTTCGCTGACTTCCAATGCGGCATCCACAAAGCTCCGAATTTTGAAGAATAATCCAGTGACTCGAATCCGTTCATTCAGATCCTGAAATTGTTCCGTCAACTCAGGAAAATTATCAGGTAGCTTCATGGTGTAAATACAATAGGGACTCAGTTTCGTATCGGCCGGTCTTACCCAAAGGATATGATAGTGGTTCAGCCCCAGTTCGCTTTGGTCAATCGGTTTTCTCCGTGCCGAGCGAACCCAGCCCTCCACGGTGACCCATCGTCCACGGTAGTAACCGGGCTGACTGGAAAGCTGCAGGTGAGTTACCGCGATCGGATCTTCCGGGGTCTGTTCCTGCGACACAATTTCACACAGGCGAACCCAGGCAGGCGAGTCTCCCTGCCAACCGATCGCAGTCTGGTCCTGAACCTCTGCGTAAACCAATGGGTCGAGTAGATGTTGAAGTTTTTCAAGTTGACGGAGCTGCCCCATGGTGATGTCGTGATCCTGCAGCGCTGATTCAAAGGCGGGCAGAATGATTTCCTCCCATTCTTCCCGAGCCTCAAAAAGCGCATTGGCCAGTTCTGTTTTTTCGACGCTTCCGTCGGACATCATAGACAACTGGTCAAATTTCTCGGTATCGAATGCCGCACGACGACGACGAAGAACTTTGATAAGCTCTTTATACTCCTTTGTTACACCGCTCGAAACCGTTTCGCTCCTGCGCAGTTGTCGAAGCAATCGAAACAACACTCGCTGCTGATCAGAACTCAATCGGCGAACCGTTTTCGACCAAAACTCCTGCGCGACGATCGGGTAGTCATTCGCCAGGTTCGATGACGCATCCTCGGTCGGGACAAATTCTGACCCCTCGTTGCGCTCGGGGGTCACATTCCCGGATTTTGGATCCGGCGTTTGAGAAAAAAGATCTGCATTGGAATTTTCGCCAACAGCCGGTTCCTTGAACCCCATCCACTGCCAGCGTTCCGGTTTGCCCGCTTCTTCCATCAGCACGATGACGGCCAGCAGCATTGCGAAAAGCATCATTAAACGAAGCTTGACCGACCGCGAAGAAAAGTCTGTAGGCGGAGCGACCTTCCGTGACGGGACCGGTCTTTCGTCTTCGATTCTGATCTGAAGGCCCATTACAACAAATCTCCGATAAAAACACCGAACGAAGTCTCACGCTCGGCCGGGATGCGGCACAGTGACCGCTTGGGCTTAAGTTTCCAATCCTGATTCCTGATGACACCCGCTGCAAAAAACATCTTTTCAACATCGCGTGCGTCGCTGCGAACTCTGTTTTTTCCATTCCACAGCCGCGAGCAGGCTTTTCACGAAATCGTTTGGTAATCTGAATCAATCCTAGTATGATATAAGCGGTTCGTTTCTCTTCCAACCCGCAGGTTGTCACGTCATCACTTCTGGTGACTCATGGACCCTTGGAAATCTCCGACCGAGATTTTAAAGGCGTCATTCGGCGGGATCCACCGACAATTTTCCGCCGGGAATTTTCCTGCTGGAAACAATCGGTAAAATGATACAGTCGAGAAATCGATTGTGTCATTGGCAATGGAACTGTGAATCAAGGGAAACGCGAACTGTGAGAATTTTTGCGACCTGTCTCGTTACGACTGGATTGTGGCTGCTTCCGTGGCGGATATCCGCAGAGGAGCCAGCCCAAGCGTTCCTGGAAGCACTTCGTGAGAACGGATATTACGACGTTGCCGTCGACTATCTCGACCGCCTTGAGACCAGCGATCTGATCACCGAGGATTTTCGAAAAATCCTGCCATTCGAAAAAGCAGAAACGCTCATTGCCAGCACTGCGACCTTGAGAGATCTCAACGTCCTGGAATCGCGGCTGGACGAAGCTCAAAAACTATTGAACGATTACGCAGGAAAAGTAGATTCGGCGGACACTCTGGCACTCACGCTTCGCTATCAAGGCAACCTGTTCTACCAACGTGCGAAAGTCTACGGCCGGCGAGGCGGATCTGATCGGCTGACGGCCAACGAAAAGGAAGCTTTCGATTCCAAAGCGCGACAGATGCTGCAGGGATCGCTGAAGTGCTACGAGGATGCCAAGCTAAAAATCAAAAGCCTAATTGATCCGAACAGTCCAGACGCCATCAAGATCGACGTCGAAGATCCTTCCACGACAGCGAACCTGAAACAGTTTCAGACCCTGTACACACAGGTTCGAATTCGACTGCCGATGGTTATCGAACAACTTGCCGACACCTATCCCTCGAACAGTCCCGATCGTGTCAAGTTGTTGGAGGACGCGATCAGGGAATACAACGATGTCTACGACGACTACTACAAGTATCCCGCTGGTCTGGACGCACGCCTGTTCGCCGCGCGTTGCAGTCAGAAACTGGGTGACCATAAACAGGCTTTGATTCTGCTCGAGGACATTTTCAACCTCAACGACAGCAGTGCGTTGAAAATTTTGAAGCGGAAGGCCTTCATGCTGGCCAGCGAAAGCTGGAATCAGACCGAACCCTATCCTTTTAACGAAGTCCTTGCCCGACTGCAGCCGGTCGTCAGTGTTCTCAACAGCGGCGAAGTGCGCCAGCCCGATTGGCTGCGGATTCAAATGGAATTAGCCATCGCCACGCATCGGAAAGCGGCCGCGGTAAAAGAAAAAGGCGGCCCCAAAGCCAACAGTGATTCGAAGGCCCTGGATCGCGAGGCGGCCAAGATTTTGCGCAACGTGGCCCGCATTCCCGGCGAGAATCGGGACGAAGCCCGTCAACTATTGACGGAATGGAACATTCCGATCGCGGACGTCGCGCCTGCCGAAGAAACACCGCCGGAAACGTTTGCCGATGCCAGGCAGAAAGCAAGAGATTACACCGCCGAAATCGAAACGCTGTTAAGCGATCAGAGTCGCCTGAAGCGGCAACTGACCGCGGCGTCCAAAGAGCAACAGAAAGCAGCAACTCAGTCCGAACTGGATGAAACGGTCGAGCAAATCAACAGACTTTCCAGGCTGGCTTTAAACATGCTCGACCGAACGCTGACGCTTGTCGATGACTCGACCTTGCGCGCCGATATCAACAATGTCCGCTACCTGCAGAGTTTTTGTTATTTCGCAACGCAACAGTATTTTGAATCGGCGTTGATCTGCGAGTTCCTGTTGTCCAAATACCCCACGGTCGATGGCACCCGGCAAGCGATGACGCTGTTGATTCAAAGCTATTCGCAATTGCATGATCTTGCCGGCGATCAAGACAAGAGTTATGAGAAGAATCGATTGAAGGAAACCTGTATGGCGGTTGTTGATCGGTGGCCAGGTTCCAAAGAAGCCGGTTCAGCCGCAAGCACGATGACCCGCCTGGCAATTAACGACAAAGACTTTGCGACGGCCGAAGAGTATTTTGCCCAAATACCACAGAATATTGACTACCGCGGAAGTCTAGCGACCCGGCTAGGACAGCGCATGTGGTTTAACTTCAAATCGGAATCGCAGCAAGTCAACGCCGAGAGCAACTCGGAGATCCCGGCCGAAGTTCGAAACGCCAAAAACTACCTCGAAATTGGCCTACGTGAATCGACACTGAATAACCTCGACTATGACTCGGCACTGGGGGCGTTGCTGCTCGTCGACGTCCTGCTGGAATCAAACGACGTTGAACAAGCGGTACAGCGGCTCGAAACTGCCGAAATCGCGCCTTTGGATCTGGTCAAACAGAAACACCCCGCCATTACCGATACCCCCATGGCGCCGGTATACCGACGAGAGACATACAAGATCGCCGTCAAGGCTTATCTTGCTGCGATGCAAGCGACGAGTGATCAACAAGAATGGATCGGCAAAATTAGCGGAATCCTTGCCGCCATGCGGAACGAAATGGAAGCCTCCAATGACCCAAAAGACCGCGATCGCCTCACCGCGATTTACCGCAAGATCGCGAAGGAACTGAAACGACAATTCGAAGAATTGGCGTCATCGGACGACAAGAAAAAGTTTGCCGGAAATTTGGCCTCCTTCCTGGAGTCGATCGAAAAGGATTCCCAGGATGCCAAGACTGTTTTGTGGGCCGGCTCCACGCTGCTGGGCGTCGCAAATTCGCTTCGCGCGACGCTCCCGGATGAAGCGAAACCGCTTTTTGCGCAAGCCGTATCTGCTCTAAATCGTGCTGAGTCGTTGGGTTTCCAAGGTGATCCACAAGAAGCGGCGATGAATTCGGAACTGAAACGGCAGCGCGCCCTGGCACAACGAGGCAGCGGCGCTTACGAAGAAGCGGTCGAGCAATTTACCGAGATCCTCAAAGAGAATCCCATGCGATTGAACGTGCAAATCGACGCTGCGGAAACTTTGCAAATGTGGGGCGAGGCGTCCAAGCGTCCCAAGAGTTATGCCGAGGCCATGATGGGAACTGCAAAATTCAAGAACCCTTCATCAAAGCGAACGACGAACCTGATTTGGGGCTGGCGTAAACTCGTGCAAGTGACGAGGGGCAAACCAAAGTTTGTCGACACCTACTACAAATCGTTGTATCACCTGATCGAATGTCGGTTAGAGTTCGGTTTGCTTGAAAATTCAGACAAAGCCATCAAGTCCTCTTTGACCGAGATCGAGAATGCTGAGCAACGACACTCGGACATGGGGGGGCCAGCCTGGCAGACAAAATTCGCCGATTTAAAACAACGTGCACGACAAAACATACAGAACTAGCTGGCAATGGTCACCTGCATGATTCTTCATGTGTATGCTGGGCCGTTCCCGCTCTATCTGTAAGTCATGACAATTACCTAAACTCGAAACACCGAGTCAAAACTATGCCGAAAATACTCGCTCTGCTCACGATCGCTGTTGCACTCTCTGTTGCTGGCATCCCCTCGGTGGCTCAAGGACAAGATGATGCCGTCTACAAATTCCGAGCTGGCGGTGGCAACTCAAAAATTAGCGGTGAGATAACGGGAATGACTCCCTTGGGAGTGACCGTTGAAACCAGATCCGGGGCCAAAGAGATCCCGGCCGCAGAGATCAACAAAATCGTCTTCGCCGGCCAACCACCGGAAATCGCTCGGGCGCGTGACCGAATCGAGTCCGGCCGGTTCGATGATGCGTTGACTGAGCTCGAAAAAATCAGCGACCCAGTCCAAGGCGCTTTTTTGAAGCAGGAAGTTGATTTCCTGACCGCCTTCGCTTCGGCCCAAATTGCTTTGCGAACCGGCAACATCACTGCCCAGGAGGCTGGCAGAAGGATTGGAGGATTTGTAGCCAACAATCCGGAAAGCTGCCATTTGTTCCCCGCCAAAGAGTTATTGGGCAAGCTTCTGTTTGCCGTGGGCCGCGCAGAATTAGCGGAAAAAGAATTTGCGCAGATGACCGAATCAAACTGGCCCGAGTACGTCTTGTCCGGCTATTTCTATCAGGGAGATTGCCTCAATGAACTGGGCAAATACGCCGAAGCGGAAGCCGTCTTCGATGCCATCCTGGCGATGGATGCCAATGATGATTTGACGCAGTCCTTTAAATTGTTGGCCAAATGCCAGAAAGCGAAGTCTCAGGCCTTGGCAGGAAACACAGATCAAGCGATCGATACCATCAACGAAATCATCAAAGTTGAAAGCCCCGACAACACCAAGCTTTTTGCTTACGCCTACAACGCACTGGGAGTGGCGCATCTCAAGGCCGGCAACTTGAAGGCAGCCGCTTCCGCGTTTTTGCATACTGAACTGCTGTTCGCGACCGAGGCCGAACCCCATGCCGAAGCGCTCTACCAGCTGGCCCTAATTTGGCCACAACTGCAACAAACCGATCGGGCCAGCCGGGCCCGAGAGGGACTCAAGTCGCGGTACCGTAATTCCTATTGGGCGAGCAAGTTATGATGACCTCTCATTGCCAGAATTTCGGGGGTGCTGGTGAGGTCGACGGAACCGACTACAATGTCCGGTTTTGGCCGGGATTATTTGCCAATTCACCCAACCCAACCAGCAATTCTTCGCATTTATTGGCGACACGAATCACCGACTTGGAGACGATTTAATATGCAGTTCTTTCAATGGCCTGGCGTCAACCGATTCGCCCGGATCTCGAATCCCAGGCTTCTCGTTGCTTCGATCGTGTTTGGTTTTGTCGCGATTTCCAATCCCCTGCTGGATTCTGGCGCGATCGCGTTTGCCCAGGAACAAGCGGCAAGGCCAACGGCCGATAAGCCGGAAACCCTGTTGGGTTGGCTTGTAGAATCTTTAGGCTGGGGTTACATCCTGGTATTTCTGACGCTTTCGTTCATTTTGGTGGCTCTGTTCATCATGAACATGCTCTCTGCCAGACGGGATTACGTCTGCCCACCCCATTTGGTCGAAGGCTTTGAAGCCCACTTGGATGAAAAACAATACCAGGAAGCTTATGAGCTAGCGAAGACGGATGAGTCGTTTCTCGGCAATGTACTATCCGCTGGTTTGGCCAAACTTTCCAGCAGCTACCAACACGCAGTTGCCGCCATGCAGGAAGTCGGCGCCGAAGAAAACATGAAGCTCGAGCACCGACTGAGTTACCTGGCCCTGATTGGTACCATCAGCCCAATGATCGGCCTGTTTGGGACCGTTCATGGGATGATCAACGCCTTTAGAACAATTGCCTTTGGCGGTGGGACGCCGGACCCCAACAAGCTGGCGGAGGGTATTTCGACGGCGCTTTTAACAACGCTGATCGGACTCGCCATCGCGATTCCGGCCATTGCCGCTTACAACATCCTGCGAAATCGAGTCCAACGACTTGTCCTCGATGTTGGAATCACAAGCGAAAATCTGATGGGCCGATTCGAGAAAGTTGGCCGCAAAAAAGAATAGGCTTGTCGGCGAATTTGCTGCCTGGACCCAGGAATATACTTGATGAAATTTACCAAGATCAAGAAAACAGAAATTCTTGAGGGCGATTTGACGCCCATGATCGATTGTACGTTCCAATTGATCGCTTTCTTCATGCTGCTGATCAACTTCACTGAAGTCGATCGCGCCGAAGAGATTACCTTACCTAGCAGCGTCTTGGCAGTTCCCCCGGAAGTGCGTCCTGATTACCAGATCATTCTCAACCTGGAACAGAATGGCAAAGTTAAGTTTGAAGGTCAGGAAATCGAAAAGATCGACTTTATGACGCCGATCTTTACCCAGGAGGTTAACAACGCCGCCCGCGAGGGAGTCAACAATCCTGGTGACATCGCCGTCATTATTCGGTCCCATGAAGACACACCCACCGGTGTGGTCCGGGAATTGATGGCCAAGTGCCAGGAATCGGAACTCGAAAACTTTAGCCTTCGCGTCAAGGAAAAAATCGACTGATCGTTTACCCGTGGTTCGCAAACAGAATGCGACCTCACAAACACATTCAACAACTCGCGACGAATTCTCCATGCGATTGGCCACCTCAGATCCCGAAGAAATCAGACTGAATATGACAGCGATGATCGATATCGTGTTTCAGTTATTGGTTTTTTTCATTATGACGTTCAAAGTCGTCGCGATGGAAGGCGACTTCAATATTCGCATGCCGCTGGCGACCAGTGACGCGACCAGCATTGACGAGACCTTGCCTGACCTGATCCTTGTTCGACTTCGCGCTGGCGAAAATGGCAAGATCAATAGTATTGCAGTCGACGATGAATCGTTGATCGACGAAAATATGTTTCTGGATCTGACCGACTACATCGAGAAGAGGCTCGCGGCTGGCGAAGGCGATCCCGAGTCAACAGGCGAAACCGAGGTCGAATTTGACATCGATTACGGTTTGAAGTACCAGTATACCGTTAAGGCAATCGAGTCCGTCTCCGGTCGCATCCGACCAGACGGTACGGTCAAGAAGTTAATCGAGAAGATCAAATTCAAAGACAGCAGTGAGTAGCAGTTCGCGACGCTTTGGCATCGAATTCAGGCGCGGGGATGAAACTGATTGTGAACTTTCTTCAGCCGTGATTGATCGACATGAGTGTAGATCTGAGTGGTGGCGATGCTCGCATGGCCCAACATCTCCTGAACCTGCCGCAGATCCGCGCCGCCGGCCAGCAAGTGCGTGGCGAAACTGTGCCGCAAGGTGTGAGGACTGATTGAGACGGGCACGTCAGCTATGAGTGCGTATTTTTTTACCAGTTCCCAGATTGCCTCCCGACGCAAGCGTTTGCCTCCACGCGAAAGGAACAGCCAATCGACTTCCGTTGGACACAGGGATTCGAGTTGAGGACGCTGTCTTTCCAGATAATTCGTCACCGCTTCGATCGCCGCTTCGCCCAACGGGGCCATCCGCTGCTTGCTCCCCTTTCCCTGGCATTTACAGAAACGTTCCTTCAGGTGCACGTCACGGACGCGAAGATTGGAAATCTCAGACGCCCGACAACCGGTTGCGTACAACATTTCCAGCAACGCGCGATCACGATGAAAATACAACTCGCCTCTGGACGGTGCCTGTAGAAATCGGTCCACCGCCCGGGGCGAAAGCACTTCGGGCACCCGTTGCCAGAGTTTCTGACTCCCCAACAATTCGACCTTGTTGTCAACCAGGACTCCTTCCAACTGCAAGTATCGGAAGAACATCTTGATGGCGACGATGTGTCGTGCGATTGACGACGGTGCCAATTGCTGTTCGCCCAAATGGCCAACGAAGTCCGATAATTCCGAGACATTCAACTGGGCAATCTGCCTTTTGCCCAACCATTTCGTAAATCGACGCATGTCGCGCTGGTAGGCCATGACCGTATTCTCGGCGAGATGGCATTCACTCCGTAAATAATCAACGTAGGCCTCTCCCCACCGACGAGATGCGTTCTCCTCCGTCAAGGGACGCGGTTTGAGCCTCCCAAGTTTTCCCGTCTTCAGTTTTTTCATGGCCTAGCGGTGCAATGGATACGTCTCGCTGATTTAGGCTTGGGACAAATCGTCAACTGCAAGGTCCGGCCAATAGCACGAGGCATTTTACGATTGATTCTTCCGAGCAACGAACAGGAAAACGGCAACAATTCGGGCCAGCCCATCGCAACCTTTCGCGACCCAATCCCCTCTCGACGGAAGAAACCCTATGACACGTCCATCAAGGTTTCCGTGCGACTGCCGCACCAAGGCCGGGATCGGGAGGTGACTCCTCTACATGCCCAAGATAGGTTGTCGTCAATTCCGCGAAGTGCAAACAGTGGATTGTCGAATTGCAGAATGTGACAGCCAAACGCACGTCATGACCCATAGGATCATCAAAGTCTGCGATATGCCGACGGTTGTTCAATCGTCCGACTCTGACGATTTACGAGCCACGACGATCCTCTCCAACCCGGAAAAATCCTTTACGACCTCGACCAGCTGCAACTCAGGCTGGGCCTCAACCAGGTTGCGGCATTGCTGCATGACAATGGGACTGGTCTCGAATATCAAGAAACCACCTGGCAACAAATGAGCAACCGACTCGACAATCAACCGCGCGATGATTTCCGTTCCATGTTCACCGGAAAAAAGTGCCATTTCGGGTTCATGATCTTTGACTTGGCGATCGACCGTTTCGATTTCTTGCGTGCCAATATACGGCGGGTTACTGACGATCAGGTGAACGGGACCACTTCCCTGCGGCAGCGCTGCAAATAAATCTCCAAGCAGAAAACGAACCCGGTCGGATACTTCATGCAATTCCGCATTCTCGCGGGCGACGTTCAATGCCGCCTCGGAGATATCGGTTGCCGCAATTTGGCAATCCTTGATGTGTTTGGCCAAGGTAATTGCAATGCATCCGCTGCCGGTTCCTACATCCAGAATCCGGATCGGTTGCGCGGCAATGGACTTGGAGGCTTCTAACGCCGAGACCACGGCATGCTCGGTCTCCGGTCGAGGAATCAAGACGTTTTTGTCAACTTGAAAACGAAGCGAATAGAACTCTCGGTATCCAACAATGTAAGCGACCGGTTCACCTGTTGCCCGGCGTTTGACCCACTCTCGAAACTTGGCCAAAGGTTCAGAAGCGGGTACCTCATCAAACCGCGTGTAGAGGTCGATTCGGGCACAATTCAATGCGGTGGCCAGCAATACTTCTGCCTCAAGCCTGGGGCTGAGCGAGTCGCCCTCACTGAAATACTCGTCGGTCCAATCGAGGAGCCGTTTGATAGTCCATTGTTGTTCGGTCGTTTCGGACATGGCATTCTCGAGTCCATTTCGTTCGCAGTTGCTCCCTTTTTCCAGGCAGGGCCAACCGACATGTTAATCAAGGGCACCCATGGACGTCCGCAACTCCTGCCGGTCGTACTCAATCAAGGCGTCGGTAATCACCTGCACGTTGCCGGCAATAATTTGATCCAGCTTGTAGAGGGTCAAATTGACGCGATGATCCGTCACACGGTTTTCTGGAAAGTTATAGGTCCGGATGCGTTGGCTTCGGTCACCGGAACCGACCAGGCTTTTGCGTTGGTCTGATCTCTGCTGCTTTTCCTGGCGTTGAAAATGATCGTACAACTTCGACTTGAGAATCCGCAGCCCCTTGGCCAGATTTTTGTGTTGTGAGCGTTCCTCAAAACACTTGACCACGATGCCGGTATCGTGGTGTGTTATGCGAACCGCGGAAGCTGTTTTGTTGACGTGTTGTCCGCCCGGCCCGCTGCTAGCCGCATATCGCTCGACTTCGTAGTCGTCAGAGGCCAGGTCAATTTCCACGTCCTCTGGTTCCGGTAACACCGCCACCGTTGCGGCTGATGTATGAATCCGGCCCTTCGTTTCCGTATCCGGCACACGCTGCACGCGATGGCCTCCACTTTCATATTGAAGTTCCCGATAACACCCGTCGCCTTCGACCGAAATCGTGATTTCCTTGAATCCACCCAGCTCCGTCGGACTTGATTCCAGCATCGAGAACTTCCAGCCCTTGTTTTCGCAGTGCTTTTTGTACATCTCGAAAAGATTTCGAGCGAACAACGCCGCTTCGTCTCCGCCGGTACCGGCGCGAATCTCCATCACGCAGCGAGCGCGGTTGGCATCCTCGCCGCCGATGGTCATATCCAACAGCTCATCCCAGATTTGTTCGCGCTGTTCAATCAGGGCGCCCAACTCGTCTTCCGCCATCTCTCGTTCTTCGGAATCGGTCGAGTTAGCCATCTCGCGGACGCCGTCGATCTCTTCCAGCACCGCTTTGAATTTTCGGTACTTGGCGGCGAGTTTGGCCAACGATCCGTGCTCCCGCGCCACCGCAGCCATGAGGTTCGAATTCGATTGCACTTCCGGATCAGAAAGCTGGCTTTCCAACTCTTCAAATCGTGTCAGCTTGTTGTCGAGCATTTCGCGCATTGGTAGGCCCTGGCACTTCCCTGGAAAAAGAAATCTAACCGACAGAAGATGGTCGGCTTATTCGGTCCGATACGTACATTCAATGTGGCTAAAGATGAGTGTACAAAAGTGCAAATTCGCTGATAAGGAATTCCATCTTTTCTTGACCGGCTACGCGTGAAGAATCTTTCGACTCTGTCCACTATATCAATCGTCCGATGCGCCAACAAGACAACGCTTCCATAAGCGTATTGGAGAGCATAGCCTCCTGAACCCTGACACCCGGAAGTTTGGTGATTTCGGCAGCCATACCCCCGGGAACCTCGAATGACCGACGCAAGATCGGTGAAAGAACCCTGATGGATCTTGATGAGTCAATCGCTGCGGGTCCGGATCCGATCCGCAAACACCGTATCGACAATCAATTGGATGGCATGGTAGGCGACAATCGGAATGATATTCATACCCAAATTAATGGCGACCGATAGTCCGATCATGAGTGTCTTTTGGCTGCCAGAAAACCCAATCGCGATTTGTTCATCCGTTGGTAAGCGAATGACTCGAGCCAGCCCAATTCCTCCCCAGAAAACTGCGCAATGAACTACCGTCAAAGTAATTATGGCAAACATCACCTCGCCAAGTTGGAGTTGTGCCTGCTGCTGCTCCAATCGCAAAGACATGTTGACGGCACCCAAAAAAACCATCGACAATATCCCCAGCAGAGCCAGCAAACTCAGCATCGGCTTGTTGCGGGTAGCCCAAGCAGCAGAGCGATTCTCCAGACGAACAAGTTGGGCCAGGGAAATCGGTAATACAACAAACAGGAACAGTTTGTAAATCGTTCCCGTCAGCAAACTGGATGCGATGGTATTACCCGTCTGCAGGTAGATCCAGAACGGCATCACCAGAAAACATGTCGCGTTGGTGATGATCGTCACCATAATCGCAACGCTATCGTTACCTCCCGCACGCCGAGTCCAGACAGCCGCCGAAGCCAGCGTACAGGGTGTCGCCGCAGCAACGATCATGCCGGGCCCCAGTTCTGCGCCCGCCCAAGGAGCCAGGGGCCAAACCAACAACGGAATCGCTATGACATTTAACGAACTGGCCAACAACGGTGCGAACGGGCGGAACAAAGTTTGCCGTAAACTGCGGAATTCAAGCGGCCACGCCATCACAAACATCGTTATGGACACGATGGACCACTTTAGCGAACTCGAAGAGGCTAGCCACTCTGACTGCCTGGCAAAAAAATAACCTGCCAGCAACAAGACAATCAAAGCTGCCAGGAACCAGTGCTTGCGGATGGATTGCATAAAGGAATTTGATTTGGCGTGTGTTTCGTTAATTCATTCGACCCGCTACAAGGCACAATGCCAACCGCACTATACTGGAATGAGCCACTAACGACCGGAACTGACGTTGAACCGGCGGCGATCATCGACTGGAACACTGACAACTCACCTACCCCTGAAAAGAATAATGCTTCGATACTGGACCGCCGGAGAATCGCACGGCAAAGCTCTGTTGGCTCTGATTGACGGTTTCCCTGCCGGATTTGAGATTGATGAAGAGCAAATCAATCAGCACCTGGTCCGCAGGCAAGGAGGATACGGCCGTGGCGGAAGACAGAAGCTGGAACAGGACCATGTCGATATCCTGACCGGCGTCTGGAAAAACATGACGCTGGGAAGTCCGATTACATTGAAAGTCCCCAACAATGATTACAAGTTGGAACGATTGAAAGAGCTGCCACGCCCTCGGCCTGGTCATGGCGATTTGAGTGGATCGCTTAAATACCTCAGTTCGATGCGCGGTATCCTCGAACGAGCCAGCGCAAGGGAAACTTGCGTCCGCGTTGCAGCTGGCGCACTATGCCAACAATTGCTCGAAACATTTGGCATTCGCACGTTGGGCTACGTCGTGCAGCTGGGCAGTCAGAAAATCAATCCTCGCCCAGGTACTTTTGATGAAAGGTTGGGATGGAGAAACGTAAGCAAAATCTATTCGCTGGATCCCGATCAGGATCAACAGGTGTGCGACTTCATCGACAAAACGAAACTGGCGGGCGATACTCTCGGCGGTATCGTGGAAGTAGTCGTGGAAGGCCTGCCCTTCGGCTTGGGGACCCACGCCCAATGGGATCGCAAGCTGGACGGACGTCTGGCGCGAGCAGTCATGGCAGTTCAAGCCATCAAAGGCGTTGAAATCGGAATGGGCTTCGAATCTGCTACGCTGCCGGGCAGCCAAGTACATGATGGAATTCGTTTCGACTCCCAGAGTGCCTCCGAGCCGAATCTCGGCTACCTGCGACCGACAAACAACGCTGGTGGGCTCGAAGCCGGCATGACGAACGGACAACCGTTGGTGATTCGCGCCGCCAAAAAGCCGATCAGCACACTGCAGAAACCTTTGGAATCCATCAACATGGAGACCAAGGAGGCCAGCAAAGCCAGTTACGAAAGAAGCGACGTTTGTGCGGTTTCGGCTGCCAGTGTGATCATCGAGAATGTGGTCGCGTTCGAAATTGCGGCGGCGATGGTGGACAAATTCGGTGGTGATAGCATCGCCGAAATGCATGCGCGATGGCATCTTTTCCAAGAAATGGCGTCTAAAAAGTAGCCAATCGTTATTGGTCAATCCGGACAAAATTGTCAGAATCTGTTCCGCGGTTGGGGAGCGGATCGAAGCGTCCCCGATTGATTCGAAAACGACCGCCGTTTGTACCCCGTTGGGGTCCCAACAGGATGGAATTGCGTTGGCGGGCAGACGCCCGTTCCGGGCGAGAATATTTGTGACACGGAAGTCAGCAAAATGAGTGACAACCAGAGAAGACTGATTTGTCGTTTCATTTTCCTGATTACCTGCGCGCTGCCGACTTCGACCATTGTTTACTGGCTTTGCCATCCGCAGACGCCACTACAATGGCAAACGAAAATTCAGTCGCAACTCGGCGTACTGACGTCGGTTGATTCGATTGAGACGCCGGGACCCTATGTGACGATCCTGCGCGGACTTGAATTTACGGATGCCGACCTGGGCTCCTTACTCGAAGCGACCGAGGTTCACATTGTTTTGGGAAAACCCAATCGCATTAAAATCCCTCATTCGGTCCGCACGACCAATGCGGGACTGCTGCAATTGATTGACACGATCAACGAACACTTGATCCGAGCCCATTCGACGGATCAACCCTGGCAAATCCTGTTTCTGGGTCAGACGATCATTGAACAGTCCATGGTCTCCCAGCAACCTGGTTCCGAGTTCCCTTCGGTTCTGATCGCCGAAAACCTGCAAGTCGACGTCGGTCCGCTACTGGCTGGCGGCACGGGCGCCTTGTTGCAGTTCCGTTTGCCTCAGATCGATGAAGAAAAATGGGTCGAATGTCGACTCAGTCGCAGCCTTGCCGGCGACAACCAGAACAGCGAGCAAAGACTTTATCTCAATACCAAAGAGATGCCCCTGCCCTGTTGGTTGCTCGGCGACTTGATCCCGGAGATTCAACAACTGGGACCTGAATGTCAGTTCGCCGGAGTCGTCGATGTCTACTCCCACACGGACCGTCGCTGCGGTGAGTTTCGTGGCGTTTTCACGCACATCGAAATCCCCGGAATGGCTGAAACGAAAGCACAGGTCGAGGTGTGCCGGTTCGATGGCGGGATTGATAAGCTGGATGCATTCCTGGTCCTGCCCGATGGTTCCATGTCGCGGATCCAGGAAACCATCGAAGTCGTTAAAAGGTTTGATGTGCTGGGCGCCATCCGAACGGCGGCGAACGCCGATCATTATTCTTTGCAAGCCGAAACGAAATTGCGTTAATATCCGAAACGCGCCCGGGGCCGTTAGGACCCGCTTTCGATTGTACCGAGCGCTACCTTTTTTCGTTTACAATGCTTTGATAGAAAGCTTCCTCCCATCGCATTCGCGCAATTACTTTTTGGCAGGGCCGGAATTCTGTTCCACCGCGTAGCTCATCCAATACCGCGTTGGAATCAATGCTAAACAGGCAACGAGCAGGTGTGCGGCGGCCACGATCAAAATCGCCTTAATCGTTTTATCCTCCGAAGCGGCATAGGCATGTAAGCCGACTCCCATCGCGTTAACCCCTTTCCAGGACCAGAGCGTAATGATGTTGCCAAGCACCGCCAGCGCGGCAAGTCCCCGTTCTCGAACCATTCCACCCCAGCGGGCATGAAGAATGACGGCATTCCAAAGCACAATCATCAGTGCTCCATTTTCCTTGGGATCCCAGCCCCAGAATCGACCCCAGGAATCGTCCCCCCATAGTCCACCCAACACCGTTCCAAAAAAACTTGCCAGTAACGCAAAACATACAACTCCGTAGAGCACATTTCCAAACGCGCGTCGCGTTTGTTTGCCAAACGCGGGTGTCACCAGCGAAGCAACAATGAATGCCAGGCCCAAAACACCGGCCGCAAAAGTGGCTCCGTAACCCAGTGAGATACAAATCACGTGAGTCGATAACCAGAATTGGGTGTCGAGGACGGCAACCATCACCGTAAACGTATCACCGTCGGCGATGGACATTGTCCAGGCCCACATCAAAGTCAAAAATGCACCCATTCCCGCCAACACGTTACCAATACCCATCTTGGTGATCTTTTCAACCAACATCATCAATACGACGAATACTGCAGATACAAACAGCGCCGATGAGTAAAGGTTGGTCACCGGCGGCCGACCGGAAACAACGACGCGCATGACCAATCCCAAAACCTGAATCGTTAATCCTAATCCGAGCAGGTAGAACGCCGCTCGATTCCAGGCCTCCGGCCAACCAATCCAGCCTAATACGCCGACTAACGAGGCAACCAGGTAGATGACCATCGCCAGGTAGAATGGCGCGAAACCGTTGTACAGCCTTTCGGTCGACAACTTGACGTTGCTCATCCCCTCGGGTGGCGCGGAGTTCACTGTTGCCAGGTAGGATTCCAGTGTGCTATTGAATTTTTCCGCATCCTGTTCCAAGTACGCAGGTCTCAGTCGCATCAGCAAAGAGCCCAGTTCCGACGTGGTGGTTGAGATTGTCTTTTTGCCGCCGTTAACCTTTTCAATCTGCTCGGACATGATCCTTTCATACTGGGGGCGTCGCTGGGCGAGTATCGCGTCCGCCAACGGTCCCTCCGACGCCATCAGGTCCTTGAGAAGTTCCGCAGGAAACTGATCCCAATTCGATGCCATTAGCTGAGCCAATTCACGTGGGTCAGCTTCGCCGTATTGTTCCTCCAGTACGGCCCGGAATTCCGGATTGGAAATCAGGCGCTGAATAATACGATTCCTGACCAGGTCGTCACGTAGAGGAGGCAAAATTTCTTTCTCAATGATCTTGCTTGCAAGCTGGTCGGTTGTTTCCGCTTTAAACTCTGTTGCCAGCTCGGATAACCAAGCTTTATTGTCCAGCGCGATGAATGAAATCCAAGGTTGAACCGGATCATCCGTGGGAACGACAAGTGGAATCAGCGGCGACGAAATCTCATTTCCGGCTTTCTCCAAACGCATAATCAGGTTGTCGTCCTGGCTGCGGGTTGGACCGCCGAAAGTCAGTTTCGCACCAAAAACTCTTTGCAGCTTCGTGGCGACCTGACTCAGCCTTTTCTGAAACACGGACCAGTCGTCCGGATTCACTTCCTTCGAATTCGGAATCAGCCCCATCAGAGTCGGTTCGGCTTTCATCATTTCGTCCAATGAATAGCGAAACCGGTTCTTGTCACGCTCTGGATCGGTAAATTTCTGCGGCAGATCCAGCGCCGAGAGAATCGTCGGGTCTTCAATCCGAAACGCTCGGTATGCTCCGTATCCGTCGGCCTCAAACACAGTATCAGCTAACCAACGAATTGCGGGTTGCGATTTTTCATTGCCGTCCTTGATGGTTTCTCGTTTGCTCAATTGGCGGGCGGTATTCCGGGCAAACGAATCCAACGGTTGCACTCGACCATTGACCGTGATCGGGAGCTGCCCAAACAAATCCAACCGCATTCCCTGCTTCGCAACTGGTCGATAGACCTTCATCAGATCGCCGACAGCGTAAAATGCAAAACAACCCACGAATGCGACCGTTGGCACCCAAACCATCAACGCCTGTGACTTGCGATCGACACGTTCAATTTGCGCAACGGTTTTCGGATCTTCCTGAGTCCGTTTCTTTTCCAGATACCCGAGCAGCGAAGTGCCGAACTGCCAGACCAAACCGACCACGGTAAACATGCAACAGACATAGGGAATCATCCAGCCTTTGTTTTTAACGACTTGCAGCACCGTATATTCCTGGCCGCCCGGCAGCGTCCCCAGGCTGGATTGATAAAACGTCTGATCCGCATATCGCAGCGGATTGTTCATCCAGATCTGCTGATCACTGGATGTCTTATTCTCCAGATCATTCAAGATCACATCCGACGAGAACCAACTGGGAGTTTCGGTCCCAAGGTAGTATTCCGCCTTCACGTCTTTTAAGGTCAAGGAGTAAGGCTTGTAGTCGGTCTTGAAACGCAAATCGATTCGGTACGTTTTGCCATCCACGGCAACCGTGTCGGCGTTCTTTACATCAAAATTTTGGGAAACCAAATAGGTTCCAATTGGCTCATTGGATTGCTTATCGGTAAGTCGCACGTAAGCGGAGGCGAAATCAACCGTCTGCTCGGAATCCGTACCTGTCGTGATCGGCAATTCAAACGCTTCGAAGCGAGTACCGATTCCGTCAGTGGCCGGATTGTCGCTTAACTCACGGAGCTTACGGACGTCGGAGTTCCTCAGGTAATTAAGACAGGTGACATTGAAAGGAAGCTCATCGTGATCGATTTGTTCACCAGTCCTCAACAGGCCATCAGGAATCACAACAATCTCGTCGTAATCCGGGTTGGACGTATCAATCACTGCGAGTTCCGTGGAACGGATATCAACCGCTTGGCTGACGGTTTCACCTTCCTTGATCGTCATTCGGGTTTCTTGATTCGTGACGGTGACGTAGATCTCGTTGAACATCAGGCCGGCGATGCCGAGGTGGAGCAAGACGATGCCCGCTTTGCGACGGAACAGCATCATGCAGGCCACCAGTGACGCTACCGCAGCAATGGTCGCTTGGGCGAGTTGCCAAAGAATTCGCATGGCCGAGTCGCCGATAAATGCTTTCTCTCCCATTACCATGACCAGCAACAGCAAGCCCCCGCAGATCAATGCTGCCGCAATCAACAAGAACTTTTCGACTCGTCGCTCGCGATCGATGGTAAAGAATGCGAATGCGGCGGAGCAGGCGATTGCAAGCAAAGCAATTTGCATCAACGTCCACATTTTTTCCCAGGGGATGGGTGGTTTGGCTTGAAAGCCGTCCCCATTCTGCCCGTTGAAAATGATGACCCACGTGAGTACGGATGCCAGGACGGCAGCCAAGATGCCAACAACCAGCTTCGTTCCTTTCGCCTGCAATCGAAATCGCAACAAGTGCGCGGCCGTAAGATTCAACAGCATCATTACCAGAATCGAAACTCCGCTCGGGATGTAAAAACCGCCCGGGACGTTCTGGTATTCTGGAAACCACCGCGGCACGAAAAACGTCTGAAACGGCACCAGCACGACCGGGCTCTCAAAGTGCTTGTGTTTTACTGCAAGAATGTCATTGCGGGTTTGGTCAATCGTTGCAATGAAGATTACGACAACTGCCAGGACCAACAACACGACGGTCAGTTTGAGTGACGCCAAAGGAGCGAGTATCGCCTTGGCAACATCCGTAATCCCCATTTCGCCTTTGAGCATTGAGGTGCCCGTCTGGACACGCTTGCGGGTCGAATCGATCGCCATGAACAAATACCTTCTTGATGTTTTCTTGAGTTGAACGCAAAAATAAATGCGATTTGTCACCCAACGGAATACACGCGGCGGGCTATTTAATCTCTGGAAACTCGATTGATTCCAGAAAACTGGAAAACAGCTCTTCGCTTTTTACAACGACGTCTTTTTCTCCAGTCAGTTTTAAAAACCAGGCAGTGTTACCCTGCTTGACCATGCCGGCAATCGTCGCCCGGGTCGCTTCATCGTCGAACAAACGGATCAGCAGCCCCTGAATTCCATCCACGTCGATTTCGCGAGTCAAAGACTTGAGCTGATCGGCAGTCAATTCGGTCAGTCCGATCTCACCCGCCCAACGTTTGGCATTGGGGTCCCATTCGTTTGCCGCCGCCGGCAGGTTGATAACCGTAATTTGTGCACTTTCATCACCCTCGGTCCGCATAAGACGAACAGGAACCATGGACGAAGTTCTGCCCATTTGCCATCCGTCCGGAGTATCAAATCGCAAACCCGAAACCCGATTCTGATTGCCGGCCGCGTTCGTATCGGTCGCCAATCCACTGGACGAAGGCCGATTGTTGCCGAGCAATGGTCGATTGGCAAAAGGAGCCCCCATTCCTCCCGAGGAATTCCCAACGACGTCGAACAAGAGGGGACTCTCGTTCGACGCATCCAATTTGCCTACATTTTCTGGCAATGCGGAATCCGTAATCGCCTCCAATCCCATCTGTTTCCGCCAACGGTTCACGTTCAATAACAGGTCCTGTTGAGGACCAAGACTCGAAATCGCCAATTCGAGCGGCGGATCAAACTGGCCAATGTTCAGCGTTGCAAAACGCATTGGTTTTTCGGCAGCGACTGACCATCCATCCGGCAATTCCCACTTGGGTTTGCTGTCGACAAACTCGAGTTGATCCAAAAACGATTTCCAATCGGTTTCCGTCTGTTTCACAACATCGACGGGACCGGTGATTTTGAAATACCATGTCGCGTCGTCAAATTCGTAAATCGCGACGATCATTCGATCCGTGGCGGTGGCGGGAGATTTGAAAGTGGTTTCGACTTGCGAACGTAAATCCGCCAAGCCCGACCGTTCTTTCGGGATACGATGGCGAACGATCTGATCTTTTTGTTTGCAGCCAAGACACAAAATCAGCAGCGAGCAGCAAACAAGGCCGGCAACGGATCCTTGGGCGTCGAAAAAAAAACGATTCGTCATCGCGAAATCTGTTCCCCTATTGCTTATCTTGTTGTTAAACCAACCACCCAAGACCGAAACGGATCCGCCCAAGTCGCTGGATTTCTAACGATTTGTCATTATAGATCTGGTGCGAATCAGGGCCAATGTCCTGTGCTGTACCCCACACTCGTTGGCTGGGACATTCTGTCCCAATCCTGGAACTGTTGGCCCTACAATGAGCTGAATCGCTGCAGGCATTTACGAGAACGATTCAAATGACCAGAATTCTTCAGTTTTTTTGAAGATCGTAATTCGCACCGAGCGTTATTCCCATGTTGCCAGCGCAACAAAAAGTTGAATTAACCGAGACCGGCCTTCGATGCACAAAACGCTGGAGCAAATCTATCGGGATCACCGCCAAGGGCTATTTTCGATCGCTTTATCCATCACGGGTTCGGTTCCGATCGCCGAGGACTCCGTGCACAATGCGTTTGCCAAACTGTTTCGCCGGTCCCTACCTGCTGGGGACCCAGTCGCCTATGTTTTCAAAACCGTCAGGAACTCAGCTCTTGATTCCATCCGCTGTAGCCGCCGGCGAGACCGACTTCACGAGTCGCTATTTAACGAGGTCGACAGAACCCATTGCAACGGTACTCCGCACGACACGCTTGTATCCCAAGAGCAGGCCACGTTGTTACAAAGTGCCATCGACGAACTTGAACCGCCAGAACGGGAGTCGGTGTTGTTAAAATCACTGGCGGGCCTCACTTTCGAACAAGCCGGCAAGGTTACCGATACCTCTCCCAAGACCATCGCAACACGATATCGTCGAGCGCTTCAAAAACTCGAACAGAAGTTAAAGGGTAGACTATGAATCGTTCCAAACGAACCGAATTTGAGCCTTCCTTCGATACCCAACTACGACGCCTTGATTTCAAACAACCGTCCGCTGGTTTGGACGGCAGGGTATTGGCTTCTGCAGAACCGGATCGCGCGGGATCGACTCGGGCCTCAAAACCAAGGCAATTCGGATCGGGATTCGGTTGGCCAGTGTTGGCGACGACGGTTCTGTCGGCAGCCATGTTGGGGCTATTTATGGGCTACTCCCTCCCCAGCCAAACCGAAACTTTCGTCCCACTGAAAAAATCTTCCGCCGCCACCGCCGTTCTTTCAGATGCTTCGATCGAAGGGGCGATACGTTCGCTGACCAACTCATCTGCTGGGCTCGACGGTTTTCATTGGATGCACGGACATTCGGGCCAAGACAATTTCAAAGAGTGTTCCACTTGCCACAATTTTGATCAGACTGAAAAACGGCATTGCCGATCATTCTACGACCGACAAATCCTCAACCAAGAACGCAGGGTCATCAATTGTTCGATGTGCCACTCGGACGGACTCCGTGATTTCTGGCTTTCCAAATCCAATGGTTAATCTCAATTCGTGGGCCTGCTCTCGGATAAAGGCTATTGGGCCGGGTGAATCGCACCTCGACACTCGCCGAATCCGATCCGGCGGTGCGAATCGTTTTCGCAGCATCCTTTAAAGATGACTTCGTCGCCATCGGCGAGGAATTTTCTTTCTTCGCCAGTGGGCAAAATGATGGGCGTTCGCTGGGAACCTGGCAACGGGTGATTCAGATCGCCATCCCAGGTCAGTTCCAGCAAACACCCTCTCGCATCACGTTCTCGACCACTGACCGTACCACTTCCCAGCAAATCGCCGGGTCGCATATTGCAGCCGTTGCTGCTGTGATGGGTCAACATCTGACCAAACGTCCAGTACAAATCGGTCAGGCTGCTGGAAGAAAGCTTCATCGCATCCATCCCCTGCTCTTTCATTTTTTCAGACTGCAAAAATACTTCCAACGTCAACGCCACACCCCCGGATCGCGTGTTGAAATCACTGGTCAGATAATCTAGAGGTCGCGGATCACCAACGGGCCGATTAAACTCCGGGCAACGAAAGGGTGCCATTGCCTCCATGGTCACGACCCAGGGCGATATCGTGCTGGCAAATGATTTGGCCAGAAACGGCCCCAGTGGCTGGTACTCCCATTTCTGCAGGTCGCGGGCTGACCAGTCATTAAGCAGACAATAGCCGAACAGGTTGTTCTCGATTTGATCGATCGTGACGGGTACGCCTAAAGCGTTACCTTGTGCGACAAAACACCCCACTTCCAGTTCGTAGTCGAGCATCGCGCAGGACCCTCGAGTCGGGCCTCGCCCCTCTGCCGCAGGCGCGAGTTGTCCGACGGGCCGACGAACAGGAGTTTCGCTGATAACGATGCTCGATGCGCGTCCGTGATAGCCGATGGGGATGTGTTTGTAATTCGGCAGCAGCGGGTTATCCGGACGAAACATGCTTCCCACATTGGTTGCGTGGTAGACCGAAGCATAGAAATCAGAATAGTCGCCGATCTGACATGGCAAACAAAAATCGACGTCGGATTGGTAAAACAAGGCCTTTTCCAATTCGACGCGATCGGCCAAGGTCTGAACAAATAACAGACTGCTGATGGTGTGGCGAAGATCCCGGCGTTCTTCCAGCGAGAGTGCCATTATCTGATTCAGGGTCTCTTGGGTCGCGACTTGAGCCCAGCGCTCCTCCAATAGTCCGATTTCTGCACAACCGCGTAGACTAAGAATTTGGTCGCCGATACCGACGCCAATCGAAGCCTGAGAACCATTTAAGCGAAAAACGCAAAATGGAAGATTCTGAATCGGCAAATCCGAATTCGGATCATTTGCTGATTCGACCCAGGAATTCAGTTTGGGATCATGGGTATGGTCGACTTCATACATGGTGGTTCCACCAGCAGGGAAAATGGATGCAATTCGAATCAACTAGACAGCAAACAGCTTATGGCAATCCAATGTTGCTTTCAATTCGTTGCATGGCTCATCAAAGGAACAGGAGCCAAACGACTGGATGCTTTTCTCCCTAAGTTCTGCAATCCTGGCAGCGGTAAAATGGAATCCTTTCCAAGTCAATTGATTATCGTCAAACCCGAAATTAGCCGCTTCGGTTTCAGAAAGAATCTCGACAATCACCTGGTCGTCAACCCGATGCTCAAACGCGACCAACGCAGCCACAAAGACGTTGACAAAGCCATGCAACATCGCGGTCGGCGAATCCTTTTCATACGTTAAACGGCACTGACTCCGAAACGGATGATGGAGCCCTGCCGTGGCTTTAAAGCCAACAGAGTTTCGACCGCATTCCCCAATGAACCTGGCAACTTGTTCGACACTCGGGACTTGATCGGCAATCACACTGCCGGTTCGAATCTTTGCAAAAACCGACGCGTTTTGCGCACACGATGCCAATCGCGCAATGGATTCTGCGGGATCGGTCGCGGATTCAATCTCCAGGTAGGCGGCCATTCCCGCGGGCAAGCGTTCGACTGTCTCCTCGATGTGATCAGGCGAACGTGTTTTGATCTCGATCGAATCCACGAGGAAACGCCGCATCTGGTCTTCCCGGTGGGCCGCATTAAAACTCAAGATCGTTTGGCACGCGTTGATGAATGGGTCCGATTCGAAACCACCTTCTACGGGTGGAACCAGCGCACTAATTCGCCACGGAAATTCTGTTTCAACTTCAGCAAGGCGAAGCAATGCATTGGCCTCGAATTCGGCCAGGCGGTTGGCAGGGACAACAATTCGACCCAACATCGGCCGATCAGCTTGGTTCAGGTATTTCGCATAATTTGCCACGACCCGATCCATCGGCAGAGCCGCCGGAGGAAACAGGCCGGCGTAATCAACCGACCCACGTACGAGGCTTGCCACCACAAGCATGGGGAGATTCCTTCGGATATTGACATTCGCGCTGAGAAACGACTTGTTTTGTATCGTAGCTTTGACCGCTTGAGACGACAACAGTCCGACGAGCCAACGATGAGGCACCATCATTGCCGTCGTTACACAAAAAAACCTTGTCCCAAAGCTGGTCAAGGTTTCTGAATCTGCGATTCGTTTTTGTGCGTGTGAAAAAGGCTTTAATTATTCATACCGGTCAACTTCAAGAAGAAATTGAGGACACTATTGCCGATGATTTGATCTTCCGGCATCCACATGTTCTGAGCCAGGTTGTAAGCCACCATCCCACCAATCAATAGCAGAGCCGCAACCATTCCCAGACTGACGACTTGGGCCACAGTATACGGTGCTTCGGGCAATGCAGCCTGGCCGCCGACACCCGCCGGAACCATCATCTGACCAGGCATCATGCCGACATCACCATAACCAAGATCGGCGCCCATGGTGTCATCGAGCAACGCGGGCTGAGCTTCAAATTCTTCGCTTTCGCTAACCAGCGATCCCGATTCGTCGGCATAGATCTCGGAATCTTCCAAGGCAATTACCTGGGAACCACTGGATTCATCTTCCTCAAGCGATTCTTCCAGGGGAGTTAGGTTAAAATCATCCTCTTGCATCAAGGTTGCCTGATCCGGACCAGCGGCATCTTCCAGAACGATCAAGTCGTCGTCTTCCGGCAATTCGAGTGCATCAATATCGGAACCACCCAATTCTAATGGCTCGTCGGCGAGCGAAATACCGCTTTCATTCGCGCTCAAGTTGATCCCGCTTTCGTTGGCCTCAAGCGTAATCTCGGTGCTGGAATCGCTATCCTCCAGAACTTCACTGTCTTCAAAATCACTACTGAGTTCGGCACTGTCTTCAAAAGATGCGCTGTCGGCGAAAGACAAATCGTCGCTGAACAAATCGTCCTCGCTCATCAGCAGGTCATCTTCGTCAGGATGGTTCTCGCCCAACATTTTCCCTGTGTCCGACGAGCTTTCTTTTTTCTCGATTTCTTCATCCAGCAAATCGGGAGAACTGCCGGTTTCGCCCGTTAACTTCTTGCTACTACTTTCCGAAGCCAATTTCAAACTGCTGGAACCGAAAGAAAGTTCGTCATCTTCCTTCACATCATCCCCGGACGCCAGGATATCACTGCTGCCTTCCAGTTTCAGGTCGTCCGCATCATCAACCAACTTTCTCGAAGTCCCAGAAGCAAGACGACCACTATCGCCAAGACGAATGGCATCGCCGTCTTCATCAAGCTGAATCGAGTCTTCATCACTGGATACCGATTCCGATTTTCCTTCTCCGTCCTGGAACAACTCAACGGAAGAATCCTCGATATAAAGAGCAGAGTCAAACTCTCCGCTGATTGAGCCGGAAGACGAATCTTCATCCGTAATCAAGTCTTTGGAAGACTCCGTTAGATCAAATCCAAGATCGTCGCTCAAATCAAGAGCGTCCTCAGACACATCGCCTTTGAGTCGAATTCCCAGTTCGCCCGCGACGCGCTGAAGTTCGGCCATTTTGAACTTCCAATTCGAACCATCCCGGTACCCAAAAATCTCGTTGTTCGATCGAAGTTCCGTCAACCGTTCCACCGACATTCCAAGCAGTTTGGCGGCTTCTTCCATCGGGATCAATTTAGACATCTTGCTTTGGCTCCATAGATTGGCGATTGCCAAACGGTTGAACTGCGGGTCTGGGTGAGTGCTGAGGTACGCAAACAACCACTTCGTCGATTATAACTCGCCGAAAGTGGCCCGCTTGAAATCTTGGCTTGGCTGACTGGCTGGCCAGTCTTGTTGGCCAAATCGCCAGGAATCTTCCCCCAAACACCACATTTCAATTCTAAAAGCCGCAATTCGGGATTCAAGTCAAAGGCGCAGCTACGAAAGGAAATTCGGCAAGTTGCCTTCCTTAATTTGAAAAATGCTCTCGCATCGCGCCAAACGGTATCCAACAATCCGAATAACCCGAAAAACAAGAGATTCTCGGCCAAATTTTAACACCCAACTTCAAATCCTGCCGAAAACTGGCGATTCCTGTAGTTTCCGGTCAGGCATCACTCTCTTTGGGACCAATATTGGAATCAAATCGACGGGCTGGTCGCATGATGTGCTTCGCTGGATAGATTGCCGTTTCGACTAACTGCTCGCACTTCGATAACTCAACAACGCGCGTTTAAAAACCCAGCGGCTGGCCAACAGACTCCAGACCGAAGCCAAGACTGTAAACGACGCCAATCCCCACTCCCAAGTCTTCCAAGGGCTTCCCAGTGGCTGCGCCAAAACCCGAGCTGGGACGTTGGACACCACCAAAATCGGAATCACAAACGTGAATGTCCCCCAAAGTGCCATCCCCAGCCCGCTTCGCTGATAGATTTCCATCGGATATCGGTAGAAATTCGTAATGTAAAACCAGAAATTGTAAAGGTTCTGATTCCTGCCCAACCAAATGCTCGTGGATGCCAGGATAATCATCACGCTGTACATCACGACAGCACCGCAGCCAACAAAGAAAACGAAAACGACAAAGGTCCACGCAGAAATCTGCAACTGCTTGCCCGGATCTGCCGCCAACTGCGAAACGGAGTAGATGATCAAAGCCACACCCAGTATGCCATTGGAAATCTGTGCCCAGTTCACTCTGGGAAACGAAATCAGAAACTGTGTGTCAATTGGCTTGAGTAACGCGAAATCGAGATTGCCGGTTCGTATCAACTCGCTGAATTCCGCAGCATTGGACATAAAGAATGTCTGGATCAGACTGTTGACAATCCAAACCGTCCCCAAGAACACAAAGAACTCGTTTTCGTGCCATCCCGTTCCGCGGCCAATCTCACCAGTATGCTGGTAAATGATCTTGAACAGACCCCAGTTCATAAATGCCCATGAAATCGAGGACAGACATTGCAGAATGAAATTCATGCGAAACGACATGTCCCGAACCAGCGAGTTGCGGGCGAAGGTCAAGAACACTTTGGTGTAGGACGGATGCACGAGAATGAGTTTTCGAAGAACAGGAGTCACTAGCCCCAACAATGCGAAAATTTCCGCAGTTGAGAAGACCGATGATACCAACTCGAAGCCGGTAAGTCTTCGAAACTCTAACGCAAATCGGATTGCCAAGCTCGGAGCGCCCGCCACCAAGAGGGAACAGGCTGTCGTCAATCGAATTCCAACTTCATTGGCCACTGGACGAGAATCAACCCCTGACAACCCAAGTGACCGGCGAAGCTAGGATGCTCAATCCAGCCTTTTTCCAACGGCCCGTTTTCATCGCTTAAATCGAATCTCAAAGTCGCCTTGACGGACGGTTTCGAATGGTCATTTTGACACAAATTACTGCCCCGGTCGCAAGATCGTATTTGTTGCCGATGTAGATTTTCAGCTACAGGAATTCACTGGTTTCAACGACTGACACCACCGTCAGACCATCCAGAATAGAAGCTCGAAATCCGTTGTCAGCCTGATCGCTCGGAAGTCACACATGAAACGATTGAAAGAAACGCTGAGTCCTCGTGGCGTCGACCTGCCATATGAGATTCGTTGGACCCTCTTATTTGTCGCCAGTCTTGGCTGGTTGATTGCGATGTGCATTTCCTTGACTCCTTAATCTGTCAAGGTGAACATGATCTGGCATTGGCTCATTGCTAAGATGATAGTTTGCAACGGATCATCTTTGCTGCCAATCAGCTCCCCGCATCATGTCCGCCCACACATCCACAACATTCTGGTTAGTCGCCAAGCGGCAATTGGCAACCATTTTTTTATTTGTGTCCCTGTTTGCGATTTCTCTGGCCGTACTGTACGGCAAGGATCGACAGCGTGAATGGCGTTTGCGAGAGGAGCAAGCCGATCACCGGTTGGAGCTGGCCTACGAACTAATCACCCGAGATCTTGAGCGCGTTCGCTCGGACATTCTGGATCTTGCCAATCAGGGCAGCGTACGCGAATTGTGCAGCGGCGAGACGGCCACAACCAAGCTTATCGAGGAACAGTTTGGCAGGTTTCTTAAGTTTAAACAGACGTATCAACAAATGCGTTTGCTCGACGATGCAGGTCAGGAAAAAGTCCGAGTCGATTTGCGCGGCGCGGAAGTTCACGTTGTTCCCCAACCCGAACTGCAGGATAAAAAAGACCGCTACTACTTCCGCGAGTCAATTCGGCTGGAACCGGGTGAAGTTTTTGTCTCTGAGTTCGATTTGAACCAGGAACACGGCATTATTGAGCGACCATTGAACCCGGTGATACGATTCGTTACTCCGGTGATCTGCCAGAACGGCAAGACGGAGGCATTGTTGGTCGCGAATTATCTTGGCGCGCCGCTTCTGAGCGATTTGGCCACAATTTCGCTGCCTGGCAAAACGTTGGTTCTTCGTGATGACGGACAATACCTGCTGGGGCCAGACCCCGACGACGCCTGGGGTTGGCTGCTCAACCATCAAAACACATTTGCGACACAATTCCCCGACGCCTGGCGTGACAGACAGTTCTCGGACAACAAGTGTTTTCTGACTCCCAACGGCGCGTTTTCATTTCGAGGAATTGAAATGCAGCGATTCGGGAAGGCACGAACCGACAAAAATCTGGCGGGCAATAAACTCCTGCTTGTTTCATATCTTCCATCAGCCAATGTTTTTCAGACGTCGAACCAGCTACTCAACCGTCTGCTGGTTATCGGTTCAATCCTGCTATTGCCTTTGTTCCTGCTCACTCGATTCTGGGCAGTAGCGTCGGTTCGTCGGCAGCAACAGAATTTTTTGATCCTCGAATCGGAGAAAAAACTTCGCGAGTTGTCGTCGCGTTTGGTCAGAATCCAGGAGGAAGAAAGGAGGGCGATTTCACGGCAGATTCACGACCAGTTGGGGCAGCAAGTAACCGCCATCAACCTCGATCTCAAACTAGCTCAGCGCGAGGCAGGTTCCGACAAGATCTGTGAACAGCTGCAACGTGCCATTGATGAAAGCGAGCAACTGCTTAATACGCTGCATGAATTTGCCACCCGTGTTCGGCCAGTTGAATTAGACGACCTGGGACTGCACGATGCGGTCGAAAGCCATCTGTGGGAGTTTACGAATCGCACAGGAATTGAATTTTCGTTGAATTCGAATATTGAGAGATTCTCTGTCCCACCAATAATCGCGGAGAACGTCTATCGACTGATCCAGGAGGCGTTGAATAACGTATTGAAACACGCCAATGCGTCAAATGTGCAGGTTTCGATCTGGCGAACTTGCGATCCGAATACGAACCGGTTACGAACCAATGAGTCACTGAAAGTCGTAGTCAGCGATGATGGCGTGGGAACGTCGAACTTGAATGATGCTCCTGAGACAAATGGCGAAAGCGTTGAGAGCAATTCGCGACTAGGGGTGTTGGGAATGCAAGAAAGAGTCGATTTGCTGGGCGGAACGTTTGAGTTCACGATGGAGGCGGACCAAGGTACCACGGTGGAAGTAATGATCCCGCTGGTTCAAGCAGCGGACGAAAACGCGTTGTAGAATGCGATTTCTGTTACTTGATTTTTTGTTGAAAGAAGGACGGATTTGAGTTTATTAAACCCGATCGCCGTTGTACTTTCTGACGACCACGCCATGGTCCGTGAATCACTTGCGCGCCTGCTCGATGCTTCGGACGAAATTTCCGTTGTTGGTCAGGCAGGCAATGGAATCGAGTTGCGAACTGTCGTGAAACAGCAACTGCCGCAATGCCTGGTTATGGACTATTCGATGCCGGATCATGAACCGACGAGTGTCATCAAAGAGTTGCTCTCCGAGTTCAAGTCGCTGAAAATCCTGGTCCTCACCGTTCACGAAAATGTTCATTATGCAGTCCGGACCCTGGAGGCAGGTGCACACGGTTACTTGATCAAATCCGCGGCTTTCGACGAACTCCTGGAAGCGATCCGCACGATCCACGAGGGTAATGTGTACATTTCAAAAAAAATCTCGCCCGAGGTTTGGGCCCTACTCAGACGGCCCAAAGGAAAACGCGACGGCCTCGAAGGACTTTCTCAGCGTGAATTCGATGTGCTGCGTATTATCGGAGGCGGGGCAAGCCTGCAACAATGCGCTCAACAGTTGGGTGTCAGCGTCAGCACCGTCTCGACCTATCGAAGTCGCGTAATTGAGAAACTGAACCTGGCGACGACAAGTGACCTGGTTCGATTCGCCATCGAAAACAAAGTAGTCAGTTAACTCTCCACTCTCCACTCTCCACTCTCCACTCTCCACTCTCCACTCTCTCTTACCCTCCAAATCCACTGTAACGTTTCACGCCGCGGCACCAGAGGACTCGCGACAGCAGGATAAAAAACAATACCCAGCCCATCTCGACCAACAATCCTCGATACATTTCCGCTCCCTGGATTTTCCCCAAGAAAACCGCTGCCGGAAAATACGCCAAAAACTTAAATGGCAAAAAATCGACGATGCCACGGATATTAACCGGCTCGCTCGGAAGTAAATCCAAAGGAAACATATGGCCGGACAGCAGAAAGTTCATCAGCATGTAAATGAACGTCAGGGATGTAACCTCAAGGAACCAGAAGGCGATCAAACCGATACAGTACTCAAGATAGAACCCCAAGAGGAACGAAATCACCAGCGATGCAATAAATACGATCATGACGTCCGCTGGAGGCCAACCGTCGACGAAAAAGTCGCGACACAGATAAAACACCAATGCGAAGGGAAGCGTTGCAATTAGGTAGTAAACCAGCTTGTGGGCGATTCGTTGCATCAACAAACAGGCTTGCATATCGACTGGCTGGATCAAGAACTTCTTGACTTCACCATTCCGCACCTGATTGGCAATGCCCCCCGTCAGACCGGGCATGCTCGAAAACGCTCTGCTGATGATTACCAGCAAGTAATAGGCCACGATGTCGCCGTACCGAAAGCCCGCAATATTTCCGTCCGGCCCAGCCTCGGATTCGGCCGTCCCGGCCGTCGAGATGACATCGTAGATTGCCCACCACAGGAAGATCTGAGTCAATGTTGGCAAAAAACGCATCAGCGTTCCCAACATAAAGTCTCCCCGATAGATCAATCGTTCGTTGATCGAAATTTGAAAGAAAGTCCACCAGGTTAAAGCTTTGGAATACATGGATCACCGGCGTCCTGAGTGGTTATTCGACGTCTTGCATTGATCGGATGAATCAGCACGGGCTTGTTCATAGTTATCGTTGATTTCCGACTAAACCTGGGCAGGTGAGGTCTCTTGCGTTCGGGCTTTCTCCGCCTCCGAAAAGACTTTCGAGATGACCTCCTCAAGTGGAGGATCCTCGACGATGACATCTTCGACCGCATGGGCGCTGAGGATTCGACTGAGCACGGTGCCAACCTGATCGCGATCGACCCGGAATTTGATTTTCGGTTCGTCAATTTCAATGACATTTGGCAACTCATGAAGCGAGTTGAGCGAGGAATCATCGACCAGGTGCAGCGTCACGATCTTATCACCGCTGAACTTGTCAACGATAGCGTCCAGCGAGCCATCGTGGTAAATCGACCCGTTGGCAATAATGACGACCCGTTTGCAAAGCGCCTCAATATCCTTCATGTAATGGCTGGTCAGGAGGATCGTGTTCTTTCGATTCTGTTGATAGCTCTTGAGAAAATGCTGAATCTTGTGCTGAGCCACAACGTCCAGTCCAATCGTCGGCTCATCCAGAAACAGCACTTCAGGTTTGTGCAACAGCGCCGCGATCAATTCCATCTTCATGCGTTCGCCAAGCGATAACTCCCTCACGGGCTGGCCTAACAGACGCTTCACGTCCAACAGTTCGGTCAGCTCGTCGCGTGTCTGCTCAAACTCCTTTAACGGAACGCCATAAATATGCTGGTTTAGGCGGAAAGACTCTTGCGCAGGCAAATCCCACCAAAGCTGGTTTTTTTGCCCCATCACCAGCGAGAATTTGCGACGATACTCGTTCTCTCTCTGCCAGGGCACGTGCCCGATGACTTTCGCCGTTCCAGAATTCGGATTGATGACGCCCGAAAGGAGTTTCAGAGTTGTCGTCTTGCCAGCCCCGTTAGGCCCCAGGAAGGCCACGAATTCGCCTTCTTCCACCGTCAGGTTGATATTTCGAACGGCATGAACTTCTCGATACTCGCGACGAAAAAGGCCGCGAATCGACGCGAACAGACCTTCCTGTTTTTGATAAACACGATAGGACTTCGATAGATTCTCGATTTCGATGATGGACATTGCCACAATTGTAAGTCCCCGTGCTTTTCCTCAACAGCAGACGTTCGATCGCAGAGTGATGCGGTTTCGCTTCCGATCATCAACCGCTAACATCTCGGTGCTTCAAGTTCAATGATACAGGCAGTTCCATGGACCCCAGTTCATTACGAATCGGAATCGGACATGACACGCACCGACTGAAACCCGGAGGCCCGCTACGATTAGGCGGAATCGACATCGAGCATGACCATTCGCTCGACGGTCACAGCGACGCCGATGTGCTGTTGCATGCAATCACCGATGCGCTCCTGGGCGCCGCCGCATTGGGCGACATCGGAGACCTGTTCCCCGACAATTTGCCGGAGAACGAGAATCGGGATTCGGCAGAGATGCTCGATTTGGCAATGCAAAAAGCCGCTGCCGATGGTTTTGTCATCATTAATCTCGATTGCATTGTTTTTGCCCAACGGCCAAAATTGACGCCACACAAAATCAGGATCGCAGCCCGCATCGCCCAGATTCTCAACCTTCGAACCGACCAGGTTGGCGTGAAAGCCAAAACGGGTGAGGGCGTGGGTGCCATCGGCAACGACGAAATCATGATGGCCCAGTCGGTTGCCCTGCTGGCGAAACGCAAAGAATGACTGAGCCATAAAGAATTCCCCATGGATTGCACTCACCCGTCCGTCACCTGAATGAACCCATTTCGCCATCGTCAAACCTAAAACCTGCGATTCTTCGTAAACCATTTCACGAAACATGAAAACGCGAATTCTGGGTATCGATCCTGGCCTAAACACGACCGGTTACGGCGTATTGGAAATTGACTGCGGCCGCGTATCGTTGATCGAAGCCGGTGTGATTCGCAGCAAGCGGACTCGAAGTCTCGGTCAGCGCTTGGCTAGTATCTACGATGGCATGCAGGACGCGATCCAGGCCTTGGCCCCCGACTGCGTCGGTTTGGAAGAACTCTTCAGCCATTACGCACGACCGCAGACAGCGATTACGATGGGACATGCTCGTGGTGTAATTTGCCTGGCTGCCGAAAAAAACAATATCCCGATTTGTCACTATGCCGCGACGCAGGTCAAGAAAATTCTGACTGGCAATGGACGTGCCCCGAAATCCCAAGTGCAACTGGCCGTCACACGACATCTCAACCTGAATGAAATGCCCGAGCCCCCCGACGTGGCCGATGCGCTTGCCATTGCCTTGTGTCACTATTACCTGACCATGAAACCCGCCTCACTTTCCTGATCGAGAAGTTGATTTGATTACCAAAATTACGGGTCATTTGAGTTCACTCACCGAGACCGACGCCACGATTGCCGTGGAGCCGTTTGAGTATGAAGTCCTCGTTCCAGATTTCACACGAAGACAGCTACAAATGCAAATTGGCCAAACCATCAGTCTTTTCACGATCCAGTACATCGACGGAAACGTGCAACGCGGCGGACGCATGACACCCAGGCTGATCGGATTCAACAGCCTGATCGAAAAGCAGTTCTTTGAAATCTTTTGCTCAGTGGACGGCGTCGGAATCAAGAAAGCTCTCCGTGCGATGGTGCGGCCGGTACCCGATGTTGCCGCAGCAATTGAACAACAGGATGTCAAATCACTGTCCACGTTGCCCGGAATCGGTGCGGCGACGGCTGAGAGAATCGTCGCCAAATTGCGCCGCAAAATGGCGAAATTTGCCTTGCTGGTGGCCGCCCAGGGATGGGACGATTCGGATAACGTGGAACGCAGTATCGTCGATGAGACCTATCAGATTTTGATCGCGCTAGGTCATAGTGAATCCGATGCGCGTCAGCTGTTAGAGGTGCCGGTCAGCGGCAAAAAGAAATTCAAAGACGTCGAGTCGCTGCTGCAGGCGGTTTACGATCAGTCCAATGCCGGTCAATAGCAGTATCAACGTCGTATGGAAGTAATGCAGACTTCCGGATCGTTGGGTGAATCCAAGCGAGGTTTTCATGTCGTCATCCGATCCAGTGAAATCGGCGCTGAGCTGGCAGCTCGTCGGCGATTTCAGCCACTCTCCACCAAACCTTCGCAATTGAGAAGAGACCATATTCATCTATTACGACCCGTTGTTTCTGCAGCACGACACCGGAGTTCACCCAGAAAATGCTGCGAGATTGTTGCCGACCGTTCAACATCTGAACTCGCTGGCGATGGCCGCATCGATCATTCGCCCGCCTTGGCAAGCGGCAACGATAGAAAGAATCCATCTGGTTCACACGGCAAAGTATGTTGACGATGTGAAGAGTTTTGCCCGCAGCGGCGGTGGTTTTATTGACCAGGACACCGTGGTTGGCGAGCAGTCCTACGAAGTTGCTCTATTTGCCGCGGGGGCGGTGTGCGATGCGGTTGCCCGTATCGATCGCAACGAAGACTCCACAGCATTCTGCCTTGTGCGTCCTCCCGGCCATCATGCAATGATCGACCACGCGATGGGCTTTTGCCTATTCAACAATGTGGCGATCGGGGCCCGAGTTGCCACCCGGGAACTTGGCTATCAACGCGTGCTGATCATTGACTGGGATGTTCATCACGGCAACGGAACACAAGCCATTTTTTGGGAGGATGCTCAGGTCGCCTACTTCTCGATGCATCGGGCCCCGTTTTATCCATTCACGGGAACCATCGAAGAAACTGGCGCCGGGGACGGGGCAGGTACGACAAAGAACTTGCCAGTTCATTTCGGAACGTCACGGGGGGAACAATTAAGGCAATTCGAGCAGGAACTCGTTGAATTCGCTGACCGGGTCAAACCTCAACTTGTCTTCATCAGTGCGGGGTTTGACGCCCACAAAGACGACCCGATCGGTTCGCTGGGATTGCGATCCAAAGATTTTGAGAAAATGACTCGCATCGTAAAGGAAATCGCCCAAACCCATGCGGACGGCAAGGTCATCAGTGTGCTCGAAGGAGGCTACAATGCGAACGCGTTAGCCGAATGTATCGAATATCATTTGGCAGTATTAGCGAACGACGGCTTCGTTTGAAACAGTCGGGCAATGGAGCTCTTTTCGAGCCAGCACGACATCCGAACCATCATGGTCAAGTGCGAAGCCGCGATGTTTGAAAATGTTTAGCATGCGGCGATTTTCAGGCGCGACCTCGGCAACGACTTCTCGAATGTTCCACTGCCCGCAAATTTCCAGGCAATAATCGGTCAACAGGGCTCCCAGCCCGACACCTTGATAATCGTCCGAAACCAGCACCGCGTACTCCGCATCGGTGTGGTCGACGTCTGCGACCAAACGACCGACGCCCACGAGCCTACGTTCGTCCTCTTCTTCAACTTCGGCAACGATTGCCAATTCGCGGTCGTAGTCGATAAAGCAAAAACGCGTTGCCATTTCGTGAGTGGTTTGTTTGAACAAATAGCGAAAACGAAACCATAGCGATTCCTTGGAACAACTGGCCAACATCGCATGCCACAACGGTTCGTCCTCTGGCTTGATGGGGCGCAACGTTACGTGAGTGCCGTTGCGCAGTTTTTTGTCGCAGACATATTCATGAGGGTAAGGTCGAATCGCCAGGTGGGAATAGGGTGCTGGCGGATCCAGGATTGCTTCGTGATCGAGAATGATCCGAGCATCCAGCGCGATGACGTCTTCTGGGGTGACCAGCATCGGGTTCACGTCCAGTTCCTTGATCTCGGGATAGTCAGCCACCAGGTAGGAAAGCCGGATCAAAATCTCAATCAGCCGGTCAACGTTTAACGGCGCTGCACCTCGATAACCGTTCAACAACGGCCAGGAACGAAGTGACTCAAGCATTCTTCGCGTAAGTCGTTCGGTCAGCGGAGGCAATTCCAGCGCACAATCCTGGAACAATTCGGCAGACGTACCACCAGCCCCCACCAGTAACACCGTACCAAACACGGCGTCGCGTTTGGCGCCGATGATTAACTCCTGACCACCCGGATGCCCAACCATCTGCTGAATGGTGACTCCTTCCAAGTGAGCTTCTGGTCGCACAGCACTTGCCGAATTCATCACTTGCTCGAATGCGTTCCTCACGGCCTGGTCATTGGCAAGGTTCAGGGCGACACCGCCAACATCGGTTTTGTGAGTGATTTCGCCCGACATGATCTTGATGGCCACCGGATATCCGACTCGATTGGCCAACCGTACCGCATCGTCACTACTGCGGGCAACGAACGTCTTTGAGACCGGAATCTCGTAGGCTTCCAACAAAGCTTTGGAAGTACTTTCGGTGAGCGAGTCTTGTCCTTCGCTGAGGATCGTATTAAAGACGGCCCGAAGTTTCGTTCGATCCAGCGGAAACTCAACAGGAATGTCTCGCGGAGTTTCATACAGCATTTCTCGATTGCGTGTGTACCTGTCAAGGTAGCAAAAGGCGCGGACGGCTTGTTCGGGCGCCCAATAGGTTGGCACGCCCGCTTGGTTGAACAGCTGGATGGCTTCTCGCATCGACTTGCCGCCCATCCACGAAGTGAGAACCGGTTTGGTCGATGTTTGCACGACCTCGATCAATGCCCTGGCCGCGTCGGTGGGACTGGAGATGGCTTGGGGAGCGAACAAAGCGATGACCGCATCGACCTGTTCGTCGTCCAATACGTTTTTCATCGCCCGGGCGAATATTTCGGGCGTCGCGTCACCAATCACGTCAACTGGATTGGCATGCGACCAGTTGGCTGGCAAAAACGAATTGAGTTGATCCATTGTCGTTTTACCAAATTCCGCCAGCACGCCGTTGTGCTGCAACAACTCGTCGGTGGCCATCACACCCGGGCCACCCGCGTTGGTAACAATGGCAACTCGCGAACCCTTGGGGCGTTTGTTTCGCGCAAGCAACTCGGCGCAATCGAACATGTCGCTCATTTCATTGACACGAACAATACCCGCCCGTTTGAAGGCGGCTTCGTAAACGGAATCGACGCCCGCCATCGCGCCAGTGTGGGAAGCGGCTACCTCAGCCGATCGGGCAAATCGGCCAGCCTTGTAGGCAATGATTGGCTTGTTTCGGGTAAAAGCCCGGGCCGCGGACATGAACTCACGCGGGTTCTTGATGGACTCCACGTAGAGGATGATCGAGTCGGTTTTCGGATCCATCGCGAAATAGTCAATCAAATCCCCAATTCCCACGTCAACGGTGTTGCCGACCGAGACGAAATTCGAAAATCCGATATGTTCTTGCAACGCCCAATCCAGCACAGCCGTACAAAGCGCGCCTGACTGCGAAATAAAGGCAATGCGTCCGGGCTGCGGCATGCCGGCTGCGAAACTGGCATTCAGTGAAACATGCGGCGCGAGAATGCCCAGGCAATTTGGCCCAATAACTCTGACGTCTTTGTGTCTGTTTGCACTGGCGGCGAGTTCACGCTGAAGCTGCACTCCCTGTCCACCGACTTCCTGGAATCCGGCTGACAGGATGACCAACCCATTGATTCCCGCCTGCCCACATTCGTCCGCAATCTTCGGCACGGTTGGCGCCGGCGTGCAAATCACCGCCAAATCAACCGATTCCGGTAACTCAAAGACGTTGGCCACCGTCGGCATCTTTTCGACGGTGTCGTATTTTGGGTTCACGGGATAAATCTTCCCGGGAAACTTTCCGTCAAGGAGATTTTGTATGACTGTATTACCAACCGAACCCGGTTTGGGACTCGCCCCGATTACGGCAATCCGCTGCGGTTTGAAGATTTTGTCAAGATTGTGAATAGGCATGGCGCGAAGTCGTTTAATTCAAATTTCAGAAAGAGTTAACAGACAGAATGAACCAAGCTGACGATTGTATTGCCGATTTGCTGACAATCGCTCCGCCTGATGCTTTGCGATCGTGTTGGCATCGAGCAGGTTCCAACGAAATGAAACTGGCATTAGACGTGTGAACGGGAGCAAGTCATGCGCCGGGGCAAGAATCGGTGCGTGAATGGCACGCCTTACAACGCCCTGATTCTAAAGTCATGCGGAAGACGCCGTCCGCAAGATTGGGCCATGCTCGCCAGATGTGCGAAACTGCACGACGTTGATCGTTTAGACTGGCAGAATTGCGGTTCATCGGCCCCGTCTCATCGCTGATACCCAACTTGGCTTGAGTTTCAACCCAGGGAAAAGGGGATAAACTGCAGCGCTTGCCCTTTGCGATCCGAAAGAGGACACCAAAGTTGCATTAAAAAAAGGCCACCCGCTTCAGGCGACCTTTTGTCAGACTGAGTTTTTATTCCCGGCTTGGATCAAAATACATCCGTCAGGAAATGATGTCCCCAATGGTATCGTCGGGGCGTCGGGTAGTAGTTCTGCCAGTGTTTGTTGTAGACGGGAATTCGCATTTCCGGTGGATAACGGTAGTACATACTATCGGCACTTCGATAATAGGAATTACCCCAATAGTTTTGCGGATAGGTGACGTACGGATAGTGATAAAACCGATCCATGTTCCGGGAAGCATATTGCCCTCCCCAATTGGCACCCTGTGCGGACGCTTGAGGTAACGGGGTTTGCCCCATCGGGACTTGCCCGTGAGCGGATTGAGTTTGGCAAATGACCGCGGCAGCAAACGAACATGCTGCGACCAAAAGTAGACGACGGATCATGGAGTTGTTCCTCCTAATTGTCGGCGCGAAACGGGCGCGACCGAAGTTCTGGGTCTCGAATGTTCTAAGCATCGGCAAAACCGACAAACGGCATTAAGCGAATATCCGACATTACCGACTGCCACCGGAAAGAGAGGTTGAAACGGAGAAACCGTTAAAAACCACAGAAGATGCGCAAAGTTTGCGGCCTTAGCCTCGCGCTGCGCCATCCTTTTCAGAACGTTCGAACGAATCCGCAAGCGAACGCCGACCTGGCCGGACCCGGGGCGTCATTCCGGCATTTTTCCGGCAGCAATCTCCTCTTCAAACTCATCCATCATGGGCCAATCGATGGCGCAAGTTCCGAAATCCGCCATGTGCAAATAGCTTTCGACACGCGCAATCGCGGCATCGAGAAGCGCGTTGTCTTTGCGAAAAATTGGCCCGTGGCTTGGCAACAGCCACTTGACATCGCTTTCGCGGATCCGCCGTAACGATTTCGAAAACGCCACCAGGTCGCTGCCATGATGGGCATCGATGGCTCCGATGCAGCCGTCGCGGTAAATGTTGTCACCACTGAACAGATAATCACCCAACCGGAAGGAAAGCTGACTGTCGGTATGGCCCGGTGTCAGCCAAACATCCAGTTTGAGACCGCCGATCTCGACGGTATCGCCTTCATCGATCAGATGCTCCACCTCGACTTGGGGCATCGACATGTCGATACCTTGTGCTTCGATCAGCGCAAACGTTTTGATTCGATCGCCCGTTCTTAATGGCTCAGCTGCCAACGGATGTGCTGTAACCGTGGTCCGCAAAATCTGTTTGGCTTTCGCCAACCCCTGGATATGATCGACATCCGCGTGCGTTGCAATCAGCGTTTGACATCCGGAAAACGGCAAGTCGATTTCGCGGACCATATTGATTATTTCATCGACTGTTTCTTCGTAACCGATGTCAATCATGATCCACTGGTCACCGTCGTAAACGACGTACACATTGCAGCCCAGTACTTGTCCAAGCTGATGGTTGACTTCGATCACGTTCGGAAATACTGGTTTACGCTCAAGCATGTTTTGGCAGGACCCGGGCTTTACAATTGGAGTTCAGGCACGATTTTACGGTTGATGTGAACTAGCAGCAACCGAACTTACCATCGGTGATATTGACCAATTCACGCTTTGATTTATGTCCTCTGGCCCAACGCTTCGCGGAGACCTGCCCGAAAATCCGGGTACCGAAATACATACCCCAATTGCTCGCGAAGTTTCGAATTGCAGACACGTTTATCACTTCGAACTCGAGGTGCCATCGAAGTTTCCACAATCGTCCAATCAATCGGACCGGTCCCGAGAATGTCGGCAATCTCGTCGTAGTAGTCTTTTCTTTGTGGCGGATCTCCGTCGCTAACCAAAAAGATCTGGCCCATCGGCTTCTGCCTTGCAACTTGCTCGACGACCCCGACGCCGTCCTCGACATGTATCAGATTGAGGTAGCCATCAGGTTTAAGCCGCGACGATTGCCATTCCCCAATCGCCGACTTCATGGGAACGCGAGATTCACCATAAATCCCGGCAAAACGCAAAATCGTATAGCGGTCACTAAAACAGCTATTCTGAATCAGCCGTTCCGCATCCAGGCAGGCCTGCCCGCCTTCTCGTTGAGGCTTTGTGGCCGACTGTTCATCGACCCATTCGCCGCCGAAATCGCCATAGACACCCGTCGAGCTGATATAGATCAAATGCCCAGTCTGCGAAGGTAATGCATCAAGCACATTCTTCAGCCCGTCAACGTAAATTTCTCGGATATCGGAATAAGTGGATCGATCCATGCCAATCGCGACCAAAACGGTATCGCAACACGGCAAGTCACCCAGACTGCCTGGATCCGTGACATCTCCCAGCAAGGGTCGAATGCCTTTGGAACCAAGTTCGTCAAATCGGCCGGATTTTCGTGTCAATCCAAAAACTGAGTCGCCACGACGCGCCCATGCGTTTCCAACCCGAAGGCCCACATAACCGCAGCCAAAAATCAGCCGTTCCATTTGAAATTTCCGAACGTTTGGGAAAATGTCGGGTGGTTCAGTAGGACCCTGAAAACCGTATTAATTGTAATCTGTCGGGTAAAACGGCGGAATTATTACCGTTGTGAGAATGCCAATATGCCCGGTCCTTAACGCAATGGTACAATATGTCAGCTTCTGTCAATACGTTGGTAGAGCGTAGACTCTTGCTCGGTAACTCTGGACTGGTCGGAGCCGAATTTGTTTCAACGTGAACTGCGAGAAAAGATCTATGGCCGATTCGAGACGATTACTAACCGCACTAACCTTGGCGGTCGCATTCGTATTCCCCGGGTTTACAAACTTCATTACCGCTCAAGAGGCTGATTCTTTATCGACGCCGCTGATTTCGTATCAGTTACGTCAGGAATCTGAAACCAGCGCCGCCTCGGCGCCTGCTGAACCAGGCCTCGACAAGGTCTTTTTTGAAGGCAACGCTCCTACGACAATCAGCCAATTGAAGGCAATGGAGCAGCACTTCGCCGAACTTGCGGAAACGGTGAAGCCGGCTGTCGTAAATATTGCGATCGGTGGTGCGCAGGGATCGGGCATCGTCGTCACCGGCGACGGGTACATTTTGACGGCCGCCCACGTGATCGGCAAGCCAGGCCAGGAAGCGACGGTTACGTTTCCCGACGAAAAACAAGTCAAAGCAACAACGTTAGGAATTGAGACCCGGATCGATTCGGGCATGTTGAAAATCAACGATGATGAAGGCAACGAATTCCCGTTTCTCGATATCGGGCTTTCCGAAGAATTGAAAGAAGGTCACTGGGTAATGGCCGTCGGCCATCCAGGGGGAATGGATACCAAACGCGGCCTTGTCGTGCGGGTTGGCCGCGTGATCTTCAGAAATAGCAATGTGCTCCGGACCGACTGCACGCTTGTCGGTGGCGATTCCGGCGGACCTTTGGTCAACATGCAGGGAGAAGTAATCGGTATCCATAGCCGAATTGGGGCTCAACTCTGGAACAACCTTCACGTTCCGATTGATACCTATTCCGATAATTGGGATCAATTGGCGGACGGAATCATTATTGATGGCAGACCAAGCTTTGGATTCGACGTAGTTGGTACTTCGAATGAGGTGGAGTCCGTTGCCGACGAAGGTTCGGCCCGAGAGGCTGGGCTGCAGACAGGCGATATCATCAAGAAAATTGGCACCACTTCGATCGAAGACAGCGAGGACATTCGCTCCGCGATCGCAACGCTCAAGCCATTCATGAAAACTAAAATTGTAGTCGAACGCGACGGCGAGGAAGTATCCATCGACATCACGGTCGGTTCTCGCTAACGGTAATTCATAGCACCATCGCAAAGTGAATTAAGTCTATTTGATTCCGGGTTGATATCCATGAAGAAACAGCTTTTTGTAGGCGTCTGCGTCGGGACTCTTTTCTGTTTAATTGGCTTGATCGATCGCGATGCGATTGCGCAAATGCGGCCGCCCGTTCAGTCAACGGTTCCCGCTATTTTCAATGACAAAATTGAGAACCCGGTCGATGTGCTGTACCAGGAAAAAGGAACTGCGGCCGAACAATCCGACGAAAGTCAGTCGGACAAACCGGCCGATCAGAATGGTTCGGCTCAGAAAGCCGAACCGGACGATGGCGGATCAGCTGAGAAGGAAGGCTCAAACGACAAACCGGACCCAAGTAAAGAAAGCAAATCAAAAGACGAAACAAGGGACAGCGACAAAAAAAAGCCCTCACGACGCCGGTCATTCTTTAGCCGTGAAAGTGAGCGAACCGCGAAATATTCAAAACGGGCGAAAGATTTCATCTCCGTTTTTGACCCGGTTGTCGCCTCCGCCGCGACTTCAACGGTCAAAGTCATGTCAGGAAGCCGCCAATTGGCACTGGGCATTGTCGTCGACGGCGAGGGATATATTCTGACGAAAGCAAGCGAACTCAAAGGCGAACTTTCCTGCGAATTTAGCGACGGCAGGCAAGTCTCCGCCAAGGTACACGGGATACACCCGGAAACCGATTTGGCAATGCTTAAAGTTGATATCGACCAAATCAACGTCGTGCAGTGGAAGGAAGGCGAATCGCCGATTGTCGGACAATGGGTCGCGTCGCCCAATCTGAAATCCAACAAGGTAGAGGTCGGAGTGGTTGGTGTGGATGTTCGAGATATCCCCCCCTCGAAGCCATTCATCGGGATCTACATGGACACTCTGTGGGACAAAGGTGGCGCAAAGATCGTGCAAGTTCAAAACGGCACCCCCGCCGACGACGCCGACATTCTCGTCAGCGACGTCATCACCCACGTGGACGACGTTGAAATCAGAGACAGTGCTCATTTGATCGAGACCGTCGGCCAATACGATCCGGGAGATCGAGTGACTCTGACGATCAACCGAGCCGACAAGAAAGTGAAACTGAAGCTGGAACTTGCGGAACGAGACAAAATCAGTTCCGCCAATGATCGAAGCAATCAACAAAATTCGATGGGAAGTATTCTCAGCCGCCGCAGGAAGAATTTTCCTAACGCATTTCAGCACGACTCGGGTTTAAATTCAAACCTTTGTGGAGGTCCCGTGGTGGATTTGAACGGGTTGGTAGTCGGAATCAACATCGCTCGGGCTGGCCGTGTCTCCAGTCTCTCACTACCGGTGCAAACGGTTTTGCCAATCATGGCATTGCTCAAGACCGGTGATTTGGCTCCCGAAATTGTCAATAAACAACGGATTGCCGAGATCGACGCCGAACTGGAGGAAATCCGGGCCAAGCTGGGCCATCTTCCGAATAAGAAAGCGACTTTGGAATCCAAATACCAAATGGAAAACGCGAGGAAAGAAGAGCTGGAGCGAGCGTTGAAGGGTCTCGAAGATCGCTTGAATGTAATAAAACTCAAAGCCGATTCCTTTAAGACAGAACTTGACGCTGCCAAGCGTGAATTGAAGAATATCGAAAAAATTCGCCAACGTCTTGAAGATGATCGAAGACAGCTGGCCACCGGCGCTCGGTAAGGCGTGGCTGAATCTTTTTTGAAAACAGGGCCTCTGGGTTGTCGTACAACCGAATGCGATGTGCCGGCAGCTAGGCGACTTCGATGCTTCCAAAGCACAAATGCAAATCAACAACCGCGGCAGTGCCGGCGGTATGACCAAGGCCCTTGAAAGGGTCCGAAAATCGTTACAAGTGGCGTGAGCAAGGGAACGCAGTAATCACTCCTCGCGAACGCCTCGCGTTACTACAATAAACGGCAGAGCCTTATTGGTACGCGCACCAGCAGAGTGGTTTGCGGATTTGAATTAGACCTGCATCCGCTGTTGTTCATCCGCCTCGCTAACCAGGTACCAGTGGATCACCCGCGTTTCCGAAAATCGAACGTTGAAGGGAATCGATTCCGCACTGTCAGTCTTGCTCACTGGCAACTAAAATAGGATGACTTGAATCTTGCGCTCCTGTTTATGAATTGGTTAAATGTCGTTCTCCTGGAACCGCTGGTCTCGAAAGCTTCATCGTTGGGGCGCTCTGATCGCTTGCCTGCCTCTGTTGTTGGTAATCCTCACTGGCCTGCTACTGCAGGTCAAAAAACAGGTCACTTGGGTACAACCGTCGACGCAAAAAGGATCCGGGCAAATCCCGGAACTCGGCTGGAATGGTATTCTGAATGCCAGTCGCGTTGTCGAAGAAGCCCAGGTCGACAATTGGAGTGATATCGATCGTCTGGACGTGCGGCCTTCCAAGGGAATTGTCAAGGTGCAGTGCAAGAATTGCTGGGAATTGCAGATCGACCTAAAGTCAGGCGAGGTTCTCAGCTCTACCTATCGCAGGTCGGATTGGATCGAAAGCCTGCACGACGGATCCTTCTTCGCCGAAACGGCGAAGCTATGGGTTTTTTTGCCAAACGGCCTGATTTTGCTTGGGCTCTGGGCCACAGGAGCCTACCTGTGGTGGCTGCCCATCAGCGTCAAGCGAAAGAAAAGGCGGAAGTTGGCAGATATCGAACGTGGGCGCGGTTAGTTCTTCCCCGGAACGCGAGGTCGTTAGAATTTCGATCGCCAGGTTGTCGAATTGGCGACGCAGAAGCGGCCAAGACGTTCTGACTCAGTCTTCCAATTGGGCCGATTGATTTGGATCCGTCCGCCGCTGAGGAGCTTCCAGAAATGCGGCCAATAATATCTGCGCTGCCAACTTGTCCAACTGTGCCTTGCGTTTCTTGCCAGACATCGCGCTCTGATTCAACACCTCACGCGCCATCGATGTTGTGAAACGCTCATCGAACCACGTGACCGGAACCGAAGTCAGCTTGCCAAGCCATTCGCCAAACAAAACTGCCTCCCGGGATTTCTGACTGGCGTCACCGCTCAAATGAACGGGAAGTCCCACGACAAAACCCGATACTTGCTCGCGTTCCATCAATTCCAAAAAGAACTTGGCATCCAATTCCTCGTTGCGACGTATGTAAACCTCGAGTGGGCTGGCAATGGTCTGCGAAAAATCGCTAACCGCAATTCCGATCCGAACGGTTCCAAAATCTACTCCCGCCAACCGACCGGAACTCGGAAATACAGATGGCTGGCGGAAGCCTTCTCCAGCTTTGCTGGCCGACCCCGGTCCGCTGTTTCCTGCCCGTTCATTTGTCGGCGTGGATTCTCCGCACATTTCCCTCAACGCTGGCCCCCAGATGAAGATTGATTTGCGGGAGGACTCTGACCGTCAGATGGGTCCTTGCTTTCGACCGCCGGCTGCCAATCTTTTGGAATTGGGTTCCGCTGGTCTGCGCTGACAAAGTAACCATTCTTTAAAAAATTGAGCATCGCCTCATGAACTTCCGCTTGATTCATCATGCTTGAATGGAACAACGGTTGGACAAACAGGTCATGCGCTCCAGCAAGCTTGGCTTCTTCAAGTGCGACGGTGAAATCATCTTTCCCTTGGAGAATGAAATTGCTGAAGTCGGATTCGTCCATTTGACCACCGGCAATGATGCCGAATTCAAACTCCGGGATCGCCAGCCGGGGTTCCAGTAACTTCCAGCCGCTGGCAAGCTGACCGCCACTCTCCCCCGCCACCGTTTTGAACGCAAAATTGTTTTTTACCATGCGCGCCATTTTCGACCCCTGGTTTGGCGGACCCAGCATTACCATTCGGCCGAAGCGCGGATCAGGACTCCGCCCCATCTGCTTGATATCGTCGAGGTAGTGACGTACGACCAGATTACCCAGTGAATGGCCCACGAAGTTGATTTCGGTCACGTCCGCCCCCAGCCCTTCGATCACGCTTCGCAAATCGCGGGCGTGAACCTCTACCGGTTCCCGTGAACTGGCATATTGAAACAGAATCGTTTCGTAACCGCCTTTCGACTCAAGGTAGTCGGCGACGGACTGCATGGAAATGCTGGATCGCATCAAACCATGCAGGATGATGACGATTTTTCCCTGGTAGGGTTTGACTTCACCCGCAACGATCTTGCGGTCAAGTTCCCGATCGCAGTGTGCACGATTTCCCCACGCCTGGCGTACGCTTTGAGTGTCAAGCAAACGATGGTGCCCGGTCGCGGAGTTTCTTTGAATCTTCCACCCACCGACACATCTCACGTCACTCCAGAACTGCCGGCCGCCAAGTGTTCTGGCACTCCAATTCCAATAACCTCGTGGCTCCTCTTGTTGTAGTATCTTGGATTCCATTTTTCCAGATTCGGATTGCGCGTTAGCCTGATTCGCAACCACCGCGATGCCGACGAGCAGCAACGGAAGTGTTCGCATTAACCAATGTTCGTTCATGCCTGCCTCATCAAAGATATTCAGACCATTGCCTTTGTTCCAATTCCGAAACAATCTGTTTGATTTCGGATTCGCGGTTTTTGTCCGCAATCAATGTGGCACCATCCGTTTGTACAACGATACAGTCTTTAATCCCAATCGTAACAATCAAGTGATCGTCGACACCGCGAATAATGGAGTTACTCGTGTCGATCCCCAGGTGTTTCGCATCAATCGTATTTCCCTCTGAATCTACGCCCTTGAGACGGGGAACGGCGGACCAGTTGCCCAGATCATCCCACTTAAATGGGGCTTCGACAACCTGGACATTTTGATATCGCTCCATCACGGCGTAGTCGATTGACTGGCCATCAATCGCGCAAAACTCGGTTTCCAGCGTCTGCTGGAATTCAGGCCGCCCCACCGCTTGCCCAATCTTGTCGATGTGCTCGTGCATCGCGGGTTCAAACTCGGCAAGCGCCGAGAGTATGGTTTTGGCTTTCCACACAAAGATCCCCGAGTTCCAATAAAACGAACCGGCATCCAGAAACTGTTGAGCGGTCTGCGCATCCGGTTTTTCCCGAAATCGGATCACGCGATACGTGGGAAACTCGGTCCCCGCGACCGATTCGTCAGCACGTTCGATATATCCAAATGCCTCCGCAGGATAGGTCGGCTTGATTCCAAACGTGACAATCAGCGATGGATCGTCTTCCACCAGACTCGCCGCGTGTTGCAATGCGGCTTGAAAATCCGCGTCGGTTCGAATCACATGATCGGCAGGCATGACGACCATCGTTGCTTCGGGGTCACGAGCCGAGATCCAGGCGGCTGCCAAGCCAATGCAAGGGGCTGTATCGCGCTTGGCAGGCTCACCGATTATCGAGTCGCGAGGCACATCTGGCAACTGCCGGGCAATCGGATCGACGAGCGTTTTGTTGGTCACGATCAGCAGCCGATCGGGGTCAACCAGGCCGTCCAACCGATCCACGGTTGACTGAATCATGGACCGCTCACCAGCGAGGTTCAGCAATTGCTTCGGGTTTGCCTTGCGACTGGCGGGCCAAAATCGTGTCCCTGCTCCGCCGGCCATGATTGTCGCGTACAACATGAAAATTCCTTTCAAAATGAGTCACCAGGAGTTTGGCTCGACATTCAAGGCGTCGAATAGACTGCCAACCGTCTGCCAGCCCGGCAGAGTCTTTCGGCGATTCCCCAGAACGATGCCCGTCAAGTCTTCTTAGTCGGCCTCGCTCAAATAGGTTGCTTCCGTGATCGAGGTACCGGTCGGCAATACCTGGCGCAACTGTTCGGCATCGACAGCATACAACGGATTGATTTCGACGGGGGTCCCCGGCTCAACGTACGCTCCGGCTTGGGTCAACCAATTTGAATGCAGATCGACAATGGCCTGCCGGACATGCTCTGGCGTTTCCGAGTCGGCAGGCGACGCGTTCTTGACGGCACAGAACCCGTCCGCAGCATCGACTTCGCATACGATCGAATTTGCAGCCGATGGCAAAAGGTCGAATATGAATCGCTCGAACTTGATTGCGTTCGGCTCAGAGGGTTGCACCCGATTTCCGGAAGAATCGATAAACGGCACCTTCTTGTGTGCCCGGTGATACGGCAGCGAATCCGGCTGCTGACTGGCCCGAGTCAGAAATTCCGTATCAAAGATATGAACCGCAATGCTTCCTGCCCACAATTTCAACGACCCATCGGTGCGAGTTTGTCGCGCATATTTTTCCGGCAAATCGCTGTATTCGATAATGCATACCTGATCGCCAACCCTGACGACGTTGCCGACCTTTTGCAGCGGATCAGATTTTCGCACGACTTGCGACGTCATCTCTGATCGGCGGTCGATGTGGTATCCGATTAATGCAGGATTGCAGATCTGAATCAGAGGATTATCCACCTGCCCATAGAACAAATATTCGATGCCCCGCTTCTGCATGTCTGCAAGGCAACCACTTTTTTCCAGCGCCGCCAGCGTCCCACCGTGACCATCGGGGCTGACGAAAATCTTGTCCTTCTGTTGCAGCAAAAGCTTACCATCCAAGTCAACCGCCGGCATGGTCCCCTGGCAAAAGATATTGAGATCGTCCTTCGGCAATCCAAAGTTCTGCTTCGCCTTCAGAAACCGAGTCGTCTCATCGTGCGTCGGCGGACTGGTCATGACGTAGAGCGGGATACGCGACGAAAACTGACGAGCCCGAGCCCGCAATTGCTCGATGTGCATCTGGTACAGGGAGCGGTTGCTAATCGGACCAATCTCAAACATGCCTTTGGGGTGATGGAATCCAAGACGACTCCCCTGCCCTCCTGCAACCAGGACCATTCCGACCTTGCCTTGTGAGATCGCCTGACTTCCGACTTCCTCGGCGGCGTTGTAGGAATCCGGGTTTGCAAAATCTTCCAGCGTGATGGCCGGTGGCACTTCGGCACGGGCCGCCAATTCCTCCCAACGATTCGCATCCTCGTCGGACTTAAAAAGCCTGGACAGCAATTCAAAATCAATCGATGCAATCTGGGATTCCAGCGATTCACGTTGCTGCTGGTCAAGCTCATCCCAGAATCTGAGCAAATGAGTTTGTTGAAACTTTTCAAGTTTGGATTCGAGCCGACTATTCACTCAGTTCCTCGCGATAGAAACGAAAATTGAGACAGGAATGGTTGTGCTTCACCCATAACGAAGCATGACGTCATATTTCCGACGTGGCAAGCACTTCGACCAGCACGCTCATTGCCGCTTCCGTCGGGACGGGCAGAATGATCTCGAGGCGGGCTCCAAACTTCCTGCGCTCCGTTACACGGATTCGAACATTCTCCGGCTCGCTGACCAAAGCCTCGACGTGGGGTTCGGACGCCATCGCCGGCGAGAACGGAATGTGTAACACGAATCGCTGTTGGCGTGGTGCGAATGCGCAACGAAAATATCCGGTGACCGTTTCGATCTCCTGGTTCCGAGTCCGCAAGACGTGCTGAACCAACTCCGGGTCCGCCAAGATTTGCCCAAGTACGATTTCCGGATCGATACCATCTGAATCCGCCACTTCATCGGACAGCAGGTCGGACCTCTGAGAATTCATAAAAAACCAAACGCAAAACAAAAGGCAGCCAACTTGACTGCCTTGAGGATAAATCAATTGCTGGTCTCATAGAAGAGCAGTCAGCGGCCCCGAATTGATTCTGGTCTTAGTTCACTGTCTACAACGGCAACCCTGATGTCCCAAAATTTCTCACTTCAGGGGATGCGATGCGCTGGCCTGTCAACCGAAAACAGGTTGCATATCCCTTGACTAAGCCTCCGCCTGAGCCGCTGCTTTTTCAGCCAATTTGGCTGCCGCATCAGTTTTTTCCCAAGTGAAGTCCGGATCATTTCGACCGAAGTGCCCACCTTGCGCCGTTTTTCGAAAAACAGGTCGGCGCAACTGCAGGTAATCAATGATGCCCTTGGTCGAAAGCGGAAACGTTTCTTTTACAATCTCACAGATGACGCCGTCATCGACCGACCCGGTTCCCTGGGTATCGACATGAACGCTGACCGGATCGGCGACGCCAATCGCATAGGCCAACTGCACCTCGCATCGTTTCGCCAAACCGGCAGCCACGATATTCTTTGCGACATGACGAGCCATATAGGCGGCGCTGCGGTCGACTTTTGTGGAATCCTTGCCACTGAAAGCACCTCCACCATGTCGTCCCCAACCGCCATAGGTATCGACGATGATCTTTCGCCCTGTCAGGCCACAGTCTCCGTGCGGCCCGCCAATTACGAACTTGCCCGTCGGGTTGATGTGATAGGTGACGTCACCTTGGTTCAATTCCGCCGGCAGGCAAGGATCGATGATCTTGTTCTTGATAAAATCCTGAATCGTTTCGTTGTCGACATCCGGACCATGTTGCGTCGATACAACCACCGTGTCGATGCGGACAGGTTTGTTGCCATCATATTCAACGGTGACCTGGCTTTTGCTGTCAGGTCGCAACCAATCCACCTCTTTATCAAATCGAGCCTGGTTTAATCGTGCCAGAATTCTGTGAGACAACGCGATTGGAAGCGGCATCAACTCCTCAGTATCATCACAGGCAAAACCAAACATCAACCCCTGGTCACCGGCACCGTCGCGATCCACGCCCATTGCTATATCAGGGCTTTGCTGATCCAGCTTGACAACGACCTTGCAAGTATCCGCTCCAATTCCGATGCCAGCATCCGAGTAGCCGACTTCCCGGATAACGTTGCGAACCACCTCTTCGATGTTGACATCCGCAGAAGATGTTATCTCGCCCGCGATGACGACCAGTTCGGTCGTCACCATTGTTTCGCAAGCCACTCGACTGTTCGGATCTTGCGCTAACATGGCATCCAGAATGCTGTCCGAAATCTGGTCAGCCAGCTTGTCCGGATGGCCCATGCTGACCGACTCGCTCGTAAACAAATAATTTCCAGATGCCACTACACTCTCCTCGATATTCTCAATTCAGATTGTTTCAAAAAGATCATTGCTTTGATCGGATTTGCCAATCCATCATTGTAGACAGAACCCGCCGAATCACTCAACCGAAGAACCATTTCAAACGGTTTTTTGGGGGCAATTCCGCGACGCAAAACGATCCAAAAAACTGAAATTTCAGGCCGTATTGCGTTGAAAGCTCAGGCAGCGTCGCGGCGCCCCGTTTCCCCCCGATCGGGAACCAAATCGAGCAAACGCTCTACGGATCGCTGGGCCGCACCACAATGCTGCAACACAACATTCTGAGCCCTTGCTCCCATTTCACGCGACGACAGCAAATCCACGACCACTTGCTCGACAAATTGACTGAGCTCGCCTCGATCGCGAACGACGACGGCGGCCTTCGAATCCAAAAGTTCATCGACAATCTCTTTGAAGTTGGCGGTGTTCGGTCCGAATGATACCGGTACCCCATAGGCGGCGGGTTCGATCATGTTTTGACCTTCCCGTCGCCCCATGCTGCCACCGATATAAGCAGCGTCTGCCACGCCCCACCAAGCTCCCAGCTCGCCAATGACATCGATGACCAAAACGGATCTCTTGTCGATCGCCAAATGGCCTCCCATTTTCAACTCCGACCGCAGCAGGAATGGCAATCCCAACTCCTTCAACGCGCGAATCAACTGTCCGCATCTTTCCGGGTGCCGCGGCGCCAAGATCAATCGCAAACAATCGTGTCGCTCCCTCAGTTCCCGGTAAACGCTGGCTGCCAGAATATCCTCTTCCAGCTGAGTGCTGCCAGCCAGGAAAACCTTATCTTTGGGCCCCACGCCCGCCAACTCCGCTAACCGCCGTGTTTCGTGGTTGTCACGATCCGTTCTCACGCCATCGAACTTGACACTTCCCGTCACGGCAACCCGGTTCGCGGAACATCCCAGGCTCTTAAATCGACTCGCGTAGGTTTCGTTTTGGGTCAGGACAAGCTGCAGTCTTTTGAATGTATTTTCGAACAGCCAACTGAAACGACGATAGCCTCTGAAGCTGGACTCGCTTAATCGGCCATTGGCAATTGCAATTGGAATTCCACACGGCATGACTGCCTTGGTGTCCACGATGCCCAGTTCACTCGCGAGAATCTCGGAATCGGTTTTCGCATCACGTTCAACTTCCGTCACGGCCGCAACATCGAACGCTTCACCCATGTTGAGCACCCTTGATGGAGACGCCAGCTTCGCTTGACTTTGCGAGAACGAATGAGCGCAGCGAATCAAGTTGGGCCAAACTTCCAACTCGGCGAGCACAATCAGGTTGGGGCGAATACGAAACAAAACATTACGAATCGCCCAGCTAAAATCCATTGGAAAAAAGAAGACCAGATCGTCAGGGTATTTCTGGAGGGCCAAATCGTAGCCGGTTTCCGTCGTCGTCGAGATGACGGTCTCGATATCCGGTCGTTGTTGCTTGAGTTCGGAGACGATCTGCGCCAGCAGATTGACTTCACCAACACTTACGGCATGGAACCAAACGCAGGGCTGAATCGACTCCCTCCGTGGCACCAACCCAAAAAGCTTTTGCAGCCAGCCGCGCCGGTTTTTGCCCCAGCGGAGATAGCGCCACAATAGCCAAGGGGATGCCATCAGCAACAAGCATCCGTAGATCACATTTAACAGATAGCTCACCGGACTCCTTCCAAGTGTTCCCAACGGCGCAAACCTAAACGCGTTGTTGATTCCTTAGACAGCAGGCTTTGTATTTTTTTCCGCTCCCGCATGGGCAAGGTTCATTTCGCCCGACTTTCACGTCGCGGTTGCGAATCGTTTCGACCTTAGCCGCTTGGCCGGATCGATCAATCGCATCGGATTGTTCACGTCCGATATCAGAGTCTGGCAGCATTTGCTGCTCCGGAACTTCATCGTGACGAGCGCTGGTCTCCACTAGCGTGTTGCTGACAAAATCTTCGTTCATCTGTTCCATGCGGAATACCAGGTCGGTAACACGTTCGCCGATCGACACCCACAAGCCGTCGAACATCCGCATTCCTTCACGTTTGTACTCAACTTTGGGATCCAGCTGAGCCATCCCGCGTTGGCCGACTGCACTGCGCAGATAGTCCATTGCCAACAAGTGGTCTTTCCATGCGGAATCGACGATTTCCAGCAGCACCATGCGTTCCATGCGGCGGAACTCGGGATGGAAATGGTCCTCGACAATCGCTTCCAGGCTTTGCTCCAGTTCCTCGCGTTCCATCCGCTCGACTTTTTCCAACGGCAGTTCATAGTCGATCGTCTGTTTGAACCATTCCGATAACGAGAGGGCCTCTCCGTTGGCATTGGTCAGCGGAACCCGACCATTCTCAGAAAGCTGGGTGATTTTTCCATGCAGAGATTCGATTGCTGACTGCGCCGCTTGCTGGGACTGTCGACTTTTGTCGACCAGCAACGCCCGAATTTCATCGCGTTGCTTGTTCTTGAGGTCTTCCATCGTGAGTTCTGTCTCAAATCGGCGACTGGCCCACTCGACAAGTCCTTCCCGATCGATCCGCCCCTGGGCTCCGCCGGCGGCGGGAACGACGAATCGGTACATGCCCGCCATCACCGGATAAACGGCTTCCTTTTCCCGATATTTATCGACGGCCTGTTCGATGACCATCTCCATGATTTCTTCATTGGCCAAGTCCTTAATCGCCTCGACATCCAGCTCGATTCCAAATTTTGCTTTGGTCCACATGACGGCGGTTCGGTAACCGTAGTCCGGATCAAGCATTTGCTCAGCGCCTTCGATTTGCGTCTTTTGGATCGCCGCGCGGGCTTTATCGATCAAGTACTCGTCGACTCGGTCGCGGCCAATCTGCTTCAGGTCACGATCGCGAACACCAAGATTCCATCGGCTATTGGCAAAATGCGCCAGTGCCTCCCAACTCCATTCCGACTCCTCCTCCATGAGAGAGAGGTTCTCTTCGACCTGACCAACGATATCGGTCTCGGCCTGTCGCTCGGCTTCATCCAGGCAGACCCGGATCGCTTCGCTGGCCGTCGTGTTACGGAATGCTTTCGGATCGAGATTGACGTTCAGCTGTTTCCCGGCATAACCGGCAAAGGAAACCTGGCCGAAATCAGCAGCCAGGCACGCATCGAGGTTCCGTTCTACCTGATCGCGGACCATATCCTGAACGACTTCGCGACAACTGACGCCGTCGAGGACTCGTTGGCGAAAACTGTAGACACGTTTTCGCTGCTCGTCCATGACTTCATCATATTCCAACAGGCTCTTACGAATCTCGAAGTTGTACTCTTCGCGTTTCTTCTGTGCGCTGTCGATCCGGCGAGAAACCATGCGGCTTTCAATGGGAACCTCGTCCTTGAATCCGCCCATTTCCAGTACGCGCTTGACAAACGGACCGGCAAAAATTCGCATTAAGTCATCGTCAAGACTGAGGAAGAAACGGCTGCTACCCGGATCACCTTGACGACCGCAACGACCGCGCAGCTGCAAGTCAATCCGCCTGGCATCGTGACGTTCAGTTCCAATGACATGAAGACCGCCCAACTCAAGGACTTCCTTTCCCATCTCCTTCATTCGATTTTCACGATCAATTTCTGCCACCAGTTCATCCCACTCTTCCCGAGGAACGTCCAGTCGCGTTGGATACTTGTCCTGCAGTCGCGCCCAAGCCATCGTCTCGGGGTTGCCACCCAAAACAATGTCCGTACCACGACCGGCCATATTGGTGGCAATCGTTACGGCACTGCGGCGACCGGCTTGCGCAACGATTTCGGCTTCGCGTTTATGGTTCTTGGCGTTGAGAACTTCGTGCTTGATGCCGCGATTCTCCAATAGCCGCGACAGGAGTTCGCTTTTCTCGATCGAGACGGTACCGACCAGCAGCGGCCGACCGGCACGTTGAATCTTGTCGATCTTGTTGTTCGGCAAACTGTGCTTTTGACCATCGTCTTTGTCGGCCAAAACGACTTCGGTGTCGTTCTCTTCCTTAATTCGACCGACGTAGTAATCGCCGTTTTTCAGGAACACCATATCCCATTGATGGTAATTCTCGATTTCATCAGCGATCGAATTCCATTTGTACTTTTCGGCGCTGTAGATGATGTCTGAATGGGCAATACGTTGGAGTGGCCGGTTGGTCGGGATTGCGACGACATTGAGTTTGTAGATCTTGTAGAATTCTTCCGCCTCGGTCATTGCCGTACCGGTCATTCCGCAAATCTTGTCATACAGTTTGAAATAGTTCTGCAACGTAATCGTCGCCAGAGTCTGAGTTTCCTCTTTGATTTTGACGCCTTCTTTGGCTTCGACCGCCTGGTGCAAACCATCACTCCATTGGCGGCCTTCCATCAATCGTCCGGTGAATTCATCCACGATGACGACCGCGCCATCCTTGATCACGTAATTGACGTCTTTTTTGTACAGGCCGTGCGCCTTGAGAGCGTTGTCGATCAAGTGCGGCCAGTCCATATTGCCGGCAGTATAAAAACTCTCAACTCCCGCCAATTTTTCCGCGTGCCGAACACCTTCATCGGTGAGCGTCGCCGTATGGTCTTTTTCGTTGACCTGGTAATGCACTTCCTTGGTTAAAGCGCACGCGATCCGGTTGGCTTCGGCGTAACGGGCGGGGTTCTGGTGAGCCGGGCCAGAGATGATCAACGGCGTCCGGGCCTCGTCGATCAAAATATTGTCAACTTCGTCAATGATGGCGAAGGCCAAGGGGCCTTGCGATTGCTGAAATCGTTTTTCGAATCGGTCGTCACCACGGGCCGCCGGTCGCATGTTGTCGCGCAAATAGTCGAAACCAAACTCGTTGTTGGTTCCGTAAGTGATGTCCTTGGCATAGCATTCCTGACGTTCACGAACTGGCATGTTGCTTTGGATCGCCCCCACGGTCAGTCCCAAGCCCATGTACAGTGGAGCCATCCACTCCATATCTCGGCGAGCCAAGTAATCATTCACCGTGACGACATGGACTCCTTTGTCAACGAGCGCGTTGAGATAGGCGGGCAACGTTGCCACCAACGTTTTTCCCTCACCCGTGACCATTTCGGCAACCGAACCACTGTGCAACACCATCCCACCCACCAGTTGGACGTCGTAGTGTCGCATGTGAAGAAATCGTTTGCCGCCTTCCCGGCAGACCGCGAATGCTTCGATCATGATATCGTCGGTCGTTTCGCCATTCTTCAAACGCTTCTTAAACTGCTCGGTCTGCTCACGAAGCTCATCGTCGGTCATCGCTTCGTAGGTGGGCTCAAGCGCATTGACGGCGTCGACCTTCGACTGCAGTCGTTTGACGTAGCGGGCGTTGGATGAGCCAAACAGGTTGGTAATGAGGCGCTCAAATGCCGCTAAAAACCCACCAAAAAAATGGGTGATGGCGTCCCAAAGTCTCTCTAAATTTTCCATGGCAATTATTCCAGCAAGTCCACCAAGTATCGAAGGCCAAGTCCCCGAATCGCGCTGGCAAAGCGGCCTCACCACAAACGTCTCGTTTTTGTGGGGAGGCTCTGACGCGGCCAGCGTCAATCAGAATAAAAAAACCAAGCCTGGAGCAACACAATCATCCCGCAAATTTGTCAGGGAAGGTGGGGTTCAAGATCTAACAGGACGGCGATTCGATGGTGAATTCAGGCAATTTACGTAAGTCGGTTGTTAATAACAGATTATAAAGATTAACCGAAACGGTCAACGGAGATTGAGCCTGTTAACGTTCGCCCAATTTGCATGATTACCACCATAATTGGCGTAATCTCAGTTGTAACCCAGTGGCCACGCTCTACGGTTATTGTCAGGAAACCTGACACTTGGGTTTCCCAACGGCAAACACCGTGCCAGTGACAACTTGTTTTCGCAAGCCTGTACTCCGCCAAGTCGATGGCCAAGTGAAAAAATAAGACCTGAGCCATGGAGAATCTAAAACTCTAAAATTTAGTTCAACATTTAACGAAAGCCCGACACCAGCCTCTCGCGCGACGCCACCAGCGGCCGCGGGCCCCTTGATAGTCGGGACGTCGATCGTCGATGCTTTTTCATCCGATACCCAGTTTCACGATTCTCGTTAAGATCTAACGTTGGTCTGCAAAGACAACTCTCCAGTTACTTACTCGTTCCGGAATTCCCGTTGGCGAAGCTGAAAAAAGAAATCCTCACCACTGACATTGGCGGGCAACTGATCCTGCTTGGCACCGGCACCTCCGTCGGCGTTCCCGCCATCGGCTGTGGCTGCGATGTTTGCCAAAGTACGAACCCGCGAAACAAACGAACTCGTGCCAGTGCGATTGTTGGTCTCCCGGAAGGGAATTTGCTGATCGATACGTCGCCGGATTTAAGATACCAGTTACTGCGCGAGAAAATCGGCATTGTTCACGAAGTAGTTTACACACATGAGCATTCCGATCACGTGATGGGTTTCGACGATTTACGCCTGTTTCAGTTTTACCTGGGCCACCCGGTCCCCGTCCATTGTACTGAGGTTGTCGAACAAAGGTTGAAAACCGCTTTCGACTACGCCTTTTCCGATGGTCCGGAGACACACAAAGGCGCAAGCCCTTCCGTCGATATTCGTCGAATCGACACGGCGCCGCTGGAGATTCTGGGCGCTTCGATTGTACCGATACCTCTCAAACACGGACCCCATTTCAATGTTCTCGGGTTTCGCTTTGGCAACGTCGCCTATTGCACGGACGTCAGCGAGATCCCTGAATCCAGCTGGGCTCTTTTGGAAGGGCTGGACGTCCTGGTTCTTGACGCTTTGCGCCCCACACCGCATGTCACTCATTTGAGTATCGACCAAGCTGTCGAGGTTTGCCAAAAACTGAAAGCCAAACAGACGTATTTCACCCACTGCTCGTGTCACGTCGATTATGAGAGAATCAATTCAAACCTGCCTGCGGGAATCGAGGTTGGCTACGACGGATTGAGAATTGCGATCTGATTTGGACTGCAGGCGGCGGTTACCATCTGGCAAGAACACCATGAATTCGTCAAGGGTGAAGACCCGGCATACTCGCACGAATGTTGGGCCGTGAGCTTTTATTTATTACCTTTTTTGATGCTCCCTATTAAAACAGTTAGACTGCGAGTCACGCCTGACCGCGACCCGGCAGCACACGCTCACAATCGAATTGAACCTATTCAACAGGAGAAACCTATGAGACGCTTCTTGTTCCTTTTGATGCTAGTGCTCGTTTCTTTTTCGACGGTGACGCACTTTGTTCCGGCAACGTTATTCGGCCAGGATCCAGCTGGTTCGAAAAGCGATCAAGCAGACGGTGAATCAAAGAAAAAAGAAACCGTGGAAGCCAAACTGAAACCCATGGTTGTTTATGAATCGTTCGACGGAATATTCGAGTCGACTCGAACGCATGAAGTAAAAACCAGTTTCGAAACCTGGACCGATTTGATGATCGATTCGGTGGTTGAGGAAGGAACCGCGGTCACCGCGGGACAGGAAATCCTGAAATTCGATCGCGAAAAAATTGACAAAGCGGTCGTCGAGGCGGAGTTTGCGTTTAGCAATGCAAATTTTGCCATGGAGACCGCTGCCCTGGAAAAGAAAGAAGCCGACGAGACTTTTGAATTGGACCGCGAGAGCGCAGAACGAAAATGGACAAATACCAAGGTAGATTTTGAGTACTACAAAAGCGTCCTCCTACCCCAGAAACAAAAAGACATTGATTACGAAGAAAAAACCGCTGCTTACATGTTGGAATATTCCCAGGATGAATTGAATCAATTGGAGCAGATGTACACCGAAGACGAACTGACTGAGGAGTCGGAAGAAATCGTATTGAAGCGCGCTCGGCGTAGTGTTGAGTCCGCTGAGCGATCGCGAGACCGAACCATGCTGCGAGTTCAACGCCAGCGAGAATTTGACGTGCCTCGTGAGCAAACCCAGAAGGAAGAGGCTCTTAAACGGGAGCAGATTGGTTTTCAGCGATCACAGATTACGTTACCCATCAAAAAGAAAAAAACCGAGATTGCGTTAGCGCAGGCCGAATTCGCCCTCAAGAACAAACAGGAAAACCTTAAAGAACTACGGCGTGATCAACAGAAAATGACGCTAACCGCACCTGCGGATGGAATTCTGTACTATGGGCGAAGCCAACGCGGAAAATGGGTCGGCGCGCAAGGCTCCTCCGCAAGACGTCTCGAACCGTTTAAAAAAGTCCCCGCCAACGCGGCCATTTTTACCATCGTCGATGTAAGTCAATTGATGATTCGCGCCAATCTGGATGAATCCAAACTAGATTCGCTTTCACCTCGAATGCGAGGCAAGGCCCTTATCAAAGCGGCTGGCAACACGACCATCACCGTCATGATCAAATCGGTTTCCAGGATTCCATTGGACGATGGCAAATTCGATTGCCAGATCATGGCAGAGAATATCCCCGCCGGGGCCGCGGTTATGCCCGGTATGAGTTGTAAGCTGAGTTTTCTGGTGCACGAAAACCAACAGGCCGTGGTCGTACCCAAAGCCAGCGTTTTCTCCGACGACGAGAACGTGACTCATTATGTCTACCTGAAGGAAGGCGATGAATTTAAGCGTCAAGAAGTGACGGTCGGACATTCCTCCGGCGATGACATTGAAATCGTCTCCGGAATTTCCGCCGGTGACAGCATCGCGAAATCCAAACCTTGAGTGTTCGCACACTCCCAAGTGTCGATTCATGTATCAATTTCGTGGAGTAAACATGCGACAATTCATTGAACGAATCATGTTGGGCGGTCGGGTTTCCCACCGCTTCCTTGGGATTGGATTCCTGTTGATAGGGGCCTTGCTATCTCAAACGCTGGACGTCTCAGCACAGTCGGAACAAGATGCCGCGGACTCCCAGAAATCTTCTCGGCGAACCGTTGAAAAGCCACAAGAAACCAGCGGCCTGCCTCGACCCAAGCTGTTTGACGATCCGCTGGACTTCAGCCAGCCTCCTGAGATTCCGATCATTGAAGGCCCTTCGCCCAGTGAAATTCAAGCAGCCATCGATCGCGGTGCACGATTTTTGATCGCTTCTCAGAATCCCGATGGATCGTTCGGGTCGCATGTCTCGAAACGCATCGGAGAGATTTATGCACCTCTTCCCGGTTCCCATCACGCGTTTCGGGCGGCGACGACCGCACTTTCGGTTTCGGCGCTGATCGAAACCAAATCCAATGATCCAGTTGCCAGAGAGGCAGTTCTGGCGGCTCAGGACTGGATGTTTGAAAAATTCCCTGCCGTTAAACGTGCGAAAGGCGATACGATCTATAACGTCTGGGCACACGCCTATGGCATTCAATCGCTCATCAAACTCAAAAAAATGTCAGGTCAATCCGACGAAACGATCCAGCAAATTGACGATTTGATTCGTCAGCAAATCACGATGCTGGAAAAATATGAATCGATTGATGGCGGCTGGGGATACTACGATTTCGTCGCTCAAGGCCGTAAGCCGACAGGCAGTTCCATCAGCTTCGTCAATGCCACCGTCTTGATTGCACTTAAGGAGGCAGCAGATGTTGGTTTCGCTGTTCCTGAAAAAATCGTTCAACGCGCGGTCGCGGCCACCAAGCGACAACAGAAACCAGACTTCACCTACCTTTACGGCGAATACCTGAAAAACATGCCGATGCGCGGAATCAACCGACCGGGCGGCAGCCTGGGACGTTCGCAAGCATGCAATCTCGCGCTACGCCTATGGGGAGACGAAGGGATCACCGACAATGTATTGAAAGCTTGGCTATATCGGCTCTATCTGCGGAATGGCTGGCTGGATATCGGTCGCAAACGACCCATTCCGCATGAATCATGGATGCAGGTCGCCGGATACTTTTATTATTACGGCCACTACTATGCAGGACTTTGTATCGATCAGTTGCAGCCTGAAGATCGAAATAAGTACCGGAATTTGTTGGCCAAAATTCTGATCAAGCATCAGGAGCCAGACGGTTGTTGGTGGGATTACACGCTTTACAACTACTACAAACAATACGGCACTGCCTATGCGCTGATGTCCATGCAACGGTGTCTGCCCGAATAAGTAACCTTAGCTGTTGGACGACGTCGGACTGTTTGCGCCCGTAGCGATTGCTACCTGCTTTTCGTTTGGAACGCCTTGAGCGGAGCCCCCCACGAGAATTTTTAGCTCAACCTCCGCAGCCCACGGTTATTGAAGACAACGTCTGCAAACAATACCCTGTAGTTCATAGATAGACTTACGGAAATTGCATCGCGTTTTTATGGGATCTCCATCGACAAGCGATTGAAACATCCGGCGGCAACAAAGATTTCGGTTGATGCTCGCGAAATTCTTTTTGTTGTAAACAAGCAAATCAGCGAATCTCAAATCCACTCAAGCTACCCAAACGACCAAATGCCAAGTGCGAATAAAACCCAGGCCGAAAAAGAAATCAGCAAATCGATCATCCGTTTCGAGAAAGAGTTCATGGGCAGAGGTCCGCTGAATGCGCGGACGTACATCATTGATGATCTTGTAATCGTTCGTCTCAAAAATGTGTTGACACCAGCGGAACTTAAACTTGCCAAATCTGATACTAAGGAACGCGGCCGAAATTTGATCAAGACCGTACGTCAGGAATTGATTGAACAAGGTAGGCCAATACTTGACGCGGCGATCAAGGAAATTCTTGGCATCGAAGTGGTTAGCCTTCACACTGACATCAGTGCCAAGACAGGAGAGCGAATCATCGTCTTTTCTCTGGCAAGACTCGCTGAAGAAGAATTTACGGAAAAACGTCGCTAGAATTCGCTCGTTAGGCTGTTCGCAATTTTTTGCTCAAAGCCAGTTCATTAACCGGACCCAAACGCAAAAGGCTTGCCTGCAGATCCGTGTTAAATGCGTCGACGGGAATCGCCTTTTGATCGCCCGCCAAATTCCGGCGTCTGAACGGTTCGAAAGTAGATGCTTTATTTGAAACTTATTTATTCAAAAAAGCTATCGAACAGGGATAAAGCATGGCTTTTTTGAAGTTTTCAACCGGCCAGTCCGGACGGAGGCGTTGGGTGACGATTTTAGTTGTTGACGTCGTGAAGTTTGCCAACTACGTTTGCCGATAGATAAAAAATCGCGAGGGACAAAGAGCTGTCGCGACACCAAAAGCAAGACGGTTTCGTTACACAAGACAACGAGCTTGTGAAAAAGGCCGGAAGATCAGTTTGTCTGATCTTCCGGCCTTTTTTTTGTAGCGACCGAGCAACCAACCCATTCTGAATGAAGGAGAAAAGATGCGTCTGTTAACGGGAATTTGGTCAATCGTCACGCTGCCAGCAGCTCTGCTGAATTGGATGCACTCCAACATCATCTCCCCAAAGAACGATGGAGAGCGATTGCCACCGATTCGATATGACGGTGACCCAACCGACATTTACCTGGCCTAGCCATCAGTTTCTCGATGTAGCGAAACCTATTTACAAAAAATCAAACAAGGAAATTTCGATGATCAAACCAGCAACTCTCTCTGTCAACAGCCATATTGAAAATCTCAAGCAACAACTTGCCGAGGTAGAAGAAGGCAGTCTTGATTACGTCATCATTTCTCATTCGGACAATCGCATGATCAACCAGCTAAAGGAAGCTTTTATCGAAAGTTCCATTGCGGTCGTCTCGATTCCACAAAACTGCTGGATGATGAACGACGAGCCTATCGCTGAGTTGATGGACGCGGTAGTTAACGACTTGAACATTGGCGGCATACTTCTGGTTGGTCATTCTCAGGGAGGAATTCCGGAGGACAACATCCAGGTTTGCACGTCAGGTCAAGTCGATAAAGTTCAAAGCGGTTCGACGAACCGAATCACTTCGCTCCTTGACAGGGTCAAACATGTCCAGTCATGCATGAAAGAGAATGAAAAACACTTTTTGCAGCAGCTCGAATGCCTCAAGCTGACCCCAGCGGTCCAAACATCGAGCTTGAGAAGCAAAAATCTTGTGCAGGGCCTGTTCTATCGGGCCGAAAGTGGCGTGTTCTGCATGTACGATTCAGAGAACCAGACGTTTCGAGCGCTGATTGAAGAAGTGAGTTTCGCTTAGGCAATCATTAATTCTTCGGGGAGCAGAGCGTCGTTTCGTCAGTGCACCACCGGTACCAATCGAAGCGGCCTGCCCCACATTCGTTCCATAAGATTCATTTTCCGTTCCATCGAAAATCCCAAGAGCAAAGTTAAGACTATGAAACCAACCCCTATCACGATCGCGCGTGGCGACGGTATCGGCCCTGAAATAATGGAAGCAACACTGAACATCCTGGAAGCCGCCGGGGCCAAACTGGATATCGAAGAAATCGAAATCGGCGAAAAAGTCTACCTTGCTGGAAATACAGCCGGGATCAGCGACGAAGCCTGGTCCTCGCTTCGTCGATCGCGTGTGTTTCTGAAGAGTCCAATTACGACTCCGCAAGGTGGCGGCTACAAAAGTCTCAACGTCACGATTCGTAAGACGTTGGGTTTGTTTGCAAACGTAAGGCCTTGCATTGCCTACGCGCCATTTGTTGAGACGAAGCACCCGGGAATGGACGTTGTCATCATTCGAGAAAACGAAGAGGACACCTATGCCGGAATCGAGCACCAGCAAACCGACGAGGTCGTCCAGTGTTTGAAACTGATCTCCCGACCAGGGTGTGAGCGCATCTGCCGCTATGCATTCGAGTATGCGGTCGCCAACAATCGCAAAAAGGTCACCTGTTTGACCAAAGACAACATCATGAAGTTGACCGACGGCTTGTTCCACAAAGTTTTCGATGAAGTTGCCGCCGACTATCCGCAAATCGAAAACGAACATTGGATCGTTGACATTGGGACGGCTCGACTGGCCACCACTCCTGAGAACTTTGACGTCATCGTAACACCGAATCTTTACGGTGACATCGTTTCAGACATCGCGGCTGAAATGACCGGCTCGGTGGGTATGGCAGGTTCTGCGAATATCGGTGAAGACTTTGCCATGTTCGAAGCCATTCACGGTTCGGCTCCAGACATCACCGGGCATGGAATCGCAAACCCAACCGGCTTGTTGCATGGCGCGATCATGATGCTTGTCCATATTGGGCAGGCGGAAATCGCCGAAAAGATTCACAACGCCTGGTTGAAAACTCTCGAAGACGGATACCACACTGCCGAGATTGCCTCGAAACAGCACACGGTAAAAACGGTTGGCACCCATCAATTTGCGGCCGCCATAATTGACCGACTTGGCCAAAAACCCACCAGCTTGCCAGTCGTCTCCTACGACTCGGCGTCAGCCAAGGGCATCAAAACGAAGATTGAACGACGGCCGCCAGCGGAGAAAACGCTCGTTGGTGTCGATGTTTTTATCCACAAATTCGACATTTCACCTGACGACCTTGCAGGCAAGCTTGAAAAGGCAAGTGACGACCGGCTACAGATCAAACTGATTACCAATCGAGGCGTTAAAGTCTGGCCGCAAGGATTTCCGGAAACTTTTTGTACCGACCATTGGCGCTGCCGCTTCAAGAAAACAGTTCAAAACGGCTACACCGTAACGCACGACCACATTCTCAATTTACTAGGCCGGATTCGAAAAGAGGATCTGGACTTTATCAAGACTGAGAATCTGTGCGAGTTGGATGGTAATCCGGTCTATTCGTTGGGACAAGGAGAATAGCCCGCCGGGCCAAAGTTAAATGGAGCCGTCATCAATCGAAGGGATGCTAAGTCCGCCGATCGTGTTCTTTTTCCTGGGCATGATCGCGGTGTGGCTCAAATCAGGTCTGGCCATTCCAGATCAAATTTCGCGGTTCTTATCGTTCATGAACTACGTGTCGGGAACCTGATGAAAGCTTTCATTTCCTGGATGAACAGGAAACCCAAACTGAGAATCAAAACTACAATTCCTGGAACTGCAACATGATTCAAAAAGCAAGTAGTCAATCGCAATCCCAAACGTCGCGCGAACACCGCCTACGACATCTTGAAGAGCTCGAAGCCGAAGCGATCCATATTCTTCGAGAAGTCACGGCCGAGTTCGATAACCCGGTGCTGCTTTATTCCATCGGCAAGGACTCCTCGGTCATCCTGCACCTGGCTCGCAAGGCGTTCTATCCCGGCAAGCCGCCGTTTCCATTGATGCACATCGACTCGACATGGGAATTCCGTGAAATGATCGAATTCCGGGAGAATTTTGCACGCATGGAACTGGGACTTGATGTCATCGCTTACGTGAATCAAGACGGTCATGCGGCCGGAATTAATCCCTTTGACCACGGCAAAAACTATACCGACATCATGCGCACGACGCCGCTCAAAAAAGGGCTTGAAGAGTACAAGTTTGATTGTGCGATTGGTGGCGGGCGACGTGACGAAGAACGTTCGCGGGCCAAGGAGCGTATCTTTTCGTTCCGGGACAAGAATCATCGGTGGGAGCCACGTGATCAAAGACCGGAACTTTGGAGTTCGTACAACACTTGGCGAAATCCGGGAGAATGCCTGAGAGTATTTCCGCTTTCCAATTGGACGGAGCTTGACGTCTGGCAATACATACTTGAAGAAAACGTTCCGATCGTTCCGCTCTATCTGGCCAAAAAACGACCGGTCGTCAAACGCGGTGAGGACTTAATCGTCGTCGATGACGAACGAATGCGATTGGAACCCGGCGAAGCTCCCGAAGAGAAAATGGTTCGATTCCGAACCCTTGGCTGCTATCCGGTTACCGGCTGTGTTGAGTCGGACGCGGACACCGTCGAAAAAATTGTGCATGATTTGTTGACCACGCGACAGTCCGAACGCAGCGGGCGTGCTGTCGATCGAGAAGAAAACGCCGCAATGGAGCGAAAGAAGCGCGAAGGATATTTCTAGCCGCTCGCATTTACCGAAGAAGCTTCTTTAACATCCGACACTTTCGAAAATATGCCATGATTACCGCACAAGCAACCCACACTCTGCAAAACGACGTTCAACTTTTGCTTATCGAGCATTCCGAAAAACAGATGTTGCGATTCATCACTTGCGGTAGCGTGGATGATGGCAAAAGCACCTTGATCGGACGACTTCTGCTCGAAGCCGGTGCCGTTTACGAAGACCAAATTGCGGCCCTGCAACAGGACTCAAAACGTCACGGTACGACCGGACAGGACATTGACCCTGCCCTGCTGCTGGATGGATTGGAAGACGAGCGCCAGCAAGGGATTACCATTGATGTCGCCTATCGATACTTTACGACGCCGAAACGAAAATTTATTATCGCGGACACGCCGGGTCACGAACAGTTCACGCGGAACATGGCCACCGGTGCCTCGACCGCTGATCTCGCAGTGATCCTGGTCGATGCCAGCAAAGGTATCTTGACGCAGACGAAGCGTCATGCCTTCATCGTCTCGCTGCTCGGTATTAAGCATGTGATCCTCGCGGTCAACAAAATGGATCTGGTTGACTTTTCACAGGAAACATTTGACGAAATCTGCAGCAACTTCAAATCGTTTGCGGCCAAGCTGGAGTTGCCCGACATCCGTTTTGTGCCTCTGTCCGCGCTCCTGGGCGACAACGTGGCACATCCGAGTTCCAATACACCCTGGTACGAAGGCAGCTCGCTGCTGCACTTACTCGAGACAATTTACATTGGTTCCGACCAAAACCTGAAAGACTTTCGTTTCCCTGTTCAGTGGGTGAATCGGCCGGACGCAACGTTTCGCGGTTTTAGCGGAACCGTTGCTTCGGGAGCCGTGAGAGTTGGTGATGAAATCGTCGTGTTACCTTCAAAAAGGAAATCGAAAGTTGCTTCGATTGAAACGATGAACGGCCAACTGGACGAAGCCAAAGCAAGACAATCGGTGACGCTTACGCTCGAAAACGAAATCGACATCACGCGTGGCGACATGATTGTTCGCTCAGGCAACCTGCCAAGCGTCGGCTGCAACGCCGATGCCATGCTGGTCTGGATGTCCGAAACCAGACTTCAACCCGGCAAGAAGTATTGGTTCAAGCAGCTTGGTCAAAGGACTTCTGCCGAAATAGATGTTGTTCGCTACAGCGTCGACGTCAACACATTGCATCGTACTGCCAATGCATCTCTTGGACTGAACGAAATTGGTCGCGTCGCAATTCGAACTCACGACCCCGTAGTCCACGATCCCTACCGGCAAAACCGACAAACCGGCTCCTTCATCCTCGTTGACCGGATCACCCATGAAACCGTCGCCGCAGGGATGTATGTCGATGCCGGAACGGACGATCGCCACGTCGATCATTGGTCGAGCCGCACGCTTGCCGGGTTTGCCGCTGAACCGGTCGCCAGCCTTGTTCCTGCCGAGGAAAGAGCTGCGGCTTATTCCCACCAACCAATGACCATTTTGATATCCGGTCTAAGCGGTTCAGGCAAAACAACGCTGGCCAATCTAATTGAAAAAGAACTGTTCGAACTGGGACGCAAAACCGTGTTTCTCGATGGGCAAACCATGCGTGCCGGACTTTCACGCGATCTTGGATTCACTGCCGAGGAGCGCTCTGAAAACCTTCGCCGTGCAGCCGAGGTTGCCAAACTTCTCAACGATTCCGGACTGGTCTGTGTCGCGTCATTCATTGCACCTCACGAAGAGGTTCGCCAAAAAGCCAAGAAACTGATCGGTGCCGACCGCTTTTGTCACATTCACCTTTCAACACCTCTGGAAGTCTGCCGCCAGCGCGACCAATCCGGCATCTACGCGGCTGCGGATCGAGGCGACGTCACGGGAATTGCTGGTCTTGATAGAGCCTATGAAGTGCCAACCGATGCGGACTTTGTGATCTCGCTGCAAGACGTGACGGTTGAAGAAGTTGTCGACTTGGTGCTGCTCAGGGTCTTTAACCTGGGAAAGGGAAAAAACGACTAACCCTATTCAATGTGACTTTTTCAGGCAGCACTTCGTTCAACTTTTGCAGTTAAAAAAAAACAGGCAAATTGCCTGTTTCCTGTGTTAGTAATAAGACTTGGTTGAAGCTACGTGGATAGAACCCAGAATCAGTCTACTAACTATTCTTGCCTAACAATTCCATGTAGTCAGTCGTGATGCGAAGTACTTCGTCCAAGTAATAGTTCCGCTCGATTTCGCGGTTGGGCAACACTTGGTTTTCAATCGCTTTCTCGTTTTCCTTATCTGCATTGAGTTGTTTGCGTCGTGCCAGGAATTTTTCTTCGTTCAACGAAACCGATTTCAAATTCTTTTGCTCGATGTAGTGATTGATTTTTCGAATCTGTTCCGCAAAATCGTCCGACTCATTGACTCGAGCCTGCGATTTGACCTGAAGTTCTTTTTTGATTTCTTGATCGACCATTGAGTAACCACGGAAGGATGCCTTGGGAACTCGATCAAACTCGACGGGATAGTCCAAATCCGCCTCGCCGACATCCATTTTGTCCGTGATCGACGGAAGCACGAGGTCGGAAAGGACACCTCGTTTTTGAGTGCTATCGCCGTTGGGACGATAAAACTGCTGCATCGTGATCTTCAGGGCGCCGAATACATTTGGAGGATTACGAACCTTGTACAAAATTTGATTGAGGTTAATCAGACTTTGAACCGTCCCTTTTCCATGGGTCGTGGTGTCTCCAACAACCAGGCCCCGATCATAGTCCTGAACGGCGCCGGCCAGAATTTCGCTCGCACTGGCACTGAATTTACTTGTCAAAACGACTAACGGCCCGTCCCAAGCCATGCCTCGAGACTCGTCGTTGTGTTTTTCGATCTGGCCATAAGCATCTTTGACTTGGACGACCGGACCAAGATCAATAAACAGCCCGGTGCAATCAATCGCTTCTCTCAAGCTGCCTCCGCCATTGTTGCGAAGGTCCAACACGACCGCATCAACGCCTTTGGTTTTGAATTCATCCAGGATTTTCTTCACATCGGTCGTGGTGCTACGTCCACCTGGAGCACCGCCACCCATGTCAGCGTAAAAGCTGGGAAGTTCAATGACGCCGATTTCATTGGGAGTTCCATCAGGCTTCGTGCCTTGCTGAAAAATCTCACCGTGAGCCGCACTGTCTTCAAGCTTGATTTTTTCTCGCACGATGGTCACCGTGTGAATTCCGTCGTCGTTTTCGGAAGAAACAGAAAGGCGAACGACCGTCCCTGCTTTTCCTCGAATCATGCCGACAACATCATCCAGCTTCATACCGGTGGCATCGACAAAGTCACCACCATGTTCTGCAAACAATTTCGCGTCGGCCCGGTTTCCTTCTTCATCACCTTGTCCAACCGAAATGATCTTGTCTTCGACCTTCAAACCACCTTGTGTGGCAGCAGCGCCACCGGGAACGATATTCTTGATGACCGTGTAGCCATCGTCGGTCGCCTGCAGCGTAGCGCCGATCCCCTCCAGTTCCAGCCCCATCTGAATCAGGAAATTCTCAAAAGTTCCTTTCGACATGTAGGAGGTATGAGGATCAAAGCTGGATGTGATCGCGGTGATGTACATTTCGACAACATCTTCGGAATCGGTTTGATGCATCCGGCGTGCAAACGAAGTGTATCGTTTGCGCAGCTGCTCTTTGGGATCAACGGATTTCTTCGGCTTGCTGTCGGTTGATTCCTTGTTTTCCTTTTCCTGATCTTCTTCGTCCTTGTCGCTTTTGAGAACGAGCAGGCTGTATTTGATCCTCTTACGCCAACGGTTCCTGGCTTCCTCCTCGTTACGCGGAAACTCAATCAGATCTCGGTCAGTTACGATATCTTCGTCGATGGAGAAATCATGATCCACATCAATCATCTCGAGCGCCAACGCGGTCCGCTGATCGACACGATCCAAAAATCGTTTGAATACGGCAAAGGCCGCTGAGAAATCGCCGTCGACCATTTGATCGTCAAGCTGGTCTTTCCATTGGTTAAATTCTTCAATGTCTGATTCGAGAAAGTAGACTTTCATCGGATCTAACATCTTGATGAACTGGTCGAACGCTCGCTCCGAAATCGTGTCATCCAAGGCACGGCTGGAAAGATGATCTCGCTGCATCAAGGTTGCGACCATCTTGGATACCAGCTGGTCAGTCCTGGTCGGCTTGCCAAGATCATCCGCAATGATTTTTGAGGAGACCAAAGCGGTACAGACGAGCACGAAACAGAGAGCGGAGTAAAAACCAAAACGAACGTGTTTTGAATTTGCAGAGGATTTTCGATAACGCATATCTTTTCCTTGTCTTTCACAGCCGAGTCAACTCAGCCTTCGCAACTTACCATTAACGGTTAGGGAATCGTAGAGTTTGAGCTTTAGCGAGGCAAGACCGATCTCGCAGTCTATCAGGTTCCGGTGCTCCACGAAACGCAATTCCGGATTGGGGGAATTCGTCACCAAGTTCGGGAATCAATTGAAACTGTTACATTTTGATACGATTCACCACGTCAAACAGTTTCATCCGCGATTCGAAGCCGGCTGGAACCGTTGCTTTTTCAACCTGCGGCAGAGTGCGGGCAACAGCGCCTGCTCACGATCGTGACGTGTCTGTATGACCCATCACACGTTTGTCGACGTGAGGTCGCGACCAAATTACAATGATTTGATCTCCAACATGACATCCGCTTTTTTGCCGCCTCCAGTTTCACGAATTTTGGGATTTCTAACCAACTGTGCCAGCTTTCCTATTGATGAACGCGGGTGCCAATGCCGGCGCCCGTTTCGAATTGGCCCGCACCGAGCAGAATTTGCTTGGTCGTGACTGGCAATGCAAGGTCGTGCTAAATGATCCACAGTGTTCTCGCGTGCACGCGGAGATCTATCACGACGAAGACGGCTGGTGGGTTCGAGACAATCAAAGCAGCAATGGAACTCTCGTCAACGGGCAGACGATCGATCAGGCACGCTTGGTTGACGGCACAGAAATCCGTATCGGCGGCAGCACGTTTACTTTCACGGAAGCAGAGAAACAGGATTCTCAGCTGCACCCGAACATTGAAGAGCGACAACAAGCGACCGGTCAGTTGACCATTGTACTGGACAAATCAATGAAGTCGGATGGTGGCGTTAGTTCCACACTCGATTTTCTGAAAGGTCAGAACTGGGGACAGGATTTCTTTTTTCTGTTTCAACTGAGCGTCAAGCTTCTTTCGATCGTTGAACCCGAAGCGGTTGTTGAAACGTGTATGAAACGGCTCGCAGATCGAACCAAAGCAGATATTGCAGGTTTCCTGTGGCTATCCGACGATGGCAAACTGATGCCGAAGCTCGTCATACCGATCGAGAAATCGGACAAACTGGCGCTCAACGCCGATCTGACACGCCGTGTCGTTTCCAAAAAACACGCGATCCGAGTGGAATACGATACGGGGGACCAGGTTGCCGATTCGATTTGCGTACCCCTGATCGCGGACGATGTCGTAATTGGTGCCATTCATCTTTATCGCCAGTCACAACCTTTTCAAAACTCGGCGTTTGAGTTGGCGGTGGCCATGTCGAACATCATGGTGCGCTCATTGGCCTCGGCAAACCGGCACAGTTCGCTTGCCGCGCAACACTCGCGCCTGGTTCAGAAGTCAGCAACCTTTGATGAGCTCCTGGGTGAAAGCCCAAAAATGCTAGAACTAAAATCAAAAATAACCCGTGTTGCAAAAGCCACCGGTTGCGTGCTGGTGCGTGGCGAAAGTGGGTCGGGAAAAGAACTGGTGGCTCGAGCAATTCACCGCGCCAGCCCGCGAAACGATCGCCCAATGCTGAGCGTCAATTGCGCTGCCATCCCGCGGGACCTGATGGAAAGCCAACTGTTCGGACACAAAAAAGGCTCCTTTACCAGCGCCGACCGGGACCACACCGGTTGGTTTCAACAGGCCGATCTGGGAACCTTGTTCCTCGACGAAATCGGCGAATTGACTCTGGAAGGACAAGCCAAACTATTGCGGACACTTGAGGGACACCCGTTTCTGCCGGTCGGCGGAACGGAAGAAGTCAAGGTCGACGTTCGGGTGATTTGTGCCACCAATCGGGACCTGAAAGAGTTTGTCGCCGAAAAACGATTCCGCGAGGACCTGTTCTATCGCCTCAGCGTTTATGAGCTTTACATCCCGCCACTACGCGATCGGGAAGCTGATATCCAGCTCCTGATCGAATTTTTCCTGGATCATTTTCGCAATCAACATGGCAAACCAAAAATCAAGTTTTCCCGCGAAGCCAATGCTCGCTTGTTGGCCTATCAATGGCCTGGAAACGTTCGCCAGCTCCGCAACGTAATCGACAGCGCCATCGTCATGGCCGAAGGCGATGAAATCGGGCTGTCTGACCTCGGCATTCGAGATGCGTCCGAGAGCGAATTGGAAACGTTAAAAATTGACCATTGGGAACGAAAGCTGATTGGCGACGCGCTTAAACGGACCAGCAATAGTGTTCCCAAAGCGGCAGAATTGCTGGGCATCAGTCGCGCAACGCTTTATCGAAAAATCGACGAGTACAAGATCGAACGAAAATAAACAATCGGACTTTTGGATTTTGTATCTCCCTCGCAGGATTGCCAACACCGGCAACGACAATGGCCCTTACACACCAAAGAAGTTAACCCTACTTTTAGATATCATGAAACTCGCCAAACATTCACTGCGGATTGTATTTTTTCTTGCCTTCGTCGGCTGCCTGTCGGTCGCGAGGCAATCGCATTGCCAACTACAGCTGAAACCCAATGACCATATCTGTTACATCGGCAATACCCTGGCCGATCGAATGCAACACCATGGTTGGTTGGAAAGCTACATTCACGCACTTCATCCCAAACACCAATTGACGTTTCGCAACCTCGGTTTTGCGGCGGATGAAGTTGCCAGCCGGCCTCGATCGGCTAACTTCGGAGACCCGGACCAATGGCTGACCAAGTGCCAGGCCGATGTCGCGTTTTGCTTTTTTGGATACAACGAAGCGCTGCGCGGACCCGAGGGATTGGCAAAATTCCAGAAAGACCTCACCGAACTCATCAAACAAATGCGGAACCGGCAGTACAACGGCGACTCTGCGCCGGAGCTGGTCTTCTTCTCTCCGATCGCCCACGAAAACCTGGAAACCCCCAACCTTCCCGATGGCACCGCCAACAACCAACAGCTGGCGATCTATTCCCGAGCGATGCAGGAAATCTGTGCACAGCAGAACGTCGGTTTCGTCGACCTGTTTCAGATCAGCCAGCGCCTTTACCAACAATCCGAAAAATCGCTCACGATGAATGGCATTCATTTGCTGGATCACGGCAATCGCCTGGTCGCCCGCGAAATCATTCCGCAGCTGTTCGGTGTGTCGAACCTGCCAACCGATCTCCAACTCGCCAAACTTCGAGAGGCGGTTCTGGAGAAAAACTACTACTGGTTCAGTCGATACCGCGTGGTCGACGGTTACAACGTTTTTGGCGGCCGTTCGAAGCTTGCCTGGTTCGGGCAATCCAACGCGGACGTGATGAAACGGGAAATGGAGATCTTTGACGTCATGACCGCGAATCGGGACCAACGGGTTTGGGCCGTTGCCCAGGGTGAGGACCTGGAAGTGACCGACGACAATATTCCGCCGTTACTGGTTGTCAAAACCAATAAAGAAGGGCCACTTGAAGGCGGGGCGTTTCCCTACCTGGGTGCCGAAGAAGCGATTTCGAAAATGACGGTTCACGATGGCATGCAAGTCAACCTGTTTGCGTCGGAAGAAGAATTTCCTCGCTTGATCAATCCGGTGCAAATGGCGGTCGATACCGACAGTCGTTTGTGGGTGTCGGTCTGGGAATCGTATCCACACTGGAACCCGACCCAACCCCGCAAAGACGCTTTGGTCATTCTTCCGGATGAAAACCGGGATGGCAAAGCCGACGACTGCATCATCTTTGCTGACGAACTGAACAGCATTACCGGGTTTGAATTCTGGGGAGGTGGCGTCCTGGTTGCTGCCCCGCCCGAGATCTGGTTTCTCAAAGACACCGATGGCGACGACAAGGCGGACTTGAAAATCCGCATGTTGCAGGGCATTTCCAGCGCCGACTCCCACCATTCCGCCAACGCCTTACTGATCGGTCCCGACGGCTGGCTGTATTTTTCGCGTGGGATTTTCAATGTCGCAAATTTCGAAACGCCAACCCAAACGTATCGGTCAGAGAAATCTGGAGTTCACCGTTTCAACCCACGAACGTTTGAAGTCGAATTTCATTTTCCCATTGGCCCCAACCCCCACGGTGATGTGTTCGACCGTTGGGGGTACCAGTTCGCCAATGATGGCACTGGCGGCACCGGCAGCTACATCAATATTGGCAAAGGCATCGGCAACAAACAATGGTTTCAGCAACGCGTCCGCCCGGTTCCGGCGAACGGGATTCTCTCCAGCAGCCATTTTCCGTCGGGCATCGACGGGAACTTTCTCATATCCAACGCCATTGGATTCCTGGGCGTCGCCCAACACAAAATCCAGTACGACGGCGCCGACATCACCTGTAAGGAAATCGAGCCAATTCTGTATTCGGATGACCCTAACTTCCGACCCAGCGATATGGAAGTTGGCGGAGACGGCGCGCTGTACATTTCCGACTGGCACAATTCACTGATCGGCCACATGCAACACAACATGCGTGATCCTAATCGCGATCACACGCACGGGAGAGTCTACCGGGTGACTTACGCAGATCGTGATTTGCTTCAACCGCCCAAGATGAAAGGCAAGCCGATTGTCGAAGTCTGTGAGAACTTTTTTTCCCGCGAAAACGGCACGCGGTATCGCGCTCGCCTGGAACTTAGCGGTCGCGATACGCCACAAGTCATCATTGGCGTTAACGAGTTTGCCTCTCAATTGGACCCGAAGGAGGCAGCCGCGGAACGTGATCAGGCCCAGGCACTTTTGGAATGCCTCTGGGTTCACGAGGAACACCGCGTCCCCAATTTGAACTTGCTGCAGAAAGTATTTGAAGCGGATGACCCACGAGTCCGGGCAGCTGCTATCCGGACGTTGGGACATTGGTTCGGCCGACTGACTGCCGGGGAACAAACCCTGATCCGAGCAGCGCGAGACGAGTCGGCATTGGTTCGCGCCGAGGCATTGAAAGCCGCGGTGGAACTGAAAGGACCCGTTGCGTCCGAGGCCTTTTTTGAAGTTGCGACGCGGAAACTGGATCCTGAGTTGAACACCGTTATTGGTTACGCAAAACGACAATTGGACATCGACGGCTTGGTCCAAAATCGGCTGTCGGCAGGAATGGAACTCTCCGCTGCCAATACACGCTACGTTCTCGCAACCGGCTCGATAAAAGACCTTTTGAGAATGGTGCCGACGACGGACGTGTATCGAGCCATTCTCGAGCGGAATTCGGCATCCGTACAACAGTTGGATGACGCCCTCACAAGACTTGCCAAAGATACAAATGCATCAAAAATCAACCTGCTCGTGGAATTGATTAACAATGCGCAGAACCAGGAACGAGGAAACGTCGCCAGCTTGGGACAACTGCTAGCGTCGCAGCCTATTGTCGAGTTGAAGAAAGTGCAACAGCAAGTTGAAAACCTCGCCATCAACGGAGCCAACTCCGACATCAAGCGTTCTGGCTATGCAGCGTGGGTCGCCGCTGCCGGACCTGACGATGCATTCCTGGCCGCCAGCAAGAACCGAGAACGACTACGTGATTTTTTGGATGCGGTTCCGTCAGTCAATCTCGATGCACGTAAATCGCTGTACCCAAAAATCGAGCCATTGATTTTCGAGCTTCCGATCAGCCTCACTCCCGAAGCCACTGGCGGCAGGCCAGCGCCAGGCGTGGAGGCCAGTTACTACTTACCACACGCCAGTAGCGCCGCGATCGAAGAATTACAAGGCCGGCAACCGGTCGCGACATCCACGATCAACCAATTCGAGCTGACGGTTCCCGACGGCCAAACTCGCGACAAGTTTTCTAACCTTTTTCGCAGCAACCTTCTGATTCCCAAGTCGGGCACCTATCGCTTCTTCACTACCTCCGATGATGGTTCAAGGCTTTATATAGGCAACCAGCTGGTGGTGGACAACGATGGCGACCACGGGATGCAAGAAGAATCCGGAGAGATCGAACTATCAGTGGGCTCGCATCCGATTTCCGTCGTCTATTTCAATTCGGGCGGTAGCAATGGGCTGACTGTGGAATGGGAAGGCCCAGGTTTCAAAAAACAGGCCATCTCCCCGGCCAGGTTGATGACACGAGACGCCGATTCGCTGCACGACATTGCGATTCGGGCTTTGTCAGCAATTCCTGGTCGAGAGGCCGAAAAATTCAACGCCCTGACAAAAATGATGGCGCTAGGTCGGAATCGTAGCTCTGCCATCACGGGCCTGTTGCAACTGCCTTCCGCTAGTTGGAACAGGTCGGAGGTTGGGCCTTTGGTCGACAACCTCTTGGCGTATTTGAGTGAGATGCCCGCCCGCGATCGTACCAGTGCGGTTGCATTGGAGGCGATGAAATTGACGCGATCTCTCGGTACCGCGCTCTCAAAAAATGACGCAAACGACCTCGAACAACGGCTCTCCCGCCTCGACATTCGTGTCATCGCGATTGGAACCGTGCCTCACCGGATGATTTACGACAAGGAAATCATTGTTGTGGAGGCCGGCAAGCCGGTCGAATTTCGTTTTTCCAACACCGATTCGATGCCTCACAATTTTGCGATTACGGTTCCAGGCGCCCTGCAGGAAATTGGAGAACTGGCAGAAGCAACTGCCAACACTCCCGACGCCCAAACGCGGCACTACATTCCTGTTTCCGACAAAATCCTGCTGTCCAGCCAGTTGCTTCAGCCCGGACAGGATCAAGCCCTCAGTTTCGAGGCTCCCATGGAAGTTGGAGTCTATCCTTACGTGTGCACTTATCCCGGCCACTGGCGGCGGATGCATGGCGCGCTTTATGTCGTGTCAAGCTTCCAAGAGTACGCGGTCGATCCTGACGAATACTTGGCGAATCACGCGCTACCGATCATGGATGAAATGCTACAACTCAACACCCGCGGACAGGAATGGAAGGTCGAGGATCTCATCGGTGATGTCAGGATGCCGATGAAACGATCGTACGAGGTCGGCCAGGCCGCATTCCGGGCCGCAAACTGCATCGCTTGTCACAAGTTCAACGGGGAGGGACAAGTCTTCGGACCAGATTTGGCAACACTGGAAGATCAAAAACGAAACACGGAATATTTGTTGCGTGCGATCATCGAACCTTCCAAAGACATTGACGAAAAGTACTCCACCACGATGTTCCTGCTTGCCGATGGCCAAACCAAAACGGGTATGGTGATGGAAGAAGGCGACGATGAAGTCAAAATCGTGATTGACCCTCTGGCCAAAGATCAGCTGACGATCATCGCCCAGGAAGACATCGACGCCCGCAAGAAATCGGATATCAGTCCGATGCCGATGGGGATGGTCGACAAACTTTCACGCGAAGAGATTATCGACCTGATCGCATATATTTATTCCCGCGGTGATGAGAAACACAAGATGTTTGAAGGTAGTCACGACCATCACGGTCAATAGAATTTTCCGCATCCAAAATACGGCGATTTGCTTGACAAGGCGTCAAGAACTGTCGCCTTCGGATTGTCCCAATGGTCACCGATCCAGCACTGGAGGCGCGACATTGCGATGTCCGTACGGTCGCCAATTCCGACCCGCGTAGATGCCTAATACCTCCAACTGGTGAGATCCGCCTCTGGGGGAGCCGAATCGAGAATCCGTTTCTCAATCATTGGGATGAACATGCGATGATAACGAAGTCGCGAAATGGCATTGGGCCGATTGTGATCACCATTCCAACAATGCTCAGCTCGGTCGCCGTAATCCACGACCCCGTTGTAGGAAGGGTTGGTTGTGGCGGCAAGAAACTCTTCGGTCAGATAGACGGCGTTGTTCAGGTAGTAATTATCCATGTCGCCGCAATAGATATGAACCTTCCCTTGTAACTTGGGGCCCAGCGTTTTCCAATCCCGCCGCATGATGTGCGACAGATCATAGTTGTCGCGCCAATGATTGGCAACTTTGCGATCGATCTCTCCAGTTCGCTTGTTCCAGATTCGGCGCGGATAGCCATCGTCGCCCACCGGCGAATAGACGGCCTCCCAGATATCCCACTGTTGGCCGGAACGACTCTTGGTACCCAATACCAGCTCGAGATGATTCATCCCTTCCAATGTCGAACTGACATGCCCCAGATAGTTACGTTTTCCCGGACGGGCAACGCGGCCCCAACTCCCTTCGGTAAAATACGCATTGTTGTCCTGGTAAAGATTGACCACGGTGTACGCGCGAAAGTCGATCGGGTCGGGGCAAGCTGCGTAGCAGCCGTTGTATTCATCGGGATAAAAAACCTGCGCCGCCAAGGCCTCCCAACCACCGGTCGAACCACCATAGAGAAACCTTGACCACGATTTGCCGATGCCTCGAAATTGCTGCTCAATGTAGGGAATCAACTCATAGGTAATCGCATCGCCGTAAGGCCCGAGGTTCTCCGAGTTCACGGCATAGGAATCATCGTAGTACGGATTGGCATGCTGAATCTTGATCAGCAGAACTCGCGGAAACCCGGGACCGGTCCAGGTTTTGTAAAACTCGTGCGCCTGTTGTTGCTCGATTTGGTTGTAGCCTTGGAGATTGAACCTTTTGCTGAATTCCGGCTTGAGATTGGGGTCCGGCGGTTCGGGACGAAAACCGCCGAAATCATACGGAAAATGGCCGTGATTGATGACGAGGGGGTAGCGCGCCTCGGGGTGTTCATCAAAATCTTTGGGCAGCAGGACGTGGGCACCGAGGTACATGTCCCGCCCCCAAAAATCACTAAGCAACTTACTCTTAATTTTGATGTGTTTGATGTATTTCGTATCGGCTGGACTTTCGATTGGCGGAATCACCTGGTCCATCTCAATTGAAATCGTCTGGTCTTGTTGGGGATCGATTTGGATCTGGCGGGGTGAACTGTAGAGGTTTCCCGGTGCGCGGTTCCAGACTTGTCCTTCGCCGCGATCCATGGGAAGTTTGACGACATGTCCGTCACTCCGTCGGAAAACTTCGTAGCGGTGAAACAACACTTGCACGAAATACTTTCCAGCTGGTATTTGGCTCAAGCTTGATTTGGGATATCCGAAAACACGGGCATCAAAAACGGCTGTTTCGCCTGGTTTGAAGCCTTCGATGTCGATGCCAAAAATCTGTTGTGTATCAACGCCATCGCCAATCTGGAACCGGGGTTCCTTTTCATCGTTGGTGGAGATCATCAACAACAACCGACCATTGAGTTCCGCATCCGCCAGTGACTCTGAAAACGGAACCGTGATTTTGAAATTCGACGCTGCCAGTAGATCGTTGGCCTGAATCTGTCCGGGCATCAGGGCAGCGAATAAACCAAACATGCAAATCTCCACCCTAAACCTATGCATCCAAACATCCTCGCAATCAGAACCAATAATCATTGAGTTTCGCAATTAAGATTTGAATTTTAGCACATCGACGCGGCACAGTCCGAACATCCTGGCCATCACGATTTCCTCACTTGGCATGGTAGCCCGGCGATTGCTGTTAAAAAACCAAACAAAAAGCTCGGTCGCTTGCCAGGTATTTTTCCAGGACTCACGCAAAACGGCTCAATTAACGACCGATCCATCCGCCTCCATCTGAGCCCGGCGAATTGCAATTCCAGATTGCAATTATTGACGCAGATTTGAAGATAGACGGAACTATCGGCGGCGAAATGAGTTTATACTTTTGAAACGAGGCGTGACAACGATCACGCGGTGCGGTTACGACCACACATAAAAAAAGCTTTTTTCGTCATCCCTATCATGAGACGACTGACTTCATGCAAACGACCTCGCCATCTTCGTCCGCGTCGGCCGGCGGCACGAGCTTGTTGCTACGACTGAAGGAGAACGATGCGCAAGCATGGACGGAACTGGTTGAGCTGTATGCGCCGTTAATCTTTCATTGGTGTCGTGTGTGTAAACTCGAATCAGCAGACGCGGCCGATATCATGCAGGAAGTATTTTCATCCGCCTCGCGTGGCATTTCGACTTTCAAGCCGTCGCCAAACGGCTCGTTGCGAGGCTGGTTGTGGACAATTACGCAAAACAAAATTCGCGACCTTTGTCGACGGAACGATGGCGCGCCGCCCGCCGCCGGTGGTACTCAGTTTCAAATCCGGTTGGCCGAGATTGCCATTGAAACACTCGATGAAGAACCGACGACGCAACTGCAGTCTCACCGTTTGCTGCACCGGGCACTTGAACAGATCAAGAACGATTTTGCACCGCAAACCTGGTCGGCGTTTTGGCGATCGGTGGTCGACGGTCATGACACGCACTGGATCGCGGAGGAATTGGGGCTAAGTCCCAACGGTGTCCGGCAGGCGAAGAGCCGCGTGTTGCGACGACTTCGCCAGCAGCTTGGCGAAGGATAACAGAGAGTCGCAAAAAGGGACTGGCTCCGAACTTCGCTCGATTTCATCCGCCTGACACATGATCCAGCGAGGTGCCTGTCCCTTCAACGACAACGAGCCAAAGTTTGTCCGCAAAGAAAAAGGACTGGCTCCGAGCACAACTCGGCGTCAAAGTTCGATATACGTTCCAGCGAGCTGCCTGTCCCTTTTTGAGTACTCTCTTTTTAGCGACAGGGTATCCATCCGGTCCCATTTGCTTCGCTTGGACCGCCAAAAACACGAAAAACACTCGTTCGTGTCGCGCGCTTTCGTTGTATTGAATAGAGGGTCTTTTGCATCCGTTTTCCACCGAGCTGCCAAGATGAATGTTTTTCAGTGCTACACACGCCAGCAACTTCGTGATTTCATGCTGGGCAATCTTGACGAGAGCGTTCTTGAGCAAATCACCCAACACTTGGAAGAGTGCAGCGTCTGCGAGGATACGGTCGTTGGGTTGGATCAATCGCGGGACACTCTGATCACTTATCTGTGTGGAGGTGACGGCAACCAAGGCAATTCGGAAGCCGTCCACGACGATGACAGTTTCAGCCACGATCCGCATTACCAGGCTGCCATTCACCAGATCATAGGCGATGCGGACAACCTTGCTCAGCTTTCTCATCTGATCAGTCGGTCCCGCGACACGTCTCAGCCGCAGCAAATTGGCGATTATGAGATCACGGAAACTCTGGCGCGAGGCGGAATGGGAAGCGTTTTCAAAGCTCGCCACACCCGGCTCGAAAAAATGGTCGCGATCAAGGTCCTTCCTGAACGAAAGATGCGCAACTCCGATTCGATCGCGCGATTTGCGCGCGAAATGAAGATCATTGGGCAAATGTCACATCCTTCCATGGTCGCCGCAACCGACGCCGGGGAAGACAACGGGACCCATTACCTGGTCATGGAGTTGGTCGATGGCATGGACCTCGGCAGAATCGTGCGAAATTGCGGCCCGCTCCGATCGGCCGATGCCTGTGAACTGGTTCGACAAGCCGCAATTGGGCTGAATTACGCGCATGAGCAAAACGTGATTCATCGTGACGTCAAACCATCCAACCTGATGCTCGGTCGCGACAAAACCGTCAAAGTGCTGGATCTCGGTTTGGCGACTTTGAGCGGGATGAATGGTACCGTCGATGAATTGACGACCGTCGGGCAGATGATGGGGACATTGGACTATATGGCGCCGGAACAGGCGGGCAGTGATTATCCGGTTGATCAACGGAGTGATGTGTATGGTCTGGCCGCGACACTCTACAAATTGCTTACCGCGACCGCACCCTACTCTCACCCGAATCATTCCACGCCGCTGAAAAAGCTGACCGCGATGGCGATCTCGGAGCCGATTCCGATTCGAAATCGCAACCAGGATATCCCGCAAGACCTCGCCGAATTAATCGATGCTTGTCTGGCTCGGGATCCTGACTTGCGAATTCAATCGGCAGCCGAATTCGCCGAGCAGCTGGCTCCGTTTTGCCAGGGCCACTCATTGTCAGAGCTCTTACAACGTGCCGAAACGATCGCCGAATCCAAGGTCAAGCTTGCCGAAGACGGACTCGAAAATAGCATTCATTCCGCCGTCATCAACGACCGCCCCAAACAGAACGCGCCGCCCAAACCACCTGCGCCCCGTTCCAATTCCGGTCGTGGATGGATCGGAAATTTCGTGCGCGTCGCAGCCGGGCTTGCAGCCTTTGGCGCGTTTGCTTGGGCCGGCATCATTATCTATTTGAATACTCAAAGCGGCCAATTGATTATCGAATCTGAAATAGACGACATCAAAGTCAGCGTTCTTCAAAACGAGAATCCTACGAAAGACCTGCAGATCGAACACGGCGTCAATTCCACCAAGCTTTATGCCGGCAAGTATCGAGTCGAAATCAACGGGCCTTCCGATGGCCTCGTGGTCAGCAACGGTGTTTTCGAACTTCGCCGTGGCCAAACGGTTGTGACGCGAATCACGCAAAAAAAAGGTAGTGAAAAACCGACCGTCATGCCGGGGCCACGAAACCTGGCCCTCGACGGACCCAATGCGCAGATTGTGGTACTCAAGCACCGTAGTTGCCAGGATGTTGCCGAAATCATCAACCAGCAGTTCGCCAATCATCCACTCAAGCCGCACATCGAGGTCGTCCCGGAACTTGGGGGTTTGGCCATTTCCGGGGACTCGTTTGTCGATGAAGCTGTCGCCATGGCCAAACAGCTGGATCAGCCAGCGACGCCGGTCGAGCCGAACAAGCCGACTCTTCGATCCTACAAAATCGTCGGCGACATTGATCTAGCTTTGCGAGTGCTGCAAACAATGTTGGAGGGTCGCGAGGGTGTACGAATGGACGCCGACCCCGGAACCAATTTGGTGATGATTATGGCCGACCAGCCTGTACACGACCTCGCAAAAGAAATCGTCCAAAAGATTAATGGCCAATCCGACGGACCGAACCTGGAAATCGGTGCTGAATCCTCGGCCACCAAAGGGGCCGAACATATTAATTCGGTTCCGCGATCCGCAATCACCAAAGATCCAGCCCGAACACCAACCTACGATGGTAAGAGTCTCGATCGCTTTGTGGAGGATTACCTGAAATTGAAATCTCAACGAGACGGGAAAAGCGGAATAAAATCCATCCGAATCCTCGTTCCACAAAGCGATCCGGAATTCGTTGATCGACTTGTGGAAAGTACGCTCGCGGCGTCGGCTTACGAATTATCGGAAACACGTCAAAAATACGTTGTTGATTTGGTCTGCGAGCTAAGTGCAACGCCCATTGGTCCGCGCAGGTTGCATGAATACCTGCGAAAGTTTCAGCGTGACGAGTCGCTTGACCATCTCGATCTGCATTCACGCACAAGTCTCTGGGATCCGGTCATCCAGAAGTTCCCGAATGCGACTCAGGACTACCTGCTTAAGTTGCTCAGTAGTGAAGATGACCGGGATTTGACCGTCGCGATCCTGGGAAGTGCCAGGGTCGGTCGAGCATCACAAAAATCGAGCTCGAACTTCACGACCGATGCACGCTGGGTACCGACATTGGTTCGACTGCTTGATTCCAGGAAACTTGCCCAGCAACCGGAGCATCAACGAGCGATTGTTTCTATCCTGGCAAATGGTTTCGCCCGAGACAAAGCGGCGATTGAACGTCTTGAGAAAATCGTCACTTCCGATGCGCCGGTTAAGTTGAAAACAACGGCCGCTGCGGGATTGATTACGAACAAGCCGGAATCGTCAGGACTTGCTCCATTAGTTCGTGTGTTGATCGAAACGGGACGAGCAAACCCTTCTCAACTATTGCAGTTGGTTCCTACCAACCAGGACGCGTTGACAACCATCGAAGAATGCCTGGCGAATCCTCAATGGGGATTGGCCAAACCCGAGACGGGTGAATCATCGAATGCGGGGCTGGACGGAAGCGACACCCTTGGCGCGATGCTGAGCAACGCGTCATCGTCGAGTAGAAGCTCCGCATTGGGTGGCGCAATGGGAGGGAGAAGCGGCCGCGGAGGTGCAGTTTCTGGAGACGTGCTGGGTGGATTTACTGGTTCAGCCCCCGGGGGTCGCGCCAAGATTTGCAGCCGCGCTGCTCTGATTCGCGCTATCGACAACCGCTATGCCGAAAACGAATCGGCGCAGGCTCAGCTGAAAACACTGGTTCCGCTTCTCAGGCATGAGCTTGAGCAAAATGACGAAACCGATGTGTTGAACCAAACGTGGCTCGCATTGGAAACCATCACTGGTGAAAAAACGCCTCCGCTGTATGAAGGGCGACCGATTGATTATTGGCTGGAGGAATTGAAATACAATCCCAATGACGCGCAGACCGAGCAGAGTCGACTCCAAGCCGTTGCAGCCATCAAGAATCTGGCCAAAGAGATTCCGGACCAACGTGGTTTGGTTGCAGCAATTCTCAAGAACGTGCGTGATCTTTCCTTTGACGACCTAACCGACGAAAAAGCAAACAAGTTACCGATTCTCATTCGAGATCTGTTCACGTATGGGGGCCAAGTGGTGCGCGGTGGGCGGCGGATCAATCGGCCCAGTCCACTGCGATCCCCTTTCATGGATTTGCTGATCGATCTGGAAGAACCGGATGTGATGCTGGCGCTGCAGATTCTTAAGCAGACGAAGGTTTATTCTCTGCCCGGTGATTATCAGGAGCGGGTCGTTCGATTCTGTCGCTCATTGGCGGATTCCGAAAATCAGCTCATTCGACAACGGACATACTATTTATGGATTCAATCCAACCAAGCCTACGGAGACGGTGACTTGAATATTCTCACGCGTGCGATGGAGACCGACGAAAGCAGTGAATTGACCAAACTTGCAATCGTGGAATTCATGGCACTAAATCCCGGCAGTGATGGACGCGGGCGTTCCTTACCCGTTAAGGGATTAAAGCACTCGCAAGACCCCCGCGTACTAATGACGCTTTTTAAGATCGCACGAGATTTTGGAAGAGAAGAACAAGTCGTCGCCAGCGTTCTTGGATTACTGGCGTCAAAACCAGAACACCTGGACCGCGTCGTACTGCCCTATGAGGTTGATTTATGGAATCCAGATCTGCGAGTCGAGCAGCAACAGCCAGCCAGTTTTCAGCGCACCGTTTTTGAACAGCTGGTCGATTTTCTGGACGCGCTTAAAGTTCCGAGTAGCGGTCGAATTCAAAGTGAAAATCTCGAGTACTACCGTTTCAACCAGAAACTGGTCGATGAAGAAGATAGTTGGGCGACAACCAAGAAAAAAGCCTATGAGACCCTGAAGCTGCGACGCAGTCAGTCCGATGACCCGGGCCTGAATCGAAAACTCGACCGCGTGATTGAGAGACTGGGAGAAAGCCGGGGGAAGTAATCTTTGTTCGAAACGGAATTCGACTGATTGCGAATCAATCCGACGAAGCCCCCGAAGTTAGAGTCTTCGGAATCGACTGTATCGTTGGTAGATCGCGATTGGAGGCTGGATCGGAGAGAACGGATTGGCGACGACTGGTCAACTTGACCGCCGAAATCATCGACGAACGATATTTGCAGATCGAAGAATCAATCCAATCCGCCGCGAGCCTCAACGAATTGTCCGCAGTAAAAGTCAACCGGCACAAGCTCCCCAACCGCCAACTCCAAGGCGGCGTCAAACTCAGCGTGTATCCGGTTGTCATTCAAACGGAAGCTTTTCGGGCCGTCGCCCACGATCGGTGAACCCTTGTCCTCGGGTTGTGCCGGGGATGGCAGTGGCGAGCCGGTCTGACTTTCTTCGCATTAGCCGATCGTCCAACCCCTACGACACTTTTTTGCTTTTGCACTAGCCGTGGCACCTGGGTTTGACTACCTTTATTGGTTCGATGAGCTTTCGATGTCCCGCACGACTTCGAACGAGATCGGCCTTGTGGGCCGAAAGACGACGTTGCGAACACTTCTGTCGCGGCTTAGGTCCATGTGAAACAGCTCCACGCGACAGGCCTCCCAGGATTCTCGCCCGAATCATTTTTCGGCACGCGAGTATCTCAGGGCTGAGAAACAGCCCTGCGAAGCGGTGTCGCATTGTGCAACCCAATGCGTAGGCCTCCGCGATTCTTTCAATGCCGTTGCCGGCTTGCGCAGTCGCCGTGTCCGTACGTAGCGACACCTATCAGAATTAGAGAAATCACCGATGTTGGAAACCAAGGCTCAGCCGCTTACTATCGAAACCCCTCACGCAAAATTGTCCGCTGAAAAAGTTCAATCGGACTCAAAGGCCACCTTTTACGACCTGCCGTTGTTGCCTCAAGTGCAAAATGCCGCCCTGATGGCGGGCTACGAAACGCCTTCGCCCATTCAAATGGAGATCATTCCCCCAATGATGGAAGGGCGAGATGTATTGGCCCAATCACAGACCGGGACTGGCAAAACGGCTGCATTTGCGATGCCCATTTTGTCCCGGTTGGAAATCCGCCCGGGCAAACCGCAGGTTCTGGTGCTGACACCGACTCGGGAATTGGCGATCCAGGTTTCGAAGTCCTTCGAAAAATATGCCGCGTGTCAGCCGGGATTTCAGGTCGCGACGATCTATGGTGGTCAGAGTTACGATCTTCAACTTCGCAAGCTTCGACAGGGTGTCCAGGTCGTCGTGGGAACGCCCGGCCGCGTGATCGATCATGTCAAGCGCGGGACCCTGAACTTGGGTGAAGTTTCGTGCCTGGTTCTGGATGAAGCTGATGAAATGTTGAACATGGGTTTTCTCGGCGATGTCCAGTTTGTGCTGAACCAGGTTCCGGACGAACGTCAAATAGCGCTCTTTTCAGCAACCTTGCCGGGCCCCATCCGCGAAATCGCGAATGACTATCTGGCCGACCCGGTGCGCGTCACCATTAAGACCAAGACCATGACGGCAGACTCGATTCGCCAACGAGCGCTGTTTGTATCGCACCGTGACAAACTGGATACGCTGAAACGGATACTGGAAGCCGAAGAAACCGATGGCGTCATTGTCTTTACCAAGACCAAGGACGCGACGGTTACGGTCGCCGAAAACTTGAGTCGCAGCGGACTGCTGGCAGTTGCCTTGAATGGTGACATGCCACAAAGAACTCGTGAGCGTACCATCGAGCGACTCAAGGCAGGTCACCTGAACATTTTGGTGGCGACCGATGTGGCCGCCCGCGGATTGGATGTGACACGAATCAGTCACGTTTTCAACTATGACATGCCACATGACTCACAATCGTACGTTCACCGCATCGGGCGAACCGGGCGAGCCGGTCGAAAGGGTGAGGCGTTCATTTTTTTATCACGACACCAGCGTGGCCAGCTGAAGTCGATTGAGCGGTTGACCCGGCAGCCAATTGAAATCGTGGAACCGCCCACGACCAATGCGATCAATGCCACGCGTATCCAGCGATTTTCGAAGCAGATTGCCGAAGCCATCGCCAACGAAAAAGCTGCTGCCGAAATCGCCATGTTCAAAAAAATGATCGAGGAATTTGCCAGTGAAAGCGACCACTCCATGGAAATGATTGCTGCGGCTCTGGCACATGTTGCTCAACGAGGTAAACCGTTCCTGACGAAGGAATTCCCTCCTCGGAAAAAACGTGCCTCCCAGCATGTCGAGCAGACTGGCAGCCAAGGGACCCAGAAAAGACGGAGCAACCGAAAGTTCAGTCCTCCTGCCGAAGGCATGACCCGCTACCGGATTCAAGTTGGGCGACGTGATGGTGTCAGACCGGGCAACATCGTGGGAGCCATCGCCAACGAAGCGAGCATCGAAGGCCAGCATATTGGGCCCATTGAAATCAACCATGCCTACAGCACGATCGACTTACCGTCCCAGACGCCAGCCGAATCGATTCAAACACTGCAGAATACGCGGGTCGCCGGCCGTCAACTGCGAATTTCTATTGATGGTGAAAAACCAGCCCGCGGGCAGCGCGACCACTATCCCGGTTCGGCTGAAGACTCAACGAGAAAGAGTTTCTCTGGATTGAGAAACGGTAAACGAAACGGCAAACAAAAAGCCAATTACAAAATCAGCGGCCAGAAAAAAGAAGCCAGCTTCCGCGCCAATAAACGCAAAATCCGAAGTTCGCAGGTTTAATTAATGGTGAGGAACGTCAAGCGGAATCGAGAGAGGTTACTCCCATTGCGGTTGACAGCAACGAAACCATGCGTTGGGTTCGCCATTCAATTGTCTCGCGAACCTATTCCCAGAACACATCGGGGCCCCATCTCGCATAGTCCTTTCCGATTTGGGTGCTCATCTTTTCAGCCACCGGATCGATACCAACTCTCGGCAAGTCCATGCGGTCGGCATCCCAGCAGGTGCCGATCGTCAGATCGGACGAAGTCAAACCGTCGTTGTGGTAGCGGCAAGCTTCCAACAGCAGCTCAAGCCGGACATCGCCGATTTCAAAAACGTCACCGTGCAGATTCAACACCAGATCCGCCGCTCGTCGACCGTGGTCAGGATCATAACCTTCGTTGCGACGATCGGCATCGTGAAATACCGCGAACAAACGCACGACGGTCTCGTCCGCTCCGTTGACGCAGCACAATTGCAATCCATTTTGTTTGACGTTTGTCCAGTGATCGGGGCCGTGAAATGACCCTTCGCCCAATGAAAAATGGGCCGTCATCATCTTCCAAATCGCAGGATAGTCAATCATCGTGATTCCGTGGGTTCGTGAATGTACATAATCGGTTATCCTCTCCTAACAGCGTTTGCGTTAACGAGAATGTACGAGATGAATTGAGTTTCTCAAGCTTCGAGGGATCCGTGGAAGAGCAAAAACCGGAACAGGAAATTGAGATTACGATCGACCGAATCGAGATGGGTACGGGTTGGGTTTGTTTTCAAGGCGGAGACAACCCGCCACCCCCGGATCAATTGCCACATATTCTTAATGACGCGTTGAGCGAGTGGCTGGTTCGCAATCCCGAATTCAAGGTTCGCACCATGTTGCCCGTTGTGGTCGACGGCAACACCGTGGCAATCAATATCTGGTTCGATTGACTCAGCCGGAATTCGAAAAAAAACTCAGGTCACCGCTTCTCACAAATCGCCAGACCGTACTCCAGCAATGGGCCTGGCAAACAATCGTGGCAGGCAAAAGCTCAAGCCATCGGCATCATTGTTGCTCGCTGGTCGCAGCAGGCGCTGAGTAGGGATTGGAATCATTCGAGGACTCAATGTTTCTTCTCGGGGTACCTTCGTAAATGGGAAACTCACTGGATTCGCCGTCGGATCGCGATACGAAGACGGCGTAAATCATCGAAACCAATCCAGCCGAACTGGCCAAAACGACCATGATCGACAGAATTGAATTGTAGAAAACGAAATCTTCGGGCTGCGTCGTGCGCGTGCCAAATAGAATCTGCCCAGCCATCCAAACGCTCCCCAACAAAATGGCCGTCAGCCCTACGATCAGCCATTTGGCAGCGGTTGGAAATCTGCGCATCCTGGTAATCGCAAACAGAATACCGCCGACAAGGACAAGTAGTTGCAACAGGGGGGGCACCGCTAACAGGAGATAAAACATCAACTCGGACGCAGGGCTGTTGTTCATAAAAATACTCGGTTACAGTTTCGTCACATCGTTCATCCCTGGGCCACAGCATCCAGTCATGATAGTTGAAAGATTGTTTGTTGATTTTCGGCTCTAATTCGACTTCACTGGACGGCGGACCTGCGCACAAGATGCTTTTCCATTTCAAACCGCTCAAGTGACTCCCCTCCGACTTCCACCGTTTCCTTTTGAGTTATGTCAAATCCCATTGCCGTGAAAGCGGGTTGAGCATTCAGACTGGCATGCACCCACAGTCGGCGGTCACCGGCTTGAATCGCCAGGTTTTCAATCGCCTCGTAAAGGTGGCGAAAAACTCCTGACCCTTGGGCCGCAGGCCTTACGTAAGCGAAGTCGATGTAACCGCTGGCGGCGAGACTCATAAATCCAACGACTCGCGTTGAGTTTTCGGCAACGAAAATCGACTGAGAATTCAACCGCTCGATCCAATCGGTTCCTACCCGAAGTTCGGGAACCCAGGCCCGCCGTTGCTTTTCGGAATACGCACTACGACCATGCCGAACCGCGTCGAACATGACGTCGGCAATGGCAGGATAGTCGTCGGTGACGGCGTGTCGGATTGTGATTCGTTTGGTCATTTCGTCGCAGAGTCAAAATCCGGCAGGATTCCATCAACGAACAACGGGCTCCGGAGACCACTTCCATTTTCAAACCCGCACCACTTCAATCGTTGCATCCGATTTCTGTTGATCGTCAGGATGGACGTCGTTTCGCGTATTTCCCTTCGGACCGAAATTTAGTCAAGTGAACATTTTGGGGTAATTGGCGAATCGTCTTCCAGTATTCTTCGCGCGCGTCTTCGTCAATCTCGATGATTCCGGGATACAGTGTGTCGTTGCCATCCTGTTTGCAATTCGATATCCAGTACTCAAGCCCAGTATCGACGTTGAAATAGTTGGCCTTGTAGCCCGATCCTTTTAAGGATTGCAGTTTGCGTCCGGCATAATAAATCGTCTTTCGAGTCGCCGAGAAGGTCACCCGTCCGATTCTCGCATGCCCGGCGAGTCCTGGCTTTTCTTCGATGTACATGATGACGCCAGGCGTCTCGTTCTTCGGTTTCTGTTCTTCAGTTTCCCGGTTTCGATTCATAATCGTCGTTAACTCTTCTTGGGCTAGAGCATCAATCGGCGGTTCCTTCTAGGGAAACGTCAACTTCGATCAAACGGTTTGGAGCTGCTGCCTCGCGGCTGACACAACTATTTTGCCAGGCTTGCGCGGACAAGGCCGACGGCAAACGACACGCCGATTGGCCAAAACGGGTGTTGCTGTTGAAATTCACGGGACGCCCCCCAAATCGATGGACTCGAATTCCCACCCCCCATGGACGCGTCGAATTGCATTTCCGTCAAATAGTAGGTGGAGCCGAGCCATTGGATCAGTAAGTGTACCATGATGGTATACGCCAATAGTGATCTCGCGCGTGACGAGATGGGACGTTGGTTGGTAACTGTTTGGCGTTCCGTTGCGGGCGACAGGTAGGGATTGGGATCGTTGTCAGCCATCGAACGCTCCTCGAGCCATGTCGATTCAATAAAATTTGCATCGCAAAAAGTTTGACGCGAATCTGTCGATTTAGTTCACGTCGTCCTGCCGTCTTCAACCACCTAAAAATCGAGCAATACGGGTACCTGCAGTTTTGCTGCCATCTGCTCTGCCAACTCGGTTGTATGCGACTCATCGCCGATCCAGGCGAAAGCTGGCAAAGGCAATTCCACCAGCCGCCCATCGGTCAATCGAAAGGCAATCGAGTATCGATCCTCATCCTCTGCCAGACTTGACGGACGACGAACCAAAATCGATTCCACGTCGCCAGCTCCGGCGATTTGCTTGCCGCCAATATGGAGCGATTTTTCCCGGAGATCAATCGTTAAAGGTACTTTGCGGGTACACCCAATCCAGGCGCCAAGGCCCCAGAGTAAAATGGCCATCGCGCACCCTGCGGCCGTGAACACCCGATTGAACCAAAACGACACCGATTTTGCGGCCAGGCTTTTGTCGATCAAAATGCCACCCGCGATCATCAGTAATCCACCAAAGAGCATCATACAGAACAGAGAAAAGACGCGTCGATTACTGGCACGCAATTGCCATTTCCCGTCCTCCTCGGAAACCAAGAACTTAGGTGTGATCATTTGCGAAAACGTACCATATCTCTCCACTGATCCGTGATCCTCTAGATCTGCTGCGAACGACGCTTTGTTTCCTAATTGAGAACTGGTTTATCCGGGCGCTTTCAATGCGCCCTCAATCGTCTCTCTGGCCCGTTTGTCGTCAATCCAAATTTTAGCAGGATGGGATGCCTTGAGGGACGAACCATCGACTTTGCCGAGGGACCGTATATTCTTCCCAGTTCCGCCTCCGGAACAGATCCAGAATCAACAACCGCTGGCAGAGCCGGCCGTAACAGGAAGGCGCCGTAGGTGTCGAAAATCGCAATCCGACGCGTGTGAGCGAGGGAACGCAGTGCGAATCCCTCGCTCACGCCCCGTTGGGAGCTCTTCCTGGCACAGTTACAATACGGAACATGTCACACGATTTTCAAAAATTGGTCCGCCGACTCGTCGGTGTCGGCGGTGCCCAATCGCTCAGCGGAATCGACGCTCCGCTATTTTCCGGAACACCCGGGGACGATGACGCAGCCAGACTGGCGAGAGCCAATGGGGCGTTCCTGCTGAGTTTGTGCGGAGGGGCGGAAGCCGCAACGGCCACGACGGTACTCGAGAACCAGGCGGCCCAGGGGTGCTCGCTGGCAGGATTCCTGCTGCGGCTCAGTCAGTGGGTGCTCGCCGAACAGCAGGAACTGGCCGACCAACACGACGACGTGGCCCGCAAACGGCAGGAGGCGGCCGACTGGGCGGAGCACAAACCGAATCGCCTTGGGACGGGACGGCGCAAAAGGCCGTGTGGGGCTTCCTCTTTCCGGAGGGGGCGACGTGTTTGGATGATCCAGATCGAACGGTTCGCACTCTGAGAGCCCAGCGCACGGTTCGTGTCGATCAACTCAACCCGCAACCCATCGCTGATCCGATCACGGAGATGTTGTTCACCTCCAACATTCTGCTGACACTGCCATCAGACCTCTCGGCGATCGATGATCTTCCCTTCTCACCAGCGCTGCGCGATCAGATCAAGACCATCGCTGAGGAAGAACAAAAGTACTGGTTCGACCATCCCATTCCTTTGGATATTGAAACCGAAGCGAATGAGATCATCTACGGCCTCCGCGGCCTGAATGAGGCGATCGCGTTTGAGAAGGCCATGGGGCACGCTGCGGCCGATGCGCGCATGGCTTGTGCGCTCTCGGTTTCGGTCACACACACCGGCTTGAAAACGGTCGCTCGGGATTATCTTCAGGAAGCGTTCGCGGCGGCGCCCGACATGCCGCATCTTGATGTCTATGTTTTTTCCGAAGCGGCCACCGACCGGCTGATTGACGAAGTTCTGGCTCCGGCCGTTGCGCAGTACCTTCCCGGACATGACATCGAGCCGCTGCGCCGAGTTTTTGGGGTCGATGGCGAGTATGGTCGCCATTACAGCTTTCTCAAGGCCGTGTCCGCCCTCTGGCACGTGTTGGTGGATCAGCGCGTCCGGGCCACGTTCAAGATTGACCTGGATCAGGTGTTCCCGCAGGAGCAACTGGTAGCCGAAGGCGGCGGCAGTGCCTTTGAACACTTCCAATCGCCGCTGTGGGGAGCCCGCGGCCGAGATGCCGATGGCCGCACCGTCGAACTGGGAATGCTGGCCGGGGCTTTGGTGAATGAAAAGGACATTGCCCGCGGCTTGTTCACGCCCGACGTCACGCGACCTGCCAGGATACCTGTCGGGGAGGCGGTGTCGTTCTTCAACCGTTTGCCGATGGCACTTTCAACGGAAGCCGAGATGATGACCCGGTACACGGGCACCGCTGGCAATCCGGACGGGCGGAACACCTGTCTCCATCGCATTCATGTCACGGGCGGCACCAACGGGATCCTGGTGGATGCTTTGCGCCGGCATCGGCCGTTCACACCAACCTTCATCGGCCGTGCGGAAGATCAGGCCTACCTCTTGTCGGTGCTATTCGCCGGTTCGCCGACCTTGCGCTACGCACATTCTGCCGGCCTGATCATGCGTCACGACAAGGAAGCCTTTGCCTCTCTGGCGATCGAGGCGGCGAAGGTAGGCCGGTTCGTCGGCGACTTGGTACGAACACTCTATTTTTCTCATTACGTCAGAACACTCCCCTGGCCGGATGATCAAATCAAACAGACGATCGATCCGTTCACCGGCTGTTTTGCCTCGCACATCCCCACGACACTGGTGGCACTGCGATTGGCACTGCGAGTTGGCGAGCTGCTGGCGGCTGGTGATGAGGAAGCTCGTGCCGAGGCGCTGGACCTGATGGAGATGGCTGCCGACCGTCTGGACCCGTTGATCGGGCAGTTGACCGAGACGCCGCAGGCTCTGGCCGATGAGCTGGCTGAGCAGCGAGCCGGCTGGAACCTGTTCTATGGCGATGCGCTGGATGCGATGGAAAAAGCCGCTCGCGAACGGTGACCCATTGGCTCAGAAATTGCGTGACGCAGCCGCAGCGGGCAATTCAAGAGCGGACCGACCCTTCAGCCCGAGGCACGACGTTGTGAAGCGCGAGACAATTGAAATCAATTACCACCGACACAACTGAAATCTGGAATTACCTCCGGCGGTCGGGCGTGAGGAAGGGACTTCGTAACGCGACCGCATAGTGAACCCGACGCGGAGCAAGGGAAGCGCCGTTATCACAGGGATAAGAGGCTTAACATCCCTGGCGGGTACTTAAAACGGGGGGTGGTACGCACCGGGAGCGCTGGTGGTTTACGAAAGTGAATTAGCATCGTAGTACCCACTGTTGGTTTTGGGGTGCGGCGATAGGTGGCTAGGGGTCGGGGTGGAGTGTGGAGTATGGTTGGATTTGGTGGTGGGATTTTGGCGGTGAGGGAGATGGGGGTGGAACATGGTCTACGCCGTCGGGGGCGGATGCGTGAGGTTTGGTTGGCTATGGGAAGTGTGGGGGTGTTGGGGGCTGGCGTTGTTGGGGGCCGTTTTGAGAAGTACTAGAAAGTCGCATTTTGTGTTTTCGTTTATTGTAATGGCATTTCATTGCTTTGGCTTGATGCATTCTTCGCCAGTTTGAGAACAGGATGACTTTCGCGGGCGGACGCTGTCTGTCGAGGGCGATCTGGATGATCAGTCGACGAACCTCTGGGACGGTGAACGGAATTAGTTCGCAATGGTTTTCCTTTTTTTGGTTGGCCGATTGGCTTTGCGGCGGATGGCAACGAGCATCGCGTGCGCGAACATTGACAAGGTGATGTGGCGGTACCAGGCGTGCCAACTTCGCACTTCGTACTCGTCTAGCCCCGTTTCCTGTTTTGCCTGTTCAAAGCATTCTTCGATGGCCCAGCGGCTACCGGCGACTGTGACCAGTTTCTGCGTTGTCGTTCCCGTTGGCGAAGACGTGAGGAAGTAAGCGAGATCATCCGGATCCGTTAGCGACCGTCGCACCAATAGCCCAGCCTGCATTCCTGCTTCCGATCGCGAACCAAGTTTCCGATAGGCCCAATCGTAGTAACGCTTGCCTTTGGTACCGTGGCCACAACTCAGTTTTTTCCAGGTATTGCTCGGCAGATTCTGGACATGTGCGTCGACACGATCCCTCACGCCATCAAGGAACAAGTGTTGATTGCAAGCAACGGTGACCACGTAGCCGATCTTCTGTTTCTCCAATAATCGCCGGAGTTTTGAGTCACTTCCGTAGACTTCGTCGGCAACAACCCAACTCGCTGGAACGCCGCTGTCGAATGCCCGCTGCAACATTCTTCGCGCCAATTCAGGTTTGGTTGCGAACGCAACTTCGTCAGGGATCCTTGCTTCCTGGCAACGCGACGGATCTTCAGTCCACACTTTGGGAAGGTAAAGTTCGCGATCAAACAGAGTATGCCCATTCCGGGACCGGTAGGCCATGAAGACACCGACCTGGCTGTTTTCAATTCGGCCAGCCGTTCCAGAATACTGCCTGGCAACGCCTGCTGACTTGGTTCCTTTCTTCAAGAAACCAGTCTCGTCGACGATCAACACGCCGTCGGGATCTCCAAGCTGTTTCGTGACATAGCTGTGCAGATCGTCACGTACCTGGTCAGCGTCCCATTTGGCGCGGCCAATAAAGTGCTGAATGTTCTTGGGGGAAGCATCACCAGCGTATTCCGCCAGTTGCCAGCCATTCTTTCGATCAACTTGTGCCAGCAAGCACTCCAGATAGATTTCACAACGAACTTTGGTTTCAGGTCGAACAAAGCGATCGCTCAATTGTTCGGAGACTCTGCCAAGTTCTTTAAACCAACGCTCTACTTCCTGCGGGGTAGGCTTCCTTGCCATTCAAATCTCCTTTTGAATGACATATACAAAATCCGGCATTTCTGCGAAAGTGCGACTGTAGTACTAGGATTGTTCGACGTGGCGTTTGAATCTCGCTGGTATTTGCCTCCAACAACCCAACAACCAACGGGCCAGGAACCTTTAGGGTGGACTAGTGAGTAACTGTCACCGAGTGAATGTAGATCAGGGCTCTCCTGGCGTCGCTGTTTTCGCCGCTGTGTTGGCCACCTCATCACCGCCTCGTCACTGAGCGCCGAGTATACACGAATATCCTACTCGTGCCGCGGGGAACCCCTATCGGAGAGTCCCCAACAGGGGCGCACTTTCGCGAGTGGAGTGATAACAAGCGACAAAGAATCTCTCTCCCCACACTCTCACAGAGCAAGGAGAAAGACCAATTGGCCCAGGTGGCACGTTGTGTTACGATAGCCAAACCACCACCCCAACGTAAGCCCGTCGGCCTGACGCCTAGACGCATAGGGGTCTAGAGACGGGTGTGCGGCCCAGCGACCAACCCTCCCCTCGCATCTCGACCCTCAAGGAGTGAGCGCACCCTCCGATTTCATTCCATGTGAGTTAGATCTAGATCGCCCCCAGGCCTCTCTCCTGCTGGGAAAAACGGCGTAAGATGATCAGGATGCGAGCGAGATTATCCCTATCACGGTGTCAGAGTTGTAGATACTCCACGTGATGTCAGGGTCGCGTGCGATCTTTCCTCGCCCGTTGTCCCCGGAGATAAACGGGGAGACAGATTCATGGTCATTGTATGCTGAGGCGCCTTGAACCGGGTTGGCAGGGTAATCTGCTCAGGGCTTGGTCGGACATGTCTTTTCTCTCTAATCCCTGTTCAACATCAATCATTCAACCGTCGGCATTTCGCGAGGCGCAAAGTTCGAATATTGTTTTGACATGCGGTGCCATGACGGATACCCAGCTGATTATCATCGAAAGCGCAATTCCTCGACAGGAGGAATTCTTATTTTTTGAGGGAGCGTCTGGCCTCATCCGGTTGGTCAAATGGTAAAGATTAAGGCCTCCGATTTCTATTCCGCCACGCACGGTCACGCGAATTTCTCAGTCGTGGCCACGTTTGGTGACGGCTACCATGGTTGGCGCGATGTAGACGAAACCGCTTGTTAACAAATATTCGTTCGCTAATTCGACGGTTCTTCAATCGTGGCCGCGGTTGGGGAAGTGTTGTCGAGAAGACAATTCCGAAAAACTTTTAGGAGGTGGCGGGTCTTGCTACAATCCGACGAATAACAGACTGGAAACATAGTTGCCTGGAAGAAATCCGAGTCTGATCTGACGGTCACCAAGAAAATTTTCGAAAGGAACACCAATGAAATCGCGTCACTTGTTTGTTGTTTTGATTGCCATGGCATTGATGCTGGCAGGTTTGGAATCCAAGGAAACCTCGGCCCAGCTGTTTCAAAAGCGGTGTGCCCCGTGCTATCCGCAGCAGTGCTGTCCTCAGCCGTGTTGCCCACCCCAATGTTGCCCGTTGCCTTGCTTCACTCAACCCTGTCCACCATCTCGGCAGACCTCCCCGCTGTATTGGTTCCAGCTGTTTAGTGGTATGGGACGAAGAAACTCAAAGTTACGAGTTACGCTATATTGTCGAAATCCAGATACTTGCTATTGCATAGTGCCGCTTCCAGAAAATCCAATGCCTATGGATGAAAATGAGTCTCCAGGAAACTCTGATGGTAAAAGTGGTTCTGGGGAGACTCAACAAGATCCGGTAATTTCAGTACCATGCCAACAGATATCCCGTGAGCGGTCAACTATGGTGTCGGGTCGCGGGGAGTTGCTTTTTACTTGCGGAACCAATGACAATTCTCCAACTCATTGCACTAAGTTTGTCGTACCAAAGAACAGAGAGGGTGAACGTTACCCAAAAATTAAGATTCGACTAACCTCAACCGAGACTCCGGGCGCTGGCGCAACGAAATGGTTGATTTATCTTGCCTACGATCCGAATTCGCCACCTGAAATCGAAGAAAGAGCTAGAACCCCTCGCCAGAATTACGACGAGAGTACGGATAATGACCGGGAAAGCAGCGAAACAGACTACAATGTCAATGCCGGCCGAAACGAAGATGAGCACACGATAAGACATGGTTATTTCAATTTAACGTTCAAACGAGTCTTTCGTTGAATTGAGAATCAACGCAACTCGATTACTGTTCGAAATCCCTTAAGATATATTTCAGGTGACTTTGGATAATATGAATATGTCTTTGTGCTAGTTTGCCAATAGTTTGTGTTGGTAGACCGCGCGTCGAATCCTTTAACCTGGAAATCTAACTTGGTGGGCGTTGATACTTGGCATATTTCAAATACGTTGCCGAAAGAGTCGAACATGCCATTCTTGATCGGGCAAGAGACTGGCAACTTCTCTTGGTTTGGATATTGCGTTTTCCATCGACCACGCATATTCAGTCGCGATAAACTCCAAACCTCCCGCGAGACTTCTGATCACATTGTTTGTATCGCAAGATCGTTTCCATTCTTCGATTGTAGAAATCCGATACCCTGGGTTTTCGTCGTCGTTTTGTGCTGGTGATTTAGACAGGCCGTTTAAAACCATTTTTAAGGCGGATAACACAATTCTCTGCCTTCCTGGTTGGAACGCCAATTGCAAAAAACCGTAAACGAAAAGGAAGTTGGCAAGCATGGTTGATCTAAGCGCGGATGCGAGGCGACGCTCTTGCTTAGCGGCCCAGTTGCGAAAAACGGCGGCCAAGACTACATCCTGTGTCAAAAATGGCCAATTCGGAGCCACCGTGATCTGACGCTCGTTGGCCTTTTCTAAGTAAGAAATGTATTCCAAAATTTGACCGTTGGTTACTTCTTTGGTAGTCGATCGCGAAAGCTTCTTTTGACCATCGTCGCGAATGGTCTCGAAAACCGTGAACGTCTGACTCTTCGGATTGATAAACACATTACCCAAAAATTCCATCATTCCCCCACTCCGTTCTGCGTGGTTTTCAATCAGACCTGCAATGGTTTCCCTGTCCGTGCCCAAACGTTTCAAGACCAACTCAGCAGTGGAAAAACAACCGGCATCCGTATCGTTAGCCTAGTGGTACCGAGCCGTGCTATCAAACCATTGACGCATTTCTGGATTGGTAGATGGTTTCAGCATTTGTCGATAGCATTTGCAGAATCGTTCTCCTGAAGGACACGTTTTTAGTGCCCGCTTCAGCAACTTTTGAAGATTCGTAGACTCTTCGCAAGTCAAAGGGGCGAGTCCTGCCCGCGCTAAGACCGACAATGGCAGCGTGGTCTTTCAAATTTCCTGTCGAAGCGATCTCAACGAACGGTGTTGTCTGCCCAAGCCGAAACAGTGCCAACGCAAAGTTGGCAATTCCAATATGATCGACCGCTTCCTGGTCTTCCAAGTTTCGAATTTGGTTCAAGTCGACAGACAACTGTTCCCTGAACCGTTGCCCGAAAGGTCCTTCCTCGACCGTCTCAATGATCGCGTTAAACTGCGAAACGTTGGACTTGCGAATGATTGCAATCAGTTTCTTCAACTGTTCATCGGAAGAATCGAATGCGAGGACCGCTCGTGCCATCGTATTTGCCGTTCGTGAATCATTGGTCTCCGACAACAGCTTGGTAAATGTTGGGGCAAGTTCCGATCGGCCAATTGGTTGGAGCAAACCGATCCAACGATCAATCGTCGTTTGAGGTTCGTTGTTCAGAGCAGTTGCAATGAATTTTGCATTCTCGGACCAAGCAATACTTGACCCTGGATCTCCGATTAGTGCACATGAACGCACGAAATCGGGAGCGAGGGTCGATGCTTCCGGTTTCGATACGAGACCGTACCCAATCACCATAATTTTTGCTGCCATCATATTCCCGAAGAATCGCCAATGAAGCCTCGAATTCTTCCGGGCCACAATCCGGCTGAATTAGGTTTTCAACGATTGGTTTTGCATGTTCTGGCTCAAACGGAAGTAATCCCAGCATCGCCCGACGGTGATCTCCCGTCATTTGGTCCGACGACTGGAGAATCTGTTGCATTTGGGGCACGACACGGTTTTTGTAGGCAATCAATCCCTCCACGGTCCCGGGTGTTTCATCAAATTGCAGACCCAATAAATCTTGGACCATGCCATCCGCCACTGTGTTTCTTCGGAAGCTGATGAAGAGATAAGAAACGATCGCTACCGACACAATCAGGATTGAAGCAACGGTCGCAAAGGACTGCAAAAACCGTCGTTTTGCGGCTTTCATGACGGACCGTTCCTTTGCCGCCAATGTCTGATTCCGCAAGTAAAATTGCCACAGGAACCACTCGAAATTCGTGGGTAGAATCTCGGGCTTCCGCCCAGGAACAACAGGGAGGCCAGATCCTTTAATCGCAGTTTTGCCCTGCCCGTCCGCGTTTTGACCAAATCGCTGGTCAACCAATCCCGAATCGATGGGACAAGATAATCGTGAGTCAACTGATAGAACTGCCCGCCCGATGTTTGTTCCGGCAATGCTTCTTCTGATTCGGCATCCGGATCCGTGCCGGTGATCAACCGCAATTCCTGATCAAGTGTGATGATCAGTTCTTTGAACGCTTCGGGTCGGTTTTCCAGTTTGGTCGCCGAGATCAACGTCGATACCGGTTGCATGGCACCACGAATGTCAACGCCAGAATCAGGAAGCAAGGCCCCCAGGAATGCCTGCACCGATTCTTTTTGGAGTTGATATCGCTTCGAAGAACTTTCTTTCAAACGTCTCTTCCAGAAAAGTCTCACCCACTCCGAATGCACCACCGACCGACTTGAGTTCTTTCGGTGTCCAGGGACGCGACTTGAACATACTCCGCAAACAATGTTAGCCGCACACAAATCACGTAATTCCCAATGGACAATTGTTCGACCGCCACCTCCAAAAGGCGTTTTGGACGTCGCTCAGCTTGGCAGGGCTCGTCCGGAAGACGGTTGCATTACGCGCGACCGAGTTTGGCCAAGACCTTTTTCGCGTGATCCCGATCAAATGGATCAATCGCTTGCGAGTTTCGCCCGATATCCAATTCCAGCACGCGTCGAAAAATCTCGTGAGTGACAAATAAAAGCCATCGCGAATCAGCACCAAACACTGAATTCGCTCGCCGTCGCAATGCCGAAGTGCTTTGGCGAGTTGCGACTGGTCGTAGTCGTCGCCTAGACTCAATCGCTGTTCGAACTGGTCCAGGACAATCAGGATTTTCTTGCCAGCCGATTGCCATTGGCCCAAACTCAGTCCGCGAAAAATTTCGGCCAGTTCAATGTCGTTGGGAATTTCATTAAAACTGCTGCGTAGTCTTTTGAGCAGTCGTACTTCCGTGTCGGCGTGCGTCGATTCGACGTAAATCGTGCAGAGATCCGGTTGAAGCTGTGGCAACAATCCGGCTTTGACAAAAGAGGATTTCCCGCTACCGCTCGGACCATAAACCGCGTACGGAATCCGGTTTTCTTCAGCGACCGGTTCGTTGATCCGTGAAGTCCAGAATCGGATACTGGCGGGAATATTGTCGCGATCGCGGGGACCGGGCAGCAAATCCAGGAAGAACGCTGAGTCCGCCGCATCGTAGGATCGCAGCCCTTTGGGCACGAAAACAGCTTCTGTGCTGGATTTCTTTTCTCCGTGCCGAATCCAAAATCGCAGGTCATCCGCCAGCTCGTCGGCGGACAGGTATCGATTCCGCTTCTTCTTCTCCAAGCATTTCAGGCAAATCCTCTGCAGTTCCCTGGGAATGCTCTTGTCGCGCGAGCGAGGCGCAGCTGGATCATTTGTTTGAATCTCGGGCAGAATTTCCGGAACTGTCAAACCCCGGAACGGTCGTATGCCGCTAAGCAGTTCATAAAAAATAACCCCCAAGCCCCAGATGTCGGCACGACCATCGAGATACTTGGTCAGGCCGGCAGCCATTTGAGGTGACATGTAAGGTGCCGTACCGCAAACCTGATCCGGCGCACAAAATCGGAATTCCTCGTCGATCGCCAACCCGAAATCAGCAATCAGGGGTCGCCCCATTTCATCCAACAATATGTTGGCCGGTTTCAAATCCCGGTGGACGATGCCCTGCAAGTGGGCATAGGCCAGCGCATCAGCAATCGACGCGATCAACTCGGCGATCTGTTGATGCTTTCGTTTGTCATGGATGGTCGCCTTCAAATCGCTTCCGCTGACAAGCTGCATCACAATAACGGGAAAACCGTCATAATGTTCGATGGCGTAGGTTTTGACAATTCCCGGATGATCGAGCTTCGTCACTCGATCCGCCTCGGTGAGAAACAGATCGAGTTTCGACTTGTTCTCCAGCACGTTTTTTCGAGGGAATTTCAGGGCGACTTCTTGATTTTTTTGACTATCGACTGCTCGGCAGACCACACCAAAGCCGCCGGAGCCAATCTTGACAATCTTCTTGAACCGCCCCAGCTCCTGGGGGACATGTTCCACGCGATTGTCCGGTTGAACTTTCGCCCGCGCCAGATCTTTGGCCTTCATTCCGGTCGTGTAGGTCACCGTGGCAACGATGTCTCGGCGATCGGATTCACCAAATTCTTCTTGAATCAAAGACTCAAGTTCTGGAAATCGACGCTCGTATTCAAACTGATACACACTCTGATTGGCGTCTCGACGCAAACTGATTTCAATGCGAATCAGTTCACTCACGACAGCGATTTTGAATTTGGGCTTTTCGCCATCCACTCCGTACCGGTGGGCGATCGACGGAATAAACCGCAAATGGTCTTCGACCCGATAGCCCGGATTCTGGTACCAAGCCTGTTCAAATTGATCGCAGATGCAATCCTTGGCACGGTCGGCTTGGGTAAACTTGTTATTTGATTCCTGGTTCAAGCTCATTCCTTTACGGACTCACGCGTTATTCACTTCCCTCATTCATTCGAGAACTCCATATCTCTCGAATTTTTTCAAGACGACGTTCAATCGTTCGTGTGCTGGATTTCAATTGTTGAGCGATCTCGGTATTCGAGTAACCTTGCATTTTGAGCAACGCAATTTGCTCGTACTTTTCATCGTTCAGATCAGCGAGGCGGCTCCGAAAAACTTCCATCATCTCGACCGCCAGTTCAGGTGTGGGAACCATTTCCGGCATCCCAGCGATTCCGTCCAAGTCACTTTTCTCCATAAAGATCGACTCGTTTCGGACCTGGCCATTGCCCGCTTTTTCAGTCCTCTGTCGCCTGTCCTGATCTTTGGCTCGGCGATCCACCAGCATCGCCAGGATCTGCCAGAGGTCATTTCGGTCGTTGATTTTCGAGAAACGACCCTCTTGAACTTGCTGAAAGAATTGTGCGAATGCCACCTGCACAACGTCTTCTTCGTCGACCGGCTGGCGTTTTGATTTGAGCTTCTTGTCGGCTAAACGAATCAACCGATCCAGGAAGCGTTCCCAGATTTTCTGAGTCGCCAATTCGTCGCCGACCTTCAACCCGTCAATGTATTGCGAGACCGAATGCCCGTTGTGCGAATGCGCGTTTTGAGATTGATCGTTATTCATTTCCGTCGCCATTTCTCGATTTCCTCTTGTGATTCTATTCGTACGTGAATCACTGTCAAAAAAGTTGGAAAATTTTTGGCGGACCCGCCAGGCAGGCTGCGAGTAGGAAGGCAGGTGGCAATCATGTCGCCCCAAAACTTTGCCAATTTCTTTCCCCAAGGAGCGTTAAGTGTTCGACAAGAAACGTGTTAATTCAGAACTGGACCGAATCGCCAAGGATACGGTTCGGGCTCTCAACAATTTGTTTTTGAATTCGACCGATGCCAATATCATGTTGGACGGCCTCGAAGAAATCCGCCAACTATTGGACTGCCTGTTGCTTGGTACGGCGGATTACGGATTGGCGGTGCTCAGGATCAACAACGCCAAGAGATTCGTGGCATCCGAAGAATACGGGGCCGCGAAATACGAAGTACGAATGTTGTCGGGCGGATTACGGCAGCAATTGGGAAACCGCCGCTGCCCGTCGTTACCACCCCATGACCAGCTGTTTGACCCGATCGTCATCCCCGTGTTTTGATCGTTGAGGATGGGGATGACGGTCCTCAATCAGCGCTCGTGACAATTGGTGGGCGGCGAACCATTTCTTCGCCCAGGTGTCTTTAGAAATCAAGGGACGCTTTGCCTCGCATCGTGTCTTTTCCAGTTGCTTTGTGTCTCGTTCAGAAAGCATTTCAAAGACTCAAGTCGACGTACGTGGCGCTACCAAGCGTTCGTTGCGTCGAGTTGTTGCTGCCATGGTCGGCCCCGGAAGGCCAACTGAAAGGGTGTTGGCTTTCTCGATTCTCTACCCGGTTTTCAAGGAGTTTTTTTATGTTTTTACCGTTACCCAGTCTGCGCGTCGGCGATCCTGTCCAACATGAAGCCCTCTCTGTGTTTCCATTGTTCACCAACAAACGAAGTGAAGTCGATTACCGCCTGGCGGATGAGGCGCTGGCAGATCAATCGCTGCTGGTCGAAGAAGTCGATGAAAGCGGTTCGGTGTCCAACCTGCGAGTCGAGAACAAAGGTGACCTGCGAGTCCTGTTCCTGGAAGGAGAAGAACTTGTCGGTGCCAAGCAAAACCGGATTTTGAACACGTCGTTGCTGGTCGCGGCGAACTCCAATTTGGTGATCCCGGTTTCCTGCGTCGAAGCCGGCCGTTGGCGCTACCGATCCCGGTTCTTCGCACACAGCGGCTCGCATTCACCCTCAAAATTGCGCCGTGCGTTAAAATCCTCGGTCAGCAAGTCTGCCAGGGAAAAACGGTCACACTGCTCCGACCAAAGCGAAGTCTGGAGAGAAGTCGACTGTCTTCATGCGGCACATGGCGTCACTTCCGACTCGGCGGCGATGTCCGATGCATTTGACAAATACCAGGAACGGATTGATTCGTTCCGGGAAAAACTGGCCTACGTCGATGGCGCCGTCGGGGCCGCCGTCGCGATTGGCAAGAAGGTGGTACTGATCGATGTGTTCGATAAACCAACCACTTGCCAACAAGTCTGGGATCGCTTGCTTTCCGGAGTCGTGTTTGACGCACTGGAAACCGATGCGGCCGAACAATCCGCGTCGGCGGAAGATGTCGAAAAGCTGATTGCGGAGGTCAACGATTTGCCCTGCGAGCAATCCGCGGCAGTCGGAGAAGGTAACGAATACCGGGCCGAATCAGCGCGTGGCGACCACGCATCCTCGCTCACGTTCATGGACACCATCGTTCACGGGAGCATAGTTTCAGCGTTCTAAGTCGAGTACAAAAGCAGGAAGCCACTGCTAATTCGAAAAACGACCTGGTCGAAGTGATGCAGGGTGGGCATCGCCCACCAATCATTTCCCAATTGCGCATCAAGAGGTGGGCGATGATGCCCACCCTACGTGTCGGTTAGTCGGAAGTGGATTTTTGGTCGGACGTATCTGAATCTCACTATTCCGTCGCCAACATCAATCAATCAATCGTCGGCACCAACCTTGCCGCCAAATTTCTTGAATACAGTTTCGACATGCTGAGCCAAGACAGATACCAGCGGTTCATCGTCGGAAGATAAAACCGTGGCAGGGTCAAGATCTCCATTTTGAGCGGCCAAAACGATTGCCGCCAATACATGCTCGACGTCAACTGGAAATCTCGAAGTGTCGTCAATCTTGATGGCGATGTCGATCAGCACACTTGTCAGTGCTGGATCGACGGTGGCTTGACCCGATGGAGAAAGGGATATGCCGGGAACAATTTGTTGGCTCGGAATCAAGGATAATCTCCTATCGTTGGACAAGTCGATGGCATTGTCGATTAACTGTTGGTCGCGTGACCTCAATTCTTGAACATGCTCTGTAGAATCGCCCAACCAATACCAGTTAATAAAAGCATCGCAACAAATTTCACAATCCAATACCATGCGGCGGTCTGCAAAGCGCAGGGAGCAATGGATCTCCGAATTTGATTCTGATTCATCGCCAAAGATTATCCTATTCTTCTAAGAATCAAAACCACGTATAACATCTCGATTACCCCTGAGTCCCAAGGTGGGCGAATTGATTGCGGACAACCTCCATCCCTGGCTCGTGATTTTCACGACCTGCGGAATATTCACGACACTAGTTATTTCACGGCGGATCCCACTGGATCTGCTGTTTTTGATTGGATTGGTGATCGTCACTTTGGGCGGAGCCATCAGCCCGGCCGAGGCATTCGCTGGGTTTTCGAATCCAGCAGTATTGACCATAGGGGTAATTCTTTGCCTGACCGCAGGGCTAAAAAAATGTGGTGTCATCCATTGGCTTGGGACAAGACTCCTGGGCAACGTTACGTCGGAACGCTCGGCGGTACGGCGGATTGGTGCGGCTCTGCTGGGGGCGTCACCATTTCTTTTGAACACGGCACTGGTGGCAATGTTCATCCCGATTGTGCTGGATTGGTGCCATCGGCACAAAGTCGCACCCTCAAAATTGCTGATCCCCGTCAGCTACCTCTCGATTTTGGGTGGCGTATGCACGTTGATTGGTACCAGCACGACTCTGGTTGTTCAGGCCCAGTTGACTCAGATCGCAAAGACGGACCCGAACATCTTGCCGTTGGGGTTCTTTGAACTGACATCAATCGGTCTGCCGTGCGCGCTGGTGGGCGCGGTGTTCATGTTTTCTATCGGAACGAGATTGCTTCCGGATCGTCGGGAAATCAAGGATCAGCTTGATGAAGACCGTCGCGAGTATCTGGCTGAAGTGTTGGTCCGTGAACATTGTGATTTGGTAGGCAAAGAAATTGAAGCTGCCGGATTGCGACACTTGAAAGGACTGTTTCTGATTGAAATTGATCGAGGGGACGAAGTCATTACCCCGGTTTCACCGCGGGAAAAAATTCTTGCGGGTGATCGTTTGCTGTTCACGGGCGACATTGAAACCATCAACGAAGTCACCGGGATTGACGGGCTGGAATTGAGTGATGAAGTCGAATACGAATTTGATCGGGTGGCCAATCAGAAAAAGCGACTGACGGAAGTGGTGTTGTCAGGTTCATCGCCGTTGATCGGACGGACCTTGCGCGGTGCCGATTTTCGCCGGTTGTATTCTGCTGCGGTCATTGCAATTCACCGCAGTGGCGAGCGAATCAAGGGCAAGATCGGCGACATCATATTGGTTCCAGGCGATACGCTTCTGATTCAATCCAAGAATCGTTTTGCCGAAAGTTTGCGCACGACCCGCGACTTTCTGATGGTGATTGATCTTTCGATCGACAAACCGCCCACATCAAGAAAGTCGATTTTGGCAGCCGGCATTTTTGCAGGACTGGTGATCTGGCTGGCAGCAGGGGCTTTGCTGGGCGGTGGAAACACCTGGGCCAGTCCACCGCTGGCAGCATTTTCGGCACTGGTCGCTATGGTCGGCTGCCGGTGTATCACCTTTTCTGATGCTCGAAATTCAATTGAAATCCAGATGTTGCTCACCATCGCATTCGCACTTGGGCTGGGCGAGGCCATGAGCACCAGTGGTGCCGCGACCAAACTCGCAAGTCTTTGCACGGTCTTCGCCGACCATCCATTCCTGGCACTGGCTGTCGTCTATTTCGTGACCATGCTGTTGACCGAGATGATTTCCAATACTGCTGTCGCTGCGATCATGATCCCGACTGCCATTTCAATTGCAGCTGCTGTCGGCATCGACGCGCGTCCTTTTATTCTGGCCGTTACCATTGCAGCATCGTTGTCATTTATCACGCCGATCGGCTATCAGACCAATTTGATGGTCATGGGACCGGGAGGATACCGTCCGACGGACTATTTGCGTTGCGGAATTCCCCTGGGTTTGTTGATGGCAGTCACCACACTGGCTGTGCTGAAATTCAAGTACGCCCTGTAGCGCGTATCTTCCGCACGTGACACTTGCATCCGGCGAATCTAAATGATCTTGCCCGAAGTTGTCGCGATCTGACCGCAAAGCGGTCACCGACAATTGGCCGTCCCGCATCGCTCCGCGATCCGACTCGTCATAGTTTTTTTTGGGGAAACAGACGCAGAAGCACAAACGAACCGTCGCTGGATTGAATACATTCGATTCGTTGAGCTTCCGCTTCACCAGTCACCGGAGCATACAATCCAAAATCTCTTTCAAGGCTTTGCAGGTGGTTTTGGCGGTTCATCTTCGGCAAACGCTGCAACAGCGTCTGAAAGCGTATCGTGCAACTTTGGAAAACAATGATGCAACAGGAAATCATAAAATGAACGACCGCACTCCGTAAGACCGCAAATTGCCCATCGGCCTCCGTAAACAGTCGTGCGTCTTGTTGCGCTGAAGTAGAAAGAGACCATTGGGCTGGAAAATAGTTGTATGTCACCGATTCGGTCGAGTCCTGCGAAATCTAAGACGATTTTGGTGGGCTGATTGTCGTCAAGAAATGCAATTAAATAGTCGCAAAGTTTGTGAGGTTGATTGGGGTAGCTTGGTTTCTGTTCGGAGGGTAAAGCTGGCAATGGCTCACCCTTAAGCTTGGCAAAAAGCAGATCCAAATCAATCTCTCTTGTTTTGTTATCTATCGGTGTTGGGTCGAACCGATACTTCGATGCTTCAAGCAGTTTGATTATGGTAATGTCTCCCAAGACTTTGATATCAACAAAATCGGAAGGCTCAATGTTCATCACAATGTTTGCATCTGCTAAGAAACATAATGGCGAGGAAGAGGGAAACCAGCATGGTGGCGGAGGATTTCGGTTACTCCAAAGGATTCTGAATTCGACCCATAAAAAGTAACGATCCGTAACGGTTATCCCGTATCAAAAATACGAACGGGTGATCTGCTCGGAAGACCGGACGGGTACGGGGTGAGGCGGATGCACGTTTCATCAATATGCCAGTGGCTGCTGCCGCTTCGGTTCCCTCTTCATCAACATCCACAAAAGCCTTGTGGACGACTGCTGAGATGTGTAGATCCCTGTTGCCAGTCATACCCGAAAAATCTGCCGTATTCGGATTAAATGCCGTGGTCATGCCCAACGATTTGAGCGTGTCGCCCAATTGAAATTGAGAAGTTGTCTTGAATTTGGGCAAATAGACTTTCACTTCACCCATGCTCAATTTTGAAACCCAGCGATTCAAGTTCTCATTCGACAGTTTGGCTTCCAGATCTGACAAGCCATCAATTTCTTTGGGCAGCAAAATGACCATCGACAAACTGCCGTCGCCATAAGGAAGTTCCAGTATTTGAAGATTATCTACGTCACCATATCGATACTCATTCTGACGATGCATCAAAGGCACTTTGATCTTATCCGATGAGGTCAAATGGAAATCCTCTTCCTTGGTGTGATCCTTCTTGAATGGGGCGGTCCAAATACCGTGGAAATATACGGCGTTGGTTAACACAAGTCTGGTATCTGAATCGATGGCTCCTTCAGGGATCAGGTCGGTGATCTTATTTTCAGTTTGCTCTTCGATCCAACCATTAATGGTTTGTCGAGCTTGCTCAGATTGACCAAAGTTGAGACGGGCAAGTTCAGCACCATATTTTTCACGAGTTATGCCCAAGAACTCAGGCAAAAAATCGTAGCTGTCCTGACCCCATAGCCGGTTTGCCAGATTTAGTCGGATGCCTTTCTTGTTATCTGGTGTTTCCCAGATCGTTTGAAGTGCGTGCATTCCTTGATGTAGTTGGTCATCGGGCATTTTGTAATGCAGCGTCTTTGCCATTTCCGCTTCCGTTTCGCCAGACGCACCAGCGTAAGTCATTGCTAAGGCTATTGAGATGCTGCTCGGTGAAAAGAACAGGTTGCCGTCTTCTGTGCGAAGTTGTTGATAAAGGTCGATTGCAAACTTGTTGCCGCCTTCAACAATGCCAGACACGTCTATTGCTGTATTCTCCTGTTTCTTTACAACATCGGCAGCGACGTATGCTTTAACGCCAACTTCTGATCGCACCAAAACATAACTGCCTGCCTCTTCAATAATGCTGACTTTTGTCCCGGCAGGGAACTTGCCATCAGGTGGACGGCTTTGTTGCGGTCCATTCGTGTAGTAGTCGGTTTCAGTGGCGATTGAATGCGTGAATGGTCGGCGTTCCTCTTGTTCGCTGTTTTTCGGCTGAGTTTGGATGGCAACACACCCAAGAGAAACGGCGACTATTAGAAAACAAAATGGCAAGAAACGCATGGTAAAGTCTCCCGTTGTCTGATCGAAGATCCCATTCTATCGGTTAAAATTCGATCTAAGGAGTGCGTGGATGGTCAAAAGCTGATTATGCAGAAAGTTACGCTTTGGATAGCAAACAGTATCGAGACGACCAACGCAACAAGTAAGACAATACGAATGACCACTGACCATCGTGGGTCAGTGGTCAAAAAATATTTCTAAACTTCCCACCAATCGCCATCATTCTTGAGAACGACGTTCGGCGACAACTTAGAGAATCCTTCTCGATCTTCCAAGCCGTCGGCAGGAAAGGCAAAAAAATTCCCTTCCGACAAACCGACGACAACGACCGACGACAGGATTTACCAAAACCGCGTTGTTATCTCTGACAAAGCCCGCGTCAGGGCGATAAGACGCCGACTTGTGACACTCGATGTCTTGAATTGAAAACACCGGACCCAACGACCCGGTGTTTTCTGACAATACCAAAGCGAACTCTGCGGCGTGTATTTAGTAGTAATAGTTGTAATATCTGTAGCCATCGTGTAGACGCATCGCCATCCGCAATTCGCCTTCCTCGTAGTCCAGAACCTGGGCGATTTCGGCACCCGCGTAGCGATACCCAGTTCCCGTCGACAATTCGTAACGTGGCGTTGATCCTCGCTTGTAAAACGGCTGGCGATTGAGTCGCAGGTACTCGTAATATTGCGACTTTGAAATCTTCCTCTTTTTTCCATCAATAGTCACATAGTAGTTGGTCGTACTCTTGTAGAAATCGTAGCGGCTCTTAAAGAAGTCTGAACCGCCGCCGCCCACGAGGATATCCGTGTCGTTCCTATCCTCAAGGCCCCACCATTCTCCATACGTTGTCAAGCTATCCAGGCGATCGTTGCCATCGCCGCCAATCAAGACATCACTGCTATATCCGCCAAATGCCCACATATCGTTGTCGGTTTCGTTCGCGACATAGTCGTCACCGTCGTACGCATAGACGTGCATCAAGTTTCCGCCCGAAATTGGTGCATTTCCCGTCAAACAGTGATAAAGGGTCGCTCCCACACCATAAATGTCGGTCGCTGGACCAGCATTTCTCGCGTCATCGATTTGCTCGGGAGCCATATAGTTGACCGTACCCAGCATCTGATCGGATCCAGTTTGAGCTCCATCGACTTCCGGATTTTTCGCGAGACCAAAATCAGTCAGCATCGGTTCGCCGTCGAGATCAATCAGCACATTACTCGGCTTGATGTCCCGATGAATGATTCCTTTCGAATGGGCATGCTCTAACGCGTCGGCAACTTTCAACATCAACTGGGCGGCTGGTTTGGATTCCAACGTCGAATTTCGAAGCCGGGAATGCAGGTCCTCACCCTCGATTAACGCCATCGTGAAATAGTCGATGCTTTCGTCTTCTCCAACATCAAAGACAGGAACAATATTTGTATGCCGCAGCTGGGCTGCCGCTTTTGCTTCACGGCGGAATCGTTCGACCTGCTCCTTGCTGGAGAGACTCCCAGATCGAATCACCTTGAGAGCGACCAACCGATCACTTCTGGCATGATAGGCTCGATAGACGACGCCCATGCCGCCTTTGCCGATTTCATCGACGATTTTGTACGGTCCGATATTCTTCGGTAAATCTGGATGACGGATTTCCTGACCGGGATCATGCTGCGTCCGGGTACGAGCCGGATCCCCGCAATTTTCAAGGAAACTTTCATTGATGTCGGCTCCGTCCGCATGTAGCAATTCCGAAACCAATTCAGCCATCGAGTTGTCGCTGCACCGCAGCTGATTGAGCTTTTCCTGTTGTTCTTCGATGTCCAGCGATACTAAAGACTGAAACCACACGCAAGCTTTCTTGTAACGGTCAGAATCTAGCATCACGGATCAATTTTGAGGCTATTTAGTTCGACGATTCTGAATCAAATCACCTTGGGCTCATCAGAAGCAGCCGTAGTAATTGAAGTCGCATTCATGTTAACGGCACTTTACCACCGCTGCAAAATTTCGCGACCCAACAATCAATGCGCCTTTCGGAGAGTTCGAGGGTTTCCATGTCGAGTTTCCTGATGCCTCTCAATGATCGTTTGATCCAATTCACGAAACAGCCTATCATCCGGCAACACCAGCCTCACATACTTTGATGTGAGTCAACCCAACGGAATGTTCTACTTTGTCGCCGGCAGCCGATCGCCTAATCCGGAATCTCTCAAAGATCTGGGTCTGTCGTACGCCTTCGAAGATCGGCCGCTGTCGAACCGCCTATTGCGGCCCCCATGCAAGCTAGACGCAAGCATTGAGTTCGCTCTACGGAGCCTCGCGAATTCCTGCCGTCATGCCAGCCTGTCGCTTCCTATATGGGGCCATGTGTAAACTACTATCATGTCTAATCAAGCCTTTCCGATTTTGTATTCTTTCCGCCGCTGTCCTTATGCGATGCGTGCACGAATGGCGTTATATTCCAGCGGACAAATTTGCGAGCTACGAGAAATCGTCTTAAGCAACAAGCCCGACCATCTGGTTGAAATGTCAGCGAAGGCGACTGTACCCGTTCTGATTGACACCGATGGTTCTGTGATCGACGAGAGTCTGGATATCATGCTGTGGGCTTTGCGGCAAAATGATCCAAGCAATCTCCTGCCGATTGCAAGTGCGTCTCGTGCCGAGATGTTGGCGATCATCGCGAAAATTGATGGACCGTTCAAACATCATCTTGACCGATACAAATATGGCTCCCGGTTTGTTTACGAGAATGAAAAAAACGGTGTATCAATCGAGGGACACCGTAGCGCAGCTATGGGCGTTTTGGCCGAACTCGATGAGCGCCTAAAAGCGAGAGATTTCTTATTGAGTGACTCTCGAGGCTTTGCAGACATTGCGATTGCACCATTTGTGCGCCAATTCGCGAATACCGACCGGGCCTGGTTCGATGACCAACGCTGTCCAAATTTGCATCGTTGGTTGAATGAGTTCCTTGCTTCAGAGCTGTTCGATGCCTGCATGGAGAAATACAAGCCCTGGGAAAGTGAAACCTCCGGCGTCCTGTTCCCGGCAACTGCAAACTGACACCTCGCGAAGTGACCTGCCCAAGGCCATTATTCGGGCATCGGATCGAAACGAGTATCCAATAATCGGTCTTATTTTGGAGCCGCCAGGGGGGTAACGTTCGTTCAGTGTCGTTAAGACACGACTTGGACGAGATCAAAAAGCTTGACCGGACGCAGGTCATTTGCTTCGATCAATGAGCTGCGACTGGGTGGCGAAGGGCTGTTGCCAGCCCCTCGCTCCCACAGACCCGGACGGGCACGCATTTGTGCATACGGTTCCTCAGATCATGGCTTCGCTGCATGATTGGCAATACGCGGATTAGTAAGTGGGTAACGACGTAACAACGCATTGAATTGAAACAAGAGAAGTTCGCGCTGGCGGTTGCGGCGATTAAGCCACTTGTGCCAACGACGGTGAACTTCAAACTTGAAACGATTCAGCGCCGCGTAGTTCCCGCGGATCCCGTAGTACGCATAATGCCCATGAAGTTTTTGACGCAGCTTTAATTGCTGCTCGCTGATTGGTAAATGCCGATGAAGTCGACACCACTGAGCAACTCGAGAGATCGCTCCGCTACTAAAACGACTCGCAGCGGTCTTGCGTTTGATGACCCACGCCCTGACGCGACTTGCCCCAGTAATGGGTGAAGCCCAGCAGATCAAACGTTCCCGGAACGGCGGTTGAGTTTGACTCAGGATCGACCGCCAAGCGTGATGGGCTGATCGCGTGGGCCGGAAACCGTAAGAACAGTCCAGAAAGTCCTGTTTATAAACCGGTTCCAACAACATCACGACCGCACGTTGGAGAATCTTGTCCTCCAGCGTGGGAATGCCGATCGGGCGAACTTCCGTGGTGGAAGTTCCCTTCGGAATAAAGACTCGCCGAACCGGTGGTGCCCGATAGCTGCCCGACTTGGCACGTTCAAGAAGCCGCTGAAGATTGCCTTCAAGGTCTTGTTCGTATTCCGCTGCCGTGATGCCGTCGACGCCCGCCGCTCCGTTTTTGCGAGTCTGATGATACGCTTCAAAAAGCCAATCGAGGTCCATGAAGTAAGCCAAGGATGTGAAAGCCATCTCCGGCGGTTGTTTCGCCAGCGTAGCTATCCGTCTCTGTTTCGTGGACACTTGAAACGAATTACCATGCCTTCGTAGTGTTTCCCAAATACGGTTCCATGATTCGATGTCTCACTTCCCTCGTCCGGGTCCGACTGGGCGCCGTTCCCCGTACTCGACGGTACTATCAAGACACTATGATTTCCTGCCGTCCATCTCGCGTCGCTTCGTTGCCTTCGCTTCGCGATACCACACCTGTACCCGATTCGTTCCGGCAAGTTGGATACGAGGCTTGCCGGCCTGGAGTTTTAGTTGACCGCTACTCCGTCGCGGTAATTGACGTGGAGATGACAGGATCTCCCAAGTTCCTGGGCGACCCCAATGTTCCGTTTGCACATGCTCTAACGACTCCGGTGAGACGGTTGGTTCCAGACCGATGACATTCGTAGATGTCGTTTTCAGAACTACCGCTTGGCCCCCGCGAGGGGAACGACAAGGGCTCTCACGTGGAAAACTTTCGAAGCTCAATCACATGGCTTTCGGACTGGCTGTCTACGCTTCGCCGTACTCGTTACCTCGCACGACGCAAGACTCGCTTCTGGCCGTTGGTCAAACGCTACCAGACGGGATTCACACCCGCAGGGTCACTAACAAAGGTTTCAGATTTCATGCTCTAATTCATTTCATCTTCCTCCTTCGCCAAGCTTCTTGGCGCAATCCCCGTTTGCTTTTCGGGTAGACAAAAAGGGACTGGCTCCGAAATGGCCCTTGGAAGTTGGTGGTGAAACACCCGCAAGCCGCGCGAGGGAGCTTCGAAAATGGGCTACTGGAACTCGATCGTCTAGATCGCGATCCTGGTGAAGAAAACGATCTCTCTCGAAAGTTCCCCCAGCGATGCATGGAAATGATGCCTAGGTTGAAAGCGTGGTATGCCGATACTCAACGCACCGCGACACCACAAGTGGGTGGTTGGCCAAGCTGATCTGTCACGCATGTCGCCAGAAGCTTTCCCTTGCCATCCATTTCCTTGCCATCGATACGGGCAAATCTGCCAGTATTTCGCATTCGCCCCTGTCACTACAGTTGAATTCATTTCGGCAAAATGCACACATACCAATTTTTGATTGACCAATGAAAAACCTGGCTGAGACGAGCAGATCAAGAAACTCTAAAAAAGACATGTAACGGATTCTGCTGCATTTCGCTTCTGCATGTATCTGGCACGTTAAACCATTTGACCCGCCAAACTTATTACTTGCAGAGGAACAAAAATGCGTACCTTCAAATTTTGCGGCATATCATTGATGACCTTGGTAACCGGCATGGTACTTTTCCCGGCAATCTCCCAAGCGCTAACTCGATCAACTCTCGCGAGATGATTTGCTCGACATGTACGGTCAAGAATCATCGCAAAACGATGAATTCGACTTCCCACCGCTGACTTACTTCAATACTGATGTTCAAAATGCAGCAACCATCGACTCCTATCTGCTGAGCTACCTGAGCGATCGCATCTATTCCGATGACTTCTTCTACTCCGACGAATGGGTTGAAAACTTCATTGCGGATGCTGAAAAGCTCGGCGGATTCAATGTTCAATTTAAATCGCACCCAGTATCAGGGGCTGAAGTTGCGACGATTGAGACCTTCAACTCCCTAATCGTCGTTTACCGCGGCAGTAGTTACAACGGAACTACCTCCACAAATATATTGATCGACTGGTTCCAAGATTTTGATGACGACGCGTGCTTACGTTGGATTGGCAAAGAAAAGGCTTATGTTCACGAAGGTTTTTGGCTGGCTGCAGACAGCGTCTATGACTTCGTATTGCCGATTGTCGAAGATGCAGATGCACGAGGAAAGGACATTTGGTTAACCGGACATAGCCTTGGTGGTGCTACTGCCATGCTCACGGCAGCTAGATTGCATTACGCCGATGGGATAGAAGTTTTTGGGCTTGAGACCTTTGGTGCACCTCGCGTTGGTGATGCTGACTTTGTTGATCTCATGCACAGTGATAACAATGACTTCGGGGTCAATTTGGCAAACCGGACCATACGCTGGGTGGTGGACGGCGATTCTGCGGTCTCATTGTTCGGCGGCGATTGGGTGATGCAGACCGTACGCACTCGGTCCGGAACGAGACGGAAGGCCGTGTGGATCGATTACCATCATGCAGGCATAACCAATCACATATACCGAATGCAGACAGTGGAGGGCCTCGCCTTTACCATAATTGAGGACGCTGCGGATCTGAGTAACAGTTGGGACTTCTCTATCGCATCGCTCAATGACGAGCACCTCGATTATGTTCGCCCGCTACAGTCCGAGCTCAGTTGGCGTCTGGGGGAAAGTAGCCAATTCGAACTACTGGACAAACTCTTAAAGACTCCGTAGTAGATAGTGATTTGGCGACGCCGGCGTCGAGCACCTTGGCGATGTTGGGATGGTCCATCATCGCCAAAGCTTGTCGTTCGGCTTCGAACCGCGCGATCACCTGCCGGGTGTCCATCCCGGCCTTGATGATCTTTAACGCGATTCGGCGACGTACTGGTTCTCGTTGTTCGGCAAGGTAAACGGAACCCATGCCGCCCTCGCCAAGTGCTTCCAGAATTCGGTAAGGCCCGATCTGCTGACCGATTGCCGAACTCGCAGGTTCGTACGGTATCCTCTCGGCCTCCTGTTCGGCAACATCGCCGTCGAAATCAACCGTCTCGTCCCATGGCTGATGGTTTCTTTGTTCGTCGTCCGATGGTGGTGTTGTTTGGTCGTGTCCTGACATTTTGCTGAGGTCGAAAGAGGTCCGCCAAAATCGTACCGCTATTGTAGCGACGAAAAGAACTGGATGAAAAACACATCATGGATCGCAGATTAAAGGATCATATTCCGGTTTCGAGCTGGACTGTTCGGAGAACTTCTTTCAGACAAGTTTGGGTTGAATGTCGTGGATTGCAGATGCTTGTCTTAAGGCTCAAAAGCGTTCCCCGGATGGGACGATTCAACAACCCTCGATTTACCCTTTGTTGAAATCGGCAGTCTCATTCCGGGAAAAAGGGTGGTATTTTGCGTGCAGCAGAAAACGTAGGACTTTCGCCGAATTTACTCGCTCCCTTTGATGCGGAATTGCGCAAGGGAAAACGCCGACCGCACCAAGGCGAGCTGAACGGGGTGACAACTCAGGTGGATCCTCGGCGAATCCTCGGCAGAAACCGGCCTGTGCACCGCATGTAGCTCACATAGTCGTCGCCGAAACGGTCGATCAATTTGCTCTCTTCAATGGATGTCCGTGCAACAATGGCGAGGAAGGCAGCGATCCCGGTTATTCCTAAAAACATGTTGGCCGTGATTAGCGTGTTCGCGATCATCGCCATTGCAAAAGCTAAGTAGAAAGGATGCCGCACCCAACGATAAGGACCGTGAGTCACCAGTGTAGCATTTCGTCGTGTGACCACCGTGTCGGTAAGATTGCGACCCAGGCTGCAGAATGTCCAGATAAGAAGCCCGCCCGTGGCGACACCAATACCCGCTCCGGTCCACCGCGCCCAATTTGGTAGATGAAACGACGCCCAGGCCATCCAGTTTGGGTTAATAAGGAATGCAAACAACCCCGCCATGCAGGCCAAAGCCAACGGGCGCAGACTTAACAAAATCAGCCAACCCTCTTGGCGGCGATCAAGTCTTTCGTCGGTGCGCGATCGTAACCGATGAATTAATCCCACCGGCATCACCACCGCGAAACCGACGAGCAGTATGATTCGAGCCAGGTCGTCGGTCATTTGCATAACGATCAGTCTACAGACTCTGACTGGCCTGCACATTCAACCGAAGCAAAAACGGTGGTAAGTCGGAACGCTTCAAGAAAGGGCTGGGTACTGGTCGTGTGGCTACGAGTACCGTCTTCCTTCTACCTCCCCCGGTCGTCCCCCCCGGATCCCAGCGAGGCGATGAGCCGACCGCGCCGACACAACGCAGGGCAGCGCGGGGGGGAGCGAAGGGTTTCGGATTCAAACTCATTGATGCGCATCAGAAAGTTGGGGGGGGCACGGGGGGCACCGCATCTGTCATTTAAGAAGCTAATTGGACGCCCGTTGAATCTGCCCCGTCGCGCGTCGCCCGTGCGTCTACACCAGCGTGGTGACCTCTGCATTCCCGGAATTTGGAAATGGGGGGCGGGCTCGGGGACGAATCGGTGCGTAGGCGGTGGCGAGGATCAGGGGGGGACGGGCGCACGGCACACAGGCGCGCGGTGGCGAGGGGGGAGGGGGGAAAGCAGGGGGGAGGGGGGCGGCGGGGCAAGGCCAACAGGGAGGGGGAGAGGGAAGCACCGCGGGGGCGACACTGTGTTCAAAGAGCGCACGGGAAGACCCTAAAAAAGGGGGTTGTGGGTGGTGGGGGGGGGTGGTGTGGGGGGGGGGGGGGGGGTGGGTGGGGGTGGGCGTGTCGGGCTTTGGGGCACCAAGGACGATTGATCCACAGGGATTGTGTGGTGGTTTTTGGGGGTTGTTGTGTGTTGTGGTTTGTGGTTGTTGGTGGGTGGTTGTGTGGGTGGGTGTGTTTGGTGTTGTTTGGTTGTTTGGGGTTTGGGGGTTTGTGGGGGGGGTGGTGGGGATATGAGGTAGGGGGGGGGGGATGTAGCCTACGATGAAGCCTGGCGGTTTCCTTGTCTCAATTTGACCAGGGGGGGAAAAAGGGGAGGGGGGGGGGGGGGGGGGGGAGGGGGGAGGCGGGGACTGTTCCCGATGATATCCGATTATGAAAACGTGCATCGTTTACGGAACGGACAGGGGGGGGGGGGAGGGGGGGAGCGAAGCACGAGCCACGGCGGGGAGGGGGGGAACAGCGCCAAAAGACACCGGGTATAGACCAGACCGCAGACCACGGGGGGCAACCGGGGAGGCAGAAGAGCGGGGGGCGGGACGGGGCGGGGACCAGAAGTACGTCTGTGTTGTCCTCGATTTTCAGATTGATTGTTTCAAGCGGATCGTTGGATCCAAAGTCCGGAGAGCCACCGCCGCACAAACAAACCCCAAGGGGGAAACGGACGGGGGGGGGGGGGGGGGGGTACGCCCGGGGGGGGGGCGGCCGGGGGCCCCCGCGCGCGCCGCTCGCGGCGCGTCGCTCGGCCGCCGCGGGTGCCCCGACCGGTGCAAAACACGGGCGCACAAAATTAGAAGGCAAGGGGGTAAAGGTGGGGGGGTGGGGGGTGGGGGGGGTGGCCCGGGGGGGGGGGGGGGGGGAATGTTGGGGCTCGGGGTGGGGGGGGGGGGGTGGGTAAGGGCGTGGGGTGGGGGGTAGGTGTAGGCCGCGCGGCGGGGGGTGTGGGGTGGGGCCGTCGGTGTCCCGGGGGGGGGGGTGGGGGTGGGGGGGGGGGGGGGGGTAGGTGGGGGGGGGGGGGGGGGGGTGGGGGGGGGGGCGGGGGGGGGGGGGTGGGGGGGTGGGTGGGGGGGGGGGTGGGGGGGCGCGGGCTTGGGGGGGGGGGGGGAGGGGGGGGGGAGGGGGGGGGGGGGGGGGGGCGGGGGGGGGGGGGGGGGGGGACGGGGGGGCAACGTGCGAGAAACTGCACCCCACCCACGTAAAGGGGAAAGAACGAGCGCGCCAGTGAGCAGGAAACGGTGTTCGAAGGAACCGAAGAGAAAGACAGATATTAGGGAAGGAAGGGGAGGGCCCGAGAGAGCAACACCCAGCGGACGGACCGCAAACAAGAGGAAAGCCAGGGGGGGGGGGGGGGTCAAGACTGGCTGAGGCCCGCCCCGAACCGAGCGCCCCCAACCGACCGACAGTATGGAGCGGGAGGGGGGGGGGGGGGGGGGGGGGGGGGGGGGGGGGGGGGGGGGGGGGGGGGGGGGGGGGGGGGGGGGGGGGGGAACGGGATGCCACCATACGCAATATCTGAAACAGTTTCCGAGGCCCTCCCAAGCTTGCGATTCATCACCTCAAACCGGGCAAGGCGGGATCAAAACGGGAACCGAGTCCCGAGAAGAAGAGGAGAGGGGGGAGGGGAGCAGGACAGAAGAGAGAGAGAAAGGGGAGGAGAGGGGGAACGGGCAGGGACGGCGCGCAGGGGGAGAGGAAAGGAGAGAGAAAAGGGCGCAATCAAAGAGAGAGGGGAAAGGGAGCGGAAAGGAGGGGAAAGACGGGAAAGGGAAAAAGGACAAAGGGGGAACGGCGCAAAGACCGCACACAGAAAAGACCCCGCGGGGGGGGGAAGCGGGGGGGGGGGGGGGGAAAACGAATCAATTGTTCTTTTTGTAAACTGCGAATCCCCTAGCCCAGCAAACAATACGAGGGAGCGCGAACCGACGCGAGGGGGGGGGGGGGGGAGGGGGGGGGGGGGGAGGGAGGGGGGGGGGGGGGGGGGGGGAGGGCGGGGGCGGCAGGGGGGGGCGGGGGACGGCGCGGGGGCTGAAAAACGGCGGAGTACATCAAAGTCGCCTGAGTGCAACGATAAAGGAATTCAATCCGCGTTGCCAGGCTCTCGCATTCAGGATGTCGGAGGCATCTATCGTTTTTGGACGCAATTGCATAGTCAGCCCCATGTAGTGGTCGTGTGGCAGCCATACTTCTTGGCAAGGTGAACTGGTGACTACGAATCCGACTGAGTGACGATGTGCCAAATCGGCAACGGCGCGTTGAGCATCATTCGCTTTGGTCCGCGAAAACGACACGTGGATAGCAGTTTCCGCTAACCGACAGCTGACCATTCTTACGACGGGACCCCATGGCACCTGGTAACCCTTGGCCATGTCAACGTGCCAAGCAAGTAGAGCCTCAGACGCAACGTGCTGGACGTCGCCGTTTTGAGCCTCGTCCCATTCCAGCTGTTGACGACACCAGTCGCGCAGAGTCTTGCGATCATTGGGCGCTCTGGCGGGATCGAATATCACAAAATCGTGATTACATACAATGGCCCCCCCCCACCGCCACGAACACAAAATGCCAAAAAAGAACGAACCGAACCAATGCCTAGATTGATGTGCCAGACTTCCGTGGCAAAATAACCTGTCGTAGAGTCTTTGGAACATCGGCAAAAAATGGCGTTAAAGAACGTAATCCTAAGGATAACCTAACGACAATTGGCAGCGAATTAGACAACGGGCAAGTCACAGGGATGGGTTTGATTGCAAATATGCCTATGCAGGGGGGGGGGGGGGAGGAAGTCTAGCACACGACTTTGAACCAAGCGGATGCATATCGCGGTATATCGATCGCGCAAATAGTGTGAATAATCGGAAATCTCGGGAATCACGATTACCAAAAATTGCCCAAGGGAAAACGGTCGTATTTCTGCTCGCGTCAATTATCGTATGAGTTCTTGAGACAACGTGTCGTCCACAACTGTGGAAAGTTCACCCTGCGAGTATCTCGTTCACAGGAAAAAGGCGGAACTCGACAGAAAAGCCCGGCAATTGAAAGCCGGGTTTGCAAAAGAGATTACTGTCCTGTCGGTCGTTAAAATCGTTCCATCAGCACGGTTCGATCGGCCGACACAAGGAGTCCTTTCCCTTAGTTCCCTGGTTTTGCGTCGCGTGATTCCGCCAGTCAGCGGGGAAGCACAAAATTGATCGGGTCCAACTCGATTCGCGAATCCCCAACTTTTTCGCCAGCATAGAACTTGAGCATGGTTTGCAAAATCTGAGGCGAGGACAGAAACAACGGGTCACTGTGTCCCGCTCCTTCGATGATCAAATGCGAACCGTGGGACAACGTGGCCAGAACTTCGTTTGCGTTGCTGACAGGTGTTCGCCCATCGGCCGTGCCGCTGATCGCCAAAACAGGAATGTCGCTGACCAACGGTGCACGAAATTCGTCGCCCAAGTCAGGGACACTCAAGACTTGCCGGACACGTTCGTATGGGAAATTAATAGCGTCGCCAAGCAAAGTCTGGGCGGCCTGCTGGCGAATCAGCTCGGCTCGTTTTTCGGTGCGTCCGGAAGCGGCATCCATCGCCCCACTCATCGCTGCGACCGAACCGCGGCGTAGATTGCTGATGAAAAATACGATTTGCGAAAAATTACCTTCGTCCATCTGCTTGAACAGATTGGGCAGAATTCGAAAATTCTGAGGACCGCGTAACAACCCGGCCGTCAAACGCTGGATGTCGAACTTTGTAATTACGTAGCTAACTTTGTCATCTCGTTTGATCACATGCGGTTCAGATTCCAGACGCTTGAGTACGCGCCTGACGGAACCGAGAAAATCGGGGAATACCTGGCTTGCTTGAGGATCCTTTTTGACCCAGGCGTCAATCTGTTCGAGTAATTTTTGTTGATCGGCAGGAAGCTTGACCGTTTGATCGAGTCCTTCCACGCCAGCGAGCACGACACTGTGGACCGATTCGGGAAAAAACCGCATGTAAGCCAAACCGAGGTGGGTTCCGTAGCTGATTCCGCAAAGACGGAGCTGTTCGGTCCCAAGAACCAGCCGGAGTGCCTCCAAATCGTAGGCGTTTTCGCGCGTGTTATAGGCAGCCAAGTCGACACCTGCCTCGCGCCAATCGGCGACTGATTTTTGGATCGTTTCTTGAATTGCCTGTGAAACGACTTCACGCGTCGCGGGCTGATCACCTGGCACTTGCCACCGATGCTTGCTGGCGGGCAAGCGATTGCTCATACCAGTACCCCGCTGATCAAATGCAATGACATCTCCAAGTTGCCGCAGCGCTTGAAACATTTCGAATCGCGACCCTCGTGCGGCGTCGGACCCCGATCCACCAGGTCCTCCCGCCAGATAAACAATTGGGGGACCCGGTGATTCAGTCGTGGCCGGAAACCGAATATATCGCAGCGTGATCACCTTTCCTGGCGTCGCTTGACTACGATTCTCCGGCACACGGAACGTTCCTAACTCCGCCTCGACCGCCGCGCCCGACCGCGTCTTAAACTCATAGGGCTCCGCGCGATGTTCCAAGTCTTGTGCAACACCTTGCGCCGCTAGTACCGGTAAAAATCCAACGAACAATACCCAAAAAGTCTGCATTCGACTCCAATCTTCAATTGAATGAAAAGGAATCTTAATCAATCTGAGGCCCGACGCAAACGAAAATGGGTGGTATTTTCGCTCGCTTTTAAAAACGTGCAAGTTTCTGAATTTTCCCAATCGGCGCTTTGGTTCATTCGTCTTTTTACCTTTGACGACTCGAAGAACTTTGTGACGATTTTGGCCGAGCCGTTTTCTCCACCTTGTAATACCGAACCAGAGTATCCATGTCAGGATCGAGTGTACCCGGATCCGATTCATCCGGCCAATCCGCGAAGAATTCGACAAGCCGGTCATAGTTCGCAATAACGTCATCAATGCTCGTAATCTCGCACGGCATCAGATGCCCAAATCTTCCTCGCTGACCAATATCAATCGAACCTCCGAAAAACTTGGACTTAATTTCTGCGCCTGTCTTGCTGTTCCCGACACCGACATAACCATAGCCATGAACGCAAAACCGCCACGGACCAATCGAACTCAGACGCAGATGACCAGTTTTCGTCAGCGATTTTGGTGACGATATCGAAATCGTGATTTGCGCATCGGGACGACCCTTCAAGCAAAATGACGCGGCGTGAACTTCATAGGTAAGGTCGTCATGCCCTTGTACCTGGACGTTGGAAATCGATTCCATCGAATTCAGTCGCGATTCGACAGCATCACGATCCCAGAAGTAAAGCGACCGCAACACACGCGGAATCGTGCAAAGCACTGCACAGAACGCAATGACAAGAAACATCCATCGAAGGGAAAACCGAAACATTTGAGTCGACACTCCGGTGCAGCGGTTCACTCGTTGGGTGATTGGTATGGATTGCCAGTTTCAACTGGTTCTTGGGCCGGCTTGCAGTCCTTTGGAAAGGCATCGGGATTTGCCCAATGCAGTAACCATCGCCCACCACGAACAACCGCAAAAATAACCAAGCAGAAAATTCCGCCAGGAACCCAGCCAAATATCAACGCCCCGAGCGCGGATGCATCACTAAAGGCCTCCTCAGGAGGATCTGGCATGGACTGCCAAGCACGGTATCCGAGATCGGAACCAACAAACACTGCTGACCAAAACGCAACGACGCCTATCAACAAGAGAGTCCCAGGCAAGAGGCACCCAGACATTCGGCCAGCGAAAAAAGATGCGATTGCAGCTATCAAGCAACCGGACAAGAAAATGGGTATGAAGTACTCGTGGTATGGTGTCATGTTTTCTTATTGGTAGATGATGATGTCCGTTTTCAATCTCATCGTAATTCACCCAAAACCGATTTGCTAAGAGGACAAAATCACACGCAGTTTTACTCACCCAAATTAAATCAATAAACGTTCGAAATTTGGCGGGGGAAGTAAACGTCAGAATCGACGTTATTGACCAACATCTGTCAACGGCGGGGAATCTGACCTTGAGCTAAATCGGTTTATCGCGAATACGGATCGTTTGACGCAACCTAATCGTTTGACGGGTCGCTTTCTCGAACCTACGGTTTATGCGGAATAACGGCGATTCTCGACTAGACGACACAAATCCGCGATTCATCAAACCAAAAGGACAGCAAATGCGATTCGATCTCGGCGGGTGTAAATTGGTGATCGTAACGGCGTTTGCGCTTCTGATTGTTGGTTGTGGTCAACCGAATGCGGTCTCACATTCCAATGCTGACGCAAATTCGTTGCGTGTTCAAGAAGCATCCCTGGTTGTCGCTAACACCCCCCTCACCGCATCGTCCGAGTTCATTGTGCCCTCAGACGTGAGTCAAATCCTCAAAATGAAGTGCCACCTGTGTCACGGCGGCGTGGAAACGAAAGGTGGCTTCAATTTTAAGAAAATGATCTACCAGCTATCGCCAAAAGCGAAATGGCAAACAATGGATTGGAGAGGCGCGACAAAAATTAAGTTGGCGATTCTGCCAGTTGACGGAAAGCCTGCACGAATGCCTAAGAAAGCCGGTTCAATCTGGAACCCACTCACGCAGGAGGAAGCGAATACTGTCGCTGCGTGGACTGATTATCCGTACAGCCGATAATCGGCATCTAAAAACTCAAACCATTTCCGTTGCGCTCCGGCGTTTTTCGATTGGCTCGTCATCGCAACACTCAAGACCACACCCAATACCATATGTGACACAAACAGAGAAGAAGTGTTTTTGTATAACTACATTTGAGTGTGCCGTAATAGGTATGAGTATTTAAAATACGGTCGTTATTTGGCTGGCGGCAGCAAAGGTTTGAGTTGTTAGGATTTGGTCCGTACTGATGTCTCGAAAATTGCACTAACGAAACTAGCAGTGGATCGGAATCATGAACAAGGAATCGTTTCTGTTAAGTGTATTTCCTCAATCTGTCAGTTTCTGTTGTCCTCTTTAGGATCAGTTATCAGGGCAGCGTCCGAATTCTCTTCAGGAGTCGAACGTCCATTGTGAAACCATCAATCACGACAGTGCCATTCGTATCTGACACCTTCGTACTTTCCCAATCTGTCCGTCGCCGCGCCTGAAGTCTATTCAAAGGCCACGTTCAAGTATTCGACCAGTAGATTCTGATTGGTTTCGGATTGAAAGACTCGCAAATGACCTCCGCCGTTTGCTCGCCAAATTTCCTTTGGCTCATTTGCCTTATTCAAAAGCCATTCGCTTTGATAAGGCATCACGACGTTGTCCGCTGATCCGTGAACCAAAAGCAACGATACGGGTGAAAGTTCCTGAACGGATTTAATCGCAGAATGCTGATCACTGGTTAACAGCCAGGCTGACCATTGCATGAGCCAAAGAGGACCCATGTCAGCCATTTTGTCTTTCACGTGATGACTGAATGATGAATAGGTCGCCTCAGCAACGACGGCGACAAGATCCGTTTTTCCTGACTCAACAGCAGCGTTGATGGCAAGTTGGCCACCCATGCTTTGCCCCCAAAGCACAATTTTTGACGGATCAACATCTTCGTATTTACTTACAAATTGAATTGCGGAAACCCCGTCCTCGATCAGCTTCTCTCGGGTTGGTGTACCCAACGACTTTCCGTAACCGCGGTAGTCGAATGCAAAGACATTGAACCCATGCCTGGCCAGCCATGCAGAGTTCTTGGCGGTGAATGAAACATTGCGATCACTACCATGGAAGTGAATGACCGTCCCAATTGATTTTGCGTTCGGTTTCGATTTCATTGATGCACGAATAAAATATCCATTCAATTCGGTTCCATCCGTGCTTTTAAATGTGCACTCCTGAAATGGGATTTTCAGATCGCCAAAATCACTAAAAACCTTTCGCGAGGGTCTAAAAAATTGTGACTCAAAGAAACCCGAAAAGCTAAATACACTGCTGATCACCAGTGAAATCGCCAGCGTGATGCCAACACTAAGCACGAGGTGAAAAAGCAAGTCTCGGCATTTCGGAAAACTCTTTTTGAAAAAGACCATTCGAACGCTAAAGATCGAAAACACAACGCAGATCGGAATCAAAACAAGCGCAACAAATGATAATATGATACCTGTCATTTCTCTCTTTTACAGAATTTGTCAAACCAGCTACCAAACATCCAATTTTGCTTCGCTTTATTTTCTCCTCTCGATTTTATAAATCGATTTACGCCAATTTATTTGACGCCAAAGACGCCCCTCCATGAAAAAAGCTGAACGTGCTGAATTTTTCCAGAATGCCCTGGCTGAACTCTATCCCAATCCCTCGATTCCGCTTGATCATGAAGATTCCTTTGCGCTATTGATCGCGGTTCTGTTAAATGCACAGTGCACCGACAAGCAAGTGAATGAGGTAACGCCAGCGCTTTTCAAAGCGGCGAATACGCCAGTAAAAATGTTGAAACTGACGACCGCAAGATTTACTGATACTGATAGATTGATAAGGGTTTTAATCCTCAACGCTTAATATATTTTGGCCGCAATTTGGGTCGTAGTCAAATATTTGGACGGGGATTTGCGCCGCCGGATTTTTCCGGCGATGCTCGTGCGGGTCAATTTCGCTGAAGCGGGATTCAAATCGCTACCTACGGCCTTCAACCCAAGGCCGACAATGACACCGGTTGCACGGCTACTCCCGGAGTTATCCCAGTGTGGCATGATTCAATTCGATTGCCGCTCGTTCCACACGATATGCTGACGAAAAAAAGTTGGTTTTGCCCCGTGAGGAATAACCGCCCATTTCGGCCTGGAAGTTTCGAACCGGTCAAGGGCGGTGATTGGGGCGTCGAGCTAGATTGGTGATTCGAGAATGGGTCGATTGATGCGTCGATTCAGAAAAGGTTTGAGTTGATGACACGACCGGGCACTGGTCGGCGCTCGTGTCCTACCTGTCATTAAAGCAAGCTAATTGGACCTGTCCCCGTTCTGTCGTCCCGTTCTGTCGTCTTCACCACCAGCGATTCGGTTGACCTCCCTTTTCTTGCCCCATTTCTCCTTGCGAAATTTCGCGAAAAATTGAGCGTTGGTCGCGTTGATGACTTCGCGGGCCATCGCAAATTCGGTTGTCTGTTCAGGTCGACAGATTGTGTTCGTTAGCGCAATCAAGGGAACCGGCGACACTCGGTTTGTCGTCATCGTGACCATCATCACGGCGCTTCTGTTCGTCGGCATTGGATCGTATGGCGCGACGCTGTTCAACGGGCCTGACGCAAAAGTCAACTGGTGGTGCCAGCCTGACCGGCTGGATCGTGCTTCTGAGCGTCATTTATTGGCTCAAATTCATGCAGGGAAAATGGCGTAGCATGTCGGTGATCGAAAGGGAAACAAACAAGGAATCGGCTGAGGACTGACTTCAGAATTCGGGCAAGAATGCCTTGTTTTAAGGGGTTTTTCTATCGCGTGTAACATCGAGGGCCGTTTAACGCTCATGAGTTTGAAAGCAGATCGCACGATGCGGTCAAACACTTGCAGATTCAAGACCATAAAAAAGGCCAATACGATGAAAACGACTATCAAACTTTGCTTCGCGATCCTGATTGCAGTCATTGGCGGCACAGATCTGCATGCCCAAAACAGTGGCAACGTTGTGCTTCGATTCGATGGGAATGATGTGAAGCTCACCGGTGACGCACAAGACAACGCGGTGCGTGTCAGCGTCATGCCGGCTGGTAACAAGGCGATCGTTCAAGTCGAAGGACTTTGGGGCACCAAGGTGAACGGAAAATTGATGGTCTCACGGGCAATCACCAATCTCGATGACATGCGAATGGACTTTTTGGAAGGGTCAAATCGAATCTACGTCGATGACTATGTGGCTCTAACCACGCATGCCGACATCATGATCAATGGAAGTGGAGTGGACTTTGTCAGCATCGAAGACGGTTGGGCTCGCAGCATTGTCATCACCGGTGCCAATTTCGTTAATTGCGAATCCTATGAACTTTCTGAAGACTGCAGCATCTTTGCGACCGATGCCAACGACACCATTTTGATCGACAGCCGCGAAACGGAGGGACTGCACATCGAAACGTTCGATGGTCACGATACTATTGAAGTCACAGGCGATATCTGGGGCGAAGTGAACATCGTTTCGGGAATCAATTCCAAGTTCAATGCCTACATTGATAGCGACGATGTAACGCTGACGGATTTTCATTGTGTCGATTTGACCATTTCGACAGGTTCCGGGAACGATCGAATTAAATGCGTGGAAGACGACTTCTGGTTTGCGGTCTGGGGAACAGCAGTGTTTGATGGTGGAAACGGCTGGGATTTTCTGTTTCTGAATGAGCTCTTTCAGCGGGATCACCGTCAAAGGTCATTCTTTGATGTTCCCGATTTCAACGACGATTACCGCCATGAAAACGTGGAATTCGTTTACGGGGAACTTGACGATATCTACGGCCACGGGGTCACCGGCGGATGGTAGCCGACCAATGCCCAGGGGCAACGAATTCCAATTCCTGAAAATATCTTTGCAATCACAGATGCCATCGCGCGATCACTTGCGGGCAAGTTTGCGAATGACGGTGTAAATCAACGCCGCCATAAAGATCATCCCGGCGATTATTAAGAATTTCCATTGAACCAAGCATGATATTTCCTATCTGCGGAGGGTTTCAAAAAACCAGTTCGTGGTCATTCGAAGATCAAGTAAAGATATTGCCAAATTCTTTGCGAGCATTGATGTGATTCCAGGCAAGTAACCGACAAAGTTGACCGAGCCGACCATTCAACGTGAATGGCCATTTGCTTCCAAGACCTAACACTAGACGTTAACGGATTCTGTTCAAGTTAACGGAACCAGTTCAAGTTAACGGATTCTGTTCAAACGAGTTGTTATCTGCCAAGTTTTGATTGTGAACTGCAATCGCGATAGTCAAGATTTCGGATTCCAAAGTGCACGTTTGATGAGGCTCGAGGACCGCCGCATCAAACGTAAGACTATCCAAAAATGGGTGGATTTCCGACCGCGGTAAAAAACGGCCGAGTTTTTGAGAATCCGACTAAGGGCTATCTATCCACGGTCAAGCGTCGATTCCAAGTCGACCCGCCAATCCGCATCGAGCAGCGAATCAATTTCCAATTCGGACCAACTTTCAAACGCGGAATCTCTCAACTCCGTGATCGCTGACCGGCCCAAATTTTCTTCTGGCGACATCGGCCGCTGATCGGTATACGCACCGACCAAGCTCAGCTTGGCAACCTCGTCTGTCACGTTCCATTGAATGGCGAAATTCGTTGAATCCTTGGACTTCTCCAGTCGATCACTCTCTGCAAATGCGAAGAATCGCAGGTCGTTGGAAATCCGTTTGGCCGCAGATATTGAATCCACCATCGACCGGCCAGCCCCGTCGTCAACGATCGGCGGATCGATCACAAACTAGGCTACCTGCTCGGTGGTATGTTTTCTTTCGGTGTCGCCAAGCTGATCCTCGTCGATTGACAGCGAGATGGTGCCGGCGGATGCCGGAACAGGATTGTTGCCTCTTAGCACGGCCCAGCCGCCGTCACCTCCGTCCATGCCCGCACTGCTGAGAATCGCTGTCTTGGCGTTGGGCATCGCCGTGTAATTGTACTGGTATGTGCCGTTGTCCACGCCGCGGACTATGTCACTGCCAACATCAGCGACAAACGGCAGCCCTTCGATGGTACCGTTTTGAGTTGCCTCGATCACCAGGTAACCAATCGTTTCAGTTGCCCGCGTTGTATCGGGATCCTCGGCGATATGTTTGCCGACATTAAGTTGACTTGAAGACGGTGGACTCGTGCGGCTGTTGCTGCTGGCCCAGAAGACCGACCAGTCAGAATCGTTGGCCGACATCACTTGACCTACTACGACGGGTTTAACATACGACTGTTGATAGCCAACGGTGTCAATATCCCAGCTTCCTTTGCGACTGGTTTGAGACTCAGAGTATTTCACCGCCTCCAGCTTGTACCCTGGCTCGTTGTAGACGCCCTCTTCCACGGCCACGTAGTGGACGCCGCCACTGAACGGAGAAGAACCGACGTTATCCACGCGTACGTCGAAGCTGTTGCTGGTGACGTTGTCGATGCGGACCACGCCAGGACCGGAGCCGGTGTTATAGCGTGGTGTCAACACGACCACCATCGAATTGTAGGACTTCGCCAGCGTCACGGTTTGCCAACTGCTGCCAACCGAATTGACCTCTCCGTGTGAGAGATTCGGACCGGTCGCAATCGCATTGACGATAATGTCGACGGTGGCCGTGTCGCTGCCACCATTGCCATCACTGACGGTATAGGTGAATGAATCGAGTCCGGTCGATTCGGGCGTGTAAGTGAACGTGCCGTCGCCGTTATTGACGAGGGTGGCATTGCCATTGTAGGTAAAGCCACTGACGGTGAGCGTATCCAGATCAATATCGCTGTCGTTGGCCAGGACATCGATCACCACAGCCGAGTTTTCGTCCGTGCTGGCGTCGTCGTCGGCAGCCACCGGATTGTCGTTGACCGGTGTAATCGTGATGTTGACCACGGCCGTATCGTTGCCCCCATTTCCATCGTTGACGGTATAGGTGAATGAATCCGGGCCGTTGTAGTTGGCATCGGGCGTGTAAGTGATCGTTCCGTTGCCGTTTACGACCAACTCGCCATTGGCGGCCGGCGTCTTGATACTGACTGTCAGGCTATCCAAATCGACATCATCGTCGTTGGCCAGAACATCGATCGCCACAGCCGTATCTTCGGGCGTGTTTGCATCGTCGTCAGCTGCCACTGGATCGTCGTTAACGGGATTGACCGTCACGCCAAAGGTAGTTTCGACATACAATCCGCCGGTATCGGTGGCGCGGACCGTGATATCGGTCGTGCCGTTGGCGTCAGCTGCATAATTCAATGTCAATGTGTCGCCAACAATCGGTGTGCTGCTGAACAATCCAGAATTCGTGTTGGCCTGGATACTGAAGATCATTTGGCTGTCCAGATCCTCGGGATCATCAAAAGCGGCAAACAAGTCGATGTCGGTCGCGGGCGAATCTTCATCGACCACGACATCGGCAATACCTGAGGTAGTTGGTGGGTCATTGACCTCAGTCACCGTGACATTGACGATTGCCGAGTCACTGCCGCCGTTTCCGTCGGAGATGTCGTAGGTAAAACTGTCGACACCCGTCGACTGAGGCGTGTAAGTGAAGGTGCCGTCGCCGTTATTTACGAGAGTAGCGCTGCCAGCGTAGGTAAAGCCGCTGACGGTGAGCGTATCCAGATCGATATCACTGTCGTTACCCAGGACGTCGATCACCAGAGCCGTGTTTTCGTCGGTCAACGCATTGTCGTCAACTGCCACCGGATTGTCGTTAACCGGATTGATTGTTACGCCAAAGGTTGTTTCGACGTACAGGCCGCCGGTATCGGTGGCGCGAACCGTGATATCGGCGGTACCGTTGGCGTCAGCGGCATAGTTCAACGTCAATGTGCCGCCAACAATCGGCGTGCCATTGAACAATCCCAAATTCGTATTATCGGAAATACTGTATGTCAGATCGCTGTCGAGATCTTCAATATCGCCGAAGGCGGCATGCAAATTGATGTTCGTTGGGGCCGAGTCCTCATCGACCACAACATCAGAGATCCCCGATGTCGTGGGAGTATCATTAACCGGATTGACCGTGAGATCGACCGTGGCGGTGTCACTACCTCCATTGCCATCGTCGACGGTATAGGTGAACGAATCCGGGCCGTTGTAGTTGGGATTGGGTGTGTAGGTGAAGGTGCCGTCCCCGTGATTTACCAGGGTTCCGTTGCTGGTCGACGAATGGCCGCTGACACTCAGGCTATCCAGATCGACATCGCTGTCGTTGGCCAAGACATCGATCACCACAGCCGCATCTTCAGGCGTATTTGCATTGTCGTCGGCAGCCACCGGGTTATCGTTGACCGGATTGACCGTGATGTTGACCGTGGCCGTGTTGCCGTTTTGAGTATTGTCATGAGCCGCGTAGGTAAAGCTATCGGTGCCGAAGAAGTCGGCATCGGGGGTATAGGTAAACGACCCGTCGGAATTTAGATTCACCGATCCATTGGCCGGCACGGCCACAAGATTGGCCGACAGTGGATCGCCATCGGCATCGCTATCGTTGGCGAGAACGCCGCCCCCAGCCGAGACGACCAGCGTCGTATCTTCGTTGACGCCGTACGAATCATCAACGGAAGTGGGTGCAACGTTGGGTGGCGTCACCAGGCTGGTGCCAACCAATAGTACGTTGTCGATGTTGGCATCTTCGTTAGAGCGACTGGCTTTGGCAATGAAGCGGAAACGGAACTCGTCGTGCAGGTATTGTGTGTCGCTGATCGATACCAGTTCATTGTGCCACGTGTTCTCGGCATCCTGATTGCCGTCGAGGCTGAGGATGGTATCCCAGTTGCCGTTTTCATCGAGGAACAGCAGCCGTACATATTCGCCGCTGTCGAAGCGGCTTTCGATGTACCAGTCGAACGAAAGGTCGGCAGTGGCAAATTGGCTCAGGTCGATCGGTCGTCCAACCGTCAGCGTGGAATTGTTGGTGTAGCCATCGACTTCGGCGGATTTGGAACCGTCGGTGGCTCGTTGGGTACTGACGAAGAAATCGTTTTGACTGTCTTCCAGCCATTTGCCGTTCCATTCACCAGGCGTGCCGGGCCACGCCCAGGAAACGGGTTGCGGGTCGTCTTCAAAACTATCGGCAAAAAGTGTCGCAGGAATGAAATGGTTGGTTGGTCCGGCTCGAAGTTTCAAATCGTCGAGGCTGATTATTTCGGAAGAAGAACTCGTGGTTCCACGAAACCTCAGCTTGAAATCGCCGTGTAAATATTCGGGTGCCACTTGAATTCTTTCATGTAGCCAAGCGTTAAAGGGATCAACTTGACCTTCAATTCGGGTGATTTCGCTCCATGATGTACCGTCCCAAAAATCGAGAGCCAAGTACTCACCGGCGTCCACGTCACTTTCCAAGAACCAACTGAAGGTCAATACGACGCTGCCGAAGGAACTCATGTCAATCCCGTTGGTAAGTGTCAACGTCGAGTTGGTAGCTGGCCCCCTGATATTGGCAGCATCCGCGCCGCCCGTCGGCATCGCGCGGATCGAATTGACAAACCATGCGTTTTGTCCATCGATGGTCCAGGCTTCGTTGTTGTCCCAAATTCTTCTTCGAACTGCTCAGCCAACAATAGCGGAGCCTCGTCATCCAAATTAACGATGCGTACGTCTGACGGATCGTAGTTGGCATAGCGGGGATCTCCACTGGTTACTGGTTCCAGGTGAATCGTGTACTCGATATCTTCGTCTGCCAGTCCGTCATCGACTCCGGCCACATGGATACTTTGCACCGTATTCCAGTTCGACGGAGTAAAAACAAGTTGCGAAGTCAGGACGGTACCTTCACTGGGGTTTGACGAGGTGACATCGATCACGACGTTCGCTGTCGGTTCGGCGGTAAGTATGACATCAATTTGGGCTTGATCGCCTGATTCGCTTGTCTTTAAACCCGACAGAGGTGTAACAGAAACCGCTGCTGCTGGAGGCTGAAAAATCTGCACGCGATGTTCGCCAATGTTGGCCCATTCGGACACGTAGATTCTTCCATCATCGGCGACAGCAACATCGGCGGCCTCGATGAACTCACTATTGTCTGAACCGTACTCACCAAAGGCGTACTTGAAATTTCCATGGAGGTCAAAAACCTGAACACGGTGATTTTTGAGTTCGGTTACGAATAACGAATCATCTGACGGGTCCGATGGCGTATTGTTGTCGTCAAAAAAAAGGCCGCCGGGTGTGTCAAACTCGCCTGCACCCGTTCCATGTGTTCCGAAGGAATCCAGCAAGTTGCCATTTAGGTCGTAACTATGGATTTGATCATTTCGCGGATCCGCAACGTAAATGTTGTCGTTGCTATCGTGCGCGATTGCCAAGGGCCTTGAATTAGGAACTCCAAACTCAAATTTAAAAATGCCTGAATTCGAAAAGACCTGAAGTCGTTCATTGAGTAGATCGCCCACATAAATATCGCCGTTGTCCAAAACGGAAATGGCCGACGGATAGCTGAATTGGCCGGTTGCCGATCCCTGTGTTCCAAAATGTCTTAGATAGTTCCCATTGCCGTCAAATACCTGAACCCGATGATTCAACTGCTCGACGACATAGACATTGCCGGCTGCATCGAGAGCAACATCAATGGGGGCGTTCATTTGACCAATCCCGCTGCCACTGCCCCCGAATGTACCCTCGAAGTTTCCATCGCGATCAAAAATCTGCACTCGGTCGTTGACCAGTTCGGCGACATAAACGTTGTCAACGCTATCGTTTATCGCGATGCCCCAAGGTCCGTGTAGCTCACCTGTACCCGACCCAAATCCTCCAAAAGAACCGAGGAAATCGGCGGTCAGCATTTGACGAGGTTCCAGCAAGGAGAAGTTGAGTTGGACTTCCCGTCGATTAGATCGAGGGCGTCTTCCTTCAGCATGCGATGATCTGTCTAAACGCTTGTTGGGACGTCTAAACAGATTTGACAGGCGCCGGGTGTGATTAGTGTTACCTGACCTGTTCATCGCGAAATCTCCAGCGTGGTTTTTCTTGAATTTGGTGGTGTCAATCCAACTAACCGTCAACTGGCTCGATGAATCGACTGGTACCGATATTCCTAGCCCCGATTGACTCGCTGGATTGTTGCAAGAATTCTGAAATTTTTTCGAGGATTTCGTTCAATCGGCAGCACCCAACTTGTTGGAGTCCGACTTAACGACCTGGCATCGCCAAGTTTGGAGTTGTTTCTTCGAGCGAATCCGGACTTAACACCGAGGTTAGATGAGGCCCCATTGGATGGAGCAACGACTGGGCCAGGTGCGGGGGTTTCAAAGCCGCATTTGGTCCCATTTGGTTGGGCGGGAACTACGCGCGAACTTTGAGCACTAAGCGCGCGGATTCTTTATCAATCCATCCATCCCCGACAACGATTTTGTTCCAACACCGATCAAATTTAGTTGGAAGATTGATGCCTTACTGAACTTGGAGGAGCGGGGATTCTGATTTAGTTGTCGTCTGTTTTTTCAGACCATTTTGGCAACCGAAACGCCTGAACGCGATTATTCTGCAATTCAGTGACGTAAATTCGTCCAGATCCATCCAAAGCAGTTGCCATGGGGCTATTGAATCTACCTTCACTCAAACCGTATGAACCAAACGCAAACTTGAAATTTCCTTGGAGATCGAAAACTTGTACACGATGATTGTTTTGGTCGGTAACGAATACTGAATCACCATGGACGGTAACGCCCCCAGGTGAATTAAACTGTCCTTCTCCTGTGCCGTAGCTTCCAAAAGCACGCAAGAAGTTGCCATTCGCGTCAAACACCTGTACGCGATGGTTTCGAAAGCCGCCAATATATATATTTCCTTCGCTGTCGTGATTCATCCCTCCGGGGCCATTGAATCCGCTGGGGCCATTTCCAAACTTTCCAAATGCAAATTTAAAATTACCTGACTTATCAAAAACTTGTACGCGATGATTGAGCCGATCGCAAGCGTAAATATCTCCGTTATTGAGTACCGTAATTCCACCTACGAAATGAAATTGTCCGTTACCTTCTCCAAACGAGCCAAATTGGAATTTGAATTTTCCATCGGGGTCGAACACCTGCACGCGATGGTTTAGCTGGTCCGAGACATAAAGATTGCCATGTCGATCAAACCTCACACCCAGGGGGCGATTAAACTCACTGGGAGCCGTGCCGATATTTCCCAGCGTTCGCAGGAATTTTCCCTGCGTGTCGAAGATTTGTATGCGTCCGTTATCGATGTCGGCGACGTAAATGTGCCCGGGCTTGCTAATCGCTAACCCGCCGGCGTGACGGAATTGGATATCGCCTGTTTCATCCCCGTAGATCGCAAATTCAAAAGCTGGATCCGTTGGAACAAAGGGTACGTTGTCTGGCAATTCAGCGAGCCATCGTTCCACTTCTTGCGGCCGCCGCAATTGGCGATACAGGTCAACCAGGCGGTGAACGGCTTGCTCGGTATAGGGTTGAAGCCCTAGTCTGTGGTACACGGCTCTTTTTCGCAGTCCCTCATAACCTTCAATCAGCAACGGCCTCGCCTCATCGAACCGCCCCTGCCCAATCAGAGCCTCGCCAAGCATGGACCTCGTATTGAACGCTTGCCAATCGTCAGGAGTGAACTCGTCGCAAATGGCCAATCGAATACGAAGAAGCTGTTCGGCTCGCTTGTCATTGCCAACCGCCATCAAACTCGATGAGAGTTGATCCAACAATCGGCCAAGCCAGGGCGCTCGCGAAGGATCCAAGCCTGCAATGGTTTCAAAATGCTGATTTACCAACTCTGAAACTTCCTTTTGTTTCCCTGCCGCAACGTAGGCCATACTAAGCGGCCCTAACGCTTCCGCAAATACTAGACTTTTCTCCGAATTGGATTTAACGACCGGCTCCAGCGAATCAATCGCTCGGTTTGGCTGTGCGTCGCCCAAGAACTTCGTTCCCAAGATTGACATGATGCGTAACGTCAACACATCATCGTTTCCAATTGCTGATTTGGCTCGCGGAAGAATTTCAGCCAGAACTTTAATGGCTTCTTTGGACCGATGTTCGGGATAGCCACTGCAAGGCTTGTTTGAGCATTCAAGGTCTTTTCGATCGTGTTCACCCAGGTGTTCCAGAGCGCAACACTCCGTTCCAAAAAACGAGACAGAT
>CALODY010000025.1:0-111917 GCA_942492215.1 Pirellulaceae bacterium
TCTGGACCTTGCGCTGGCGTATGCGCTGATCAACTTTATCGGCGTGCTCGCAGTGCTCGAGTTTTTTCGCAACCGCGAGCACGATCGCGCCGCTCAGCAACCGCCGGAGCCAGAGTAATGGAGCTGGCGGTTGATGTGGTGAGCTGGGTGCTGCTTTCGAGTGCGGGCGGGGCGTTTGTGTTGATCGGTGGTATCGGGAAGCTGCGCATGCCGAGTTTCTACACTCGCATGCATGCGTCCAGCGTGACCGACACGATGGGTGCGGTACTGGTCATTGCGGGCATCATGTTGCAGGCGGGCTTAACACTGGCGACGTTTAAGCTGTTCGCTATTTTGCTGTTTCTCCTGTTCACCGGGCCGACGGCCGCCAATGCGCTGGCCAGCTCGGCGCTGCTGTCGGGGCTGCGTCCCGGCACCGACGGCCAGGTTGGCCTATCGGACGAGAACCCATGATCGCCGTCATGTTCAGCGTTTTCATTCTGACCCTGCTGGTGGTAACGGCGCTGGCGATCGTGCAAACCCGCAATCTTTTTGTCGCCGCGATGTTGGCTGGCATCTTCAGTTTGCTCCTTGCGACCGTATTTTTTCTGCTCGACGCGGCCGACGTGGCGCTGACCGAAGCCGCCGTGGGTGCCGGCATTTCGACAGTGCTGTTTCTCGGCGCGCTGGCGTTGACGACCGACGCGGAGCGCGTCCGCACGCAACATCAAACCCTGGCGCTGGGTGTCGTCGCAACCGCAGTCGCGGTGCTGATATACGCCACCTTCGACAAACCCGCGTTCGGCGACCCGGCCGCGCCCGTGCATACCCACGTGGCCCCGTGGTACATCGCGCAGACGGCTGCCGCTGTTGAGATACCCAACATTGTGACGGCCATTCTGGGTACCTTCCGGGCCTACGACACGCTGGGCGAGGTGATGGTCGTGCTAACCGCCGGTATCGGGGTGCTGTTTTTATTGAGCGCACGGCGTGAATTGGGCTACACGGACGAGGTGGCTAAACGTGACGGCACCGGGTTGCGCCATTACCTGATTCCGCGGGTCGTTGGCCGGCTGCTGCTGCCATTCATTCTGATCTTCGGCTTGTACGTGCAGTTTCACGGCGAGTACGGTCCGGGTGGAGCGTTTCAGGCGGGTGCCATTCTTGCGGCAGCTTTTATCCTGTACGCGCTGCTGGAGGGCGAGGAGCGGGCCATGCAGGCGATCCCGCTCAAAGCGTTGCTGTGGATGAGCGCCGGCGGCGCCTTGCTGTACGGCGCGGTGGGTGTTGCGGCCATGCTGCTGGGCGGTAACTTCCTCGAGTACGCGGTGTTTTTTGGCAATCCTGTCGTGAGTCAGCCGGTCGGCATCATCGCTATCGAAGCCGGCGTCGGCCTCACGGTAACAGGCGTGCTGCTCTCTATCTTCCATGCGTTCGCGGCGCGCGGCCGATCAGAATGAAGCTGCTCGGTCTTTATCACTACTGGGTGTTTGCTATCTTGTTAATGATCGGCTTCTACGCCGTCATCGCGAAGGCCAACCTCATCAAAAAACTGCTGGGCCTCGCGATTTTCCAGGCGGCGGTATTTCTGCTTTACATCAGCATGGGCAAAATCGACGGCGGCACGGCACCCGTGGTGCAGGCGGGCGTTGTTGATCCGGTGTACGCCAACCCACTGCCGCAGGTGCTGATACTCACGGCCATTGTCGTGGGTATTTCGACCATGGCGCTCGGGTTGGGTATTGTCGTGCGCATCAACGAAGAGTACGGCACCATCGAGGAAACAGAAGTACAGGACCTAGACGGCTCGTGACGGGTCTGGCGCAGCAACTCCCGGCGCTCCAGGTGGTGGTGCCAATGCTGACCGCGCCGCTGATCGTGTTGCTGCAGCCACGGCGGCTGCCCTGGCTGGCCGCGACCGCAGCCTCGCTGCTGAGTTTTGCCATTGCCTGTCAGCTGGCACTCGATGTCGGCGGCGGCGCGCTGCCGAGCTATCAGATGGGCGGCTGGCCCGCGCCTTACGGCATCGAGCTGCGGGTGGACAGTTTCAGTGCGCTGCTGTTGCTCATCGTGACCGGGGCTTCGTCGGTGACGCTGCTGGGCACCCGTCGCAGCGTCGATGCGCAAATCGATGTAGCGCGCCAACCGCTGTTTTATGCCGCCTGGCTGCTGTGTCTGACTGGCCTGCTAGGCATTCTTGTCACTGCCGATGCGTTCAATGTTTTTGTCTTCATGGAAATTTCGTCACTCGCCAGCTACGTGCTGATTGCGGGTGGGCCCGATCGGCGTGCGCTACCCGCCGTTTTCAAATACCTCATCATGGGTACCATCGGGGCCACTTTTTACCTGATTGGGGTCGGGCTGATCTACATGATGACCGGTACGCTGAACCTAGCCGACATGGCAGACCGCATAGGCGCCGTGTCGGACCAGCGGCCGATACTAGTCGCCGCGGGTTTTATCACGGTGGGTTTGGCGCTGAAAGCCGCAGTTTTCCCGCTGCATGTCTGGTTACCAAACGCGTACACATTCGCCCCGCATGCAGTGACGGCCTTCATCGCTGCCTGTGCAACTAAAGTTGCCGTGTACGTACTGCTGCGCTTTGACTTTGTCGTGTTTCAGCCCAATCTGGCCGGGCATGAGCTGCAGTTCACCTGGTTTCTCGGCCCATTGGCACTGCTGGCGATACTCGGCGGCTCTGCCGTAGCACTGTTCGAAACCAACCTCAAACGTCTGCTCGCTTTCTCGTCTTTGGCGCAAATAGGCTACATCCTGCTCGGGGCAAGTCTGCTGAGCGTGCCGGGCCTGACAGCCGCTCTACTGCATATGTTTAATCATGCGCTGGCGAAGGGCGGGTTATTTCTGGCTGTGGCGCCTGGCGCTGGCCGGTCGCGGGTATGGGTCTGGCGGACCTCCGCGGTGCAGGTCGCCAGATGCCGTGGACATTGGGTGCTTTTGTGCTTAGCGGCCTGAGTCTGATCGGCGTGCCCGGCACAGCTGGTTTTGTGAGCAAGTGGTATTTGCTAACCGCTTTGCTTGGCGAAGGCGTGCCGGGCATCGTGATGCTTGTATGCGTGTTGATCAGTTCCATCATGGCCGTGGCTTATCTGTGGCGGGTCGTTGAGCCGGCCTGTTATGGCGAGCACGGTGGTGCGGTCAATGCAGCCGCGCGTGAGGCACCATCGCTGCTGCTGACCGTGACGTGGGCGGTGGCGTTGGCAAACCTCTACTTCGGCTTCCAGCCGGACCTGCCGCTGCGCTTGGCAACCGATGGTGCGGCGCTGTTGCTTGGGGTTAACCCATGACCGCTGGCAACCTGATGCTGCTGGCAATGGTGCTGCCGCTGCTTGGCGCTATTTGCATCATTGCGCTGGGCGAACAGCGCGCCAACGCGCGTGAGGCCATGACCCTGCTAACCGCTAGCACGCTGGCAGTGATCGTCTGGAGTCTGGTGCCTGGCGTGCTCGCCGGCGAACGCCCGGCCGTTGTCGTGGGTGAGTTCGTACCCGGACTGAGCTTTGCGTTTGCGCTGGAGCCGATGGGCATGACCTTCGCGGCGCTGGCGGCGACGCTGTGGATCGTTAACTCGATTTATTCCATTGGCTACATGCGGGCCAACAAAGAACGCAACCAGACGCGCTTTTACGCGCTGTTTGCCGTCGCGCTGGCGGCGGTTATGGGTATCGCGTTCGCCGGCAATTTGCTGACGCTGTTCCTGTGCTATGAAATTCTGACGCTGTCGACCTACCCATTAGTCGCGCACAAAGGTGATGCAGCAACCCTGCAGTCGGCGCGAGTTTATCTCGGCGTGCTGCTCGCCACCTCAATAGGCTTGCTGCTGCCCGCCATCGTCTGGACTTACGCAGTCGCCGGCACCGGCGAGTTCCGTATGGACGGCATCTTGGCGCGGCAAGCTCGACGGCCCCTGGCTGGGATTGCTGCTGGGGCTGTACATGTTTGGCATCGCCAAGGCCGCAATGATGCCCGTGCATCGCTGGCTGCCGGCCGGCATGGTGGCGCCGACACCGGTCAGCGCTCTGCTGCATGCCGTAGCGGTGGTCAAGGCGGGTGTGTTTACCGTCATGAAAGTGCTGGTCTACGTATTTGGTATTGACTACCTGTTTGCGCAGCCGAGCGCGCAATGGCTGCTGTATGCCGCGGTGTTTACGATTATTACCGCCAGTGTCGTGGCGCTGCAGCAGCAGAACCTCGAAGCGCTTGCTGGCGTACTCCACGATCTGCACAGCTGTCGTATGTGGTGATGGCGTCAGCGCTGCTGAAACCACTGGCCGAGATAGGTGCCGCCGTGCACATGGTGGCGCACGCATTCGGCAAGATCACGTTGTTCTTCGCGGCGGGCGCAATTTACACGGCAGCTAAAAAAACCGAGATCGGGCAGTTGCGCGGTATCGGGCGCCGCATGCCGTGGACCATGACCGCATTTACGATTGGCGCGCTGAGCATGATCGGCGTGCCGCCGACCGGCGGTTTTGTCTCCAAGTGGTACATCCTCGCTGGCGCGTTTGCAGAGCGACAACTATGTTGTGCTGCTGACCATGATTATCAGCACCATCCTCAATGCCGCCTACTTTTTACCGATCATTTACATGGCCTGGTTTGCGCCGGTCGACCCGGCTGCCAAGCTGCACGGCGAGGCACCGTGGCCGATGGTGCTGGCGCTGACCAGCACTGCGACACTAACGATACTGTTCTTTTTCCTGAACGGACCGGTGAAAGACCTGGAGTGGCAACTGGTGCGAGGCCTGGGATGAAGCCAACGGCAAGGATAACGAACCATTGGCTGCGGCCGAGCACAGTGCGTGGCCTGTGGTGGCTCGGCTGGGGCTGTTGCGGGCAGCGCTGCTACGTGGCCTTGCGGTCCGTCGTACCCCGGGCTACTTTGGCGTAGATGGCTGGCCCGGTTTGCTGCGCCGTGTTCGGCTTTACTGGCCTGCGCGGTGCTGGTCCTGGTAGCGAAAGCGCTCGGTTTCCTGCTGAAGCGGGACGAAGACTACTACTCGCAGCCAGCCGAACCAGAGGAGGGCGCTGCCGATGGTTGACTGGTGGGCGTGCCAGCGCTGATGATGCTGAGCGGAGCCGCATTGATCGGCCCGGCGCGCGGCCGGTTGCGCGCGGCCGTGGTTCTTGCCACCCCGTTGCTCACACTGTGGGCCGTGGTGCAGGTGCCGGACGGGATCAGCCTCAGCGCCCCGTTTCTCGATTACACCGTTGAGGTCGTCGAGGGCAGCGCGGTGCGGCGGTTGTTCGGGGTGGTGTTTGCCGGCTGATGGCCTTCGCCGGCGGACTCTATGCGCTGCGGCAGGCGCGCTGGTTCGAGCTGGCCGGCGCGTACGCCTATGCGGCCGGTGCGATTGGCGTGTGCTTTGCGGGTGACCTGATCACGCTGTTTCTGTTCTGGGAACTGATGGCACTGTTTTCCACCGTCGTGATCTGGTGCGGCGGCACACCGGCCGCCAAGGCCGCCGGCATCCGCTACGCCATCATGCACCTGCTGGGCGGCGTCATCCTGAAGGTGGGCATCGAGGGCGTCACCGTGCATACGGGCACCAACGACATCGTGCCGTTGCTGGTCAACAACTTCGATACCTTGATGATTCTGGCCGGCATCCTGCTGAACGCCGCCGCACCGCCGGTTTCGGCCTGGCTGGCGGATGCCTACCCGGAATCCAGCGCGACCGGCGCGGTGTTCCTGTCGGCCTTCACCACCAAGACGGCTGTATTGGCCCTGTGGTTGCTGTTTCCAGGTGAACCCCTGTTGATCGGCATGGGGCTGTACATGGTGATGTACGGCATCATCTACGCCCTGCTGGAGAACGACGTCCGCCGCATCCTGGCGTACTCTATCGTCAATCAGGTCGGGTTTCATGGTGTGCGCCATCGGCATCGGCACCGAACTGGCGCTGAATGGCGCAGCCGCCCATGCCTTTGCGCATATTTTTTATAAAGCCCTGCTGTTTATGACTGCGGGCGTGGTGCTGTACCGCACCGGCAAATCCCGCTGCACCGACCTCGGTGGCCTGTTTCGCAGCCTGCCGATCACGACCGCCTGCGCCGTGGTGGGCGCGCTGGCAATTTCCGGCTTTCCTCTGACGTCAGGCTATACGACCAAAACGATGATCTCGCAGGCGGCAGCAAACTCCGGACTGGTGTGGGTCTACTTTACGCTGGCAGCCGCCAGTGCCGGGGTCTTCCTGCACGCCGGCATCAAATACCCGTGGTTTGTGTTCTTTCAGCGCGATTCGGGGCTCAGGCCGCGAGAAGCGCCGTGGAACATGATGCTGGCTATGCTGCTGCTGGTCGCCGTCTGCCTCGGCCTCGGCGTGTATCCGGAACGGCTGTACCAGTACCTGCCGTTCAGCGTGGAGTATCATTGCCTACAAACCCGGCAAAGTGGTTTACTACCTGCAGCTGCTGCTGTTCTCGGGCTGGCATTCTTCGTGCTGCTGCCGCTGATGCAGCGCACGACCGGACGGTGAGCGCTGGACACCGACTGGGTGTGGCGAGTTGCGCTGGTCGCGCTGTGTATGGCGCCGGCTACAGGGAGCGGCTCGGCGGTGAACGCAGCTGCGGCGCGGCGGTACGGCAGGCTCAGGCGAAAGTTCCAGCCGGTGCCTACCGATAGCCGTTGTCAGGCTGTTCAGCGCAGGCTACCGAGCAGGCGCGGCAACCGTGCCGGCGTGCTGGCGCGCTCGTGGGTGATTGGCACCACAGCGCTGTGGATTGTGATTTTGCTGGTGGCCTACGTGATTCACGTACTTTCTGTAAGCCATCCGGGGCGCTGTAGCCGGTTTGTCATTTGGCAGGGTTGCGGTAATATGCCGCCTTCGCAAGGCACGTGCAGCAATGGGTCGTTAGCTCAGTTGGTAGAGCAGGTGGCTTTTAACCACTTGGTCGCAGGTTCAAGTCCTGCACGACCCACCATTTCTCTGCGGATATCGTGACCGCGGACGGTACAGCCAGCAAGTCAGAAGATCTATGCGCAACTCTTATGCTGTGCGGCCTGCTCTATGTGGTCAGCGCGACAGGCTGCACTAGGGGCCGCGAGTGGCGAAAGCAACTTTGCCTACACGCTGACCCTGTTCCTGCATCAGGCGCTGTTTGTCTTCTGGCTGGGGCCAGACATTGGCGTCTACCTCTGGTCGACCAAACTGGGCAACGCCGAAACGACGCCGGCGCAGCGCCTCGCCGCAGCACGCGTGATGCCTATCATCGAAGTCATTTCCAAAGCCTGCATGAGCCTGATGCTGACCGTGGGGGGCATACTCACGCAGATGAAAGGCGTCGATCACTACTGGTGGCAGATGCCTGCCATTATTGTTCTTGGCCCGGTGTGGCTGACGCTGACACTCATGGTGTTCTTTAAGGCCGGCACTGCTGCCGGTGCGCAGCTGGCGCGCCTCGACGTGCTGTTTCGCTGGCTGGTGGTTGGCTCGGTGTCCGCCTCGGTGGTGTTCTCGCTGGCCACCGGGCGGCTCGAAGGTGTGCCGTGGATTGCCGGCAAGCTGCTGCTGTTTGCGGCGGTTGTGATGTTCGGTTTGCTGATGCGCCAGCGGCTGCAGCCGCTGTCGGCCTCCATGAGCGAGCTGGAAACTGACGGGCCCCAGTCCTGCGCTCGATGCCCGCATTAACGCCACCTTGGGCCGTGCTCGCGTGTTTATGTTTGCGAGCTGGGTGGGTTTGTTGCTGGCCGGGGCGCTCGGTACCTTTCAGCCCGGCAGCCCGGTCAGCTGCTGCGGCCCTCGCAGCCGTGGCAGCTACCCCGCTGCCCCAGTTGCCTGCTGGGAAGCCGCGGCAGCCAGCCGTCAATTCGAGGCCTTAGATAATCTTGGTTGTGGCGATAAAGCCGACGACAAAGATCAGTACGTAGGTAGTCCAGATGGTGACTGCGGCACGGTTCATGATCGCGCTGATGTTGGCCTCGGTTTCCGGCGTCGAGCCTTCGACGGCCAGCTTGCCGAACTCGGCTCCCATCGGGTCAAACACAAACAGCATGACCACGATCATCAGATTGATCAGGCCGTACAGGCCCACCTTCCAGTGCAGCCACGTCGCGTCCGCCGCAAACGGCCCGTTGCCCGCGTAGGACGTGACTGCCAGCGCAATTAGCGTAACGCCGACGACGCTGGTCACGATGTTGTTGTACTTGGTCAGGCGGTGGCCGATGGGTTTGTCGTAGTGCCAGGCCGAATACAGACTGAGCGCGAGCCAAGCAAGGCTGAACGTCCAGACGGCGGCCAGACCAGCCGCGCTGAGCTGTAGCAGAGCCGAGCTCATGCGACAGCATGACCCCGAGCGGCAGCGCGGCTTTCCACATGGCACGGGGCAGCAACTCAATGCGCAGCGCCATGTGCAGCAGCATAAAGCGTGCGTCAATAGGCACCTTGGGATCGGTCGATTTCTTGCACGAGATAAACACGCCCATGTCAGTGCCCACCCAGAACACGAACATCAGAATATGCAGATACTTCCAGCTCAGATATGCATCCATCAACTATTGTTCCATCAGTTTGGCAGCCGAGCCGCCTGACTCCGGCAATTGGCGTGGAATTCTAGCGGTTTACGGCCGCTGCATGTCGCCGCCTGCAAAACATGACCGCTTGTTGCACAGCGCTGCGATTAGCTTTGGTCCCGTGCACCGCTCTTGGACTACGGGGGCTGAGATAATCTCTCAAACCGCTGCTGCCTTTGCTAGACTGATGGAGATGGGGGCGGACTTTAAGCTTTGCCGACTATTACCACTGACCACGGGTGAGGAGATACGCGAGTGTCCAGCGAAAAGGTTGATCTGTCGCAGATCCGGGGGGACTGGGATTTTCATTCACGCTATGTAACCAACGCGGTCGAGCAAACGCTCAAGCGCGTCAACAAGACATGGAAGCAGCTCAAGGCCGCCGGCCGCAAAAAGGGCCAGGTGCCGGTCGACGGCGCGCTGATGGAAGAATTTATGGAGGCCTGCGCACAAACGCGGGCGCTGTGTGATGACTACCTGATTCTGGCTGAAACGCAGGGGCAGAAGGTCACGAAGAAGAAAACTTCCAAGGGGGCCAAAAAACCGGCAGCAGCAAAAAAGCGCGCCAAAAAGACAGCCAAAAAAGCGAGCAAGAAGCCCAGCAAGAAAACGACACAGAAACGGGGGGCGGGTAAATGAGACCACACGTTGAGTTAATTCAGCAGGCGGATCTGTGCTGGCATGCCCCTGAGTTGCCGCGGGGCGAAGGGCAGGGCGTGCGGCAACGTAACCTGTCCTATGACGAAGAAGACGGCTCAGCGTCCATGCGGGTGGTGTTCGATAAAGCCTGGCGTCGGCCCGGCGGCTATCACCATGCCGACACGGAATGGTACGTTGAGTCAGGCCGGGTACGAATCGGCGACCGCTATCTTCAGAAAGGCGGCTACTGGCGCGCTCCGGCCGGGACTGGCGATACCCAAGATTGAAGTCGATGCCGGGACTATCGTGCTGATGTTCCGCGAGTACGGCGACTGGGGCTTTTCGGTCTCACGCAAGGATCGCGCCAAGTTTGTTTCGCGCGGCGGCAACACTGCATCCGGGCGCGCGGCGAACTGACCATCGTTGATTCGCACCGTATGGAGTGGATGCCGAATGCCTATGAGGGCGATACGCAGCGGTTCCTGAAGCTTAAGTTGCTGTATCTCGATCCGGCCTCGCCGACCGACAACAACACCGGCTTTGTGACGATGGTGGCCTGGGCGCCGCCCGGCTGGTCAGACAACCGGATGGTGCATCACCCGGTGTTCGAGGAAGCCTACAGCCTCGAGGGTGAGCTGGTGTACAACTTTGGTTCGCTCGATCCGGGGACCTATTTCTTTCGTCCGGCCATGGTCAAACACGGCCACTTCGTTGCCGGTGAAGAGCGCGGCTGGACCGGCTTCTTCCGTCTCGACGGCAGCCTGGTCAACTGGATTACCACGCAAGAACAGGTCATCGTGTAGGCAATGCGGTCAACTATGATCCGGTAACTCAGGCGCCGCTGATGGCGGGCATCCCGGTGCGGTCCAAGTCGACAGGCCCGTGGGATCTCGACGGTCAGTAATCGCATTCGCAACGCGGTGGCGACCGGGTCGGTAGGCGCTGCACTTATTTATTATGGCTGGATCGATCGATATCGTCTGTAACCTCTATACGCCGGAAGACGGTCGCTCGCGGTCAGACCGGGCTGGACGATGCCTTTAAGGAGCAGGTGCGCATGCCTGAAGTACATGCGCAACGGCGTGACGGTCGAGGATTACCTCGGCAAGATGGACGCGGCCGGTATCGAGCGCTCGCTGCTGATTGCGGTGCGGGCAGGCGATATCGACAAAAAAGGCGGGTTCGAGATTCCTTATACCGATGTGCACGCCGTTTGCGCAGCTCACCCGGACCGGTTTTCCGGTCTGGCCGGAATCGATTGCCATCGCGGCATGCAGGGCCTGTATGACCTGGAGCACGCGGTCAAAGAGTTGGGTTTTGTCGGGCGCGCATCTGTATCCGCACTGGTGCGAGTTGCGCCCTGATCACGCCAAGTACTATCCCGTATTACGCCAAGTGCTGCGAGCTCGATATTCCCATCATGATGCAGGTGGGGCACAACCTGGTGTATTCACGCAGTCGCCGGCTGCCCAGTGTGGGCGGCCTATTACGCTGGATCAGGTCGCCATCGATTTTCCTGACCTGAAGTTGATCGGCATTCACATCGGTATCCCCTGGACCGCCGAGATGATCTCGATGTGCTGGAAGCACGAGAATGTCTACACGGCTGGCGATGCTTATGCGCCAAAGTACTGGCCCGAGGAATACGTGCACTACGCCAACTCTTACGGCAAGCACAAAGTGATGTTCGGCACCGACTGGCCGGTTATTGATCCGGAGCGGGCGGTGCGGGAAGTCGATGAGCTCGGCCTGCGGCCCGAAGCACAGCAGATGCTGATGCGCGATAACGCGCTGCGCGTCTTTAATCTTCCGGGCCTAGACACAGGCTGATTGGCCGGCAGCCGCGATGACATGAGCCACTCGAACTGCCGTTTTCGTTTCAGCACCTGTCGCTCCCGGGCGGCGTGCGGGCGGCCATGGAACGCAATCCTGCCAAAACGCGCTAAAGCACAGCGAGCGCAGCTGCACCTATGCCGAGTTGATGGAGCGCGTCGATCAGGTGTGCGTGGCTGCTTAACGCAACGTGCGGGCTTAAGCCGGGGCGCATGCCGCGATCGTGGCCGCCAATTCCATTGAGTACCTGGAAGTCGTGCTCGGCGCTTCGCAGGCCGGTATCGGCACGGCGACGGTAAACCCGCGCCTGTCGGCGCCCGAGATCGTCGCCATTTGCGACGACGCCGAAGCGCAGGTGCTGTTTGTCGATACGCAAGCCGCGAAGCAGCTCGGCGGAGCGAGCTTTGCCACGGTTCGCGAGATTATTGTGCTAACGAGTGACTACGCGGACTGGTGTGCAGCCGCACCTTCATGCGACGTCGCAGTGCCCGGTCGTCAACGAGTGGGACACCTTTACCATTCCCTATACCTCCGGCACTACCGGCAAGCCGAAGGGCGTGCTGGTGCCGCACCGGTCGCGGGTGATCAGCCTCTATGCCATGGCGGTGGAGTACGGCTGCTTTTCGCCGGACGACCGGTTTCTGGCGATTGCGCCGATGTGTCATGGCGCCGGCATGATTTTTGCGCTGGCACCGCTGTTTTTTGGTGGTTACGCCGAAATCATGGATAAATTTGCCCCGGAGGCGGTGGTGCGCAAGCTTGCCGAGGAGGGATCACCGGCTTTTTCGGGGTGCCCACGCATTTTCATGCCATTTTCGGTCTCGAGCAGAGTTTTCTCGATGCGCATCCCGGCCCCGGCGCTGCGTACGATTATTTCCAACGCCGCGCCGCTGCCGCAGGCCATGAAAGAAAGATCATCGGCATTTTGGGAGCCGATCCTGCACGAGACCTACGGCTCCACAGAGGCCAGTATTGTCTCGAATTTGCGGCCGGCTGATCAGCTGCGCAAAAACCGCCTGCGTGGGGCAGCCGTTTCCCGGTACCCGCATCGAGATTCGGCGTCCTGATGGCAGCCTGTGCGAGCCTGAGGAAGTAGGTGAGCTATTTGCTACAAGCAGTTGTTTATTTAATGGTTACTGGAAGAAACCCGAGGCGACCGCAGAGGCCTTTCTGGACGGCTGGGTCACCGTGGGTGATCTGGCCAAAAAGGATGCGGAGGGGCATCTGTATATCGTCGACCGGATCAAGGACATGGTGATTTCCGGCGGCATCAACATCTATCCGCGCGAGATCGAAGAAGCGCTGCTGCAGCATCCGCAGGTATCGTGGATGCAGCCGTCATCGGCGTGCCCGACGAAAAATGGGGCGAGCGCCTGAAAGGCGTTTTGTCGTGGCGCCTGATGCGCGATGCTGCCGGAGCGCTGCGCTGATCCGGTTCTGCGGCGAGCGCATTGCGGGCATGAAGACGTCCCCAAAGAGTACGTGTTCATCGACCAGCTACCCCGCAATGCCAGTGGCAAAGTCCTGAAGACCGAGCTGCGCAAGCACTAAGCAAACGCATGCAAACCGTCGAGCTGTTTTTCGATTTTTCGTGCCCGTGGAGCTATCTCGCTCTCCTGCGCCTGCAGGATGTCTGCGAACGCAACCGGGCGCGACTGCTGCTGCGCCCGGTCGATGTCCAGGCGGTACTCGCGACCGAAGCCCCGGCGCTGGCCGCTTCGCGCTGGTCGGAGAACCCGGCCAAAGCGGCCTGGCAGCAGCACGATTTGCAGATCTGGGCCAATTTTTGGGGCCTGACCCTTACCCTGCCGGCTAGCTGGCCGCAACCCGCAGCCGAGGCGGGTGCCGCGGCACTGGCGGTAGTTGATACGCCCGCTGCCGCTCAGCTTTTGCCGCGAGGTGTACGCGCCAGGCCTTTGCGGAGGATGCGGGACCCCAATACTGCGGCCGACGCTGGCCGCGGCCGCAGCGCATGCGGGTGCGGACACCGCGGCAGTTGCGCAGGCACGCGACTCCATCGAATGTAGGGAGCAACTGGGCGCCAATACGCGCGAACTGGTGCGACGTGGCGGGTTCGGCACACCTTCGGTGTTTGTTGATGACGCCCTGTTTTTCGGTAACGACCGCGTGCCGCTGGTGGAATGGACACTGGGGCCGATGGGTGACGAGGAATTCGTCATGCCGGGCCAGCACGACGTATATTAACGCAACAGGTTTAAGTAACAGGGAGGCGCGCCACGCTGACGGCTGACGCGCTCCTGATGGAGACAGACACATGGCAGTGGTGACAACTCGCAGACAGTTTCTGGCCGGCACCGGCGGATCGCTGATGACGCTTAAGTACGGCAGCGGCGGCGCGCGCAGGCCGCACGCGCCAGAACTATCGCCGCTGGGAAGACCTCATGCGCAACAAGTGGACCTGGGATCGGGTCGCACGGGGCACCCACGGCACCAACTGCACGGGTAACTGCGCGTTCAATGTCTACGTCAAGAACGGCATCGTCTGGCGCGAAGAGCAGCAGGGCGAGTACGGTCGCTCGGGCGACGACACACCGGACTACGGTCCGCGCGGCTGCCAGAAGGGCCTGCGCCACGCCAAGTACATGTACGGCAAGCAGCGCGTGCTCTATCCCATGAAACGCGTGGGCGAGCGCGGCGAGGGCAAGTGGGAGCGCATCAGCTGGGATCAGGCGCGCCACCGAAATTGCCGACAAGTTTATCGACTACGCCGTGGAACACGGGCCGCGCTCGATCAGCACCCATGGGCACGCAGATGATGCTGAAGCGGGCCTCGTTTGCCGCGCTGTTCCGCTTTGCCAATATTACCGGCACTGAAACGCCGGAGACCTTTGCCGGCGTCGGCGATCTGCCGATCGGCACCTACATGACCGTTGGCGTGCCGCTGCCCGGCGACAATATGGCGGCGGTCTTCAAATCGAAGTGCTGCCTGGTCTGGTCCTGCAACCCGGCCGTCACCCGCATTCCCGATGCGCATTTTTTCTGGGAAGCGCACTACAACGGCACCGAAGTGATCGCCATCTCGCCGGACTTCACGCCGACGGCCATGCATTCCAGCAAGTGGGTCAATCCGAAGCCGGGCACCGATGCGGCGCTGGCGCTGGCATGGCGCAGGTCATCATCGCTGACGGGGCAGCGTCGAGGCCGACTACGTGCGCGAACAGACGGATATGCCGTTTCTGGTGCGCACCGACAACGGCAAATTTCTGCGTGAAACCGACATGGTGGGCGGCGATGCTGCGCGCGACAACCTGTTTTACGTGTACGACGAGGCCACGGGCAGCGTCGTACCGGCACCCGGCACCGGTGGGCCGCCGCCACCGCCGGGCTCAATGGAGCCGGTGCATCCGCACGGCACGCTGGAGCTGGGCGAATTCAGCCGGCTCTGGAAGGTAGTCTGGACGGTTGAGAGGGCGCAACGGGCCGGTCGAGGTCACCACGGTCTTCGCCAACGTTCAAAGCGAGCCTGGAGGATTATCGCCGGAGGTCGCGGCTGAGATTACCGGCGTGAACCCTGACGTTATCCGGCAGGTGGCGCGCACTTTTGCGGCCGCCGATACGGCGATGATCTTCTCCGGTTACCGCGTCTGCAAATGGCTGCACGGCGATCTGATTCAGCGCGCGTTTATGCTGCTGCTGTCGGTCACCGGCAATCTCGGCAAGCCGGGCACGGGTCTGCAGATCTGGAATATGCCGAATGAAGAAGACCAGTTTGCGTTTATGTTTGCCGATCTGCCGCCCACGTTGCGGATCGCGACGATGGCGCGCTGGGACTACAGCAAGGCGAACCTGAAAGCGTTTAACGCCGAGATTTACGGTACCGATGTCGCGGCCGAAGTCGATGCCGCGTATCAACAGTCGATCGCCAACCGCTGGCACCCGGATTACAGCCGAGGTGCCCTGGAAGATGGGTTTCTATTTTGGCAGCAATGCGGCCAACTGGCGCGCTCCGGCAAGCGCTGGCGTGAAGAGGCGTTCGGCAAGCTTGAGTCTATTGTCGTTGCAACGCCCGATATGAGCGTTACGGCCATGTATGCCGACTACGTGTTGCCGGTTGCGCACCATTACGAGCGCAAGGATTTCATGCTGGAGCCGCGCACCCCGTATGCGCAGGTACTGGATGAGGCCGTACCGCCGCTGGGCGAAGCCATGGATGATTTCGCCGTCTACGAGAAGCTCGCGGCGGCTATCAGCCGGCGGGCTCGCGAGCGCAACATCGCGCCTATTGCCGACAACTTCATGGGCTTCATGCCGGTCAGTCGCGATCTGACCAAGTATCACGATCTGTTCACGATGGGCGGGCAAATCAAGACCAATGAAGACGTCATCAACTTTTTGCTGCGCATCAATGAGGGCATCCCGGTTGATAATTTCGCCGAGATGGCGCAGCAGGGCATCATTCGCAACAACGGCACAGACGGTGTGGTCAAGCGACCGCTGGGCATTCCGACGTTGGCGGCATACTGCACCTCCTGCAATGAGCATTAGGGATAATGGACAGAAAAAACTAGCGGGGGTTGATGCGATTTGATTCACGCACCCATTTTTCGAGTTCTTTTTCTTCTGTGGATTGATCGTGATCCAGTAGGGTGATCCGTGGTTCAGGCGACGGGCCGTGATGATCTTGTTGGCGATCCAGTAGTAGACGACACCCGCGCTGACTCCGAATTGCTGTGATACCTCCTTCACCGTTTGTTCTTCCGGCTTTTTCTTGTCCACCGGTGGAATCGCGTGCTTGTGCCGTATCCAGGAAACACTCGATCGGGTGAAGGCGTTGCCTTTGTTGCTCTTGAGCCCTTCGGCGTTGAGTTGGGCGGCGATTTCGTCATCGGAAAGTACTTCTGGGCCAACTCGCGCACGCGCTGGACCAATGCGTCGCTATGACGCCAGCGTTCGGCCGATGGACGAGGTAGTTCTACACGGAGATCCTCGCACTGGCCGCCTTGCCAACGTACGTACAGAATCGCCCTGCCGCGTTCAGGCTTTTCCACGGTAATGTCTTGGATCAAGAGTTGAAGGATTCGCTTCTTGTCCTTCGTCGACGTGGCTTTACTTTTCCAGAGCCGCGGAAGATCCTGTGCCAACTTCAACACGTCTTCGCGCTGCCCGGAACTGATCACGTTTTGCTCTTGTTGCAACTCGGCGATTTGATTCTGAACGTCTTCCAATTCGATCAGTGCGTCGTTCCATCGCTGCTCCAGTGTCGACGCCACCAAGCGGTTTTCCGGATCGACCTGCTCGTACCGTTTCTGCGCCAGTTGAGCCTCGTACTCGGCCCGCTGCAATCGCAGTTTCCATTGAGTGCTGATCTGTTGCTCACGCTGCTGAAGAATGTCGTAGGCGTCGAGGGCTAAGTGCAGATGTTCCTCCTTGACGACCTCCCAAACACGTTCCTCGATGGCACGATCCAGATAGCCGCATTGAACCGACATGCAGGATGTCTTGGACAATCCTTCACGTTTCCGCCAATTGCATTCGTAGATCGGGTAAAGACCGCCGTTGCCTCGATAACGGGGCGTCAGACGACGGCCGCAATACCCACAGATCAGCAGCCCCTGCAACATGGCGAGTCCTTCGCGCGCCGGTCCGCTCAAGATAGCCTCCTTGGGATTGGTGCGATTGCGTTCAATCGCATCCAAGTTCTTCAGGTGTTGTTCAAACGACGTGTAGCCTTCGTGGTGATCGCGGATTTCGACCAGCCACTCGTCGCGTGGCATGCGGGCGATTCGGGACCGAATTTCACCATCTTCGAGTATTTCCTTGACGCACCGATACCGGCCGAAGGCGTAGACGCCAGCGTACGACGGATTCTTCAAGATCCCCAAAACCCGGCTGTCGGTCAAGCGTCCCCATTGAAGTTTACCCGCCCACACGCCACCATAGCTTCGCTTCGGAAACAACAAGTTCTCCTCGGCAAAACGATGGACAACACCGTAGGCGGAACCGGTTTCGAGAAACGCGGTGAAGACCAGTTCGATCGCACTGCGAACTTGTTCGTCAGGATCTTTCACGATCCGATTCGCCTCGTCGAACACGTAGCCAACCGGCAAGGGGAAACGCAACTCTCCCTTCTTGGCTTTGTTCAACTTTCCGCCTTGTAGCCGACTGCGGATGAAATGCAATTCAGCTTGGGCCATCGTTCCCTTCAGACCCAACAGAAGACCATCGTTGAAATCGCTTGGATCATAACACCCATCTTCATCGATGATCAGCGTCCGGGTAATGCCGCAGATCTCGATCAGCCGATGCCAGTCTGCGTTGGATCGGGCCAGACGCGAGGCTTCCAATGCGAGAACCGCTCCCGCATTGCCCAGCGACACATCGGCAACGAGCGTCTTGAAATCCGTGCGATCCGTCGTTGACGAACCAGAACATCCCAGGTCGCCGTCGAGTACCTTGATTCGACTTGGAGGCCAACCGAATCTGCGTGCCCGGTCCTGCAAGGCATACTGTCGTTCCGTGCTCTCACGATGATGCCGTACTTGTCCCATGCTCGACTGACGAATGTAGACATAGGCCGTCTTTTTGCAGGTGCGTTGCACTTGATCTTGTCGGTGGTCATCGTTGGTCTCCTGCTGGGGGCCGAAGCCGTGGGTGAAACGGTCAATGCCTGCAAATGATCCTCGATCATGTTGGCGATCAGCGTGGCGAGTTGGTCCGTATCGCAACGCGTCTGCAGATCGTTTGATGCTGAAGAAGGGCATCACAACTCCTCCGTGCATTGCCCGCGGGGCGCGGGTTGTTGCGTCGAATTCTGCCGCGCGTCAATGACCAGCAAATCGACGCCTTGAGTTTCCATGTCGCGTAACAACGACGAGGCTGGACACAAACCGCATGAGAATTCAGGCAATAGAATGTTTATGCGTTTCACAAGTCAATCTCGTTTCTCTAATATGGATTTGACAAGTTCGGTAATCGCGATCAGTTTCTCCAGTTTGAAGATGCAAGGTTCCACATCTGCATCGCGGTAGTCATCGGGATGTGCCAGATCGGTCCATTCTCTCGGCATGGCGAAGGTTCCGGACTCCGAACCTTTTGAGTACCAGGCACTCGACGCCCCGCAGGAGACGGGATTTCAGGACCGGGAATTGTTTCCCGGTCAACGGATGAAACGGATGTGTGATCGTAACCGGAACCCGAAGGCGCGCTGCACTGATGTGCTGTTACCCGGTATCGTCCCCATCGTCAAACACCGTGGAGCGCAAACCGCAGTGCGGCTGGTGATCGAACCGATCTTTGAAACGAACTTCCTGAACTGCTCGCACGGCTTTCGTCCGGGCAGAAAACCACACGACGCGATCGACGTGATCCAGCGTAGTATCACGTTTGAAGGCTATCGCGAAGCGGTTGACGCCGATTGGAAAGCATTATTCCGACACGATCCCTCAAGATCGATTGCTGGAGTTGGTCGATCGGCAAATCTACGACCGCCGCGTGATGAACTTGATCAAGGCGTGGCTGCGTTGTGGCGTGATGGAAGTTAATGGAATGTTGACGCATTCGAGTCCGGGAACTCCGCAAGGGGGATGCATTTCACCCTTGCTCAGTAACGTGTCCCTGCATGCTTATGACAAGATGTGGCAACTGTGGGGCGTCAAAGGGACGAAGCTGGTTCGCTTTGCGGATGACTTTGTGATTCTTTGCCGCCGCGGTGGTCAGGCTGCTTTAAGACTGGCTGCCGAGTTTCTGATCGCTTGGGTTTAACGCTCAACCGAGTGAAGACCCACGTGGTCCACGCCAGTCAGGGCTTTGACTTTCTGGGGCTGTGCTTCCGTCTTGGCAAAACGAGTGCGGCAGCGAAGCGGTTGAAGTTCAACTGTTGGTCGTTGGCCACGTCGCAAGGCGGTGGAGCCACTTCGGGAGAAAATCCGAACCAAGATAGGGCGTCGTTATTACTTGAGTTTGCAGAGAGTTGATTCGCGAGATCAATCTGATCATTCGCGGTTGGTTCAACTACTTTAAGGTGGCTCACAGCGAACGGCATTTCTATCGCCTTGATCGGTTTGTGATGAACTGGTTAAGAATCTTCGTGAAGCGGAAGCATCGTGATCCTTGTCGAGGCATGTGGCGTGTCTCATGTGAACTTTTTGACTGACTGGCTCTGTTCTGATTGGCGAGGGGCAATGTTTCTTTCATCTGATACCTGCATCAAACCCCCACCGGCGAAATTTCCACGGTGTGGGGGCAAGACTGTCGGAGAGCCGTACCTGGGAAAACCCGACGTCCGGTTCGACGAGGGGGATTTGAGGAAATTGACATGGGCAAGCTAGTGAGGCACCATCCGCGAAAGCGATGGAAAACGGATAGGCAGTGCTCTAAACTGATTGAATCTGATTTCTACTCTACTATCCCGCTTAACTAAAGGTTTGACTTGTCCGATTTGAACAATGATGCAAAGTCTGAAATCGTGACCAATCAAAACCCTTCTAGTTTTAAGCTAACCCACCTGTTTTTTATCACGGCAGTCTTCGCGTTGTTCGCCGGAATTCGGGGATGGGAAATAGCAGCTATACCAGGTGGGGGCTAAATTACATGGGGCGGATGCGGTAGGCTCGGACTTTGAATAAAGCATACTGATTACCTTGTGCGGCTCTATTCGAAGGTTGGGCCTTTGCGGGAGGCCTATTTCTTCCATCCAATTACGTTTGCCACAGGCGGACTTTTCTACATCCTGGGCATTGGCTGTCAAACGCATATCTGCCATTTCTGCCATTTTTTATCTAATTGAATGTTGCCTCTACGGGACCCTCGCATATTTCGATGGGTTTTCGTTTCAATATCAACAGTTCTATTTTTGGACTTCCGTAATCATTCAAATACTTATTGCGGCTGCTTGACTGACAGTAACTGTGTTTGTCGCAAAACGATTTGGGAAAATATGGTGGTTGGACTTTCGGATTGTTCACGACGTTTCATTTGCAAGTGTTGCTTCACTGGTCGTGGGATTTGACTTAGTTTTTACTCAGTTCGTATTGCTGATGGCTACGATGGGTAGCCTTTGGCAAGATGTCCGACAGGGCGTGGTACGTGATTGGTTGCACTGGTTTGGCGTACTTTTTACTGTGTTCAATTTGGGGTTGGTTACAATTGGGATGCCGATCCTTCTGGCATCAGGTTGACGCAGCTTTGCCACTAACAATGCGATGGACGGGGGGGGTGCGAAGCGGGCTTGGCCGTCGCGTTGGGCTTGGAAAACTACTAGTAATTTACGATGACTGGCCCGCTCGGTCATCTTCGTCGTTATCCAGCTCGCTAAATCTATGACCAAGAATTCACAATGGTCAATTCGTCGACTTTTTCTTTGGGTTTTCGTTGCGGCGCTAATCGCGTCCCAGCTTGCGGATTTCTACCGACGTCATGTTGCAGGAATTACCGACTTTTCGATCAATGGTCGTCCGGACATCGAGCGATGGCTGACTGAACTTGACCCTTCTGTGAAATCTCATGAAGGAGCAAAGCTATCACCTCCTTCCGCCGATTCGGTAGATTCCTTCTCGTACTACGTTTTCACATCACAGCGTGCAACTTCAAAACAACTGTTGGAGCATTTAAAATCAAAAATCCGCGGACAACTAAATGACCAAAACTGGTCCATTCAGCATGCCGCGGATTACGGAAACGATTCATTTGTTTTCTTTGCATGCAATCGCGGTACAAATCTTAGAATCTGTGCCGGGCTTTCCTCAAACAGTGGACTATCAGATGCTGCTCGGCAGCGCGAGGACCTTGGTGAAACCGTGACTACAATCAGAATTTTCAAAGTAGCGTACCCAGGCCGTTAGTTTTCCCGAATCGCTGTATAATAACATGTCGCACCCAGGTCGCGTTGGTTGCCGCAATTTTGAACTCACGTTCACTCACGCGACTGGGTGAACATTGCCGTTATCGCGCTGATGGAACACCGATTTCAGACTCTCTGTGAGAGATTGAACGAATGGAAGTCTCCATATCTTCGTCCCTGCTCGTTTGCTTGCACTGCGCAACCACGGATTTCAACTGCACCCGTAACCGCAGATGAACTTGATCTGATTCTGGCTGAATTGACGCTCAAGCTTGACTTTGATGGAACACTTATTCCCGGCAAACAATTCGTCACTGAATGGCCTGACGAACCTGAAGAAGAAGATTTTGAAACATCCGACGAGTTCGACATAGCCTACAATGATTTTTGGCCGAAACGATTTGATCCCAAACCTTGGCTTGTCGACAATAGTCACACGAACGTCAAGCCTGAAGTGCTGAAAGCCATGAAATGGTCGATCAACAACATGTTGTACAAGCTAAAGAATGAGGATGCCGTTTGTTCATGTCGCGTTTCCTCATCAGCCCGACGAGAAACGCCTGATTGCCGAACAGGAGCGACTGCACCAATCCATGGTCAATGAATTTGCGTTGAACGCCTCACAACTCTTTGCTGACAGCGATTGCGTCGAGCTATATCAGTCGGATCATCAACTCGATACGAATGTCGATGGTTCCATCGCCGAATGCTACGAGGGTTGCTTTTATGATCGCACAATCGCATTCGCATCGAACCAGCGTGTGCTGATGATCTGGATCGGGCACCTGCGATGGTATGGTTGACGATCGGAACATCCGCGAGATAACAAAAAAATACACCCGAGTCGCGAAGTCGGGCGTGTTGACAACAGAGAATCTCTCGTCGCGACCGGGTGATTTTAGTCGTTGAACTTAACCGCTTCGTGTCGCTTCGCGATTAGGATTTAGCTGATGGAAGAATTTGGCTGACTGCTTGGATGATCGGGTGTAGCGTCTTTGATCGCCACGTTGAAGTCTACGAGTACAACGAAAACTCTTGCTATATCGCCGACTCAACCGATGCTGCTGAACAAGTCCTCAATCGCAGTTTCATCGCGGCGGCGGATGGCCGTGTTGATCCGGTTTCTTTCGATGATATTGTCAATGACTTCGGCTGCTCCAGCTGGTAGCGATGGGCGATGGAGTTGGGTGCCTTCCAACGGGCTTGAGCAACGCGCTCGGTCTGCTGCGCGTGACGTTCACCTGCGAACCTTACGATGGTGATCCTGACTTGATCGTCGCTGAAGTCGACGGTGTCAAGCGACACGATGATTAGCCGTGCCTGCTGGAGAAGTGAGTCAACTGCGTGAGTCAACTGCGTAACTCGTCAGTGTAGCGATTAAAATGATTGTAGGACTTGCGCTTTTGAAATGCGCAATCAAGGTGGATAGATATCGCGTGCCTGTTTTACTGAGCGTGCTGTCAACTTTCTTCCACCGGGAACCCGCCATGACACCCTATCAAAACCGACTGACACCGCTGACCCAACGTCTGGCCGAGGATTTACGCTTGCGAAATCGGGCCCAAAACACGATCGACACGTACTGTTACCAAGTGCGGAAATTCGAAGAGTTTCTTGGTCATTGCCGCGACGACCGCCACACCGAGGACGTTCGCAACTTTCAGCTGTACATCATCGATGTCAAAAAACTTGGCTTCCGTTCAGCCGTCAACCAAGCCGTTTGTAGCCTACGTTTCCTCTATCAAGTCACCCACCGGCGTCCCTGGCATCTGAAGATGATACCCTACGGGAAGCGTCCCCAAAAGCTGCCCGTGGTTCTGGGTGGCAGCGAAGTTGATCGGCTACTGTCTTGCGTACCCAATCCGAAACACCGGACTTTCCTGCTGGTCTTGTACGCAGCGGCGGACTGCGCATCAGCGAAGCGGCGCACCTGACGATCGCCGACATCGACAGCGCGCGAATGCAGCTAAGAATCGAGAACGCCAAAGGCAACAAACAGCGTCTGGTACCGCTCTCGCCGAGACTCTTGCAAGCGCTCCGCGATCACTGGAAACGCGAACGTCCGCCGAAGTACCTGTTCACCGGCCAAACGATTCACCAGCCGATCAACGTCAGCTCGATCCAGAAAGTCTGCAAGGCAGCGGCTCAGAAAGCGGGCCTCGACCGGACGATTACTCCGCACACGCTGCGTCACAGCTTCGCCACTCATCTGCTGGAAGCGGGTGTCGATCTGCTGACGATCAGCAGTCTGCTGGGTCACAAGAGCTTTTCGACCACAATGAAGTATCTGCACGTGCGGCAGCTGCATCTGAACAGCGTGCCGTCCCCGGCCGACTGGCTGCCGGTGCGTCAGCTTCCGGGCTGGCTGCAGCCGAGGAAGGATCAGGACCCGCATCGCCGATCCGAGTGATCGAAGTCCTGAAGGATCACGTGGCGGGGTTCATTGGCGCCAATGCGGATGCCGCCGTCCCTCAGGTTCAGAGCACGCTGGCGAAGCTGTCGCTGTGTCGCACACCCGCGATGGGCCATCACCGGTATCGCTGCGATCAGTGTGAGCATGAAACCACCGTGTACAACTCGTGTGGTGATCGCCACTGTCCGCAGTGCGCCGGAGCAAAGCGCGCTGACTGGCTGGATTCCACGGCCATGCTGTTGTTGCCGGACCTCGACTACTACCAGGTGGTGTTCACGATCCCGGATCAGCTTTCATCGCTGGCCCTTGGCAATCGTCGCGCGATGTTCGACCTGTTGTTTCGGTCGGCGTGGCAATCACTGCAGCAGGTCATCCGGGACGAACAGCAATACGAAGCGGCCGCCGCGATGGTGCTGCATACGTGGAATCAGAAACTGGATGCGCACGTACATGTTCACGCACTGGTGCCCGGCGGCGGACCGTCGCTGAGGGAACCCGGAACATGGAAGTTCAGTCGTCCGCCCGCACATGAAAACCAGCGTCGGCTGTGGCTTGTCGATGCCGATGTGCTGCGGGTCGAGTTTCGCGACAGATTCGTCGCAGGCCTGCGACGACTTCGCCAACAGGGTGAATTGAAACTGACGGGCGCATGGTCTTTCCTGAATGATGCGGCTGCATTCGAGGAGTGGCTGCAGCCACTGACAGAAATCTCATGGGTGACGTACATCGAGAAACCACCGGAGACCTCATCACCGGAACATGTCGTTAAGTATCTGGCGCGGTACATGACGGGTGGTCCGATTTCAGACCGTCGTCTGGTGAGTCACCAGCACGGCATCGTGACGTTCATGGCCCGTGCTGGCAACACCCACGGCGGCAGCGATGACACGACAGAGATTCCGCTGGCTGGTCCGGAATTTGTCCGTCGCTGGAGTCTGCACATCCTGCCAAAGGGCTACACGAAGACGCGACGCTTTGGCGGCTACAGCAATCGTCATCGCCAGCGTTACATCGCTGAGTGCTGCGCGCTACTGGCGGTCGAAGCTTCCGTGACGTCGAGTTCTCCGGCTGAGTCACCGGCGGGAACGGCAGGCGAACACCTGTGCCCTTTGTGCAGCAGTCCTCTCTGCTGCGTGTCAGCCGAGACGCGTCCTGGGTGGAATGTTGTGATGCGGAGTGGCGATCGGCCACTGTGGTACGACGATGGTTGAATCGGCAGAGCAACAAACGGAGTCATCGTTCGCTCGCCAGCATGGCATGCCTTCTGTGCGAGTCGTTCCGTGCTGCGCGGACGGGCAGTCAGATCGGCAGGAGTCCAGTCTGCCGCCATTCACCGAACCGCGTGATCAGCACAATTCCTGCAGTCCTCTGTCACGCCAACGAAAAGCAGCGGTGACAGTCGCAGAGCCCCACGATATCATCAATGTGTCGCTTCGCTGGCGTGATTGAATCTGCATGCACCATGCGGACCCACGAAGCGGAAAAGTTCAACGCACGATCTATGCGTCCGGCTACCGCCAGCCGCATAGATCGCAATTCGTTTTATCTCGCTTGAATGCATGAAAACAGAGCTGTTTTCTTGGCTGGGCATTCACAGTAAAATAGTTATATGATTCGAGCTTACAACGAAATCGTGGACTTCATCGCATCCGGCACTACGCCTGAGGCTGTTGCCAATTTCTGCGCATCTGATGAATCGAAAAATCGCGTAGAAGAACTAATTGCTCGTGAAAAAGTGGCCGAACTGTCTGCTGAAGAACGCTCGGAGCTCGATCACTATTTCGAGATTGAGCACATCATGCGATTGGCAAAAGCCAAAGCGCGGAAATTGACGAAATGACTTCCTACATCCCGGCTGAACTTCGACGCCTGGTAGCCGAACGTGCCGCTGGACGCTGCGAATATTGTCGCATCAAGGAATCTGACACTTTCTACGGCTGTCAAATCGATCACATCATTGCCGAAAAGCACGATGGAGAAACGATTGAATCCAACCTGGCTTTCACTTGCACTTACTGCAATCGACACAGGGTACCGATATTGGATCACTTGCGAAATCAACTGGCCAATTCACTCGATTCTACAATCCTCGAACCGACAAGTGGTCCGATCATTTTCAATTTCAGAACTTTCAAATACTGACCCAAACGCCAATTGGCGAAGCAACCAGCAATATTCTAAAATTCAACCATCCGGATCGCATTCTTGAGCGCGAAGCCATCAATGACTCCGAATGCGCGGGATAACAAGCGAATGAACTGCGGTGTCGATTGGATGCGGTTTTGGAAATGGATAATCGCTAATCGACACGCGGTTGTTCTGGTCGTTCGGCCTAAGACACGAGATTGCAAATGTACACAATAGAAAAAAGTGTGGTCATCCTCGCCCTGGTGCCCATGTTGGCCGGGATTCCATCGTGTTTGCCTGTGGGACCGCCAAGCGGCACCTACACGGTTAATACTTTCGAATTCGTGCATTCCAAACCGCCCCAGAACGCTGGCGAGTCAATTCCAAACATTTGGATCGACACGAATACGAAATTGAGCGGGTTATCCGGAGGAACACTGACGAGCAGTCTGCCATGTGCGGTGAAGATTGACTACACCGACAACAGCCTCTCATTCAAGTCCGCCGTATTCACCTCAGTAAAGATCACCTACGACGACAGCACCGTCGACCCTTCCGCGGAAGCGGTCAAACTCCCGTTCAGTATTGCCGCAAGGGAATACGAATCGGTGAACAGCGTCACTGGCGGTCGAATCGTGAAAAGCAAGAACTGGATCATTTCTGGCGAGATCCCGAACCTTGTCACGCGCGCGCAACCGTTTCGGCTGCAGATGGAAGGGTATTTTACCAAAGACAACGACATCAGGCTTCCCTTTACAATTGACGAGCATTTTGACGTCAAAACGGAAGAATCCGTCAAGAGCGCGGAAGAGTTGTTGCAGGATAAATGAGATCTCTGTCAGGAGAACTGGCCGAACCAGGCAATGTACCCGAGCCGCGAAGTCGGGCGTTATGACAATGGACAATTTCTCGTCGCGGCCGGGTGATTGCAATTCGTTCTGTCGCCGACTGCACCGAACCAGATTGTGACGGTCACGCATCGGATTCTACGATGTCAACAAATAGACGACGCATCAGATTTACGACGCGCACTCTGCTCACGGTGGTTTCGCTGGTGGCGATTCTGTGTGCATTCTTTGGTGCCCGCGCGGTTCGCGAAGGAAGAGAACGAATTGCCACTGCCCAAATAACACGCTTCGGCGGACGGTTCGACTACGAACATGCAAGATCGCTGGCTGACGACGGATGGCCGTCGCGTTTGATGTCATTCCTTCTCTACGAGGACTTGGCACGCGTCACCCATGTGTCACTCGACCGGACGGCAATACTTGATGACGACTTGGCCATTCTCGCATCGCTACCAAATCTGGAGGGCCTCGACATTTCCAATACGGAGATCACTGATGCGGGGATCGTACACCTTGCAATGATACCGAACTTGAAATACATCAACGCCCACAATACAAAACTGAGTGAAACTGGAGTGGACGAACTCAAGTCACGTCGCCCCTTGCTGTTCGTGGACTGGCGATGCACGCGAGTTGCCGATCGCGCGGGAGCTGAATGGTTGATCACATGGCGGCAACCGCGTGATCTTGGTCGACTTGAGCAATGACTCGAACGAATGAAAATCCCTACCGAGCTCCTGATGCCAATCAGAAGAATGAGGCGCAAACACCGGTCAAGTACTCATTGTTTACACTGCTGCTTGCATCATGTCTGACTCTCTCGTTTTTCATGGGAATAATATTCATCGCAGATTTTGCAGTTCGGCCAGATGGTACTGTTACTTACGTCGGACCCGTGATTGCGATGACTATCGGGTGGGTTTGCCTATTGCTTTACGTTATCAAAAGGGCACTACGGGAGTCCGATCGGTCGAAATAGGACGGCGTTTACGCTACCATCTGAAATCTTTAAACTTCGAGCTTGATTTCACGCCCTGATCACCGAGAATGCGACAACTCTTTCCGAACTTGCCTTCAGAATCACGTCGAAGATCGCTTCTAACACTGGAAAAATGCCAGATCAATCCGATGCACGCGAAGCCGCCGACAGCGCGTGTTTTGAAGCAATGATCACTCCGGCGGCTCGGTGATCGCTGCCGATTATCCGGCTTTTGAATTCAATGCGGTTTAAGATACGACACCTTTTGATTCTGACGGCAATTGTGGGTGCGATTTTGTCGGCTGCCATTGTCATTCGCACGGCAATTGAACCCAGATTTGTGGTGAACATTGACCATCCGAATGGAACACGATTTCGAGTGGTTCAAGAATTCCAATACAACGGTGAAATGTTCGACACCTCCATATACTTTGATGACGGGGATGGGCAATGGCGATGGTATTATTACGATCACGACGACGGGTATTGGGGGAGTGCCGAAATCAAAATCGACGGATCAATGATTAATGTTTTTGCCAACAAACGCAGTATCAAGTTTGATACTGAAACTGGAGAGTGCACTGTTACCCAACTCGAGGGCGGAAGACGAAACCAACAAAAATCAATCAAATTCCGAACTCTGCCGCCAGAACTGACTCCAAACTCTGGCGAACTTAACGCCGGATAACAATGCGATGGACGTGCGGACTGGCAAGGTCTGTTTGACTAGCGGGTGTGACTTCCGCCGAGGTAAGATTTAGCCAAACGCCTCGTATTGAGTGTTGCAGGCTGCGTATAGGCACCATTAGCTGAATTCGCAGCTTGAAGCGTACACAGAAAGGTTGAGAGGATGAATTGACTGTGGGTGGCCCCGCAGCAATGAATGGAATTAGCTCCGAAATCTTGTACCGGTTGGATCCTGCCCAAGGTTTGTTCATGCCTGAAGGCAACACTTCATTCCGCGTCAGAGGCGAGTGGTTTGAGGAGACCCGGAGTCGGCGGCCCATTCGCTCAATACATTGTGTCAAACAGGCAACCAGTGAGGCCCTGTCGTTCTTGTTCGGTTCGCGGCTACCAACTGCGACCGAGCGAGTAGGTTGAAGTAGTGGAATAAGCAACAACAACTCATGACGCACAGGAATTCAGATGAGTCCATAGTGTGCGCTGGGGAGCGCATGAGTCAGGAGGGTTGAAGTCCCTCTGGCGCTCGGATGAGGAGCGTCATATTCGAAAGCGGCGGTAATTCGTCGCTGGCCGGGGAGCGGAATGCCTCAACGAACAACTTCGGATGCACTATAAGCGGGTTGGGCCGTTGCGTTGGGCTTGGAAAACTATTGGTAATTCACGATGACTGGCCCGCTCGGTCATCCTGGTCGTTCTGCGTGAAGCACCACGTGAGTAATTCTATGCCCATCACCAAGTCCGTCTTTTACGCGAAATCGTGGTATCTGTATGTGGCAGCAATCGTATTCACGATGCTTGCGCTGTTTTGTGCTGTTCTCGGCCCGCTTTTCCTTTTCGACATCATGAAACGTGCTGACGGAAAACCTGGAACCGAGGCTGGCGTGGCCATGTCAATCATGGCCGTTCCAATGTTTTTAATCGCGTTGCTTGGCTGGTTTAATGTTTACTCGCGACTCAAACCTCTGGTGCGGATTTGTGAAGAAGGACTGGAGATCAACGTTATCGGTGCGTCGAGTTTGGATGGCGTCCCCCTGATTCCTAACTTGATTCGAGTCGCCTGGCTAATTGTGTCGCTGCAAGGATTCAAGAAACAGATTGGCTGGATTCCTTGGGAGATGTTCCGCGACGTTCAAGTTTCCGGTTTGCCGATGATGCGATCATTGGTGATTAATGGGACGGTTGCTTATCCCACTTTTCGGGGCGATGCCTTAACTGCACAAATTGGCAATAGCATTGCCTTTCGCGATGCCGAATTTCAAGATCCATTAGACGTTATTGCTTCAACAATTCAGGTATTCTACGATGATCCCAATGCTAGAAACGCATTGCCCAGCTTGCACGACTAACAGAAGACACGCAGAACCAAGCCGTGAACCGGAGCGGCGAAGTCGGGCGGATTTGAAATGGACAATCTTTCGTCGCCGCCCGGTTACGGCGGTCGTTATGTCGCTAAGAAACATGCACCCTGACATTGAAGCATTCAACGATGATCAAGCGACGACCGAAGAGCGTCAGATTTGCGAAACTCTTGCGGCGTCCATCGACGAACTGCTTCCCGAAGCAGAATGCAAGATTTGGCATCGCCATCCTGTGTGGTTCTTGGATGGCAACCCAACCGTCGGCTACAGCAAACTGAAAGCTGGTGTTCGGCTGATGTTTTGGAGTGGTGCGAGTTTTGACGAAAACAAATTGCAACCCGGAACTGGAAAATTCAAGGACGCTTCGATCATCTTCACCCATCCTGACGAAATCAAGCGGACGGACTTGAAACGCTGGATCAAAAAATCGAAAAACATACAGTGGGATTACAAGAATGTTGCCAAACGGAAAGGGAAATTGGTACGATTAAAATAGCGATTGGCGATCGGTCTTTCTGGTTCGTTGTCAATACAGGTTCAAAAAGGAAAATATGCCTCACGTTTTTGACGTTCGAGAACTACGCCGCGATAGCGGCTTTCTTGAACAATCCAATGTACCCCAGCGGCGAAGTCGGGCGTTTTCAAATGGACAATCTCTCGTCGCCGCCGGGTGATTGGTGACGTTCTGCGACCAATCCAAAGGAACAACCAATGACGACCGCGAGAGAAGCTCCAGGCAAATGGCGAACACGACTGTTGCGATTAAGCATCACCAGCACGCTGATGGGAATTTCGTTTGCCGTCGGGGTTGCCATTACGGCATTCATTGCCGTTCGGTTGCTGTTCCCAATTGCCGCGACAGGAATGACGATGGGGCTGATTGGGTTGTCGTCGGCTAGTGCCCACACGACCACCAGCGCATTGTATTCTGGCGATTCAGAAATGCGATTGACCGTCTTGACGCAACTTAAACAAACTTTCGATACACAGCCAGCACAGACCTTTGACGCGCAGACTGCGGGTTGGTTACTTCCCGCAATCGAACAGTGCAAAACAGACGGGGATCCTGACGTCGTTGCGCTCGCGGAGGAACTTGCCAGTTACGTCAACGACAAAACGTCGCCACCACCGCAATAGGTCGCAGAACAATGCGATGAACACGAAGTCGCGAAGTCGCGGAGTCGGGCGATTTCGCTATGGTTAATTAACCCCCGCGACTCGGTTATCGCGGACGTTCGTCGGACAAGCAACATGAAAACTTACATCGACAATTGGGTCGTTTGCGGCCTGCTCGCATTGCTCGTTTGCATCGGGTGTTTTGACGATGCATCTGTTACGCAAGTGGCGCCGACTGCGGACTGACAGGAAAGAACTCACGGGCGTGACCGTAACATCGAGCGATTACACGCTCGAGAATGGACTCACGATTGGCTGCCCATCCAGCGACGTGACAGACAAGCTTGGTGAACCACGAGAATCGAAGATCGAATTGGAACCAAAAGGCATCGAATTGGATGCGCTCGTTTACGATGAATTCGTTTTTCTACCTGATGGTTCCAAGAACGTTGCCGCAATCCGAATCGGTAATTGAGGCTGCCCAGAAGTACAGCCCGACGAACAAAGCCGTGAACCGGAGCGGCGAAGTTGGGCGGATTTGAAATGGACAATCTTTCGTCGCCGCCCGGTTACGGCAGGCATTATCCCGCCCAGTGAGGGTCTGCGAAATACCTTCAGGATGCCACTGAACCAAACTTTGGCAAGACCTTTGAAACAAGCTGGCTCATCATTGAAATTGAAATACCGTCCAACTGGGTCGGCAATTGTCTGCTTGATTGGATTGGGCGTCGTTTGCACTTTCCTTTTTATGGGAAGAACCAGAGAGGAGTTGCGACCTGAATTCGTAATTGCCGTGGTTCCAGATTTCTACGCACACATTTCCAATTTCGTAATCACCTTTGAAATCGTTCTCTTGATTTCATTCGTCTGGCTTTTGCGTGGGCTAAACGTGTTGCCTTTTGTCTGGCTTTTCTCTGTCGCAATTGTCCTCAATTTGATTATCGAGTCGTTCGTGTGGATACTTAATACACCGGATATTCTGGACGCCGTATTTGGTATACTCGGGGTCCTGTTTGCGATATTTTGCACGTTACTGCTGAAAACATTCGGAATTTCCAAAGTTGTCGAATACTCAACTTCGAACTGATTGACAGCATACCAATGTTTTCGGGATAACAAGTAGACCCGCCGCTGGAAGAGCTTGCCAACGAGACCAGTCGTCTGTGTCCCAACTGCAATGGTCAGCTTCAGTGCCTCCGCCGCCAGTCGCGTCCCAGCTGGAGACAAATCTTTCAACGAAACTTGTACCGAATAGACGTTTACAGTCCCCAGCACCATCTGACGACCGGTCGCTCACCACCCGATTGACTCGCCCCGGCATGACTCAAGCAGCCAGCGATTATCTAATTCCGCTACGCTCCCGAACCCACTGGGCCTCGGTCCCGCCACCGGTACGCACCAAGCCTACTCAAACGCGGCAAATGACACCTCATCACCCGCTCTTCGCCACAGCACAAAGCTGCAAAGTTCGACATTCTCTGGCCGCTCCGTTAAACTGAATCAGGGTTTAGCCGCTCTGAGCAACTGCATTCCGCATACCGCAACAAGCGGCAAGTTCAACGCAAAATCTAACCATCGACCTCCTGTCGCTGGTTAGATTCCAAGACGCTATATCTGACATGTGACAAAAAAATGGCAAACACAAATCGCCGAAACATGCTCCGCGTCGGTTTGGCTTTCGTGGCACTTCCCAGCGCCATCCTGTATTTGGGATGTGCGTCCGATCGCGATAATACATCGCAAAAAACGAACGATCCGCCTGACGACTCAACCGGCACAGCCGACCAGAATCCAAAAGGAAACTCGATGAAAATTCAATACCTTGAAATTGTGACGCCGGAAGTCGACGCGGTCTGTGAGACATACGCTCGATTGCATGACGTTAAATTCGGTGAGAGCGACCAGAATCTAGGCGGTGCTCGTACTGCCAAACTGGCAAATGGCGGAATGCTGGGCGTCCGTGCACCGATGCACGACGCTGAGAAATCGGTTGTGCGTCATTATATCGTCGTTGAGGATATTCAGGCTGCTGTTGACGCAGCTGCGAAATCCGGCGCAGAAGTGGCGCTACCTCCAATGGAACTCGCAGGCCATGGAACCTGCGCTATCGTCATTCAGGGCGGGATTGAATCTGGGTTTTGGCAGCTGTGAACCCGCTGAAATTGTCACAAAACCGCTATATGTCCTTTTGAGTCAGGACGTCCGTACCGTCATCGCGTTAAAAAAGCTTTGAACTTTTTTCGCTCTGCTTTTGGACTTTGATGAACTGATTTTCCCCTCGGTGAATTCTCGGTTTGGCTTCGTCTCCAAGGGTTGTCTTGCGATTTTTCTTGCTGGCGGATTCCAACTTGCTGGGTCGCGTTGAGCCAAGTGCTCTGCTCAACCGCACTCAATGCTCGAACGCGTTTTGCCCGGAGTGGCTGATGAACCCATCGGCTGCTTCAATCATCTATCAACGCTCTGCCGTTCCAGTTGACCCGGCCAAGTATCAGTGCCAGCCAGGCGGTGCGTTACCAACGAGCCAAGTGCTCGCTGTGTTTTAACGCGGCGGTAGAAACTTGACCGACCCCGATCCATTCAAAGGGTTTAGCTGACTCCGAAGGACGGCAAGAAGTCTTGCCACGGGCCTCCAGTTATTGGTCGGTTATCGGTGAGGTGCAACGGGCGATGAAGCTTCCACTTCAATCCACTTGTCAACTTGTTTCATTTCGATTCGTTCCGAAAGACAAATGTAATCGTAACAGGCTATTTCGTTGCCACGCCGCGATACATGTAACCGTGTGTTTTCGGCGTCTGCTCCAAATAGAAAGTGTCGATTTCCACCGAACAAAAAGGTTGGGTCGCCAGCAGCTTGGGCACATCGAGCGTCAGTGTGCAGCCGTCGCCAAATCGTTGTTGCAGCCAATTCAATCGTCTTTGCCAGTTTGATACGTTCGCTTCCGGGCTGATGCCGTGTTCCAGGAACAGAAGTCGGCCACTCGGTTTCAGCACGCGGTATAGTTCCGCCATCGCAACGGTCACATCAGAAATGCTGCACAGCGTGATGGTGCTGACGATGCAGTCGAATTTGTCATCCTCAAACGGCAGCGTTTCGCTCCCGAGGATTCGTTGGTCGACTTCGATGCCACATGCTTCAACGCGGCGTTGAAGTTTCTTGTTCATGCCGGGATTGGGGTCGACGGTCACGATGCTGCGAACGTGCCCCGGATAATGGGGCAAGTTCAGCCCCGTGCCGACTCCAATTTCCAAAATAGTGCCAGCGACATCCGCCAATTGTTGCTGGCGGTGTTTTGCCCAAAACGGTTTGTCCATCAGGCAGTCGTATAAGCGTGGAAAGATGATGTTTGAGTAAAGACGCACTGTGAATCGTACCTCGTCAAGGATCTGCTAGTTCGCAACGGGATCACTTGGCTGTGAGTTGGCAACCTGGGCTTGGCCTAACGCGATGCTCCTATTCTTCAATACAATAGAGCGACCTTTCGCCTCGCATAAACAACTGATTCCCCGCCAACGCCGGCGAGGCATTGAACGAGTCGTCCAGTTTGTTTGTTGCCAACACTTCAAATTCATCTGATTTTCTGATCACGACCGTGGTACCATTTCGACCCGTAAAATACTCTCGATTCTCGGCAGCAACAGGACTTGCATAGAGATTGGAAATCCCCGGGAGCCTCGTGCGATCGATGACGGTGTCTCCGGTCTGGGAGTCCAGGCAAGTCATGATGTTGTTATTTGATTGAGTGAAATACAACGAGCCGTCGTATAAGACAGGTGACGGAATGTACGGCGTGCCTTGGTTTTTGTTCCAGACGACCGCGCTGGAACCGCTGATGTCGCCCGACTCGGGCATTTTCATTGCCAACAGCGAATAACCTTCGTAGCCGCTCATGCAGTAAACGAGTTCGTCCTCGGTAACGGGACAGGGGATACAGTTCCCTGTCAGCCCAGCACATTGCCAGATAATATCGCCACTATCGAGATCGTAACTTCGTACCCAATTCGATGCCGCCGTGATGACCTGCGTCCGGTTGTCATAGTTCACGACGCGCGGTGTCGCCCAGGCGTTGGATTCGTCCCGTTTCTTCTCCCACAACGTTCGGCCATTTTCGGCATCGAGCACGTGAATCATGGATTGACCACTGTGGTCACGAACGATCACGAGTCTTCCGTCATGAATCACGGGCGAACAGCCTTCACCCAGGCTCGAACCCACAAAGGCCTTGCCTAGATCGCGTTCCCAGATCTGGTTGCCATCCAAGTCATAACAATACAGTCCCGCCGATCCAAACCAGCAATAAACTCTCTTCCCATCGGTTGTCGGGGAGGCCGCTGCAAAATCATTGTCCTGGTGGTGTCCCTCATGCGGAATCATCTCATTCGCAACTTGACGCCATAACTCGCTGCCCGTGTTGCGATCCAGACAAATCACCACAAATTGATAGAACGCGTTGGGTGTCTTGATGTCGAAGAAGTTCTGTTTCGGTTGATCTTCAGGGCTGGGAAGAGATTCGTCGACTTTGTCTGTTTTGACGGCGGTTAACACAAAAACTCGATCCATCCAGACGATCGGAGACGCGTTTCCCCGCCCTTCGATGGGCACTTTCCATTGGATGTTTTTCTGTTCGCTCCAAACCAGCGGTGGCTTGGCCGTTGCGGAAACACCCGACGCCGTTGGGCCGCGCCACTGGTGCCAGTTGTCGGCCGCTTTATCGGCGATTTGGGCGTCCAGGATAGAAACAAGAAACAGGGAAAGTAATGTTAACGCGACGTATGTCGCAATACTTCTTTGTGACATGACTGCTCCTTGTTTCGCTGGGACTCTGTCAGCGTCACTACCCGGGGAAGTTCGACCGCCGGGGAAGTCTAAACGGGTGACCGTCTCCCGGCAAATCCTTGCCTACGTGGCGGATCGTTCTCTATTCATGACGAAGGGCCTCGATGGGATCCATTAATGCCGCTTTTCGTGCCGGGTAAAGGCCAAACAGCAGTCCCGCGCCCACGGAAATGAATAAAGACAACGCGATCGACCAAGGCGCGATGCGCGGTTCCAGTGTGTACACGATGGGCGGCAGGATGTCCGGCGAAAATGTGTTAATGGTTTGGCGAAGCGTTCGAAAAAGTGGTCCGCACATCAAACCAAACAGAACGCCGAGCAAACCGCCGCTTCCTGTCAGCACAAGGGTTTCCGCCAAAAATTGCTGAATGATGTCGCTGCGTTTGGCACCCAGTGCGCGACGAATTCCTATCTCGCGAGTTCGTTCCGTCACGGTGGCCAGCATGATATTCATGATGCCGATACCGCCTACCAACAGCGAGATTCCGGCAATTACCACCAACAACACATTGAACATGGCTCGGGTTCGTTCGGCCTGTTGCAATAATTCCTTCGGGACCACCACCGCGTAGTCTTCGGTTTTGTGGTACTTCTTAAGCATCGATTCGATAATGGCGGCCGTTTCATCGACGTCCTCGATATCCTTGACTTTGACGGTGATCTGGTTCAGCTCAACAATTTCGCCTTCGAAAGGGTAAGTGCCACCGCTGTTTGTTCTCCGCATTACCCAATCGCCAATCCGTTCGCGAAACGTCTGCAGCGGAATGTAGGCGTCCAGGTTATAGTCACGCGCATCAAGACTTCCCCCGATCGCCGCAGAAGCAGTACGCGGTTTTGTTTGGCCAATCACGGTGTAAAATTCGGATCCGACCCAAATGGTTTTGCCGATGGGGTTTTCATACGGAAACAGACGTCGTGTCGTATCGTCGGCCAGCACAATGACTTTCTGGCCTCGATCCCGGGTGTTCATCCAGCGACCGCGGGCGATCGCCAGTCGATTCATTTCAATGTGTTGCTCGGTGCAGCCAACCAGTTTTGTGTCGGCGGTTCGATTCTTGAATCGCAACTCAAATCGCGACTCGCGCATGGCGATTGCATCTTCAATTCCAGGAATCGTCAAAACGATCCGCTCGTGGTCTTTCCGCAACAGGCCAAAGCGTTTGACGCGGCTGTTGGCCGTCTCATCACTCGCGTTCGGCTCAACGGTGCGGACGATAATGTTATTGGCGCCCAATTCGAGAATCTGCTGCTGAGCTCGATAGCTGACACCTTCTCCCATCGCCACTAGCCAAATCACGGTCGTGGTACCAATAAAGATCCCCAACGCCGCCAGTCCGGCTCGTAGCTTTTGCAGCAACAGGCTTTTTATGCCCAGTTTGATTGTTCGATAAAATGTATTCATCGACGCCTGTTGGGTTCCGTTGTTGGAATTGTCGAGGGAGCCGCGGGAAGAGATTGGATTTCAAATCAAAATGACGCGTTGCCGAGTTTAACCGTACAAAATTCTGAAGGCTTGCAACTCCTCGCTGAACGCCGCATGTCGAGTCAGATCAGAACTACGTTATGGAAACAGTTCGGTCAGTTGAGTCTCATGGCCTTCATGTTTTGGGTTTGCGGGATTCTGATCCGGGGGTTCTGTTTCGTCGATGGCCCTCAGGGCTTCTTGTTGAGCCTCCTTGATAAACGCAACCGGGTTCAGGATAACCTCTTCGCCCTCGTCCAATCCTTCCTGCACAACGACAAAGACATCGTTGCTGTCGCCAATCTGGATGGGGCGGCGTTGATCGCCGCTGGACGTCTTGACCCAACAAAGTACTTCCTGGCTGGTTTCCAACACAGCCGAAACGGGGATCTGCAGGACATCATGATGTTCGGCGATCACAATTTCGACTTCGGCGCTCATGCCGGGCTTTAGACCTTCCTTGCCGGTCGGCAAAGTGATGATGGTGTCATATTTCACGACATTCCCGGTCCACCAACCAGCGGGTCGGGCGACGGACGCCACCGACAGCACTTCGCCCTCAATGGCCTCGTCTGGAATCGAAATAATGGCTTTCAGCCCAGGTTGGATGCGATCAATGACCGACTCGTGAACGCCGACTTTGACTTGCATCTTCATCAAATCGGGCATCAACAACAGGACTTGGTCCTTATGCACGATGGCACCTTCGGCGACATCGGGCGCTGATTTCCAGGCAGCCGCCGAGGGATAAATAACCAATCCACTTTTGTCGGCCTTGATCACACATTGCTGCAGTTCCTCAATCGCCTGGTCGCGGCGCATCTCGTCCAGCCTTGCGCGTTCTTCGTTGGCGTCATGGGTCGCCTGTGCTGCATTCAGGTTTCCCTCCAAGGTCTTCATCTCCATCGCCTTGGTAAACTTTTTTAACACCTCAATGTCGGTTTTGCGGGCATCCACATCGAGGATTGCCTGTTCAACAGCAATCTTTCGCTGTTCGATCTCCAGGTCGTGTGCGAATCCCCGCTCGGAAAGTTTTTGGGCATGTTCCAGCATGTTGGTTACGGTAACCAGGTTGGACTCCGAGATCGCCAAGTTTTTTTCCAACGTCATCAACTGCGACACGTAGCGGCCGTCAAGATATTCAGAAACAGCAAGCTTCGACCGCGCCAACAATGCTTTTGAGCTTTCTGCGCCGGAACGCGACCAATGAGCGTACTTGGATCGTTCATTGATTGCATCTTCGATGGCCAGCGTGTCCAAACGGACCAGAACGTCACCTGGTTGAACTTGAGTCCCATTTTCGATGACCCAGGTTACGGTGTTGGAACCCCGAACTTTGCATTTGATTTCGGTGTTTTCAGCACTCTCCAGGCCACCCTGTTCGATGACAGTGATGCGCAAGTCTCCTCGCTTAACAAAGTAGGTCAGCATTGCCTCCGAGGAACGCGCCGGTGATGCCGCGTCCATCATGCTCGAAGCGGCAATCACTAATCCGACCAACAACAAAATGGCGACCAGGGATTGCCACACCAGGCGACTTTTTAGTGCCGTCTTATTTGACATCACTGTCCTCCTTGGGGATCATCGCATCTGGTTTGCGATCCGATGAAGCCGATTTATCGCTCGATTCCGATTCGGATGCCTCAATTCCTGGTTCATCGATGTCGGGCTCGTCAAACAATTGGAGAGCTTCTCCCTTGGCATCCTCGATATGTTTCAGTGGATTCAGGACGACTTCATCGCCTTCGGCCAATCCGGATTTGGCAACAATAAAGACGTCATTGCTATCGCCAAGCTTCAAGACTCGCCGTTGGACGCCGTCGGCTGTCTGGACCCAACAGAGATTTTGTTTATCCGTTTCCACCACGGCGGAAACGGGGACCAGAATGACATTTTTGTGCTCGGCCAGGACGACTTCCACTTCCGCGCTCATGCCCGGTTTCAATCCCTCCACGACCGGTAATTTGATTGTTGTATCGTATTTCACGACATTGCCCGTCCACCAACCGGCCGGTCGTGCGACGGTCGCGACGGTTTCAACCTGGCCCTCAATCGAGAAATCAGGCAAAGTTATCTTCGCCAGCTGCCCTGGTTTGATTCGGTCAACCAACGCCTCATGAATTCCGACTTTAATTTGCATTTTTGTAAGATCGGGCATCAACAGCAGGACTTGATCATTACGAACATTGGCACCTTCGGTGATATCGGGAGTTTCCTTCCATGCTGCCGCCGAAGGGTAAATCACTAATCCACTTCGTTCTGCTTTGACGACACAATATTCGAGTTCCTGGATGGCTCGATCCCGCCGCCCTTCGTCCATTGCCAGCCCGGCTTTGTCGGCTTCAAGCTTCGACAGCAGCGAACGCAAATTGCCCCGCAGAGTTTCCAGTTCCATTTTCAGGGTATAGTTGTTCAGCACATCGATGGCGGTTTGGCGAACTTTGAGTTCCAATCCTGTTTGTTGGACCGCAAACCGGTTGCTCTGCACCTCGTACTTGCTGACATATCCACGCCGGAACATGGCTTCCGAATGCGCAAGCATTTTTTGCGAAGTCTCGTGATTGGAAATCGCCAAAGCCAGTTGCTTCTCCAACGACTTCAGCTCGGACAGGTAAGTGCCTTCCAGGTAGGCGTCGATCGCAATCTCCGCCCGAGCCACATCGGCTTTGGTTCGTTCGTAGGTTGCCTTGGCGACGAAAGCGTCGGTTGCGTGGGTCCCGATGGCTTCTTCAATTCGCTTGGTGTCGATGCGAACCAATTCATCGCCTGGCTGGACCACCGTGCCGCCCTCAATGACCCAAGTGACCGTACTGCCGCCTCGTATCTTGCACTTGATTTCCGTATTGTTTGAGCTTTCCAAAGTCCCCTGTTCAACAATCGTTACCGCAAGATCGCCTCGCGCGATCGAATGGGTCAACGTGGTATCGGGCTTACGAGGTGCCAATCGCCATCAGCACCACGTAAACAACCGCGATCACCGTCAAGCCGGCCATGGCAATCAGCCCGCTCCGAAACCAGAATTTGCTCGCAGGAGTCACCGCTTCCGGATGATGGCCATTCCGATGGTCGGGGGCAAACCGATCGTCAGCCGTTGCCCGTCCATTATTTGTGCGGTCCGCAACGGCCTGACCGCCCACTACGTCCGGATTGGTGTCGAGCTGGGATTCGGAACTCACTCTCGTCGACATGAGTGTTCTCTTACTGGCGTGCTTAAACAGGATAATCGTTCTATCGAGTGACAAGAGCATTTTTAGAGTCAATGTTCAGTGGCGGGGGCATCTTGCGCATCCTGCCCCAGTACTGCGGCTGGAAGCGCGGGCAGCCACGGCCACAATAGCGCATGCCAATTCTCAAAGTGCTTTAGTAAAAATATCATCTCAATCGACCAAACCTTTTCAATAAAAAGTCGCTAACTGAGTTCTGACCTGACGCAAGTCTGACCTGACGCAAGTCTGGCCGGCCCCGATTCCCTCCAACTTAACGACCATCGACCTAGTCTGAAGGCGGCTGAATTGGCAACGAATGGTTCAGCATAATTCTGAATCCGACGGTCGCGACCCAATTCTGTTTTAGGGGCGTACCAACTGAATCTGTCGAAAGCGGACAGTTCTCAATCGATTATAACCTGAAAACATCGCTGGCTTGACGACAATTCGGACGAACCGAAATACCGAGTTGGTCCAAATTCAGTCCGAGCGAAGGCACTTACCAACTCAAATCGCCGGAACTTTGGGCGAATGATTCCGTTTCCATTCCCATTTTTTGCAGCATGGAAACAAACAGGTTGCAAAGGGGTTTGCGGTCGGCTTTCGAGCGTGCGACAAACCGGCCATGTTTGAATCCGCCACCCGCCAGAATGATCGGTAGATTGTTTGGGTCGTGTGCGTTGGCATTGCCAAGATTACTCCCGAACAGAATGGAGGTGTTATCCAGCAACGTTCCACTTGCTTCGGACTTGTTTTTCATCTCTGTCAGTAATCCGCCAAAACAGGTGACCAACTTGGACTCGATCTTCCGGAGTTGTTCGATCTTGGCTTTGTCTTGTCCGTGATGCGACAAATTGTGATGTTCTCCTGAAACGCCCTCGACTTTCGGCACCACGCCGTGATCCTGGATCATGACACTGATCACACGTGAAGAATCGGTTTGGATGATTAGCGGGATCATGTTCATCAGCAGGTTCGTTCGGCCAATCAATTCCGCTCGATCGTAAATGTCTTGCGGTGGTTGGGCGTCAACTTTCGGTTTGGGTCTGTCCAACCAACCTTGCGCCTCGGCGATGTCCTTTTCTGCTTGTCTCACGGAATCAAAGTATTGATCAAGCTGCTGGTTGTCGGCCGTCGTTGCTTTGCGTTGCAGACTTTTTGTTTGGGAGCTGAGTTGATCGAGGATGCTGCGTCCATCATCGAGTTTGCGCTTTTGGCGTTCGATCTCTCGTGGTTTTCCCTGCAGAAACAACTGGGCGAACAAACTGGCTGGACTGGTCTGGGCCGGAACCATCACTCCACTGCTGTTAAAGGATTGGCTCTGGGTTGTGTTGCTGCCGAGCACCACGGAAGAGAACCGAGTCGTGTAGCCCAGCTTTGTAGCCGCGAATTGGTCGACCGAGATCGTATTGCGGAATCCGTCCAAGCCGGGGCCGCGTGCGGCGGTCAACCAAGTCATCTCGGAGTTGTGCGGCTGGCGTCCTGATTGGCCCTCATGTTGGAGGCCGGAAAAGAGCGTGAAGTCCTTTCGATGATCTTGCAACAGGTTCAGGTATTCCGTGGATTCGTAATTCTCGCCCGGAGTTGTCGGCCAGAATGAAGTCGGGTGGAGTCCCAAAGTCGTGCAGATGAATACCATTCGTTTCGGGGCTGGGGCGGCAGACATGGCCCAAGCTGAATTCATGGATTCCAGCAGCGGCAATGCCATGGCAATGCCGGAAGCTCTCAGGAAGGTTCGTCGAGGGAGGGGGTGATGCATGGTTGCGTCCGAAAATAGATTCCTGGCTGCGTTTTACTAATGCCTTCATAAAATTGGGAGGCTTGTCTCTTTGCCCCGTCCGAAAAGTTGCCAATGCGGTTACCTGTCGCCGTCCGCAGGACCAGCGATCTATTTGTGCCTGAACATTTTGCTTTGCACAACTTCGTGAATGATGCTTTTGACCGGGTATTCTTGCGGCTCAGTCCGTTTGATGATCGCTGCCAACTCTTCTCGATCGGCGAACTGAATTTTGCCTCCCGTGGAATAGACCACCAGCTGCGAAATGAAATGTTTGGCGATTTGGTCTTCTTGCTCCAGCAGCAATTGTTTGTACTCGTCGATGCCGGAAAATTTCATGCCCTCGGGAGTCACGCCACTCGGGTCAACTTTTGGCCCCCGTTTGTACGTGCCGCCGCGGAAGAGTTGGAATGCTCCGTCTCCCTTCGTTGCCCGATAGTTGACGCGATGCGTTCCGATAGGATCAAAGCTCTCCAGAGCGAACCCCGGCGGATCAATTTTGCGATGACACATGGCACAGGCCTCGATGTTGCGATGGGCGTCCAGTGTCTCCCGTATCGTCGTCGTGCCACGGGTGTCCGGCTCGATCGAACCAACATTCGGCGGCGGAGGACTGGAAGGCGTGCCCAGGATATTGGTAAGAACGAAATTTCCGCGGACAACCGGCGACGTCACCGTACCGTTGGCGGTGGTTTTCAACACGCTGGCCTGTGTCAAAATGCCACCACGTGGACTATCCGCCGGCAACGTCACTTTGCGAAGATGTTGCCCCTCAATTCCCGGGACACGATAATGTTGGGCCAGCCTCCGGTTCAAAAATGCAAAATCCGAATCGATCAGGTTGCTGACGGCGAGATTCTCTCGAATCAATTCTGAAAAAAACAACTCGGTTTCTTCAAGGATCGACTTGCTCAAAACGTCGTCATACTCGGGATACAAGGTCTCGTCCGGCGTCGTGGCATTGATTTCATGAAGGTCGAGCCACTGTCCCAGGAAATCTGTCACGAACCGTTTTGACTTTTCGTCTGCCAACATTCGATCGACTTGTTGTGCAAGGACGTTGGGATCGCCGAGTTCGCCTTTTTCCGCCAGGTCAAACAACTCCTGGTCCGGCATGCTCTTCCACAGAAAGTACGACAATCGAGTCGCCAAGGCGAAGTCGTCGAGTTCTCCGGGCTCCCCTCCATGGAACAAGAACTGCGGAGAGCTCAGTATCGACCGTAGTGGTACGCGTACGACGTCGATGAAATCGCGTCCGGCTTCGATCGCTGGTTCCGCCAGGCTGACAAACGATTCGATTTCTCCCTTTGAAGCCGGCCTGCGAAAGGCGCGCGGAGCAATTCGTTCAACGATATCGGTAACGTGCTCCAGCGGGGCGCGGGAGAGTTTGATTTTGTGACCTCTCCATATGTTTGCGTTAATTTCGACACCGGTCAGCAGGTTTTGGGTGCTGGAAGGCGGCCAACTTTCAGTGAGGGGTCCGGTGACGTGCAGTGATTTGATGGCAATGCCCGGCCCTTGATAGTTTTTGGCGCCGCCCGCTACGGCGATGCGTCCGTAAACCGTTCCCTTGCCTCCCTCATTTACCAACGACGGGTAAATGTAGTCTCCAGGCCTCATGAAAGTGGTGACTTCGACGGTGCGTGATTGATTTGGCTCAATGTCGAACGCTCCCAAAAGCTTTGCCCCACCGCCCATTTCACTGGCGAAAATAATTTTTAGTGTTACGGTCTTTTTTACCTGGTAGGCGTAGGCTTCCGTCGTAATCCGGTAGAGGCCCGGTAATTGGACACGAAATCCGCCGGTGTCGCTGCGAAACAGGTAGTCGGTGTCAACAAACATCGCCACGGCGTCATCAAGTTTTTTTGTGACACTGCCGCCGTTTCGGAGTTCCCGGTCGTGAAAGCTGTTGAGGTAGGGAGAATTCAGGTAGTCGACCAGAACCGGTTTCTGCGGTGGACGTTTGCCCAGGTTGATCGCTGCGTCCAAGGCTTGATCCGCGACTTCCAGGTAGCTGCGAATGTGGATCGGGGAAATGTCCTGTGTGGTGCCAACCGTATCAAATCCAGCGGAATTGGTTTCCTCAGGGAGTGACTTGCCCAGTTCGTCGTCGACAAACAGCAAGTCTCGCAACGTGTAATCGTGTTCAATACGCGTGAGTCGCCGCAGCGGAACACGGCCGTACTTTTCCTGAGCCGCAACGTTTGTTTCCCGAAGATGTTTTGCAAGTGTCCCTAGTGCAGTTTCCAGCAATTGCTCGTCCGGACGATCTTCTGTCCTTGGTGGCATCTCGCCGTCGCTGACTCGGTCAAAGATCAGCTCCCATTGTCGATATGAAGCGCGATCGGTAAGGTCAAAACCGAGCGAATCAAAATCCAATCGCGTCTCAGTCGCTCCATCGTGGCAGCCGATGCAAGACGATTGGACCAACGGGGCGACATCCGTTTCTAAAGACTGTGATACGCCGATACCCGTCGGAAGCCAAAATGCGGCCAGCAGGAAAAGGGCAAGTTTTTTCATCGATTTATTGTGATCGGAGCCTTTGACTTGCGACAGAATCCTCTAAGACGAGTCGTAAATTGAAAAAAAATCGGCTAACTCTGTCAAACAGTCGTTTGTCGGATTACCAAACGACCGACGAGGTTCGCATTTCATTCGGCTTGTTTGACAGAGCAGCCAATTGGTTCATTCGAGTCTGATTCAACGTTTGTTCGTAGGATTGTTCCCCAGTTCAACTCGGGTTAACTCGACGTTACCAATATCCCTGATCGAGCTTAACCAAAACGACTCGATAACTACCCCCGACGGATCTTTGGCAAGTTGATCTTTAAGATGCACTGCGTTCGGATCCAACTTGAAATCGCTTATTTTGAAAGTGGCATCGAATTCCTTACCATTTTTGAATGTTGGGACCGATTTGAAGGCCATGAAATGGCCACCGAATCCACCTTCGGGGTGACGCACGGTAACGCCAAAAGTTACGAGCTGAGCTTTATCAAGATAACCTTGAATCCGTACCTGCGAATCTGCATCCAAGATCACCGGGGGTTGGTCTCCGGTGGAAACTCCAATGGAAGCTACTTGCAACGCGACTCTGTCGCCCTGTGACGTGGTTTGCGTGTACGGAATGGATTTCAACTTTGCATCTTGGTGGTCGGTCTTGGGAAACCATTTTCCCATCGTCCCGTCGGGTCCCATCTGTAAATTGCTTGTCCAATAGGCTACCGATTCTGGAATTATCGCTGGCTGCAACTTGGATTCAGCCGATGCGAACACGCGTTGATTTGCGGATACATCGACGGTCCGATCGTCGCTCAGTCGCTTCAGGCTTACCTTGCCCTTGTTGACGTCCAACAAAGTGGAAGTCGCATCGGTTTCCACTTTGAATTGTGTCCCCAGCACTTCCAGTCGTGCCGACCGCGTGTAAACCAGCATCGGCTTGCCCGAAGGCTGCGGGATGACATCGGCCGAGACGCTTCCATCTTTCAGGTGCAGGACTTTCTGGCCATGATCGGCATAAGTGAGCATCGAGGCACCGGCAATCATCACGGTGGAGCCGTCGACAAACTCGAGCACCACCCAAGAACCAGGCGTGGCCCCTTCGATCGTACCTCCCATGAGAGAATCACCCACGGCCAAATCACTCGTCACTTCACCACCGTTGCCGGTCCAAAAAACGGAACCGCCCAGTCCTTTCACTTCGACTACCGGTTTCAAAATGCTCTCTGACATCTCTGCAATCCGGCGTTTGATGCTGGCATTCTGCAAATACAAACTAGCAGACAGGGCGATAACGGTTGTCGCCGCTACTGCCAATAGTGTTTTCGCATAGTTCGGCAATGAATCGCGCGAGATTCGAATGCTTCGTAACCGCTGCAAGCGTGTTTCACCGTCTCTTGAATCAGCAAAGTCCTCGCCCAGCGGGTTTCCACCCGCCGCGATATCCTGCAATCCGAAATCGATCGTTGCCAGCGACCGTAACCTGGCGCGGGCTTCGGCGGACCCGAGAAGCAGGGATCGCAACTGCTCCAGATCCTGGTCCGCAAGTGTGCCATCAATGTATCGTTCAAGGAGTTCGAGGTCCGATGTAGAAATCATTGGCCCGCTCCGCTAAGAGTACTTTCCACACAGTGAAGCAATTCGCGGCGAGCCCGGCTGAGTATTTTGTAAAGTGCCTCCGGAGTCTTGCCAACTTGTTCGGCAATCGTCTTCATCGGATGCTCAGCGGAATAGGCTCGCATCACAAGCTGCTTTCGTTCCGACGTCAACTTTTCAAGACAATCCTCCAGGGCCTCAAGCTGTTCTTCTCTTAAAGCCAATTCTTCAAGACCCTCTTCAACGATCAATTCTTCAATTTCTTTTCCGAGCACGAATCGATCGCGTGCCTTTTTCCTGCGGTACATCAGCACTTCGTACCTGGCGATCACACAGACCCACCTGCGAAAGTTCTCCGGATCGTCGAGGTCACCAAACTTCCGCCAGGCGATGACGCTGACTTCTTGCATCACCTCGTCGACATCGGATGCCGTTGGTAGCAGGCCGCGCAGGAAAGCCCGAATCGCACGGTCATGATGCATCAACAGCCGGACGAACACCTCTCGGTCCGGTTCTTGCGCATTATTTTCGATTGAATTCATCTGCCCTCCCAAAGAACACTGCCGAAGTTCAGTCTTTCTGACCGAAAAGTCTGAGGAACCAAAGCCTTTTTACAGAAGTTCGGTTTTTTGTTGCGTTTTGTGAATGAAAGCACTGGCATCCACTCGCGGGCCAGCTGAACTGGAAGTCCATTTTTCACGCGAACTATAGAAGCTAAATTGGCTAAATTCAGTTCGAATGCGACCTACGTAGCTGAAATTGTCAATTCAGTCGGAGAAACGTCTCAGATGGCACAATTGCTGATCAATCCCGCCCAATCGTTGCGAATCGGGTCGAATGCAAATCCCAATCAACCAATATAGGAAATCGAACCCGTCGGGTGTGGCCAAAACCGCCTGGCGACTTGGCCGAAAGGCTGCCTCAATCGCGCGAGTGAGGCAAAGCGTGCTGTCTCACTAACGTTGCCGAAGCGCATCGGTAATTTGTAATCGAACCGCACGAATTGCCGGGAACAGTCCGCCCACCAGACCCATCGCCACTGCCAACGCCATTCCTTGCATGAGAATTTTGGGGCCGAACCGAAAAGAAAAAGTAATTTCGCTGAAAGTGGCGGCGTTTTGCGTCCCCCCTGATATTCCATTGAGTGGAATGGTGGCCAAGCAACCGAGCAGCCCACCCAGGCAACAGAGCACAAGCGACTCCATTAAAAAAGAAAACAACACGGTGCGACGTGAGAATCCAACGGCACGCAGGGTACCGATTTCCCGACCCCGACTGGAAACGGCAGCGTACATCGTGTTTGCGGCAGCAAACATGGCCCCAATCGTCAAGAAGCCGGCAATCAAAAATGCGACGACCCGGATGGCAACGGAGGAAGATTTTTGATTCTCAAAATAATCGGTTTCCGTGATTGCTTTTAGTTTGAATTGGTCATCATCACGGACACGATCCATGATTGCCTGCCGAGCTGCTTCATCGGGCACGCGCATGTTGACCACGGACACCGCGCCGTCATAGCGCTGCGCAGCCGTGAGATCGCGAAGATCAGCCCAGACTTCGGATTCGGCAGAACTTCCTTCCGCTTCGAATAGTCCAACGACACGAAAATCGACGTTGTTGACTTTGATTTGCTCGTCGAGACCCAGATTCTCAAATCGGTTGGCAATACTGCGACTGGTGATCAGCTCGTTCACTCCCGGTTCCAGATCACGGCCTTCGATGATTTTGAATCCTGGCCTGAGCAGGCGGCCCGCTTTGTCCATGCCTCGGACAATGACATTGGCCGTTCCGCCACGGTTTCGGCGAGGCTTGATCAGAATCGTGACAAATTCTCGGGACGCCAGTGGCTCGCCGTCGGGGCCAGTCGCGATCCCCGGCAGGTTCGCCAATTCACGCGCGTTGGTTGCTGACACGTTGCTCGACATTTCGTCATTCGAGCCTTTTCGCATGATGATCAAGTCGGTCGGATCACCCGAGGCGGTCAACGCGTGTTCGATCCCGTCGATCATTCCAAATGTCAGGACCGATGCGAACACGACGACGCCAATGGCCACGCACGTAAGCAAAGTGGTTACCCAGCGGACGCGAAGGCTTCTCAGATTGTATTTCAATGGAATCATGGAATTTCGAATTTCAGACGACGCGACGGAGACCATCGACAACCGATAGTTGGGCGGCCAACACGGCGGGCACCAATCCGCTCGCGAATCCGATTCCGGCGGCAACCACGCAAAGACCGGCAAGCCAAGGTCCGATCAAGGCAACCACGGGGATAGGAAATAATGCCGCGGCCACGGGTACGCTTGACAACATCTGCAGGGCACCCAAGCCACCAGCAATTCCCAACAGTCCGCCCAAGACCGCAATCAACGTCGATTCCCCAAGCACGAGGGCAAGCACCCTTCGCTTGGAAAAACCGATTGCCTTGAGCACAGCCACTTCCGTTGTTCGTTCCCGCATGGACATGGACATCGCGGTGGCCGCGACCAACGCCAATGCGAACACGACCGCAACCGAGATGTAGCGAATGTAGGTCTGAACATCACCGAGCATATCCGCAAACATTTTCTGGAAAGCTGCTTCGGTTCGAGTTCGCGTCGAATTTTCAGAGTTCGCAAAGGCGGCGTCAATTTCCTCGCTCACAATGGCGACTTCGTCGGAAACTTTGCATTTGACGTAAATCATGCCAGCGTTGCTGGGGAATCCAGGCGCCGATTTTCGCAGCTCTTCATCCAAATAGTTCCAGTTAAACCAGAGCGAGCCTGTATTTCCAGGTGCCTCAAAAGTTCCGACCAGTCGCAGGTCGAGGTCCTGAGCATAGATCGTTCCTTCCAGTGGGATTCGCTCCCCGATTTCCCAATTCATTTGGTCGGCAAGCCCTTTGTCTGCGACACACGCTTGCCGGTCGCTTTTGAATTCCTCCAACTGGTTCTGGTCAATCTGGTACTCGTTAAAAACGTCAAACGCATACTTCGGTTCTGTGGCAAACTGGGCAAATGGCATCTGCTGGCCTTTGTAATTGCCCCCAAACCAACTGAATGGTATCGCGGCAGCGACGCCGTCCATTTTGCGAACTTTGTCGACGTGGGAGATGGGCAACAGCCCGGCAAAGCCAAGCTTATTCAAAACGGCCAGTCGATCGTGCCGTTCCGCCTCCCGCTCGGCGACTTTTTGCATGGCTAAATAGCCGTACAATATGGTCATCAACGCCAGGCTGAATCCCACGGAGAGAATCGTCAAACTGGATCGAAGCTTGTTTCGCGTTACGTTGCGGAAAATGTAGGTGAATAGTTTCATGACGCCTGTCCGATCGTGGCTGCCTGATCCGTATCGCCAACCAGTTTTCCGTCCTCCAGCATCAACGTTCGTTTGGCGCGTTCGGCCGCTCGTGGATCGTGCGTCACCATGATGATCGTTTTGTGAAACTCTTCATTAAGTCGGCCCATCAGATCCAAAATCTCATTGCCTGACGTGGCATCCAGATCGCCGGTCGGCTCGTCCGCGACGATCAGCGTCGGATCGGTAGCGATCGCCCGCGCGATCGAGACTCGTTGCTCTTGCCCCCCGGATAACTGACGCGGGTAATGATCCATACGATCGACCAGGCCGACGACTTCAAGTGCCGTGTTGACTTGTTCGGCACGCTGTCGGCGGTTGAGCGGAGTCAGTGTAAGTGGTAGCTCGACGTTCTCGTAGGCCGTCAACACAGGGATCAGGTTGTACATTTGAAAAATGAAACCGATATGGCGAGATCTCCATTTTGCCAACGCACCCTGCGACGTATTGCCCAAGTCCTGGCCGCAAACATAAACATGCCCGGATGTCGGTTTATCGAGTCCCGCAATCAGGTTGAGCAGCGTTGATTTTCCCGATCCTGAGGGCCCCATCAGCGCCGTATAGCCACCGGCGTCGAGTTGCAGATTCATATCGTGCAGGACGGGAATCACGATTTCACCGCGACGGAATTCCTTGCAGACGTTCTGAACCAACACGACAGGCTCAACAGATTCGCTTTCCTTGGACATAAAGTTTTTCTCGATCTAACGATTCAGGATTTCTTTAATTTGAATGTGGAAGAAATCGCAACCCTTGGCGTCGAAGGTTATCGCCCCGGAAAGTCAAAATCATTATTCTACGATGGCAACGGGCATGCCATCTTGCAGCTCTTCCGGATTCACGACAACGCGCTCTTTACCGGTTAATCCATCGATGATCTCCGTCCGACCTTCGCGATCCTCGCCCGCCTCGACAGCGATCATTTTCGCTTGTTTTTCGGGACCGACAACCCACACAAATTGACTTCCGTCCTCATCCCGGGTGACGGCCGAAGTGGGACAAAAGATACGGGGTTCGTCGCTGACTTCCAACTCTTCTTCTGTTGGCAAAAAGAAAACGGTCCCTGCCATTTCCGGAAACAGCAGTTCATCTGCGTCTTCAATTTCGACTTTGACTTTAATCGTCGCTCGGGCACGATCGCCCATGGGAATGATCTTGCGGACGGTGCCGTGATATTTCTTGTCGGGAACGGCATCGATCGCGATGTCCGCTTCCTGGCCTTCGGTCACGCGGGAAATAAAATCTTCCTGAACGTCGCATTCGATCTCGAGGTGATCCAGATCCGCAATGGTCGCCACGCTTCCGCGGCCCGAGCCACCTCCCATACCGCCGGGCAAGATCGACTCGCCGACTTCCGCATCCTTTGAAATGACGGTGCCGTCAAAGGGTGCGCGAATAAACATATTCTCCCTTAACTGTTCGGCTTGCTGATGCTGAGCCTCTGCCAAAGCAATCTCAGCCGCCATAGAATTCTTCCTGGCGACGGCTGATTCGTAGGCAAACCGGGCCACGTCGTATTCCGATTCCGAGATGCTTCGAGAATTCCAAAGTTGCTGGACACGTTTACGATCGGCTTGAGCCTGGAGGATGGTGATCTCCTGTTCGGCCAATGCGGCTTTCGCGCGGGCCACGGACGCGGCGGCAGCTGCCAAGGAGGCATCCATGTCTTTGTGATCCAGCTCGGCCAAAATTTCGCCTTTGGTAACGCGGTTTCCTTCCTCAAAAAAGACCTGGTCGATACGGCCTGCCGCACGAGCGCCAATTCCTGCTTGCCGACGTGACTCCAAGTACCCCGTCGCGACCACGACGGCGTCAGCAGAACGGCCCTTTTGCACCGTTACCGATTTCAACCGAACCTCAACCCGGTTCTGCATGATCTCCGGAACCCACTTCGAACCGCCGCCCAACAAGTCGTTCGGAATCAGGCCCTGTTTGACGGCGTAACGATATCCAAAAAAGCCACCGACCAACAGCAGCAAGCCAATCAACCAAAGCCATTTTCGAGCGGATCTTCTTCGGTACCGATTATCGGGTCGTTCGATGCGAAGCGACGCCAGCGCATCGCCGCCTCGACCCGCAGAGCGTGTTGATTTCCGATCGGATTTTGGGGGGGTGCTAATGGTCATGAGTCGTTGAAAGAAATCGCATTTTCGATGGAGACCCCAATCGGCAGGCGTGCCCAGCCCTAACCCAAGTCTATTTAATCTCGGTGCCATCGTCCACTATAAAGGTGGCCCTTGAAGCCAGATGCTTCAACCGACGAAGGCACGTTCTTGATTTTTGCAAATCGACCATCCCGCATCAGAAAAACGAAACTGAGCGGGAGCGATCACGATTTTGCAAAAAGTTCTCTGAGGAGTTATCAGTAGACTGCTGCGAGAACTCCTTTCTGACCTAAAAATTGAAAAAATACCGAAAACAGAACAAAAGCACGTCTCCAAACGGGCCGTCTCTATTTTTGGAATCTGTGGCAAAGACTATTCCACTTTTCGCAGAATCCGTTCCGCCGCTTACCGAATCCGTACATGTTACGGATCGGAAGTCATTTCCCAGATGATCCCGCGCGTCGACTTCGGATCAATAAAACCGGCTCGGCGATTTCGTGGTCCGTCGTGAGGCGTAACGTTCAATGCAGCCAATCCTCGGTCCGGCAGGGATTGAAGTTCGATTTCGACATCGGCCGTCTCGAAACAAAGGTGATGGAGGCCTTCGCCATGTTTATCCAGGTGCTCGCGGAGCGGGTGATCCTCCGTCAGCGGCTCAACAAGTTGCAACTGCAGGTTACCCATGTCAAGGTGCGTGAGCCTCACATTTCCGCGGGGAATGACCTCGCTAAGGATCAGCGGAAGGCCAAGCACATCTCGGTAGAACCCCAGTGCCTCTTCGGTATCACGGACGACTATCGCGACGTGGTCAAGTTTGCGAAAAAGGGGAGTGGACATGATTATGATCCCGAATTCGGTGAGGGAAGTGAGTCATTTTACCGGTCTTAAAACGGGGCGATTACCTGAGTTTCTGGTATGCCCTCAAGAGCGCATCGTCGCAGCCGACGTTTCCGGGGAATACGATATAGGACAGTCCGGGCTGGCTGCTTTCTTCCTGCAACTTCCAAACTGGAACGCCGGGAAGGATTTGTCCGAGCACGAGGGCACGACGAACGCCGAGGCTTTTTGTCGCGACGTCGCTGGACGTGATGCCACCTTTGGCGATCAGGAATCGCAATGGCTGATTGATTCCGCGCACAATTTGCACCAACGCATCAGAAATCGAATTGCCAATCTTCAAACTGGATTTGGCATCGTTACCGGTAATAAGATCCCTGGAAGTGCATATCACGACACTACGCCCTGCCGACAGGTGCTGATTGACATTAAAAATGGCGGTGCTGATTTCCTGTTCGGATTGACTGCCAATCAAGTCATTGACTTCGAGCAGGACAATTTCCAGTTCGTCAGCCGACTCGATCAAGCAGTCAAATTGAGAGGTTGTTTTTGGCACATACGAACCAATCACGATCAGCCCGGCTGAGGCATCGTTGTTGACCAATTCGTGCTTGTCGAGCAACGGGCGCGACTCAAGTCCGGCATACGATTGAACAAAACTGGCGGCCGTTCGGTAGAGGAAAGTCTGTCCGGCCAGTTCCGCCATGGACGCTGCCATGACGAACGATTCGACGTCACGCGTGGTGACCGCATTGACAATACAAATTTGTTTAGCGGGTAGATTTTTCAGGCGATCAGCAAGCGCCTCGGGGCTGTCAATTCGCAATTCTTTCAAGTCGATGGAACACACCTGTTCACGGTCGACTGCTCCGCGCTGTTTTTCGATCACCCATTCGATCAGGTTGGAATTGTGAAATCCAAATGCGGCATCCCGTGCAAACGGCGTCTCGCCGGCCGGGATTAATTGGTCGTCGTCCGTCACGTAGTGCACATCGTCAATCGTCAGCCGACCACCTTGCAGAAAAAACGGCATGATAATCTGAACCGCATCGGGCTGGCCAATTGCCGTTGCCAGCGCGTTGACCTCCGTCGGATAATGACCGCGCAACGTAGAGTCGCTGCGGCTGATAACTGTCAGCGGTTGATGAGAGCGTTCAGTGACGATTTTCAAATTTCTGGCGATCGCTTGGGTGAGGGCTTCCGCTTCGTCCGAAGGTAGCGAGCGAGAGTTGGTCAGGATGAAGAATATTTGCTGTCGCCGAGCGAACTCCTTCGTTAAGGCCTCGATCGACCATTCCGTCAATACAGGTACGTCGTGGACCGTTTGCGTTCCGGTTGGATCGTCGTCCAGCACCACAATCATGCGGCCCGATTTGTCGAGCAGCTTGCGAATCTCGGGCAACATGCAATCGTCACGTTCGGCGGGGAGCGTCTGAAGCGTTTCGGTTAATGATCGAATCATCGATTGCTTTCCAGTGATTCCAACAAACCTGTCACACCTTCAATCGCAAACGCGCGACAAGGCGCTCCATCGCCGGCTTCGATTTTTAACGGCAAGGCTCCAAACAAACACGTCGGGCCGTCAAGCTGATCCAGGTTGGTCAGGCCTTCGACGATTATGACATTTCCACCCAGCAAGATCTGGTGGATCTCCGTTACGGCGGCCAAATCATTGACGTCCGCAACCGAGGGGGGTTCAATACCCACCAGTCGAATCTTGCGTTCCACCATCCACTGCGCAAGTTCGCGGCTGATTTGGGGCAAGTTGTCTCGATAGTACTGTGGATTATCGACGTGTCGACTCCACAACGTTCGGAGCAGAATCGCGTCGCCGGAAGCGATCTGCTGGCAAGCGTCTCCCAGGTGTGCCACGGTAATCGGCGTCCTTGGCTCCAGGTTGTCCAGATCGATCAACCATGCGCGACCAATACAGTCAGACAGCGGGATTTCGTCAATTGTCTGTGAGCCAGCATTGAAATGCATCGGCGAGTCCATATGCGTGCCGCAGTGCGAATAAAGGTGGAGCGTGCGTGCGTTCCAGCCGTCGCGTTCGACCGTAAACTTCGTTTCGAATTGAACGCCGGGCATGCCGTGTTTCAATCGCAACGACAAATCAATAATCTTCATAGCCTTGGCCTCTCCCAGCATCCGGTTTCCGAGGAACGATACATGGCTTCCTGGACGGCGATACTCTTGAGGTAACTCTTCCCATCGGTTTCGAACGGTTGGTTGTTAACGAGACCATCCACAAAGTGGCGTTGGGTCGCGTAAACGCAATCGCCGGCAAAACCGTCGCGAGAAGGCTGATAAGCATGGTCGTTTTCAGGTTTGCCAAGGGGCTGAATCGTTAACCGGCCATCGTCGTACAATCGTATGGAGCCGCCGTTGGATTCGATTAATAACTCACCAAATGTATATCTCGGATCGGCGGAGGTTGATTCATTGAAACGATTCGCGTCATAAACCCCCAGCCCGCCTTCGGTGAATTGAAAAACTGCGAGCGCCGAGTCTTCACCGGAAATGACCGGGTTGAGTTTGCGATGCACGCACCAGGCTTGGTCGATCTCCCCGCAAAGAAACCGAAAGGTATCGACGGTATGAATTCCCGCTTCAAAAATCAGAAACTTCTTCATCTTCTGGAAATAGGGTTGCCGGGCGAGGTACGCGTTATCTCCCCATCCATCTCCTGCCCGGTTCCGAAAAGTGATCGTATGGAGCTGGTCGCCAATGATCTGACGATCAAGCAGTGTTTTTATTTCGCGATACCAAGGCTGAAATCGAAAATTCTCATGAACCATGAATCGCACATTGGCATCTGCCGCCGCGGCGACCAACTCTTGAACCTCGCCGACCGTCGGAGCCAAGGGCTTCTGGCAGATGATGGCGATGCTTCGCTTTGCCACCTCGCGAACGATTTCCAAATGGGTGTCAGGTCGAGTCACGATGTCGACGAAATCAACTTCGTGGGCGTCCAACATCGTACGGTAGTCGGTATGAGCGTCACGAACGCCGTACTTTTCCGACGCCGTTTTGGCTTTTTCCGGATCCACATCGCAACACGCCACCAATTCAACTTCAGGGATGCGATTCCAGGCATCGAAATGGAACTGGCTGAAGTATCCGGCACCGATGATGGCGCCGCGCAGTTGAGTCATGCGTTGCCTCCTATTGGAACGCCCAACTCCTCTTTCATCGAAAGGTCTGGGCGGATTCGAAACCACAAAACGATGGCGACCAGATTCAATGCGGCGGCCAGGTAGAAAAATGGTTTGTGGGTCCCTAGATATTCATAGAGATAGGGGAAAGATAAGGCGGTGGTAAATGCACCCAGGTTGCCGATCATATTCATCGCGCCCGAGACGGCTCCGGCGCTTTCACCGCCGACATCCATGCAGGTAGACCAGGACGGACTGAGAATCATGTCGCTTCCGAAAATGGCAACGCACATGCAGGCGACCGCCGTTGCGGGGGTCGTCATGTTGACACATAGGCTCATGCCAACCGCGCCGAGCACGAAACCGATCGCGGCCGGAAGTCGCCGTGACAGTTTCCATTTTCCGGCAGTGTAGAGTCGATCAACGGTCAGACCGGCCAACCAATTCCCAGCCACTCCGCAAAGCAAAGGCAGCGCGGCGTACCAACCGGTCTGTTCATTGGTCAAGGAATAACTTTCCTTCAGGTATGGAAAGAACCACGTTACGGTAAAGAAAAACGTGAAATTGTGGGCCACATATTGAGCCATCAGCATCAGCATGTTTGGTGAACGTAGCATTTGTCGGAATCGTATCGGAGCTTCGCTGCCTGTCTTCGATGCGGCGACGGAGGTTTTCGGTTGTCGATTCGCGGCAATGTAGTCCCGTTCCGTATCGGAAACGGCGAAGTGAGTTGAGGGAGTATTGCGAAAAAGCCAGAACCAGCTTATCGAAAATAAAATACCGATGGCTCCAAAGAACCAGAAAGTCTGTTGCCACCCACCCAGACTGCCGATCAACCAAACCACGCCAGGCATTGCCAATGCCGCGCCAAGCCGTCCCCCCGAAAAACTCACGGAGTTGGCAATGCCCCGTTCATTCATGGGGAGCCACGAAGTGAATGCTCTGGCGATCGTCGGGTAGCCGCCGGCTTCACCCATCCCAAACAGAAACCGCAAAATGACCATCGGCACCAGGCCCCGGACAACACCGGTTAAAGCCGTGAAAATGGACCAAACCATGCATACAACGGTCATCACGATTCTGGGCCCATAGCGATCGGCCATTTTTCCGCTGGGAACCTGAAACAGTGCATACCCCAACGAAAACGCTGCCATGACCCAGCCCATCTGACCATCGGTGAAGCCCAGGTCGGAGGCAATTTCGCCTTTGGCCGCCGAGATGCAAGCGCGGTCCACCCACATCAAGACGGAGACAACAAAGGCACCCAGGATCAGCAGAAATCGGATTGGCATCTGAATTCTCAAAATCAGCTTGTTTCCGTTTATTCAACGCCCTCGTACCACAGGCGTCATGCCGCGCTTTCACCCGTCGATGTCGCCTCGCAAGAAAACCCAATCGTCCGACATGGGACTTGCTGCATCTGAAAATCCAACAACTTGCGCTGAAGTTGCCAACAGGGTGCCCGTCGAATTGTCGTGCGTCGTTTGCCGTTCCGCCACCCGTTATTGCGAAACATTCGGCAAAAATTCGGAGTCGATTCTAGGTTAACACTGTCTCTTTTTTCTGCAAATAATGCGGAAGAGCAGGATGGTCACGTGAAACAGCACCCATCGACAAAATGCACCTCACAGCTCGCCAATTTCCCTTAAAAACTCAATCTGCCTGACAACTTGCGCATCGCGGTTGCGAATGAGTTTGTTGAAATCACGTTGGGACCAGTCGTAGAAGCCGCGTCCGGTTTTCACGCCCAGATCGCCCTCGGCAAGTTTCGCTTTGAGGCATTCCGCCGGTTCTTGATTGTTAGCCAGTCGTGGTGCCATAAACCGTTGCAGTCTCTCCGTTGCATCTAATCCAACGTAGTCCATGTTTTCAATCGGACCCATCAAGGGCAGACGCAGTGCAAACGTCAATCGGGTAACACGATCGACGTCTTCAGGGCTACAGATGCCCTCGTCGACCATGTGGAGAGCTTCGCGCCACATAGCGTGTAGCAGACGATTGCCAACGAAACCGGGGACGTCTTTGCAAACGATCGGGATCTTGTCGATCGTTTTCATTAAGGCACAGCTGAGCTCCATGATCGATTCGGGAGTCGACTCCCCCCGCACCATTTCGACAACCGGAATGAGGTGCGGCGGGTTCCAAAAATGCGCGCCAACCAGGAGCGATGGAAGTCGCGATCGTTCAGCCATCGTCGTAATGCTCAGGGCGCTGGTCGCAGAGAGAAACAGAATCTCACGTTTTGCAGCTGCCGAAAACCGGCGCAGCAGCTCAACTTTATCGTCCATCACTTCGATAATGCAATCCAATAGGACGTCGGCTTCGTGATCCAGCCGCTGAAGATCAGGTTCGACGATCAGTTCCCCGTGCGCGGATGGGGAATGAGGCAAGTTTTCATCGCACCAGCGGGTTAATTCCTCGAGTGATGCGGTTACTTGTGTCAGTTTGTCGTGATTGCGCCCCCACAGCAGCACGCGGTATCCGGCCCTTGCAAATGCGACACTACATGCCGAACCCATTTGGCCAATTCCGCAGATGCCAATCGTCTGGATGTCATCAAGCTTCACGAAACGACCTCGGAGCCACGGAGCGCTGTGTGGAGTTCTGCTGAGATTGCATCGGTCATTTCGGCAGTTGACATCTTGCCTCCCATGTCGGGGGTCCTGGATTTGGGGTCGGCCAACGTTTGAGCGACCGCGGTGTTCAACGCCATTGCGGCCCGCCGCGTCTCGTCATCGCCCAGCCAGTCGAGCATCATGGCGGCGGAAAGGACCATCGCGACCGGATTGGCCGTACCTTGTCCGGCGATGTCCGGGGCCGAGCCGTGAGCGGGCTGAAAGACTGCAGCTGAATCGCCGATGTCGGCCGACGGGGCCATTCCCATACCGCCAACGAGGCCAGCGGCCAGGTCGCTTAGAATGTCACCGAACATGTTCTCGGTAACCAATACGTCAAAATCGTCCGGCTTGCGAACCAGATACAATGCGGCGGCGTCCACGTAGACATGTTCCGCCGTTACATCCGGATACTCTTCCGCAATGGCATCAAAGATGTGTCGAAAGTAAACCATGGAGGACAAAACATTCGCTTTATCAATCAGCGTAACCCGTTTGTGCTGGTTTCTGGCGCGGGCGGTTTCAAACGCGAGTCGGCAGACTCGTTCGGTGCCAGTGCGAGAGACTCGCAAAGTATTGGTGGCCTCGGCTGCATCAAGGTCGGCAATGGATTCTCGACCGTAGAATAATCCTTCGGTGCTTTCCCGGATGAGCACGAAATCAATCTCACCCGCACCATAGTTTTTTATTGGCGTATCATTCTCGTGATAAAGGCGAACGGGACGGACGCCGCCATACAAGTCGAGTTTTTCTCGAAGATCCAATTGCGGCGCGATTTCCTTTCCGTTGGGATAACGCACGTCAGGCAGTCCCATGGCACCGAGCAGAATCGCGTCACATTGCTCGCACGCGTCCCAGGCCGCACCGGGAAACGAGTCGCCATTCTTCAGGTACTCGGTAGCTCCTACCGCAAATTCGGAAAATTGAAAAGAAACGCCATTCAGGTTGGACTCAAGTTCACGCAATAACCGAAGTGTTTGCTCCGTCACCTCTGGTCCTATCCCGTCGCCGCCAAGCACAACGATGTGAAATGATGTTCTTCTCATGAAATGTCATCCAAAAAATATAAGAATCTACGATTTTGGCAACGCAAATTGGGTGAGTTTCGTATCGCCAATCACCGATTCAAGCATGTTAACACAAGCGTTGGGCAATTAGCACGCGCGACAGGACGTCGCAAGTGAAAATTCGAACTGCCCGAATAGATTCACCGTTCCAACGCAAATCCAGCAATTCGTTTGGGGTTGAGTTTGGTGTCATGTTCCGGAGCTGTTGTTGAAATTGGATTCCAAATACTTAATAATTGCTGCGCGGCCTGATTTTCACGCGGATCAGGTCGTCATTTTTTTTTGCATTCCCTTAACGATCAATCCCATTCGAACAATCCCATTACAGGAGATAGCTGTGGAACGCGTACCAATGACCCAGGAAGCGTACAACAAGCGCCGGGCTGAAATCGATGAAATGGAAAATGTGCAGATGCCGAAAATCGCGGAGGACATCGCTGCTGCGCGCGCAGAGGGAGATTTGAAGGAGAACGCCGAATACCATGCACAGCGCGAAAAGCAGGGACTGTTGCAAGCCAAGATCAATGAATTGAAGTTTCGATTGTCGCGGGCACAGATTGTTGATCCTTCCCAAATCCCGCAGGATCAAGTTGCCTTTGGTGCGAAGGTCAAGGTTTTGGATATGGACCTGGATGACGAGGAAGAAATTACTCTCGTCGGGGACGGCGATGAAGACTATGACAACGGCAAATATTTGATCACCAGCCCCATTGGTCGCGGCCTATTGGGTAAGAAGAAGGGCGAGGTTGTGGAAATACCGGTTCCCAAAGGAACGATCAAATTCAAAGTTCTAGAGATCGTTTACGAGAATGTTTAAAAGTCTTGTCGACCATCGGTCACGTAAGCGGATTGGCAACCTACGGACAAGACTCTCGCCGAACCGGATTCGTAACAATCGGACCACGTAAAACGGAGTCTCCGATGTTCTCAGGATTGGCTAGTTTGGGATCTGGCGAATTGCCGTGCCGCCAAGCGACGCAAAGCAGGTGCTTTTGCCACAGCGGCAGTCAAAATCTCGCGTGCGAATCAACTAACCGTGATACCTTCTTGTGTGGGGGGGTGCGCGACAAATTCCTGGCGGCCAGTTCGATTGCCGCCGTAGTTTCGTCCAACCGAATATTGAAATGCCTTTTGTTCACTCTTCTTCAACCCGTTGATGATTACGCCACCGAGGTCGATGCCGACTGAATCAATAATCTCGCGGGCTTGCAGTGAGGACTCCTGGACTCCGTTTCGAATTCGAATCACGAGATAAAGAAGGTCCACATTGCCCCCAATAATGCTGGAGTCAGTGACCGCGAGCATTGGCGGGGAATCGATGAGCACGAAATCAAACTCGGATCGGAATTGTTCAATCATGGCGGCAAAGCGTGCCGAAGTTACCATTTCCGCCGGATTGCTCGGAATCTTGCCGCTGGTGACCACCGACAGATACTCTGGCAAAACGACTTGGACGCAATCCTGGGGGTCCTTGTCGCCGGCGACAATTGAAGAGACGCCGTCATTGTTTTCCAACCCGAACAACTTGTGTTGACACGGTTTTCGCAGGTCGGCATCGATCAATAACACCCGTCGTCCCGCCTGGGCCATGGATACAGCCAAATTGGCCGCTGTTGTGGATTTACCATCGGCAGGAGAGGGGCTGGTGAATTGCAGGACCTTGGAATTGTTCGCTCTCGAATTAAAAAACAACTTGGTTCGAATCGATCGATAGGATTCACTCATCTGGGATGCAGGCTGATGCAAATTAACGACCTCTGGTGCGACACCCGAATAATTTGACGGCTTGTTAATTCTCGATTTTGAGAAAAGTGGAATCTGACCGACGAATGTTGGAGTCCAGCGTTAAACGCAACTTCGTCAGAGGAACGATAGGTTTTCTCAGACAGTTCTTTCATGCCAGCGTACAGGAATCCCACCAGGCAACCGAGTAACAGGCCACCGGCAAGGCTGATGGGCAGGCTGGGTGCGACTTGTTCCCCCAATGCCGGAGGATCAAGAACCGTCATGTTTCTCCAGAGATGAGACTCATACGCCTTGATTTCGTTCAGCCGTTGGACCATCGCCGCATAGCCAAGTTCGAGTTGTTGGCGTTCTCTTTGCAGAGTATTCAGTTTCTCAACTTCAATGGACAACTCCTGAGATTTCTGTTGTTGGGCGACAAGCGATTCTTTCAAACTTTCTTCTTCCAGTGACAGCATTTCGATTTTTCGATCCATCAGATCGAGAAACACATCAATCATATCGTCGGCATTATCGCTGGCCTCGACACTCTGCCGCCACGCAATGCCGATAGTTCTTGCATGCGTAATTTGTTTACCATTTCAATCTGACGTCGCAGCGATATCAATTCGGGATGTTGCTGAACCAAACTCATTCAGCATCTGTTGCTCTTTGACCTTGAGACCAACATATTGATCGTGAGTGGCCTCGTAGGCACCCAGGTGAATTTTTCATTGAACTCCTGCATGATGTCCGTCATTAACAGTTCCTCGTTGATTCCCAACTCGCGCGGATTTTCGAATTTTTGTCGCGCGCGCCGTCAGTCTCGATCGTTTTCGCAACAGCTCGTGCAGGTATTCCTGAATTTTGGTTTGTTGAAGCTGGTAAGGATTTACGACGTTACCGTCAATAAACAGAAGTTCGGGTCGCGACATCAGCTCCCGGATTTCGGTGTTGACTTCTTTCAGTCGACCAGAAAAATGACTTTGCATGCTTTCGACCAATCGCGTCGTTTCACCGCCCAGGTTTTTGGTCGTTGACTTGATGTACTGATCGAAAGAATCGACGATCTGGTCCAGCACCTGTTTTGATTCGGCCCGATCGCTGGCTCGGAAGGTCAACTCGATGACGCCGGACAGGTGTTCGGTATCGGCGGGCAGAACATCGAGTATCGTTTCTTCCCGCAGCAGCCAAAGAATATCTTCTTCATTGCGAAAAGTGTTCAGTGTTGCTGAACTGGCCGGATTCGATGGCAGGTTGAAGGATGCGGGTGCTCTTGATGACTTCGATATACTTCGCTACTGACGACTCATCTCCTTCACTATTATCTGTGGCGTCCACGGCCGGCGCGTACTTCTCATCCACGAATATCTTGGCCGTGGATTCATAGGTCTTCGGAGCAAAAAAGAAGTAGAGCAACGAGGCCGCTAAGCCAACAACAACAAACGTCAGGATCAGCCAGAACTTCCGTTTCAACAAGTCCAATACATCGACGTTGGAATCCTCGAAAGACAAGTTGCCGGCGACTTGGGTCGATGCCATCGGTTGTGATTCGATGGATCGATTAATCAGAGCGCGAGACGACATGAGACGGTTCCGATGTTGTTAAAAAAGTGGTCTTTTCGAGGAAAACAGCCTCTGGTCAGTATGAATCGCACCGGTTGGGCAGGGAAGGGTTCGAAATCAGCTAACCCTTGATTTTCCAAGAATCTGAATGACACTGAAGTCGTTATGATCGTAACCGATTCCCGATTCTTATTTTCAAATCCCTAACATTGGCCTCAACGTCATAACCCCTATTTTTTCACATGTCAGCTGATTTTGCCTCGTTGGCAACAATCACAGGGAAAACCGTTTTTCCTCTTCTTGCCTGCCGGCATACTTTGCCCCATCGGAACAACGCAATATTCGATTCGGCCATTTAAACGGTGGATACCAGAGTTCCGAAACAAGACATACAAGCCCTACGAACGTTAGGTTGCAAATGGCGGTTGCCATGTGTTTTTTCAGAGGAACCGGTACTATGTGGACAGATCGAATTTCAATTAGGCTGCGAGCGTTGATCATCATCGTTGGAGCCGCTTCGATTACAGGATGTCACAGCTATCGGGTCAAGAACCTAATCCCTGCCTGCGAAGTTTTGAACGCCAGTTGTTGCGAACCGGATGACGAAACTCAAATCAACTTCCTGGCGTTGCGACGCAATCCACCAGAACAATATGTGCTCGACGCTGGGGATACCCTGGGAATCTATATCGAAGGCATCACCGGCGATCGGGATACGCCCCCGCCCGTCTATTTTCCTGAAGACTCCAGTCGGCAACCGGCGGTTGGTTTCCCGGTTCCGATCCGCGAAGACGGCATGATTTCTCTGCCGTTGGTGGAGCCCGTCAAGATCTCCGGCTTGACGCTCGCCGAAGCCGAAAACCGTTTTCGCAAAGCCTATACCGAAGATAAGCAAATCCTGCTGGAAGGAAGTCAAAAGATCATCGTCACTCTGATGAAACGGCGAACCTACAACGTATTGGTGATTCGAGAAGATGTTGCGGCGGCCGGTTCACGAAACACACTGTCTCGTGGGGAAATCTATCTCGATGCTGAAAAGGAAAACGAATCCTTTTCCATCGAGTTGCCAGCCTACGAAAACGATGTTCTTCACGCCCTCAGCGAAACGGGAGGTATGCCCGGAGAAAAGGCCGTTAACGAGATTTTCGTATGCGTGGAGCCATGCACCGGTTGGACCAAGGTGCCATTGTGCAAGCGATTGACGATTTGAATTCGGCAGAAGCAACCACCATCGATTTTGCCAACGTCGTTACCATTCCCGTCAAGGGTGAAACAAGGGAACGTTTCCAGAGTTGAGCGAGTCCGATATTACTCTAAACGATCCGGCGATGTCCTGTTCATCAAGGGCCGACAACAGGAAGTCTTCTATACGGGCGGTTTGTTGGAAGGTGGCCGTTTTCCCTTGCCACGAGACTACGAGATCGACGTCCTCGAAGCGATGTCGATGGCCGGCGGCAGTATCTCAACAGCCGGTGGTTCCTCCGGATCCCCGAGGCCTGGGGGTCGGGAATATAATGCCAGCTACGCAGGTGACGGTCTTGCAGAAAGTGCGGTTGCGAACAAGTCGCAATTGATGTGGATCTCCGGCGGGCGGTTTCCGATCCCCGGAACGAATCATCGTGCAACCCGGCGACATCATCGTGCTTGAGTACCGTCAGAAACGAATTGGCCGTTGAATTTCACACTGTCGCTCTTCCAATTCGGCGGAATTTGGGGCGTGTTTCGGTAACTGAGTCCTTGTCGGCAAAGCGTTCAACCTACCATATCCGACGAATCGGCCGAACAACGACTGGCTGGCCGCGAATTTGCATGGCGAATCGGGCACGAAAGGGTGCGATTCGTATCTTTTGGGAAATCTGCTGCCTTTCGAAGGTCGCTAAGGAGAAATTGATCCGTCCCGGCAAGTTACTGCCGCGGGATTCTCGTGAAATTCTAATCGCAGATTTGCGAATTGATGACTATAATCGTTTCCTTGCACCCACCAAAAAACACTGTTTGTGCAAGGTTTGGCGAATGATCATCAACATGGTCAACGAGAACCAGTCTCACCTGGATCGACAAGTAATCGGAGTCGCACAACCTTTCGACTCACACGCTGTCGCACAACCGTCAGCAGGTGATTCCGGAGAGAAGGCCCCGAATCCCGTCGAGTCGTCGCACGGAAGCCAAGTTCGTTTTATTCACTGGTGATTTGAATGATGCGAAGGGTGCTATTTCGCTCAGATTAGGTCGACCACTTCCAATATTGACAACTTTGTGAGCCAACTGTGATTCAACATCCAAGAGAGAGTCGCGCGCTTTCCAATCTGGACGGCGCGTCAAAGGCTTCGGTCTGCGATCCCGACCACTTACGTCAATCTCAGCCAACTTGGGTTCAGGTCTTCGTTGTCTTCGTTCGATCGTTTCATGTTCCGATATTGGCGACCGGCCATCTGGTGATCTTTTGTTTTGTCTACTGGCTGGCTTTGGTCGTTCGTTTCGAATCGATCTTCCCGTACGAATCTCCCTACTATTTCTGGCTGGGGATGCCGTTGGTCGCCACTGTCAAACTTTGCGTTTTCTACTTGCTCAGGAATTTCCATGGCTGGTGGCGTTATGTGACGTTTGCGGACCTTGTCTGTTTGGGACGAGCATCGATCATTTCCATGCTGACACTGATCGTGCTGGACTATTTCATGCTGGACGGATTTCAATTGCCGAGAAGCGTGATCGTCATTGACTGCGCATTGACAATTGCGGTTTTGAGTGCACTTCGAAGCAGCTGGCGAATTTGGGACGAGCAGATATCCGGCTGGTTGAGGGGAGAAGACAAACGGAAGCCCGCTCTGCTGGTGGGTGACGATTCGGAAGCTGCGAAACTGGCCCACCTGATCAACTCCTGGCCGAACCTGCAACGTGCGCATCGTCGGACTCGTCTCACCTAGAACCGAGATTTCCCATAAACGGTACGGTCATTTTCCGGTCCTGGGAACTTGCGACAACATCAAAAACTGAGCAAGCATTACCGCGCCGAATCCGTTTATGTCAGCTCGGGCAAATTGGTTGGTAAACAGCTGTGCGATTTGATTGCAGGCGAGTCGGGAAGCCAACTTCGAAGTCAACGTGGTGCCCAAGATTGATTCTCAACTCAAAGGCGGTACGAAAATTCCACTGCGCCCTGTTCAGTTTGAGGACCTTTTGCGGCGACCTGCGGCGGAACTGGATATGGCTGCCATTCAGCGGCTGGTTGCCGGCAAAGTCGTGTTGATTACCGGCGCCGGTGGTAGCATCGGGTCGGAGATATGTCGGCAGTTGATTAAGTTCAAGCCCGAAAAACTCGTGTTGGCAGGACGAGGAGAAAACCGCCTGTTTCACTTGCTGCGGGAATTGACTCCATTGGCGGACTCGACGTTATTGGAACCGGTACTATGTAATGTGACCGATCGACGTCGCGTGGAAGAGGTGTTTCAGCTGCACCAGCCGGACGTCGTTTTTCATGCGGCAGCCCACAAGCACGTGCCACTGGTCGAGCTGAATCCAGGCGAGGCAGTGATTAACAATATCGACGGGACACGCGTTGTCGCGGATGCCGCCCATCACAATCATGTCAACGAATTTGTGCTGATTTCGACGGACAAAGCGGTCAATCCCACCAGTTTGATGGGGTGTACCAAACAGATCGCCGAGCGGTATTGCCTTACACTGGGAAATATTTCAGAGACCAAGTTCGTGGTCACACGATTCGGAAATGTTTTGGGTTCAGAAGGTAGTGTCGTTCCGGTTTTTCGAGAGCAGATCAAAAATGGTGGTCCCATTACGATTACCGACCCGCGCATGACGCGGTACTTCATGACCATCCCGGAAGCGTCGCAGCTGGTATTGCAAGCTGCGGCCATGGGAGAAGGCGGAGAGATTTTCGTGTTGGATATGGGTCAACCGGTCAAGAATCACCGATCTTGCCAAAGATTTGATCCGTTTGGCGGGATTGCCAACGGGATTCAATCGAAATTGTCTATACGGGCATTCGTCCTGGTGAAAAGCTCTACGAGGAGCTTTATTATGGCGAGGAAGCACCGCTGCCGACGACGCACAGTCAGATCCAGATCGCGAACTGCCGCGATTTCGAATTCGAGATAGTAAATCAGGATATTGAGTACCTGGTAAGCATTGCATTCGGTAACACCGACTAGAATTCGAGCGAAGATTCGGGAAATCGTTCCCGAAGTATTGACCCAATACAAAAAAAGCACCCAAGCCCGTTTCAGCTGGATAACATGGAATTCCAGCGCGACTTAGTGCGCTTCTACTTGTTCAAAGGATCCGCTTCGTGACCTACCGGTTGGACATCCGCTCGCCTGACGAAGTGAACGGCTCAAAATCACTTCACCGCGACGTTGCGTCCTTTCAACGTTTTTCGGCGGAATTGCATCTCCTCGTTTGGTCGAACCTGCGAATAACCATTTGACCGTGAGAAACTCTGTGAACAGCTTGGTCAGAATTCAAACGCTTGGATCACCTCGTGAATCGCGCTCGTCGTCGCCAGTCGAAAGGAACGCCTGCAAAGTGGAGTTCCTATTCTCGATGGTGTTGGCAGTATTCATGTTCCTGATTGTCGTGTTGCCGAATTCGATTCGTCCGATCAAGTTTTTCTGTTTCCTCGGATGGCGATGTACTGCTTTACGCAACTCAAGCGTATCGATGCCGAGCTGCTGATTGCCTGGGTCTTGATCGCCATCACCTCGTTGGTCTACATCGATCTATCCGCCGCAAGCCGAAATGACGCCGATTCTTTTTGCGGAAATCGGTTTTGTGTTTGTCGCGTCGCCATTATTCTGGATCTTGATCAGTGAGTACATCCTTCGAACTTACAGTTTTGAAACGATCAAGAACTTTCTTTTCTGGTGCACGATCGCAGCCTTGGCGATCAGTGGTTCTTTTTATTATCTGTTTTTGAATTATGGTGCCGGAGGCGGTTTCGATCTTCATGGTTTCCGATGGAGCCAACGTGGAACTTGATCTGTCCCAAGGTCCTTTGGCGCCACGATGCACGTGTTCGGAAGCCTGATCTTCATCGGTCCGGCTTTCATTGCTTCCGAAACGCTGGGGTTCTGGGCGGAAGAAGCGTTTTTGTTTTTGGTTCTCGGCAGTCGCGGCCGTGCTATCGGGACGCGATGCGTTATTGGCCTGCCTGGCGATGGGCGTGGCGATTTATGGACTAATGCAGAATTCTCGACGTGCCAAATCAAAAACTGTCGTTGACCGCGATTGCGATCTTTTTGTTGATTGTTGGCATCTTCGCCAGCGAGATTGGCCAATCCGCCATGCACACGGTTCTGGAGAAGATCGACTCGTTCGGTGGGCCGGCGCGGCGTTTGCAATTCGCGGGATTGATCCAGGGGATTCATGACGACTGGATGTTGGGGGGCGGGCATACGGCCCATGTCGACTACGTCCGTGACCCGGTCAGGCCGTGGCGGTACGAGCTGTTGCCGTTGGCCTTAATTTACCGAGTCGGTTTGATCGGATTCCTGATCTACATGTATCCGGTGATGTCGAGTTTCTGGCGGATGGGGCATCTAGTTCGAGTCACCGGCCGGCAAAACCAGGTCGACATCTTTTTCGTGGTCGGCCTGCTGGCCACGATGTTGCGACCACCACAAATCCGTACCTCGCGTCGTTCGAATTTCAGTGGTGTTTGTTTCTTCCTTATTGCTATTTTCGACAGCGTACGAACCTGCTTGTAAACGATCTATTCGGAGTCAAGTTGATGAGAATTCTGGTCACCGGTGGTGCCGGTTTCATTGGATCAGCAGTGATCCGACTTCTCGTTTCACAGGAAGTCGATGTGCTCAACGTTGACGCCCTGACCTATGCCGGAAACCTTGAATCGCTCGCAACGGTCGACGACTCCAGCCGGTATCGCTTTTTGCGCGCAAACATTTGCGACCGCAAACCGATGGAGGATGCGTTCGAAGACTTTCAGCCTGACGCAGTCATGCATTTGGCGGCCGAAAGTCACGTGGACCGCTCAATCGATGGACCGGCGGATTTCATCCAAACCAATATTGTCGGCACCTACAATCTGGTCGAAGTCGTTCGCAAGCTACTGGAACGGACCTTGATTCGGAGCAGAAAGCCGGTTTCGATTTCACCACGTCTCAACCGATGAAGTGTACGGTGATCTGGGCGAAACCGATGACCTGTTTTTGGAGTCGACACCTTACGATCCCAGTTCACCCTATTCGGCAAGCAAAGCTGCGTCGGATCACTTAGTAAGGGCTTGGCATCGAACGTTTGGTCTGCCGGTAGTATTGTCGAATTGCTCGAACAACTATGGGCCTTACCATTTTCCTGAAAAGTTAATCCCGTTGATGATTCTGAACGCCATTTCTGGCAAACCGCTGCCGGTTTACGGTCAAGGTCAACAGATTCGCGATTGGCTGTTCGTTGAAGATCACGCACGCGCACTGTACCAGGTTGTCTGTCACGGCAAAATCGGCGAGACGTACAACATCGGCGGTCACAACGAAAAACGGAACATTGATGTCGTGCACGCAATTTGCGAGCTGTTGGAAGAGTTTGGCCGGTCAAAGCCCGCTGGCGTGAATGCCTACCGGGACCTGATTACTTACGTCAAAGATCGACCCGGGTCACGATGTCCGCTACGCGATTGACGCGACCAAGATCCAGAGGGAACTGGGCTGGGAACCGGTTGAGACGTTCGAATCTGGACTCCGAAAAACGGTCCAGATGGTTTCTCGACAATCCGCGGTGGGTGCGAGCACGTCACGTCCGGGGAGTATCGAAACTGGGTTGAGCAGCACTATGAAACATAGGATCCTGCTGCTGGGCAGCTCCGGCCAAGTCGGCTGGGAGTTGCGGCGCTCGCTGTTTACGCTCGGCGATGTCTTCACGGTGCCCAGAGGTGAGATGTCAGCGGAAAACTCAGATGCGTTAGAGGCGAGGTTTTCGAATGTGAAACCAACGCTGGTTGTGAATGCGGCCGCCTATACGGCGGTCGACCTGGCGGAAACTGAAACAAGTGCAGCCAAATGGCTCAATGAGGAATTTCCCGCTCGTATTGCTGGATTTACGAGGCGGCACGGTGCGTTGCTTGTCGATTATTCGACCGACTACGTTTTTGACGGTCGGCGAGGATCTGCATATCTGGAAAATGACAAAACAAATCCTCTAAATCGGTATGGATTGACTAAACTAAAGGGCTTGCGGGCGATTCAAGCTAGCGGCTGCCGACACCTGGTTTTTCGTGTCAGCTGGGTATACAGCGCTCGACGTAGCAATTTTTTGAAAACAATCTTGCGACTCGCCCAAGAGCGCGGAGTTTAAACGTAATCGACGACCAGATTGGATCGCCAACGCCGGCTCGGTGGATTGCCGAGATGAGTTGCCAGGTACTCCAACTCCTGGATCGCAATATTGGCAACGAGGGTTTGTACAACCTGACACCGCGAGGGCACACCAGCTGGTTTGAGTTCGCGCAGCTAATTGTTGAATCAGCACTTGAACTGGGAGTGCGAATTGAAGTTGGAGCCGGACCCAATCCATCCGATTGCGACGTCTGACTATCCGACCGCAGCAGAACGGCCGGCCAATTCGCGGCTGAGCAAAAATAAAATCGAAACAGAGTTTGGATTCGAAGTTCCTGATTGGGAGAGCTTCGTTCCCATGATTGTGGAAGAGTCATTGAAACCATGAGTTCACGAAAAGGCATCATCCTGGCTGGCGGATCGGGAACTCGTTTGTACCCGGCAACGCAGGTTGTCTCCAAGCAACTTCTGCCAATCTATGACAAACCGATGATTTTTTACCCGTTGACGACGCTGATGCTGGCTGGGATCCGTGAGATCCTGGTGATCTCGACGCCACAAGACACGATCAGGTTTGAGCAGTTGCTTGGGGACGGAAGTCAGTGGGGAGTTCAATTGCAGTACGCCGTTCAACCCTCTCCGGATGGCTTGGCGCAGGCGTTCATCATCGGAGCTGACTTCATCCGTGATGACAACGCTGCGTTAATCCTGGGCGATAATATTTTTTACGGCCATGATCTAGTTCCCCAGTTGGTGGAAGCCAATCAACGAACGAGTGGGGCAACGGTATTCGCCTATCGCGTCAGTGATCCTCAACGATACGGCGTCGTCGAATTTAATGAACAGGGCTTGGCGGTAAGCCTCGAGGAAAAACCGCAACAACCCAAATCCAATTACGCCGTCACCGGTTTATATTTCTACGATAACCGGGTCGTGGAAATCGCCAAGTCGATTTCGCCTTCGGCGCGAGGAGAGCTGGAAATTACGGACGTCAACAACCGCTACCTGGAACTGGGTGAATTAACGGTCGAACCGATGGGGCGGGGGTATGCCTGGTTGGACACGGGAACCCACGAATCATTGTTGGAAGCGTCCGAGTTTATCCGCACGGTGGAACACCGACAGGGGTTGAAGGTCGCCTGTCCGGAGGAAATAGCTTTCCGCAGCGGTTATATCGACAAGCAACAACTGAAGACGTTGATTGAGCCACTGCGCAAAAGCAGTTACGGGCAATACCTTCAACAAGTCGTGTCGGAACAAGTCTTTTAGTCAGGCCTTTGAGTCCTTGGAAATGCATATCGAATCATCAGAAATTAAAGACGTGTTGTTGATCAAACCGAAGGTCTTCGGAGACCCACGCGGTTACTTTATGGAAACCTATCAGCAAGATCGTTACGCGGATCATGGAGTCCCGGCTGCATTTGTGCAGGATAATATTTCACTGTCGCAGCGTGGCGTTTTGCGTGGGCTTCATTGGCAGTCTCCCAGAGAGCAGGGAAAACTTATCTCGGTTCTCCAGGGCGAAGTATTTGATGTGGCAGTAGATCTGCGCCCGGATTCGCCAACCTTTGGCAATTGGGTCGGCTACCATCTATCCAGTCAGAATCATTACCAGGTGTGGATTCCGCCCGGTCTGGCCCATGGATTTTGCGTCACCAGTGAATCCGCATTGTTCAGTTACAAGTGCACTGATTTTTACGATTCGGAATGCGAAAAGTGCATTCGTTGGGATGACGGATATTTAAACATTGAGTGGCCGATTCAGGATGTGATCGTATCGGAAAAAGACCGTCAGGGGATGTCGTTTCTGCAAGCCACCGGCCAGCGCCGGCCGACGACCGGCTAAAAAGCATTGACCAAAACTGAACCCGTTTCCAATCATTTGATCTGATCGACTGCAACGACCCCACAGCGCCGTGAACCTGAAGAACATATTTTGGAATTTAAGTGGACTGGGTGCGCCGGCGGTGGCTGCTGCGCTGACGATCCCCTGGATTATCCATTTGATCGGGCTGGAGAGATTTGGCTTGATCTCCATCGCTTGGGGTTTGATTGCCCAGTCCGGATTATTCGATCTTGGCATTGGCAGGGCGACAACGCAGTACGTCGCCAAGCTGATTGGCCTTCGCCGGCACTCGGAAGTATCTCCCGTGATTGTGTTGGCAGCCTCAATGACGTTGATCACCGGGTTGGTTGCTGGTGGATTATTCGCGTTGGCGATCCTGCTGGGAATCCAGGAGTACATTAAAACGACCCCGGCAATTCATGAAGAGATCAAATGGGGCGCTTTAATGCTGGCCGCGACACTACCGCTGCAAGCGATCTCGGCGACCTATCGAGGCATCAACGAAGCCTACGGAGATTTTCGGGGCATCAGCATGGTGCGGGTTTTTCTTGGTGTCGTCAATTTCGCCGGGACGCTGCTAGTGGCGATGTTCAGCGTCCACTTGGCGGCTTTGGTATCCGTGTTGTTTTTCAGTCGATTGATCGGCCTGTTTATCTATCGCTGGTTGGCTCGCAAACACGTCGAGGAGGCACTGGGTCAGGCGATTCACAAATCGGATGAGTTGGATCGAAGCCTGGTGGCGCGAAAACTGTTGCATTTTGGTGGTTGGTTTACGCTGGGTAGTGGCGTGAGTTTTGTACTTAATCAATCCGAGAAGGTGGGTGTCGGCGTGCTTATCTCGGCGGCAGCCATTTCCGCGTTCGCCATTCCTTTCGAGGTAGTCATTCAAAGTCTGGTCGTGACCACGGCCATCTCAACCATTGCTTTCCCCCAACTCTCCTCCCTTGTGCAAACAGAGCCGGCGGAAGCACTTCACCGTTTTCACAGTTGGTTGTTCCGAACATTGGCAGTGATGTTGGGCATTTGTGTGGTCATGGCTGTCGCGCTGCCGCCTGTCCTCACAGTTTGGGTCGGTGAAAATTTGCCAGCGGAGTCGATTTTGATTGGCCAAATTCTCTGTATTGGGGCATTTGCGCGAACGATCAACGTTCTCTGTACTTCGATGATTCACGCATACGGAAGGGCAGACTTGATCACCGTTGCCCGCATCGTCGAGTTGCCAATCTACATTGCTGCCGTGTATTTCTTAATCACGACTTTTGGCGTCTACGGAGCAGCCTACGCTTGGGTCTTGCGCATGATTACTGATTCATCGGTCCTGTATTGTCTGATGCGGAGGTACCCCAGTCATTTAAGCCCAACGGCCGGCAAAATTGGTTTGCCTGGTAAGCGGAATTCTGTCGTGGGAGAGCCGACATGAAGCTGAAAGTGTTGACTCGATTTGGTGAAATGGGGGCCAGTTCGCGAATGCGGGCTTTTCAGTATCTGCCATACCTGAAGGCTGCCGGGATCGATGTCGAAATTGTACCTTTGTTTTTAAATCAAGATCTGCAGGCCGTTATCGTCATGGATCTTATGGCGTTGGTCGATTGGCCCGTCGGTATTTTCGCCGGGCCTCGGCGGTTTTGAAAAATAACTCTGATTTACTCTGGATCGAGAAAGAGTTGATGCCGTGGGCGCCAGCTTGGTTTGAAAAGCTACTGATTGGTCGTCGCAAGTACGTGATGGATTTTGATGATGCCGTTTTCCACAACTACGATCAACACCGACTCGGATTGGTCCGAGGACTGCTGGGTCGAAAAATCGACCGGTTGATGAAGAACGCTTTACTGGTCATGGCTGGCAACGATTACCTGGCCGATCGCGCAAGAGGTGCCGGTTGCACTTGTGTGGAAATCGTACCCACGGTGGTCGATCTCAAGAAATACGCGATCCGCCAATAAAAACAAGCCTGCGTCGGAGCCGACAGTGATCGGCTGGATCGGCTCACCCTACAACACACGTTATTTGCAGTTCCTGGAGGAACCGTTAAGGCAATTGAGTCTTGAGCAGAACATCCGTTTTCGAGTGATTGGCGGTCGCCCAATCTCTTTCGCCGGCGTGGAGATTGAAAACCTGAAATGGGAAGAATCAGCCGAAGCAAGTATGCTCGCCGAGTTCGACATTGTTGTGATGCCGTTGCCGGATTCACCATTTGAAAGGGGAAAGTGCGGCTACAAACTCATCCAATATATGGCATGTGGCAAGCCTGCGGTGGGTTCGCCAGTCGGCGTCAATGCCAGGATCGTTACGCCGGCATGTGGATTTTTATGTACGTCGACATCGGAGTGGTATGATGCGCTATTGAAACTGGTGGTTGATGAACGGTTACGCACCCGCATGGGCACCGCCGGCCGTCAGATTGTCGAACAGAATTACTGTATTCAAAAAACGGGTCCGCAGGTCGTCTCGTACCTGAAACGCTCATTCGGGATGCCCAATGCTCCCACTGCGATTGACGTCGATCAACCAGTCCCAGCCGAAGCACCCGCTGGCGATCCGCTCGTTTCCAAATAAACCGAATCTAGGTGAAAGTCCATTGAACCGTTTGCCAGAACGAATCTACCTTTCTTCGCCTCATATGTCTGGACGTGAGCGTGAAATGTTATTCATGGCGAATCGCGCCCGAAAGGGTGCGATTCGTATTTCTTGGGAAATCTGCTGCCTTTCGATGGTTTCTAAGGGAAAACTGATCTGTCCCTGAATTATGCCGCTGGATTTTTTCGAAGTTCTGATGGCAAACGCGATTTAGATGGCTATAATCGACTTCTCGCGCCCACCTCAAAAAACACTGTTTGTGATTGATGGCGAATGATCATCAACATGGACAACGAGAGCTAGTCCCACCAGAATCGACAAGTAATCGGAGTTGCACAACATTCCGTGTCGCACGCTGTCGCAAAGCCGTCAGCATGTGTCTCCGGAGAGAAGACTCTGAATCCCGTCGAATCGTCGCACGTAAGCCAAGTTCGTTTAATTCATTGGTGTTTTGAATGACGCGAGGGGCGTTAATTCGTTCCGATTAGAGTCGACCACTTCCAACATTGACTACTTTGTGAGCCAACTGTGATTTCATCCAAGAGAGAGTCGCGCGCTTTCCAAGCTGGACGGCGCGTCAAAGCCTTCGATCTGCGATCCCATCCTCTTCCGTCAATCTCAGCCAACTTGGGCTGAGTTCTCCGTTGATATCGTTCGATCGTTTCATGTTCCGATATTGACGGCCGGCCATCTGGTGATCTTTTGTTTTGTCTACTGGCTGGCTTTGGTCGTTCGTTTCGAATCGATCTTCCCCTACGAAACTCCCCATTATTTTTGGTTGGGGATGCCGTTGGTCGCGACTGTCAAACTTTGCGTTTTCTACTTGCTCAGAAATTTTCATGGCTGGTGGCGCTACGTAACGTTTGCGGACCTTATCTGTTTGGGACGAGCATCGATCATTTCCATGCTGACACTGATCGTGCTGGGTTTTCCGCATGATTACTGATTCATCGGTCCTGTATTGTCTGATGCGCAGGTACCCCAGTCATTTAAGCCCAACGGCCGGCAAAATTGGTTTGCCTGGTAAGCGGAATTCTGTCGTGGGAGAGCCGACATGAAGCTGAAAGTGTTGACTCGATTTGGTGAAATGGGGGCCAGTTCGCGAATGCGGGCTTTTCAGTATCTGCCATACCTGAAGGCTGCCGGGATCGATGTCGAAATTGTACCTTTGTTTTTAAATCAAGATCTGCAGGCGCGTTATCGTCATGGATCTTATGGCGTTGGTCGATTGGCCCGTCGGTATTTTCGCCGGGTCTCGGCGGTTTTGAAAAATAACTCTGATTTACTCTGGATCGAGAAAGAGTTGATGCCGTGGGCGCCAGCTTGGTTTGAAAAGCTACTGATTGGTCGTCGCAAGTACGTGATGGGCACCGCCGGCCGTCAGATTGTCGAACAGAATTACTGTATTCAAAAAACGGGTCCGCAGGTCGTCTCGTACCTGAAACGCTCATTCGGGGTGCCAAATGCTCCCACTGCGATTGACGTCGATCAACCAGTCCCAGCCGAAGCACCCGCTGGTGATCCGCTCGTTTCCAAATAAACCGAATTTAGGAGAAAGTCCATTGAACCGTTTGCCAGAACGAATCTACCTTTCTTCGCCTCATATGTCTGGACGTGAGCGTGAAATGTTATTGGACGCGTTCGATTCGAACTGGATTGCTCCTATGGGACCGCATGTTGACGCGTTTGAACGGGAGTTTGCCGACAGGGTTGGAGTCTCTCATGCGGTGGCACTTTCCAGTGGCACTGCCGCGCTGCACCTGGCGATGCTCCTGCTGGGAGTCGAACCGGGAGATGACGTCATTACGTCTTCATTTACTTTCGTGGCGACCGCCAACGCGATCAAATACTGCGGCGCCAATCCGGTGTTCATCGACAGCGACACCAAGACCTGGAACATGGATCCAAATATATTGGAAGACGAGTTACGGGAATGCAAGAAACTCAACCGCATGCCGAAAGCCGTATTGGCTGTCGACATTATCGGACAGTGTGCCGACTATGACTTTATCGAAGAAATCTGCCGGCGTTACGATGTCCCGTTGATTGAAGATGCCGCTGAAGCACTTGGGGCCTCCTGTCGAGATAAAGCGGCCGGGCAATTTGGCGAGATCGCTTGTTTCAGTTTTAATGGCAACAAAATCATTACGACCAGCGGCGGTGGTATGCTGGTAACTGAAAGGAAGGACTGGGCGGACAAGGCGCGGTTTTTATCCACGCAGGCACGTGACGCAGCTCCTCATTACGAACATTCGGAAATCGGATTCAATTACCGCATGAGTAACCTGTTAGCAGCGGTTGGCCGTGGACAATTGGAGATGCTTGACCAGAAAGTGGCCCGCCGCCGGAAGATTTTTGATGCCTACCGGCGTGGACTTGCATCGCACGAGTATATTGAGTTTATGCCGGAGCCCGTCGGTTTCTTTTCCACGCGTTGGCTGACTGCGATGACCATTAAGCCCAACGTGTACGGAGTGGATCGCGAGACGATTCGGCTGGCACTGTCGGAAGAGAATATTGAGGCCCGACCGTTATGGAAGCCGATGCATATGCAACCCGTTTTTGCTGATTGTCGAGTGCGGGGTGGCGGATACTGCGAGTCACTTTTTGAACTGGGACTCTGTTTACCGAGCGGCTCGAATTTAGCCGACGAAGATTTCAATCGTGTCCTGGTGTCGCTTAAACAAGCTTTGACGCCGACTTCCGTGACCCGATGACTTTCGAATTTTTCAATGAGACGATTGCGACCAGCAACTTCCGGACTTGCGGCTGACGACGAATGAAAAAAGTAACCGACGTTTTTAAACGAATAATTGATTTGGCAAGTTGCTTTTTTTGTGTTCGTGATCTGTTTGCCGATATTACTGGCCTTGGTGCTGGCAGTCCGCTGCTTGATTGGTAGTCCAATCTTCTTTCGCCAAGTGAGACCCGGAAGAAACGAAGAGTTGTTCGAGATGGTCAAGTTTCGAACGATGACCGATGCGCGGGATGCATCTGGAGAATTGCTGGAGGATGCCGAACGAATGACGCGATTCGGAACCTTCTTGCGTTCGACCAGCCTGGATGAGCTTCCGGAGTTCTGGAATGTCCTCAAAGGCGAGATGAGCCTGGTGGGACCACGACCATTATTGGTCGAGTATTTGCCGCTTTACAACGACCGACAAAAGAAGCGTCATGAAGTGCGACCAGGGCTGACTGGATTGGCACAGGTCAACGGAAGAAACGCATGCGAATGGGACGATCGGTTGGAGATGGACGCCTGGTACGTGGACAACCGGTCGTTGCTTCTGGATTGCAGGATCATTCTGATGACGATCATCAAGGTACTCAGACGCGATGGCATCTCGGATGGTACCCACGTAACCAAAGAGAGGTTTCGCGGAACCGCTCATTGAAGAATCAGACGGTGCCTGTAGAAGGATCATGGACAGGCCACTTGACCGAGGAAACAGGCGAAAGCAATTCCTCAAAACCTAAGAAAATCACGGTACCGGCGGATTTGATTAACAATTTGAATGTGCAATTTGCTTTTTCCTGTGAATTTTCCAGTTATTATCAAAGTAACAAAAAAGCCTCTGGTCCGAGTTCGGTTCTTTAACCGATCCGTTTGAGCCAGGCAAACTGCTCTCAGCCACCATCTCCATGAACCACTTTCCCCCAACAAGTAAACAGCATCAAAGGATACTGGTGCTATCCAGTTATTCTCCTTCGTTGATCAATTTTCGAAAGGAAATGCTCAGTTCGTTCGTCGAAACCGGGTGCGAAGTGCACGCAGTTGGGCCGGAGATGCCTCTGGATACGAAACAGCAACTTGAAGAAATGGACTGCGTTCCTGAAGAGATTCAGCTGCAGCGGACGGGACTCAATCCACTTAGCGACATCACCACTCTTTACCGTCTCTGCAGAATGTTTCGCCGAACCAAACCCGACATCTTTTTGGGGTACACCATCAAACCAGTCGTCTACGGAACTTTGGCTGCTTGGTTGGCCCGGGTTCCGAAACGTGTGGCACTTGTCACCGGACTGGGAATCTCATTCAATTTCGACGATCGCGGCTTAAAGGGACTGGCCATGAGAGTTGCCCGCGGCCTGTACAAAACCGCGATCCGGAAATCGCATTTGGTTCTTTTTCAAAACCCGGACGACTTGCAGCGTTTCAGGGATCTGGGGTTCATCAAGAACCAGGAAGTTGGAATTGTTAACGGGTCCGGTGTGGATATTTCTCGATTCAGCCCTCAACCACTTCCGGAAAAACCTGTCTACCTGTTAGTGGCCCGCTTGTTGGAAGAAAAAGGGGTTCGTGATTTTGTTGAAGCCGCGGCGATCGTGAAGGAGGAACTGCCGGAGAGTCGTTTCCTGATTGCGGGTTTTCTAGACAAAGGGCCTTCTGCAATCACTGAAGCCGAACTCAATTCGTGGATCGAATCCGGAACCATTGAGTTTCTGGGCATGCTGAAAGACATACGGCCGGCATTTGAGCAATCCAACGTGTTCGTGTTGCCATCCTATTATGGTGAGGGAACTCCCCGCACAATCCTGGAAGCGATGGCGATGCAACGACCGGTCATCACGTGCGACACCACCGGTTGCCGAGAGCCGATTGAAGACGGCGAGAGCGGGATCCTGGTTTCGCCAAAATCACCGCGTGAGCTTGCGACTGCGATGATTCGACTGGGCGGAGAATCCCAATTGAGAGTCAGGATGGCGAAAAGAGGCAGGGAAATCGCCGAGGAACGTTATGACGTTCATAAGGTCAATGCTTCGATCAATGAATACCTGGGGTTAAGTTGAGTTATTGCAGTTTTCGGAAAAACGGATGACCAGAATCAATCGATTTATCAACTCAAACCCGGGGTTGCCGAATGATCTCTCAATTCCAGCAGGGATCGCGTTGATTTCCGGGACGAAACCAGAGTCTTCCGAGGAGTTTCAGGTATGACTCATCGCCCGAAAATGTACCTGTACGGAGGTGGCGGCCACGCCATGGTGGTTGCCGATGTTTTGGCTGCCAATGGAATCGAGGTTGTCGGAATCTTTGATGACGACATCAACAAAGAGATTCATTGCCGTTCAGGAATTCGGGTTCGAGGTGAGGTGTTCCCGGAACTTGATTTTCCAGTCATCATTACGATCGGTGACAATTCAATCCGGTCCGATCTGAAGAGACTGCTGAAGGCCGAGTTTGGAATCGGGATACATCCGACTTCTATTGTCTCGCCGACGGCAAAGATTGGAGCGGGAACGGTCGTTTTGCAAGGTGCCATCGTCCAAGCCAATTCGTTAATTGGAGAACACGTGATCATCAATACTGGTGCCAGTGTTGATCACGACAACGTAATTGGAGATTTCGCCCACATTTCACCCCAAGCAGCTTTGAGTGGTCATGTGGAGGTCGGCGAAGGGACTCACATTGGAACGGGTGCCTCGGTCATCCCGTGCGTCAAGATTGGAAAATGGTGCACGATCGGGGCTGGGTCTGTCGTGATCAATGATATTCCAGATTCTTGCACTGCCGTGGGAAACCCAGCCCGCGTCATCAAGCAGCATATTCCCTCCCATGAAAATGGGCAGCTGGAACCCGAGAGTTTTGATCTGACTCTGATTGGATCGGGTCTTGCATCAGCAGCCACGTTAGAAGCGCTTGTTCACCAGTTGTCGGAAAACCCACCTGATTCTCCAGTCAAGATTGCGTTGATCGAAAAAGCCGACGACTTTTTCGGAGGAATAGCCTATGGTGACCGGGCTGGTTCGAAGTCCCTGATTATCACTGATTTGAAAGACTTTCTGCCGGAGCCAGAACGGCAACATTTCAAGCACTGGCTCAGCAAAAACAAATCGTGGGCCTTTGGCCAGTTTCGGATTGCCGGTGGCACGACAACAGGGAAATGGTTGTCGCAAAACGCCCAAGCAATCGAGGAAGACGATTGGGACCGTCTGTTTTTGCCTCGTTATCTATTCGGACTCTATCTGAAGAACAAAATCCAACAGCTGACCCGGGCGGCGGAAGATCGGAATTTGATCGCGTTCCACGCGATCCACGGAAACGTCCACAACGTGAAACACGATAATGGCGCTTTCCACGTAATGTATTCAGGGACCAACCACACAGCATCAGTCCTCTGGACTCACAAGGTTGTGTTGTCTATTGGAAGTCCACCGTTCCAGAATTTGTTCAATTGCGGGGCCTACAGTGGCAAACTCGGTGGTCTCCTGATTGACGATATTTATCGACGGAGTATCACGCACACGAAACGGCGAATCTGCACTCACATAGGAAAAAAAGAGTTTTCAGAGGTCAACCTTCTCATTGTTGGGTCCAACGCCAGCATGATCGAGTTAATCTACAATTTGTGGGACTTGGATGCTGTCCGGGAAAAACTCAACAAGATTTTTGTCCTGTCTCCGAGTGCAGAATTTCCGTGTCGGACCAATTCTGATTCGAATGGCAAGCCGTTTTCAACACCCAATATGGATTCACTCTTTAAGCAATCGACCGTGACCGCGCAGCAGATCTATCTGGCAGCGAAAGCGGATATTCATGATGCACGGGACATGAACATCCCGTTCAACGACTCGTTCGTAGCAATTTCCGTGAAGATCATGCAGCTGGTTACTCGCTTGAACGAAGATGAGAAATGCGCATTTGTCGATCGGTATGGAGTTCAGATTGGAAAGTTGCAACGACGTGCCGGTCACGAGTATTCGGATGTAATTGATCAACTGAGATCGTCTTGCAGACTCGAAGTGATTCATGGCCGATTCGAACGTGTCGCTGCCAACGCTGCTGATGGCATGGTGTTTGATTTCCGCAATGCGAATCGAGAGTTGCATCGATTCCCGCAAACGATCCAGGTTGCGATTAACTGTTCCGGTTTCGAACGGATTGGACCTGAATCATCGTCGCGATTGGTGCGAAATTTGTTGAAGAACGATCTGTGTCGGCCGACCGGCGCCGGTTTCGGATTTCAAGTTGACGAGAAACTTGCCGCAAGCGAGGACTTTTATGTTATCGGCCCGCTGCTGGCGGGAAACATCATCAGCGACCAACTGATCTGGCATGCGGAACATTGTGGACGGATTATCAGGTTCTCGAAACAACTGGCAAAAGAACTTGCTGACGGCGTTTTGATCGAAAACCGAACGGTCTGAGCTGTCAGGTTTTATCGTGATTTCGCCAGTACATCGGCGATCTGCCGGGACGCTGTTCCGTCTCCATAGGGGTTCTTGACATTGGCCATCGCGTCGCGAGCCGTCGGGTCCGTTAAAAGACGCGTCAATTCTTTGACGATCGTTTCCTTGGAAGTTCCCACTAGTTTCGCATTTCCAGCTGCGATTCCTTCCGGTCGTTCGGTCGTGTCTCGCATCACCAGCACCGGTTTTCCCAACGAAGGTGCTTCCTCCTGCACTCCGCCCGAGTCGGTCAACACAACGGTCGCGCGGTTCATTAACCAGACGAACGGCTCGTAGGCGAGCGGCCGAATTAGATGAATGCGTTCATGGCCTGCCAAAATACGATTGACAGGTTCCTGGACATTGGGATTCAGGTGCACCGGATAGATGAACGTGGTGTCCGACTGTTCATCGGCCGTTTGCCGAATCGCGAGACAAATATTCTCAAAACCCTCACCGTGGCTTTCTCTTCGATGGCCGGTAATCAACACCGTTTTCTCGCGAGTCAACAATGGTTCCATTGGCTTGACGGCTTCCGGAGTTTCCTCGCGAACCCGGTCGCGTGTCAGCAGCAGCGTATCAATCACGGTGTTACCGGTAACGAATACAGTCGCGGGATCGACGCCTTCATCCAGCAACGCCTGCTGGGCGTGTCGCGTTGGCGCAAAATGCAAATCCGCCAATCGCCCTACCAACCGTCGATTCATTTCTTCGGGAAACGGCGAATACTTGTTGCCGGTGCGCAAACCGGCTTCGACATGGCCGATTTTTACGTGGTGGTAATGCCCGACCAGTGCACCACACAGGACCGTTGTCGTGTCACCTTGAACAACAGCAACATCAGGTTTGACCGCATCGAAGACCTGGTCCAGTCCGGCAGTCGCTCGCGCGGTGACCTGGGCAAGCGTTTGATTGGGGGCCATCAAATTCAGGTCATGATCAGCCTTGATCGAAAACGAATCGAGGACTTGGTCCAGCATTTCCCTGTGTTGACCGGTGACGCAAACGACCGAGTGAAATTCGTCCGATCGCCTTTGCAATTCCAGCACGAGCGGAACCAGCTTGATGCCCTCCGGGCGCGTACCCATGATGGTCAAAACGGTTTTGGGCATGTGATCTCACTATTGGGAGTCGTCTTTAAGAAGCCAACCGGTTTGGTTGTCAAACCTGGTGTGATCGATCAGCGATCAATTTGGCCGGTTTGAAGCCGGCAACGTGACCCCGATCGTAATCGGGTTTCAAAGCCTTAACTGCTGGCAACGGGTTTTTTGGCAATCTCGATTCCCAGCTCCTGCAATTGAACCGAATCAACGACGTTGGGGGCCTCGGTCATCAAATCAAATGCTTTTTGCGTTTTTGGAAACGTGATACAGTCTCGAATGTTATCCAGCCCTGCAAACAACATCACAATTCGATCGATCCCGAGGGCAATGCCACCGTGCGGCGGCGCGCCATATTTCAGGGCATCCAACAGGAACCCGAACCGCTCCTGGGCCGATTCTTCGTCCAGCCCTAACAGGCCAAAGACCTTGCGTTGCACGGTGTTATCGTGGATTCGAATCGTTCCGCCGCCGGCCTCGTAGCCGCTGATCACGAGGTCATAAGCCTGAGCCCGAGCCTTTCCGGGATCGTTATCCAGATCGGCCAGATCCTGTTTCCTTGGCGCCGTAAATGGATGATGCATGGCCGCCCATTGATTCGACTCTACATCGTGCTCAAACATTGGAAACTCAACGACCCAAGAGAAATGCAATTCCCCTGGATCATAGAGTTCTAGTTCCGCACCCATCCGTTTCCGCAATGCATAGAGACTCTTGCAGCTGACTTCCCAGGTGTCTGCAATAAACAACAGTAGATCGCCCGGCTGAGCTTCCATTCTGCTTTTAATTTCCGCCAGGTGTTCTTCACTGAAGTTCTTGGCGATTGGCGAAAACAGGGAGCCGTCGTCTTCACACCGAAACCAGGCCAAACCCTTCGCATTAAAGTCGTCTTGAACCATGGTCGTCAGTTCGTCGATTCGCCTCCGGGAAAACTTGGCGGCCGCCGCCGACGCATTGATGCCGCGAACAAAATTGCCCGCCTCGGCCGCGCCGCGAAAAACACGAAATTCGGTTTTGGCAGCGATGTCCGTGCAATCGACAATTTCCATGCCGAAGCGTAGATCGGGTGCGTCATGTCCAAAACGCGTCATCGCCTCGTCATACGTAAGTCGAGGCAGGGGAAGCTTCAATTCCAGTTGCAGGATTTCTTTTGCCAACCGTTGCATCATTCCATCAATGATGCCGATCACGTCATCGGTGTCGACGAAGGACATTTCCAAATCCAGTTGCGTGAATTCAGGTTGTCGATCGGCGCGCAGGTCTTCGTCGCGAAAACAGCGTGCGACCTGAACATAGCGGTCGTAGCCTGCGATCATCATGATCTGTTTGTAGATTTGGGGTGACTGAGGCAGGGCGTAAAACTGCCCATTTGACACCCGACTTGGCACCAGGTAATCGCGGGCTCCCTCGGGTGTGCTGCGACCGAGTATGGGGGTCTCGATATCGATAAAACCGTGTTCTTCACAATAGTCGCGCATGGTTTTGACGACCCTACTGCGCAATTGAAGCGTTTCAAGCATGCGTGTGCGCCGCAGATCGAGATAGCGATATTTCAGCCGAAGATCTTCACCCGGCAGGTCTTTCTGACCAGGTAAAAAGGGTGGTGTTTCCGACGCGTTAAGAATCTGGAGTTCCGTTACGTGGAGCTCGATCTCTCCGGTTGCCAGTTTCGGGTTGGTTTGGCCGGCAGGCCGTTCGTGTACGGTTCCCGTTACTTGAATGACATACTCGTTTTTGAGTCGATCGACCGTTTGCAGCACTTCCTCGGTCGACTGGCCACTGAACACGACTTGTGTACGTCCGTAACGGTCACGCAGGTCAATGAATTTACCACCTCCGTGGTCCCGAATTCGGTCCACCCATCCGGCCAGCGTGACAGTCTGGCCGGCATGATCCTTGTTAAGTTCGCCGCAAGTGTGGGTTCGAAGCACTTTGATTCATCCAAGGTAAAATTTTAAAGTGATTGGGTTGCGATCTTAAGACGAACCGAAGCCTGTCGCCAGATTCGCGTTTGATGTGGCAGACCGGATGCTTTGATTGGCAGATTATCTGAAACTCGAATTAAGCCCAAGCTAGATCGACCTCGTTAGCCTGACTCGTCAGCTGATTTGAACGTTTTCTAACGCCAATCAATATCCCAGCTTCCGGTCAATTGGCAAAGGCGTATTGACATTTTCCGATATCCTGACGCGGCAGGAATCCGAAGGTGGATTCACGGACCATTTCAACCCGTTAATGGAACACGATTGCCCAACTCAAATATCGCTTCCGCAGTTTTTTGAGGGCACCAGTCGTCATCCAGATCGATCATGCGGCATTCGCTTAACCCTCGAAACCAGGTTTCCTGGTGGCGGGCGAATCGACGGGTTCGGGTTTTCACCTTTTCAATGATCTCCTGCAGATCAATTCCTGTTTCCAAATGGTCGATGACCTCCCGATATCCAACGGCCTGCGACGCGGTTCGACCAAGCTGGCCATACTGCTCCAGCAGTCGTCGGACCTCGTCGACCAATCCCAATTGGAACATGTTTTCGACCCGTTTCTCGATACGCTCGTGCAGAACTTCGCGTCGGTGGCGAAGCGTAAACACTTTGCAGGTCGCTGCGTCTCTGCCTTCGTCAAATTGCATCTGCCAATGACTGATCGGGTGACCCGTTTGCCGATAAACTTCCAGCGCTCGAATGATTCGGCGATGATCGTTGGGGTGGAGATTGTGGGCCGAAACGGGATCCACCATTGCCAATCGTTGGTGCAGAAAGTCGCCGCCCAATTCCGAAATTTCTTCTTGCACTTCTTTGCGAAAATCCCAGTCTGCTGGGGGGCCTTCGAACAAACCGCGCAAGAGCGCTTTCAGGTACAGCGCCGTTCCACCGACGAAGATGACTTCTTTGCCGCGAGCTCGGATCGAATCGATTGCTTGCATGGCAAGGTTTCGAAACTGCGAAACGCTGAACGATTCGGTGGGGTCCGCGATGTCGATCAACTGATGTCGCACCCGGGCCCTGACTTCCAGCGAAGGTTTGGCGGTTCCAATGTCCATGCCACGATAAATCGCCATCGAATCCAGCGAGATTATTTCGGCGTCAAGCAGCCGGGTCAGTTGCAGACTGACGTTCGTTTTTCCGCTCGCGGTCGCACCGGTCAAGAACCAGCATTCGGCGGCTTGGTCACAGAGCAGTTTGTTGTTTGGGGTTTGCATTTCGATTTCTACTTCATTTGCCGCCGTCAGGCGGCGGGCGCAACGTTTTCGCATTCAGTTGAAAAAGGCGCGGGCTGGTGAGTAGCACGTTGCTTGACAGCTTAACTTTTCCCGGCTCGATCGGATGTCGAAAGCTGGCCGACCGTGCATAAGCGTTGTTTTCTAATCTTCTGACGCCACGCGAATGGAGGATTTACTTGCAAAAGCGTTTTCGATCGCCACGCGCAAATCATCCAGCTCGAATGGCTTGGAAACCACCTGCGATATTCCCAGGCGAGAGCAATTTTCAACGTCCTGCGTCCGCGGAAAGCCAAGTACCATCACGAAACGGGCATGAGGAAACTCGGAATGCAACCAGCGGACCCGGTTTTCGAGTTCCGCCGAAAAGGAATCTGCGGTCACGCAGATCGGATTGCAGAATTGCGTCGCATGCGCGTCCCAAGTGCATCGTTCAATCCATTTCGAGTCCCAACCGAAACTCTGAATCGCGTCGCGTAACATCTCGAACTGCGTTTGGGTCCAGGAACTGACACCGACAACTTCGATTTTCGTTCGGGACCGGGCCTTCGATGGGCGAAGTATTCGATCGGCCGGCGTGAACGTTCGTTCCGCGTGCCAATCCGTGATTCCCTGGGAATCCAACTGTTCGACAAATTTCCGAAAACGACCTTCCCATTGGTGCCAATACACCCGAATCACACCGGGCCAAGGCGTGCCAGTTCTAAGTTCCCCTTCACACCAACTGCCGAGGATGGCAACCAGCGGCGTGTTTCCGAGCCGCGATTGCAAGAATTCAATTTTTTCCTCAGGAAACTGACCGGGGCGAGACTGGGCCACGATCGCCAAATCAAAGGATTCGTCTGCGAGAGTAGCGATTTTGTCGATTGACACCAATGTTACTGCGTCGAACCCCTTCAAAACATTCTGGAAATCGCGATGCCAATAGTCGCCTGTTAAGAGGATCTTTTTTTCCATGTTCCGCTCCTTCATTCATCAGGGCGATTTGGGTGGCGACAGAGGTTGCTCATTCCGTCATCGAATTTCATTATCGAAATCCTGAATCACTTGCCAAGCCGAATCAGGTGAATCGGATTGTCGCAAAGATTCCAAAAAATCTGGTTGTTGAATAAGTCGACTGAGTCGGGCCAATACCCGCAAGTGTTGTGGCTCACTGGCGGAACCGATTAGGAAAAAGACATCCGTCAAACATCCTCGCGGTCCCCCAAACGGAATTCCCGAAGTGGTAATTCCCAAACTCAGAAACGGTTCACCCATGATTCCAGGCATCGGTCGCCTTGGGTGCAGCAGTGCGACGCCGTTTTCCAATGCTGTGGGATGTAGTTCTTCGCGACTGCGTATGGCTTCGGCCATCTTCGCGGGTTCCCACAAAGCCCCCGAGAGACTCGACAACTCACAAAATCTTTCAATCACCGAGTTTTTGGTTCTGGCTGGCAGCGGAATAAAGATGGTCGCCGGGGTCAGTAAACTTGGGATTCTCACGTCTTCCGCCGAATGCGTTTCGGGTTGTTGGTCGAGAACCTGTTCTACCTTGGTTAGCTGTTTGTCATCCGAAAGCCCAATCCTTTCCTCAAACCAACTGTGGATCTCCGCAGGCGAGAATTTCCATTTACCGCCAATTCTCCGCCCGGGAAGTTTTCCTCGGTCCGCCATTTTGCGAACCTGCTCCGGGTTCAAATGGAGATAGGTTGCTAACGATGCGATGTCAAAATCCTCGTCCAATTTTAAACTCTCGTGGTTTTCCCAAGGGAGAAATAACGTTGGTCGGCTCAACCAATTCCCTAGAATCCCGGCACTTCAAATGCGATTCAATGCCGGGCTGCTGCCGAACCAATCACTGGCGACCAATTCAACTTGGAATCCGTTGCCAGGTTAATGAAAAGTTAATGCCATGCTGGCATATCTTCGCATGCATTGGTTTGCTCTGTCCAGTCGCCGGGTCATGCGGGTGATGACTTGCGGGGGAGTGGTTCGCCGCCGGGTTTCTTTCGAAACCGCTCTTGTGGGCGTAAAAAATGCTGATTTTTTATCCAGCAATGCTGAATCGTTTTTCCAACATTGGGTCTAACTTTCAGGCAAATTTTGCCACCGCGGCTGAAGTCCGAATTGCAGCTGGCCGAAGCTGCACGATCAATCTTGACTTAGTACGGCCATTGAGGAGAATCGCAGCTGGTTGACAGGAAGTTGACCACTTGGATTCGGTGTGGCATACACCATCAAAAATTAAATACTGCGTTCGCCAGGCAAGGAGGCCTTGTGAGTACATTTTCCGTAGCCCGTTCGGGCATTCGTTTGTGCGAGATTTTGCCCAATGCCCAATTCATCGGGGCAAAGGATATCCTGGTGCGATCCTGTTGCGGTCAATGGGACGATTGCCAATCCGATGATATCTTTGTCGCGATCGTTGGTTCGGATAATGACGGGCATGAATATTCGCACGAGGCGGTCAAGCGTGGCGCATCCGCCGTTGTGACAGAACGATTGCTGACAATTGATCGTCCGCAATGTATCGTGCCCGACACTCGCAAAGCATACGGAAAAATCTGTCAGGCTTTGGCCGGGAAGCCCAGCAGCCGCATGACCACCATTGGTGTTTCCGGGTCCGACGGCAAAACGGTGACGAGCCATCTGATTCGAAGCATCCTCAAAACGGCCCGCAAGTCGACAGGGTTGGTGTCGTCCATTGAAGTGGATTTGGGAGGCAATCGACATTCTGTCCCAGCCGAAAAATTCAATGCGCCGTCATTAGCGGATCAGCTTTCACAGATGGTCCTTGGCGATTGCAGTCACGCGGTGGTGGAAGTGTCAAGCGTTTCACTCGCCCAACGGGCATTGTCCGGCGTGCAATTTGACGTCGCTGTCATGACCAATATTCGTGAAGATCACTTGGATTTTCACGGCTCAAGAGAAAACTATCGTCGAGCCCAGACTCGACTTATGAAGTGTCTCAAACCACACGGTATGGTGGTTTTGAATGCCGACGATCCGACAACGCATTTTCTGTTAAACGATTTGCGCCTACCCGCTCTTACCATCGGTATCAAGCAGGATGCTCAAATCAAGGCAAAGGTAATAGAACGTTGTAACAGTGAACAAACGTTTGTGATTTCTGCCGGTTGCGAATCCATCCCTGTTCGAACGTCGGTCATCGGAGACCAGCACGTTTACAATTGCCTGGCCGCCACCGCCGTCGGTCTCTCCCTCGGCATCGACCTGTCCTTAATTGCGGCAGGGCTCGAAAAAGCCAGTGCGATACCGGGCCGCCTGGAGCGCATCGAGTGTGGCCAACCCTTTAACGTCGTCGTTGATTCTGCTCGCAGTCCGAATCAGCTGGCGACTGCAATTCGTTCTTTGAAATCTGTTACGCCCGGCGATGTGTGGTGCGTTTTTTCGACCCACGACGAGCAGCATTCGAGCGAAAGACGGCGTATTGGAGAGGTTGTCGAGCGCTCGGCGGATCGAGCTGTTTTGACGCGAACTACCGTCGATCAGATGGTCGACTATGAACCGGCACACCAGGTTCTCGATGGTTTTGAGGAGCCTGGCAGCGTGAGGTTGATTCCTAATCGCTTCCGAGCCATTGAGTGGGCGCTTCAACAGGCAAAATCAGGCGACGCGGTGCTGATCACGGGTTGCGGAGAAAAGCCCTTTGCGCTAGTTGGCGACCAGAATTGGACGATCTCGGACCGTGACGTTTGTCAGGCTTGGCTTTACGACCATGCAGAAATCTCTGAGATGAATCGACAACCGGCCAGTAATCATGCCGCCATCTTCAATATCGAGGATTACCGATAAGTGAGATTGGATCCGCTAGCTCGAATCAGCAATCAACGCGAGAAAATCTGGAACGCAAGCGTTAGTTGATTGGATCGAGCCACCCGATGGCCCCGTATTCTCAGGGAGTCCTTGTTGACAGGCGTGAATTGCTGGCAAATCGGAATCAGGCAATTGACTCAACCGCCGAAAGTATTTTGCCCCCAAGTTACAATTTGAGTTTTATTTTTAGAAATACACCAATCGGCCTTGTCCCATTCCGTCAGCTTCAGTAATTGTACCTCCGCCTCAAGGGGAACTCAAAACAAACGAGACACCTTTGAGCTCAGTCGGAAGTGTTGGAAACGCGGGAATCTGACACTACCCTCCCTCCTGGGGAAAGAGCATATTTAGCTTGTCGAAACACAGGTTTCTGGGTCAACCGTTTCGACAGGTGCTCACGGCTGAGCTTCAACTGCGCACTGGGGTGGTTTTCCACCCCAGTGCCAGGGATACAAACACGTTGGTCATCACAGCTTGGTGACCAACGTTTTTTTGTGATGTTTTCCGGCGGAGGGTTCAGGTTTTCGAAACTGATCGGCAATACCCTCGATTTCAAGAAGTCGCATTTTCAATTTCGTTCCGTCAGGAGCAGAAAACCCGCCCAGTCCATTGCTGGCCACCACTCGGTGACAGGGAACCACCAGCGGAAACCGGTTTTTTCGCATCACCGTTCCCACGGCGCGGGCCGCGTTCGGTGAGCCAGACCGGGCGGCAAGTTCGCCGTAGCTGAGCGTTTCGCCAAAAGGAATCTCTCGGCAAGCGTCCACGACCCGAAGCTGAAAAGGGGTCATTCCCAGGGTACAGATCGAAAATTCGTCAAAAGAAACGGGTTCACCGGAACCGTAGTTCTGAAAAATCTCAATCCACAGCTTTTCGGTTTCGTCAGGACGTTTGGGACCGATTTCATAATCACGAAATTCTTGAAAAACATCGCGGCGTGCGTGGAAGCCGATTCTGATCTGCACCAACTCGTACCCTCGATGAAGCAATCCGATCCAGCCGATTTTTGACGGGAATGCGACAAGGCAGCCGGGATCTGTCTCGCGAGACTGTTTTGCCATCTGTGGAATGGTCGACGTCATTGATATTCGCCTGACTGCATTTGAAAGAACCGAGACCTGATCAGCGTCCAGCATACCCTCTTCGACCTGAGGTCGTAATCCTCGCAAAAAAAGGTAAGACACAATTCAACTCGACGGAGCGGTAGGGCGGATTGGGGACCGTCAAAGCCACCAATTTATTTGGTCAAAAAAACAAAGGATTCTGTCTGCAACTTGCGACACGGAAACCGATTGATAAATCCAGCTGGGGACGACAATCGCGCCGAATCTCGGTGGATTGCGGATCAAAAAAGACCCGTTCATTGATTTGGATTTTGGACTTCGATATGATAGAGGCGGCGGCTGTCCGCTGTCTGCTTCCCAATTCAAATGACCTGAAGAATCCGCCGCAAGTTCTTGCCTCGCCGCACTTCGACAAAGGAATCAACGTATGCCTCGATACAACAGCCTTTGTGATGATTTTTATATCAACTTGAATCTCTGCACCGAGATGGAATTGCCTTCGAATCGAGATACGGTCCTGCACTTTTTTGAATTGCTGCAGAAAAAGTATCCAGGCATGTCCAATTTTTACAGCCGCGACCGTTCTGATTTCGTATTGGAAGAAGACAAATTCAGTGGAAGTTATCGTTGGGCCACGATCGAACAAAAACGTGTCAGCTCCGGCTACGTAAACCCTCCGAGCTTTGAACAGGCGACTTCGCAACACATGGACGTCCTCGAATCGATACCCTATTCGCTTTCGGTGAGTCCACTTGATTGTGAATCGTTGAATCTGATGTACGGATTCGACTTCAATTATCGTGGAAATCAACATGAGCTGCTGGCCGAAGCGTTTGGTATGGCGCCTGCGTTTGAAAAACTACGGGAATCCGCCGGCGGAAAGCTATTGGCATTCGATCCGATGATTCAGTTGGCGCTTGATGATGATTGCCGCACGCAATGCCGTTTAAACATTGAATGTCGAACATCCGCTTACCATGTGCGAACGTGCGAATATCCTGACGAACAGGTAACGGTTTATTTGACAATTCGTCGTTACGGGAGTCTGGACTTGGGCGAAAGTTATTCGTCCGCATTTCAGCGTTTGATCAAGCATGGCGAGGACTTGATGGATTCCCACATCATCGAAAACATTCTGGTACCGATCCGACAGGCGATTGCGATTAAATAGATGCCCCCAGGTCTCACTCACGTCAGGGTGGCCGATCGCGGCGGTCAAAGACGGTGTGCGGAAGTCAGAAAGCAATCGGGTTTTGCGGAATCACGGTTTGTTCCTGGCAGTCATCTTTTGGCCACCAAATGCTGTTTCACAGTTTTTCTGTCTTTCGTCGATCCAATAATTGCTAAAAACAATCGAACAAGACCATAATGCAGGCTCTGGATGCTGCATGGCGATCCAGCTGCAATGCTTTTTTTGTTGCGTTGTGTTGACCTCAGGTAGGGATAAGAGCAGCCCGGTTGCTTTTAACGCGACGTTTCTTTGTCGGATGATGTGTTCTTAGAGAGGGACTAAATAATGGGCGGACCAATTGCCGTTGTAATGGGCGGACTAATTGCCGTTGGCGTTTTCCTGGCCGTGATCGTTGTCATCGCCATGTTGGTCATCGGGATTTACAACGGGCTGGTGAAATTACGGAACCGGTACGAAAACGCGTTTGCTCAAATTGATGTTCAACTGAAACGTCGATACGATTTGATTCCCAATCTTGTTGAAACGGCGAAGGGATACATGAAACACGAGCAGGAAACGTTGACAGCGGTGATCGAGGCTCGAAACAAGGCGTTCGCGGCGGGCAATGCGGCCGCGGCGAAGCCCGGGGATCCCAAATCGATGAAGGATTTGGGTCAGGCAGAATCGCAACTTGGTGGTGCGTTGAGCCGGCTGCTGATGGTTGCCGAATCGTATCCTGATCTAAAAGCAAATGAGAATATGATGGCGATTCAGGAAGAGTTGACGTCGACCGAGAATAAAGTCGCTTTCGCTCGACAGGGATACAACGATTCAGTCACGGCGTTCAATACCGCGCGGGAACAATTCCCTGCGGTCATCTTTTCGGGCATGCTGGGGTTCACCGAAGCCGAATTGTTGGAGCTCGAAAATCCCAAGGAACGCGAAGCGCCCAAAGTTAGTTTTTAACGATTTCCTCGACACGGATGTTGGGCCGTTTCGCAGAAAGCCAGCCGACTTGCTGAGGCTCCCGCGTTCGCGATGGGACCGCTCCTGGTCACGTATTTTCTTGAGCAATACTCGAAGTATTCGCAGAGATTTTTTTCGCAACATTAGCCCGAGCCAATTCGATCATGGACTTTTTTGCAAGTCAGGATCTTGCCCGTCGTAAAACCAAATGGCTGGTCGTCTATTTTGTGCTTGCCGTCGTTTGCATGATTGTCGGAATTTATGCCGTCGTAATCATTGCTTTGGGCGTGACCGACGTTCAAGTCGGGCAGGAGGGGGGCAAACTGTATTGGTTCGAACCGGTCATCCTGGTTGCCGTGACGACACTCGTGAGCTTCGTTGTCGGCAGCGGCAGTCTATACAAAATCATGGAGCTGCGGGGAGGTGGCGTTTCGGTTGCCACGACACTCGGGGGCAGAAGACTTCTGCCCAATTCGCGAGATCCGGAAGAACGGCGGATCCTCAACGTTGTGGAAGAAGTTGCATTGGCGGCCGGGACCCCCGTTCCGCCGGTTTACCTTCTCGATGAGGAACAGGGCATCAACGCCTTTGCCGCAGGCTACACCATCGACGACGCAGTGATTGGGATCAATCGCGGTACCATTCACCAGTTGAGCCGCGATGAGTTGCAAGGAGTCATTGCGCACGAGTTCAGTCATATTCTCAACGGCGACATGCGAATGAGCATTCGCATGATGGGTGTCCTGCATGGCATCCAGATTTTAGCGTTGATTGGCTATTTCGTACTTCGCGGTTTCGGGGCCGGGCGTCGATCGTCGCGAGATAACAAAGGCGCCGGCGCGATCCTGTTGATTGCTGTCGGTCTGATCGTGATCGGTTGGGCGGGTTTATTCTTTGCTCGAATTATTAAAGCGTCCGTTTCGAGGCAGCGCGAATACCTTGCGGATGCATCCGCTGTTCAGTTCACTCGCAATCCTGATGGAATCGCGGGCGCACTGAAGATGATCGGCGCTAGCCAGTTCGGTTCCCAGATGAAAGCACCGCAAGCCGAGGTGGCCAGCCATATGTATTTTGCAAGTATGTTTAAACGGTCGTTTTCCGGGTTGTTCGCCACCCATCCGCCGTTGGTCCCGCGAATTCAAAAAGTGGATCCCCGCTTTGACGGCGATTTCAGTGAATATGCGAAAACTAAAGAAAAAAGACTCCGCAAACGACAGGAGAAGGAACAGGCCAAGAAACAAATCCGGGACTTTGGGTTTCCCAAGACTCCTGGGCAACGGATTCTGCCTCCTGAATTGGCCGACCGACTCCCAATCGATCCACTGATTTTACTCGCCGGCATCGGCGTGCCGAATGATGATGACTTCGCGTACTCGAAGGTGGTCATAAACAAGATTCCGGAAAAACTGCTTCATTCGGCCCGCGACGTATTCAGTGCCCGTTGCATCGTGCTGGCGACTTTGTTGGATCCGGATACCGAGGTTCGCCAACGGCAGCTTCAAATGATTCACCGTTCCCAAGGTATGTCCACCGTTCAGGATACGATGAACTTGGTGGAGGATGTGGGCGCGATGGAACCTCGTTATCGTTTACCGCTATTCGAAATCATGCAAGGGACATTGGCGGGCATGTCCCCTCAGCAGTACGAAGTTTTTCGGCAACTCGTGAACCAGCTCGTTGAGGCCGATAACAAGATTGACCTGTTCGAATTCTTCCTGCGACACCATTTGATCGTCCACCTCGACCGTCGATTTGGTAAGGGCTTGCCACCACAGATAAAATTCAAACGCGTGGAACTGCTGGCCGATGATATTCGGCTGCTGCTGGAAGTACTGGTTCGAGTGGGGCACGATAATCTGCCGACGACGCAGGCTGCATTCGATGCGGGACTGGCAGAAATTCAAATTCCCAGCGTCTCCCTGGGAACGGCGATTGATCAACCGATCGACTTTGCTGCTCTTGCCGGTGGATTGGACCGGCTGGCAGCCGCTTCGTATTCGATCCGAAAATCGGTATTGGCGGCGGCGGCAATCGCTATCACTCATGACCACATCGTTACCGTCGAGGAGGCGGAACTTTTTCGTGCCGTTAGCGAATCACTGGATTGCCCGGTTCCGCCCATTGTGGCGACCTAAAGCGGTTTCACCATTCGTGTTCGCGTTTTTCCGTCAGTCTTTACGGGAAAAAAGGGGCGCCACTCAGGTAGTAAAATGCAACATGCTCTGGCACAGTGATCGCCCAATGAGGGCGACGGTGTTGTTGTTATTTTCTAAAATCGGCCTTGGACACCGTGCATTTGCCTCGTCATTTATGAAATTGGGTGGCGGAGACCAAACCGAGGGAATTCTCAATCAGACGATTCATCTGACTTGTCATCGGTGGTCTCACCTGAGGGCTCATCAGGCGTATCGTCCAGCTCTTCAATGGACTCAGTCGATTCCGCCTTTGCGTCGCCAACTTTTAAATGCAAACCCAGCGCTTGCCATTGGGAGTCCCGTTTTACGAGTTTGTAATCGAATGTGACCAGTGGATCGGCCGGAAAGTGGCCTGTCAGCTGCAAGACGCCCTGATTGGTCATCGAAGGTGGCTCGTCGAACACTGGTTCGGTACCATCCACCCAAGACAGATCGAGTTCCTGTTCGATAAATGACTTGAATCGCTCGGTAAAATCGGTCAGAGGAATTTCTCGCCGAAACTCTGCGGCTGTCTTGGCATGAAAGTCGGAAAAGTCTTTCTTGACGACGCCAGCGCCAAAATTTTGGGTCCATAACTGCACCAGTCGCTTGGCTTCAGCATCGGTAGGAATGCCAATGTTGGGAGAATCAAGGCCCAGCCCCGCAACGGCTGTTTTGTCAATGGACTGGACCTTCCAGCCTGATTGTTCTTTGACGAAGGTCAGTTTGACGGGAATGGTTCCGCCGGACTTTGTCGTGATGTTGCCTTCCAGTAAGCCAGTGGAATTGTCGATGGAGCGGTTGTTCCAGAAGACGGTCTGGTACTCGTTCAAGCCGTTTTCCGAGATGAATGATTCCAGCTGTTGCGGCGAGACTGTTTTTTTCAAATCCTGTGACAACTCGTCATAAGCGACTTGATAACTCTCGTCCGCGGCGGCGGTCAAAAAGGTATCTGCTGAACTCACGAGGCCGGACGTGGCCATAAACACAGTTCCAAAAATCAGGAAACCCACGCCACTGCAAACCAATATTACGGCCGCGCCGATAACGCCTACAATCAAGCATGACTTTTTCATTTCAATCCCCCCCGTCCATTTTCGAACGTTTGTCCCGGTTCCCTTGATGGCCCTGTCCCGTGCTCGATGCCAACACGCCAGCTTTCGGCCAGCGTTTCCACGGCCTTCATTGTAATGACCAAAAACCAAGCCGACTGTCCCTGCGAATTGATTTTTGGGAAAGTCACTGGCTGGGGGAATTGGCTGCCAATTGAATCGGTGCCTTCAAAGAATGGAAACGGACGGCCACCTCAGTTCGGTTTCACCAACCGTTCGAAAATTTCGTTGCGGATTAATCAGTCGCCACCATTTGCTCACGAATGTTCACCAGCGCTGCTAATGCGATTTCAAGATATTCGGGGCTGTCTTCACTGAGCAGTTGCTCGAAATAGGCTTCGGGATCGTCTAACCAGCGATTGAATGCCGCAGCAAACAGGCCGACAAACTCATAATCGCAAATTTGCAGAGCTCGAATGAACCCGCGGTTGGCTGGCGCCAAGACGTGGTCCGGGACTGAATCGAGTGAAGACAGGGCATAGATACCTGCGAAAGCAACAAACTTTGTGCGGCAATCCAGCATTTTCGCTGCCACCTCGATCGTTGCCTCGTCCATTCCTCCAGAACGTGTCAACGAACACAATGCCTTGGCACGGACTTCGTCATCGTGATGATTCACTAGTAATTTTAGCTCATTGGTCACCGGTCCGTTATTGAATTTCATTCGTTCGGTCGCGGCGACCGCATGCAGTAGAATTGCTCGATTGCCGGATTGAAGCTTTTCCAAGATCAATGACTCTTGTTGAGGATTCAGATTCTCTTCGAACTCCAGGTGGCGGAGCGCCACAATCTGTTTCGATGGGGAATCCGTTGCCGCCATCGTCAGCCAATCTTGCTGAGATTGATTTCGCATGAATTGCGTTGGGGAAGTAGCATTAAAGAAAGAGTCGTTCGTCTTCCAAAGAAATTTGAGCGATTTTCGCATCGGGCGTTTGACTTCAACGGGGAGTTCATTTGCCCATTCGGGATCTTTTTCGCTGCGTATCCAGGCGGCAACGGCATTGGCATAGGCCAGCGGTTGACAGTCAAGAAAGGGTCGCGGAAACACGTCCCACTGCGTCGAATCCCAAAATGAGCCTGTTTCCTTGACCAGACTGATGTTGCTTTGGAGCATGCCCAATCCCGTACCGACGACCGCCAGATCGACGATCTCAGGAAAGTGTGCATAGTCAAACCCGTTTTGGTGTAGCAGGTCGCAGACAACGTTGTTGATTAACGTTGCTGTGGTCAGGATTGGCTCTCGGTCCATCTCCGATTGGAGAGTGATTCGACGCTCGTTTACATCGTACTTGCCCGGCAGACCGCCGAGTCCTTCGCAGGAACCGCCGCCTCAGCCCCCGCCGCCGCACTTCTCGAGCGTTTCGGGAATCACCTGCACATTGATGCCAGCCACATCATGATCAAGGTATTCGCCAACCTGGTCTACGATTTGTTTCAACGATTGACGGGGTTCCGACAATCCCGGAAAAGAATGCATGCGACGCACTGGACGCTTGAAACGATCGATCCCGATGCATTCGGAGATCAGCTGCATATGATATTCGATCCGTGCTTTTTCAGCGTCGGGTAAGTTCGGTTGTGTCTTGAAAAATACCATGGTCATAAAATCTCGAATGAATTTTGGGGTAGAAGGAGAGCATACCCAAATCCCTCAATTCCAGCAGCGTTGGTTTTTTGGAGGTTCAAGGATTTCACCATTCTTTTTCGCAATGTTCCTTCAGTTTTAACAGGAAAATGGGCGTTATTTACGAGCAGTGAATCGCAGCACGCTCGAGAAAGATCCTTAACGGCGCGTAGGATCGGTCCCCGTCATCGCTACTCTGTAGCATAGCGACGTAAAACGATTTGTTGTGGTGACTTTCTTGATACTCGTTTTGAATCGGCGGCATTTCCGCTAATTATTTGAGCGCATCCTTCATCTTCGGCTTTCGATTCAACGCAAATTCCTGGCTTGAGGCCAAGCTGGGTCGTTTTTGCAGTCCCCAGAGATCTGTTCGGCTTCGGATAGGTTAATCCTTAAAAAAAGTATGCAATCTAGACAAAATATATCGAAACATGTAAATATATATATTGTTAAGTCTGATGATTCCGAAACAATAAAACAAACGCTGGCCATAGGGCGGTCGAACATGAACAAGCAAATTTTGATTCCGATTTCAACGCTCTTGCTGGTCAAGTTCCTGACCTTTTTCGCCCTCGCGCAAAATCGAGGCCCACGACGCAGCCGGCCGCAGCGGAGAATACCGAGACGAAAGCTAGCTCCAATCATCGCATTCCAAATGCCAATCAGTAGATTCAACGTGGACAACCGGGCATGAGCAACAAATTCTTTTCAGGTGCGACACGATGGCTGTGGCGGTTGGTCAAAGCCGCCGTGGTTATCGCCACCATTGGGGCTGTTGTCTATTTCGTCAGATTTCGACCGGTCGTCGTGATCCAGCATGAAGTTGAGCGCGGCGCGATCGTTTCGGAAGTCATGGGGACGGGTACGCTCGAGGCGCGGGTCAAAGCTACGGTCAGCCCCAAGATCGCTGGTCGAATCGATTCGGTCTTGGTCGATCAAGGTGACACAGTTACCAAGGGACAATCACTTGTTCGGTTGGACGACGCTGAATTGACTCAGCAAGTTGCGATCGCCGAGGCCGATGTCCAAACGAAGCAAGCCGCGATCGAACGGGTCAATTCCGATATCAATCGAGCCGCGGCTGTGTTTAATCAGGCAACCATCAACTACAAACGCATCAGCGCGCTAAACCAACAAAATGCAATCAGTCGTGACGAGCTCGACAAGGCAGACGAAGCACGTTCCATTGCTGAATCAGACGTCGCTCGCGCCGATGCGGCGCTTGCCGAGGCGAGAAAAGCGTTGGTTGTCGCTGAAAGGACCCTGGAATTTCAAAAGACCAAGCTGTCTGATTCGCGTATTGTCGCACCCTTCGACGGAATGATCGTGCGACGCGATCGCGAACCGGGCGATGTGGTGGTACCTGGTTCTCCGATGCTTTCCTTGATCTCGACCGACCAGATCTGGATCAGCGCGTGGGTCGACGAAACGGAGATGTCCAAGCTCAGTGCGGGGCAAACGGCGAAAGTCATCTTTCGCTCGGAACCTGAATTGAAATTGCCGGGAAAGCTTGTGCGGCTGGGAAAAGAAACCGATCGCGAGACGCGAGAGTTTATTGTCGAAGTCGAGGTTCTGCAATTGCCTGAAAACTGGGCCGTGGGACAACGCGCCGAAGTCTTCATTGAGACCGGACGCAAAACGGACATCGTTGAAATCCCCAGCAACTTTATCAGCCGCAACGGTGGCCGAGTCGGCGTATTCATCAACAACAACGGAGTCATCGACTGGCAAGCCATCGAGCCAGGAATTCGCGGACAAGAGAAAATTGAAGTACTGACCGGGCTTGAGCCTGGTCAGCAGGTCGTGCTTCCGTCGCAACCCGGAATGCAACTACGTCGTGGACAGAGGATTACCGATCAGTGAATCTAGCCTCTAAAGATATTCGGCAGAACCCGGGTCGATTCGCCTTGACCGCGATTGGCGTCGGGATGCTCCTGATGATCGTGATGGGCATGGGTGGAATCTATCGCGGTATCATCGACGATGCCGTCTTGCTGATCGACAGTGTCGGTGCCGACCTGTGGATCGTGCAGCGTGACACGCGAGGCCCGATGGCCGAAGTCTCACGAGTTCCCCGAAGCCTTGTTCATCGAGCTTTGGCGGTTCCTGGAGTCAAGTCTTCGCGCGAATTTGTTCATCACACGATTCAGCGCGAGCGCAACGGCAAACCGCTTCGAATCGCCGTCTTGGGTTTGAGCTGGCCAGTCGACCGAGGCGAATGGATCCCACTGGTGGCTGGCCGCTCGCTTTCACAAAACCATTACGAAATGGTCGCCGACCAATCTCTCGGGCTTGGACTTGGCGAGCAATTGCAGCTTGGCAAAGACACCTATACCGTTGTTGACCTAACCAGGAACATGATCGGAACCGGCGGCGACGGCGTTGGATTCTTCACCGTTGCCGATGCGCAATCAATCCAGTTCGATACGCCAGGCGAAGCGATTCGCCTCGAACGTGAGTCTCGGACGGTGCGCGGGGCGAATAGCGAAACAGGTTCCTTGCAACCCTCGCTGCTTGAGCGAGCTTCGCTGGCAAGCTCCGAATTGCCGCCCTTGGGTCCACCCCAAATCAGTGCAGTGATTGTCAAGGTCGAGCCGGGCGCCGACGTCGACAAAGTTGCGGAAACGATCGCAGCCTGGGGCGATGTTTCGGTGTACACTCAGAAGGGGCAGCAGGATCTGGTTCTGCGGGGTCCCGTGGAGAAGGCCCGTAAGCAAATCGGCCTGTTTCGTGTTTTATTGACTGTGATCGCCGCGATCATCATGGCTTTGATTCTTTACACCCTGACCCTCGACAAAATTCAATCGATCGCACTCCTCAAGCTCATCGGTGCACCCAACCGGGTAATTCTTGGCATGATTCTGCAACAGGCGATTTTGCTGGGCGGATTTGGGTATGGAATTGCCTACTTGCTCGGCCAACGACTGTTCCCGATGTTCCCACGGCGAGTCATCATCACCAACGAGGATCTCATTCAATTGGGCATCGCCGTTGCCGTGATCTCCGTTTTATCCAGCATGCTTGGGATCTGGAAAGCCATGCAGGTTTCTCCCAATGAAGCACTGGAATAGGAGCAAAAACGATGGTACCTGCAATTCGAACGCAGCAGTTGACAAAAATCTATGGAAGCGGCAACACGGAAGTCGTTGCCATGCAGGATGCATCGATGGAGGTTGCCAAGGGGGAAGTCGTCGCATTGCTGGGCCCGAGCGGCTCCGGAAAATCAACATTTCTTACGGCGGTCGGCTTAATCAACCCGCCAACCTCCGGCCAAGTAATTATCGATGGCCAGCTGGTTTTGGAAGGATCTCAGGCCAAGACCAGCCTGCGGACCTTTCGCCGCAAGCACATCGGATTTGTGTTTCAAAAATCGAATTTGATCCCATTCTTGAACGCTGTGGAAAACGTTTCGGTGTTGTTGGAATTGGATGGCCAATCACCGCGCGCCGCCAGGAAACGTGCGATGGAGCTGCTTGATTATCTTGGCGTGGCCGACCGCGCCAACAACTTGCCTGCGATGTTGTCGGGAGGCCAGCAACAACGTGTCGCCGTCGCCCGCGCGATTTCCAATCGTCCCAGCGTGATCCTGGCGGACGAACCGACGGCGGCATTGGACAGCCATCGGGGGCGACAGGTAATGGAGCTGTTCGCAGACGTTGCCCATGAACAAGGCGCCGGCGTTATTGTCGTCACCCACGACCAACGCGCGCTGGATGTCTTTGATCGGTCGTACGAAATGGAAGATGGCAGACTGAGCGAATCATCCCCTGAGGAACACGCGTTGGCAATCGCTGGCGGACCGACGCGGTAAGGCAACCGTTAAATGATAAATACGATTTGAATCTAAGAATCAGATAAAAAAAAGGCCGCTCAAAATTGAGCGGCCCTGATTTTAGTTTCCCAAATGGAATCGCGGTCAAGTTACCGGTCGGCGTCCGCTTCTTTTCCAAGCAGGATGAACGAGCCGCCAAACGAATTGCCACCGCTGTTGTTGTTCACAACGTATTGCGAATCGATAAACTTGGTAACCTGTTCCTCGGCGTCCTTGAGGTGAGCTATCGAATAAGCGTCAAGGTTCTCGTTTTCACTTGCTTTTTTAAGCTTGTCTCGCAGCTCCTTGAGCGACATCGAGGCCAGGTTAGCAATGGGCTTCATGGCCGCGGAACCTTCCCTTTCAGATGCCAGATCGAACAACCGCTGCAGATGTTCGGATTGCAGGTTGCGACGCAGGCTGGAAATGGCTGGCTTGCGCTCCGAGAACTTTCCCTTCAACGGTTCGTCTAGTTCCTTCCAAACCGCCAGGTTGACTTTACCTAATAGTTCATTCAACGTTACGGCGTCTTCGTCGGCCGGGACTCGGAATTCGTTGTCGTAGACGCGTCGCAGAGTCGTCGGGTTCATCAACTGGGAAAGTGCTGAAGCCTGCAAGCCCATGATTCGGTCATGGACCGGCCAGGCCGGCTCATTTGTCATTGAGAAAAAGAATCCACCCCAATGATCGGTGGTCATGTGAGTCAGCAGTTCGGGGGTCAGGCCAAACGCTTCATCAAAAAACATGTTGTCAATGACGAAATCCAGCGCAGCACGCTGTTGTTGGGCAGGCACCACAACGATCGGTTTGCGACCGTTGGGATCGCCTTTCTTGTCGCGGTTGACAAACGTACCGCCGATCCAATTCGACATCATCGAGGTTGCTTTGGTTTGCAGCCCCAACGTCATCAGGTAACCCTTACGGGCTTTCTCCCAGGCGTCTCCGTCTTTGACAAATTTCTCCAGGATCTTGCCCCGATGCATTTTTGCCAATGCCATTTGGTCGTTGGCAAAATCCAGTGGGTTTTTGCTGAAATCGTAACGACGGGCCAGGGGGTCAGGTCCAAACGTGTCTTCATCGCTGCAAAATGCCAACTCCGGTTCGGCCACCCGAGACAGAATCTTTTTCAAATTCTTGCCATCGAACGTATAGCCATACTCGATCGCCCACATGTCATAGGGGCCGATTCCAATCATCGCGTAGTCGCCCTGGATTTCACCTTCATTCACCTTGAAGTTGGTGGGCAAGTAATCCATCACGCTTCCCGCGAATGGCTTTTTGCCTTTCAGTTCCTCACTGTTAAGTTCTTTCAACTCAAAGATGCTGGACGCTTTGAAGTTGTGTCGTAGGCCAAGCGTATGGCCGACTTCGTGGGCCACCAGGTCCGCTAACAGAGGGCCGATAAAGGACTCGGGCATGCCGTCAAGCATCTGCTCTTTATCCTCATCTTCCTCTTTGTCGTCGTCCTTTTCGTCGTCCTTCTCATCGTCATCGTCTTTGTCGTCATCATCGTCGTCCATCAGGTTGGCCCGCATCATGGTAATGGACATCCGCATCAACGCCACGTCGAAACCGCGGCCTTCGGCGGCCAGGCAGGCTCCGTTGACCTGGCTGGTCCGGTCAACGATACCGTCCATCGGTTCGTCGCCCATCAGTTTGGTCTGCAGTTCGTTGGGCTGATTTTGGGTGGACGCACGTCGGTGCTGGTAGGCCAATTGCTGTCGAATGAAATCACGTTCGGAGGGTTCGGCCATTCGCACGCGCGGGTCCCAGTTGGGATGCTTGGCGAACCAGGCGAGTGTCTCCGGGGTCATTCCATCCATCGCAATCTTGGGCATCAATTCCGAAAATTGATCTTCAAAAGTTCGAATCCACCCGTCCGTCAGCACGATATCAGCATCCAGGATCTGGCCAGTTTGAGGGTTAACTCGGCTGGGACCAATCGCGGTGCTGACGTTGTTGTTCAACCAGCGGACGAAGTTGTACCGAACATCCTCAGGGTCGATGTCCATAAATTGATTCGTCGGTTTGTCCTGCTGTCGAATCTCGATCGCATTGGCGATGCCGATATTTTCGAAAGCCTTGTTCCAACTCATCACACCTTGTCGTACCCAGCGTCGGTAACGTACGGGAGTCGTATGTTCGATGTAGAACACGATCGGTTCTTTGGGAGGACTGAGTTTCAGTTTGGAATCGCGTTTTTCAAAGGTGCCAACGGTTAATGTAGCGAACATCGGTGTCGTCCGATTCGTATTTTCCGTAGTCGCTGTACGAGGTCGTGAAGTAGCCAATGCGTTGATCGGCCTTGCGGGGTTTGTAGCTTGGAGAGCCTTCGATTTTGCTAATTGAGTAATGCAATGTTTTGAGTTCACCGTTTGACATCGGAACCTCAAATGCGACTTCGATGTTTTTCGGAAATACCTTGGCCTTCTTGATGGAGACCAGGGAAGATTGCGGGCGATATCCGAAACCGAGGAACTTGCTGGCGTTACCGACCAACAGACCGTCCAAGTCGATGATCGGCCCCTTTCCCTTGTCCATGGCAACGATCGGAACGCTCAACAGCACTTTGTCGGTAAAAATTCGTTTGACCGAAGATTTGGATTCATCGTCCGATCCCTTGATAGACAAATTCTCGGTGACCAACGCGACGCGTTTGCCGTAACGCTTCCAATAAACATAAAAAGCGTCGGATTGAAGCCCCGCAAACTCCTCGCCACCAGAAACGGTGGGAGCGATGAAGTGACGGGTCTTGGAACTTGCATAATCCTTGGGAAGTTCCGCCAGCATCTGGCCATCTCTTACGTTTTGCCAGAGCCGGAAAAACGGAGTGGTGCCATCCTGCACTTTGACTTCGGTGAAGCCTTCGGTCACTTTCGAGGCTGGTGGAAACTCCGCCTTTTTTGTCACTGCTTTTTTGGTTGATTCGCTTGGTGTCGTTTGTGCAGTCGAAACTCGCGAAAGTCCCAGAGCTGCGATCAAACCGATGCTGAACGCAAATTGCCAGCGGCGAAAACGTAGCATAAGCTCGCTCCTTATTTAGAATTTAGTGGTTGTTGGGTGGTCGTTCTTCGACTCGATTTGCTCGATCGGCGACCGAGAGGTTTCCGTGGAATACTTCAAAAAGGGTACGTCGTACTTGCTAGACGAGCAGCTGGATTAGATCGGATTCTCGACTAAATTGGGATTCTAGCCAGAATCCGAACCTCGGGATGCGAAGGTTCTTTTCAAGCAAACTCGATCGATCCCGATGTCGTAGAATGGGTCTCCTGCCTATTGTAATGAATAATCCGCAAAATCTGTAAGGGTCGAGACCGTTCCGTGTTCAAAACCGTACAGAACGGGCATCTTCTAACGATCGTGATGACAAATCATCGAAATTCAGGGCTTACAACCGGTTGGATTCGGGTGAGAACGAAATGACAAGGTCGGTTGGGAGGCGGGAAGCCAATTTCTATCCAACTCAAACTGATATACTATTAACGCGTGGTCGAGACCATTGGTTCCCTTAACCGAAATTTTGGGTTTCGGTTGCCCGGTCATGGGCGTGATCAAGGCGGCGAGTTTCAATTTGGAATGCCCCGTTTTTTTCGGTTGATTCTCAGAATCTGACTGATGCTGCCAATATCGTTCGTTATTTCACGAGGATAGAAATGGGCCGCACAATTGCCGGGAAGATTGGCCCAACCGCCCGTATTGATTCCATTTGTTGCGAGAATTCTTATGGATTTCGGATTCCAAATCGCATTTGACCGGCCCTGGTTTCTGTGGTTGTTGTTGATTCTTCCCGCAATGTGGATCCTCAGTTTCAACAGTCTTGCCGGATTGGGGAAATGGCGCCGCTTGTTCGCGTTGGCTCTGCGTTCCCTCGTGCTGGTGTTGCTAATTGCTGCGTTGGCGAAAACCCAGTGGCAACGATCGACAGACAAATTGACCGTGATCTACCTCCTCGACCAGAGCGAGAGTATTCCTGCCGACAAACGTGAATTCATGTTGAATTATGTTTTTGAAGAGGTCGCCACACATCGACGAACTCAAAAAAACGACCTGGCCGGCGTGATTGTTTTCGGCGGCAACGCGAAGATCGAATCGGCACCTTACGACGGCGATTTGCCCTTGATCGGCCGGATTGAATCGGCGTTCGATCTAAAAACAGGATCGACCAGCCTTGAGTCGGCATTGAAACTTGCCAAGGCCTCATTTCCCGAAGGCACCGCTCGACGTGTCGTGATCATTTCGGATGGGAACGAAAACATCGGCGATGCCACGTCCGTTGCGCAATCCATGGCCGACGATGGAATTGGTATCGATGTGGTTCCCATTGAGCTACTTTCCGAGTCCGAGGTTTCCGTTGACAAATTGGTAATTCCCTCCGATATCCGCAAAGGCCAGGCGTTTGAGACCCGCGTTGTATTGACCAACGATTCCGACGTTTCGGATAGGAACCCTGACGGTACCGTCGCTGGCAAACTGAGGATCACTCGGAAGACCGCTCAATCCGAGGAATTGGTCTCGGAGCAGGAGATCGTTCTTGAGCCTGGTAAAAATATTCGCGGTTTCACTTCCCGGCTCGATCGTTCAGCGGTCTACACCTACGACGCAACGTTCGTGCCCGATGACAGGTCACAGGATTTAATCACGCAGAATAACAAGGCGTCTGCGTTCACTCACGTGCGAGGAAAAGGCAAAGTCTTGTTGATTGAGGATGGCTTTTTTCAAGGCGAGTTTCTGAATCTGATTCAACGCTTGCAGGCCAATGCGATTGAAGTCGAATCGATGTCGACTGCCGAACTGTTCACGACCTCGGCGGAATTGCTGCAATACGACTCAATCATCCTGGCCAATCTGCCCAGAGCTTCGGGAGATGACATTGGGTCGGAAATCCAGTCCTTCACGGACGCGCAAATCAAAATGCTTGTCGACAATTGCGAACACATGGGTGGTGGTATCGTGATGATCGGCGGCGATCGTTCCTATGGTGCCGGGGGTTGGTCGAATACGTTGCTTGAAAAGGCGATGCCAGTTGACTTTCAAATCAAAAACGACAAAGTTTCGGCGGTCAGTCACTAATTCAAATTCCATTTGTATCTTTCATTGAACCAAGAACTCCATCAGTGCTAGCCATTCCTTCCCTTCCTGACTCCCTCATTTTTCTTCATCCATATCAATAATAGCGGTTTTCATATCTGTTACCGAACCTCTTCCATTAATATCTTTTGGAACTACATTTATCAGTCCAAAACTCATTTTTTTTATAATCCCGAAAAACTCAAGCATATATGAATTTGCAGTTACAGAATATAGAGATTTGATTCTTCTTTGAAAAATCGACATTTCTGCTTTCTCCTTCATTACTTACTATATCAATTTTTCTGATTTTCTTAGTAATCCTTTATCAGGATTATATTCAACCCTAATACCAGAATAATAACAATAATTATCAGGACTCGATTTATAGGCGACCTGTAATATCTCCAGAATGCTTTTAAGCTCCTTTCCTGTTACATATAACCTGGAAAGTGGATAACCTGGCACATCATCTTTGCCTGATCCCAAAGACATTACTCTGAAAATATCAGGTGCTGCTTGTTCCCCTGGGACAATTTTGTCACGTATCACACCCGCAGCAACCATGCTTAAATCTGATCCGTCAATGCTTTATGATTATTTACATAATAATGGATTGCATCAGCATCAAAGGGCCCATGTTACTCTCCATAAACTTACCCGTTTCTCCTCCCTCAAGCAGAAAAGACGTTTCCACAACAGGTTTATCATAATCCAGTCCCAAGGGTGCAAGAATCTTTGTGATAATCTGTATCTTTTTGCTCTTCAATAAGATTGTCTGATAAGCTTATCTCCTATTATTTTATCATCTACAGGAATCAGTTTATAGCTCTCAACTTTAATTTTGCCGTCAGAATACTTCAATGATAGTCGTCCTACAAACTTCCCATATGATCCTGTCTGAACAATTGGAATACCATTTACAATCAGTGGTTTATCAAGTCTCGAATGAGAATGTCCACTAATGATAACATCAATTCCTTTTACATTCTTTGCAAGCTTTATAATCTTCTCCTGCCCAACTTCCATCAGTCTTTTTTGACAGCCCTGAATGAGAGATACAAATAATAATATCACAATTTTCATTCTGTAACTCCTTAACCATTTTCTTGCAAAAGAAACTTGTTTTGAGAATGTAACCGGTGCAGCATTGGGCGCAACATTAACTGCATCTTTCCCTAATATTGAAAAGAAACCTATTTTAATATTATCCGTCTGTCAATAATCAGTTTTCGTTCCAATAAGATTATCATGATATAAGCTTTTCAAATGCATCATCCCTCTGTCTTTATTATCAAATACAATATTTCCATTTAACAAATACTGGGATTTCTCCACCACTAGCTGCATTATTTATTAAAGAGGCCAGTTTCTCAGGACCAAAATCAAACTCATGGTTTCCAAGACATGATAACATCATAACCCATTTTTTCATTAAGTCGTAACTGGAACCCTGTTTCAACTTCCAATGCATGAAATAGTGTTCCCATAAGAAAATCACCTGCATCAATTGCAATTGTTATTCCGATGTTATTCTCTTTTTCTTGCTTAATTATTGCAGCAATTCTTGCAAAACCACCAACAGTATTATCATCGTTTACAGATAAGTGGAGTATATTGATTCAGGAGCATAACCGGTAAGTCTTGAATGAAGATCATTAGTATGAAGGATGGTAATTTTCTTTTCCGATTGTCCTACAAGAGTTAACAAACAGAACAGCAATAACAGAAAAAACAATACACTTTTTCATGAATCATAAGTTTAGATTATACTCAAAAATCTTAATATAGATCATATTTTTCTATCATAAGTACCTTCATATTTAAAGAGTTTGGTTCAAGATTACTTCAGCAACAATAAAAGTACTTCCCCCAATAAAAATCAAATCTGACTCTCCGGCATTTTTTCCTGGCACTAAACAGAGCCTGTTTTACATCGTGATAACTATGTCCATAAGTCCATATTTTCCTGCTTTTCTTTAAGAATTTCTTCATTAAGTGCTCTGGGAATTGAAGCTTTTGTAAAATAATAAATAGCATCTTTAGGAAATAGTGGTAAAACTGATTCAAGATCCTTATCATTAACAAAACCTATTATCATATGCAAAATGTTTTGAATATTCTTTTATCTTGTTCAATAACAATTCCAGACCCCTCTTTATTATGCCCTGTATCACAAATTGTCAATGGTTATCACAATAACCTGCACACTTCCATGTATGCCCGTATTTTATACAACATTCCTCGATTCCATCTGCAATAATATTATATCTGATGTTAAAACCTAATACCCTGAAGTTATCTAATAATATTAAAAACTGTTGCACATGTTATATTTCTCTGATAATCTCCAGTCCAACATTTTCTTCCCTCAAATTTCATTATTTTGTAATCAGATAGTTGTATATCTTCCATCTGCTTTCATTAAATTAGTCTCGAAACTGCAATAAAAATCTATCATCAGCAAAAGAAATTGATGATCCAGATTCAACAGCTTTATCCCAAAATAAATCCTTTAGTTGTTACCTGCTGTGTTTCACCAATTATAACTGGAATATTTTTCTTTATAATTCCAGCCTTTTCCTCATAGCAATTTTTTCAATTGAATTACCAAAAAATCCATATGATCATGTCCAATATTTGTAATTACTGATAAGACTGGCTTGATAATATTTGTTGAATCTAGCCTGTCCTCCCATTCCTACTTCGATAACAGCTATATCAACATTTTTCTCTGCAAAATGATTAAAAGCCATTGCAACTGTCATTTCAAAAAAGAAGGTTTCATTTCTTCAATTATCCCTTTATTATTTTCAATAAAATCAACTACCTCATTTTCAGATGATCATTTCTCCATTTACTCTTAATTCTCTCCCTGAAATCCTTCAGATGAGGTGACGTATATAAACCTGTATTTATACCTGCTTCCTGAAAAACTAGAAGCAATCATATGTGAAACAGATCCTTTTCCATTTGTTCCAGCAATATGAATAGTTTTGTACTTTCTATGAGGATGATTAAAATAATTCGTCAAGAGTTAATGGTATTTATTAAGATCATTCTTTATAAGCGGCTTTCCCAATCCAAGTGTCTTATAATAATTCAGTTAAACAGGTAGCTGCTTTAATACAAATATTCAACTGTTTCTGTTAGTAAGTACATTTGGTTGGAAGTTCAAGTATATTACTATTTTAGTTTTACAGCCACACTGCTCGCTCATTGAATGAGCTGCAATCAAATGTTCTGTGTTGCTGCAGATCAATCAAGTTTATAGTAACCAGGACCATTCTGATATATTTCATCTCCTGCATACAACAAAAGCATGGTGGAATAGGTGACACTCCATTATTTTCTTTTAAATCTTTCTTCATCAATAATGATAAAATGGATATAGCTGATGGATTTATGCTGTTAAAAATATGTAATATTATCTTTCCACCATCATTAATCTATTCATCATTTTCCCCGTCTATACGCGTCGTAAGTAATCCCTTCAATAGTTCCATTTGAAGAGTGATTTTTGCGGTAACATACTTTAAAATAGGATAACAATAATTCCCATATTTTGGTTAATTATACATTATACAGAATCTAACATACTGATTAGAAACTAGAAATGGCAAGAATAAAAGAAACTTTTTATAATTGACACTAATGTTTTACTTCACGATTATAAATGCATTTATAATTTTCAGGAGAATGATGTTATCATACCAATTGTTGTTCTCGAAGAACTTGATAAATTTAAAAGAGGTAATGATCTGATCAATTTTCATGCCCGTGAATTTACAAGGGAACTTGATAAGCTTTCAGGAGATATGCTTCTAACAGCAAATATTCCCTCTTGGTGAAAAACCTTGGGAAATATGCATATTGAAACAGGCAAGGATTTTTCTGAAAAAGTTAGCCAATCATTTCCCTGAAAGAACAGCTGATCACAGGATACTTGCTATTGCAGATTATGTGTACATCAAATAAAGATAAAACAGGTATTGATAACCAAGGATATTAACCTCCGGATGAAGGCTAAATCGCTGGGCATTATTGCTCAGGATTATCAAAACGACAAGGTTGCAAATATTGACGATCTATATCAAAGGAATGAAATACTTGAAAGTGTATCCAGGATTTCATTCAGTAAACTATATGAACTACCTGAAGGTGTCAATGCTGAAGAGTTTAAAATTGAAACAAATCTCTACCGGTCATCAGTTTTTCATTATGAAAAATAATGGATCAAGTGCTCTTGCTCATTATAATCCTGTAAATAAAATGCTTAACAGGGTAATTAAACAATCAACATATGGCATTGATCCACGAAATGCTGAACAAACTTTTGCCATTAGAGGCACTATCAAACCCTGATATTCAACTTGGTATCATTAACAGGAAAAGCAGGTACAGGAAAACACTTACTTGCTCTTAGCTGCTGCACTTCAGCAACATAAAAGATACAAGCAGATATTTCTGGCGCGACCTATTGTTCCTCTGGCAAACCGAGATCTTGGATTTCTTCCAGGGGATGTAAAAGAAAAGATGGATCCTTATATGCAACCTTTATTTGATAACCTTACAGTTATTAAACATAAATTCAGTCATCAAAGTCCCGAATTTTTGAGGATTAACGATATGATGAAAGAAGAAAAACTTGTAATTACACCCCTTGCCTATATCAGAGGACGAAGTCTTATCAAGTATCTTTTTTATTGTTGATGAAGCACAGAATCTTACTCCTCACGAAGATAAAAACAATTATTACAAGAGCAGGAGAAGGTACAAAAATGATATTTACAGGTGATATTGAACAAATTGATTCACCATATCTTGATATTGCATCCAATGGATTAAGTTATCTGTCAGATAAAATGAAAGATCAGGATATTTTTGCTCATGTTAACCTGGTTAAAGGGGAACGCAGTTCTCTGGCAGAACTAGCAAGTAAATTATTATAAATAAAATCAATATTATGAAAACAAGAAACCATTTAATTTATTGCAATGAACTAATAATTAATTTTATTATGTTCTTAGCTCCTGGTATTTCTATTGCACATTGAAATCCCAAATGGATCAAAAAGTCAAAAAAACGCAAAAAGTAAAAAATTCAACTTTTAATGGAAAAAATCTTAAGTAACTGGGTTTTTCATCTTAAGGATCAGGATATTGATCCGGCAACAGTTTTTACAGTTCAAAATGGGGTTATTCATATTACCGGAGATCCTTTCGGCTATATGAGAACTAAAGAGATTTACTCTGATTATAAACTTCATGTAGAATGGAGATGGCCAGCTGAAGCTACAAACAGCGGTGTTTTTGTTCATGGCCAGGAACCTGATGCAATCTGGTTAAAATGTATCGAATGTCAGCTTAAAAGCAGGTAGCGCCGGCGATTTCGTGTGTATGAATGGTGCCGACATGACTGAACATACAAATAAATCACAATCTATCAGTAAAAAAACTTGGCGCTTCTTCTGAAAAACCAGACAAGGAGAATGGAATACAATGGAAGTTGTATGTAAATACAAATGAAAGTGTATGTAAACGGAGTTCTTCAGAACAAAGGAACCAATGTTACTGTCAGTGAGAGGATTCATATGTTTGCAAAGTGAAGGTAAAGATATAAATTCAAATATATATATTCTTAAAAATAAAAAATAAATTCCAACTGATTATCCTTTTCCAGTTTTCTTACTACTATTTCATCTCTCCTGAGTCAGGAAGCAAAAAGCATTATGAGTATAATTAAAAAAAGTTGCTTTTCACACTCTTGGCTTATGTAAACTTAATTTCTTGAGACATCTACTATTTCAAGAT
>CALODY010000026.1:0-501268 GCA_942492215.1 Pirellulaceae bacterium
GTGCGCTACCAAGGGTAAAATCTTCCTGACAACTATACTATAGTCACTATAAAGGAATCGTCAAGTCTAATGTGTCTTGTTTATATAAATTATATAAAGAAAACCCCGACCGAAAGGTCGGGGTTCGTTTCCTTTTATTTGAAGACTTAATTAATCTTCAAGTTGGTGGGCGCTTGCCATTCCGAAGAGCAAACTGACATCAATGACACCAGGATCTCCAACCGCGAATCCTTCGTCTTCTGCATATCCAATTTCAGCTGCACCTTCGAAGTAAGGCGCAGCACCATATCGGGCATTGCATCGAGAACTGCGTTTCGAGTGCTGCACGGATTCGTCCTGCAACGATATTGAAGGGAACATCCAACTGACTCTGAGCGGCACGAACTGCGTGAACGTTCACATCAATGTCAAGGGAAAAGTCGGAGTACGGGCTGGGCGAGTGTTCTGGTTTTGCATGATCTAATCTCCTACTATGAGGGTTTGGCTATGGGCGAAATGCCCCGCTTCACTGTCTGGCTTAATCACCGTTGAGTTCGTCAAGGTCGGTTATGATTTTCTTCTTTATTGCCAGAGATCGCCGCCGTGAACCTGAAACCCGACGGAAGCAGCGTATTCCGCCATTTTGTACCGAGCGATAGTGCGTGAAGCCCCGTCATCTGCCCCATAATCAGAAAGACTCTGAGCAACGGACCAGAATTGTTCAAGGGCTTCCCGAGCGGCTTCTGTTCCGCCCTTTGTTCCGACGATAGTGTCAAAACGTCGCAGAACGCTTGAAAGCACCAGTCATTTTTGTCGCTGCCTTGGCGCAGCCCATCGAGGGAGGCGTAAAGTTGCCACTCGAATCCGGTTGTAGAATTGAATTTCAATTGCGCTTTCGCCAAACTTGCGTGTATTCTTCCAGGTTTCCATTATTTCTCCTTAGTTGGGGTTGGCTGGCTACATTCATGATTTAATCACAGAACTTATTATGTCAAGTCGATCTGTAATTTTCATAATAAAAGAATTTCCGCCGTGGTTTTAATTTGAATGCCCCTTCTCGGGTTCGAACCGAGGACTAACGGATTAAAAGTCCGCTGCTCTACCAACTGAGCTAAAGAGGCGTTGCGGATTTTATCTCAATTAAGAGTTGGGCATTTCCGCGCCCTTGTCCTTTCAGCCGTGATGTTTTTTTCCCTTTTATAGTATATGGATTTACGGAGTTTTCTTATCGGGCGGTGCGCGGGGTCCGGGCATTTCGGCAGCCTCACCTGTTAGGGGTTGAAGAATTCTTACACCATTCATTTAATCACAGAGGAGAGTATGTCAAGTAATTTCGTGAAATTCTCCGATTGTTCCGGTGCCGAATGGTTTTGAAAGAAATTCAACTTCCTCAAATTGAGTTTCAAGAAGACCACCGAAATCGAGGTGGTTCAGCATACTTTGAGTATGTCTTGATTTTCATATTATAAGTTGATTGATTCCAACATTGCACAATGAAATTACCACATGGACTGACAACTTCGCAGTAAACGAGATAACTGCCAGTAGACTGCCACCACTCTTGAGCCTTGGAGTTTTCAATTACGCTTGTCATTCCAATCTCCTTTCTGAATGGTGATACTAATTCTTCACTGATTTAATCACAGAACGGATACTGTCAAGTTTGTGGGGAGAAAAACGTAATTGCCACTACTCATTGATTCAATTTTAAATATAGAACAATTCTTAGATTAGAAAAATAGCGTACCACCATTCAACTTCTTTGAACATCCACATATGAATAAAAGCTCTATTCGTAGCACCGTGAGCTACGACCACATGATCAATGATCTCTTCATTTGTTTCATTTTCGGTATGGTAAATATCAGTAAAAAACTGTTGAACACGAGCGGCAACATTAGCCTGACTTTCGCCACCTGGATAAGCTGCCCAGAATCTACCAGCAGAAGATGCCTTAGAGCGAATTTGCGCCTTCAAAGAAATCTTATAATCTCCCCACTGAACTTGATGAAAGTCCGTTCGCTACGCCAAAATCAATCTCTGCCAAAAGAGGAGTTTCACGATAAATAATCGTTCGATTATTATCATTAATTTCTTGAGCAATTCTATTAGATGTCTGTTTTGCTCGGTAGAATGGACTACTCCAAAGAAAAACTTTGATCTTGTACTCCTTCTTTCAAAAAATACTCAGCTCATAGAAATTCGAAACTGACCACGGCTAGTCAATTCGACAGTATGATCTGCGTTTTCTTTTGTAAAAGATGCGTCCACGTTAGACTGTGATTCTCCATGCCTAACGAGCCATATTCTATGTTTGTTTTTATTCATTGTTAATTTTGATAATCTGGAAAAGGAATTATCTTGTGAGTGCCATCTTCATTGACTTCGAGCTTTCGACCAGTCCTAAACCGTAATCTCCAAGTCTTCTAACATAATCAGCTTCAATGTCTTCCGGCACGCTGAATTCAACGAATATAGTTTTATAACCACCACTGAATTTTATGGCACCTTCGAGGTCCATATTATATCCATCTTCGTGATGATATACAAGCTTTCTCTTTATCATTCAGAATTCCTATATTCCAAAAATTTAACGAAATTGAAGTAAGTTGGCTGAGCCAATTGATGATGTTCTTCATTTTTATTAAATTATTTACAAACTTCATTCAATTTCCTCGCCTGCACTTTCTTTACCCATCGCGATAAAAATTGAAAATCTGGTACCAGCCCTTCTTTTTTCAAGATCGGGAGAGAGAATGAAAAGAAAACATATAGACTATACAAAAATGCTCCAATAAACAGAATCAAAATTAATGATTTACTCATTGCTGCTACTGGTAGCATAATCAAAAAACATGCCATCGCCAATTGAAACTAATACTTTTTTGGGATTCACGCGCAGTTTCAATTTCATCTTCAAGAAAAAATCGAATAAGATTAGGAATATCTTCGATTGGTGCTTCACTGTTTACTTCGTACTTCGACACCCTCCAATTGCGTCAATCAACTTGGGAACAAGCATTTGTATGGGACGGCGCTATCTGCCATTTTCTTCATGCATCTGCTTCGATTGAATTCAATGTTGATAGGAATTCCTTGGATATAAATATCATATCCATTAAACCATCCATAATCTGAAGCATTACTGAAGTGACTTTTCATTTCGGACCAGCACACACCATTTGCCTTCCTTGGATGGTGCTGGAACTCTATTAATATTCCTCTTAATAATCACTAATTCACGACAATAAGGTAGTTCTCAAATAATGCGATCTTCGCGCTGGCCTGTTCTGACTTCGGAATATTACACTTAATCCAAGCTCTCGCCTCTTCTGGCGAATCAAAATCAAGACCTTTGGATTCAATAGAATTCCATACATTATACCATCCTTCTCCACAAGAATTTCCGTACATTGAAATAGTATCCCAATCGCAAAGGCGACTGACAATAACATAATGTCTACTCGTTCTTCGTTTCTAAGGTTCAACTTGCTTGATATATCTTTGGTGAATATTTCTTCCACCAATGATTTAATCACCGGGCATTATATGTCAACAGTTTCCTCGAATGTCATTTCAACTCACGATCCCACTCCTTCCTTTCCATTTTGTTTGTGAAAGATTCGTTAATGATATAGCCGCTTCGACTTCTTTTGTATCATTGTTGTTTAAGACATTGCATAAAAGATTATATTCATTCTCCAACACCAATCAAATAAATTTATCAATATCCTTGAACGAGAATTGTAACGTATGCCATCGTCACGTATGGTTCGACCAATAGCCAAGCCATTTTCAAAAAAAGAAAACTTTTTCGCTTTTTGATTATAACTCATGTTATTTTAATTTAGAGAGGTTTATTTTTCTTGGCGAGTTCAAGGCAAGTTCAGCATAAAAATTTGACTTGTCAATATTACTCCAAAAGAAATTCCTCAACTGCATTGAATACCACATGGCAGCTTGAATTCTTTCAATGCCAGTACTTTCATCTATCATTGCTCGCCCAGCATACTTCAACATTGGAATTATTTATCCCTTAGATTCAAGTTCAATGATTATTTAACTAACACCGTAAATACAAAGAAAACTCGATAGTTGACTGCGCCTCGTTATTTGCTTTCATAACGTGTTCCGCAATAGGGTCGGCAATGGGCATTCTAAATAAATTGCAGCATCAGAATTGACGACATAGCTTCGATAAAGCCATCCGCTAGAACTGCAACTCGGTCAAGAAGAGTTAGCCCCATTGCATTTTCAATTATTTCACTGCGAAGTTGCGCCATCGAATTACTCCTATTGTTTAGTCGCCAAAAAGGGAAATATCAAGTATTAATAAGGCCAATCATCGTCGTCCCAATCATCATCATCAATATCAGAATAATCAAACAAATCATCACTGCTGGAAATCATAAGCAGAACGAGTGCGATTGCGAAAACGATAATGATACAAATTGGCATCTTTACCATCTGCTTCATGATTGCTGCAATGGATTGCACTTCGTGTGCGGTTTTGCTGACCTACACGCCCATCTTCGACTCTTACACTTTCCGGCGAATCATTTGAAGGTGCGCCATGTCACGCTGTTTGATTTCAGTTTTGTTTTTCTTGGAAGCCATTTTCAATTCCATTATTCAGGTTAACTCTACATCAAATATAATCACTAATGGCTTGCTGTCAAGAATTTTCTGCAAGATCCACAAATTTTTAAGCCCCACCACTGCCAACGCTTCGATGATCTGTTCTTTCTTGGCAATCGCCAAATTTGCTGTTTGTTACTTCGTTCAATTCAAATTCGCTTATTGTTCTTTCGTTGACCTTACGAATATTACGATGATCAAACTCTTCCAACGAACAACCACGAAGTGACCTTCTTACAATAGAACTTTCATATAATCTCCTCAACCAAACAAATTGAATAAGAATTTCCACTTGCACTTCAGCATTGTGGCAACTTCAATACACGATCCAGGAATGACTGAGTGTCTAGAATCTGATGCGATTCATACTTTCCTTTTGCTTTTGGTTATAGTGATTATATAATCACCGATTATTGTTTGTCAAATCTTTATCGGACAAAGCCTTATCTTCAGTATCCATATTCCTCAGAAGCTCCACGAATTCACTATCTGTCATTCCAGTTGAAGTTCCATGTCATTCGAGCCGGAAACATGAAAGTGATTATACATCAAAGTAATTGGGTCAATTGGAGCTTCCCTTCGGTCGGTCGTCCATTAATTGAAATAATTTCCTCAATTTCCTTCAATCGGAGGACGTTCATTGCCATCATCCTCTGCAAGAATAAAGACGATGAATAAAGAATTACATCTACATGCCAGAGCTTCTGTCTTTGACTGCCCTTCATTTGAAAACTTATACACAGACTCTTGCGAGGAAATTCACCTTCCTTGCGAGCCTGAAAGGTGCCGATAAGCTGATCGCCTTCTTCTAACACGGAAAGTGCTGTAAAGAATCCCTGAGGCTCTACAGGTACGACCAGAACACCATTTCGATATCCCTTCTTAGCCCGACCATCATCCATCGACTTTTGAGTTCGAGAAATAATCTCTTTATCAGAGATTTCCCAATGAGTAAAGCACGACTAAATTTACGCCTTACAAAAGAATTGAAAATTATCAATTGCTTCTCCTTTTTTACTGCCCTAGTGATTTAATCACCATTTATGCAATGTCAAGATTAATCTTTCGGATAAGGCTTATCGTAACCTTGAATACTTGGCGACCACGCTTATCAGTGGTTTCAATAATAAGTTCATCGTCAAGTAACTCTTGAAGTCTAAGTTTATCAGTAGCAAGAAATTTATTCCATTCTGCGTACATACCACTTCCTTTGATTTGCTTGTAAAGCTGGCGCCGATCTCGCCTCGATTCTCCCTCGAAACTTGATCTGAAAGACTCACAAATTCGAGTTCCAAAGCGCCTGTTTAAAGTTCGTTCTGCTTCAACTCCACGAGCGATAATCTCTTCAATCTTTTGATCTGTCAATTTTTTTAGATCTTGCATCTCTTCCTTGGCTTTATATACTTTATATAATCACCAACATATAGTTTGTCAATAAAAAGCTGAAAAACCCCGACTGAAAAGCCAGGGCTTGTTTATTTATTTGGAGATTTTCTTAGTTTCGCCTGGCGCAAATGGCTCGGCTCTCCGAAGAGCAGGCTTGCGTCGATGACACCGCGCTTCACAAGCGTGAACCCCTCTTCGCCAGCATGTCCATCCTGCAGTGCCTTCGGAAGTCAGTCGAAGAACCATATCGGGCATTGCAATTTCAGAACCGCGTTTCGAGTGCTGCACTTTCGACTGTCCTGCGACAACATTGAAGGGAACATCCATCTGCCTCTGCGTAGCGCGCATCATGTGAAACATTAAGACTATTATCAATACGAATACGAGTAGTGCGAACGATCTGATTATTGCTGGACATATATTGCTCCTAATGCATACTGCGTCTTCAGGCCCATCCTTCCGACAATGATTATTTAATCACGACATTTCCAATGTCAAGAATGGCAAACTTTTTTACCCGCCTTCGTGAAGATTTGGGAATTTTTCAAAAACCTCTAGTGCGAAGCCGTGGTAATTTCCTCAGTAACATCAAGGTAGTCAAATTCATCCATCGCCTCTTCCTCTTCCTCTTCTAACAAAGCCGAAGTATCAGGCTCATTTCGATAAAAACTCAGAGATTCAGAATTATCTTCAACTTCGCCACCTTCCGCATTGAAGGTTCCAATAAAATCACAACCCTGCTCTACATAAGCACCTTCGATAATCCAATCTGGGTGTTGAATTGTCAGCGAGCGCACTGCACTGAGCGGTGGGGACCATGCAGTATCAAAATAAAGTTTACAGTGATATTTTCACCATCCCCTTCCTCATACTCAGGTTCGCGGCAGTCGTATCCGCCCATTGTTCCCCAATTACTCCCTGCCCATTCGTACCAATCTCTGGCGCCGAAGCGAGATTCATAATCTTCCATTTCTTCTTCGCTGATAGCCACACTTGAAGTATTGCCATGAGAATCAACCACTTCCCGCCAGTGCTTACAATGAACACCATCAATGGTATTCCCACCAGTATGAATGTCCTGAAGTTCCTTCGGCATTGGAAGAAATGCATTGAAAGCATTTTCTCCTTTTTCACCAGAAAGTCTTTCCCATTCCACTGTGAATTCTTTACTTCGGCAGTTGGCCCAGTGATCTTCCAGCAGTTTGAAACATGGTTTGGCATTTTTTCTCCTTTTTTGTGGCGGAACCCAATATTCCGCTTCATTTCTTATTTACCTGCATCAATTTAGAATTGTCAAGAATAAGTCCAAAAAAACAAACCCCTATTCAAAAAAATAAGGGTTCGCATGAAATTAGTTTTTATTCAGCACAAACAAGTGTAATTCCAAATAAAAACATCATTATTCAGATAAAAACTGTTCTTCTGTCTTGCCCATTGAAACCCATTCTTTTGAAAATTCTTCAATCGAGGAATATCGAGTTGGTTCAGTTTTAATCCCATCTTCATCTGTTTCAAAACAAACGATCGTTCCATCGTCTTCTTGCACATACCGTTGGATAATATCCTGGTTGGACTAGTCCGTCCATCCCAAATTGAATCTTTGCACCGAAGAATTCATCGAGACTTGGATCATCAACTGGAATCCAGCAGCACTTGATAAGCCAAGGCCCGAGTCGGTCTTTTGAGATTTTCCACCGTTGCGACTTGGTCATCGGTTGGGAGCTTGGATGTTGGCTGCGATCGCGATCCGACCTGCGAAGCGGGCAAAATGGCGAACGATTTCCTCGTAATCGGCCTTGAGGACGCCGTCGCAATTCACGTAGTTGTGATAACCAACCAGTTTGAATTCCTTGTTGATCGCGATCAACTGACGTCCGATCACGGTCTCGTCTTCGGCATAGGCATAAACGACTTGCTTATTGGCGTGAGCGGCGTTAGCGAGCACCGACATTTCATTACAACCCCCGGGGCTGAGACACGTGTTGAAATAGGTTCCCATGAAGAAGATTTCTATGGGGTTGTCGACCACACGCAGCGTGACGGTTTGTCCGGCAATGGAATGAGTGTACGGTTCTGGGCACAGCCAGCGATCGACATCAATCTTCCTCTGGCGTACTTGCCGGATCCACTTCCGATTGAAAGGCAGGTGAATTTTGTAGTTTTCAGCCGCCTGCTGTTGCCAACTTGCTACGATTTGCCGCAGGAGCTTGTATTCTCGCGCCGACATTTGTGCGACCCAACGAGCCATCGTGATGTGGCGTGACGTGGACCAACCTTGGATATCGCAGCCGGTATGGCGATACCAGATTTCTTTAGCTGCCTCATGAAAAACTTTATTGAAAACGCCCCCCAATCCGGCCAGCAAGCACGATTCTGGCGGTGAGCGCGGAGTGCGGGAACTGCGTCTGAAGCGTCGTCCTGTCGGGCAGTCAAATAGTCGAAGCGAGCCTGTTGCGAGGCGGAAATCTGACCGGATTGTGCGCACGATTGAAGAAACGCGATTTCACTGGCACGTTTTTCATTCAACGCAAACGGACGCTTCAGCGATTTGGGGAACTGAGTCTCCTTGCCGGCCAATTGTCGGTAGTGACTTAGGCGACGCAGCCAACGCCTGGAATCAGCCGGCCAGTCGGATTCCTGATCGATGACGGTGCGAGATGGAGTTTTGAGGTTGGCCCACTGCCGTAGACGTTTTTCGATGGTTGGACGAAAGATCGTGCAATCAAAAGCAAGAACAAGTTCTTCGATCAGACTTTGAATTATTCGCTGCACGCAGGGTGTGAATGTCGTCGCTGGGAAACGAGTCAGCCATTGAAAAAAGACCAACAACACCTCGACTCGCTGCTGCGTGGAGGCAAAATTGCAGGGAATTCTCTTGTCTTCCGGCAGACCCATGGCCTGACGATACAGCCCAACCAATTGACGAAGTTTTGCCGCTTGAACGTCGTTTCCAAACCCGACGATCATGGCGGCCTGCAAAAATCTTACCACGTCATAGCGACCATCCACGATCCAGCAATGCCAGCGCGGCGCTTTTTCGTCAAACAACCCGTTACTTCACCGCTATTCACCAACGTGCGCTTCATCGTACTCGGGCGACCCGAAACGAGCGTAGTCTGCGCGCGGACTCCGTCAGCCATTCTCGATTCAGGGCATAGTGATCGACAGCAATTACCGGCAGCGGCAGATGCTCGGTTCCGCGATCACAAATCGCCCAGGCAGCCATCGTAGTCGGGAAAAAGTGGTCGACAAAATCGCAAATACGGCCACGAGTTCCTTGCAGGTTTTTGACGTACTGTTGCAGTTTCTCGACAAGGTTGCCTTTCACGTTTTCCCAGGGAAAGGGCTTTTCCCGGATCCATTTGATCAAGGTTTGAAAAGCCGCGTTGGTACGGATCTCGTAGAACAATACACCACGCTCGCCTTTCAGGCGACGGATCGCGTTGAGCCAGTCGATCTGCGTTTTCGATCCGGACAAGTTTTTCTTCCTCGTAAAAGACGGTGTTGGACAACAATGCGGAAAAATCGTCTGCGAGCGCGGCCCGGAAAACCAGTAAACAGCCTGCCCAGGTGTTGCGTTCGACCGAATACCGGCACTTCGAACCGGCGAGGTGATCGAACTCGTCTTGCTGTGTCGGCGACAGGACTAACGAAAATGCGGCCTGAGAACGGGCGAGTAACCGGTAAATACGACGATCTCGTTCGCGCAGCACGCCGACTTCGATACGTTCCTGATTCAGGGACTTGTTGCGGGAATTGTGGGCCAGATAGCTGCGCCACTGCTCAAGACTTGATTGACCTCGACTAACGCGCCCAAATGTCAATTGGCTATCCGACGCGCCGGCAAAAGCAATCTTCGCAACGGTCTGGTCGCCGTTGACGAATGATTCAAGCTTAAGATTTGCACAAGGTTCTTCCAGGGCGGCCAGCACCGGCGCGTGCGATACCAAATACAACTTGCCAGCCGATTGGAAGATCCGCGAGTTGATGTCGCGCGACAAGCGGCGGTGCTTGTTGAGTTCGTACTTAGTTTTTCTGGTTTTCGAATCGGTTGCGTTCGGGACATGCGAATCTCGGGGCACAGGGAAGATCAGTCGTCACCGGTCCTGAGTCGAGCGCACCGATAGCGACAGAAAATCTGGGAAAGCCAACAAAGATGGACTGCTTCAGATCAGTTGACCTGGATTGACGAAAGGTCAAATGGAATCGCATCGCAATCAGCATAACGAGCGTTCGAATTGAGGACCAAAATTCGCATGGTTCGATTAAGACGAAAGGAGAGAAACGTTGCAGCAAGCGAGAGACGACTTGATCCAAAAGGTTCGCCTTTATTGTGGCTCCTCATTCTCAGAAAAGCAGGCACTTCACGGAAATCGTTTTTAAAGATCCAGTCCGGTCCGATCGGTCTCAATTCCTTTTGCTTCTGATGGAACTGGAAATTCCGGAATCTGAGTTGGTATACTTTGATTCTACGAGGAAATTTTCATGTCCCGAACCAGCTGAATATTTGATTCCACCAAGAAAGCCGATATTGTCCGGCGTCATTTGCAGGACGGAGTCCCTCGTCAGCCGGCTTGCTCAAAAGAACTGGATGTTCAGCCCAGCCAGATCCATCGGTGAACCTAAAGGATTTATCTTTGAAGTAAAAAAGGCTCCGAAGAATACGGAAAGCGATGGAGCAGATTTTCAAAATCCTAAAGGTTTTTAGAAAGGGAAGAAAAAATGAAAAATATATTACTGATTCTAGTTTTTCTTGGCTTCACATCTGCCATTTCTCAAGACGATGGCAATCTGGATCCGGATGAGGAACGGTATTTTCAACAGCGCCTTATCGCTCGGCTCGGCGAACAAGACCGGCAACGACTTTGAGAACGATTGATTTTGCCTTTTCTTTCAAATCCAAACGAATCGGAATTGGTCAAAGTCGCGGAGATTGTCGGTGAGCAACACAAACAGCTTCAAGAGGTCCGCAACAGGTACACGACCGCGATGGAGAAGGTCGAGCCATTGCTTGATCATCCAACCATCAAGGACATGCGAGAGCAGCGTCTGCAGGAGGAGGCCTTGCGGGATCGTTTCGTTGCCGAAGTCTAGGGATGTCTGCTTGATTGGCAGGTCGACGCACTGGTCGAGACGAGATTATACGACCGAGGCTTGCCGAGGGTATTGACGGATTCAGCTCTTGAGAGTGTCCTCCGGCTGGATGCTGACCAAAAGAAACGTATTGCTGCCTCGGCGACAAAATCTCAAGAAAAGTTGAAGCATTCTATAATGAAATTCGAGAGGAATTAAGTTATGTCTGTTCTCAAGGAACTTACGGAAGAGCAAAGACAAAAGTTGTTCAAGATCTATGGCGAGGAGGAACTCAGGAATTACTTTCTTGATCGTGACCTGAAAACATTTTATCGGCATTATGCCTATTTTGATTTGGAGTCACGCCCCCCAGAACTTCCATTTGATTTTGAAGAGATTCTTGCAAAAGCGAAATGAATTGTCTTTGTTCAAACCTCTTGCATCATGTCGCTGGCGAGCAAGAATAAGGGGTCAGAACAAGAATAAGGAAGAGTTTAGTCGGGCGACCGCTCTTTTGTCGCTGAAGTTATTTGGTGCCGTACGTCTTTCATTCTGGGTTGACACTGCCGCTGCAGCGAACGTTGTTGTGCTTTGGGATTTTGTTGATTGGCCTTTTCGCCAAGTGGCGATTCACTCAAGACGGCTTTGCATGATGCGTCTGCACGGATATCGAAGGCTTATGTCCACGATTTCTTTGCGGACGTTTTTTTGTAGAGGAACCGCAGAACTCTGTCCGGCGGTTGCGTAAACAATCGGTAGAAGACTTGCAGTGGATTGTGGCCTTGACGACGCCCCGTGTCTTTGATGGACATGATGCCCGCCATTCGTTGTCCGCCTCGGCGGCTGCGATTGCCGAAGCAGATCTTTACGCATGATTACCAACGGACGAAGAGTCCGCTCAGCCAGATTATTGGTTGGCGGAACGCGAGGTCAGCAACGAATACCAGCCAATCGTTAGCGTGTTTGGTGATCCTGGCTTGTAAGGTGATCGCTTTTTCGTGTTTGAGTTTCAAGCGTTGGAGCCGCAGCTAACTCTTGTTTACCAGCCTACGACGTTTTTTGCCGCGAGTTGCGGTGGACCAGTCAGTTTGTTTTTTGTGATAGACGCAAGCTTGTTTTACCCAGGCTGTGATCCGGTCAAAGAACTTGAAATCAGAGTGTTTTTTTTCACCAACTTCTGCCAGTCACGTGCCGTACGAGCAAGGTGAACCGAGGCATTTCTGCTTCGCAGCTGCGGAGTGAGCCTCGTAACCGCTGTAGTCTGTCACTAAGGTTCCAGCAAAGTCTTCACCAAGAATGTCCCGCGACACCTGGCCGCTGCGCGTTTCTTCAAACTGAAAATGAACGTAATCATCAGTCGGTGTGAACCCAGTAGTAAGCCCGGTTTCCATCAAGCGTCCAATAAGTTTCGTCCGCATGAACGGGCCCTTCGTTGCTGGCGATCTTCTTTTCGATGTCTTCAACAATCGGCTGAGATGGTTCGGATAACCATGTTTCGAAACCGATCAATGCAGCAGGCGTGAAGTTGAGCCCGAGCAGATCTTGTATCGCACGCGAGACCTTGGCGATACGAGACACCAATTTCAGTTCGCAAATAGACCGCCATAGCCCGAACATGTGGACCGATGCGACTGCCAAGAACCTCGCCTTCACCCGCTTGCTGAACCCATCGACGGCAATCACGACAACGGGCAGATGGGTGAGTGTACAGCGTGACATGGTACTGGCCATCGATGGTGTCTTCCTGAAGATGTTTCGACGGTTGCTGGCTGGTATAAACCGAGACGTTGCTTGTCAGGCAATGCTGGCACCAGAAGGGCGGGCACATCGACGCGGACGTCGTACTGAGTGGGCGTCTTACGGTGCCACCCAGCGTGACCGAGAGGAACGCCTCGTTTGACACGATTGGGCTTCTTTTTCGAATCCCCGCCCGTTTTGCAATCGGTAGATTCTGATTTCTGTTTGTTGGTCGCAAATTTACTTTGACGTTCAAGACGAAGTTCAAGTTGGCATTGCTCTAAAGCCTTCTCAAGGCAGATAACTTCAGCGACTAGCTCAGAGTTGATTTTCGTTCGGCGTCAAGTTGCCGGTGAAGTTGGAGCCTGTTTTCTTCGCTGGCGTTCGAGATCTGTACCAACAATCCTACCGACGAACCTCCAAGATGCGGGCAGTCGTTAGGAAGGATGGCCGCAGCCCTCTATATGACTAGGATTGTAACTGAATTGCATCGCTATTCACCTTAATCGAATAGGACACTGCAATTACCAAAAACTACTCCATCAACTGGAACCGCAATTTCGCTACTAGATTCCACAACGATCTTAACTCTTACTTTATCCTGAATTGGAAAATGGCTCCTGACCCTTTATTCCTGTTTAAAAACTGCTATCTGAACGATGGAAAAATGGTGATACCATTTCGACATGGACGACCAACCAAAGTACCCACATGATTGTTTCGTAGCACCGCCATTTTCAAGACCGATGTGCTTAACATTGCTGTTCTGATTGCGATCATTTCTTCAATTTTCGCCTGGCGTCTGGCAGATCGCCCATTGATCGGTGAGGAAACCGCTATGCCACTGCGCGCGGAGGTGAAATGCTCGCCAGTGAGGACTGGCTTGTCTTTCGCCAACAGGATCAGATCTTTGCCGAACGCCCACCCGTCACCGTTTGGACTGTTGCGGTAGCCGGACTGATACGCGGAAAGGTCGACGTGATCGCCATCGAATTACCAGCGTCATTGCGACGGTGCTTACCAGGCACGGCGCTGTACTATTACATGCGGAGGTTCAGCTTTCGGTTCTCGGCTTTTACCGCCGGGCTAATTTTTGGCACGATGGGCCAAGTCCCCCAAATCGGCCGGCTTGGTGAATCCGAACCATTTTTTGCCTTTCTATTCAGCCGCGTCGATTTTGTTGTGGCACATCGGTTACTTGAAAAGATGGCCGCTTGCGACATGGTCGGTTGGTTTTGGGTTAGTCATGTTGGCCGCGCTGGTGAAAGGTCCGCAAGCTCCGGTTTACTTTGTCGCAATCACCGGCCTTTATCTATTGGTCAGACGCGATTGGTCATTCCTATTCAGTTGGCAAACCGCCTGTGGGAGGAATCGTGTTTGCGCTGGTACTGGCAGCCTGGCAGATTCCCTACTACATGGTCACCGATTGGGACTCGGTCGTGGCGACATGGACGGGATTGGTTAAAGACCGAATTAAGCCAGATGGATTACTGGTTCACATGGCAAAGTTTCCAATTGAAACGATGGTCTGTTTATTGCCATGGTCGCCACTGTTGTTTGGGTTGATTTTTCGACAAACTCGGAAACGAATAAGTCAAATCTCCCCCGTTACAAGTTTTTTAGTCATCTGTGCGCTAGTCGCGACTTACCCAAGCGTCTGGTTTGCAGTCGGGCGCAAGAGGGTTACTTTCTTCCACTCTACCCATGTTTCGCCGCGTTAATCGCTCTGGTTATTGAACGCTGCTCAACGGCTGAACCAGGGAGTCTGCCACGTCGCAACTGGGATCACTACCTTGTTATGACCGGTTTGGTGACAGGAGTTTTGGGAGCCATCGCCGTTGTCGCCAGCGTATTGCCGTTTTCGTTCCTCGAAACCATTCACCAGCCTCGCTGGTTCGCTTTCACGTTGGGGATATTCTGCTTTTCAACTGGCTGGATCTGCATTCGTGCATCTGCGAGCGAAAGTCGAGAATTACAAGCTGCTTCGATACTGTCGATTGGTTTGGTCGGTGCCGTCACCGCTGGTGCTTTGATCAACGACAACGTTGTTAAATGGAACGACCCGGACATCGAAAATCTTGAAATGAAGACTCACGTACCCGCCCCCGAAAAAGTCGTAAGCCTCGGCCCGATCGACCACCGATTTGCCTACTACTACCAAACCCCGATCAAGCAGTTGCCATGGCCGACCCTGAAACGCCGTTGCCAAATGATGTTGAGTATTTTGTTTTTACGCGACGACCGGGGCAGGACACCCCGCAAGAGGCCGCGGGTCGCGGAAGAAGTTGGTTCACGACCGTTGGAACCGTTCCCTTCGAATGGGAAGAACTGGCCTCAATTAATTGCAACCGAGTCATTCGCGACACGCCCCGATGCTTGATAGTCCTTGGTCGCAAGATCAGACCGTCCCGAGTCGCAAAGGATGTCACCCAGCCTCGGCAACACCGAAGATAAACAAGACTTGCGAGAATTTCTCCGATTTCTGCCGATAGCCATACACTGGGTCACGATGACTCACGCAACGATACCACGCCGACCACCAGACGACTGGGTACGGCCATGTTTATCAGGGGCGATACAAGAGTTTTCCAATTCAGGACGACCAACACTTTCACACCGTTTGTCGGTATGTCGAACGTAATGCGTTAACCGCGAAGATTGTTTCTCGCGCGGAAGATTGGCGATGGGGAAGTCTCTGGAATTGGAACGGCGGAGACTCCGTCATCGACTTGGCTCCATGGCCTGTCAAGCGACTTCTACGTTGGATTCAAAGAGTCAACGACATGCTGACCAAGAAAGAGGCCGATGCGGTGAAGCTCTGCATTGAAAGAAATCGTCCCTTTGGAACAGATGACTGGGTTCAGAACACGGCCAAACGCCTCGGCCTTGGATCCACCATCAGGATCAGGGGAAGGCCAAGAAATTTGCCTGAATTGCGTCTGGCTCTTTACCTGACCTGACCCATTTAATGAAGAATGACAATGCAATTGCCAAAACTACCCATCAACTGGAACTGCAATTTCAGCAGATCTTGGTCACCAAATTAAACTCTTACTCTATTTGCCAGACTCTTCTTGCGTCTTAATTGTGCCCTTGGGATATCGCCCCTGCTTGACCAGACTGGCAAGGTAGAAACGATTCTCAAACTCACCGTACGGAAGTCGTATGACCTCCTCCGCCTCGTACTGAATTCTCGATATGACCGAGAAAGCTCACGTTGTACTCAAATCCTGGCAACTCTTTCTTATCCACCGATGTCACAATCTTGATGGATCTTAAGGGCTGCTCCAGAAAGATTGGCGTGGACCGTTTCAGATTGTTTTGGGTTGATACAGGCAGTCGTTACCAGCAAGTGCATTTCAGAATGTCTGCCTTCGATTTTTTTGCCGCTGCCGATTTGATTGCCGAAAGCAGCTTCTCGGCGGTCGGGTTGACCGTAGCCGACCTTCATATAACTTTGCCGCGATGCAAAATCGAGCTGCCGCGGAGTTCATGCAAAATCGCAATCCGGTTGGCTCAGGCCTCGTTAAAGACGTGCCCGAAGGCCGGTGCGGCGTCACATCGACTGCACGTGACCTCTGTGCGAGCCATACTCGCCGAGTGATCTGCCACATTTCGGACTGCTTCTGATCTGAAATGGGTTTAAAATAACTGGGCCATCCGGTTCCCGATCGGAAACATCACTTGGAATCGAACAACGGTTGGCCGCAACAAACACATTTGTAAATCCCGTCTTTCTTCTGATTCCAATATTTGCCGCTAAACGGTTGCTCTGTCCCTTTTTGGCGTGTGACATTGTACTGATTCGGTGTCAGTGACTGTCGCCACTGGGCATCCGTTTTGATAACCTTTTCCGGGTTCTCCTGGTAAGCGAGTGACTGGCCACTCAGGCAATCCAGCCCAGGCTCCGCAACTCGAAACGCCAAACAGGAACATCACCAAAGCCAAAAAACGAGTTGGAAATTGGTCAACGGTTTTTCCATCTAAGACTCCCAAATTGATTAATGATCCAGAAATTCCTGTGATGCGGAATTTCGTTTGCTGCGGTGGTTGGCAGTACCTTGTTGACCTTGCTGGCTGTAACGGCGATCGTGACGTTCGTGCTTTGCGTTTCAGCATCGACGGCCTACTTATCGGAAATTGAGTCCAACTTTAAACAATATTATCACGATCATCCGGCGGTCGTGTTTTCCTTGGTGTTTCTCGTTTATTTCTGGTAACCGGCCTGTCGATCCCTGGGGCAACCGCCATGTCACTCGTTTATGCATGGTTTTTTGGGTTTGCCTCAGGCTTGATCCTGATCAGTTTTGCTTCGACTGCCGGCGCAACAATGGCGTTTCTGCTCAGCCGTTACCTGTTTCGCGATTGGATTCAGAGTCGTTACGGGGAACGACTGGCAACCTTCAATCGCGCGCTTGACGAAGACGGTCCGCTGTACCTGTTTATGTTGCGGTTGGTTCCGCTCGTTCCCTTTTTTGTGATCAATGCAGTGATGGGCCTGACCCGCATTCGGGCAACGACGTTTTGGTGGGTCAGCCAACTGGGCATGTTACCCGGTACCGCGGTTTACGTTTACGCCGGTTCTCGAATTCCTGATCTACAAACGCTGCAAGCCAACGGGATTAAGGCGATCTTTTCTCCGTCGCAGTTGACCCAAATTACGATTGCGTTTGCATTGTTGGGTCTTTTTCCATTGATCGTCAAGAAAGTTACCAACCGACTTTTTGCGAACGTTTCTCCATCCAAATAATGGGAAACCCGAATCAGTTTTTCCTCTGAGGAGGCAGTTTTTCGTTCAGCCGATGATTCACGAAATCCTGGATCAACTCTCGCGTTTGGTCAGATTCCCACAAAGACCGGATCTGATCACCGAATCTGCGGTCGGCTTGTTGTGCATTTTCCAGTGCAGGCAGCCGCAATTGGCGCTTTGTCAATGTGAACACGTCAGTCGGAATCGCCAGCAGTTGCCCCGTCACCTCGATCGCCAGATCCATGTTCTTTTCCAAAGACTCGACGGCATCGGCCAACCCTGCTTCGATTGCGTCCTGACCACGAAACGTGGCGCCGATACTGATCATCGGCTGAAGCGCCTGTGGCGAGGCTGCAAATCGCATGATTTCCAGTGCGATGGGCGGAAAGGGAACCCCCACCCGAAGTTCGGCCACACCAATTCTGGCACAATCTGCAATGACTCGACGGTCGCACGCCGACGCCAAAATACATCCTCCCGCAATTGCATGTCCATTGATGCTGGCCACGATAGGCTTGGGGAATCGAAACAGCACACCAAAACATTCCTGCAGTGCATCGAGAAAATGTTGGATGTATTGGCGGTCTTCTCGCAAAAAACGAATCAGATCCACGCCGGCAGAAAAAACTTTGCCGGCAGAAGTAAGAATCGCCGCGCGGCAGCCTGAATCCTGCAACAGTTGATCGAGTATGCTGATCAATTCTTGACAAAACTCGATATCGATCGCGTTGACTTTGCCATGATCCATTTCAATGATGCGGATCGATTCGAATTCCCTGATCTCAAACATGCCAAACATTCCTCGCGCGTCGCGATTCGAAATTACGGTCTCAGTACGAGACGTTTTGATGCCGTGGCCAACATCCTAGAACAATTCAATGCGATAAAAAACTTGCATTCGTCGGCGTTTTTGCTAAAGCCAAACGGAACATAACGATTGGCACGTCGATTGCTTAATGTTTAAGCGTGAACGGACGAGAAAGCCTTAAGCGTTCTCATCCCATCCGCCGTCTCAAAGGCTGTCCGTTCACCTCTTTAACTATCATCTCAAACGCGATGTGCGACAGGATTATTCAGCACATTCGCGTTTGCTTTTGCGCTGACATTGGTCTCACCCATTTGCAGACCTGGAAGACAGGGACGACCGTCTTCACGTTCTTTGAGTCGACAGAACGGTCGGTCAACAAATGAACCAGTTGGGTTGTCAGTGGTGTTCCCTTATTTGGAATTTGTTCAGTTTTAGGAATCTGTCTCAAATCGATACATCTTGCGAGCAGGAGTGAAAGGCTACGTTGGAAGTAACACGGATCCATCCACATTTAAATCGGCTTTTCCAGATTGGCACAGCGATTGCGTTTAGGTAGTAATGTGAACGGGCATCAAAGCTCATCCCTCTCTTTTCTCATCCGCCGTCTCACGAGCTGCCCGTTCATCTTGCCATCAGCGACAAACGCGATCGTTTTCAAACAACGATCGCGTTTTTTCGTGAGCTGCCCCTTAACTCTTCAAGGATTCCTCGTATTTCGATTCGCTGGCTTTCCAAGTCAGCATTCCAAATGCAATGCCACCCAATGGAAACAGGATCAGCGAAACTAACAGCAGTGCCCAGAATCGTTCCCACCCCTGAATCGCGGCCAGCACAAACGAGAACAGGACGCCGGTGACGACGCCCCAGCCAACGACTCCGTAGAGCAACACGTATTTCAGGCGCCCCATTTCTCGCGTCTTTGCCCACTTGCGGATCTGTGTTTCATTCATTGCAAACCTATTCGGCTACTGCTCCAACTGTGGACCCAATTTCAAACTACGACCTCGAAATGCAAAGCCAGTGTAAGCTTCGATTCTTGTCACATTCCCAACCCAACATATTGCGATTTTGAGTGAAAAGCGTTACTTGGAACACGGCGGACCATGTGCGTCAGCCAGTCACTTTTGCCGCCAGTTCCGGTACTTCGTATCCTTCACGATACTCCCGTTTCAGGTAGGGGTTTGCTGCGCCTGCCATCTCACCAACAAACCTTTCTTGTTCCACGTCAAGATTCAACATTGGGCTCAATCGGATCTGATCGTTGCTCAAGTTCATATCGTAAGCCTTTACGTGAGCATCCATTTCGGCCAGCAGCGTCTGCCACTGTTCGACGCCGACCTCTCGGGCTTGATCATAGGATAATCTTCCACCGGCCCGAAAAGCGATATTGGCCAGATTGCACCAACCGGTGCTGTGATGGCCGACTTCGATCTCTGCATTGAGCAACGAGGCATCCCGGCTGCGGACCGCGTCGATGAAATTCTGCTGATGCGCCACGTCTCCGTTATCGCCAGAGAATTTTTTGATTTCTTTGCCGTCTTTATCAAAAGCCACGGCGTGACCGCGCTGGCCCTCCATTCGGCCTCCTTCACAATAGGCAACGTAGCCGCTGCCAGGACCTGGGTGGGGCGGGCTGTCTTTTAGACCTGGTGCGGCGGGCAAATTGGTCAAACCAATCACAACCGGAATACTGCCCGTATCGAAATAGACAAAATGCACGTTAGGAGTTTCTCCGGCGTCGCCCCAAACCAGACGACCGCCTCCGCCAAAAATCCGTTGGGGCAATTTGACCTTGTCTTGAAAAACGTTATTTCGCAAATCATCCAAAACGTGAACGCCCCAGTTGCCCATTTCACCGGAACCGGTATTCCAATCCCAGTGCCAATCGTAATGTAAATTGTTGCGGAAGATTGGTTTGTCCTGCGCCGGGCCCAGCCACATATCATATGCGACGTCCTTTTCGATTGTTAACGGCGTGTCGCGTTTGCCAATCGTGTCGCGAATTCCAAATCGGTTAACCCGGGCAGCGGTAATTTCACCCAACGCCTTTTCTTCGTGCAGGAACTTTTTGATTTGGGCCTGCATGGGATCCGACCGCTGCTGGGTACCGACCTGGCAGATCCGGTTGTACTGTCGCGCCGCGGCCACCGCTTGCTCACCTTCCCATTGCGAGTGCGATAATGGTTTTTCCACATACACATCTTTGCCGGCTTCCATGGCCCAAATGGCAGCCAGACAATGCCAATGATTGCACGTGGCCACGACAACCGCGTCAATACTGTCCGAGGAAATCAAATCACGCAGGTCGATCCAGGTTTGAGCTTTCGGGTAATCGTGTTTCATGATCTCAATGCGTCTGGCGTCGGGATCGCAGAGTCCGGCGATATTAACGCCTTCGACTTGCGAGAATTGTTTTGCCAACTGCCCTGCCCTTCCTCCACAGCTGACAAAGCCAAGGTTAATCGAATCATTCGCGTTTGCGGCCCAAAGTTTCCGGGCGGGCAGAGACAGCATCACGCCCGCGGACAGGCCCGTTACCAAAAACCGACGCCGGGAAAGGTCTTTCATTTTTCAATTCGCTTTCGGATGGACTTCCAGGCACGACTTCTCATTACAAACTCAAACGTGCGTGCTAATTGGCGTTATAATATCATTTTTCAAGATTCGCATTTGAAGTTCATGACAAAAACCGATCTCGCCACGCGATAACAGTGGTCGTTCCCAATCGGTCAGTCATTCGGCGAATCAACGGCCACCTCTGATTCGGAAAATCGCACATGGGCGACCAAGAAATCCGACCGCTTTCAAGCCAAACAAAAACCAGTTTCTTGCGTTACTTGCTGGGTGATATCGAAGCCCTCGAGACAATGATCGAAAGTGGCCTGATTGAATCGGGCGTAACGCGGATTGGTGCTGAGCAAGAGTTCTGTGTCGTGCAAGAAGATATGCGGCCCGCCATGACGGGTCCGAAGATCCTGCCAACGATCAACGATCCCCACTTCACTTCCGAATTGGCGCAATGGAACCTGGAAATCAACCTGGATCCTTGCGACGTTGGCCCTGGCTGTCTGCAATCCATGGCGTCCCATTTAAACGAGCTGGTCCAAAAGGCTCAGACACAAGCCCAACAATTTGACAGCAGCGTTGTACTGACCGGGATTCTACCAACCATTCGCAAGAGCGAGCTGGATTTCAAATTCATGACGCCCAATCCTCGCTACCGGATCTTGGACAGGATCCTGAAAGAACTGCGCGGCGAGGATTTCTCCCTCTATATCGAGGGTGTCGATGAACTTAATTTGAAACACAATTCCATCCTGTTCGAAGCCTGCAATACGAGTTTCCAGATCCACCTTCAGATTGATCCATCTGAGTTCGCGGACAAATACAATTGGGCGCAAGTGCTTGCCGGTCCGATTTTGGCATGTTGCGTCAACTCTCCAGTCCTGCTGGGCAAGGAACTATGGAGTGAAACACGGATCGCGCTGTTTCGCCAGAGCATCGAGATTCGTCATGCTGGCAACTATATTTCCGACCGCCAGCCGCGAGTCGCATTCGGTTATGACTGGCTCAAGTCTTCGGCCGTCGAGATTTTTAAGGACGATGTGGCCTTCTATAAATTGATCATCGCCGCCGACCTTGAAAATGCCGATTCGATGGCTCAACTCGATAGAGGTGAAATCCCGTTGTTGCGAGCCATGAATCTGCATAACGGCACGCTGTATAAATGGAATCGACCGTGTTACGGAGTCGGCAACGGAAAACCTCACTTGAGAATCGAAAACCGATATATTCCCGCTGGACCAACGCCCCACGACGAAATTGCCAATGCCACGCTGTGGATTGGATTGATGCTGGCGATGCCGGACGAATGTCGAGGCAACTGGTCGGAGCATTTTCATTTCCATGAAGTACGGTCCAATTTCCTGAAAGCAGCACGTAACGGTCTCTCCAATGAACTTGTTTGGTTTGGCAAATCACTTGATGCCGCAAACCTGATCCTCGAACATCTGCTGCCGCTGGCGGAAACGGGACTGGAGAAAGCGGGGATTTCCAGAACGGAATATGGAGCCTACTTGAAGACCATCGAGCAGCGGGTCACCAAAAAACAGACCGGCGCCAGCTGGATTATTGACTCGCTGCGGTCTCTACAAGCGAAGAATTCACTCGACGAATCCATGTTAATGATCACCCGATACATGCAAGAGAATTGTTTGCAGGAAGTACCGGTCCACGAATGGGAAATTCCTCACCAATCAACATTGGCCCAAATCCCCGATCGCTACAACCGTGTCGACAGCATCATGATTACAAATCTCGTCACGGTTCGAGAGGACGACCTACTGGATTTCGCCGAGAAGCTGATGGATTGGAATTCGTTCCACCATTTACCAGTAGAAAACGCGGAAGGATTCATTGCCGGTATTATTTCAGCACGCGATGTTGAGCGACATCGGCAATCCCACGAAGACTGCGCCGATACCCTCGTGGAGGCCTGTATGACGTCGGATATCATCACGATTACCCCGGAAATGTCGCTTGAAAAAGCTGAGAACATGATGAAGATAAATGGATTTGGCAGCCTGCCCGTCGTTCGCGACAACCGCGTCGTTGGTATCATTACGGCAAACGATACACGCAATCTACGAGAGAAACTTGAATCTGAATGATTACCTTTTCGTTTGGCACTCAGTCCTATCAAACCGGACGCATTATTGGGAAAACCTCCGGGACTCGTCCCGGACCGATCCTGGTATTCATCGGCGGCATTCACGGCAATGAACCATCTGGCGTCGTCGCATTGCAAAATGTGTTTGCGGATTTGGAGTCACGAAACGTCAGCCTCAACGGCACGCTGCTGGGAATCGCCGGCAATCTTACGGCCCTGAAGGAACGCAAGCGTTTCATTACCAGGGACCTGAACCGGGTCTGGAATAACGAATTCGTTGAACGGCGCCGAATCAACGGGACCCAACGCGTCAATGGTCAAGTTCCGGAGTTTGAAGAACAAACGGAAGTGTTTGGAATTATTGAGCCGCTGTTGGAAACAGACGTGCCAATCTACTTTTTCGATTTGCACACCACTTCGGCGCCTTCGGTACCATTTATTGCAATCAACGATCAGTTGGACAATCGGGAGTTTGCCCGCCAATTTCCGCTGCCCACCGTGCTGGGCATCGAAGAATACCTGGAGGGCCCGTTACTCAGCTACATAAACGACTACGGGCATGTGGCCATGGCTTTTGAAGCTGGCCAACACGACGATCCCGAATCGGTAAAGGCCCACGTTTCCTTCATCTACCTGGCCATGGTGGTTGCCGGTTTGATCGAAAAAGATGACGTCCCCAACCTGCTGGCGCACCAGCAACGACTGGAAAATCTGGGGCAAGATCACAAGGGGTTCTTTGAAGTCATCTTTCGTAAACCGATTTCTCCGGGAGACGGATTTGAAATGAACCCCGGCTACGACAATTTCAGGACGATCCGCGCCCAAGAGCAGTTGGCAAAGGATCGCACAGGTGTCATTTGCTCGCCCTGGAAAGGGCGGATCTTCATGCCGCTGTATCAAGATTTCGGTGAAGATGGTTTTTTTGTGGTACGCGATGTTCCGTTGTGGGCATTGCGACTTTCCAGCGTGTTGAGAAAAATCAACTTCGAACGTCTGTTAGTCCTGCTGCCGGGCGTCTCTCGCAGTCCCGATCAATCAGATGCACTCGTGGTTAACAAAAAAATCGCGCGGTTTTTGGCAAACCAGCTGTTTCACCTCCTGGGTTACCGTCGCAAAAAGGATGACGGTGTGGTGATGATTTTTTCTCGACGAGAAATCCGATGACACGCATTCAAATGAAACTGACGCGGCCCATTTCAGCGTCGGCATTCAATAATTCCCATTCCTGACTGGAGTGACTGGAACTTGTCGAAATCATCTCTCTACATTCCGATACTGGTCCTTTTGTTGACTGGATTCGATGGAACAGCATTCCCGCAAACGACGCCCGGCACGCTCTATAAAGAATTCGCTCGTCACAACGACGGCGATAACGACTGGCGCGTAACTGACAAACAGGCGGTCGATAAGTTCGACCAGGCGCGAAACCACCTGCCCAATTCGCGAATGGAATTCAAGATCGACGATTTGCAGCACGCGATTCGTGCTGAATTCCTGTTGGACCGCTGGGGCGGCCATGTCGGAACCGTCAACAAGCGGATTCGTTTCAACGACCACGACTGGATCAGGATCCCGGAAATTGAAGCCGTTCCCCAGGGGATTCGCCCTGAAATGTTGATGTACCAGGACAACCCCACCGTCCCCGTGCCTCTGGAGCACCTGGTGGAAGGCAGCAACTTTTTCGAGGGCGATTGTGACGAACGCGGCGGGTTTGGCTGGGGCCAATGGGGACTTTATTCACTCGTCCTCCGTGTTTACTACGACCCCCAAATCAAAGGCAAGGACTTTCAAATTAGCGGCCAAATCACATCGCCAGGAAACGGCGAGACGATTGGTGACCATCCCATTATCAAAATTGACGGTGAAGCAGAAATGGGCATCGCACGCATCGATGTGTTGGCCCGCTACGACGGCTACGATGTGGATGGCGACGGGAATTTCAACGAGTGGCAGGAAAGCCATTTTCAATTGGTTCGCGGTGAGGCGAACGAAATTCGGGATCACGTGGGCACAATCTGGAAACAGCCCTACCAAGTCCGCTGGGATACTTATTGGATTCCGGATCAGGGCCCAGCGGCTGTGTCGTTGATCGCTCGAATTCAGAATTCGCGGGGCTATTGGACGATCACCCAACCGGTCAACAACCTTTCGCTGCGGAGAAATGACATCTCGGTAAAACTTTACAGGGCCATCGATGTGCCGGAGGATTTTGCCGTCCGCGTCGGTCAGACGAAAACCTGCCATTTTGAAATTCCGGCCGACGATTCCGTCGAGAAAGCCACCGAAGCCGCACTTCATCTTCGCACCTGGCATGGGTGGGATGGACACCATGAGCCGCTCAAAATCAACGATTACCGGATGCCCATCGGCGGCAAGAACCACCTTTACGATTACGATCTGTTGCCACTGCCCGCGGATTCATTAAAACCAGGCGAGAATGTTTTCTCGATCCATTCCAATACCGAACATCACATGCTGGAGACCCTTTGGCCCGGACCGGCGATTGTCACACGGACACCTCGACCGCAGGTTTCCATCAAAGAACAGGATTACGAACAACGTCCCCATTTTGTAATCGCGACGACGCGGGCAACCTATTGGCTGGATAAGAACAGTGGCGGGCTTTCGCGCTTGATCGATCGGGAGGGACATGACTGGATTGCCTTCAAGACCCAGCCCTGGGATGACTATCCCGCCTCATCCGCCAGTTCCTATCGAGGACTCCCCAATCTTGTGTTTGAGGGTCCCGAAAAAGGATTTGGTCATCCCGGGTGGGACCAAGCGCACAGTATCCAGCGCGATGATCGAACCATCCTTTGCACGAGTCACTCCGGCAAGTGGCAATTGGAATGGGTGTTTTCGTCAACCGAGGCAACGGTCACGGTCACCCGATCCGAACCTGACCAACCCTATTGGTTCCTCTACGAGGGGCCTATCAATGGCCGCTGGGCACCCCAATCACAGTACTTTGCAACGAACATTTCGCCGCCAAGTGACCAGCCTCATGACTATTTTAAGGAAGACCGATTGTCGGGTAATTGGCGGTGGGCATACTTCGGCGATTCTCGATCTCCCCGGGTGTTGTTCATCGCTCATGAGCAAGACGATAAACTGGTCGATACGTTTTCCCACTTGGGAAATTCCCGGCAAGGTCTCGACTCGAATGACGGCATGGTCGTGTTTGGTTTTGGTCGTGGACCAAGCGGGATTCAACCGTTGCTATCCGGAAGAAACTCCTTTCGTTTAGGCATCCTGGAGCAGGCCGCTGATCAGCAATTTCAGTATGATGATGTCAAACAAAAGCTCGATTCGCCAACCCATTGATTTCTTCAAACCATGACGCTCCACCCGCAAGCCAAAGTTTGCCTCCCTTTTCAATGGCGTTGACTTGGACGGCTGGGACGGCGATGTACGTTTTTTACGCGTCGAAGACGGCACAATCGTCGGTGAAACAACTGCAGAAATCAAAACCGAAAAAAACACCTTCCTGATTCGCAGCGGCGAAGACTACGATGATTTTGAATTGCGGTTCTCCTACCAAGTCACCGGTTTTAATTCGGGCGTTCAATATCGCAGCAAAAAGCTGTCCGACTGGGTGGTCAAAGGCTATCAGGCTGATTTCGAGGCACCGTGGCACGACGATGGAAAAGCCGACCAGTTCAGCGGTATATTCTTCGATGAAAACGGTCGCATGTTCCTCGGCCAACGAGGACAAGCCGTCATTGTTCGTCCGGCCAACAACGAAAATGAAAAAGCGTCCATCGAAGTCATTGGAACATTGGGAAGTCCGGAAAACTGGAAAAGAAAATCATCCGCAACGATTGGAATGAGTACACCGCAATTGCCCGAGGATTTCAGTTTATTCACATTATCAACGGCCAAGTGATGTCGATCGCTTACGACGAAGACGAGGAGCACCGGCTGGCGTCTGGAAAGTTTGCATTTCAACTTCACTCCGGTCCGCCAATACAAATTAAACTAAAAGACATCCGGGCTCGCCGGCTCACCCGGTGACAAACTCGCAATCTGCAACCGAACATGGTGGGCGAGCGATCTGTCAGCATTTCAAGAAGGATCCGTACTGACGATGAAGAAAATAAGCCTTTTGATTCTCGTTTTCACAGCTTGGTTGCCTGGCACGTTGGCTGCCGCTCAACCATCGCCGGATAAGATTCGGTCGTACGAAAAACACGCGCTTTCGCATGCGGGGGATTCGCAGCGGGGCAAACAACTGTTTTCCGATCAACGGACGCGATGCAACATTTGTCATACGATCGAGAATGAGGGTGGAGACGTTGTGCCAGATCTGTCGACGATCGGCGGAAAATTTGACCGCCCCCATTTGATCGAATCCTTGCTGCACCCCTCTCAGCAAATCGTAGGAATTGGCGAACAGACCGCAGGCCTTCCCGACAATGAGCTGGCGCGACGATGTCGAAAACTTCTGGAGGAATCGATTGTAGATTTCTACCTGCCAGATTGTGTTGATTCGCGGCATGGTGGTTATCTCGAAGTGCTCGATGACGAAGGCAAATTTTCGGGACAAAGCGAAAAATTCCTGACGCTTCAAGCGAGGCAACTTTGGTTTTTTAGTCGACTTGCCAACCATAACATTAGGCGGGACGAAGCCTTGGAAGCGGCTCGTTCCGGATATGAATTCATTCGCGACCATTTTCATGATCAAAAGCTGGGGGGTTATTTCACCAAGGTTTCCCAACAAGGATCGCCAACCGACGATCGAAAACACGTTTATCCGAATGCGTTTGTGATCTACGCGCTCGTAGAGTATCACCGGGCAACAGGAGATCCGAAACCGCTTGAGGATGCTTTAGGGCTTTTTCGTACACTCGATCAGCGATGTTATGACTCGAAAAATGGCGGATATCACGAGTTCTTTTTCTCCGATTGGAAACCCGTCACCGGTGAGGGCCATTCCGGTTACATCGGAGCAATCGGCACCAAGACCTACAACTCCCATCTACATTTGCTGGAAGCGTTTACGGAACTTTACCGATCAACCTCCGACCCTTTGGTCGCCAATCGTTTACGTGAGTTGATCGAAATCTGCACGGTGAAAGTTCGCCATCCGGAATTTCCCTGTAACGTGGACGGCTGGAAACCTGATTGGACGATGATCGACACGGACAGCAACCGGCGGACCAGTTACGGGCACGATGTCGAATGTTCCTGGTTGGTGCTGGATGCCGCCGATGCGTTAGGGATTCGAACCGCCGAATTAAATGACTGGGCCAAAACGATCGGTGGGTTCGCCATCCGCTGGGGCTACGACAAAAAACACGCGGGGTTCTTTTATACTGGCCCCATCAATCGGCCGTCCGACGACCGCAAGAAGGAATGGTGGACGCAATCGGAAGCCTTGGTTGCGATGTTGACCTTGGAACAGATCACAGGCGACAATACGTACCGGAACCTATTTGAAGCAACGCTTGGCTTCATCGAGCGGCATCAAATTGCAGACTCTGGTGGCTGGTGGGCTTCAGTGAATGAAGACGGCTCACCGAAAAATCCGAAATCGAAAACCAGCATGTGGCAAGGCGCCTACCACAATGGACGAGCGCTGATTCTGTGCGAGAAGATGCTTCGAGAATCAGAGGATTGAAAGGCGCCAAGGCTCTTGGACCGCGACAAAGTCCCAAGGTTGGATCGCAAATAACTCATCCCGCTCTACTCTCCGTTCATACCTGCTTATTCACACGTTTGTTTGGGCCAGGATTCAAATCGAGGGCTTCAGGTTCCTGGGGCTCAGATTTCCAGGACCAGTTTTCCAATTTGCGACGACGACCCCATCTTTTTCAGAGCTTCATTGCCGTCGCCCAAGGGCGTCACCGAATCAATCACGGGCTGGATCTTGTGTTGTTCAACGAATTTCAACATGGCAGCAAAGTCCTCTGGGGACCCCATCGTGGTTCCGATCAGATGCAATTGCTTCCAGAAAAGTTTGAAAAAATCCACTTTCTCCGGTGGACCGGCAGTAGCACCATAGTTGACGATTCTGGCCCCCGGCGCCCCGATGTTTAAAAGATCAGCGTAACCCTTTCCGCCGGCACTATCGATAATGACATTCATTGGCCCCGTCTCGGCAACCAGTTGCTTTGACCAACCGTCCTTCTGATAGTCAAAACCTGACTTCGCACCCAATTGGATTGCGTTGTCAATTTTCTGACGCGAGGAAGAAGTCACATACACGTTCGCACCGGCAGCGGCGGCAAATTGGATCAAAAACGTCGCGACACCACCACCGGCGCCGGTCACCAATACGTTTTCACCCGCTTTCAATTTTGCCTGCGTGAACAGAGCCCGGAAACCTGTCACTCCTGCCAACGGCAATGCCGCTGCGTGGGTTGCATCCAGGTGCGTCGGGCGCCTGTGAACGTATTCCACGGGCACCGCCACCTGCTGAGCGAATGTCCCGTCGATTGGCATGCCCAGGATTTGGAACTTTTCCGATTGAAACTCGTTGCTGGCACCCCAAAACCAACCGGGATTGATCACGACCGATTGGCCCCGCCAATCCGGGGAGACGTCAGCGCCCAGATCGGTCACGGTTCCGGTTCCATCCGACCCGAGGACAGCCGGTAGCTTGATGCCGGGATACATCCCCCGCGTAATCCAATAGTCACGCCGATTCAGCGCCGCAGCTTCCAATTTGATTACGACTTGACCCTTCTCAGGAAGAAGATCGGGGCGTTCTTCCAGGTTCAGCGACGCTTCCAGTTCGTTCAACACCAAGGCTTTCATTTGCATTCTTCCAAAAAATAACAGCGATTAACAGGCATCCGCCACCGTTCCAAGTTCATTCAACAGTTTTAAAAGAACGGATAGATAAAAGGGGCAATCGGGCTGGCTGTCATGGCGATGATCAGGCCCACCAAGAACAAAACGATCAGGATCGGACTGATCCACCATTTCTTGTTGTGTAGCAGAAAGTCAAAAAACTCCGCGAAGATTCCCGGCTGTTTGGTCTTAGCCAAGCGCGCAAACTCCTCGCCTGATTCGTTCTCACTTGCCGATGTCGGTAACTTCTTCGATTTCAACGTTGTGATCCTGCTCAGTACTGTTTGAAATAATCTCTTGCGGTCGAATCTGATTTGCGCGCGGTCCAATAGCTGGTTTGTTGACGATCCATTTTACGAAGCAATGGATCGTAACCGATCCGCTTCATTATCCATCCGACAGGAACAATGATTAGGCAGAAAATCACGCACAATATTGCCTGCGTGACCAAGGAGCCAATAGGAGAGACCAACCTAAGCCAACCACCATAGATTTTCGTCCGATACCGCGGTAACGAGTAGTAGATCACGACCAAAATGGCAACGACAGCAGCCCAGATCGTGTAGATCGGCCAGCCGACCCCCCAAGGCCGAACAAAGAAATATGCCAGAGCAAAGTTAAACACTGCAAACAACCACCCAAACCAGCGAAGTTCGCGATTTGAATGACTCGTTCCTAATTGATCCATGGAGACTCGTTGGGTCATTTTTATTGTGGTACTGCGAGGAATTAAACCGAGCAAATCGCCCCGCTCCAAAAAGAGTCCATCAGGAAACAGACAAACGTAGCCGATTCACCTTTGAAAACCCTCAAGCCTGGTCCGTCATTTCAGGTTGCCGGAGTGCTTAATTGTACCTTGTACCGACCAACATCACTCCGCCCCCGTTTTTCTGACCAGGAAGTCTCCCAGTACAAGTGAATCCAATCCCGATTTTGAAAAACAGTTTAGCGCATCCCGGGGCGTACAAACGATCGGTTCATCGCGAACATTCAAACTGGTATTGATTAGTACGGGACAGCCCGTCCTGGATTCGAAACATTGTAGCAGCCGAAAGAAACGGCCATTGTGCCCGGAATCCACTGTTTGTACCCGCGCCGAGTAGTCCACGTGAGTGACTGCCGGAATCGAGGAACGGCGGACGCTCAGTTGTTTCAATTTCGACAACGAGGCAGCGGAATTCCCCGTATCCCTTCTCTGCCGTTGATCGACCGGCGCCACTAACAGCATATAGGGACTGGCCTGGTTCCCTGGCATCTCGAAATAGGAATCCGCGGCAGTTTGCAGCACAGCCGGCGCGAAAGGTCGAAAGGACTCTCGAAACTTGATTTTTTGATTGATCAACGACTGCATCTCGGGCCGCCGCGGGTCCGCCAGGATCGAACGATTCCCCAACGCCCGGGGTCCATACTCCATCCGCCCTTGAAACCAGCCAACAACGTTTCCCCCGGCAATCAGTTCCGCCACTTCCTGACAGAGCGCTTCCTCGTCTTCGAAAAACTGGTATTCGATACCATCTTGCTCTAGCAGTTCCCTGATCTGTAGTCGACTGAAACTTGGTCCCAGCAACGACCCTTGTTGAAGGTCATGGCCCTTGAGGTGCCTCGTGTGGCCCAACAACTGGTGCCAGATCAGCCAAGCAACTCCAAGAGCACCGCCTGCATCACCGGCTGCTGGCTGAATCCAGATTTCCTCGAAACCTGACTCATCCAGAATGCGCCGATTGGCCACACAATTGAGGGCAACCCCACCCGCCAGACACAATTTTTTTTGACCGGTCATGCCTTGAAGATGACGACTGCACCGAAGCATCACCTCTTCGGTGACTTTTTGAATCGAGGCGGCCAGGTCCATATCGCTGGTCGTAAAATCGGTTTCGGGCTCTCGACGCGATCTGCCCAACAACGTTTCCATTTTGGAGGATGTCATTCTCAGACCATGGCAAAAGTCAAAATAAGAAAGGTCGAGGCGAAAAGAGCCGTCGTCTTTCAAATCCAGCAGTTTTTCCAATATCAGGTCGACGTACTTTGGTTCGCCATAGGGCGCGAGCCCCATCAATTTGTACTCGCCGTCATTGACTTCAAACCCGGTGAAGTAGGTGAACGCGGAGAAGAGCAAGCCCAATGAATGTGGAAATCGTGTCTCCTGCGTAAGTTCCATTCGATTTCCCCGACCGACTCCCAGGGTCCCCGTGGACCATTCGCCCACGCCGTCGAGTGTCAAAATCGCAGCCTCATCAAACGGCGAAGGAAAAAACGCGCTGGCCGCATGCGACTCATGATGTTCGCAATACACGAAACGGTTTTTGTACTTGCCGTGCAGCCCACGCTGCAACTCGCGGCTCAAGCGAAGTTTTTGCTTCAACCATACTGGCATCGATTTCAAAAACGATTTCAGACCAAGCGGGGACGTGGCCAGATATGTCTCCAACAATCGTTCGAATTTTAGAAACGGTTTCTCGTAAAACCCAACAAAATCCAAATCCTCGGGCGACAGGCAGGCGGTTTCCAAGCAGTATTCAACCGCCTTTTCTGGAAAGGTGGCATCATGTTTGATGCGAGTAAACCGTTCTTCCTGTGCAGCCCCCACCAATTGACCATCCACGATCAATGCCGCAGCCGAATCGTGGTAGAAAGCCGAGATGCCGAGGATGGCGGTCATGACAGGAATTTAAGCCGAAAATCTGATTTGTGATAGACGGATTACCCGCTTCGAACGAACATGGAGGTAGACGTTGGCCAGCCATTTATGAGGATACCATGAACCTTTTTGACCACCCGAATTCAGGAATTGGAGGGAACGCAAAACGCGTAAGTGTTCGCACAAAACGGCCGGTGCGATCGACCGTTTGCCGAATGCTCGTGGCGTTGCTGAGCATTTTGCCGGGCACACTTCCATTGGCGGCCGCGACGCTCATTTTGCCCCACCAAGCCTTTCCACAGGAAACAGCTGAACCGCAGGACACGGATCGCTCCCGAGCGGCCAACGACCTGGGCGACCGTGCGGAAGCCCTCCGATCCAAGGGCGAATTCGAAAAGGCGCTGCCGCTGTATGAACAGATTTATCAGCAGCGGAAAGAAACTCTTGGTAGCGATCATCCGGATACGCTGTCGTCTCTCCGCAACCTGGCTTGTATTCAACGTGACCGGGGCAACTATGACCTGGCGATTCCTTTGTTCGAAGAAGCCCTCAAGCTGAGAGAAGTAAAGCTGGGTGCTGCCGATTTGGCAACGCTCCAGAGCCAAATGGATATGGCAGCAGCCTGGCAGACGGTTGGAAAATTTGATCAAGCAATCCCGCTTTGGGAGAAGGCGATGAAGCTATCCACCGAAAAACAGGGAGCCGATCACGACAAATCGCTCAAATGCATGAGCGGCCTTGCCCGCTGTTACTACATGGCCAGTCGGGCGGATCTGACTCGAAGCCTGCTGGAAAAAATACTTGAACTACAAAAGTCGAAACTGGGGCCCGGCCACCAGGAAACCCTGTCGACGATGACCAGCTTGTCACAGGTCTATCAAACAGTCGATGAACCCGAAAAAGCACTTTCGCTGCTAAAGGAAAGCGTTCAAATTCACGAACAAGAATTGGGCCAGGAAAATCTGCGGACCCTGGCGAGTAAAAGTTATCTCGCCAACTTTTACGAAAGAACGGAGCAAATGGAATTGGCCATTCCGCTATTCGAGGAAGTCTTCAAAACGAAAAAGGAAAAACTGGGAACGCAGGACCCAGGCACGCTGAACTCGATGAGCGAACTGGCAGGGGCCTATCGGAACGCCAACCGGCCGGAATCCGCAATTCCTCTGCTCAAGGAACACCTCGATTTGACCAAGGCCGAACTGGGCGATGAAGACCCGCGGACCGTCGTCGCCATCAGCAATCTTGCCGACGCCTACATCACCGTCGGGCAACTGGAAAACGCATTGCCGCTCTACGAACAAGCCATTGAGTTGATGACCAAAATGATGGGGCCCGATCACCCCAATACGATTTCAGCAATGAGCAATCTTGCCTTGGTTTACCGGGATACCGGTCGGTATGAAGACGCCATTGTCCTGCTCCAGAAAACGCTTGACCTGCGAAAGAAACAGCTGGAGCCGAATCACCCGCTGATCCTGATCGGTACCGGAAGCCTGGCAAATGCACATCAGTCGGCAGGGAATCTCGACGTCGCCACCAACATGTATGAAGAAGTCTATCAACAAATGCAGGAGCACATGGGACCGGATCATCCCAATTCGCTCGTCACCGGCGCCAGACTCGGCTCCTGTTACGTTGCGGCAAAACAGTTGGACAAAGCGGTACCGTTACTGAAACAAGCACTACCCGTTTCGAAAAAGATACCCTCGATGGAATGGATTGGCACCGAGTACGACAACGCAATCAACGGGTTGATCGAGATGGCAAAAACCAATGGAAACGAAGCCGATCTCAAGAAATGGCAATCGGAGCGAGACGATCGCGGTTCCGGCGGATTGCCATAACGATACGGTGGCGAAGGACCCCACGTCGGCGTTATCCGAGTTGTTGCCAATCGGCTGCACCCTGTTGCGGTTCTACCGCAACACGCGTGCGATGGCTTCCTTCAATTCATGCTTGTGGATCGGTTTGCTGATGTAATCGTCCATGCCCGCTTCGAGGCAAGCTTCCCGATCCCCTTTCATGGCTTGAGCCGTGAGAGCAATAATCGGGATGCGCCTCGCCGCCCCGGCTTCGGCCTTGCGGATGATTCTGGTCGCTTCCAGCCCGTCGACCTCAGGCATCAGGATATCCATGAGTATCAGATCAAACGCCTCTGGACACTCCAGCCATTGGTCCACAGCTTCCTGGCCGTTGTTGGCGATCGCCACTGTGTGCCCCCACTTTTTGAGTAAGGCGATTGCCAGTTTCTGATTGACCTTGCCGTCCTCTGCAACCAGGATTCTCAAACCTGCGACCGAACCGTTGGGTCCGCCGTGATTGATCACGGCCGATTCTGTAGATTGGGGCGCTTCTGCTGGCCGGCTTTCGACAACACCGAACTGGGCAATGAAATGAAATGTGCACCCGCCAGTCGAGTTGTTTTCGCACCAAATCCGACCTTTCATCAGTTCGACCAAATTGCTGGCAATCGTCAACCCCAATCCCGTCCCTCCGAATCTTCGAGTGGTCGACATGTCCACCTGTGTGAACGCCTCGAAGATGGACTCCAATTTCTCCTTGGGAATACCAATGCCCGTATCGCTGACACGGAAATGCAACGCAACACTTCCATCAGCAGACGGTGGGAGGCAATCGCCATCCGTTGTCGACATCACTTTCAATTCAACTTTGCCCTGCACGGTGAACTTGACGGCATTGCCAACCAGGTTGACGATTATCTGGCGCAGTCTTACCGCGTCTCCGACAAGTTGATCGGGAATCTCATCAGCAATTTGCCAGGCGACCTCGATACCTTTGGCATCACCGCGCAGTTGAAACGATTTCATCGTGTGGCTGAGGAGGTTTCGCAAATGGAACGGTTTCCTGTCCAGGTCCGAAGCACCCGCCTCCATTTTCGAAAAATCCAGTATTTCGTTGATGATATCCATCAATGATTCGGCCGATTCCCGCTGCGCCGTCAAATACTCGCGCTGCGTCTGATCAAGATCCGTCTCGAACAGAAGCTCGGTCATTCCGATCACGCCGTTCATCGGTGTGCGAATCTCGTGGCTCATGTTGGCGAGAAACTCTGACTTCATGCGGTCAGACTCCTCCGCTTTTTGGCGGGCGGCTTTCATTTCTTCTTCGACTTTCTTCCGCTCAAAAAAACTCGGAATCTTGAGGGAAGATCGTCGCTGGTTTTGGTTTTGCATCAACCTGCCCAGATGTTCCTCGATTTTGTCGGGAGGTGCCATGATGAACGTGCAGCTTGCATCCCCGGCCGCTTTGCACGTCAATTCCACGGAAGTCAACGGAATGCCAAAACTCTCTTCGCACCAGCCGGATGAATAGCCGCTGTTCATGATACAAACGGGGTACTTCGATTCCTGCCCTGCCTTGATCCACGAATCCGCTTCGAAAGAAAACGGATGATCGTACTTCAGGAAGTAGTTTTCGTTGGGTTGGGGATCGCTTTCCGGACTGATATCGACAAACGCCCACCCCGAATAGGCAAAATGCACGGGTCCTGCCGCGAGCTTGGCGATCGGATCGGTAACTTGCATCTTCTTGTGAAAATTCTTGGCATCCTCCATGCCGATCAGGTGCGAAATATCAAACAGAAAGTTACGCCCAATGGCAATTGCCTGTTCCTCGCCGTAATCCGCATACAGGTGCTTGATCGTCTTCAGAAAGTCAACGGACAGCGAAGAAGCCCGCAACAAGACGTAACGCTCACCGCTGATCTCAATCGTCGCTTGCGTCGGATCGGTTCGGATCCGGGAGAAAAACCTACGAACCGTTTCCTGCGCGACCTCAAAAAACGGGCGAAAGGCTTCGGGCGCCCGCACGGTCTCCCCGGTTACGGGCCAGCGAACTCGCTTCATCAAATCACTGATTTCCGCCTTGAGTTGGACGATTTCCGCTTCGAGTTCGTTTTCCCGTTCCGACGTTCCCACTTCCCATCGCCCTCTCGTGTTCGTTCACTGATTTCGATCGACCACGAAACCATAGCTACGTTTTATCATGCGTTGCATCACATTGCCAAATTTTGACTGGCGGAGAGAGGGGCGCGATAGGGAAACTTGCGTTGGTTGTTCGTGGAGACTTGTTTTTGACACGCGACCGACATCAGGCTGAAAGATTGTTGCAGAAATCGATCTCCGCCCGTTTTTTGTCAAACCGTCAAATCACTGCGGGAGGACAACACGCGTTTTCGTCATGGTTTCAATTCGATTCGCAACCGACTGCCCAAACCCTTCTCGCGCCCCCGCGGCCAAAGCAAAACGGCGACAATCGCCAACAGTCCGGCCAACAATCCCCAATACAGTGCGAACCAGCGGATGGCCGACGCATAGGGTTGCCGCCCAAACAAATCGGAATAAGTGTATTTCGGCAGGTTACCGAACTGAACCATTCTTGACTCGATACCCAGCAGGGGCCAAGCCAACATGTTGACGATCACGAGCGCGATGAATAGGAAGTATCCAATGTATTTATTGGGCGAAACAACATGACAAAGAAATGCCAACACGATCAGGCACCCCATCGACACCATGTCGATCAACAACAACTCTTCAACATAGACACCCACACGGAAGTCCAGAAATCCCGAATACAACTGATAGATCAGGCCGCAACAAATTCCAACAACAATCACTGAGACGACAACCACGGTCAACGCGATCAATTTACTGACAAAAGGCAACCACGTCGGAATAGGGAGCGAATCGAAGATCTCATCCAGCTGTGAATCGCGTTCTTTCCAAACAAAGACGCCCGCATAGAAAGTGATCAAAACGATTTGAAATTGAACCAGCGCTTCACGAATCATCTCGACCATGCTGAATGTGACAGGCAAGGAACTCAGGCCAAATCCTTCTGTCGATCGGACCGAAAGACTGGCGGCAACGCTGAGCACTACACCAATCGACAAACAAATAAAAACCGGACTCTTAAGCGTTTCCCAGAGTTCCATCCTGGTGAACCGAATTAATTGCCTGACTCGGGAACTCAGGCTAAATCTCTGTTGCACGACCGGCAGCTGGCTGGTGTGGAACGGAGTCATAAAAGACTCGGCGAGAGATGATTTGACCAGGCTTGAAAGCTGGGCGATCCAACCAGGTCGGGAGGTGAACGAAAACTTGAAATAGGCCGCTAACAGAAAGGCCAAACCGATCGTTCCCAGATCCGGCCTTCCAATCGTTGAACCGCCTCCGCCGGCCCCCCGGAATAGACGACTCGGCCCTCGTTGAGAATCGCCATCTGGGAGCACAACTCTTTGACATCCTGAACAATGTGAGTCGAAAGTATCACGATGGTGTTTTCACCGACCTCGGCCAGCAAGTTATAAAAACGGTTTCGCTCGTTGGGATCCAGTCCGGCAGTTGGCTCATCCACGATCAGTAGTTTCGGACCGCACAATAGGGCTTGCGCGATTCCAAAGCGTTGTTTCATGCCTCCAGAGAACCCGGAAATGTTCTTGTAACGGTGTTGATAAAGATTGACGCGTTGCAGCATGGCCCCCACAACTTCATGACGCTCGCCACGATGGGTTACGCCTTTGAGCATGGCAATATGATTCAGCATCGCCCCGGCAGAAGTTTTCGGGTACACACCGAACTCCTGGGGCAAATAACCCAAAAATCTTCGCACGTCGTCTTTTTCCCTGAGGACATCAAGGTCGTCAAGGAAGACGGTTCCCTGATCCGGCTCCTGAAGCGTCGCTACCGTTCGCATCAACGTTGATTTGCCGGCACCGTTGGGACCCAGCAAACCAAACATCCCGCTTTCAATCGTTAAAGAAACGTCATCCAGGGCTTTGACGCCGTTACGATAGGTCTTGGATAGCCCGTTGATTACCAGTTTCATCTCAATTCCTGACTACCTGAATCTGTAACGTACCCGACGAACCGCCGGCCAGTTTCAATCCTGAACTCGGTGGATCTTTAATGCAATTTCATTACGCGAAACTGGGCATGGCAGTATTGCGGGTTGATGATCAACGGTCATTGGGGCCTGACCGACAGATTTTCCAGTCACCGTATCGATCCAGGAAACGAAATAGTTGGAAGGATTGAGATTCAACTCAACATGAGTCGGAGTCTTCCCCTGCAGGTAGATCGCGTACTGATTGCCGGGGTCGCTCAGGCATCGGGCAACCACTCCTGGGGCATGATGAACTACCCGTGGATCAGGATTGAGTTTTTCCAATTCAAAACTGTGCAGAAAATCGGACAGGACCCGCAGCTGTTTTCGCAATTCGGGGCTACCACCGCCTGGCGCCTGGTTTTTAATGTGGTTCCCGTCTTCGTTGGCGACCGTGAACGAGTAATCGAGATTGTTGAATAACGCCCCGCCACTCATGACAAAATTCCAGGCTTGTCGTCGATAGGTTTGGTCATCGCGGCCCGCGAAACCCGTTTCGTCGTATCCGATCGCGCGATCCCAACCCCGGTTCCAGTCTACCACTTCCGGATAAGCGTAATGAAAATTCAAAATCGAAGCAGCCGGCACCAGGTCTGCCTTGCTCACGGGCAATCGAAAATTGGCGATGTTTTGCGCGATCAGGTGTTCTTGGGGCAACGCTTTTTCCTCATCAACTATCGCGTCGGCCATTTCAATTTGCCAGGCAACCGATTCGGGCAACACGATCTCGATCGCGTTCGGCCATTTGGCATGATCGGTCATGTAGGGATTGATGACATCCCCCATCGTGTGATTGTCGGCCCAAGGTTCATTCTGAATCTCATAGATCAAGTTGTCGAATTCATTCAATTCTTGCACGAGTTTCCGGACCAACTGCACCTGAACCTTGCGAATCCTGGGATCGTTTAAGGTAGTATTGATTTTACGCCATTGTTGAACTTTGAATCCCTGGATGTTGTTGTCAGGGTTGAGCGGATGCATTTTCCATTGGGGCTCACCGTACGTGGAACAAAAAAAAGTTAGTTCGACAACGACGTCACACTCGTCCGCTTTCCGAATGAAATCCTTGAGGCGAGTCAGATACTCCGCGCTGAAGTTCCCCAAATCAAACTTGTTACCACCGCCCGCATAGCCCGATTGACCACTACGAGGCCATGGCGCGAGGAAGCGCCCGTTCGCTGGGGCCAGCGTGTTTTGCTCAATCCCAAACGCTCCCGGCGGCTCAACGTAGCTGCCGGTGAAGACTCGCGTATAGTTCATTCCGTCTCGCTGCAGAGTCTCAAGGTATTTCTCAAAATCAAAATCGAGATTGAGCACGGCCCCATAATGTTCGGCGCTGGTGATCATCGCGACGGTTCGGCCTCGCCACTGAAACCAACGTGGGTTCTCGGGATGGAGACAGATAGGTTGTGCCAATCCAACGTCAGTGATGAAAGCGAGCACGACGAAGAACATCGCCCCGGCAGTCAAATTCCAAAACGTTTTCAGCAAGTTCCCAGGACCCGTCGTTGACATTGTTTTCATTCGAAGTCTCGATCTCTTACTCATGGATTCAGCCCGAAGCAAACGAGTGTCGCTCCTCAACTGCGGACCATTCTGCGACGCACCAATTCTAAAACAGCTGGATACCGGCTGACAGATGCAGTTGATCGCCGGACAGATGCAGTTGATCGCCGCCTTGAATCGCCCGGAGCCTAACCCAGCACGGCAAGCAGTACGGCATACGAAGCGGATGCACGGCATTACGCACTGTGAAACGGCTGATCGGGGACACCAATCAAGACAGCAGATGTGGCCTGATCTCGGACGAGAACCGTTGATTAAGAGTAAGTAGATCTGGACTCGCCGGTAACCGTTAGACAATCATGTCGACAAAAATGCCGGTTAACTTGTCCGTCGTCTTGATGACTGCGGCGTTGACTAGGATGCCCTGCTCCGCTCGCTTCATTGCGACGATTTCGTCGATACCAGCGTTCGAATCTGGATCCGTGATTCGATCCGCCGCCGCAGCGTAGCGTTGGAGGTTTTGATGAATCCCGGATGAAGCGGAAGAAATTGCTACGGTTAACATCGACCAGTGGTCCCTTAATGAAACTCATAACGGGTACCCACAACTTTATCACGCGTTTTCGGCCAATTGTGAGAAAACCTGGCGCACCGACAGAGCGGAAGCGGGCGTCACAAACACTTGCCGGTCGTCCGGGTTACACCGCCAATCATTCGGCCAGATTTAGGTCTGCCGCAAGTACGACCTCAAACGTCTTTTCGGCGACGATCTCGTTTTCCAGCTCCAAAGTCATTCGCCATGGACCCAGCTTGTTCTCGATCGGCTGCCAAATTCGATCACCCAGATAGAAATTCCAGTCGTTGGTTTTGATATAGACCATTCCGTCAAACGGCGGTCGCGGAACGCCGTCTTCATCAGGAATATCGGGGTGGTAAATACAGTATTCCAACTGCTGGTTCTTGGCTCGTTGGATGTTGACGATGAATCCAAATTCAATGTCGATTTTGGCTGGAACGCGCGTTGTGAATTCGGCAATTCGCGGAAGCTCTTTCGAGCCGGCGTCCCACTGCGTGTAGATGCCGTAACTCCTCATCCTGATTTCAGGTTTTCGCTTGGCCATTGGGCTGATTGGTAACTCTTGCGTGACACGCCACACTTTGTCGTTCTATTGTAACTGGCAATCTCAATGTGTGGCGCGTTTGTTGTCTAAAGCATCCGGGCATAGAATCTATTTGGACGATGGTTTCTCAGCCGTAATGCGTTTTGTTTTTTGCGATCCGCGTCGCAAGTCGTCACTTCTCACCGAGACTGCAATGGTTGATTTTAAATACCTGTTCAAAGGCCTTTGCGGATTAGCCAATGCGCACAAAGCCAACACGATGGCCGGGCATTTGGGTGCGGCGGTCATCGCCGGATATTTCTGGGGTGAAGACCTCAGCGAACTTGATGACGAAGTCTATCGCGGCGTGGAAAAAGAACTCGATCGGATCATTCGCGGCGAAGAGGCGTTCTGGTTTGATCCCCAAAAGGCAGGTCTCAGTTTGCCACAGCTTTTCGAGGAATTCGAACAACAGCCACCCCAGGAACAACTCATCCCCAAGATTGTCCAGGCACTCGCCGCAAACGTAGACAAGACTCGTCAGTCCGGGCACAACGTGATTTTTGCAAGTATCGCAGTTCGGGCGTTGCACGATCACCCCGATTTCGCATCACCCGAGATGGTCAGTGGTATTGAAAAACTGATCCGAGGTTTTAATGGTGCCACTGCGGGCCGAGGTTATTACGGCAAGCAAAAAGGTTGGGTTGCAGGAGAGAAAGTCGTACTCGACGAATCGACCGATTTCCCCATGTACAAATCCTTGCAAGAAATGGTGAATGTCGTCATCGATCAGTTGATTCAATCCGTGGACGTGCGCCGCCAGGGATTTGGAGGCATGTGGCACGTGATCAACCACGCAGCCGCGATCACGGAACTCGATCGTTTCGGCTATCGAGATATTGCCCAACAAGCGCTCGCGGCCCATCATCAACACGTTCGGTTGTGGAACACGTTGCCAGACATGAGGGCAGAGCTGGGTCTTTTGAAGCCTTCCCAGGCGGACCCTCGCGAAGCCCGGTATTGGCAGGCTGACCTGTTTCGCGAACAGGCGCGGCTGACACATCGAATCAAAACGCTGTACGGATTTCACACCATCATTCGATTTATCGAAGACGCCGGTAAACGCCAACAAGCGGAACAAAGTTTGCGTTTTTTGATGGCCTAACGCGATTGAACGTTTGCGATGGCAATGAGCAGCGAAAATCACAGGCAACCGAACAAAAGTCCCATGCGCCATCGACTTGATTCCCCATCTGTCCTTTTCCATTCCGTCGGCGAAGCGCGGTATTACTACCCGAGTGACTTGAAGGCTTTCAGTGCCCTCTCGCGTCCCGCTTTGTAGTCGACCACGTACTTTGGATATTCCAACTGCAACTCCTCGATCGACGCGGAAAGCTTTTTAGGATCGTGCAGCGATGACACAGGCACGTCTGCGAGTTCGGGGCACATTTTTTTGATGAACGATCCGTTGGAATCAAATCGCTTGCTTTGACTGAATGGATTGAAAATTCGAAAGTAAGGTACGGCATCGGTCCCCGTGGAAGCCGACCATTGCCAACCACCGTTATTGGCGGCCAGGTCGCCATCAATCAGTTTCTGCATGAAATATCGCTCCCCCCAGCGCCAATCAATCAGTAGGTTCTTCGTCAAGAACATGGCCGTGACCATCCGTAACCGATTATGCATCCAGCCCGTTCGGTTCAGCTGCCGCATGCCGGCATCGACGATCGGGTACCCCGTTTGGCCATCGGCCCAAGCCTGGAATTCGCTTTCGTCTTCACGCCATTTCAAGGCATTGGTTTTCAGCTTGAAGGGCTGGTGCATCGACACACGGGGACAGGCAACCAGGACATGCGTATAGAAGTCCCGCCAAGTCAACTCGGAGACCCAAGTGGTGGCTCCCCCATCGCCGACGATTTTTCCTCGATTGACCTGGACCGCTGCAGCCAGACACTGTCGGGGAGAGATCACTCCTGCCGCCAGGTAAGGTGAAATTTGGCTGGTTCCGTTGATCGACGGAATATCTCGCGCCTCGTGATAGCCGGAGATACGGTCGGCAAAGCAAAGCAGCCGATTTTTCGCCTCGTCCTCACTGGCAGGCCAGAGATCTGGCCGAAAGTCGGACCAATCGAATCCAGCTACTCGGTTTGGAATTTTCGTTGCCTTAATATCCAGTTTTTTTTGCTTCGCCGGTTTGGGAAGCACCTCCAAAAATTCGAGTGCTTTCGTGTCCCAAACTCTCCGATACGGTGTAAACACCGAATAGAACTTCCCTTCCTTGGTCTCGATTTCGCGCGGGGGCACGACCACACGATCGTGAAAACGACGGACGGCGATATCGGCTGCCTCGCAAGCGGTGCCAATACCCACATCGCGACGCTGCTCATTGACTTCGTATTCCCGATTCAGATAGACCGCCGAACAATCGTTTCGCCTTGCAAATTCAACGACAGTTTCGGGAACTTCCGTAAACGAGTCGCAGGATTCGACGCAAAGAGGAATGTTTAACTTCGCAAGTTCCATGGATAATGCTGAGAGATTGTCCAACCAGAACTTCACCTTACAATCCGCATCGTCGTGTTCCTTCCACTGCTGAGGGGTGACGATAAACAACGCGATCACGCCCGCTTGGGACTCTCGAGCCGCGTAAAACAGGGCGTGATTGTCCGTGACCCTCAGGTCGCGCCGAAACAAGACGAGAGATTTCATTAGAATCCATTAAGAAAGAAACTGGTTATCGACTCACGACCGTGCTGCTTATGCCGATTTTTTATCAATCGGTTAACAGGATCAATCACTACACGGTCCGGCTTTTGCAGATCCAATCGGATCAACATTTGCAAACTTGCGAAACGATCCGACTTTATGTTCCAAATTTAATTGAAATGACATTGCCTTGGACCTCCTCGTTTTTCCGCATCAGCTCTTTGCTCATCACCCCGGGTTCAAACTCAAGCCGACTCGAGTGGTATTGATTGAAGACAGCCTCTTTTTCGGGGATCACCGCTACCCGTTAAAATTTCACAAGCAAAAGCTGTGGCTACATCGTGCAACCATGAAGCGTTACGAATCACTTCTCATTGAGCAAGGATTCGAAACAGTCTACTGTGAATACGATTCGACTTCGGACTCGTTGAGAAAACACCTTACCAAACTTTGCAAGCCAAAGAAATCGAAGCCGGAAAAGTTTACAGCGTGTGAACCCACCGACTTTATCCTCGAGTCAAGATTGACAAAAATTGCTCGCGACCTGAACCTCGAACTTGATTACTTGCCAACACCGGGTTTCATCAATCACATTTCGGAAAACGTCGAGTATCGCGCCGGCAAGAATCGCTGGTTCATGGCAGACTTCTATAAATGGCAACGCCGTCGTCTGGATGTGCTGATGGAGAACGATCAACCGTTCGGCGGAAAATGGAGTTTTGACGATGAAAACCGCAAGAAGGTTCCCAAACAGCTGCTTGGCAAAATTCCCACCCTGATGAAAATCAAACATGACGCGATCGATGAAGCGGCCCGTGGATATGTCAACAAACATTTTGCGGCCAATCCCGGCAGCCTCGATCAGCTTTGGTATCCGGCCTCGCACAAAGTCGCCACAAAGTGGCTCAGACATTTCCTGAAGAATCGCTTTGAGATGTTTGGCGACTATGAAGATGCCATTGTCGAATCCGAGTCGTGGTTGTGGCACAGCATACTGACACCCTGCTTGAACATTGGCTTGCTGACGCCCGATCAAGTCCTGAAAGCCACCCTGGGTTTTGCGGAAAAAAACGAAATACCGATCAACTCTCTGGAGGGTTTTGTACGGCAAATTATCGGTTGGCGTGAATTCATGCGCGCGACCTATTGTGACCTCGGTGTCACCATGCGAACCACCAACCATTGGAATCATGTTCGTAAAATCCCTAGCTGTTTTTATGACGGGACGACGGGAATTCTGCCTATCGACGACACTATCCAACGCGTTTTAAACACAGGGTACTGTCACCACATAGAACGACTGATGGTGCTGGGGGGATTCATGTTCCTGTGTGAATTCGATCCCGACGAAATCTACAACTGGTTCATGGAAATGTTTGTCGACAGCTATGACTGGGTCATGGTCCCCAATGTTTATGCGATGAGCCAACACGCCGATGGCGGCATGATTACGACCAAACCCTACTTCTCCGGCTCGTCTTATGTACGAAAGATGAGCAACTACGCGAAAGCAGATTGGTGTGACACTTGGGATGGATTGTACTGGCGTTGGATTTGGCACCACTCGGATGAACTTGCCAAAAACCCACGTTGGGCAATGATGTGCAGCATGGCCAAAAAAATGGATTCCAAAAAGCGAAGTCGTCATCTCGAAAATGCCGAGCAGTTCTTGAAGAATCTAGATACCTGATTGGACGTCGGTTGAGACGCGCGTGGACTGAGTCGTGAAATCAGCGCCTTGCGCCATCATTCACATGCTCAATGGTCGAACTCCCCCGCCCCTCCTCCTGCCGAAGGTTACCGCAAGAACCGCCGGGTCGGCAATCGTGGAACGAAATCGGAGTTTCCAGTTATATGGCTCGCAAATACGAGACGATTGCATCGGATTCATGGATCCATTGATCACCTTCACCTGATTCGACACGCAGACAGGGGACCATTTGCGTACCAGTCGCCAGTCTCAACTCCTCCGCATACTCGGAGTGAACGTTTTTGTCCCGCAACTCAATTCCTTCAATGCCCAAATCGGCAATCGCATGGAGAACTTTCACACAGAACGGGCAACTGGGAAAATAATACAAGGACATTCGGTTCATTGCTGCTACAACTCTCTTTATGTTTTTTACTTCCTGGCACGGAAGGAGGCGACGCTGATTCGTGATCATGACGTGGGATACGCTACATGATTCAAATTGGGTCCCGGTTGTCAACACGGAGCAGGTGCTGTCCGAACGCATTCATCCGCGGTGCGATTGAGCCCTACTGACTTTTTGGTTTGAATGTAACTCATGCTTACCGTTGCAAGGCGGTTGATGCTGCCGCAATTTGCCAGATGGAACGAAGCGATATATTTTTGGCATCGTTTCGGTGGCACGCGCGCAAATTCACGGCTATCTTAAGCCTGGCGTTTTTACTGGTCATATTGCTGAAGAATCGATGGCGGTGCGAACCAACCAGGAACTGATCGAGGTTTTTGTCTCGCAGACGATCAAACGATATGTCGCGCATGAAGCTGCGGACACGATGGCCGACTTCGAGCACCCCCAAGGGTCGGCATTCCTTTTTGCTGACATTTCCGGGTTCAGCTTATTGGCTCGGCGATTCGCCAAACGTGGAGCCGAGGGTGCCGAAGAGTTGACCTCGCTCCTGAACACCTACTTTGATCAGTTGATTCGGGTGCTCGACAGTCATGGGGCAGACATCGTCTCCTTCGCCGGTGATGCGGTTCTGACGCAACTGCGTGGTGACGATGTCTATTCCGTCGCCCATCGGGCTGCAAATTGCGGCCTTACGATTACGGAACAGTTGAGCAACTATCCTGTTTCCGAAGACACTCGACTTTCAATCCGCGTCAGCATCGGGGTCGGCCAACTCTCATCCGTCGCCGTGGGGGACGAACTCAATCGACAAATGATGCTGATTGGCCCTCCGTTACGTCAGGTTCGTGAGGCGGACAAAATGGCGCGACCCGGAGACGTCATGTTATCGCCGGAGACGATGGCCATTTTGGGCAGTACCGCGATCACGGACGGGGTGGCCGGCGTTTTTCGACTGCGTGGATTGCGAGAGCTGCCAAAGATCATCCCGCTTGCCGACGTACAAGTGCCAAGGTCCGCGATCCATCAATTGAGACAGTTCGTCCCACCGGCCGTCGTGTCACGGATTGACGTCGGTCAAACTGATTGGCTGGCCGAACTGCGCCGCGTTTCGGTCGCGTTTTTCCGGTTTGATCAGTTGCCATCCGACACGTTGGATTGCGGACCTAAGATCTGCGAAGCCGCCAGACAGGTTCAGGGACTCACCAGAAAATTCGATGGCTCGGTTATCCACTTCTTGGCCGATGACAAAGGCACATTGGCAATCGTCTGTTTTGGGATCCCGCCTAACAGCCCAGAAAACCAGGCACATCGTGCCGTGCGTGCCGCACAAGCAATCGTCGAGGATTTCCGCGACCAACAGATCATGTGCTCCGTGGGCATTGCGACGGGAGATGTTTTCTGCGGACCCTTGGGCAGCTCCCACCGTCGCTGCTTCACCGTTCTTGGCGACGTCGTGAACCTGGCAGCCCGTTTGATGCAGTCATCCCAGGGCGAAATTTTCTGTGATGAACAGACTCATGGCGAGTGCCCGGAACGGATTCTCTTTTCCCGCGCACCCAATCATAAGATCAAGAGCTATGACCAACCGGTAGCGGTATTTCGTGCCAACTTACCGAACTCCGCAGCCGGTCAGTCGGAAAACCTGATTGGCCGCGAGAACGAGCTGTCGATCCTTCAAGAAATGCTCGCCGACTCGAAAGCAAAAGCAAAAACACTCGTGATTGAGGGCGAACCGGGGATTGGAAAATCGGCCGTCGTTCGCCAGCTGATGCGAAATGCCGCTCAATCGGGATTGGTTTCCATTCTCGCGGAAGCCAGTAATATCGATCGTTTTGCTCCGTATTACGTTTTCCGGCCCATCCTTACGAACATTCTGGGCTTGCGGGGGTGGGAGTCTGGCAGTGACAGGCTTGAGCAAGCCCTCGTGAGCCAGTTGGCTTTTCTACCGGATGATTTGCGGCAACTTGTACCCTTGTTGAATTCGATCCTGGCTACGCAGTTGCCGGAAAATGAATTCGTTGAACAACTGACCGGAAATCGACGCACTGACAACATTCAACGATTGTTGACTTCGATCCTGCAGCGGTCGATTGACAATGGAGATCTTCACGTTTTGATCTTCGACGATGTTCAATGGATGGACGAAGCGTCGTGGCAGTTAGTCCGAACTCTCGTTGACCGCCTGACTGGTCTGACCGTCATTTTGATCACGCGTCCCCACCAGGAAGCCTTGTCAGAACACGATGTGGCAATCAAATCCTCGGACCGGACCCGAAACCTGTCGCTGCGGCCTCTGGACCGCAATGGAATTCAGTCATTGATCAAGCAGCTGGTCGGCAATTTCGAGCTCGAAGAAGTCGTGGTGGATCATATTTGGACTAGGTCGGGAGGGAATCCGTTTTTCGCCAATGAGCTGGTCAAATATTTGGTTGAGTCAAATCAGTTGCTGGTCGTGTCAGGCGTCTGTCAACTGAAGCAACCGGAGCACGGCGAAGAAGTTGCCATCCCGCACTCGATTCGCGACGTCCTTGCCGGTCGTCTCGATCAACTTTCCCCGCCGGTTCGATTGACGGCCAAAACGGCCAGTGTGATTGGTCGGAAGTTTCCGTACCAACTGCTGGACGCCATCTACCCTGCTTCGATTCGCACGGCCGATCTGCACGACTATATTAACGATCTGTGCCATCACGACATCGTTTCAACCTTTGTCAATGAAGCGATCCTGTCTTCCGACTGGTACCCGAAACTTTTCCAGGACAACTCAAACGACTCAGGCGACAAAAAAGTGTATCAACTCAGTATGGGATACACGTTCACCAGCCTGGCCATTCAACAAGTCGCCTACAAACAACTGCCTGTCGCCCAACGCCGCCAATTTCATGGTTCCGTGGCCACGTGGTACAGTGAAAAAGCGAATCATGACGAAAGCCGACATGCCATCGTCGGACAGCACTTTGAAAGATCAGGACAACTCCCCGAGGCAGCCAAGGCGTTTGCACTGGCGGGCGAGTATGCGTTACGGCAGGGCGCAACAAGAGAAGCGATCGATCACTTTGGAAGAGCCATAAAGCATCATTCTGGACGCGACCAGGATCTCGATATCGTTGCCGACGATATCGTTCCTGAACCGGATCTGAATCAATCACCAGCTGCCAAAGCATGGGAGGCTCACTACCGCCGGCTTTACGGCGAATCGCTCATGCAGGCCGGCGAGGTCGAAGCCAGCCGAATCCAGCTCGAGGCGACGTTGCGGCTGTTGGACAACGCACCCCCACAAGGCGTTTTTTGGAATGCACTGGCCATGATGCGAATGATTTTGCAACAGAAATTTCGCCGCATGAGGTCGCGTCGCCCCACCAGAAATACTCTGTCCGACGAACCGAAAATTGGCGCCGTCGAACACTGTGTCGCTCTGGCCAATCAAAGACTGGCTCAGATTCATTATTTTTCCAACGACCTGGTTATTGGAACTGCCAGGGCCCTCCGCGCATTGACGGTCAACGAAAGCATCGATGATTCTCCTGGACTGGCCCGATCCTACGCGGATCTGTGTATCGTAAAGTCATTGCTGCGACGCGTCCCAGCCGCCGACAAGTATGCTGCCATCGCGGAACAGGTCGCCCGTCATGTGCAGCACTTGCCCTCGCTGGCTTACGTCCTGAACGTTACCAATATGCATCGCTTGGCACATGGAAGATGGTCGGAAGTAGAAAGACTTGGCCGCGAAAGCGTCCAAATTGGAGAACAACTCCACTGTTTTCGCGACCGAGGGGAAAGCCTGACGGTGCTGGCCATGAAACATTGTTTTGAAGGCAAGTTGGCGGAGGGACGAACGTTTTTTGATAATGTACTGGACGTCGCCAGAGAGGGGCGCAATGATCTGCACTGCGCCTGGGCCCATGGCGGACGTGGTGAAGCATTGCTGCGGATGGGAAGATACTCCGAGGCTGAAACAGAATTGCGTCTGGCGCTTCAGATTCTGGATGGCTCGGTCAATCATACGGAACAGATTCGTGATGCCGGACTGTTGGCGTTATGCCTGTGGCGTTCGAACATGAAACAGGAAGCAATTCGGTACGTCAACGACGTATTTTTGGCGTCAGAAAATAAGACGTCGACCGCATCGGCACTCGAAGGCATCAGCGGCGCTGCAGAAGTATTGTTTGATTCGTTTCGCGGTCGTCCCATGGACGCCACCACCAACAGGAACGCTCGCCGAATCCTGCGGCAGCTGAGAATCTATGCGAACGTCTTTCCGATCGGCAAACCGCGACTGCTCCATTTTCAAGGCATTTATGCTGCTCTCTCGGGGAAAATCCCTGCGGCGAACCGAAAATGGCGCGCCGCAATCGGCGCCAGTCAAGAAATCGGGTTGAGCTGGGAGCAGGCTTTTGTCGAACTGGAACAAGCCAAATGGCAGACGGGCGCCATGCGTCAAGGTTTGCTTCAGTCTGCGTCGCGATTCTGAGCAAACCGAGTTTGCCCCTCAGCTGAATCTGGCCCTCGGCATGCTGGACGAATAACCTAACGAAACTTCTCGCCCAACCACTCGTAGACCCGAGATTGCATTGGCAAAAAGAAATCCTTGCCATGTTCGCCTTCCGGGTCAGTCATGACGTCAACATCGAGCCCCATCTGACGTGCCAGCCACACGAACGACGCACCTTGCGAGTCGAAATTGAATTCATCTTTGCAGCCATAGGAGACCAGCATATTCAATTGACCAGGACCAACGTCCGATCGCAACAGAACGTCGGCAGGATTATCCCGCTTGATACGATCCAACGTACATTGATCGTCGCCGAAAACGGGGGTGATAAATGTTCCCGCCTTTAATGATAAAGGACCCATTTTGCCAATGGATTCCTTGGCGTCCCATTGTTCACGCCAACGAAATGTCAGTGGATCGAAATCGCGAGCATAGTCCTGACACGTATTGTAATATCGCAGATTCAATGCACCGCTTAACGTTGCCACCGAACCAAAGCATTCTCGGTAGCGAATGGCCAAATTCATGGCACCCATTCCGCCGCCGGAAACACCGACCACCGCGCGCCGATTACGGTCCGGAGCGATCGAATAACGGCCAACGACGAACGGCATAATTTCATTCATCAAGTAGTCTTCGAAGCATCCGCACCGCTCACTATTTACGAAAAAAGAATGCTTGGTAGTGATGAAGTTGCGACCCGTGCACGTTCCGTCAGGACAAACGACAATCATCGGTGGCAGGTGACCGCAGCGGATCTGTTGATCCAGGTGTTTGATTTGCGCACTGCGAAAAAAAGCATGTTCATCACCGAAGGCACCGTGAAGCCAGAGAACCAGGGGATAGCTCCGCCGACGGCAGTACCCCGGAGGTGTGTAAACGTAAAGGTCGCGTCGCGCCCCGAGAAGTTCCGACTTGATACGGCGAAACCGGCAATGATTCTTTGTATAGTCGTCGACGTGACCGGCGAGTTGGCGATTCAGGCGGTGGATATTTGCGAATTGCTGAATCTGGGCCTGACTTTGCGCTGTCGACAGCCAAAAGAGAATGATGATCAACGGTGCTCGCAGAATCACAGTTTGACCTCGTTCCCAGTCGTAACCTTGTATCCGTTAAAGAATCGGTTGAATTGAACGGGCAAAGATAGGTGATCGCGCGGCGCCCCCACAAACGATTCAAAGCGCAGAACCTGACTAGCGGGAGCACTTCCGGTCGTGGATTGGGTCCGGAAAGAAAAGCGAGTTGCGGATCTCGGTGTGGCCGAGTTTGCCGACCCCTCGTGACTCACTTGCCGCTGCGGCCGAATGGTTGCCAAAACGACGGGCCGGAGAGCGAGTGTTTCAACGGCCTGACTGGCTGCTGACGGCTACCGAAAGTTGCTGCCAGGTTTGTCGAGCCAACTCATAATCGCTTGAGTCCGCTTCCAATAATCCCAGGTCGAGGTTGTAGTTCGGCAGGCTTTCAAGATGGTCGTTGACGGCATCAAAGAAACATTCTTGGATTTGGTTGTGAGCCGCAACCATGGATTCCACGAAAATCATGTCTGGCCGCAATGGATGCGTCAGTGAAAACAACCACGTTTTGGGGACAGCCAGTGATACAGATTTTAGCGATAGGAAAACCAGTTTTTCCCGCCAGCCCGCATTGCAATTATCGCGTGCATTGCCTAGCTGGTCTCCAATCACACCCGCGGCCAGCAACGCCAGCCGACTTCGATTCGCGGTCTTTTGGTGACAGTCAAGGACAACAACGGGGTCCACTGCGGAACCATAAACTGATTGCAGCGCCGTATCAATTGGATTTTGTGGCTCGAAGTACAGGGCTTTGGTTTTGTCGATATCCAGCAGATGTCGGTAGTGGCCGTCGATTCCCATTTCCAAACGTAAATGGGAGACGGGATCTTCGGCATAGTTGATCGGGCCGTCATGATTGGCCCATCGTCCGACCCCATCGTTGACCAGCGGATGAACGATCACATCGGTAATAATATGTGAGACCCAACCCCAGGCAAATGCGACATCGTTTTCGTTTTTGGAAGCGGTCAGCAGGGCGCGGGCAAGATCACCCGTTCGGACGTAATGGGCCAGATCTGACAGGAACTTGGAACCACCAAGGTAGCCCATGTCGGGGCCGAGGGCGCCAGCCCGAAAAGCATCCCTGTTAGAAGGCTCTCCGATTTCGAACTTCCGAATGGACGCTGGCCATTTTTCTAACAATCCGTTTGCGACAAGAAGATGGAACGTCGCAGCGGGCATAAGTGAAACCAATTGTCAAGATTGAGAATTGCTTCGGCACTATATCATCGCACTTTCGTCCTGGCAATCGTTTGGCTCGTTTCGGTCCCAGCGTCAGGAAAGTTCAGTTCCCACTGGTTCTTCGTTCGCAATTTGGACCCTCAGTATGATCCCGCCGAAGCCTGTATTTTTCTCCCCCAGATTCCGATCGGTGTCGAATTTCCCCCAGTGCCTCAAGTTTTGAAAGACAGTTCTGCGATCACTGTCCAGTGAAAGCATTGGCATCACCGGAATGGCCTGTGGTTTCTGCAGTTCGCGCACTTGGATAGGTGCCCCTTGCTTGACCGTTTACTCGACTGGATCGAGCAACCGACCCGACGGCATCTGATGCCAGTAGCGCACATCGGTTTAGAGAAACGCTGGTGTTTCGACGCAACCGTGCGATCTCGCGCGGGGCTGCGCGCTCCATCCTTGTTTCGTTGGCATCAGGAACGGGAAATGCAAGTCTTTGAATATGCCTCGTCTGGGGGCGATGAGAGCGTGAAGCTGGCATGATCGATCTAAATTAAACCTTGAATCTCAATATTACCTTCTGCCTGCCAAATGAAATAATGACACGGCATTTCCTACTGTTAGAATAGAATTTCGAGACGATTTCCTTTGGCGCTCCGATTGCAGTCCTGGCGGCATGGAAGCGTGGACGCGTTCGCGGTGCAGGATCTTACGAACCATCAGACATCGGTGTACCGATAATGAGCAAAAAATTGACGGACAAAGTTTCTTTACGCACGGATTCGCCGCGAGATTTTGAAAATCTCGAAACGATAAAGGACTATTTCCAAACAGAGCTGGCCGATGGCAATAACCGATTTGATGAACTCGTGGGTGAAGCTCCCGAGGAATACAAACTCGGCGTTGCAAAGATGTTGCTGGAAATCGAGTTTCGTTTTTACCAAGAGCGCGAATGGACTTACAATAGCCTGGCGCGAATCGAGCAATTTCCCCAATTGAAGGGTTTCCTCGAGAATCTGATACTATCCTCCAGCTCGTCGCCTGCCGCAGAAACAGTCTCGAACATCCAATTGTCGGCAACCACCCAATACCAGGTCGAGTCCAAAGTCTGGCAGCAAGGAGGGCAAGGGGCGCTACACAAGGCCAAAGATACGGGATTGGGAAGTCGTGATATCGTCGTCAAGTTTCTCAAGGACCTAAACCAAAAAGCCCACTTCCTGAAAGAAGCCTACGTCACGGCGAATCTTGATCATCCGGGGATCGTGGCCGTCTACTCCAAAGGGTTCGAAGCGGCCCGAGAAGATGTTCCCACCGAAAGCGGGCGGCCTTTTTATGCCATGCGGCTGGTTCGTGGCGAAACACTGGACAAACGCATCGCCAGTTTTCACAATCGCCGTCACAACAACCAAAAAAAGGGTAACGCTTTTGCCAGCGAAGAATTCAAGAGGCTGATCGAGAGTATTATTTCGGTTTGCAACACGATCGACTATTCACACAGCCGCGGCGTGTTGCATTGCGACATCAAGCCGGCCAATATCAAATGTGGCCCATACAACGCGACTTTTGTGCTGGACTGGGGATCGGCGACGACATTCGATTCTGGTTCGCATTTGCCACCCGATACAACTCGACAACTTCAGCTGCCTGATTGGACGACCGGGAGCTGCACCCGGGAATTTGCCAGCCCGGAACAAACCGCGAAATCCGGGCCACAATCGCTGGCACCGGCCAGCGATGTCTACTGCATTGGCACGACGTTGTACCAGGTTTTGACGGGCCAACCGCCATTTGATCGCCAACGTCGGGAAACGGATGTTTGTCCTCATCCGCGCGAGTTGGAGCCAAGGATTTCCAGCCGACTCAACGCCATCTGTGCCAAAGCGACTGCCCACTCTCCGGCAGAACGATATCAGTCCGCACACGACCTGGGCGCTGATCTCCAACACTGGCTGCGCGACGAAGAAATCTCCGCGATGCCAGATGGTGCAGTCGAGAAGGTGTTTCGGCTGGCGCGGCGGCACAAAACGACGACCATTTCGGCCGCGTTGCTGGTTGCGATGTTGGTGACGGGAATCTTTTTGATCGTTGGCAACCGAAACCGCCAATTACAAAACGAAGTTGAGTCGGCCCAGTTACTGGCGACGGGAAATCAGGCATTTTCACTGGTTGAGAAAATCTGCCAGCCCGTTGCCCGAGACGAAACCGGTGGAACGACGCTCGCGTTCGCGAACATTGTTCCGGAGTTGGAAGAGTTTACCAATTATTACATCGACAATATTTCGAATGACACGACAAGCGGGAAGAAGACACGCCAGGAGGTGTACGGACAGACATTGGTCAATGCGTATCGCCTCAAAGCTTTGATCAGCTATTTCCGCTACAACAATTCCGCCGATAAATCCCCCGACGAGCATATTAAATCGGCGATCGAATTTTTAGAAAACGCCGAAAGCCATTCTGGAGGCGAATCGAAAGGCCAAGCCGTTTATGGCCTTTTGAAAGGCAGGCTGTTGTACAAAAAGCTTCAGGCCGACGCATCCGACGAACTGAATATTGATTCCGTGGTCAATGAACTGGATAAAACGATTGGTTACTTCAAGGCGATTGACGAAATGAACCAGTCGATTGAGGATCGAATCAATCACGCCGAAGCTCATCACCTCAAAGGCGAGGTCTATTTGACATTTCGTGGCTCGACAGACTCTGCTGAGCCAGAAAACCCGGACGCGGTAAAAATAAAACTCAAAAAGTCAGAACTTGAGTTCCTCGAGAGTATTGCCCTTCGTGAACCGCTGCCACGGCGCGAAGATTATAAAACCGCAACCCTGGATACCAAAAAGCTGGTGTACCGCGAAATCGGTCGTGGATATGGTTACCTCGGTGACGTGCAAAAATATCAGCTCGATATTATTAATTCGATTGAAAGCTACCAAAAGTCGTTGAATGCGAGGCAAAAACTGGTTGAGGAACTGGATGACAGCGACGAATACCTGTTTCAGTTGGCGCGGGGGTTGGGGAACTTCGGTAATCTCGCACGCGACAATGGAGACAAATTCGAACGATCAGAACTCGTTAGCGAGTTGCGCGCGGATGCCGACGCGACGAATGCCTTACTTGCAGATTTGGTCGGGGATCGTTACCTGAAAAAATCCATGAAAATCCGCGAAGATCTTTGGCAACGGACGGGCGATAAAAGGTACCGCACCGATTTGGCAGGACTCTATAGTCTGTTCGCGGAACTCTATCTGTTTGCTGCCATGGATTCGGCTGAGTCAGAAAAGGAAAAGTACTTCCAATATGTCCAGGAATTCACTGACAAAGTGCTAGACCTGTACCCCGATGCCCAGGAGTCCAAACTTGAGCAAAATGATAAAAACCGAAAAGCAGCCGGCCTGATGTTAGAATTACGTGCCAGTCAAGTCTCCGGGAAACCACTGGACGCGTCAGTCGTCGACAAGCTGAATCAACTGTTAAACACTCATGAAATTGAGTTTACAAAGCTGGGAGATCAATCAAACGCCTATGTAAAGACGATCTCCGCCATGAATTTCGAAGCCCTGTTGGCCTATTGTATCGGGCTCCAAGCTCAGCGGAAAACCGAAGAATTGGAAACGGCATTGGCAGTCTTGAAACGAAAAAGCAACGGAGACGAATATCGAATCCAACGGCATTTTGGCACCGAACAAGTGTCAGGGATCAACAATCAATAAACTTGAGTCAAGTCTTCACTTAACGGAAACCACTTCGCATTCGCACCAAAACGAGCGGAACGACCGACCAGTCGCGACTATTCAATGACTCCGTCCATCCAAATCAGGTTCTCCGCCTCAGGTCATCATTCGGGAATCGTCGACTGGAATCGCCCTGAGCCCCTGATACTTGGACGTCAGAAACAGCATGAAGAGTTGTTTCAAATCCATGCTGATCAAACATCCGCTCGGCTTGCCGTTGCTCATCGCCAACAAGTCGACGTTTCGCGCGAACAAGTCGAATTGGTTAGGTCCGACAGCAGGATCGCAGTTCGAAATCTGAAACCTGGAGTCGGCGTTCTGGTCGACTCGGAACCACTGCCGCCAGGAGATGCCGATCCCCACGTTTTCAACTTGCCATTCACACTGCGCATCGGCAATTGTGAACTGGAATTCCAAAATAATTTTCAGACGCTCAGCGCGCAGACAAAATTCTACCAGGATCTGCCGACCGTTCCGGCGGCGGATGAGAAACCGGCCGTTGCCGACGGCGATGGATTATTGGATTCTGGCGAACTGGTCGCCACCCTGGGACGGATCATCAGCGTGCTCCAACAATCAACTACGGAAGCCGGGTTGTATGAACTGGCATGTAACGCGGTCAAAAAGTTGATCCAAGTCGATGGGGCGACTCTGTTGAAGGGCGACGATTGGGCGGAAGCCTATGGTGATACCTCGATCAAGCCAGTCAAAAAAGTGCTCGATAAAGTTCGACTTGAGAGATTCGTTTGCTGGGGTGTCGAGCAGTTTTCGTCAGACAACGATAGCAACGGCAAGAAGGATAGCGTGTTTTACGTTGCTGCCCCGGTGGTAACGATCGAGAACGGCAGGGACGTCGTCATGGCCCTGATTTACGCCCATCGCAAAATTGAGGATCCGGCACTAGCCAATCCATTCAACGCCTTGCATGCTCAATTGGTAGAATTAATCGCCTGTTCCGTCGCGGCCGCCAAGGTCCGGATTGAACATCAGCGTACAGCCGGCCAGTTCGAACAGTTTTTTACGCCTGCATTAGCCAAGAAACTGATCCACGGTAACGAACTTCTGGAAGCCGAAGAGCGGGACATTACGGTCTTGATTTGCGATATTCGCGAATTCAGTTCGATCAGCGAACACCTCACCCCTCGCGACACATCGGCTTGGGTGCAGGACGTCTTAAGCCAACTTTCCGAAGTCGTGTTAAGTCACGAAGGCGTCCTGGTCGACTATATCGGTGATGAACTTGTTGCCATGTGGGGCGCTCCCGAGAATCAACCGAATCACGCCGAGTTGGCTTGCAAATGCGCTCGGGAGATGATCACCAGGATGCCCGAGATCAACAAAAAGTGGTTCCAGAAAATTGGTAGCGAGACACGCGTGGGAATCGGCATCAACACCGGGATCGCTTTTGTGGGCAATACCGGCTCGACCCAAAAATTTAAATACGGCCCTCTTGGTGATACCGTCAATCGGGCCAGCCGCGTTCAAGGGCTAACCAAGTATTTGAAAGTAGACGCTTTGATAACAGCGCAGACACACAAGCAGATCCCCGCCGACTTTGGGGCGCGACGAATCGGTAGGGCGAGGGTGGTCAATATTCAGGAATCCATCGAGTTGTATCAGTTAATCATCGATCCTACTTTGGCAACCAATCGGCAAGAGAAATTCGAGCATGCGCTGCGAAAACTGGAGGGTGGTGAATTATCGGTTGCCGCTGATTTGATCAAGGAGTCGCTGGACTTCGAGAATCCCGATCACCCTACCCTGTTAATGCTTGACGAAATTATTCAGCGAATCATCTCCGGACGCGCCGGGGGAACTTACGAATGGACCTTTGATCGAAAGTAGCGCGGCAGAAAGCAATTTGTCATTCAGGACAACCGGCGTCCAATACGAATTCGCCATCGGGAATCTCCGAACTCCCAGCGGTTATGGCTCCATGTTGCGACAACTGGATTTCGAAACTTCGGAATGGTTGCCAATCCGCATTCTCTCGTTGTCCCTTCGGATATCAGTTTCTTTCAAACAGAGCCTTGCGAACCTCCGATTCAAACGAGTCGCTGGAGTCAATCACCGCCCGGAATTCTTCCCGGTCAAGCACGTAACAGGTGGTTTCTTGAGTGGCAACAATCGTCGCATTTCGTGGTTTGTCCTTGATCAGAGCGACCTCCCCGAAAAAATCTCCATCCTTTAACTGGGTGACAAATTCCTCCGCCTCTCCGACCTGTTTAACAACATCGACCTGCCCGGACATGATCATGAAAAATTCACGGCCTTCGTCTCCTTGCTGCACGATTCGGGCGCCGGCATCGTACTTCCGAATTTCGATGTTCTGTGCCAGCCCCGTCAGTGTCCGCGGCGTCAAATCGGTGAAAAACTTGGTCTTCCTGAGAAAATCACAGATCCGCTCGGTCTCCCGAACATCCGAATCGGCTTTGATCCGGCCGGCGACCATATTGATAATGCGATCCGCGACATCCAGGATTCGATTGTCGTGCGTTACGATTAAGACAGTACAGCCGTGCTGATCCGCCATTTCGCGGAACAGGTCAACCACCACGCGTCCGGATTCCTCATCGAGTGCCGCCGTGGGCTCATCCGCTAACACAATTCTTGGGTTGTGGACCAGTCCGCGGGCAATCGCCACTCTCTGTTTTTGGCCGCCCGACAGCGACTGCGGTTTGTAGTGGACGCGTTCACCCAGGCCCAAACGGGTTAACAGTCCCTTAATTTTTGAGTTGACCTCGGGTCCCGACATCCCCACCAGCTCCGTCGCCATGCGTACGTTCTTGGCAGCGGTCAATGATCCGAACAAGTTGTGAGCCTGAAAAATGAAACCGATATTCCTGCGCAACTTGGTCAACTCGTCTTGCGGCATGCCATTCAGTTCCTGGTCCAGCACCTTGAGGCTTCCATTCTGGACGGTTCGCAACGTACCGATTAACGTCAGCAACGTCGTTTTGCCGGACCCTGAGGGTCCGGTCATAATCACGATCTCGCCGCGGTTAATGTTCAGCTTGTTGTCAAACAAAGCCTGTGTCTTGGAATCGCCGGAGCCAAAAAAATGATTGAGATGACTGATCTGAATTACACTTTCAGCGGCAGCAGATTGAATCATTTCCCATCCTCAAAATAGACTTGCCGGATCAGCGGAAAGAAGTTTTCTCAGCGCGCTCAGTCCGGATATCACGCACATGGCGACCGTTAGCAAAAAGACAGTGCCGATTCTCCATACGCCGAAAAGACTCATGCCCAGTTTGGCAAACGAATTAATCGCCTCAAATGTCAATGCCGAAATCACGACCCCCGGAATGAAAGAAGCCACTGACAGTAGCAGCGCCTGAATGACGACAACGGCGCCAAAAAACGACGGCGGGTAACCCATCGCTTTGATCGTCGCGAATTCGCCCATATTGTCTCCGATATCCGTCGCCAAAACCTGGTAACAGATGATCACACCCACCAGGAAGCCGATCCATTTGCCGAAAGCAAATATCAACCCGACCGGCGTACTTTTTCTCCAAAATTTGCGTTCGAGTTGTAGGAATTCCGCCTTCGACTTGACCTTCACGGATTCGCCAAGGATTTTTTCCAGTTCCTTCACGACCTGTTTCGGATCGGCATCCGGATCGCAATTCACGATGCAGTAGTCCACCAATGCCAAGGGATCACCATTACCCCGCATCGAAAAAAAACGGACGAAGTTCCGGGGGCTGACGATCAGATTCCCATCATTCGAAAAATCCATGCCCAACTCAAACGTACCAACAAGCCTGATTTGTTTGCCAGCCAATTCGCCAAAGGACTGATTTGAAATCGAATCGTCACTCGGAAACATGAACATGTTCTTGCTCTTGACATCGGCAGCACCGGTCAAAGGCATATCCAGTTGCTCCGCATAATCCTGCAAGCCAAATCCTGCGAACGAATCACTGCGGATGTCGAAAGAAATGACCCGAATCCGCCTGGACGGCCAGAAGGATTTGACGATGTTCTGAAGATTTTTGCCCGGGCGCAGTTCGGATGTCATGTTTTCAATGTAAAAGGGCTCAGCCGAGGCGACTCCCGGACAATTCCTGGCGGCAACAACCCGTTCCAGCGGCATCGTTTGGCCCGACGAAAGCATGAACCGAGACTTGGTGTAGATTACGATGTCGGCGTCGATCTTCTCTTCGATGATCCGGACATTGCTGTCGAACAAGGCGTCACTGAATCCGTTCTGCATGAACATTAACACAACCGCAAACGTAATCCCCGAACACCGTACGGCCAGGCGCGGCCAGTTATCCGTGGTGTTACTCCAGGCGAGTTTTGCTGCTAAATGCAAATGCATTTTTTTGGTTATCTCAATTCAAAACAGGTTGGCCGAAGCGGCACGAAGGCCAGGGTGAATTGGCCAAATCTCATCGTATCACGGATCGTTTTGTTCGGCAAAGTTTGTGTCGGAACAAGTCGGTAGCGCCACTACAATCGTCACCAAGACTATAATCCGTCTGCCAGGTGCGCAGCGCGGCTCGGTCGTCAGCCTTCATTTGCAAAGCCGACTTCTTCAAGTGATTTGCCGTGGGACCATTTACAATGGAAGGCAAGGGTTGGAACGCATGAAAACCCTTGAGGTTGCACGATTGGTTCTCCCCTGGCCATTGATTAAGTTTGTGTTCAGGACCCAGCACGTCGTGTCACGAATACGAACGTTTGGTTGTGAACTCTCCAGGAGTTGTCACATGTTTGAATCTGCTGAAGTTGGCAGAAAGCTCGATAAAGCAGCTTTTGCCGAGAAAGCCCCGGCCGTTCGGTCGGCTCTATTGGACGCCCAAGCTCGATTGAAGGAATCCGATGTCGCGGTGATCGTGGTCATCGCCGGTGTTGAAGGAGCTGGCAAAGGCGAGACCGTCAACTTTCTACTCAACTGGCTGGATGTGCGACAGGTCGAGACGCACGCCATCGGTGTACCGACAGAAGAAGAAACGGAAAGACCCATCCCGTATCGATTTTGGCGCCGGCTGCCCCCGCAAGGCAAAATCGCCATCTTTTTCGGCTCCTGGTATACACAGCCCATCATCGACCGCATCAAAGGCAACCTCAACGACGCTCAGTTTGACCGAGCCATGCACCGAATCTCCGAATTCGAGCGAATGCTGGTGAGCGAAAATACTCTGCTGCTGAAGTTCTGGTTGCACATCACCAAGAAACAGGAACGCAAGAACTTCAAAACTTTGGAGAAAAACCCCGATCTTTCCTGGCGGGTAACTTCGAAGGATTGGAAACTCCTCAAATCCTATGACAAATTCATCGAGGTCTCGTCGCGGGCGATTCGCCAAACCAGTAGCGGTCACGCTCCGTGGTCCATCATCGAGGCGGCGGACAAACGACACCGGCATATGACCGTCGCTCAGAAACTGGTTCAAACGGTCAATGATCGCCTCGAAGCCCCGAAACCACCGGACGCCGAGCCACATCCACTGCCGGTTCCGCCCCACACGAACATCATCAATTCGCTGGATCAATCCAAAGCAATTACGCGAAAGGAATACGATCAACGATTGCAGAAACTGCAAGGGAGGCTGGGCAAGCTGTCACGCGAAATGACCCGTGCCAAATGCTCCGCGGTCTTGGTGTTTGAGGGGAGTGATGCCGCCGGCAAGGGCGGTTGCATTCGCCGCGTTGTCCAGGCACTGGACGCCCGGTTTTATCAGGCCATTTCGATAGCTGCTCCAACGGATGAAGAACTTACGCGCCCCTACCTGTGGCGGTTCTGGAGGACCTTGCCACGCCGAGGCCATTTCTGCATCTACGACCGGTCGTGGTACGGTCGCGTGTTGGTCGAACGACTGGAGGGGCTGTGTCGCCCCGAAGATTGGCAGAGAGCCTATGCCGAAATCAATTCCTTCGAAGAGGAGCTGGCGGATTTTGGAATCCTGGTCGTTAAGTTCTGGCTCTCGATCGACAAAGACGAGCAGCTGAAGCGGTTTGAGCAACGGAAGGTAACGGGTTACAAACAGTACAAAATCACATCGGAAGACTGGCGAAATCGAGAAAAATGGGATGCGTATGAAGCCGCCACATGTGAATTGATCGAACGCACGAGCACCGAGCTTGCACCGTGGCACCTGATCGAAGCCAACGACAAGCTATTTGCCCGGACAAAGGTGTTAAGCGTGATCTGCGATCGCCTCAAGGATGCGACCGACCGAAAAAAATGAACCAGCGAGCAGATTCAAAAATGGATTCGTTAGCAGCTGGTCACCCCCAAAGCTTTGCTGCGGACCTGAAGGAACCCGCCGACGCGGCAAAAGTCCGTGAATTGATCACCAAGGCTGACATCGTCATGCACAACTTCTGTCCGGGAGTCATGGAACGAAAGGGATTCGATTATGAATCGGAGCACCGTACGGTGTTTACGAAACCGCGGACGGCCATCTGGCCCTTGCCATGGGGTCGATTCCACAGCTGGGTGAGGTATTGCGATGCCCGGAATTGAACCGCTATGTTGAACCGGCAAGCCGATTTGACCAAAAGGACGAGATCAAGGCCATTCTGGCGAGGCACTTGAAAACTCAGCCAACGGCGGATTGGCGGTCCGTGCTGGAAGCCGCCGACATCTGTTGCGCCGACGTACTTGACTGGCATCGGCTGCTTTCGCATGAAGGCTTTGCGGCTGTGGATACGCTGCAGACGGTAACGCGTGAAAGCGGTGCGAGTTGCGCCACGACGAGATGTCCGATCATGATTGATGGCCAACGCCCGTCTTCGCCGATTGGCTCGCCATCCATTGGCCAACAAAACGAAACGATCACCACGAAGTTTTTGAGGTAGAGAGTTCCTTACGTGAGGGGTTTTTTAATATGACGCAGATTCCAATCTTCGACACCCATCAGCACATGTTGATGACTGACCGTTGGCAATATTCCTGGACTTCGGGGCTGGGACCGCTTGAAAACCGGCGGTTCGACTACGCCACGTACCTGGAGGCGGCCGCCGGCACCGGCATTGCTGGCACACTCTTTATGGAGACCACACCGGACGACCCGAACTGGCACGAAGAAACTCGCTGCGTATTGGAAATGGCGGCCGATCCGGCGACAATGATTCGCGGCGTGATCGCGAATTGCCGACCCGAGGACGAAGCCGGATTCGAAGCATGGGTTGAATCGATCCGCGGGCCACATCTGAAGGGGCTGCGTCGCATCTTGCATGTGGTTCCTGACGAAGTTTCACAGCAGCCGGTTTTTGTCCGCAACGTTCAGAAACTGGCGGACTGGAATCTGGCTTTCGACTTGTGTTTTCTGGCGAGTCAATTACCCGTCGCGCTGAAGTTGGCCAAACAGTGTGAAGACACGCAGCTGGTCCTGGATCATTGTGGCGTACCCGACATCGCCGCCGGAACTATCGAACCGTGGCGTGAACATATCCGCGCTCTCTCAGATCTTCCCAACGTTGCCTGCAAGATCTCGGGCGTACTGGCGTACTGCGCTCCCAACCGCTGTCGCATTGATTCGGTGCGTCCGTATGTCGAACACTGCATCGAATGTTTCGGTTGGGATCGAGTGGTTTGGGGTGGTGATTGGCCCGTCTGCCTGCTCACGACGGACCTGAAAACATGGGTCGAAACATCACGAGAGCTAGTCTCCGGCGAGAGCGAAGAGCATCAACGAAAACTGTTCTATAAAAACGCGGAACGGATTTATCGGACGACGTTGGAGGATGCTCGCAGCTGAATTTGGCAGATCGCAGCGAAAGATCGAGGTCAGCGATGAAACTGAACTACTTACTAGTATTCTGTCACGGCATAGTTTTCGGATAGGATTTGAGAATCTAAATCAAATCCTGTGATCAAGGAAGATCAATGTCGAACCGAAAAATCTACCGAATAAAGTCGTCAGCGGATGAACGTAAGGAACTTGAGCTTGTCGCCCAAGGCAAACGGGGTCAGTTGAAGATCGCTGCCTGGAAGGTTCAACGCGCCAACGCCATGCTGATGTGTGATGAAGGTGAGTTTGGGCCAGCTTGGCGGGACGAGGATATTGCAGAAGCGTTCTCAACGACAACGCGTTCACTGGAAAACTGGCGTAAGCAAGCAGCTCTCGATGGCCCCTTGTCAGTTCTTCAGCGGCAGAAGCGCGTCTCCACCAACAACACGCACTTCTTGGGCTCGTTGTATCAGGCGTTCGGTGCCGAAGAAGCGTTCCGAATCATGAGTCGAATCGAACTGGTCCACACTCCTAAGCATGGTAGCTGGTTAAACATGGCTGAACCCGAGCTGAGCGTTCTAACCCGCCAGTGTTTCACCGACCGGGTCGGTGACGAGCAAGAAGTTAAAAGGCGATCCACGGCATGGAAAACCGATCGAAACAAACGCCAAAAGGGAATCGACTGGCAGTTCACAAACGAAAAAGCTCGGGTTAAGCTAAAACGACTCTACCCGAAAATTGAACTGTGACAGAATACTAGTGTGGAATCGCACACTTGAGGGTTTAGAGATTTCGTTGCCCGACAAGCAACCGTGTGAACATGCCTACGTGCTGAAGATTCTTCGCTAGTGCTTTGAAGTGGCAAACTAGCCGGATCGTGTCCAAGACGGCTAACACTGTGCCGGCTTTTTTGCTCCATTTTGTCCGGCCTGCGTGTCGCAGGTAATATCTTGACCCAGGCGCATAAGTGGAATCCGCTGGTACCTCGCGAAGCGCCTCCTGTTGAATCAACCGAGAAAACAACCGGTTTGAGGCTCTTGGAAACGTCGGCTTCGAACGCCGGTTTTGTTCAAATCGGGGCCACAATGTGTTCAAGACCCAGCACGCTGTTACAGCGATAATTTGATAAACTGAGCATCAAATTTTGTCCACACCTCCCCAAACCGGTAGTCCACCTATGAAGCGCCGTCACATTCATTTTTTCAACTCCGTCGCTGCATTGTTGTTTTGCGTCAGTGCGACACCACTGATCGCAAACGACAAAGATTGGCCCACCTTTCGCGGCGCTGATCGAACGAACGTGGCTCCCGACTCTGGGTTGCTTAAACAATGGCCCGCCGCTGGGCCTGAGTTGGTTTGGGAGGCTACCGGCGCGGGCCGGGGTTACGCGAGTGTCGCGATTCTCGATGGTCGACTTTATACGCTTGGTGATGGGCTCTCAAGTGCTAACGACACGGACGAGTACCTGACCTGTTTTGATCAGGCCACAGGCAAGCAAATTTGGAAGGCCAAGACAGGCCCCGCGTTCAACGTCGGACAGGCAGATTGGCAAAGCTCCCGCAGTACGCCGACGGTCGACGGTGATCGCGTGTACGTCATCACTCCCGAAGGAAAATTGGTTTGCGTCAACACCGACGGAGCTGAGCAGTGGCAGGTCGACTTGAAAGAAAAATACGGCGGCAAGAAAGCGGAAATGTGGGGTTACAGTGAGTCGGTTCTGATCGACGGAGACCATTTGATCTGTACGCCCGGCGGCCCCCAAAACACGATGGTTGCGCTTAACAAGCTGACAGGTGAAAAAATTTGGTCCACGCCGCGTCCGAATGATCGGGGAGCGGGACATGCGTCCGTAGTGATCTCCGACATCGGTTCAACTCGCGTTTATGTACAAACGACCGGCAGTGGTGCAATGGGCGTACGCGCCTCGGACGGAAAACTGCTTTGGACCTACGACATCGATAGGACGACGGCAGTGGTCCCCACGCCCATCGTGCGTGACGACCTGGTGTTCTTCTCTGTCGGGTACAACCGGGGTGGCGCGCTGCTACGCCAAGCCGAGGACGGCTCCGGCGTCAGCATCCAGGAGGTCTATCCACTCAAGCCAAGTTTGGGCAACAAGCATGGGGGTGTCGTCCTCGTTGGCGATTTCCTTTACGGGGATTCGGGCGATCGCGGAACACCGTTTTGTGCCGAGTTGATGACTGGCGAGATCAAATGGAAATCCCGAGGATCCGGTAAAAAATCCGCCAGCGTTGTTGCAGCTGATGGGCATATCTACATCCGTTATTCCAACGGCGTGATGACGCTCGTCAAAGCAGATCCCGATTCCTTTCAGGAAGTAGGAAGTTTTAAAGTGCCTGGGAGCGGCGATCGGCCTAGCTGGGCCCACCCGGTAATTCTCGATGGCCGGCTTTATCTGCGCGAAGACGACAAGATTCTTTGCTACAAAGTTTCTGGCGCCAGTGGTGTCGCCGCAACTGCACCTCGCACCGAAGTTCCCACGACCGCGGGAGACGCTAGTGAAATGTTGGTCAACGGCAGCTTCGCCAAGGGTCAAGACGACTGGGAAGTGGAATTGGGCGATGGGGAAACTGCCAAGGTCGAGATCGTTCCCGAAGGCCCCCATGGCGAATCTGCGATGCGTATCGAAGTGCTCGAAGCACCCGACGAACCGTGGCAACTACAGATGTATCAATCGGGACTAAAGATCGAGAAAGGCAAGACCTACGTTTTTACTTTTTGGGCCAAGTCCAACAGCACTGGCACCTTTAAAACGATCTGCATGCAGAATCACGAACCTTGGGAACATTCAACGGAACAGGAAATCTATCTTTCCGAAGACTGGAAAGAGAAGGAATTTACATTCGAAGGGCCATGGGACGACGACAATGCGCGGATCAACTTCTCTGATCTTGGCACCGAGGATGGCCGGGTCTATTGGTTCACCAACTGCTCCTTGGTACAGAAAGCCACGAAAGACTGATCATGGTTGTTCGAACAATCTCTTGTTCGACCCATGCTCCCGTTCAGTCATATCATGCGAATTCAATCATTCACCAGCAGGGAATATTTCCATGAGCCATTTCTCAAGAATTTCGCGAAAAACCAACACCACCCTAATTGAATCCAGGAATCCGCATCGGGCCAGCTTTGCTCGCCTTGGGATTTTTGTCGTGGCGCTGGCAACAGCTTTGTCAGGCAACAGCCAGTGCCAGGAACTCAGTCGCGAAGTTGCAGATTTGGGAAATCAGGGAACGTTAAAAACAAGTGAAAATCTGGCGGGAGTGTCCACCGACACCGATGAAATCAAGGCGGAGGAGTCATTCGTAGGTTCGCATGGCCAGCTTTCTGTGCGGGGAACGAAACTCGTCGATGCTCGGGGCGAGCCCATCGTCCTGCGGGGTGTCAGTTATGGCTGGCACAACTGGTGGCACCAGTATTACAACGCCGGCACAGTCGATTGGCTGGCCGAAGACTGGAAATGCACCGTTATTCGAGCAGCCATGGGCGTCGGACCGCGAGGAAGCTATCTCGACAAACCCGAATGGTCACAACAGCTCGTGAAAACGGTGGTCGAAGCCGCAATCGCCAATGACATTTACGTCATCATCGACTGGCACGACCACAACGCACACCGGCATACCGACGAAGCGGTCGAATTTTTCACCAGCATGGCAACTCTCTTCGGTAATCATCCCCATGTCATTTACGAGATCTACAATGAGCCCGTCAACGCATCGTGGCCGGAAGTCAAACGCTATTCTAAAAAAGTGATTGACGCCATCCGTGCCGTGGACCCGGACAACATCATCCTGGTCGGCAGCCCGCACTGGGATCAAGACGTCCACATTGCAGCCGATGACCCAATCATCGGCGAAAAAAACATTATGTACACGTTGCACTTCTACGCCGACACGCACAAACAAGAACTGCGGGACCGCGGGGATTACGCACTGAGCAAAGGCCTCCCACTTTTCGTTTCAGAATACGGTGGCTGTGCCGCTAACGGTAACGGCCCCCTCAACATGCAGGAATGGACTGCTTGGGTCGACTGGATGGAAGAGCGTCAGATCAGTTGGGTTACCTGGTCGATTTCTTCGAAAAACGAAACTTGCTCCATGCTTCCCGCGGAAGCCTCAAGTACCGGCAACTGGCCTGCCAACACCCTTAAACCATCTGGCGTTCAAACACGGAAGCTATTGCGACAGCTAAACCTTTCGCGGCTAGCAACACCTCAAGACAGTGTCGGCGGCACGAAAGCACGCCAAAAAACGCCCATAAACAAGAACGAAAATCTTCGGTATCAGGCCATTCAATCACTATCTTCCGAACGAAAGTCGATTGGAATCTGTGGTAAGGACAAGAACACTTGGTTGTCCATAATTTTCGACCCAGCTTGAAGTGTCTGGAAATTCGTGCCCCGAGGTAGTCGATATGAGCGCCAGCGAAGATCTCGTTGAAGCAACCAAAGAGCAAAATCAATCTGGTTCAATATTACCCTTGGTCGGACTGGTATTGGGTGCCGGATTCGCAATTCTGGTTTCCTATCCATTTCATCCGCTGTCCGTCCCGTTCGGCGATCAATTCAATTAAACGCTTCCTACCTCACCGGAGTCAGTCTATTACCCGGCGTGCTCGGATACGCAGTTTGCGATCGGCTTTCGAGAATCCTGAGCAAATGGAAAAATAGTGCAGCCGTTGGCCAATTGGTAAGACGGATTATTCGTCCGTCCTTTGCTCCTCCAACCGGCTGATGGGTCGGCGACTGAGTTTTACTGTTCCTGCCAGATTGCCGTTCGTCCGTCACCCGAGCAATAACCAGCAAACAGGTCAAACCTGACGGACGCGAGACCCGCACGCTGTGGGGAAACTCGATCGATAAACGAACGCACTCACATTTTGCATCCGCATTCTGTTTAGTAAAATCGAATCGGACCATTTTTTGAAGTGGCATCGATGGCGGGAATGACCAGTCTCGATTGGACGTGGGCCGTCAGGCTTGTCGACCTTGACAACGACGGATTGCTGGACGTTTTTGTAACAAACGGCCATGCCCGAATTGATGAACAGGCTGTTCTTCATATATTCCTGGATCGCGGCGGACCTCCTAGTATCGTGTTGATGAACCGTGGTGGTGTTTTGGAACGGCCGCCAATTGACAACACACTGAAACAGTGGAGAAGCTCCTACCAACCTGTCTGGCACGACATCGACCAGGACGGGCGACTGGATATGGGCGTGAATTCCGCTCAGCGGCCCAGGTTTCGCATTCTGCAAAATGCAATCGTCGACACGCCCAACCAATCCGCTTTTGTCAATTGGGTTGGCGGTCACCAGGGAACGGATTCGCAAACGGAATGGAGTTCCCGGGATCCTCACGGGGCTCCGTTACTGGTCAAGATGGGCAAGACTCGCCGGGCTTTTCAACTATCTTGCGGGGAAGGCCTATCCAGCCAGAATAGCAAATGGATTCATATTGGGATGGGCCAGGCTGACAAAATCGACCGCATCGATGTCACTTGGCCTAGCGGAAAGCAGACCACGCGTTTGAATGTGGCCGCCGGTGAGCGGGTCACACTATTCGAAAATCCCGACGAAGACCCTGCAGACGCCAAACGCGAATAACTTCCCTTCTGGCAGCAAGCCCATCCGAAATTCGACTCTCAAACGGCAACGACAGGCTCCCTCATGATTCATCGTGACCTCCGACATCCTGGGAGTTATCCCAGCGTCCCATAGCTACTCGACGGAGTTTGCCGTCGTTGACTTTGTGCGAAAGCGGACGGGTTGAGTAAAGACACGCTCGTCGGGCAATCACCGGCGCACGGGATCTACGCCCGCCACAGGAAGGGACTGCGCCTGCAAATCATTCAAATCAAAACGATTGAAACCGATCCCCGCCCCGCAGTCGTATTCAATGACGTGGTAGGTTCACTCAAAGATGTTTACGCCAACGGCGTTGGTTGCAGTGAACGACAGGAAACGAATGACTGATTCTAGATAAAGAAAACGGTCACTCGGTCTTCCATCTCAGCTTCGGAATTGAGCCCGATAAGCGTTCGGTGTAAGTCCCGTGATGCGGCGGAAGCGTTTGGTGAAATGGCTCTGGTCGTAAAAACCAACTGCGGCTGCAATGTCGGAAATCGATTCGGACGATTCGGTCAAAAGTTGTTGTGCGTGTTGGATGCGGCGGGACAAAACATATTCCGTCGGCGACATTCTCAGGATCTTTCGAAATCGCTGGTTGAACTGACTGGCCGAAAGTTTGGCCATCTCCGCCATTTCCTGCATCGAAATGGCTTGCCCGTAGTGTTCGTCGATATGTCTGACGACTGGTAGCAACTCGTGGAAATAGGTCGCTTGCTCTTCCGGAGTTTCAATCGGATACATCACGCCGGCGATTCCGATGACTTTTCCATTGGGATCGAACAGCGGGGTCTTGGTTGATACGTACCAATGCGGCGTTCCGCGGACGTGAGGTACCAGCCAGACCTGGTTGGAAATCGCCTGGCCCGCTTCCATCACGCGACGGTCCTCGGCGTGATATGCCTGGGCCAGCGCCGGCGGCTGAAACTCGCTATCGGTCTTGCCCAGCAATTCATCCTTGTGTGCCAAACCAAAAACGTGCGTTAAGGTTGGGAGGTTGATACCGACGTAACGGTGTTTGGTGTCTTTGGCGTAAAAGTAGACCGACGGCAGATGATCAAACAACCCAATCACGCTTTCCGCGGTAGGATGTTTTCGGAAAAAGGCTTCACGAAACTCTCGACCGGTCTTCCGCGTATCTGTCAATTTCTCAATCATCGGCAAAACGTACCAAACGAAGTTTCGTGGCGTACAAGACGCCCAGGTGGATTCCTGCGAGGATTAGGGTATAAACCTCACGATTCGTCTCTCGCCTCTCGTTTCCCTGTCGGTTCTGTGCACCGGATTTGTGAACCAAACGTTATGTCAAATTATACCACAACCGCAAAGTTGCTTTTGATCGGTTGGCTGGTTTTAGGATTCACTGATCAGAATTCGGCGCAAGAGGTTTCGTTCAATCGGGATATCCGCCCGATTCTCTCGGAGAATTGTTATTTCTGTCATGGCTTTGACGAGCAGCAACGTGAAGCCGGACTTCGATTGGATGTCTCCGAAAGTGCGAGAGACGTGATCGAACCCGGCTCGCCTGAGGATTCGGAATTGCTCCTCCGAATTGTGAGCGACGACGAAGGCGAGATAATGCCCCCGCCGGATTCACGCAAGAAACGTCTTTCCAAGGAACAGATTGACTTGATTCGCCTGTGGATCCAGCAAGGCGCCCTGTACGAAGATCACTGGGCCTTCGTCGCGCCCAAGCGACAGGCAAGAAAAAGTGGTGTCGACTCGGTTTCCTCAGCGATCGACTATTTCATCAACAGAGAGCTCGTCGGCAAGGGGCTGAAGATTGCGAAACCGGCCGCGCCCGCCAAATGGCTGAGGCGAATGTCACTCGACCTTACCGGATTGCCGCCGGGACTGGAGGAGCTGGAAGCATTCGAGAAAGACGTGAAACTCAATGGCGAAGCTGCTTTCATGGCCGCCGTTGAACGCGCACTGGGTTCCGTGCACTTTGGCGAACGTATGGCACTGGACTGGCTGGATGTCGCTCGCTACGCGGACACCAATGGCTTTCAACAGGACGCTTATCGAATGAATTGGCCCTGGCGTGATTGGGTCATGCGGGCCTTCAACGACAATCTGCCGTATGACCAGTTCATCATCGAACAACTGGCTGGAGACTTGCTGGAAGATCCAACTCAGGACCAGTTGGTTGCGACCGCGTTCAACCGGAACCATATGATTAACGCGGAGGGAGGTTCGATCCAGGCAGAAAACCTGGCCAAGACGGCATTTGATCGCATTGAAACGACAGGCACTGTTTTTCTGGGCCTAACGGTTGGCTGTTGCCAGTGCCATGACCACAAGTTCGACCCGCTTAAACAAAGCGACTATTACTCATTCTACGCGTTCTTCAATCAATTGGATGAGACTGGCGGTGGCGCAAGAGAGTTCTCCACAAAATCGAAAGGCCAGGCCTATTCCAAAAAATACATGATCGACAAACCGTACATCTCGATCGCCAGCGATCAGGAAAGGGCCCAGCTGGAACGGCTGGCTGCCGAAACGAAGAAAGCCAAAGGTCAACTTGAAGCCGCCAGACCTGAATTTGAGCCCGAATTCATAAAATGGGTCGCAGAGATTCGCGCCCAACCAGAGCTTGCCGAACAGCGCATCAAGCCGGACTACATCCGGCGACATATTAACACAGCGCCGCTGGACGACCCCCAGAACTTTGAAACCAAGGTGTTGACAGACTTCTACTTGAATCAAGACAAACGGTGGAAACCGTTGCGTGAAGCAATCGACGCGGCAGCCAAAGTCGAATCGGAATTTCAGGCGGAGATCCCCCTGGTGATGATCATGCGTGATGATCTGTCGCGTGAGACATTCATACTCCAAAGAGGCAATTATGAGACGCCCGGTAAAAAAGTAATGCCGGAAGTGCCTGCGTTCCTGCCACCGTTGCCGGAAGGCATGAAAGCCGATCGTTTGGCACTGGCCAAGTGGCTGGTGTCACCGGAACATCCGCTGACGTCCCGTGTGACGGTCAACCGCTATTGGCAATTGATGTTTGGGCGCGGGCTCGTTTCGACCCCTGACGACTTTGGCCAGCAGGGCGCATTGCCAACCCATCCGGAGTTGCTCGATTGGTTGGCCGTTGAATTTCGCGAGAGCGGTTGGAATCTCAAAGCGTTGTTGGAAGGCATCGTATTGTCGCAGGCTTATCGGCAATCGGCAGAGGTCGCCCCGCATGTGATCGAACGAGATCCGGATAACCGCTGGCTATCGCGAGGCTCGCGTCAGCGACTTGATTCACGTCTGCTTCGCGATCAGGCGCTCGCCCTTTCGGGGTTGTTAGTATCCAAAATCGGGGGTCAGCCCGTGGCTCCCTACCAACCCAGCGGCATTTGGGAAGAGATGAGTTTGAACAAAAACCATTACATGCGCGACAAAGATGATAAGCTCTATCGTCGCAGTCTGTATACGGTTTGGCGACGAGTCGTCGCGCCGGCCAATTTTTTTGACGTCCCCAGCCGGCAAAGTTGCTCGGTTCGGCCACGGCGCACAAACACTCCGTTGCACGCATTGACGATGCTCAACGATATAACCTACATCGAAGCAGCCAGAGTTTGGGCCACTCGACTGACTGGGCTTTCCGACGACGAATCTCGCATCAAACGCATTTTTTATACCGCAACCGCCCGCTACCCCGACCGACGTGAAATCGACTCGCTGCAAAACACGCTTAACCAGGCTCGAGAGCATTTTGCAGCAGAGATCGAAGAAGCCAAAGAGTTCGTTTCAACCGGCGAAGCTGAGAACGACGAGACGATCCAACCGGATGAACATGCTGCCTGGACTACGGTTTGTCTGCTGGTCCTCAATCTGGACGAGGCAATGTCGAAATAGGAACGTTTTTCAGGACCCAATCCATGAACCCATTCAGTTTGAATCGTCGCCAGTTCCTTGGCGGTTTGTCACTGTCGATTGGCGCCCCTGCCCTGCACTGCTTGTTACCGGAAAATGCGGTTGCGGGCACGAAAACCGGAATGGAGTTGCCGCATTTTCCACCCACAGCGAAACGAGTCATTTACCTGATGCAATCAGGTGGCCCGTCGCACATCGACCTGTTCGATGACAAACCAACACTGAAAAAGATGCAGGGGGAAGAAGTCCCTGAAAGCATCTTGCAGGGCCTGCGTCAGACGACGATGACCGCCGGACAGAAATCCAAACCCTGCATGGCAGCCGCGTGGAATGGAAGCAAACGCGGAGAATCAGGGATGTGGGTCAGCGATTTGCTGCCGCACACGGCGAAGATCGTTGACGATTTATGCTTTGTGCGTTCGATGCATAGTGATCAAATTAATCATGCTCCGGCGGTGACCCAGTTCATGACCGGACACAACTTGCCGGGTCGACCAAGCATCGGGGCTTGGCTGACGTATGGCCTGGGTTCCATGGCCGAAGACCTGCCGTCGTTTGTCGTGATGACTTCACAAGACAGACAGGGCAGCTGCGGGCAGCTGTTTTATGATTACTACTGGGGCGCAGGGTTCCTGCCCGGAAAATATCAGGGTGTACCATTTCGCGGTGCAGGCGACCTGGTGTTATATCTGAGTAATCCCCAAGGCGTTAGTCGAAGCGCTCGCCGCGCGATGCTTGACGGTCTTGCCGAGATGAATCATTTCGCCCACCAGCGGTACGCCGATCCTGAAATTCAAACGCGCATCGCTCAATACGAGATGGCATTTGAGATGCAGGCCAGCGTGCCCGAATTGACTGATTTTTCAAACGAGTCGCAGACGGTCATGGACATGTACGGTCCCGACGTCAATCGCAAAGGCAGCTATGCCTACAACTGTCTGATGCGCGGCGGTTGGCCGAACGGGGCACGCGTTTCATTCACTTAATGCATGCCGGTTGGGACCAGCATGGGAATCTCCCAAATCAGTTGCCGATTCAATGTCAGGACACCGACCAGCCGAGTGCCGCACTGGTGACGGACCTGAAAAACCGCGGCTTGCTCGACGACACGCTGGTGATTTGGGGTGGCGAATTTGGACGCACGCCGTTCGTGCAAGGCGACATCAACAACAAAACCGCTCATGGACGCGATCATCATCCCCGGGCGTTTACAATTTGGATGGCCGGCGGCGGGATCAAACCTGGATGCATCTACGGCAGCAGCGACGATTTTGCCTTTCACGTTGCCGAGAATCCGGTCAAGGTGCGAGACTTGCAAGCGACATTGATGCACTTGTGTGGAATCGAACACGAACGCTTTACGTACCGTCATCAAGGCCTCGATTTCAAGCTTACCGGAGTCGAGCAGGCTCGCGTCGTTGAGGAAATCATTGCTTAAGCCGATGATGCTGGTACTGGAAAAACTTAAGAATAACATTGAGGAACGCGGGAAAGAAACTTCGGCATTTGTGGTGCGGCCGTCTCGGCTGCAAAAGGCAGAAGGATTCAGGCTTATGGGAAACGACCTGTCCCTTCCGCACCCCGTGGTTGCCTAACCAACATCCAGTCTCGATCACCAAATTGACAGATCAATTTGAATAGCGAATAACCCATGTCATTGAATCACGCATCTGCAAAATTTCTCTTGATCGCAGCCGTGCTTCTGACGAATTCGGATCGAAACAGGGCTCAGGAAATCTCATTCAACCGAGATATCCGCCCAATTCTGTCGGACCGATGTTTTCACTGTCACGGTCCCGATGCCCAAAACCAGGTTTCCGATTTCCGGCTGGATACGCGTGAAAACGCACTTCAGGACCTTGGTGGTTACGCGGGAGTTGTACCGGGTGATTTGCAGAACAGCGAGCTCCATCTTCGCATTCGTTCGGATGACGAAGGCGACCAAATGCCACCTGCAGACTCGGTTCGCCAACTGACGGAGCGAGAGAAAGATATCCTGGACGCGTGGATCGAGGTTGGCGCGCCCTTCGAAGGACACTGGTCGTTCCGCCCAATTCCTAAACAGGTCTCTGTCCCGCCAGCAGGTGGCAATTGGATCCGCAATACCATTGACCGGTTCGTATTCCAAACTCTGGAGCAAAATCAACTGCAGCCCAATCGAGAGGCACCGCGGGAAAAATGGCTCCGACGCGTTACCTTCGATTTGACGGGATTACCTCCGACACTCGATGAACTGGACGAGTTCATTCACGACAAATCGGAACAGGCCTACGAAAAAGTCGTCGATCGTTTGCTATCCAGTGATGCCTGTGCCGAGCGGCTGACCAGTGAATGGCTGGACGTTGCTCGGTATTCGGATTCTTTTGGCTATCAGCGCGATGATGAAAGATATGTCTGGCCGTATCGCGATTGGGTGATTGAGGCCTTCAAGCAGAACATGCCTTATGACCAGTTCGTGACATGGCAGTTGGCCGGTGACCTTTTTGAAAATGCCACGCGTGATCAAGTCGTCGCCACGACCTTCAATCGACTGCACTCGCACAAGAAAGAAGGGGGTGTCGAACTCGAAGAATTTCGCATGGAAAACGTGGCGGACCGGACGCAGACTTTTTCGGCTGCATTCATGGGGCTCACGCTGGAATGTGCCCGTTGCCACGACCACAAATACGATCCGGTAAAAACCAAAGAGTATTACCAACTCAGTTCGTTCTTCGCCAACATTGATGAGCGCGGGCTGATTTCCTACTTCACGGATGCCGTGCCAACCCCGGCGTTTCCGATGCCATCCCCTGAACAGGAGCATGCGTTGGCCGCGGCCGATGCAAATATCAAAACGGCTGAGCAAAACCTGGCAGCGGTTGTCTCAGGATCACAAGCCAGCTTGGTCGAGTGGATCCGGCAGCGACGACAGGCCGAACGACGTTCTGACGAGTCAGACACTCAACCGTCGAGCGCGGCAACCGGACAATCTAACGCGACAGACCCAGCAAATGGAAGTTCCAATGCAAAATTGTTGCCGGGCCTGGTTGCCAGCCTTTCCTTTGAAGATTTGTTGGAAATGCCCGACGCTGAATACAAAGATGAAGAGAATCAAAAGATCTCGTCAAAACAAATTCGAGGATTGAAAAACGACGTCGTCGATACGAAACAACCCTGGACGGGCGTCGCAAATTCATTGGTGGGAGGTCAACGAGGAAAGGCCATCGCGTTGACAGGCGACGACCCGGTTGTCTTGCCAGGTATTGGCCATTACGGGCGTCACCAGTCATTCTCAGTTTCCCTGTGGCTCAAGCCTGGTGAAATCGAAGAGCGTGCCGTGATCTTTCGACGTTCGCGAGGCTGGGATGACGCGGGTACGATCGGCTACGAGTTGACCAAACTCGGGGGTCGACTGAGTGCGAAGCTGGTACATTTTTGGCCTGGCAATGCGATTTGTATCGAGACGGATGAGATCCTGGAAAAAGGCGAATGGCATCACGTCGTCGTGACCTACGACGGTTCCAGCAAAGCCTCCGGATTGAAGATCTTTGTCGATGGTTTAACCGCTGGCAAAAACGTCGTGCAGGATCATTTGACGCGCACGATCACGCAGTGGCGAGCAGGTCACTACGACCTCGCCATTGGCGCACGGTATCGAGACCGCGGCTTTAAAGACGGGCAAGTTGATGAGTTTCGCGTATTTGACCGGACGCTTTCCCCCATCGAAGCAACTCAACTGTTCGACGGCCATTCGTTACAGGATCTGTTGGCCTCAGTGGATGAAGAAAAGGAATTGTCAGCCGAACAACAACGGGCTTTGCAGGAGTATTTTTTGGCGGCGGTTTACGAACCGGCGTCAAAAGCCAGAGCAGAACTGGCAACCGCCAGGCAATCGTGGAATGAAGTGATGGACTCGATTCCAGCACTCTCGGTGATGCGCGAACAAGCAACGCCGCGCCCCGCTTTCGTGCTCAAACGAGGGGCGTACGATCAACCCGGCGAACGCGTCTCGGCAGATACACCCGCGTTCCTGCCGCCATTTCCAGATCACGCACCTCGAAACCGGTTGGGATTGGCAAAGTGGATCACTTCGCGGGATCACCCTTTGCTGGCACGTGTGACGGTCAATCGGTATTGGCAAATGTTATTCGGCCAAGGCCTGGTCAGGACGCCCGAAGACTTTGGACTGCAAGGCGAACCGCCGACCCATGCGGAGTTGCTGGATTGGTTGTCGCGCGACTTCATCGACAGCAATTGGAATGTGCGACGGCTGCTAAGGACGATGGTGCTATCGGCAACCTATGGGCAAAGTTCAGTCGTTTCCAGAGAAGCACGCGACCAAGACCCGGAAAACCGGCTGTTGGGGCGTGGCGGCGGCCAACGGCTTTCGGCGGAAATGATTCGCGATAATGTGCTGGCGGTGAGTGGTTTGTTGGATCCAACGATTGGCGGCCCGCCCGTCAAACCGTACGATGTCGCGTTGGCCTATACCCCGCTGCCTGTCGACAGAGAAAACGGTTTGTATCGCCGCAGTCTCTATACTTTTTGGAAACGGACATCGCCGGCCCCGGTCATGATGACCATGAACGCGAGCAAACGGGAAGTTTGCCGGTTGAGGCGGGAGGTCACCGATTCGCCATTGCAGGCACTGGTACTGCTCAACGGCTCCCAGTTTGTGGAAGCTTCTCGAATGCTGGGCACCCGTCTGTTGGAGAAACACGGTGATGATATCGAAAAAATTGTCAACGAAGCGTTTCGTCGATTGACCAGTCGTGATGCGTCAAAAAGAACTGGAAATCCTGCGTTCGTTGTACCTGGAACAACTGGCAGGGTTCGAAGCGTCTCCTGAGAAAGCAAAAGAACTGTTGGCGGTCGGCGAGCTGAAGGCACCCGCAAATATTCCGCAAGTCAAAATTGCGGCCGCAACCGTGTTGGTAAATTCAATCATGAATCTGGACGAAAGTGTGAGACAACGTTGAAAAAACAACTCTGCACGGGATATGCGACCGGCTTGGTGACGCGCCGCGATGCATTAAGAACATTCGGACATGGGCTCGGTTCGATTGCCCTGGCCAGCCTCCTGGGACAAGACAAACGATTAGGTGCGGAAGATATTGCTGCTGCGCCGCACTTCACCCCCAAGGCGAAACGTGTGATCTTTCTGTTTCAGTCGGGCGCGCCTTCACAGATGGACCTCTACGACTTCAAGCCGCGACTGAACAAAGATCATGGGAAAGAGCTACCGGCATCCGTGAGAATGGGCCAACGGCTGACCGGTATGAGTGGGCATCAAGCGAGCTTGCCATTGGTCGGTTCTCCATTCAAGTTCAAACAGTACGGCGACAGCGGAAATTGGTTAAGCGATGTGCTTCCGTATACGTCGAAGATCGCTGACGATCTTTGCGTCATAAAATCGGTAAACACGGAAGCGATCAACCACGGTCCCGGTGTAACGATGATGCAAACCGGCTCTCAGTTTCCCGGACGTCCCAGCATGGGATCCTGGTTGGGCTATGGGCTTGGATCCGAAAGCGAGGATCTCCCTGGTTTCATGGTGATGGTGTCCAATGACCGAGGCGGCCAGCCGTTGGTTTCACGGTTGTGGGGCAGCGGTTTCCTGCCTGGAAAATACGACGGCGTTCGCTTGCGCCCGGATAAGGATGCGGTGTTGTACCTGAATAGCCCGGCTGGAATTGATTCGGCAAGCCGACGCATGGCGCTGGATCGAATCCAGGAACTCCATCAGTTGGAGCTGGAAAAGACGAGCGACCCTGCCCTTGAGACAAGGATTGCTCAATACGAGATGGCGTATCGAATGCAGTCGTCGATCCCCGAGGTAACGGATATTTCAGATGAGTCAGAAGCGACTTTGAAAATGTACGGCGACGATGTGACGAAACCTGGAACCTATGCGGCGAATTGTTTGCGAGCGCGACGTTTGGCCCAACGCGGTGTGCGTTTCATCCAACTCTATCACCCGGGTTGGGATCATCACGCGGGGCTGCCCAATGGAATTCGCCACAAATGCCGGCAAACTGACCAGGCCACGGCGGCGTTGATTCAGGATCTCAAGGCCCAAGGAATGCTCGACGATACATTGGTTATTTGGGGGGGCGAATTCGGACGCACGAGTTATTGCCAAGGCAAAATAGAAGGCGACGTCTTTGGTCGCGACCATCATCCCCGCTGCTTTACCATGTGGATGGCAGGCGGCGGAGTAAAGCCGGGCTACACATACGGACTGACGGATGAATACTGCTACAACGTGGTCGATGGCGGCGTTCACATTCACGACTTGCACGCGACGATCCTGCATTTGCTGGGCATCGACCACGAACGACTGACGTTCAAATACCAGGGACGATACTTCCGCTTGACCGACGTCCACGGCAACGTCGTGCGGGAACTGCTGGCGTAGTAATTTTTACGGCAGGACCAACACAACTTCCCAAGTTTGCTGCAGATTGATCGTTTGGCTTTGCACCAGGACAAATCGCTTCGCCCCTTCTCACCATGAATTTGGACATTGACGCTACGCAATCTGGGGGCCGGCGTGATCCGAATTTGTCGGTAGGGTTTTGCCGTAGTAGACGAGGTTACGAGTCCTTTATGAGGTCGTGGATAAATTGACGAAACTGGGAGTGGACCAAAATACGATGGTCGTTTTTACCAATAATAACGGGGGACCGACCGATACGAATCGTGTCTACAAAAATTCGCCTTCGGTGTCGTTGTATTTCTCAAACGTTCCAATCCAGAATTGACCTTGGTGATTGCTCGTTTCGCGGTTTCTGGCTGCAGGATTGTCGCCTTTAGTGGGCTGCACCGGAAATGCGTCGCCTTCGGCAGTCCATCCTTCTAACGTTCCCAGCTCAAAACCGGAATTGTGGAATAGCGGTTTGTCAGCAGACAAAACTCCACAAGCCAAGGGAAATAGAGACGCAACGATGACGGAACAGCCGTTTGGGCATCGAGTTCTCATCCAAAACTTCCTTTGGCTGATCCTGAATTTTGGAATTCGATTTCGCAAAACGCCATCTCTGATTCTTGTCTTGCCTGAGGTTTGTTGGAAACACGTTGACAAACCGGGTGCCATTGTCAACCCAATATCATCATCGCTGGTTGCTTCGAGATTGCGGCAATTTGGATCGACGGTCACGTCAACAATTCATGAACAATCCGCGGCGTGTTGGCGGGACCGATCAAACGGGAATTCAAACCTTGAGTTGGAAAACTCAAACCGAACGGATCTAGTCCGATGGCGTGCAGCATCGTGGCCTGCAAATCGTTCACCTCGACTGGTTTCTCGGCGACGTGGAATCCGAGCTCGTCTGATTTTCCGTAAGTCAGCCCGCCGCGAAAACCGCCGCCTGCCATCCACATACTAAAACAGTCGGGATGGTGATCTCGGCCCAGGAAATCGTGCGTGCCATTGCGGGCTTCGATCATTGGGGTCCGGCCAAACTCACCACCCCAGACCACCAACGTCTCGTCGAGCATTCCCCGCTGTTTCAAATCCGCCACCAATGCGCCGATGGGTTGGTCAGCCTCTTTACATTTCATTACCAACTGGCTTTTCATGTCGTCATGTTTGCCCGTTCCGTGAATGTCCCAACCCCAATCGAATAATTGAACAAATCGCACACCCTGCTCGACCAGACGCCGCGCCAACAAACAATTGTTGGCAAATGAAGCTTCTCCCGGTTTCGCACCGTAGGCTTCCAGGACATCCGCCGGTTCCTTGGAAATGTCCATCACTTCGGGGACGGCAGTCTGCATGCGAAACGCAAGTTCATACTGTTCGATCCGCGTTCGCGTTTCTGGATCATGAGTCTGTTGGTATTCCAGTTCATTCAGCTGATTGAGCGCGTCCAGGCTGGCTCGCCGCATGCTTCGCGACATGCCGTCTGGGTTGCTGACGTAAAGAATTGGATCGCCGCCAGTGCGACATTGAACACCTTGAAAAACGCTGGGCAAAAATCCACTGCCCCAAATGCTCTTGCCGCTGGAGGGAAGTTTTCCGCCGGAAACCATCACCATGAAACCAGGCAGATTTTCGTTTTCGCTGCCCAATCCATACGTGACCCACGAACCAAACGACGCGCCGCCGAATTGGGGTGAGCCCGTGTGCAAGGCGAGTTGAGCGGGAGCGTGATTGAACTGATCGGTCCTCATCGAGTTGATCACGCACAATTCGTCTGCCATGGAACCGATGCCAGGAAGCATCTCACCCATTTTCATTCCGCATTCCCCGTACTCGCGGAACCCGAATACGGGCCCCATCAGTTTGGGACGACCTTTAATGAACGCAAATTTTTTGCCTTCGATCAATTCGTCGGGGCATTCTTGCAGGTGATGTTTTTCCAGCTCCGGCTTATAGTCCAGCAATTCCTGCTGGGGCGGGGAGCCTGCCATGTGCAAGTAGATCACGTGCTTGGCGGGATTATCGCGGTCGGATCTTTTTTCATCGGTTGGTGGCAGCGTATTTGCCCGAGTTGGTTCACCCAGCAATTGGCTGAGTGTGATCGCACCCAAACCAATACCGCAACCACCAAAGAAATGACGACGAGTTTGCAATTGAGCGCGTTTTAGTCGCAACTCGTTTTCAGGAGAGAGATTATTCATGGTTGTCTCAATTTTTTCCGGCGGCACGGGTCATTGGAACCGGAGCGATTTGGCATCGCGAAATGTTGCCGAACAACACCGACGATTACCGGGTTAATCAATTGTTCAAGAATTCATCCAGGTTCAAAATGACGTTGGCCACGACCGTCATCGATGCTCGATGAGTCAACTCCGCACTTTCCTTTGTACCAGCAGTGACTTTTTTTGAATCAACTTCATTCCAACCAATCATTTTGGCCGCGGCCAACAAATCCTGCTCATACTCGCCGCGAACCGATTCGTAGAGTCCACGAAGGACTTCGATCTGCATTGCCTCCGGCTCGACAAACAATGCCATCTGCAAACCATGAGCGATCTGGGCATCGATTGCATCCGATCCGACTTCCTCGTCAATCATCTTATCTGCCAAAGCTCGCGCCGCTTCGATGAACATGATGTCGTTGAGCGTCATGAACGATTGCAAAGGCGTGTTGGTACGAAGTCGCCGCATGCTACAGACCTCGCGCGTTGCCATATCAAACGTCTCGAACAGCGGATGGGGCTGACTGCGCTTGACATAGGTGTATAACGTGCGGCGATAGCGATCTTCACCCTGGCTTTCGACCCACGTCATCCCGCCGGTAAACGCGTTGACGATTCGTTTGATGGGGCTGGGCGGATAAACGGGCGGGCCATAAAGTCTTTGTGTCAGCAAACCTGCGACCGAAAGTGCCTGGTCGCGAACGACTTCGGCCGTCAGCCGCATGCGCGGGCCGCGTGACAGCAGCAGGTTTCGCGGATCGCTTTCCAGAGCTTTCGCGTTGATCTCCGGGGACTGTTGATAGGTCGCCGACGAAACGATTTGTTTCAACAACCGCTTGACGTTCCAATCGTGGTCTCGGAAATCGACTGCCAGCCAATCGAGCAGTTCGGGATGCGTCGGCGCCGCTCCCTGGGTCCCAAAATCTTCTTCGGTTTCAACAATGCCGGTTCCGAACAAACGCGCCCAATACCGATTCACCGCCACACGGGCCGTTAATGGATTGTCGCTCGCAAACAGCCACCTCGCTACGCCCAGGCGATTGGCGGGTGTGTCCGACGGCATCGCATGAAACTCGCTGGGGAACTGGGCCGTGACCTTTTCCGAGGGACTCGCGAAATTTCCGCGCACCATCACAAACGTTTCGCGCCGCGATTTCTCCGGCAACTCTTCCAGTACAGGAACTCGAATCGGTCCTTTCATCTGCGTTATCAGTTCATTGATTCTTCTTCCAATGGGATCAAGCTGATTCTTGCGGAACTTTTCCGTTGCCGCATCGACGTTGGTGGTCGCAACGCGGACGCAGCCGACGTTCAATCCGGCCCATTCGGAATCGTGCAGGATGTGCAGGGTGATAGATGTGTCTTGTTGAAACTTGACCGGTTGTTTCAACGTCAAGATCGCTTCTCGGCGAACGCGACAACCGTCCCGCGGATGGGTAACAGCCCAGCCTTGGTTGAACAGTTTGCCATCAACCTCCTTCTTAATCGTCGATTTGATGTGCCGGTTGACGGCGGAGAAATCTGCGGCAGCATCGGAGAATTCCAACAGCGTTGATTCGTCGCCGTCGTTTCGAGTCAGGCGAAATTGCGAGATGATAAAAGCCCCGCCAGAGATCCGGCCAGTATTGCCGTTGTGATGCTTGTGGGGCAAAACTTCGATACGCAGTGATTTGATTTCCTCACCTGCGGGGAGCTGAAACGTAAACGCGTACTCTTCGTGGGCGGGACTCGGACCAGTGGCGAGAATTGAATCGTCGTCCTGCACTTCGAACGTCGTGCCCTCTCGGGATTTCGTGTCCACGGGGCGATGGATGGTCCAGGGATCCGGTTGCCCGGCCCGCTCCTTTTTCAGTTCCGCAATTTGTTGCTCCAATTGTGCCATCGCCTTCTTTCGTCCAGCGGGATAAACCTCCAATCGAGGTCGATCGTCGTTTTTGTCGGCGTCTGCAGTCTGGTTAAAGAAATCAAAGAACTGGTAGTATTCCGTTTGACTGATCGGGTCGTATTTGTGCGAGTGGCATTCGGCACAGCGAATCGTCAGCCCCATCCACGCGTTGACAGTCGTGCTGATACGATCTTTAACGGCGATCACGCGAAATTCTTCGTCATTCGTGCCGCCTTCATTGTTGTTAAGCGTGTTTCGATGGAACCCCGTCGCCAGCCGCTGATCGTCCGTCGCGTTCGGCAGCAAATCACCCGCCAGCATCTCCGTTGTGAACTGTTTGTAGGTTTTGTTGTCGTTGATGGTTCGCACCAGCCAGTCGCGCCATGGCCAAATGTCGCGATACTCGTCGCCCGAGTAACCGACCGTGTCCGCATAGCGGGCAATGTCCAGCCACATCGCCGCCCAATGTTCTCCATAGGCGTCCGACGCAAGTAATCCATCAACCACAACGCCATAGTTTTCCGCCGTGGGATGGTCCAGGTATTTAGAGATCGCCGCCTGCACCGCTTGCGAGTGTGCCATTGGCGGCAACCCGGTCAGATCAAGCGCAACGCGACGAATAAGGGCGTGTGGCTCCGCGGGTCGATTTTGCGTGAGCCCTGACTCTCTGACTTTCGCAAGGATGAACGAGTCGATTTCGTTGTGGACATGGCTGCCTACGGCCTCATTGGGCGGTACTGCTTTTTGGGGAACCACGAACGACCAATGAGTCTCGTAGTCGCCCCCTTCGAGGATCCACTGCTTCAGCAGTTTGATCTGATCATCGGTTAGCGAGTCGCCGTGGTCGGCTGGAGGCATCCGCAGGTCTTCGTCGTCCGTTGTGACCCGATCGATCAATGCACTTCCCTCGAGATCGCCGGGCGAAATGGCCGCACTGTCGGTCGCGCCCTCGAACGTGTCCAACCTCAATCCCGCTTGCCGATCTTCGTCATCCGGCCCGTGACAGGCAATACATTTTTCGGAAAGGATCGGTCGAATCTGACGATTAAAGCTAATCGGATCAGGGGCTGCCTGCTGCCGGAAAGCGTAGCAAGGCTGAACGCAAACGGCGATCAAAACTGCGAAAACGAAGCGGGACTTGTTTAACATGTGGATTCAAATTCAGCAATTTTCCGAAACGGTTTTCGAACCAATCGAGTGGTGTTTCCCAGCATTGAGCTGACGATCGCATCGAGACATTCGCGATCGTCGCGGTGGTATCCAGAAACCCAATTTTCGTTCAATTCTATCCTAATCCCTTGCTCATGTTTTGAAGTTCCACTCCTTTTCATGCCGGAGGTATCCGAGCCATTCGCCCGGGCGTTCGAAATCTTCGCTTCGCTGCATTCCCCATGCCGGGGTGCCACTTCCCACCTTTCTGACATCTCCATCCGCCTGGTAAGCCGGTTTGGCTGAATCGAGACTGTTTAGTTTTGCCTAGCGCTGACGCCGGCAAGTGCAATCAAGCCGGGGGATGGATGTCGATTTGCGGGGAACCCCCGGTAAAGACTTACCAGCTGTCCAAGGATTGGGTTAACTAGGGCTAGGGTCGCCAATTTTCGTCACTCGTTTCTTGAGGCGTTGCCGATCGTGGTTGGGCCTGCTCAATCACCGCCGCTTGACGCGTGCCTCCCACGTCCTTTCTCCCGACCAGAGCGACCCAGTCCGCGTCCGCCTGTTGGGGCGGCATACCGATCGCGATCTTCTTGCCGCCCGTCAGAAGTTCGACCGAACCCGGTTGCAGGGCCCCGCCGGCCCTGGGGTCAAACCAATCAACACGATACTCGCCGGTTTGGTTGCTCAGATCCAACGTCAAAGCCGCGTCTGCCTGACCGGCCGCGCGATAGATGGCATAAATGTTGCCGGGATCCGCAAAACAATAGGCCTGGCCGCCATCGACCACGTCATCCGCGGGTTCCATTTCCCAAAAAGGGAGATGCTCATGGAAGAACTCAATGGCGAGGTGAGATTGCCGCCAAAGCTCCTGCCGAGAACGCCAGTCCTCCGCTTCCAGGTCGTTATGCGCCAGTTTGTAACCGAAATACCATTCCACACCACCTGCCCCCGCGAGCAAACTCCCCCACAGGACATCGCCGCGCATCTTGTCCTGGTTGGGATCGACCTCGTCCGGCGGCGCTCCATAATCGGCAGGACCAATCTCGTCCATCGTGATCAACCAGGGCCGCTTGGCAGCAACGGATTTCTCGCGCCATTTTTTCACATCCGCGTGCACCCGTTTCGGTTTGTCGACTTGCAGCGATACACCAGCGAGTGATTCATGCCCCAGCAATGGCGTAAGAATCTCGTCTTGCCCGTGCGCCGTTGAGTGCGTGTGAATGACCACGAGATTGTGGTACGGGTCGTGTTGGGCAATGTAGTCAGCCATCGCTTTTTCCTGCGCCGTGGTTTGGCCGTTTGGCGAAAAACTGGCCGGACCGTTTTCTTCGCCGAGATTCCAGACGATCGCCGGATGATGGGCGAAACGCGATATCAATTCGCGATAATAAAGCTTTCGATGATTGCCGGTATCGCCATCGTCCAGCAACCGTTCGTTCTCGGTTTCCTGCGTGATCACGTGCATCAGCATGCCACTGCGTTGCATAGATTCAAACAAGATTTCCCATTGATCAAGCTTGCTGCAGTCAAAACGCGTGAAGTCATCGGGCGCCGCGTAGGGCCAAACGTCTTTGCCATCGCCGGTAATGTTCATCGTAAGAAAGTAAATCGAATTCATCCCTGTCGACGCAAGGTAGTTGATCGCACCGATCAGCGATTTGCCTTTTCCCTGTTGCCAACTCGGGTTCCCCTCCGCCCAGTCGGCGGCGTGGGGCGAGAAACGATGCAGTTGCTTGGTGGCTTTGGCTTCTCCCTCCCGATCGTTGGCCGCTATCCGATAAGTGCCGTCGAAATCGGTGTAGGCCAACAAATTCTCTGGCGAGTTGGCACCTGCCTTCAGCCAGTACTTTCCGCTTTCGGAAAATTTGAAATAGTGGCCGCTCCCTGTCGAAAGTCGACCTTGTCGCCGAAAATCCCTGGTCGCTGGCGGTTCATCGGTGGTCGCTGCTGGCCACTGGGTGACCTGGAAAACGCCACGGGCATTGGTTAGCTGGATTTTCTCTCCGGCATCGGGATCATCATTGATGGCAATCCAATCGCCTCGACTCAAGTTGGCTTCGTAGTTCCACTGACCCGTGCGATTCGGACTGAACCGGCATTGCCAGACGTTGCCTTTGTCGGCGCCGGACTCAGCAGCGTTTCCATCGGCCGCATAAAAACCTCGCACGAGAATCTTTTGATCGCCGTTGGTAAATGTGACCAGCAGCCGATAGTTGGTAAACGGGTTTTCGTCGGCTGACTCCGACGTTTGCGGACCGGCAAAAGAAAGCGTCACCGTTTCATTGACTCTTGCCTCGGCCGTGGCTGGTCGGCTGGCAGCGGCTGGACTGGGAGTCTGCGATCTCGGCTGGCCCTTCGTTTTGCTTAAGTCGATTGCCTCGATCGTTGTCAGTTCCGGTCCTCCGCCCCGATTACCACTTCCTGAAGCCGTAAACAGCCTGCCATCAATCATGGCAAAACCACTCCCATGGCGTCCCCTTTGCAGCGGTGACCAGGTCGTCCATTTACCAGTCGCCGGATCGAGTACTTCCACTTCGTCGTGAGCGGATTTCCGTGTTCCACTTTCGCCGCCGCCAACCAGGATTTTTCCATCCCAGGCGATCGCCATATTTCCGGCGCGTGGAGTCGGTATCGGGTCCACGGTCCCAGCGGGTAACCATAGTTGGGTTTTGAAGTCAAACACATCGACCTCGGCAACCGTCAAATCAAATCCCTGGTCGGTGCGCTGCGAAGTGCGCCGACCTCCAAGTGCGTACAGACGGTCACCCACCACGATTGCCTGAAAATGATCCCGGGCGTGAGGCGCGTCGGGCAAGACATCCCAGTTGCCAGTTTGGGGATCGTAGCAATCGAACCACTTCACGTAACCGCCCTGATGCCCGTCGGTAATCCCGCCAACCAGATAGATCTTATCACCGTGCACGGCAGCTCCCGCACCGCCTCGACGTCGGGTTGGAGGGATCTGATGCACAAAATCGAACTTGTCGCTTTTCGGATCATAGACCACCACTTTTTCCAGTGGCCTTTCATCGGGCCACGGCCCGTTCATGGCGCCCACCATATAAATTGCGTCGCCGATCGAAACCGCCTGAAAATGGTGCAGCTCCAGCGGCGTTTCGCTGTTGGCCGTCCATTGATGATTGGCCGGGTCGAATACATCCACGGGATTGATCCGCCGACCGCCGATCAAATACAGCTTGCCGTCATGCGCAACGAGGGAAGCTTCATGACGGGCGGTCGGTTCGCCCTCGGCTTCGATCGTCGTCCACTCATTTGCGGCGGTGTGCTTGCAATGGAGACCGAATAACAACGTCGTGGCCGCCAACAGGTAAATTTGGAATGGGAAGATGTGGGTTTTCATACCGGTTTCAATTTCCTGTTTCAAAATCTGCAATTTTTTTGATTGTCTAATGAGGGCAATTGCAACTGGGCGAGCAGCGATAGCTGCGGCCGCATTTTACTGTGGGCGGAAGCCCATAGATACAACGCGCGCAGCAAGCTGAAGCCGCGACAGTGTCGGTCGCAAATTCGACCGACCGCAAACGTCATCCAACTTAGTTCCGAAAACGATATGATATGTAAGTCTTGTCATTGAGCCCATGATTTTCTACGGGGCTGAGCGGTTTGGCAATTCGATGCGGCCGCCACTATCGTGGCTCAATCGGTTATCAAACATTTCGATTAGCCAGCGCTCGAACCGAGCCGCTATCCTGGCGGTGCAGTTGGAATTGGTATTCATTTGTTCAAACTCCCAATGTACTTGGTGTCAAAAAACCACGGTCTGAGGCTTACAAAGCCGCGACGGCCTCGGCAGTTAAACGCTGAACCTCGTCAAAGCGTCCGGCATTGATCAGATCGGCTTTGACCATCCAGCTGCCGCCACAGGCAACCACGCACGGCAGACTCAAATAGTCGCTCAAGTTCGTTGAATTGATTCCACCGGTGGGAATAAACCGAAGGTCACCAAACGGGCCTTGCAGCGCCTTGAGCATCTTGACTCCACCGATCAATTCGGCCGGAAAGAACTTCACGACTTCCAGCCCAAACCCCATTGCCGTTTCCAGATCCGTTGGACTGGAAACGCCTGGGTAGATCGGCATCGAATGGTCCAGGCACCACTGGACGGTTTTCGGATTGAATCCAGGTGAGACTACAAACTTGGCACCCGCGTCGGCAACCTGCTTCGCCTGGTCGACGCTGTGCACGGTTCCCGCACCGACGACAAAATCCGCCCGACCTGATAGCTTGGCGATGGCCTCGAGGCCAGCATCGGTCCGCAATGTGATCTCGGCAACCGGAAGGCCCCCTGCGGCCAATGCTTCGACCAATGGTTCGGCGTCATGCGCACGATGGATGGCCACCACCGGGATAATCTTCCAGGTTTCAATCCTTTCAATCATTGATTCGCTGCTTTCTTTCGTAAAAAGATAAACCCACGTAGCTTCCTTTTATTCGGCGAGTTGAGTCAAACGCCCCCAAGTTACTTTCGCTTGCCCGCGGTTTCGACTCCGCCCTGCTTGAGCACGATCTTGTTAATTTTGCCGTCGTCGCCGCGCACGAAACGCAATTCTGCCTCAACGACTTTGAGAAAAAAAACGGTCTCCGAGGAAGGAAAAACCTCGAATTCTTGTTGCCCAGTCGCTTGGGCGAATAGTCGATCGCCTTTACGCCTCACGATAATCGCAAAACTGGGTGACAATTCGAATTCACCGACGTAGTCATCGTAAATCGAGACGTCAATCTCGGCCACGACTTTTTCCGCTGGCATTTCCTCATCGACCTTGGTGGCAAGTTCAGCGGTTTTGTTGCCCAGCGGATACATTTTCATGCCCGTGACGATGCCCTTGTCGTCAACGACGAACTCAAAATGACTGGGGTTCGACTCATAAAAAAACGCGGTTTCCGAACTTGGGATCGCGGCCAACTTTGAGCTACCTGTGCGAAGAGTATATAACTGGCCATCCTTGAGAGTCACATACCGGCGTGTATTTTCATCAATCTTGTACACGCCCACATAACGTGCCAGTACGTCGGTGCTTACTTGGACCGATTTGAAGGTTGGGAATGGGTCGCCAGCCGCCATGGCCGCGATTTTCGTGCCGATCGGAGCCGGATCCACGCCCGTCGAATTGCAAAGCACCGCTACGTAAACATCATCCTCAGGAAGATACACGCCGTGCGTCATGAATCCAAAAATTCCTCCGCCATGAGACACCGATTTGTGACCGCGAATATTTCCCGGCGTCAGGCCATATCCGTAACCCGCCAAAGAGCCATCTGACAGTTCATAGTCTGTAATCATGCGAGCCAACGATTCCTTGCTGACGACTTTACCCGCAAACAAGGCGGTATTCCATTTGCCCAGATCTTCAACGGTCGACAACAGTGAGCCTGCGGCGTAAGGCTGCGTCATGCTGAGATACTTCGCGTTGACCGGTTGGTCGATTGACCCGTCATATCCGGGGACGCGATTCTTGATCACCGCAGCGTGCTCGCCGTAATATGAATTGGTCATTTCCAACGGATCGAAGATCCGCTGTTGAATAAACTCAGCGTACGATTTACCGGAAGCCTTTTCGATAATCGCGCCCAGCAAAATGTAACCCGAATTGTTATAGCGAAATTGTTCGTCCGGCTCGAAATCCATCGGTTCATTCTTGAATCCGTCAATGATCTCCTTGACCGTCATGGGGTTGACGACCTTTTTGTCCATCCAACCTGGGATGCCGGTATAGCTGCGAATGCCCGACGTGTGGGTCAACAAATGCTCGACCGTAATCGTCGTTCCATGAGTCGGATAATCGGGCAAGAATTTCGTGATCTTGTCCGATAGCGAGACCTGGCCTTCTTCGACCAGCAACATGATGGCGGCAGCCGTGAACTGTTTGGTCATCGATCCGATGCGAAAAACCATTTCCGGAGACAGCGCCACTTGCAATTCCAGATTCGCCATGCCGCGAGCCGATTTGTAGATCACTTCTCCACCGCTGAGCACGATCACCGCAGCGCCGGGTTTGTCATTGTTAAAATTGGCGGCCAACAGCGCGTCAATTTCCTTCGCCAGTCGATCTCGGTCAACAGACACAGCTTTCGTATCAGCCTGGGCGAAAACGCTGCTCGGCATCGAGTTCGTCAGCAAAATGACAGAAAAACAAATGCTCGCCCACGCCGTTGAAATGGAAAAACGGTTTCGCATGACTCTCCAAAATTCTGAATTCAGATCGACAGCCTCAACGAATCAATCACCGAATACTTTCTTTGCGCCCTTCGCGATCTTTTGTAAAATTTTGCGGGCCAGGTCGTAGACAAGCACTGCGACATATTCATCTTTTTAAACAAAAGGCGGATTCCGTCCAGACGGTCGGTTTGCAACGGTGAACGCGATTTGGAGGTGTCATGTTTTATCTTGCGTACTCAGCTGGCTTTCACTCAAAAACTGCGTGCTCGCAAATTAACGCAACGCCCCAGTTGATTTTGGTGCTGATTTCAGTCGCAGCCAAGAACTGTATCAAGCTAAAGACCGCGAAACCAAACATGGCGAACATCGCCACCCAGGCGATAACCATGAACATCCTCATTTTGCCTCGAAAACTCTTGCCGATCAGGTCGAAGACTGTCTGCTCGTCTGCGAGCGTTTCCATGAGTGCTCTGTCTTCAGCCCTAAGCGCTTGTCGGATTTTTCGTCGATGTTAGTCATCTTTCTTTTTCTCCAATAGTTGTTTCAAATTTTTCCGTGCGTAGTACAAACGAGACTTGATTGTCCCCGTTGGCAACTTCAGCAACTCGCCAATTTTCTTCAAGCTAAACGAGTCAAAGTAATCCAGGGCTAGTTTGAATTACACCAGCCCTCAGTCTCTGTTCGGATTGCCGCTGATTCAGCAGCTGGTGGAACAGCGATAAGCCGTGCGAAGCAGCTTACGCCTTTCGAATACGTTTTGCCGATAAGTGAAACTGGGATTCGATTCACTAAATCGCAGGTTACCAATTTGATCTGACAAATCAAAAGTAGCCTGACCTTTTTGTTTATTCGGGCTAACGATATCTAGCACTGACAATACTAATGGATGCAATTGCGGCGGTTTCTGTTCTAAGTGGGCGTTCGCCCAAATGAGCTAACGAAAACCCGTTTTGACGAAACAGTTCTCGCTCATTTGCTGTCCAACCTCGTTCGGAACCGACGGCCAATACAACCGATTGTTTTTGGCTGGAGGCCTCCCACAAGCTTGTTGTCGCTTCGTAATTGTCCAGGCAAATCCTGTGGGTAGTCGAGTTCGTGGATTCGATACAGTCGCTTATGCTGACTCCGAATCTGACAGTGGGAAAGCGGGTCGAAAACGCCTGCTCGACTCCCGCGCGAACAAGTCGTTCCCATTCATCGGTCGTCCACAACTTGGAGAATGCATACGAAGGCTCCCCTCGCTGTGTAGCTGCAAAATAGATACTGCGAACGCCAAGGCTGGTGGCTTCCTGCAATATTTTTCGGCTGGTCTGAGGCCTGGAAAGCCCGACGATTAAGTCGATTGGCAACAGAGCTGGTGGTTCTTCTCCCCAAGTGAAATCAAAAACTACTTCATGTTCATTCAATGACCTGAGGATCGCTTTTCCACGAGGTCCGTTGACAAGGCCCACGTCGGTTGAATCACCAACCTCCCGGCGCAGCTCGTTCAAAATATGTTTTACTCGGCGGTCATTTCGACGAAACGGCGCATCGATCTCATGGTTTTCAAACAGGATGATATTCATGATTGGGGTGCTAGTGGATTGTCAACGTTGAAAATTCGGGTTAGCCGTAGTGGGCGAGGCAACGAGCCCCTTTTTGGATTGCGGCTTTGAAGGACTCGTAGCCTCGTCCACTCCCCTAAAATTCAATCCTGACATAAGCACTGGGGCTCAAAAAAAACGGGCGGGCTTTATGGACAAGGTTTTCGGGTCGCTGAAATCCGAGTTCCCTTCGTCTCGTGCGAGTTGGGATTTTCCGACGGGTGGTTTCACTCGTTCCGGCACTTCTTCGTCAGCAAAGCATTCTCCACCGGCGTCCCGGAATGTGACATCCGGGATTGCGCGGGCATTCCAATAGCAAGATCGTGGAGCCGTATCGCCACCTGCGTAGCGAGACAGCCAAGGCGAACGTACAGTTTATTAACTTAGGGACGGGTAGCCGTTTTACTACAAAACCTGATTACGTCGGAGAAATCGAGCCCCCGAAGTCACCCATTCTGTACCAATTGGCGTCAAATTTTGGCCCAGTTGTAATCAATACAACCCGGAAAAACAAAAAGGCTGTCGCTATAACGAGTTACGACGACAGCCAATACTTACAGTGGCGATGACAGAAATCGAACCTGCACTCCGTGAAGGAACTAGATCCCAGATCTGGCGATGAAGTGTTAGGTTGGTGGTGGTTTTTGTTGTAACTCAAATCGCCCACGCCGTCCCTGCGCGGGTTCCCCACCGGCAGCTCGTCTTCACTGTTCCCAAGCGCCAGCGGATCTACTGCCGCTATGACCGCAGCCTGCTCGGCGGACTGGCCCGCGCCCCTTGGATGGTGGTCGCCGAGGTCTACCGGCAAGTGCTTGGCCGCAATGATGTCACTCTCGGCATGGTGGCCGGCATCCAGACTTTCGGCCAATTGATCCACTAACATCCCCACATCCATTCGATTGTTACCGACGGCGCGTTCACGTCCGACGGTACGTTCCTCTGCCTGCCGAAGCTGGCTAAGCCATTGCTATTGGCCGCTTGGCAAACCAAGGTCTTCGAGCTATTGTTAGCCGCCGGCAAGATCGACCAGCAGACAGTTGACGAGATGCGCACTTGGCCGCACTCCGCCTGTCGGTGGGCGGTGGCCGTACGGAGTTCGCTGCCTTTGTGGTTGTACATCCTTGATGGCATATCCAACCATGGACAGTCGAAACCGCATGTCCGGTCCGTCAGGGGACAAACGAATAAGTGAGTTTTCGCGCAAATCAAATCAGGAAACTTCGATCAACTGGTGGCCGTGGACTTTTGGCACGACGAAATCGACTCGCCCCTGGTTGGATTGAAAATCAATCGGAATGCCCTCGGGCACTGCTTTCACGTTCGAAACGACATCGTCGGCACGTAAGGAAACTTTGACATCGAATAGTGGAATGACGTCTTCGATCACGTCGAAATCGGCACCTCTTCGTTCCGGAATGTAGTGCAGCAGATGAACGACACGCCGTTTGTTCTGCGCTTGATGTTGCACCGAGACAATCAAGCTCGACGGACCGTCCGTGCGTACGACCGGCTGTGGCAACAGCATGTCAATTGCGTTGAGCATCAAAGTCTTGCACCAAAGCGGCGCGTTGCCGTGATACTGCGAAAAAACTGGATGCGAGAAGTAGATACAGTTGCCGTTGCGGGCGATCGCGGCCCCCGACGTTTTGCCTGAAGAGGGCGTTTGACGATGTGAACTGAACGCCGTCCCCTTTCGATCGAAGTAGGGCTCAGTTACGCCAGCCAATACTTGCGCATTGCCTTGAGTCGCGACCGGCAAACCGTGCCGATACATGACGTGCTCGGTCGCTGGCAGTCCTTTGCCAATCTCACCGGTGGGGACGACATACTCGGCAAACTCGTTCCGGTACTCGGCCACACCGCGCATCAATTGACCGTTTTTGGTTGGGCCATCGCCGGTCTTGGTCACACCCAGAGCATCAATCACGAACTGTTGTTTGTCCGGATCAAGTCCGGATTCAAAGGTCGCAATGAGTCTTCCGCCGCCAGCCAGATAGGCATCGATTTTGGCTTTTAGCGTGTCATTGATGGTAATTACATCCGGCAAGATCAGCAGCTTGTACGGATTCCAGTCGCTGATCGTATCCACCATGTCGAACTGGTGGCCACCTTCTTGCAGCAGGCGGACCGACCCGACACCGGACGGTGGTAAACGGACTCCGCCTCCAACGAACTCCTCCGGAGATACGACGGCAATATCAGTGACGGCTTGGACATCGGAACACCACGGTTCTTTGGCCTCGACTTGCTTGTAAACCGAGCCAATCAGGTCGTATGTGACTGGATCGATCTTTCCATTGGGGTGCAACTGGTCGCCGATACAACATTTTGCACCTAACGACAACATGTGGAAGCATTCGAATTCCAATGCCGACCGGTTCTTGAATGAATGAAAATCGCCCCACGAAGAATGAAATTTCCCGGTCATGCCCAGGAATGGTTTCCCCAACGTCCGAACGAAACGGGCGGTCAACGGCAGGTGAAGATAACCCCAGCTTCCACCCGGCAAAGACTCCAACTCCAGATGAGTGTAGGTCTCGAGGTCACCGCGTATGCCCGGACCGATGTGACCAGCGTTGTAGAAGATGCTGGCGCCTTTTCGCAGTGCATTGACATGCTGGGTCAATCTTCGTTTGAAATCGCCCATCACTTTTGTTGCGTATTTCAACCGATCGTCGCTCGACTGTGTGTCCAACCCTGCCTTTCGCATACCGCGCTGACACGAGTCGCAAGAACACTCCTTCGTTTTAACAATATCCGGCCATAACCCGTCGGCATCAGTATTCTCAAACAAGTCCGTGACCATCTCGAAAATCAGGTCACCATAAGGTGTATTCACGCAGAGGCTTTGATAAAAACCTGGCTCTTCAAAATTGCCGCCTTCATTGGAACCATCCGCATTGCGCATCAACCAATCTGCTTGACGAGTAGCAGTGTAGTAATCCCATTGAACGGTCACGTAGACCGGGACACGGATGCCACGTTTGTGCAGCGCTTCGATCTGTTCGTTCAGCAGCGGCCGGTTCAAATGCGGGTGGATACGATCTTTGAATCGTTTTGTATTCCAGTAGATGAATCCATGATGGCAACGGCCAAAACAGTTGATCGAGTTGACTCGTGCGTTGACGAGTGTTTCCGCAAACTCATCGGCGTCAAATTCTTCGCCAACATTCTCAATCAGACGGCTGGTATGAAAATCGAGATGGACCTGCCGAAAACGCTGAGGGACATTCGTTTCCGGCAACGCTGTCACGGGGTGGAAGACAGGATCGGTCGAAGCGGCAAGTGCACCAGGTAAACTGGCAGCCGCACCAACGGTTGCGGTCGCCGCGAGGAATTCCCGACGGCTGTGTGAGATTTGTTTTTTCATAGTCCCAAAATACCAGACGCAAGAGGTTTCTCAACTCTCGCCGTTGGTTTTTGAAAGGAAGCAATTAGCGGGGGGTGTCCGAAGACGAAAGCTGGCTGGCAAAATCCTTCATATGCTGTTTGAACAAACCGACAAATCGTTGTTTATAGCCGTAAGGATTCTGCGACAGGGCGACGGTTCGCGTCGGCTGATCGCCCACCTTTTCACCCGAAAAGGCCGATAGATGCGATGTTTATTCTTGTCCAGTTGCTGAGCCATGGCGAGAATAATCGAAATCCCAAATTGCAACGCAACCAACTCCTGGATTGTGGCCAATTGGTTCGTTCGATCGACATGGGAGAAGTTGACTGCCGATTGCAGAATTCGGCGATGTTGTCCGAGAGGCAATGTTGCTGATCGAGCGCAATAAACGGAAGTTCCTGGATATCAGACAATCGAAGCCTCTTCTTGTTGGCCAGCGCATGGAGCTTGGGAATCACCAGAACCAGCTCTTCCGCGAACAGGGGTTCGACTTCAAGATACTTTTCTGTGATCGGCAGGGCCACGACCGCCAAATTTACATCACCATCTTTGCAAAGCCTCACGACATTTTGCGTGGTATCTTCCTGGACTTGAATCTTGATTCCCGGATGCCGTCGACCAATTCCCTTCAAATCAGACGGCATGAGGTAGGGGCGATCGTGGGGAGCCAAAACCATCAAGGAGTTCATTTTGTTGCGTTCTGGTGGGCCGGAATCGATCCAGGGTGCACAAATGTTGGAGGAAGGTATCGAAGAATTTGAAAACGAACTGCCGAACCTGCAAATCATGACGCAATGGATGGCGCCGCGAGCCATCGAGCGTACCATCGATGCCTACCGAGATCTGGAAGACGCCGAAAAAATAATCCAGTGGACCGAAAGATTGAATCAGGTCAAAGCCCAAATCGATGCCCGGTAGTCCAACCCGGATTTGTCATTCGCCACGGCGCCACAATTCGACGATCGGAATAGCGCGGGCGGCGGATGCAGCGAAAGATTAAGTTGCGGCAGGTGACCCGTTGTTTCGTGTCAACGCCCGCAAGTTCAGCGACGCTAGTCGGTCGGCTCAACTCAAAATTGATTGAACAACGTTGCCGTGGACATCGGTCAACCGGTAATCACGCCCTTGGTAACGATAGGTCAGCCGTTGGTGATCGACGCCCAACAGATGCAGCAAGGTGGCGTTGAGATCGTGAACGTGGACGCCGCCGTCGACAATGTTGTAGCACCATTCGTCGGTTCTTCCCCAGGAAAAACCGGGCTTCACACCCCCGCCTGCCATCCAGATCGAAAAACACCTCGGATGATGATCGCGCCCGAAACTGGTTTCGTTTCCGCCCTGTCGATATACCGTTCGGCCAAACTCGCCACCCCAGATGACCAGCGTGTCTTCGAGCAGACCCCGCTGTTTCAGGTCTTGAACCAACGCAGCAGATCCCTGATCGACTTCCTTGGCGATCTTCGGATGACGAGTTGGTAAACCGGAATGGTGGTCCCAGCCCCGATGATAAATCTGGACAAACCGAACTCCCTGCTCGGCCATCCGCCGCGCAAGCAAGCAATTGGCCGCGTGCGTGCCAGGTGTTCTCGCGTCTTCGCCGTACAATTCAAAGGTTGATTCTGGCTCGTCCGAAATGTCGGTCAATCCCGGAACCGACATCTGCATTCGATAAGCCATCTCGTAGGCCGCAATTCGCGTGTCGATTTCCGGATCACCGACCTGTTGTTTGTGAAGCGCGTTCAGTTTTGCGAGTCCATCAAACATCCTGCGGCGATCATGAAGCGGCGCACCGGTGGGATCATTCAAATACAAGACCGGATTGCCGACGCTGCGGAGTTTGACGCCCTGATGATTGCTGGGCAGGAATGCCGAACCCCATAGCCGAGAATAAGCGGGCTGGGCTTGTGGATCGGTGTTTTTGTCCAGCAAGACCACATAGGCAGGCAAGTTGCCATTGATTGATCCCAGGCCGTAACTAATCCAAGCCCCCAAAGACGGCCGGCCAGGCTGCTGGTGCCCGGTCTGGAAGAACGTAATTGCCGGATCGTGATTGATGGCCTCGGTGTACATCGATTTGATGATGCAAATGTCATCGGCAATCCTGTGATGAAACGGCAACATGTCGCTGACCCATTGGCCGCTTTCGCCATGCTGGGAGAATTTTGCAATGGATTGGGCTGCGGGAAAATTCGATTGCTTCGACGTCATTCCGGTCAACCGTTGGCCCTGTCGAACCGAATCGGGAAGGTCCCTGCCGTTGAGCTTTTCCAGGCTGGGTTTGTAGTCGAAGGTATCGATCTGTGACGGGGCACCGGACTGGCAAAGGTAAATCACTCGTTTCGCTTTGGCCGGAAAATGAACCGGACCTGGCTGGCCTGGCTGATAGCCGGGACCATTGTTGGCGGCAAGTGAATCGTTGACGGAACCGATGGGATACTGGCCGGCTGATGCCGATTCCCGCATCAGCATTCCCAGCGCCGCCGCTCCAATGCTGAATCGACCGGATGTGGATAAAAACTGCCTGCGCGTCTGGAGTCGCAAGAACTCATGAAGGGGATGGGACATTTGAATAATCGCGGTTGACAGAATTGAGCCAGGAAATGAACGGTTGAGGAGCTGGTTTTTTTGCGACGCCAGCTAACCCTTGGTCAAAAACTCACTGAGGTTCATTAACAATCGGGCGACTTGTGTCATCGCAGCCAATTCAGCGGAGTCGTTTGGTTTGTCCAATTGGGAAACCCCGATTGATAATAAGCGTTTGGCCGCATCGCTGTCGGATCGATATTGGTCGATCCAGTTGTTGTAGGTTTCCGTCAAAATCGCCAATTCTTCGTCGTTGGGATTGCGCGATGTCGCCAATCGAAATCCGAACTCGATTTGCAGTCGCGTCGAGTTGCCGCCTTCGGTCAGCATCCGCGCCGCTAGGAATTTGGCGGATTCGACGAATTGCGGATCGTGCATTAAAACGAAGGCCTGCAGTGGTGTGTTGGTGCTCGAACGTCGCACGACGCAGTACTCGCGGCTGGGAGCATCAAACGTCGCCAGTGATGGCGGTGTCACGGTCCGTTTCCAGAACGTGTAGATGCTGCGGCGATGATGTTGAGTGGGATCGGTTTGGTGCGGATATTCCCGCGAATAATTCGGACGGTTGTTGATTTCCAGCCACATCCCCGTCGGGTGGTACGGATAGACGCTCGGTCCACCAATGCGCGAATTCAGCAGGCCACTGATGGCCAACGCGCTATCCCGGATGACTTCACCTTCCAAACGGAGTCGGGGGCCACGACCAAGCAGCCGATTTTCGGGATCCCGATCGAGCAATTCGGGCGTCAGCACGGAAGACTGTTGGTAAGTCTTTGACATCACAATGGTCTTGAGAATCTGTTTGACGTTCCAACCGTTCTCCATGAATTCAACCGCCAGCCAATCCAGTAATTCAGGGTGACTAGGGAACTCACCCTGGGATCCAAAATCCTCACTCGTTTTGACCAACCCGGTTCCAAACAGCTGTTGCCAAAAACGATTGACGGTCACGCGGGCGGTAAGAGGTTGGCTGGGCGAGACCAGCCATTGGGCCAGTCCCAGGCGATCGGTCGGCAGCGATGGATCGATGGTTCCCAGGGCAGCGGGAATGCCCGGCACTACCGGTCTGGCCTGAATCGGTTTGTCATACTCGCCCCGCTGGAGCACGAATGCCGATCGCGGTGTTGACATTTCTGCCATCACCATCGTCTCCGGAAAATTCTTGGCCGCCGCCGTCTCAACTTTAACATCGTCCAATCGACTGGCCAACGATTTTGATTTTTCGTCGCCAAACCGATCGATCAGGAAAAGGTTCAGTTCGTCGAGTTGATCCGGGTCAGCCGAAACGCGATCGCGTCCTTCGAGCGAAGTGATCCTCTGCTCCATTTCGGGCGTCAGTGTCAGCGTATCGGAAAACGAAATGCGAAATCTTCCGATCTGATGAGAAAGCCCATATCTTTGCAGCATTCGGATTCGAACTGTTTGGCCGACTGGCAGCGGATGGTTCAAGCGGAACCAGGCAACCCGATTCTCCGGTTTCGTATTGCCGTCGACGGCCCAGCCGTTGGGTTTGCCCAGTTTGCCGTCGATTGCGTTGGCAATTTCATGATTTTTTTGTTGATAGTCGGCGTTGGCCTCGGAAATTTTGACCGGAGAGAATTTGTCCGAGTTCAAATCTTTTGCTTCCACGATGAATTCTGTCAGCACAAAATTCCCGTTGGACCCACGGCTAGTTGAACCGTTCGTCAGCGACGGATGCTTGATTGCTTCCAAGCGAATCGCGCGAACTTCTCGCTCCAATTCAAACGTCAGTTCGTAGTCGTCGGTGGGAGCATTTTTTTCCGTCATCAGGATGCTGCCATCCTCGAGGGCTTGTGGTTGAGCGCCACCCGAAGAGTTAATTGATTTCGGCGTCGGGGTTTTCCACGCCCGACCCTCGCTTTGCAACTGCCGCAACCATGCTTCCAGCGGCAAATCCAGTTCGTTAAGTGCGCGGCGCGCTTCGGCGGTTCTTGTTTCCAGTTCTGCCATCCTCTCCGCCGCCAGCGGTGAGGTAATTTTGGTTTTCGGAGCAAAACCATTGAGGCCTTTTTCCGGAACGTTGTTGAAATAAGCGAAAAATTGGTAGAAGTCCTGTTGGGATATCGGGTCGTATTTGTGATCGTGACAACGCGCACATAAAAACGTCTGGCCCAGCCAAACGCTTGAAGTCGTCACGACTCGATCGATCACATATTCGGTACGGTATTCTTCGTCGACGACGCCACCCTCAATGGTGATCGGATGATTCCGATTAAAACCCGTTGCCAATCGTGTTTGATCCGTGGCATCGGGCAACAAATCACCTGCGATTTGTTGGATCGTGAATTGATCGAACGACAGATTGGTGTTGAACGCGTGGATGACCCAGTCGCGCCAAACCCATTGCGTGCGTTCGCGGTCGTATTGATATCCACTGGTATCGGCGTACCGGGCGGCATCCAGCCAGCTGCGGGCCATGTGTTCACCGTAGCTGGGACTGTCGAGCAATCGATCCACCACTTTTTCAAACGCCTGATCCAGTTGTTCCGGGTCATTTTGAAACTGATTCAATTCCGTCGGGTTGGGCGGCAGACCTGTCAAATCCAACGCAACACGCCGAATCAAAGTTTCCCGACTGGCGGGCGGGGCGGGAGCTAGACCCGCGTCTTGCACGCGTTTCAAGACAAACGCATCAATCGGATTGGTGATCAGCTGCGAATTGGCAATGTTGGGGACCTCAGGCCGTTTGGGCGGTAAATAGGCCCAGTGCCGGTCGTAGCGCACGCCTTGTTCGATCCATTTGCGGATGGTTTCGATCTCGGCTGGACTGAGTCGTTTTTTATGCGATTCCGGGGGCGGCATTTGGTAATCGGAGTCGTCCGAACTTATCCGCTGCAGAAACTCGCTGGCCTCAGCGTTCTCAAAATCGAACACTTCAAAATCGATTGCCGACTCGCGGTTGTCCAGGCGTAAATCGGATTGTTGAGCTGCTTCGCTGGACTGGTCCGGTCCATGACACAAAAAACAGCGGTCCGAAAGAATGGGCCGCACGTCGCGATTGAATTGAATCGTTGGTTGCTTCGGAGATTGCCCCCGCATTTCTTGCTCAAAATCGTTGAGGCAAACAACGCAGAGGGCTACAAAAAATACCAATCGCATCTTGATTCAGTTTGGCAAAATGGTCGTTTGTGAAAGCTCGATTATAGACGAATCTTGCGGATGGCGTGGTCGGTCACATCTCTGATGAAACGACCGAATTGGCCGATGACTCAGTGGGAAGTAGGAAAACAATGCCATCCAGTAATCCAGTCGAAATTCTCTTGAAACACAATCGTTGGGCCAATACGAACCTCCTGGAAGCCGGGCGTGAGTTGCCTCCGGAGCTGCTTAACCAGCATTTTGAAATGGGATTGGGTTCTTTGTTGAACACGATCTTCCATATTGTCGGCGCGATGCAGAGCCGGGGGGACTTGCTGGCGGGACGAAACCAGCGGGCGCGGTTGGAGGCCGGCGACTTCGACTTGGCACCGATCGTCGCGTTAAATGAACAAGTCGCGAACGATTTTGAATCGTCGGTTATCGCTCACCCGCTTGCAGATGTCCTCAGTGGCCAGCGGGGTGGAACCAGTTTTTCTTTCACACGCAGCGGTGTGATTACCCAAGTGGCGACCCACGGAATGCATCACCGAGCGCAGTGCCTGAATATGTTGCGTCACCTTGGAGTCGGCCCATTGCCAGCCTCGTCGGTGGCGGATTGGATGCTGATGGTCGATCGGATGACGGATTGAATACGAACAGGTTGATCGGCCTTGGAACGGAGGCGTTACGCGTCGCGGATTCGTCCAAGTCTTTCACGGGAATTGGCCGCCAAATCAGCGCAGCGGTTGTCCAAACACGATTTGAATCAGGCATTGTGAGTGCTGGAGACCAAATTTTGTGAACGATTTTGTTAAAAAATTGTTGATGCGATTTGCCCGTTCAATTGTCTTTTTTCGCGTTGATCGACGGGTAATCGGGCACTGATGGGAGTCGGTGGTTGACCGGCAAATTATCGGCTCACGCGTCCAGCTCAGCTTTGTAGCTAAAAAACTACACGCGATTGAGATTCTCTGCGACAGTTTTTCGGGCGAGCGGGAGCGAGACTGTCAGAAAACGGGCGTCATGCCGTTCGGCTTTCTGCCCGTCGTTTGCTGCATTGATTCACCATACTGTTTTTTGGAGTTATTAATGAGATCGTTTGAATGCCAGGGTTTATGTATTGGTTTCATGTTCTTCATTGTCTCCTGGGCCTATCCAGTTAGCGGACAACAGATCCCCAATGTAAAACCCGATCCCGATCGCAAGCCGTCGGCGGCCTACCAGTGGGTAGAAATCATGTTGGAGTCTGCGGCTCGCGACGTCGAGCGGATTGGTGCCCAGCCAACGATTTTGTCGCGGCAGATGGCCATTCCCGTTACAGCCATGTTCGATGCCTGGGCGGCGTACGATGAGCAAGCAGTCGGCACGATGTTGGGAGGAACGCTGCGTCGTCCTGAAAACGAAAGGATTCAGGCCAACCAAGAAACGGCAATTGCTTATGCGATGTATCGAAGCTGCCTTGATCAATATCCCCATTTTAAGGATTACTTGACTGCTGAAATGAGGCGAATGGGATTTGATCCCGACGACCGCTCAGAAGATCTAACAACACCGATTGGAATTGGCAATCATGTCGCCAGGGTCCTGACTGAATATCGGTATCGAGATGGAGCCAATCAATTGGGCGATGAGCAGGGCTCCAACGGCCAGCCCTATTCGGACTACACGATGTATCGTCCAGTCAATCCAAGCGACAGGATTTTTGATCCCGACCGGTGGCAACTGATCCCGTTCGACGACGGACAAGGCGGCAAGATCGAGATGGATTTTCTGACGCCGCACTGGTATCGAGTCGTTCCGTTTGCACTGGAATCAGCCGAGCAGTTTCGTCCAGGTCCCCCGCCGCTGGTTGGCGATCCGCAATTGCTTGAGGAAGTGGACGAGTGCATTGAATTCAATGCCAATTTGACCCCTGAGCAAAAAGCAATCGTCGAATTCATGCGCGACGGTCCTCGCTCCACCGGACAGTCTGGACATTGGTTGAAATTTGCCCAAGTTGTTTCGACGCGCGACCAAAACGACCTCGACAAAGACGTCAAACTTTTCTTTACGGTTGGAAATTGTGCATTGGATACCTTCATCGCATCCTGGGACTCGAAACGTTATTACGATAGCTCGCGACCTTGGACATTGGTGCGCTACTTTTACAAAGGTAAAACGATCAAGGGTTGGGCTGGCCCTGGGAAAGGGGTCACCAACATGCTGGGTGATGACTGGCATCCGTATTCACCGTCCACTTTCGTCACACCGCCATTTCCCGGATACGTTTCCGGACACAGCACGATTAGCGGAGGTTGTGCCGAGATTTTGAAATTGTTTACTGGCAGCGACAAGTGTGGATTCGTCGAGCCTCGAACTGCAGGAGAATTGACCGAACAAGGATTCAGCTGTCAGCAAATGCAGCGATTAGACGGTCGGCCACTGGCGGAGATCATCGGTGAAGAACACGCCAGCTGTGATATCATGCTGCCGATTCCCACATTTACGGAAGCCGCCGAAATGGCTGGCATATCGCGAGTGATGGGCGGTTACCATATCCAGGCTGACAATGTCGCCGGCTTGAAACTGGGTCGGGACGTGGCTCAATATATCTGGCCCGAAATCCAGAAGTATTTTGACGGGACGGCTGAGCTCGACCATATGAAACGGCGGATGAAACGGCTGGACCAACCAGCTGTCGAGCAGTTTTCGCTGCGCGACGAAGGAAATTATTGGAATTCCAATCAGTGATTGCCCGATTCGATGGAGGTTCACAGCGGTATCATGACGACGGCGGTTCGCGGTGCCGGCCAACTTTCGGATGCAACGCAAGACTTCAAATGCAAAGCACCATCCTCATGCAAAAGCACGCTGCCCATTGTTTTCTCAGTCTTTTCCTGACTGGGTTTTGCTCCCCGTCCCATGGACAGAGTGCCAATGCCGCGAAAACTGACAGCCTTCCTTACCCGAAAAGCACGTTTATCAACGAACTGGTCATCGACAGCGCTCGAATTTCTATCGGCGATGGTGACAACTGGGCGATCACTTGGGCCGATGATGACTTGCAATACTCATTCTTCACCGACGGAAAGGGATTTGGTGACCATGACACCCCGGTAAGTATTTCCCCGGTATCAATCCACGGAAGTCCGCCCAACATTCAAGGGGTCGATATTGCTTCGCAGTCGGGCACGCTCGAATTTCTCGAAGGCGGTGAGAATTCGGCGAAAGTTTGCGGTCTGGTGATGATCGACAAAGTGCTTTACGCATGGGTGCGAAATGCAAATCTACCAGGCACGCCCAAGGGGACCGGGTCTACGTTAATGTTCTCAAAAGACCATGGAAAGCATTGGGAGTACGTCGATTGGGCTTGGGCGAACATTGGGTACCCAACGTGGTTGAACGCGGGCAAGAACTATGGCGATGCAAAGGATGCCTACGCTTATTTCGTTTCACCCGATGGCCCCAGTGCCTACTACGACTATCAAGACATGATCATGGGAAGGGTTTTGGCAACGGAGATTGTCAACGAAGACCGCTATGAATTTTTCGCTGGCTACGATATTGATGAAAAGGCAACCTGGGGCACCTATGAAAACAGAAAGCCCGTGTTCCATCATGAAGGCGGAAGTTTCCGGCCGGACATCGTCTACAACCCTGGCCTTGACCGGTATCTTCTGTGCACAGCATCGCCGATAGGCCAGTGGCAATGGTGGGCAGGCAAGAACGATTACAGAACGCCGCATCTCGGGATATTTGAATCAAAAAACCCGTGGGGTCCATGGAAGACGGTGTTTTACAAAAAAGACTGGGGAAGACCAGAAAACCGTTTTTCGCCTCACATTCCATCGAAGTGGATCAGCGAGGACGGAAAGTCTTTCTACCTGCTCTATTCCTGCATCCCCAATGGACCATACCAATTCAACATTCAAAAATGCACCGTCGTTTTGAATGTAGAAAACCAATAGTGATCGAATTCGGTAGCGAGCAGGAAGTAAATGAGCGTCCTGGGCAGCTGCCCCCGGCCCTTCAACCAGTTTCCCTTCCCTTGCCGAAAGAGGTTCTGCACGACCATTTATAACTTTGGCCATTCCCAAAATGGAAATTGAACTTTCGTCTCTTTTGACAGCGATTACATCAATGAACCCTTCGGGACCATAAAACGCAATAACTCTGCTTCCATCGTTAGGTCTCCAGACGGAGCCCTCTCGCAATGACAGTTTTGGGTCTCGAGTGTCCTTCAATTCTAACGTGCCGTGCTGGTGTTTTCCGTTTGTGACACGATCCTACTACGGCAACGAAACGTACAAACTCACTTCAACAGGTTCGCCACTTCCCTCTCGATTTTTTCCCGATCCGGTTCAATCAACTTGCCCGAAGCGTAAAGAGCCACAGGCCGCATTTGGGGAGTAAACACTCCGGCCCATCGTCTATCCGCACCCTCACCGACGGGTGGATAAAAATGCACCCCATACCATAGCACCGGTCGCATCTGGACCGGCTTGGCCCCGCCGTTTCCCGCCCAGTTCGCCTGGTGGCTGGGATGCCACCAGTGATGAGTCCACCGATTCAATTCAACCAGCTCTTTAGCATAGCGGTATTCGACAAGCCACGACGTAACTAGCCCAAGGGTCTCAGGTTCAATTTTTATCCGGCCATCGACCATTTCCGGCTGGGGTCTATCCTCTTTCTTTCTCGACGCCTGAGTTAGCTCTTTTGTTCTAGTTTCAACCTGAGTCTTTAATCGCTCAATTTGGGCCTGAAGTTTCGCGACAACCTGGGAGGAGTCTGCGGCTTGTCCGGCTTGGAAATCAGCGTCCTTTTGTTGGATTACCAAACTGGATTGCGGCATCATTAAGCCAGTAGGATCCATACGGAAAATGATCCACAAGGCCATTAGTGAAACTGCAACTGCCGAAATACCGGCGGTTAGCGTCGAGACCAACATCCAGATCGAGCTGAGTCGATTTCCCCTTCTACGGTTTGGCGACCTCGGAGTCCGGCGAGCTCCGGCAGTCTCCTGGCGTGCATCGAATTCAAAAGCTGATGCCTCCTCGGCTTCGCTATTCGAGCGTTTCGGACCCAGGTCGGGCATCTCAAATTCGGCATTAGCTTCGGCCTTGCCCATTCTTCGAAGCTTGTCGTCGTAACGCTTCCTTTTGACGGGATCAGTTAGTACTTCCAGCGCGATGTTAAGCTCACGCGTACGCTTCTGTGCTTTGGCTTTCTCAGGATTCAAGTCCGGATGAAATTCCCGCATCTTTTTCGGTAGCCGTTCCTGATTTGTGTGTCGTCCGCGTCTTGGGCAACTTCCAATATTTCGTAATAGGATTTCAACATGCAATCGCCTCAGGGCAGCTGTAACTGGAGCGGTCAACCACGGTAAATGCAACTTTGGCAGCAACCCAAAGGAGTGAATCCGCATCGAACTACGATCTTATCTCGAAATGTGTCGATCACAAAACGGATACCTTGAGAAGCCGAGCACGGTAGGTAGGGAACGAAATCACTCGGCGGTTAGATCGCCGCGGGAAATTTGAATTTTCGACGGGGGCTAAACGGCCAGGTCCATGGCTAGATCCCAGGTTCGGCATTTCATTTGAGCGCCGGACCCAAACCAAGCCGACCTGAGGCGGTTGCTGCGGACGTCTGCATCCGATCCGCCTCGCATTGAACGGTGGTGGTCGATGTATTCAGTGACCGCGTCGCAAACATCAGGAACCTCAAACACTTGATGTTCCCAATGATGTTTCCAATTGCAATTCTGGCGATCCAGAAACAAAAAAAGGACTCACGACCGATCGTCGTAAAGTCCTTGTCCTGTAACGAGTGCGGATGAGAGGATTTGAACCTCCACGCCCTTGCGGGCACTAGAACCTGAAAATGGTAGTCCTTTGCATTCTCAACCCGTTTTTTTCATGTCGCGTGTAAACTAGCAGGTCGTTTAATACGATGCAAACAGATGCAAAAAAACGCAATGCAATGCCAGTATCTTTTTGATCGACGGGGCTAGCAAATTCGTATCTACGACTTTTGCTCGGTGAACAAATCTCGCATCTCACATCTAAAGCAACCATCATCAACATCGTTTACGAGGTCCTCCAGGAACGCCTGTCAATCGACGAGGTGCGTCGCCTCTTGGCCGAGATGGTGGACGATGAGGACAACTGACACCATGTCATTGATTAGACGATAGACCAGACGATCACCGATCTGGGTGCGATTTATGCACGAAATCCCCGTGTTTTAGTCTACCTCGTTGCTCCCATCCTATTTGATGAATACCAATCTGCAATCCGGAATTGGCCTGTTTGTTCTGCTTGGTGTGGTGGTGGTGGTGGACGAGCTTGCATGGGTGCAGCTTTGTGTGGTTGTTGTGTGGCGCAGGTGGGTGGCTGAGATGATGGGTGGACTGGCTGTGTTGCTGTGATTGTGGCGACGAGGCAGCCAAACGACGCAGCGATCGGTCACCGTGGAGACGGCAGCAACAACTCAGAAACCAGGATGCCGAATTCGACCGGAATCCGACCCGGACCGGGTGCCATGCTTTGCATGATTCTTATTAATATCCCTCCCCACCCAAAGACCAATTTCAACTTGCGTTATCGGGTCTATACTGACCTCATGTCAGTTGTATGGGAGGGCGATATGTTGGTATTAGATGAGAGCGAAGAGTAGCGCATGATTGGAGCGATTGCTGGCGATATCATTGGTTCCATCCATGAGGGCAGAGGGACCAAGACGAAAGACTTTGAATTGTTGGGGCAATCCAACCGATTTACTGATGACACTGTTTTGACTGTGGCGGTTGCGGAATCGGTGTTGCGGGGCTTGGACTTGGTTGACGTGTTTCACGATTATTTTGGTCGTTATCCTCTAGTTGGGTATGGAAGGTCATTTATTTTGTGGGCGCGTTCGAGGAGCCGGAGGCCTTACGGCAGTTGGGGCAATGGATCTGCGATGCGGGTTAGTTCTATTGGTTTTGTTTTTGATTCAATGGAATCTGTGTTGGAGCAGGCGGAGCGTACTGCGGTTGTCACGCACGATCATCCGGAGGGCATTCGTGGTGCCAAGGCCACGGCTGCCGCGATATTTTTGGCGCGGACCGGCAACGACAAGCCTGTGATCAAGCGGTTTGTTGAGCGGGAGTTTGGGTACGATCTTTCGCAGAGTTTGGACTCGATTCGGGAAGTCTACGAGTTTGATGTATCGTGCCAGGGATCGGTCCCGCAATCCATCATTGCTTTTCTTGAGGCCGACGATTTTGAGGATGCGATACGCAATGCTGTTTCGTTGGGTGGAGATGCCGACACGATGGCCTGCATTGCTGGTGGAATTGCCCAGGCGTATTGGGGAGTACCGGAAGACATCGAACAGGAAACGTTCAATCGACTGGATACTCACCTTCGTGATGTCGTTACTGAATTCCAACGACGCTACTAAACGAAACTGATTCCTACTTCAAATCAGCCGGCTCAATCTTTGCGATGACAGGAATCTTCGATTGGCAACGAATTGATGGGGAGCCATTTTCAATTGCGTTTTCGGGTCCATTGCAGACCTCTTTTTAGGCAAACAGCAGCCCAAGATGATCGAGTGCGCCAGGGGCGGTGACTTCGGTGCAACGCAAAATTGGCTATCCCGAAAAAGGGTCGTTTGCTGCTCGTCTCCAACAACCTAGCCTTCCCAGGGGTTGATGGGACTGCGGCCACCGATCCGCGTCGGTCGTGACCACCTCCGCGCCGAGCGGAAAACGCTTCGTGAAATCGGTTTGTCCAACCGATGTGCCGAAGAGCAAACGCAAATTGGGTTCGGTCGATGTTCCCGCCGCACTTAAGCGTCGTGCGTTTGACTCACTTTGTGACGCCGTTCTTTACGAGCAAGCCTCAGAATCAGCTTCTTCGTTGAGCGGCATCAGATAAATGGATTCGTCGTAAATCTTGCCGTCACGCCATCGCTGGACGTGGACCTCTGTCTGGCGAATATCGCCGTACGTCTTGTGGCTGAATTCGTGGTAGATTTCGAAGATGCTTACCTGATTGTCGTCATCGAACGCCACAGTCATCCATTCAACTCGCGGCGTTGACGTGAGACCGTCGAGGAACTCTTGGACCCGCTGGCGGCATTCTTCCCGGCCCACCCACGGCTTTACGTTGGTGAACCGCCATACCACGTCCTCCGAATAATATTTCTGCCAACACTCTTCGTTGTCACCCGACCGCATCAATGTCGTCAGACTTTCGAAATTTGCTCGCATGTTCACGATTCCAACTCCTTTGTTAGCGTGGAGATTAACCCTGCCACCTGCTCGGAACGCTCGGAAAGTCAATAGGTGCAGACGTTCACACGCCCCTTGCAACACAAAGACTGCACTCGATGTTCGCCTTCAGAAGGGATTCCACCAAAAAACAGAAGATGTGTAGCCTAACGCGCCGCTCGCAACCGTTTAACGGTCGTTTTTTGCATCGTTTCAAAATACGGTTGAGTTGATGACAGGAGCTGAGCATTACTCCATTGCCGCAGCGGTTTGCTCCTCGTGCAATGACTCGAATCAAAAATGCGTGCGGTCAAACGGGTGAAGATAAAGTCTAATGGATTACTTGACGTTCTCGTTAATTGGACCTGTCCCCGTTTTGTCTTCCTAGCACGATGTTGCCCGGTCCGCAGTAGCGATGAGCTTCCATTTTGGCCATGCATGCCGGGCAAGTGCTGTGCACATCCAATTCAGTGAAATTGGCAGGGCTGGGTTTGTCATCAGGTCCTGCGTACGTTTGTCTGCGCATTTGAATGATGCCGCCAAGCGATTCTGAATCAATGACAAACTCGCGGCAGGTTGGGCAATAGCAGACTTCCGTTTTTCCAATCGTGCCGACTTCCAATTCGACGCTGCAACGTGGACAGAAAACGGCGTTACTCGATTCTGCCGAATGATTGCGTCGTCAGATTCCTCGATCGTGGTTGGAAACCAAAAGCTCTGATATGAATCGCAGATTGCGTGTGTATATCCGTCTTTAATCAACAGAGGTGATCCGCATGGGCAGTCCGCCGGAACTGATGGAATCAGGTTAGGGCTGTTAGTTTCCATTGGTGGAGGTATCCATTTGTCGAATTGCCCACGAGTTGGCCGGCAAGGTTGTGCATGCAGAGCAAGCGTATGTTTTCGTTTGCGAAACGAGTTGGACTTTGATTCAAAATGCCCCGCAGCGGTCTGGCAAGATTCCATACTTGTCAACTTTCTCGGCTGTTCCGATTGTGTGGACTTGTAGAATCGCCGGACAGTTGGGCGCATAAAAAAGGCCGGACACTAATGGCCCGGCCTTATTTAACTTTGATCAGTTGCCGATCTCGACTGTTTCAATCTCGTCTTGCCAGCTCTGAAAATCCATGATTCGGTCGAAGGAAACAATCATTGGAGGCACGCGTGCGGCAGTTGGATTCATGCCGGGGATGCCCAGGCCTGAGACTCGCGTGGCACGTGGGTAGTACTCGATGATTGGTTGAATGAAGACATCAGCTCCCGACCCTCCCCAAAGGTAGTCACGCTCGTAGTCTTCGATCTCCCATTCCTCGTTTCCGCCTTCGAGGTGATCGTTGCCGCCATAACCAAAGATTCTGTCAGAACCGCGGTCGCCCATCAGCAAGTCATTTCCAGAACCTCCTTGAATGAAGTCGTCACCGTCGCCAGCAAGCACGAAAAGATTGAATTCCAGGTCGGGATCGGTGTACAGCACGTCGTCTCCGCCCTCCATCGCTATGACAATGCCACCGAAATAGCTGTCTTCAATGTCATCAAGGTCGATGTCGAAGCGGTCATGTGCCGTCGCCAGGTTTTCCAGCAATTCAAAATCCAGTGTGTTTGGGACGCTGTCGAATTGATTTGCATCGAACATGAAAATTTCAATTTCCACTTCATTGCCATCTTTGGTAAGCCGGACCAGATCATGAGAGTTATCCAACCACAACAGTGGGTTGCTGAAGAAGCCTTCTTCATCATACGTGTAGTCCACTTGTGCATTGCACGGGACGCTGGAGAACATGCTGGCGATGATGAAAGCTACGATTGCGATTGTTTGAATTTGAGTTTTCATTGGATTGTTCCCTGATTTGAACGGACGTGGTTGCTTTGCTTACTTAGGAAGCGGAAGCGGCCACGACGTGTTACAGGGAAATTCCGAAAAACTGTCTGAGGGCAGTTTTGGCCGGAAAAAGACGGCTATTTGCCGACGGGCGTGACGCCGAAGATTGTCCCGCTGGGAATCAGGTCCGAGATATCAATGGCCTGCTCCAGATTGTGAACGCCGACGTTTCCGGCGCGGTCGACCGATTCAAGACGCAGGAAAATGCGACGCGGAATGTTCCGTCCGGGCTTCCACAACAAGCGTCCGTCATTGCGCAGGTTTTCTTCAATCATTGACCGGGGACCGTCCGGGTTGGTGCTCCACTGAATGCTATTGGGGCGAAGTACAAGATTGGAATCGGTGACGTCATAGTACTAGATACGGTGGTTTGATGACGCATCCAATAACTTGGCAGCTCCGAACGGCTTTTTGACCCTCTCAGTCGCCGCTGTCAAACCGAACGCACGAAGAATTGGCTGAAACTGCTTCGGCGTTTCGTGTGCGTTTCACGCCGACGCATCTTCTTGGAACGTCCCGTTTTTGCAATCGGACGATGAAACCGGACGCGTTTGTAGTTAGGTTTAAAACGGGACGGGGTGTCGCTAATCCGACAGGGAGTAGTCTTGAGTCTCGCACAAACTAAACGAATGTTGCTAGTAGCCGTTTCGATCAAGAAGGCGTGTCGCAATGCGTATTGAAAAGTTCCGATCGTACTGAATTTGGAAGTGCTACAGGATCGGCAACAAAAAGTAATTGCGAAGCGATGGACCTGGGCGCGACAGGCTTTACTGTCTTGTTTCCGAAGGAATTCGAGCCGCGAAAGCAACGCGATTAGTTTGCTATTGTCGCCGTAGAGTCATTACAATTTGCACTTAGCGTTTAGAAGTTGTTTTGCCAGGAGTGGTTTAATGCGAAGCCTTGTTTTACTTTTGATTGTCTTTGTTCCGAACTTGGCTGGTCAAGAAATCATTGAGATTAGGCAAACGGAACCGCAACTCAAGGTTTTTATCCGCACTGACAACGGAGTAGTCGTAACGAATCTATCGGACTTGATGTCTATGGCAGATATGTTCGGACCTCGCAGTATGCAAGCGCTGAACAACCGAGGTCTTCTGGACTCGCTAGAGCTTGTGCCTGAGCAAGAGGAGAAGTTGAAGAACTCCAGGTCCACGTTGGTTTCGCGAAGCAAAGAGTCGAATCCAGATATCGAAAAACTTCTTGAGGGAGGTGTTGGTTCTCGTATTGAACTAGCAAATGAATATCTCAAAGAGATCATTGAGCTAAAAAAGGAGTTTGCAAAGGAAGTTTCGGAGGTGGTCACCCTTCCATTTCAAAACGACGTTGTAACCATGTTCGAATTTCAACGCGCCATCGACCGAGTTGGTTTCAATAAAGCCATTTTGCTCAAACCGTTCGTCGACAATCTTGAATTTGATAACGAGCAACGAGCAGAGATCGAGAAGATCAACCACGAAACTGATAAAGCGATTGCCAAGCAAGTCAAAAAGCTCAGAGATGCTGCCAAAAGAAAAATCGAAGGCTTGATGGATGCAAAGCAAAAAGACCTTATAGAGGAAATGTCAGAGCCGTGGAACGGCCGGAAGAAATAACGACGAACTTTGAGTACGTTGCTTTTGCAATTCTAGTGGGCATCAAACCACCAATGAGGAAGAGATTCGGACGCTCAGAACATGACACAATTGAAATTGGCCTGAAAGCCTGCGTCGGATTTCATGACCGAAGCAGCGAGGGTCGGTTTTGCCAATCCAAATAACGTTCGAAATCTGGCTGGGGAAGGAAATGGCGATTCAGACTGCTCAGACCCGCCAAGGGCGGCGATTTGGGCGTTGAGCCAGACTGGCTATCCGAAATACGGTCGTTTTTGAACGCCGCGAAAACGTATGGTCCTGTTCGAAAATTATCTATCGCGAACTGGTCGTAAGGCGCAGAAGCCCACAGAAATGCTCAAAATATTAGCACGAATTTTCTGAAAACAATATCCAATTCCAACCGCTGCTGTTTAACAATTAAATGCTGAAGTGGTCAAAACAAACGAATCGGAGTGGAACATGTGTCGCTGCATTTATCTAATTCCCGTGATCCTGATCCTCACAAGTGGTTCCCTGCTTGCACAACAAGATGAACCCGCGCAACCGGGCAATGATTTTTCGAAGCGGCAACAAGAAATGGTGGCAGGTCAAATGTTGGCCAGCCAAATGATGCAGATGGCGTGGAATTCCGACATGCATAAAGAACTTGAACTGGTTGCGGACCAGATTGAACAGCTTAAGGAAATCTCTCAAGAGTACCAAAAGCTCATGATCGAAAACGCGGCACAACTACAAGAAAATGCCGAAAAAATTCGCGAGCTTTCATCGACTGGAAACCATACAGGTGCGCAAGCCGTTGCCGCGGAATTGCAGACTTCCATGGTCGAATGGACTCGTGAACTTTCGGCGAAAACTGAAGAAATCCTGCTGCCGCACCAAATGGAGCGACTTAAACAACTTGTCAAACAGCAGACAATGAAACACTCCAATCCTTTTCGCGATGAGTTTGGCATTGCTTATGGGCTCGCCAAGGAACTTGGCCTGACGAAAGACGAAGCCGAAAAACTAAAGAAAACCATTGAAGAAGTCCGCCGACAATACTATGCCGACCTTGAAAAGCTGAAAGCAAAAGCAAACAAGAAACAAGATCCCAGGGATAAACGGCAAAAGTCGAAGAACTGTGGCACGTTCGTCGAAAAAACGGCGGTTGGAAAACTGACGAAAGAAAATCGAAAAAGAAAACGGAATAAAATCAGACAACGGTCGAAATAAGACCGCGCCATAGGAATGTTTACGGAGTGGTCGTTATACGGTGGTAGCGTTTGAGTCCGCCATCAAGTGGGTCCAGGCTAAGCGAGTCGCTCGGGAATAGGAACACCGAAATCTTGAAGGGTTCAATTAGAAAATCGTATTTGGCAGCCCTGAAAAGGTACGGTTTTTGAAAGAGGAGCCGGTTATCGCACTTGCTCGTGCCTGGAAGTGGCAAGCAGAACTGGAGTACGGGGAATACTCTACGATTGAGGAATTAGCTTCCTCGAAAAAGATTGACGTGAGTTACGTTCGCCGTTCGCCGGATGCTCCGCCTCAATTCTCTCGCTCCAGGTATGTAGAGGCGATTTGCAAGACCAGGTCCCGACCGCACCAGCTTCGAACTCTCTTCGCGGTTCACGCATGTTGGGCCGAACAAAGGCCAACTCCAGAGTTTGACGAATACGGCAAAAATCATGATTGTTGTGTTATTGGAACACCTGCCGGATGGTCGTCAAAGTAAAACGACCGAACGACTCGGTGGACTGCTTCGCTCGTATCGACGAGCAGCCTGAATCTAGACTCGATCTCGGCCTTTGTGTTCCATTTTGTGACTTCCCGGTCGATATCGCCAGATTGCCGAGCGTCGGTCGATCTCGCAAGGCTTGATCGAGCAGACCTCTCCCGGTCGGCAACCGGTCAACATTTGAAACCGGATCATATCGGCTATCACCGGCTTGGCGTGCTCGATGGTGGAATCTACTACGTCGCGGGGGATCGGTAGCACCGGTGGATGATCCACTGCAGCCGACTTGCCCTTTTTCAGTCCGGAAACGGTTGCAAGAGCCTGATACGTGGTAACGGGTATCAGTTCCTTCGCCACAGCCCATTTGAACATCCGCTTGATCCGGCTGACATTACCATTGATGTATCGGCGGCTGTTGCCGGCTTCGATCATTTGCTCTCGCACTACCTCAAGTGCCAGGGGGCCGAAGTCTTCCGCGAAGGTCTTGGCATACTTCTTTTTAATGTGACGCATGGCTGCTTTGACACTGGCCACTTCGTCATTTACCTTGCCATTTTTCTGATAGTATCCCAAGCAGAATTTGAGATACCTGGCGCAAAGGTTGGTAATCGTCAATGGCCTGTCGTTGGCTTCGTTGGGCAATTGACGCCCATTGGCCAGCCATTCACCGATCAGGCGGTCATATTCCAGTTTGCTGGCTTTGGTCCCATGAGGACCGAGATAGAAGTCTTTTCCAGAAAGACGAACAACGGCTTGGCCCGATGCCTTGTGTTTGGCGTATTTGGGCAGAGATTTGGACGAACCACGCATGGTAGTAACTCCCGTTTTGGAGCAAAATCGTAAGTACGACATTGCTCGGTGTTAAACGGTCGCTCTGCTGTACGTCAGCAGGTAAACAACAATGCGTTTCGACCTTATTTTCGTTGGTAACAGTGTCAAAGTGCGGATGAGAGGATTTGAACCTCCACGCCCTTGCGGGCACCAGAACCTGAATCTGTGCCGCGTCTGCCAATTCCGCCACATCCGCTGGTACGAAGTTACTGGCTTTCACAAAATTTTATCAAGTTGATCAACTCAAGACTATCGGACAAATCAAATGTCCGTGAGAATCACAGCGAACGAAACTTCAGCTGTTCAGCCAGTAACGAGTGCGGATGAGAGGATTTGAACCTCCACGCCCTTGCGGGCACTAGAACCTGAATCTAGCGCGTCTGCCAATTCCGCCACATCCGCTGGTTGGTGATTACATTTTGAAGTAACCACCGGCAGTTTTCCAATTTTACCAAACTGGTTTCGATTGGGCTATCGGTTTTTAAAAAGGTTTTGGATTCGGATTTGACCACATCGGCTTCGACCACGCCGTTTTTCATTTGACGCTTCAGCCTTTGGCGTTACTTTCCTGTTCAACCCAGGCTTCCTGAAATTTGAAAACTGCAGCGGCCAGGGCACCGCCTATCAATGGTCCCACGACGTGCAACGCCATCGCCGGGAACACTTCCGGATGACCGCCCATTGTGCCTTTGATCAAATTGGGACCGATACCAACGGCAGGGTTAAAAGCACCTCCGGAAATCGCGCCGCCGGCGAAAGCGCCGACCACGACGGTGAATCCGATTGCCAAACCATAAAAGGAATTACCGCTGGTGCCCGAAGATGTCGCGCAGTTCAAAACCACCAGTGCCAATGCAAACGTGAACAGGATTTCGACCAACCAGGGACCGGCACTGCTTAACGTATACCCATCGCCAGGGAACGGCCCAAAGTAATTGGCGCCGTTATCCCCTGGCAGAATGATGTAACTAACGGCCAATGCAGCCACAATCGAGCCAGCGATTTGAGCAACCCAGTAAGGGACGACATCGGCCGCCTTGGTCGCACCGCGGAGGAAAGCGGCGAGCGTAACAGCGGGGTTGTAGTGTCCGCCCGAAACGTGTCCTCCCATGTAGACCATGATCATCAAAGCACTACCGATTGCCAGTGGCGCGAAGTTCGCCAATTCGGCCCCTTGGCTTAAAGTCAATCCAATCGTCAACACCAGAAAAAATGTACCGATGAACTCAGTTACCAGCTTGGCGGCCATGAAGGACTCCTCAAAAGTAAGATTGGGAATAGAAATCAGCGAGGGTGGACGTCAGGGGCGATTTCGGACGCTCATTGGGCAAGCAGAAATCTTCAAAACAACGCCCGTCGAGCGTAGAAGATATCCATGTTTGGCTCTTGTCACAACAACCCGTCGGCCCGGCTGCCAACGATGAAACGGTCCGGTCTCGAAAACGCGTGTCGGACCGAAGCAGGTTACTTCTTGCATCATAAGCCTTACAAGCGAAACTATTTTTTACTGGACTGATCGAGAAGTCTTTGAAGCTCCGATGCGAAACTTTCGGCAGCCTGGAACCCTCGAAGTTTCTTGACTTCTATCCCGTCCGGATCCAAAAACCTTAAATCAGGCAAACCTGAAACGCCAAAGTGTTTCGCGATTCCAGGATTCTCGTCAGTGTCGATCTTCAGCAACACACAACCGTCCAACAATTTTGCGACGTTCTCTTCCACGAATGTTTCGTTCGCGATTCGTATGCATGGAGAGCACCATGTTGCCATAAAATCGAGAACGATCGGCTTGCCATCACGCTTTGCAGTTGCAAGAGCTTCGGCATTGAAATCTGGACGCGAAAATTCCACATTTGTTCTTTTACCCGTAGGCAGGTCGAAGGGTTCGGAACTCGATGCGATCGTTGCGGGGAAGCCAGATTTTTCGCATGCCGCGAGCAATTCGTTTTCATTGACTTTGGTCGTGTCGTACGAAACGACGAACTCGTCTTGTTCGAGTTTCATTTGTACTTCTTTGATACCTGGAAGCTCTGCCAGAGCTTCATTGACCGCATCCGGTCAGGCCATTCATGTCGCGCCACTTTTGCTTTTAGCGAATCCGGCAAAGTGGAGCTGTGTGGTTTTGACAACCTTGCTCGTCTGATTGCTTGTGTCGGGTTTCGAGTTCCGACAACCCATCGACAGAACAACCATGGCGAGGCCAAAGGCCAGAAGTAGTTTCGACATGTTTGTATCCAGACTGTTAATGTTTGAGTCGCTCATTCTACGTGGTTTCACAGTGGTGCGATAACCGGTTGGTAAAATCACTTCGAGTTCTCAAGGAAGTCTGCAATCTGCTTCTCAATTTCATCGCGAACTCGCACGAAGGTTTGCATTTTCTCGTCTTCCGTTCCAGTGGCATCAGCTGGATCGTCAAACGGCCAGTGTTTTCTCTCTTTGGCCCCTGGGAAGAATGGACAGGCTTCGTGGGCATGATCGCAGACGGTTACGACAAGATCGAATTCCTGACCATCAAACTCAGAAACGGACTTGCTCGTACCACTAGAAATGTCGATTCCACGCTGATTCATCGCTTCGATTGCCAATGGGTGAACGTAGCCTGACGGAGCTGAGCCCGCAGAAAACGATTCCCAGTTTCCAAGCTCGCGAAAGAGTCCTTCCGCCATTTGGCTGCGACAAGAGTTACCCGTGCAAAGTACCAATACACGCTTTTCCATTTTGTTCTCCGCAATCTTGTAATTCATATATCATGTCGTTGAATTCGCCAGTCAAGCGAAGGCACAAGGCCAATAATTAAGTCGCGGCCTCTGGCTTATTCCCGCCATCTGCTGAATCGTGCGAAAACCATCCTTGAGTTCGAACGCAAAACTTTACTAACATCAACATCAAAGGAACTTCAATCAGGACTCCAACCACTGTCGCCAATGCGGCACCGGATGACAGGCCATAGAGCATGGCCGCCGTTGCGATTGCGACTTCAAAGTGATTGGACGCTCCAATCATGGCAGTGGGAGCTGCATTTTCGTAACTCAAACCCATCGCCTGGGACAATCCATACCCGATTGCAAAGATTAAGACGGTTTGAATGAAAAGCGGAATCGCAATCCACAAGATCGTGAATGGATTCTGAACAATCGTTTCGCCTTTGAATGAAAACAGCAAAACCAAAGTTGTCAGCAGCGAGACGATCGTAACGGGCGTCAGAACATGCAGGAACTTTTCCTTGAACCATTGCTCGCCTTTGGACGCAATCAGCCATTTGCGAGAAACCAATCCGGCGGCCAATGGCAAGGCTACATATACTCCAACGGACAACACCAGCGCTTGCCATGGCACGGGAAGTTGTCCAACGCCAAGTAGAAAGCCACCGAGCAATCCGTACAGCACCAACATCGTTAGCGAGTTGATGGCAACCATGACCAGTGTGTGGCCGTCGTTACCTTTGGCCAGAAAACTCCAAACCAGCACCATGGCCGTGCACGGAGCGATGCCAAGCAGAATACATCCCGCGAGATAGCTTCGCCAAAGCGGAACTTGAAGTGCTTTCACACCGTCGACCATCACGACTTGCCCCGATCCGTAGGTATCTCCAACAGCGATGTCGGCACCCAGTGGAAGTTTCACATGATCAACCGCATCCGGGCCAATGAATCCCAGAAACACTGTGCCCAGAAAAAAGCTGGCGATCGCATACATCGTGAACGGCTTGATCGCCCAGTTGATGAACAGCGTCAGCCCGACCGGACGAATCGCTTTTCCTGCTTTGAGAACTTCCGTAAAGTCGATTTTGACCATGATGGGGTACATCATGAAGAACAAGCAAAGAGCGATTGGAATCGAAATGACGGGAGCTTCGTTGACATAGATTGCCATGCCATCAAGCGTTTTAGCCAAGCCCGGTGCCATTTTCCCGAGTACGATTCCGGCAATAATGCTCAACGTCACCCACACGGTCAGGTAACGTTCGAAGAAACCCATGTTGCGAGGTTCTTCGATTGGACAGCCTTCTTGTGTGGACATTTGTAACCTCTTAAATCATGCATTCAACTGTTTTCGTGATCGCCGACTCGGTGACTGCTCGCTTTGTCAAAGCTCGAATTGGCTTTAAGATGAGCCCCGACCATTCGTCATCCGAGAAATCAATGTGTTGACTATCACGATATTTTGATGATCATAAAACTATGGAAATAACACAAGCCGTCAAGGCCCTATCGGCGTTGGCTCAAGAATCTCGACTCAACGCTTTTCGTTTGCTCGTCTGTGCCGGTGAAGAGGGAATGGCCGCTGGAGAAATTGCGGAAGAATTGAACGTACCGCCAGCAACACTTTCATTCCATCTAAAAGAACTCGCAAATGCAGGATTGATTTCACATGTGAGATCTGGACGTTCGATCATTTACTCACTCAAAGTTGAGTCAATGAGTTCGTTGATGGAATTCTTGATGAGAGACTGCTGTCAGGGGCGGCCAGAATTGTGCCAACCAAAATTTGGGCCAAATAAGGGCACTTGCTCAACGCCGAAGAAGAAAAATCGAAAAGCAAAATCATAAATGCAGGGATTGCTTGGCAGACATGATTTGTTGCTTTGGATACCCTTTCACTTTGTCGCAATCGTCGAGTCAACATGATTGCACCAATTCTACATGGCAGCGCGGATGATGGATTCGCGAGGCTTGGTCGTTCGGTGCGGTTGTTGGTCAATGACGCGTCCTTCGACCAGTTTCAGCGTTCGTTTGGCTCGCTCGGCGGCGCGTGGATCGTGGGTGACCATCACGATGGTGCGGCCTTCCTGATTGAACTCCTCAAAAAAACCGATCACCTGGCTGGCCGTTTCCGGGTCGAGGTTACCTGTCGGCTCGTCGGCCAGAATCACCGACGGGTCATTGGCAAGCATTCGAGCCAGCGCGACTCGTTGCTGTTGCCCAACACTCAGTTCCGATGGCTTGTGATTGACGCGATCTTTCAATCCAACGCGATCAAGTAGAGCGGTTGCCTTTTCCAGCTGTAGATCCCGTTCGATGCCTGTCAAAAACATGGGGACTTGAACATTCTCCAGAGCAGTCAAATACGGGACGAGATTAAAAGTTTGAAAAACGAAACCAATGTTTTCCTTTCGCAGACGTGCACGACCGTCTGGGGACAAATCATAAATTGATTCGCCATTAAGCTCTACGATTCCCGTTGTGGGTGATAGCATTCCTCCCAACATCAACAGCAGCGTGCTTTTGCCGCTTCCGCTTGAGCCGACGATTGACGCAAAGTCACCATCGGCAATCTCGAAGGTCGCGTCGTCGAGCGCGTTGACGATGTTGCCGCGATGCGAATACCGCTTACTCACTTGGTTCATCGTTAACATCGTTCAAACCTCCTGAAATGTCGCGACGGGATCAAGACGTACTGCGCTACGTGCCGGGAAATAGCTTGCCGCGAGTGTGATCGCGAGTGAAATTCCGACGGCCCAAAACGCAAGCGTGGGCATTGGAAAAACGGGTACGCCAGCGAATTTTGGGCCAAGCGTAATGGCCAGGATGGTTCCGATCGCGAAACCACCCACACCTCCGACGAGCCCCAGCAGAAAGCCCTTGAGAAGAAAAATCCGTAACACGACGCCCGATTCGGCTCCCAAAGCCATCAACGTGCCAATCTCACGTCGCCGCTGAAACACGTTCGAATACATGTAGTTTGCAATCGCGGCTCCGCCCACGACAACGATGATGACCAGAAAAATCCAGGAAAGACGCTCCATCATGTGATTGACGTTTTGCTGCGTTGCTACGATCTGTTTAACGGTTACCACTTTCGCATCGGGCAACAGTTCGTTGACATTTCCGACCAGCCCTGCCGAGATTTCTTTGCAACAACCGACGATCTCAATGCAATTGACGACTTCGCCTTTGCCTGACAACCGCTGAACCGTGTGCAGGTGCCCGAAGATCCTGGAATCGTCAACGGTTCCAGTTTCCGGAAGAACGGCCACGACGTTGAACGCCTCTCCGAGCAGTGTGAGCGAGTCGTCTTCAGCTATTTCTTTCAGCCTGGATACATCTGATCCAATTAGAATTTCGTGATCTCCTAGATCTTTGATGACTCGGTTCCGAACGATCGAGCGTTTGTCTTCTGGTTCGGCGTCGGTTATGCCGTCGATAGCTCCACAACCCTTCGGTCGCGAGAAAATCCCGGCCCCCGCCCAGGCCGCCTTGGCCTGAAATTCGCTTTTGGGCAAAATCCCGGTGAACGAGTATTTCCTGCCGTCCAATTCGACAGGCACATTCAACTTGGGCGACAAGTTGTCCACGCCCTGAATGTCCGACATCGTCAGCCGAAGGACATATTCTTCCGGCAATACCTCACCATGCAAATCGGCTGAATAGTAGTCTTGCAACGTCACCGATTTGGGAAGTACCAAAACATTGGCTCCCAGGGAATCCATTTCCCTGGCCACCGCTTTTTCTGAAAAATAGGTTACATTCTTGATCGCCACCAACGCCGTGATTCCGAGCAGGATCGCCAACAGACACGTCAACATCTGGCTTTTGCGTTCAAACAGTTCACGCCAGACCAAAGTTCGCAGATTCATTGTTTGTTCTCCATAAATCAAGCTGACGTCTTTTCAGACTTGCGAGGTAAAAATGCACACCCACGGTCAGCAACCCTCGGACACGGCTCGAATCAGGTCCCACGTTAATCACGCTTACCAATTCATTCGAAGATCAAAGGTTTACCGCCCCATCATTTTTTGGCAGAACCGTTTTGTTTGGGTGGGCAGCATCCACTGGGGCCACATTCCCCGCCAGGACAGCACCCTTCTTGCGCAGCAACGATCTTGGAGACAATCTGGTCTTTGGACACAGGGCCGACAAACGTAGCGACGGGATTTCCGGGCGGAGCCAACACCACGGTGACCGCCTTGGACGTCTTCGGATCGACTTGCAGATTGCCAAGGAACCCCGCTTCCGCCGGATCCGTCGGGTCGACGGCCACGATTCTGGAAACGTTTGCGTACTTGGCATCTGCTAAAAGGTTTTGTGCAGCTTGCAGCGATTCCTTCATGGACGATGTTTGGTCGTTGCCCACACAGAGAATAACCAGTTTATTTTCTTGGAGCGCTCTTAGACTATCCGCCGTACCTTTACTTACGAACGCTTGTTCGAAATCTTTGGATTCAAGTTTGAGGGGAAAACCCTTAGTAATCGCTCCGTTTGGCGCCATGGCGAGAAGAAGTGGCATGGGGGCACGCTGAAGACCAAACTTTGCTACGACGGCGGATTCATGCGGGTCATCGCTCCAAATTTCCAAGGATCTGGCAGGCACTTTTGTGCTGTCCAGCGACGCCTTCAATGTCGTTCGCATGGTAGCCGTTTGCGCGTCGTCCGTTTTCCGGAACAGGAGAAACAAGTATTGTCCGTCAGTAGCCGCTGATTCGATCGCGGCCATCCCCTTGCTGATAGGGTTCGTTGTGACACCATCTCGCGATACCTGAGCGACGGTTGATTGGCCGTTGGAAGCGGAAACGTTTTGATTTCCAGCCTGGGCCACCGCCGAGCTTAGAGGCATATGAACTAGCCCAGCTACCACGATCAGCGTCGCAATTGCCAAGATGACTGCTTGTTTCTGCATCGTTAATCTCCCTGGTATGAGGCTGTTTTGTGACGAATCCCTGCTTTAAGAATCAAAGCTGAAAACGCGGGTTCACGCTAACCTACCTACGACTTCATGCATACAGCAGTTGAGTTGGTCAGCTGTGGTAAATTGACGCAGCCTCATAGCTTGCCAATGTCAAACCCGCTGCTGTGCGAAAGTGCTCGACTTCGTGTTAAGCGACGCAGGAACGCGCGGTCACTTCAGGTCAGAGATTAGTTTCTTAAGCTCCTTGAGCTTTTTGCGATCGATGCAGTAACAGACGCGTGGTCCATCGACTTCGCCTTGAACCAATCCCGATTCCTTCAAGATTTTCAAGTGTTGAGAAACGGTTGATTGTGCCAGCGTTATTTCCTCGACGATCTCGCCGCAAACACATGACGTTCGGCCAATCAACAGCCGTACAATGCGGACACGGGCTGGGTGGGCGACCAGTTGATGGATCGTTACCAACTACCATCTACGCAAGTGAGGCTCTTTGTGTATACATCGTTTCATCGCCTAACTCTGTCTGCCGAAATCTGTCGGATGAATTGCTACGACAAGCGATGCCATGCTCAACGTCCCAACACACCACTGATTGGGCAAGCATTTTTCAGCCGCCAATAAGTAAGTGCCATTCGTCTCGAAAACCGGTCAAGTCAGGCCGGGCCGCTTTAGCAAACGAGATTTCAGCCCGATTGCCACACCGAAACATTAGGTTTGACCAGTTCGGCCCCAAAACATTCAACGGTTCAATTCTCATTGGCTTGACTTTCCATCCACTGATACAACTCCGGTGTGGCGTAGGTTGCTGACCAGCAATTGTGGCCGATGTGTTCCAGGGTTGTGAAGCGAATTTTTGTCCCCCCCGCTTTCTTGATTGCCTCCACCATTTCGACGGATTTTTGAAAAGCAACTGCTTTGTCCTGATCACCGTGAAATACCCAAATCGGCAGTTCTTTCAATTTTTCTGCGTCTTCAGGTTTGCCGCCACCACAGACTGGTGCAGCGGCCGCAAACCGGTCGGGATGATCCGCCGCCAAAGTCCATGTGCCATAACCGCCCATGCTTAGCCCGGTCAGAAAAACCCGTTTCTTGTCGATCAAATAGTTTTTTTCGATGTCATCCAGCAGTTCGATCAGCCGGGCCTGCTGAGTCTCCGATGACCAATTATCTTCTCGCGGACATTGGGGAGAAACGATGATGTACGGCAGGTCTTCGCCACGGGCAGCCATCATCGGCGGTCCCCACTTGGCAACCAGGCTCAGAGGACCGTTGCTTTCCCCACGGCCATGCAGGAAGAACAACAACGCATCTTTTTGTTCTTTGTCCGCCGCGTAGTCCTTGGGAAGATACAGCAAGTAAGGGACATCGGCCGAATCACTAGTCTTGAATGAGAGCTCGACTTGCTTGCCGGGAGTCGGTTCCTGGCAATATCCCTGCTGGTTGCTTAGACAAAAGCAAGCCATTAAAACCGCTGTCAAATTCAGTTTCATCGTTATTCCTTTGAGGTTGTCATGCATTTCCGCGGCTATTGATTGGGATCAGGATTTTCGGACTTTTTTCGTGCCAAGTCAAATAACTGTTGAACTATTTCGAATGTCAGTTCGGCTTCGCCTGCGTTCAATTCCGATCACCGCGGGAATCATGCCGATGCAGAACATTACTTAAATCAACAATCATCCCGACCAGAACCAATCCACGTGGACGAATCGAACCTGACTAGCAGAGTGAAAGAGCCGACGAGGCAGTCGGAGCGAATCGTGTCCCTCGATGTTCTTCGCGGTTTCGCGATACTGGGCATCTTGGTCGTCAACATCCAATCGTTCGGGTTGATCGGCGCCGCGTATCTCAACCCTACCGCTTCCGGCGAGTTGATTGGTGGCGATTATTGGGGGTGGTGGCTGACTTATGTCTTCTTTGATTCCAAATTCATGGCGATCTTCTCGTTGTTGTTTGGGGCAGGCATCGTTTTGATGTGGGAGCGGGCCAGCAAAGCGGGTCGCAAATCCACTTGGATTCACTACCGTCGCATGTTCTGGTTAATGCTGTTCGGGCTGGCACATGCCCATCTGCTGTGGTTTGGCGACATCCTGTTCCTATACAGTATTTGCGGCATGGTCGTCTATTGGGTCTGTGGTTGGAAAGCGCGATGGCTGATTCCATTGGGAGTCCTGTTATTAATGGTCGGTTCATCGCTTTCGTTGCTGACAGGTTGGTCAATGTCGTATTGGGATGAAGCCCAGCTTTCAGAAATGATGAAAGACTGGAAACCGTCTCCCGAGCAGATTGAGAATGAACTGGCTATCTACCGAGGAAGCTGGCTGACCCAACTTCCCCAACGCAGCATGACCGCTTTTTTCATGGAAACATTTTTGCTTGGGTTCTGGGGATTCTGGCGGGCGGGTGGATTAATGCTGATTGGCATGGGTTTGTACAAAACGGGTGTTTTCAATGCCCAGCGAACACGTCGATTTTACCAAATCGGAATGGTGATCGGAGCGGCATGCGGACTTGCGATCATCTTGTGGGGCGTGCAACGATTGGAAGCCAAAAACTGGAGTCTGGAATACTCGTTCTTTATCGGAAACCAGTTTAATTATTGGGGCAGCCTGTTACTTTCGTTTGCTTATGTCTGTTTGGTGATGCTCGTTTGCCGAGACGGCCTTTGCACAAGGTTGCAGAAATTGCTGGCGGCGGTTGGTCAAATGGCACTGACCAACTATCTACTACAGACCATTGTCTGCACAACGTTGTTTTACGGCCACGGATTGGGCTGGTTCGGGTACCTCAATCGAGTCGAACTGATCGGTATTGTCGTAGTGATTTGGGCATTTCAACTGGCCGTGTCACCCATCTGGTTGAGACGATTCCGTTTCGGTCCATTTGAATGGTTTTGGCGAACGTTGACCTATTGGAAGCTTCAACCGATTTTCCGTGTTGACCCCAGTCAGCAAGCTGAACCGCAGCATTGAAACCAAAACGTCAAATTTGGCTTTGAATTCGATAGCAGCGATCTAACTTTGTTGTTGCCCGCAGATTGCATTTTCGCCGATATCGGAGCAGGCTCTCGTCATGTCGCTAGTATCGCGGCACGTATGGGTCCACGAGCTGACTCCAGACATCAATTCCGCCGGACATGCTTTGCACGTTCGAAAATCCTTGCGAGCGCAACCAAGTCGTGACGTGCAAGCTGCGAATCCCGGCGTGACAGTAGACTACGATTCGATCTCGGCGGTACTCTTCCAACTCAGCAATCCGCCGGGGGGTCTCATTCATTGGGATCAACTTCGCCCCTTCGATGCGGCAGTATTCGTACTCGTGAGTTTCGCGACAATCGATCAGCACGATCATCTCGCTGCCGTCGATCAAGTCCTTGACCGCCAAGGCGTCAATCTCAATCGGCAATGGGGAAGCATCGGGTGTTTGGTTCATTCGATTCGGCCCGTTTTTTTGATGCGGACATCGCGTAGATGGCTTATTCGTTCATGACCGGGACATTCAACCTTGTTTTGGTAGTCTTGACTTCCAATCAGTGGCATAATGCAGGCTCGGTTCGCATTCTTGGTTCATGAAAACAAAAATGCCCACTTCCAACAAGCCTGGCTGGCCAGCATGGCCCACCAAACGACCTGCGCGACAGGTGGCAGTGATTCCCGTTTTATCCGATGACGGTCCCGCCACGGGCGACACCCATCAAAGCGTCCATTCCGTTTTGAACGTTTTTTCCGCGCCACATCCTTGTCATCCATATTGCGACGCAAATGGTTTTAACAGGGATCGCCATCGGATGGCGTTCGGACGGTGCAAATTTGGATTGCCAAAAAAAGAGGTGCGGCCGTCGAGCATCAAGTCAAAGAAAGTCGACGATTGGATGCCGCCACAAGGCAGAAGATTTTCCGCTGTCCATGCAATAACGCTCTCTTGCTCGTTTGCACAAGCCTTTGATGACCGGCAGCAAAGCCAACTTGGAAGGCCAAACGCGTGGAATCCAATGAGTCGACGAAATAACTTGCGAATCAAAAAGACTCCAATCTGATGAGTCTCCAAAACAAGGAAAGCACAATTGACGTACAACCTCGACCTGCTGCGAGGATGGCCATGCACCGGACGTTGCTGGCCAAACAGACTCTTCTGATTAGTTTGGCCGTTATTCTGACATCGTTGGCCCTGGCTTTCTCGAGCTTCTATTTCGCGCGCGCCGTGCTGCGGGATCAAATCAGTGATCGCTTAACGGTCGTGACAAAAGATCGCGAAGCCATGGTGGCGGCCTACGTCGCTCAACAGCGTGAACGAGTGCTGTTGGTTGCCAGCCGAACCCGATTGCGCAACCTGATTGCCCAATACCTCGCGGACCCGATGACGAGCGCCGATTCGTTCGAACGAGAATCATCGCGAATTTTGCTGGACGCAAGAAAAAGCACCAAGGGTTTTACCGAGATTTGGATTACCAATCCCCTCGGCAAAGTCATTACGGCAACCAACGAAGACCTGTTGGGACAGGATTTTTTGGGAGAGCCAGAGTTTCTGGCCGGCCGGGAGAACGCCCATATCGGGATGCCGCGATTAATCGACGGTAAATACTTTGCCCATTTGGCAGCACCGGCGGAATCCAACGATCGACAGCACCTGGGAGTCGTGATGGTGTTACTGGATCTTTCACCGCTTCACAGTTTGCTTGCCGACAAAACCGGTCTCGGGAAAACGGGTGGTGTTTACGTGGCGACGATGGAAGGGGAGTCACTACGATATTTGTTCCCCGAGCCGGTACGGGCGGAAAAACTGGAAGACCCAGCGAGAGTCGTTCCGATGATGCAGGCAATCAATCACCAAAGTGGATTTGAAGTTACATCGTTCGCCGGTAAACAGGTCCTGGCGGCCTATCGCCCCGTGGCCTATCAGCGATCGCACCTGCGTTCCTGGGGCATGGTGGCGACGATCGATGTCGAGGAAGCGTACGCGCCGATTTCCGATCTGAAGAAGACGACGTTGTTGTGGGTTCTGGGACTCTTGGCGATCGGGGTCGTCGTTTCGTTCGCTTTGGCGCGTAAACAGACCCGTCCGATTCTGAAGTTGGCGGAATCGGCCACGCGGGTCGCAAGGGGTGATTGGAATGTTCGGGTGGATTTGGAAACACAGGACGAGATCGGCACGCTTGGGCATGCGTTTAACGAAATGACGAAGCAGCTTAAAGAGTCCTACCAGAATCTGGAACGCCGTGTCGAGGAAAGGACTCGGGAACTGGACGAATCCCGGCTGGCGGAAAAGCGCGCCAACCAGGCCAAGAGCGATTTCCTTGCCAACATGAGCCACGAAATCCGGACACCCATGAATGCGATTATCGGGATGTCCGACTTGTTGCTGGGAATGGAACAGGAAGAAACCAGGCGCGAATACCTGACCATCGTGGCTGAGTCTGCTGAATCATTGTTATCCATCATTAACCAGATCCTCGACTTTTCAAAAATCGAAGCCGGCAAACTGGAACTGGAATCGGTCGATTTTGATATTCGCGAAGAGGTCGGGGATACACTGAAAACACTTGGACTGCGGGCTCATGCCAAACAGCTTGAACTGGCGTGGCATGTTCACCCCGACGTGCCGACGAGTTTATGTGGTGATTCCGTTCGTTTGCGTCAGGTACTGGTCAATTTGGTCGGTAACGCCATCAAGTTTACCGAGGCAGGCGAAGTAACTGTCAATGTTGAACCCCTATCCAACGACGATTCGCAGGTCACGTTGCATTTTTGCGTGCGCGATACCGGTGTAGGCATACCACCAGACAAAACCAAAAACATTTTCGCCGCTTTCGAACAGGCCGATTCATCGACGACGCGCCGGTTTGGCGGAACAGGGCTGGGATTATCGATCTCCGGACGAATTGTCGAAGCGATGGGGGGGCGCATCTGGGTCAAGAGCGAAGTCGGCAAGGGTAGCGCGTTCCATTTTGTCGCAACGTTTGCCGAGGGGGCGGACGATGCGGTCCTGGAACAAGTCACGGATTTGAACGACGTGGCCGTACTGGTTGTCGATGACAACAAAACGAACCGCTTTATCCTGAAGGAAATGCTGCAGTACTGGGGGATGACTGTCACGACCGTTCCGGGGGCCGTAAAAGCACTGGAGGCACTGGAACAAACCGTCAGCGACCAACTGGAACTTCCGTTGGTAATCAGTGATGTGAACATGCCAAAAATAGACGGGTTTATGTTGGCCGAGCAATTGAGGGCAACGGAAGCACTACGCGAGACCGTATTGATTCTGCTTACATCGGGAATGAGGCCGGAAGATATTAAGCGTTGTGAACATCTCGATATCAGTGCGCATTTGATGAAACCCGTCAAACAATCGGAGTTATTGAATTCCATCATGCTGGCGGTGGGAGGCAAGACAATCCAGCGCGTTGCTCCCATTAACGAAGTGGGGGGCGAACAACACGAATTGCCGCCACAACGAATCCTGCTGGTCGAGGACGGCAAGTCCAATCAGAAACTCGCTGTGGCACTGCTGTCGAAATGGGGGCACCAAGTGGAGGTAGCTGAAAATGGTAAACAGGCAATCGAGTTTTGGCAGAAAGGATTGTTTGATGTCATCCTGATGGACATCCAGATGCCGGTCATGGACGGATTCGAAGCCACGCGGGCGATTCGTAAACTGGAATCCGGTACCGACCGACATGTAACCATCATTGCCATGACAGCTCGCGCAATGAAGGGCGACCGGGAAAAATGCATTATGGCCGGGATGGATGATTATGTTTCGAAACCAGTCCGTAAGCCCGATCTGGTTCGCGCCCTGCAAAGACTGGTGCCTCGGACAAACGGCATTCAGGACGTGCGAACCGAAGGCGTTGGCAGTGTGGTCGACTGGGCGGCCGCCCTCGAAACCGTGGAAGGTGATCGGGATTTGCTAAAAATAATTGTGGAGCAAACGCGTGAGGAGATGAATTTTCTAATGCATGACTTGGAGCAGGCGTTTCATCAAAAAGATGCGGATACGGCCAAGCGAACCGCTCACACGATTAAAGGTTCCGCCCGCAATTTGGCGGCGATCGGGACCGAGCAGCTTGCCGCCGAAATTGAAACGGCTGCAACAAATGGTGAATTTGAAAACACCGCTTTGGATCGCCTGCGGAACGCTGTGCAGCAGCTCGATCAGGAGTGCGGTAAGTTTATTTCCAATTGCGATACCGACGTTTAATAAGGTTAAGCTGCTGAGTTGGCAGGGGCCATCGCCAGACGGTGAATGACCTGCCCGCATGCTGGTGGCAATCCAGCGATGATGCCGATTGCTTTCTCCCAACGGACGACAGTGAAATACTCGCTGGCGAAATAGCCCATTCGAGGATCTTTTGAGGCTTGGGTGTCTGGCACCGCGTTTGTCTATTTTGGACCCTTTCCAATACAATCTTTCGAAGCGTCTCACACCAACCTGCGACCTAATCGAAACGAAAGACTTTACCTTCCATGACTCCCCGCGAATTCGCGATTGAAGTTGTTGAAAAACTGCAAGCCGCGAGCTTCGAAGCCCTGTGGGCAGGTGGCTGTGTGCGCGACCAATTGCTTAACCTGCAACCCAAAGACTACGACGTCGCGACCAACGCGGTGCCGGAACAGATTCGCCAACTGTTTGGCAAGAAACGGACGTTGTCGATCGGGGCTGCTTTCGGAGTGATTACCGTACTCGGTCCTCGCAACGGTGGACAGGTCGAGGTCGCTACTTTTCGTCGTGATGCTAGTTATTCTGACGGGCGGCATCCGGATGCGGTGCAGTTTACCGATGCCCGCGAAGATGCGTTGCGTCGAGACTTCACAATCAATGGCATGTTCTACGATCCGATCAAGGAACAGGTGATTGACTACGTCGGTGGCCGGGATGACTTGGCGACCCGCACCATCCGCGCGATCGGAGACCCTCACGAACGAATTGATGAAGACAAGTTGCGGATGCTGAGAGGAGTCCGATTTGCCTCAACTTTTGGTTTTAATCTCGAACCGGAAACGCTCGCCGCCATCCAACGGCATGCCCCCGAAATTCGAATGGTCAGCGAAGAACGAATTGGTGTCGAATTAATCCGTATGCTAGCGCATGGCAACAACAAACTCGCCGCTCAATTATTGATGGATTCCCATTTGTTGGCGGAAGTTCTCCCGCCAGCGTGGTTGCAGTTTCACCCGTGGGATGAAAGTGAATGGGGGCCTCGATTGGAAGAACTGGGACGACTCGCGTCCACCGAGTTTGCGGCGGTGGCATCAGTACTTCTGCGCTCATTCCTGGAAGACGAACGTGGCAAAGTGCTGGTTGAAGCCTCCCAAAGTAAACGGGGGTTCAGTCTTGCCAGCTCGCTTCAATCGGCTTGGCGGCTGACCAACGATCAACGCGACCGAATCAACTGGATCAGCGCCAATTGGCAAAAGCTGGCTAGCGCTAACAAACAACGTTGGTCTGAGATCCAGCCTTTGTTGATCCACGCCGGCGCTCAATCGGCACTTGATGTGGCGACGGCAATCGTGGGAAGTACGGAAGGTATTCAGTTTTGCCAACAAAGATTGAGGTGGCCCGCTGACAAACTTGATCCGCCCAGCCTGATTGATGGCAGGCGGCTGATTGAGCTTGGGATCCATCCCGGTCCGAAATTCAAGGATCTGTTGGTGGCGATCCGGACCGCCCAGTTGGATGGTCAAATCGAAACCGCCGAACAGGCCGCCCAATTTGCGCGGGAGAACGGGTGAACGATCGCTGGGTAGCCGCGTTGACAACCATTTCGAAGTGTCAAAGACAATCAATTCTGAAGTTCTGCAACATCGGCTGCACCGTACTGGCGACCGTCCCGTCGCCTCGATTTCAAATTGGCTGCTGAATTCTGACGCTATTAATAACGAAGTATTGTTCGAGATAAAATAGCGTCTGGAAAAATCTACTTGTCGCCAAGGATGGCCTCCACGATCAAATAGGTTTGCTGAGCCCCAGCAATGTCGCCTTCGATCGCCGAGCCTCCGACCAGCGTGGGTGTCGAGTCCTTCAGTCGTACCGAAGTGTGAAACTGTTGGCTTCGGAAATCAAGACGGTCCACATCGGCCGATCCACTGATCAACGTGGCGCGATTGGAAATGCCGTTGGGCACCGTGAAGATACTCGTCAAATCAAGACAAATCCGCTGTGAATCCGACTCGATCTTTGGCGTCATTTGGACAACTGCCCCGAAATTGATCCAACGCAGGACCGGCGTGTAACCGACTCGGCTGTTGGTCAAACCCAATGCTCCTCCGGCTTGCGTTGCTGGTGCAGCGGGGAGCCCAGCTTCCATGACTTGAGCCATCACCTGTTTTGGAATCGCCGGGCGATCGTCGCCGATGATTGCCTTTTGGGACGCGTCATTGGTCACAATCGCCCGCGAAAGTTCGGTTTCAAACTCGATCTGCCCGACGACGGGTATGACGGATTCAATCGAGCTTTTTAAATTACCTGCGGCGATGTGAACGGTTTGGCCATCAAAACAAGTGATCTGTCCTCGCCAACCATGATCTTTGGCCAGGGCTTTAAGAGCCGCCAAATCAACTGCTTGATTTTTGGTGACTTTTAGCGAATCCAATTGCGCCTCGTCAATCGTCAACCATATGGTCTTGATGGTAATCGGCGTTTCGTTTGTCTTGCGGGTTGCTCGCAGCAGATTCAAAAATGCATCGATTTGTTTGTGAATCGTCGGTGTTTGACTAACAATGAGTATTTCACCGAGGTTCGTAATCGTGCCCATTCCGCCATTCTCGTACCATTCATCAATGGCAACCGTTTCAATGATGGCAGCAGTCAGCTCGTAGACGGCATCCTTCAGTCTAGGGCCGCCACCACCGCCAAGCCCGCCACCGCCCAATCCGCCGCCCCGTTGTCCCGGTCCGCCAAATTGAGTTGGCTTGGGAGACACTGGGGGCACGCGAAAAACGCCACCCCCGCCACCACCACCTCCTCCGCCAAACCCGCCGCCACCAGAAGAACTGCTTCTCAAATTCGATGGAGCGGGACCCGGGATAGAGGTTTGATTGCTGACAGCTGGCAAAATGAAGCCTTGAAACGGGTAATCCCCATTTCGAGTAACCAAATCCTTGACATCGTACATGCGGACGACCAAAGGTTCTTCGGTGACGTCATCGTCGACTTGAGCCAGCTGAGCCAGCGTTGGGTTGCTGCCGGCTAATCCGAACGCGAACCCTAGTGTCAAACAAAGGCCTCGGCTCAAAAACCAGTCTTTCAAACTTTGAATCGTGAATTGCGTCGGGAGTTTCATGGCATCCTCTAGGAGTTCGAACGGCAAAGCCTTTTCAAGCTCTATTTTCAGGATAGTTAACAGAAGGGAGTAGCACAGTTCTTGTTTGTGAGAAACAAACACTTTTACATCGGGATTCTTGATTTGTCCGAATGTTGCCAATCGGGCTACCTTGCGCGGGCACTAGTTCAACAAACGGCTCCATTTTCGTTTGGCGTTGTCCACGGTTGCTGACCAGCGAATGTCACTCGCGGCCAATTCAATAAATCGAACGGAAGACGAATCACGACGTGCAGTCAACGCCATGACCGCGGATTGGGAAGTGTTCGGGGATCGGGCAAGCTGAATCAAATGAACAGGGATTCGTGGGTCGTCCATTTCCGACAATGTAATCGCTGCAGCTCGTGCGATCGAAAGTCGGTTGGAGCGAAGGTGAACCAACAACTTCTCGGCTGGCATGCAGTGGGCGATTCTTCCGCTCGCTTGGGCGATCGGGTAGAGATTATTCCTGGCAGTTGTCTCCAGGAACAGATCAAGACTAATGGGATCGTTGCGACACAGAAGTTGGCTCATGATTCGTGACTGGAGGTCTGGATCGTCAGTGGCCAGAACAAGGCGTCCCAGCGTTTGGGAATCGGCAACCCGATTGGCGGCGACCACTATGTCCTGCCGGAACGAGCTTCGATTCCAATGGTTTAAAATCGCCGGTAACGATCGCGCCGTGCCACAACGGCAAAGCACTTTCATCGCGGCCGATGCATCGGCAGGGCGATCCAACCGACGAACCAACGCCGCTTCCATTTGTTGCCGCGCCGACTGAAGTATTTTCAGCTGCTGCTGCAGGTCTTGGTTCGGTATTTGTCGTCTTGAACCTGCGCGAATCCGGCGGCCATTCATGTTGTAGGAATCGGGGATCGTGGCCCGATCGAGCGACACACAGAACTGCTCGATCAATTGCAATCCCGCGTCAGAATCGGCCAAACGTTTCAATCCCCAGTCGAAACTCTCGTCAAGATTCGCGACCCATCGCTTGTTCTTGCGAAAATGATCACGATGGTGTTTTCTTCTCTGGTTGTGTTTTGTCGCGACGACTCGGGTAAAGATTTCCGGGGGCGAGTTCATCAAATCCGTATCGAATGCCTCGGCGGGCTGGCGGTCCACTTCCAAGGCATTTTTCTGCGCTACAACGGTCGTCTGCAAAGGTTGCTCGGTGGACCAGCGGTCCCAGCGGTCCCAGCCGATCCAGGCAACCAGCAGCAGGCAACAAGCTGCAGCGACCAGACCAGCCGATCGAAAATCGACGAACATCCGCGGCCGCGACGTTTTCAAAACCCGGATCGCGTTTCGACGGACGCGTTTTTGGCGATCCCGCCCCGGTCGGGCGTTTGGCAGCCCCAGCAACTCATCAAGCTGAGTGTCGCTCATCTCGTGTTGATCGTCGAACGAATTGGGGTCTGAGTTGTTCATGTGGGCCAGGTTCAATAATTTCGCAGTGTCGGGAATTCGAGGCGCGTCAAGTGACTCGATGGTTTTAATACGTGACTTTCAATACGTGGCTCTTCGCTCTGCGAGAAATTGTTATTTCGCAGAAGTAATTGCCACCAAAACACGCATTTTCGTTTGTTGGTTATCCTTTGTCCAAATAGTGGCTCAGTTGTTGTTTCAGTCTTCGTCGCGCCGTGCATAAATTGGAGTGCACGTTCGCGATGTTGATGTTCAAAGTCGTCGCGATTTGTTCACTGGAAAAGGATTCGTAGGTTGTTAGTACCAGCACCTCGCGCTGTCGCTCGGGTAGTTCAGCGATCAAGCTGGCGACGATTTCACCCAGTTCGCCGGCTTCTGCTTTGGCTTCGGCCGTCGCTTCCGTCGCCGGACAGTCCGTTTCTTCAATTTGCGTGAAGTCCGCTTTCGGCTGGCGTCGCAGTTGGTCACGAAACGCGTTGATCAAAATCCGGTACAACCTCTTTTTGAATAGAGATTGGTGGCGGAAGGACTCCCAGTTTCGAACGGCACGCAGCATCGTTTCTTGAACCAGCTCTTCCGCCACATCCCAGTTGCCCGTCAACCGCATGGCCAGTCGCGTCGTGGAATCCAGGTGAAGTTTGATCTGTTTTTCAAATTCGGCACGTCGTCGCAACTCGGTCAGTTTTTCCAGCTTTCCCATCGCTTCGAGAATCCCTGCGCTTGTCGCCCGGATGAATCGTGTCTGTTGGCTGGACGAATCTCCGATGTTCGCAGCGGGACAGGTCATGCTGAACGAATTTTGACCGGAAAATTTCATCGCGGCTTTCGCAACTGAGATGCGTGGTGACCGATTTACACAGATTTAGACGCAATCCGACTGCTTGTCTAAAAAATTTAACGTGAAAATTGGATGTTTTGCCAAAAAAAGAGTTGGAACCAGTTGCCGCTACGGACATTGTTGCTTGAATGCGAATGGTTTTATCTAATGGGAAAACCGGCGACGAGTGTTTGACTGATGGTGAATTGAAACTTGTATGTATGGCAAATACGAAGTGCAGCGAACCTCTTGCTTCAGGAAACGTCCGGCCATGACCATCAAAATGTTGACGCTGGGCTTGGTTTGGGTCGGTTTGATGGGAATTGCCACCTCTGGACCTGGTTTCTTGAATTCGAATTGTCGAGCCGACGATTGGCCGCACTGGATGGGACCGACATCCGACGGTGTCTGGCACGAAACGGACACCATCGACAGGTTTCCGTCCGCTGGTCCCAATGTGCTTTGGCGGCAGACAATAGGTAGCGGCTATGCGGGACCTTCCGTCGTTGGCGATCGGTTGTTTGTAATGGATCGAACTGCGCCGGAAGAGCCTGTCGACGAAAGCAAAGACGGTTCCAAGGTCGAAAACAATATTCGTGCGGCAGGCCAAATTCCCGGCGGTGAACGAATTCGTTGCCTGGATGTTGCGACGGGCAAAGAAGTCTGGTCGTACCAATACGATTGTCCTTACAAGATCGCCTACCCCACGGGGCCACGCTGTACGCCGACGGTCGATGGCGATTATGTCTACTGCCTGGGTGCGATGGGGCGATTGATTTGTTTAAAGAAAGACATCGGCTCCGTCGTTTGGGAAAAGGAGTTGACCAAAGCGTATGAAGCCAAACCGCCGATCTGGGGATATGCCTCTCATCCATTGGTTGACGGCGACAAATTGATTGTACCGGTGGGCGGCAAAGGCTCGGCGGTCGTTGCTTTCAACAAAAACAATGGCGAGGAGATCTGGAAAGCCGTAACGACGCTCGATGTTTGTTACGCGCCGCTGGTGATGTTCCAACCTGAAAACGCGAACGAAGAACGGCAACTGATATTTTGGCATGCGGATGGAATTACTTCGTTGGATCCCGCATCCGGCGACGAATACTGGTTCGTCAAATTCCCCGAGGAGCGAAATCCTTCGCAAACGGCCATCGCCACGCCGACATTGAATGGTAACCAGTTGCTGATCAGCGAGTTTTACAAAGGATCGTTGTTGTTGGAGATTGGTTCCAACCCGCCATCGGTTACTGAATCCTGGCGTCAATTCAAAATCAATCCGAAACTGAACGATGCGATGAACGCGATGATGGCGACACCCGTCATCCAGGACGGTCACATTTATGGCAACGCGTTCAACCAACGCGGCCAGGGCGTTCTGCGATGCACCGACCTCGCGACCGGCGCCATGAAATGGAATGACGAGGACTGGTTGGCAGACAAACCTCTGATCTTTGCGACGGGGTTTATTGTTCCCAACGGCGACAAATGCTTTATCTTCAATGACATCGGCGAGCTGATGATTGGAAAATTTTCGCCACAGGGTTTTGAGGAACTCGATCGGGCAAAACTGCTCGAACCGACCTCGGTTGCCCGCGGGCGCGATGTCGTCTGGTCCCATCCGGCGTTTGCTGGCGGGAAAATGTTTGTTCGCAACGACAAAGAGATCATCTGCGTCGATCTAAAAAAGCCGAGTCATCCATGACCGTTTCGTTTTCTTGCCCGCACTGCGGTAAGAGCTATGAGAGAGTCAAGAAAGAACTGGTTGGCAAAAAGGCGCGTTGTTCTTGTGGAAAATTGATCCGCATTGGCAGGAAGGAACCGACGGGTCAAGACATCCCAAACGTCGAAGTCGAAATCAAAAATCGCCTGATTGTCGACGACCACTACAACGACCTGGATCACTTGCTGGGCGACGGTTATCAAGAAGCTGGCGCAGAGAGCGTCACTAAGAAACCCGATCGATATCCCGCCCTACCCATGCTGCCGATTCCTTCTTCTGCTTTGAATCCACCGAAAACCACGCGGAATTCGACAACCCGTGCGGCCATCGGATTCCTGGCAGCGGTGATTTCGGCGTCGATTGCGTTTTGGTTCGGATTCGTGGTCGTGAGTTCCCGGTTTGTTGAATTCGATCAGGTTCTCCTGAAACGTTTTGCCGAATTTCTGGGCGCTGTTAATCAGGCGGACTTCGGAAGGGAGGAAACATCTCCTGGCTTGCTGACCGGATTTGCAGTGACCGGTTGGGCGATGTGGGGCGTCGCGTTAATGATGATGGTCATGGCGATCGGGCAGTTCCTGGATGCGTGGGTCCAGCTATTTACGGGCCGGCGAATCATTGGCTGGGGAGATGGGCTGGTGGCCAGCCTTGCAATTGCATTCGTGTTTCTGATCGTGGCGATTCTATTTTTGCACACCAGCCACATGGCGTCGTTAAATCGGGAATTGAACAAGGTTCAAGCCCCCGACGCGTTCGGTGAATCGAGCCTGCAAAACGTGGAGCGCGTTCGCGCTGATTACAAGATTCGTAGCCGAAAATTCATCACGGTCATGCTGTTAATCGGCACGATTCCGATGTCTGTTTTCGTTTTCTCGATGATTCGGTTGTTTGCGTTGACAGGTGACGCGAACCATTTCCATAACCGCAAGCAAGCCCCAATGCCTGGCTCTGCTCGCTCCGGCTGAAACTTTCGAACTTGACTCCCTCGTTGGTTTGATACGGGAGCGCGGAGAATGGGTCTCAGGACTCCTGCTTCATTTCAACGACGAGAGTCCGAAGCGAGTTAAAGGGGGAAATCGCTTCGATTTTCGAGCTGCCTGAAACGTGGTGTCGTCCGACGTATTGGCGGCCCTCAACTGAACGACTGAATGAACACGTCAAAGAACCCAAACTTTCTTGCCTCGGCGTTTTTCTGAATCGCTTGCTTAAGATTCGCACTTTCGAAGTTCCCTTCCGACGGTTGCTCGGGTCGGGCACCAGGCGCGCGAACAATTCTGGCCAGTTCTCCATGATCGAACCACACCAGTTGGCAGTTCATGCAAGTATCGATCACGACGTTTCCGGGGCCGTAATAAGGGTGCGCATCCATTGGCTCCAGGCAAGCTGGACAGGTTTGTTTTGCATCCAGATCGTTTAGGTCGACCGGTCGTGGTTGATCATCGGGGCCATCATAGTTGCTTCGCAAATCGTTGATGATGGCTCCCAGCGATTCGCTGTCGATGACAAACCCACGACAGTTCGGGCAGAAACAGACATTCAACATTCCGCGCAATTCACCGACTTCCAGCGGGACCCGGCACCGGGGGCACTCGAATTCCGTCGCATTGCCAGCTGGCTGAAGCGCGTCTTCGGCAGCTTCGATACTGGATGCAAAATGGAATTGGTTGCAACCATGGCAGTGAAAATGATCTTGGCCTCGCACCTGGGTCATGGTGCCGGCGCACGAGCTGCAATTCATCTTTGACTCCCGGATGTTGATCTGAATTGAGTTGAGCCGTTGTTCGCACCAAGCGGGCTCGGCCTGCGATCGTGGGATGTGACCGCGAGACGCAATAAACTCTAGCTCAAAAACGATCCGGTGGATGTTGCGTTTTGGCAACATGAAGAGGGCACTTCAGTGCGATTTGCGTAATCCGCGGCGTCGTCTATCGACAGCGGCAACCTCAGAACGAGGTTTCGAATAGGGAAACCGCAGTTGAATAATCCGTTCAGGCCTCAAGTATCCAACCCACAATCCTGATCCAGCAAGCCGAGAAAGGATTGGCGCGAACGCGTCCGGTTTTACTCGGTGACACCATGATAGTTCTTGATGACTTGCCAGGTTTCGTCGGGTGTCTCGGTATATTGAAACAGGTCAAGGTGCTTGTCGCTGATCACTCCTTCGTCGGCGAGGAATTGAAAATCAATGATGTTGTTCCAATATTCTTTGCTGTACAGGATGATTGGGATGGCTTGCATCCGGCCGGTCTGCCGCAATGTCAGGGTGGTAAACAGTTCATCCAGTGTGCCGAACCCGCCCGGAAAACAGATCAGGGCTTTGGCACGCAACAGGAAATGCATTTTGCGAATGGCAAAGTAATTGAACTGGAAACAAAGTCCAGGTGTGATGTAGGAGTTGGGGACCTGTTCAAACGGCAGTGTGATATTCAAGGCCATCGAAATTCCACCCGCCTCGTACGCGCCCCGGTTGGCGGCTTCCATGATTCCCGGTCCGCCGCCGGTTTTGACGATGAATTCTCCATCGCGAAACTGTTTGTTGTAGTCCGTCACGATCCTGGCGAACTGCCGACATTCTTCGTAGTACCTGGATTTGTACAGGATCCGTTCCGCCCGGATCAGCTTTCGCTTTGCTTTAGGGTCATCGGGGGATTTCTTGACGGCGGCCTTCGCTTCGGCCAGGATTTGTTCGGCTTGCTCGCGGGGGGCGACCTGTGTACCGCCAAACACGACGATCGTTGATTTGATTCCGGCGTCATCGATCAAGACTTCCGGCTTCAATAATTCCAGTTCTAATCGTAACGGACGGAGTTCATCGCTGCGAATAAAGTCCGTATCCATGTAGGCGAGACGATAACTCGGGTTTTCGACGATCGCCCGAATCCGTTCCGCCATTTCTTCTTGATTCACAATTTCCTCTTTCGCTCCCGTCGGCAAACGGGCCATAGTCGGGTCATTTTGATAGTATGTTGGTACTCCGAAAACCGCTTCAGGGCAATCCCAGAAGGTCAATTGTTGGCGACGTACTCCCGTCCAAAGGAAGTCAATGGATTCACCACGCGTTTCCGATTTAACTGCTCGGCTGGAGTACATCCGCTCGCTGGAGTGGTTTCGCTCGAATAAGTTATGAGTTGTTTGCAGAATGGTAATTCCCATTGTCATCCTGGTTTTTTATCTGGCCGCAACGGTGGTGGTGGGTGCGGCGCACGCAAGCCTGGTGTTGCTGCCGGCAATTCGAGCACTGAGGCGGGCCGACCGAATCGATCAAACTGGCAAAACCAGTTTCTACCTCGCGGATCTCCTGGCCTTACTCTTTTTGATCCAATTGCCGTGGGCACTGATCAATATGTCGGATGCCGATTTCCGAGACCGCCCCGAATTGGCGACCTTTGTTTTTGTTTTCCTCGCATTGATGATCTTGCTCGTCTGGAATTTCGGCGTTCGCATGTTGACCAAACTGCGTGTTACTGCCTGGCATCGACGACTGGCGTTTTTGTGTGTTGCATTGCCGATCGGATTGTTCGGAGGTTTTTTTGTCATACCGCTGATCGCGATTTCCTTTCGAGCCCAACCATACAGTCCGAGCGATTGGCCTCACCCCGTGGTCCTGATGATCCTGTTGGGGGCGGGATCACTAACTGGATATGCCATTACCCGCTGGATCAGCAACTCGGTCAAACCCCGGGATCAGGAATCAGTTTAGGACTAGCTCAAACTCGAAATCAATTCGCCAATCAGAGTTGAAGCCTGACAGAGCCGCGGCGCACTTTGTTAAATGTTCAAATCCATTTGGCCAACGGGCCACCCTTGGCGGCAAGCGCGTCGATTTTTTTGCTGACCTGCGGATCTTCAACCAGCGGCGGCGCGTGGTGTGGTTTGATGCGCGCGTCAATGACCAGGCTGCCGCGACAACCCCAATGCTTGTCCTCCGTAAACTGACCCATCCCGCAGATATCGGTCGCCGGGTTGCTGCGTGTAAAAACGACCCACAGGAAATTGTTCAGCGATTTCGCCGTGAACTGGCTGTCGTCAACCAACACGATGATGGGAAAGCCGTCGACCGAAGTTTCCGAAAACGACCGGCAAAATTGTTGGACCGCCGGATCGCTTCTGCCTGCCATTGAAAACCGGGGGCTGCGAATCGCCATTACTCCGGGCAAACAGATTTGTGGATCATCAAAACCGTTCGGCAGCTGCAGTCCGGTTGGAACTTCGGTCGCCAAGTCACGCTGTCGGGGCCCCGCTGCCGCGATGACGACCTTGGAACCCGTGTTAAAACCGCTTCCGGAATAGTCCAGCGTGTCGATCGTCGTTTTTGTTTGAAAGTGCAGGTCGCGTGTCCAATCGACTCGCTCAAGCACTCGCACCAGGAAGGTCTCGATATCGTTAATGTTCAGATTGGGATCGCAAGCCTGGTCGATAATCCACAAGTATTTTGCCAGCGACATCTGGCCCTGCCCCAAAACCGCGTTCGCCTGAGTCAGCAATTCCTGCGGCTGGCTCGTCTCCCGATAGGGCACGTACCTTTCGCTGCCTATCACCAACAGCAACGGGTGGACTCCGGAAGCGTCGACGGCATTCACGGCTTTGACGCCAGGTAAGACCGTTGGGATGACGGGCCCGGTCAATTCATGAATCAACTCTCCAAAAACCGTATCCTCCTGGGGAGGGCGGCCGACTACCGTGAACGGCCAAATGGCTCCTTTCCGGTGGTAAACCTGTTCGACATTCATTACCGGGAATTCGTGTTGCAAACTGTAATATCCAAGATGGTCGCCAAACGGTCCTTCGGGCAAAGTACGATTCGGATCAATCGTCCCCGAAATACAAAAGTCAGCTTGGGCGTAAATGGCGGCCCGATCTGGCACGCGGATCATCGGAATTCGATGCCCCGCAAGTGCACCGGCAAACGTCAGTTCCGACATGCCTTCGGGAAGCGGCATCACGGCAGAAACGGTCATGGCAGGATTGCCGCCGACAAACACATTGATCCTGAACGGTTTGCCGGCATCGATGGCGGCACGGTGTTGCACACCGATACCTCGGTGGATCTGATAGTGAATCCCGATTTCTTGATTGGTTTGATACTCGTTGCCGGTTAGCTGGACCCGGTACATGCCGAGATTGGATTTTGAAAGTCCCGGATTTCGAACATCTTCCGAATAAACCAACGGAAGCGTGACGAAACCACCGCCGTCGTCGGGCCAACTTTTTAATTGGGGCAGGGCGGCGATGTTGGTTTGATTGGCGAGCACCGGTCCATTGCTCACCAACTTGGGACGCATTTGCCAGGCAATCATGGGTGCCCGCCAATATTTGAATGGCTGTCGCATGGCTTGCGACGGATCGACTTTCAGCTGAATCGCCCGCTGCACATTTTCGAACGTATCTCGGAAAATAAACCGGGCTCGCTCCAACGTGCCAAACAGATTACTGACCATCGGGAATTGGCAATCACGCACGTTGGCGAAGAGGATCGCTGGTCCCCCGGAGAGATAAACCCGTCGTTGGATCTCGGCGGCTTCGAGATGGGCGTCAACTTCATTTTCAATGCGAACCAGTTGCCCGTTGCGTTCCAAGTCGGTGATACATGCGTTCAGGTTGCGAAAACCCATGGGCAACTGCAGTTCAGTGGACGGTGTGACCAAGAAGACAATCTTTCCCGGATGATAACCGAACCTGATTCGTGGCGGCAACGTGCCAGCGCTGGCGAACGGGAATCCCGAGTGGCGTCGGATTTAAGCACAACAGGTCGATCGCAATGGCAAGACGACCAGGTTGGCCAACAAATTGATCTTCCTCGAACCGGCGAGAGATCTGGAGAGCGAATAAAGATCCGGATTAACTTCGCAAACGGGCGACTGACCACTTGTGAGAAAGTTCACAGTCATCACAATCTAGAGCGATTTCACAATTCGTGTTCGCGTTTTTTTCGTCAGTTTTAACGGGAAAAATTAACGCCATTTACCAACATTGAGAGCAACATGCTCTAGCCATTGACTATCGCGTTAAAAGCACAAATCTAGATGAAATCTCGATTTCTATTCCCCGCCACCAATCACGTTTTTCCTACCGCAGTTTGGGTGATTGCTCAAACCCGCCCACATGAATTCCCTGAATCGACTCAGGTGATTTCATCGCTTCACTTTTTCTCGTTTCTACTTTTAAGCATGGAGATTTACCAATGGGATTTATTCAAGAATTCAAGGATTTTGCGTTTAAAGGCAACTTGATCGATATGGCGGTCGGTATCGTCATGGGCGGTGCTGTGGCCGCGATTGTAAAGTCATTTCTCGACAACATCATTATGCCGCTGATCGCGAGTATTTTCAAAGTTCCAGATATGTCGTCTCTGAAAACCACCATCGGCACCAATGCAGACGGTGAAGCGACCGAGCTCATGTGGGGAAGCTTTCTTCAAAACGCGCTCGACTTTGCGATTCTGGCATTCGTGATTTTTATTGCCTTGAAAGTCGCGGCGAAGTGGATGAAAAAGGCGGAGGAAGAAGCTCCTACTCCTGCCGAAATCGTTCTGTTGACTGAAATTCGCGACGCGTTGAAAAAGTAAGCCATTTTCGACCATCATGACCATCCATTGGGCGCGCTAACCGGCGTGCCTTTTTGACGGGTGCAAGAATTCCCTGTCGCGATCAGGGATTTGTTGGATTCCTGATTGGTACTCGATAGAATGCCAGTCGAGGCAAGCCTCGCGTTTTGTATACGAATACATCCGTCAGCATTGGATAGATCATGAATAAGAAATCCAGTTTCGTTCTCGTTGCGGCCATCCTTGGCGCTTGCTGTTTTCCGGAGACACAACAGAATCAGTCGGCCAACAGTGAACTTGCCCCTCGTGTTGAGAAGTTGGAGAAGCGTGTACAGTTGTTGGAGCAGATTGTTTTTTCGTCGGCAAAGCTTTCGACGATGCAGGCGGAGCGGCAGGTGGATGAAGCCACGATTCGTCTGAATCACAGCCAGGCGTTGCACGCTCGCGGAATGATTAACGATCTGGAGCTGCAACAGGACCGGTTTCGGTTGAAGGAATCCAGGAAAGCTCTCGAGTTGTCGATTGCGGAGTCGCGGCAAAACGAGCTGGTCGGTGAATTGGAGGTATTGGATGCAGAACAGAGGTTACGTCAAGTGGAGCAGAGGTTGAATTACACAGAAACACTTGCCAGCCGCGGTTACGCAAGTCAATACACCGTGGACTCGATCAAACGACTGTTGGATGCAGCGAAACAGCGATTGGCAAATGCCAAAACCAAATTGGAAGCCGCCCGCCAACTGGAAGCGATCAAGGAGTAGCCGGCACGCAGGCTATGTTTGAGCGACAGCGATTGTTTTCAACCGAGAGATGAGTTTTTTTTCGCGAAAACTCGCGGGTCCAGCCAGCTTTCGCCAAGTCCTGTTTTGGCTTCGAATTTGACAGAACTTGACGTCGTAGATCTATGCGGAATCGCAGACTGGTTTTACAATGTCAGAGCTGAAACCGGGGATGTGGCGGAACTGGCAGACGCGCTAGATTTAGGATCTAGTTCCCACAAGGAGTGCAGGTTCGATTCCTGTCATCCCCACTCGGTAAAACAAGGGTTTCTATCAATTTTGGTAGGAGCCCTTTTTTCGTCTGCAATGCCTTTGGGGGCAATTTGGGGGCAGCATTTCGCTTGCGTTGGATTTGAGTCGCTGGTTCTTTCCGTAACTCAAACGGAAAATTGCGACATGGCCTACCTCGAAAAGCGCAACGAAAATTACCGAGTCGTTTTCAGGCTCGATGGCAAACGATTCAGTCGCTCACTGGATACCAACAGCGAGACAGCGGCCGATCTTGCCCTCGCCAAAGTTAAGGATGGACTCCATAGGATCAAGCTGGGTTTGCTCCAAATTGACCCAGCTGACGATTTAATTTCCGTCTTGCTCTCTGGTGGGTCCGTTCGGCAGATACCAGTGTCCGCAAGACGGTTACGCTTGGTCGACTACTGGATGACTATCTCGATTCGATCCCAGAGGGCTCGCTTGAAGAAAACAGCGTTTGGATGCTAAATACGCACGTTAACAACTTAAAGCAGCATCTTGGCATTCGATTGTCGACGGATTGCGTCACCCTGGCCAAATTGCAGAGCTACGTGAACGCTCGCAGCAAAGATCCGGGCGTTCACGACGGCAAAGTAAGTCCTGTCACCATCCGCAAGGAAATCACGACGCTACATGCTGCCTGGACATGGGGTCTCGAATCAGAAATCGTCTCGAACCCACTGCCACGCAAGGGTCGCCTCCGTTATCCCAAGCAGAAGCAAAAACCGCCCTTTATGACGTGGGAGGAGATTGAGCGAATTTTGAGCCGACGTGACCTTGAGGAAGCCCAGCAGCGGCAATATTGGGACTGCTTGTTTCTCAATAGTCATCAAGTTGTTGAGTTGCTCACCGACGTGAAGCGAAACACGAGGACAATAATTAGCAACAAACACAGAATTGAAATTTCTCTAGTTGAAAATTGCAGCTTGCCCTGAATGAACATTGCTACCGCAGCAATTGCAACCAAAAGAAACAAGAAGCTAATACCAAATTTAAGGTTCACAAGCAGATGCTCTCCATTGCAACTTAATATTCCGGTTCGCATCCGATTGATTCGTAAACATGTTCCTTCCCGAAAAAAGTCACATCGCCACCAAACCAGTCAAGTTCGTATTTGGTTGCCCAGCCACCACTACTAAAACTACCGTCAGCACAGAAAGTACCCCAAAGAAAACCGTCTGCAACAAGAATCCCCAGTAATCCACATTTGTACGTATACAACGCAGTTACACATTCAACACCTTCAGGGCAAGGACAAGGATTGCGATTGCACTCGTCTTCTGGTAACGGATCAAGGCGCTCGCGTTCATCCGGTCGATTTTTGAAAGCTACGACGATCCCAATTCGACAACGTGACAAAATCCCAAGTGGCAAATTGATAACGCCAAACACCGGATTGAACAATTTCGTATCCACATCAAACGTATCAACATTGCAACAATCCGATGACGCTCCATTTATCTCTAGGTAAAACGTAAACGCTCCATCATCGTCAGATATTTCGCGACCAAAACGGGCTTTTGATTTACATTCCATTCCGCTTGGATCAACGCCGTTCGGCACGAAGTAGGCCCGATAGAGTGACATCCCGTCGACGAACCCCAGTGGATCGCGGCTGATGAAACGTCCCAATTGGGCCGAATACATTCTGGCCCGTTTATAGCGCAGTGAGGGTTTTTGATTTTCAAACGTTTTGACCAAGGCTTTTGCCGTGTGAAACGCGCATCGGACCAGGGCCATTTGAGGGGCCGCAAAAAATTTGGGGTGGTGACCACTTTTGAGAATTGTTTTTCTGGGACAAGTGGGACGCGGTTGTGATGCTAGTTTCATTGTAGACGATCCTTCTCCGCCCAGCAGGAATTTTCTGATTCATCATTACTTGTGATGGCCGCGAGTGTTGGTACTTCACACCGAAACAACGTTGGAACGATCACCCAGTGTTCCGCCGCGTGGAGACTGGTTTCGCTTCGGTCACGCTTAATGCGCGGCGGTGAAGTTGGAACATCCAACCAATAAAAAATGCCCGCATCGAAGCCGCCTTTGTTTAGGCAAGTTCCGCATGCGGGCATATTGAGGTTTCATCTCGAATTTTTACACGCCAACGCCTGAAAGTTAGCTGGGTGGCCCCATCTTTTACCTTGCAGTCTGCTAATATCTATCAAACCACATGACAGCTTTTATTTGCCCAATGTCATTGAACTATCTCGATGTTCTTTTCAGGTCCAGGCAATTCGTTGAGCTTTAACCTTAGGTTCTACCACAAGTCTGACGTAAAATTTACAAGACGAAGATTGTTTCGTTTCGGTTGGCGTCAATTTTTGAGTGTTGAAAGTTGAATTGTAAAATTTGACTGGTATTCAAAAACGATCCGGAGTTAGCGCGTGTCGTACAGCTGGGTGTACTCACGCTACTTTTATGTTCCAGGAATTCGCTCATGCCCGTCGATTACGCATCAGAAACAACTTTAGGTCACGCGATTTTTAACCAAGCTAAGTTTGGGGATGTACGCCGAAACGCTCGGATGGCCGAGTCGTTCGACTCGATGAAACGCAATCCCAGCGGCTCACTTCCCGACAAACTCGCCAACCCCGCTGATTTGCGCGCGTTCTATCGACTGCTGGATTGTGAAGGTGTCACTCATCAGACGATGATTGCCGCCATCCGAAAACACACTTTGGCTAACATGGCGGCGTGCTCCGATCCAGTTTTGATTCTGCATGACGCTACGGAGCTTGATTACTCGTCGATGAAATCGCTGGTTCATGACTTAGCGCAAATCGGTAACGGCAATCGTCGCGGGTACATCTGCCAGAATGTACTAGCGGTCAATGCCAAAACCGGCGCGGTGCTTGGGCTTGTGGATCAGATTCTTCATAAGCGTGCCAAGACTCCCAAGAAAGAAACCTATGCCCAACTCCGGGCACGCGACACCCGCGAAAGCCTGTTGTGGCCCAAAGGAACCAAGCACTTGCCCAAAGACAAGTCGCTGATGGATGTCTGCGATCGAGGGGCTGACACGTTTGAGTTTTTAGAACATGAGTTCAAAAGCGGCCGCCAGTTTGTGATCCGGTCCAGCAAAGTTCGCAAGGTCTACCCTGGTCATGAAGTCGCCGAAGAAACCGAACTCCTGGCCGACTTTGCCGAAGAATTGCCTGAGCTGGGACGATTCACGATGGATGTTCAGTTCCAGCAAGGTCGGACAGGAAGCAAAGCACGTAAAACGCGCACCGCCCGCAACGCTGAGTTTACTGTACAGGGTGCCGCGGTACTGGTTTGCCGGCCGCACGTTAAAAAAGGAAATCACGGCAACGATCCCCTGCCGCTATATGTGGTTCGCGTTTGCGAAGTCGATCCGCCCGCCGGGGAAAAGCCGCTTCAATGGACATTGCTGACCAACAAGCCGATCAAAACATTTAAGAATGCTTGGGACGTTATTGGTTGTTATGAAAAAAGATGGATTGTGGAAGAGCTTCACAAATGTAAGAAGACCGGTTGCAAGATCGAAGACATTCAGTTCACAACGGTCCAACGACTACAACCCGCGATTGCTTTGTTTACAGCCCTGGCGGTAACGCTGCTCAACCTCCGCGACATGAGTCGCATGGATGACGCGCAGACGATCGACGCCAGCGAAGTGCTGGACTCGGTTTACATTGCGGTGCTGAGCCTTTGGCGATTTGGCAAAGTCAAAAAATTAACCGTTCACGAGTTCTTTTATGCTCTCGCGCGACTTGGCGGCCATCAAAATCGCAGCTCTGATCACGAACCTGGATGGATCGTTATCTGGAGAGGATGGGCAAAACTTCAGAATATGATCCTCGGCTACCAAGCTGCGCAAGCAAATAAATGTGGTAAAACTTAACGTGGCCTTCGGCCACAACCAAAGAGAGATTAACAAAGAGGCGTTCTGAGTTCCACTATTGGTTTTTGCGAAATCAAAACGGAATCAGAACGCCATGCAAACCTGCTCGAAATTCATCGCCAAGTTCACGTCTTCGATTGTAGCAGTTTTGGGCTGCTTTGACCGTTTGCTCTTCAAAGGTTATCTGCCATTTGGTGGTGATGAGCATCTCAATCGTTGGGTTGATTTGAAGAACCTTCGACGAAAAGACTTCATCCCGCTGGTCAACAAGATGTCCGAACAATTGGTCGAACATGCCAAAAACGTGGCTCAGAATTCCGGGCGAAAGTATCTCTATCTGCAGGGAAGGAGACGCAAAGAGACCTTGATCGACAAAATCCTGCGCGAGGAAAAAATCACCTCGGGGTTAATTGCCGTTCTCTGTTGCGTTGAGACCTGCCGCACCGTCAAACTCCGCTTTGGCAAAAACCGTCCGTGGCTGCAGTTTGCCTATCGTCCGCAACGCGTGCTCTATTATTACTGGCTTGACGAACGATTTGGACGCATTCACATTCGCATCCAGACCTGGTTCCCGTTCACGATTCAGATCTACCTCAACGGTCACGACTGGCTGGCCCGGCAGATGGAGCGCCAAGGCATCGGCTTTGTCCAGCGTGACAACGCGTTTACGCAGATCGACGATCCGCAAGCTGCGCAAAAACTTTCCGACCGCTTCGAAAAAATCGCCTGGCAAAGTCAGCTTGATCGCTGGGCCAGGATGGTCAACCCGCTGCTGCGTGCCAAAGGATCGCTGGTTCGCTACTTCTCCTATCGCAGGGTGATCGACCAGGCCGAGTACAGCACGGACATTCTTTCTCAAGTCTCACCAGGCTCTCAAAACGCTCTACCATCGCCTGCTGGATCACGCGGCGGTGAACTTTTCGGCTCAGGACATTCTCACGTTCCTCGGTCGCAAGATGGATCGTCGTTTGAAAGGGGAGATTCTCACGAGCTGTCGGAAAGACCGGCAACCGGGAGCCCGCATCAAACACCGGATGAAAAATAACTGGCTGAAGATGTACGACAAGTTCGGCCAGCTTCTCCGCGTGGAAACGGTGATCAACCAGTCCCGCGAGTTCAAGGTCCGTCGACGCCGTATGCGTGACGGACAGCGTAAAATGGTCTGGTGCCCGATGAACAAAGGCATCGCCAATTTGCATCGCTATCGCCAGGTCGCCCGGTCGGCCAACCACCGCTATCTCAATGCCCTGTCCGTGGTCGCCGATCCGGCGGCCACGTACCAACAAGTCGGCGAGCTGATCCGCACGAAACAAGTCAAGCATCGCCGCTTTGCCGGTTTCAATCCGGCACGTCGAGAAGACATACAACTATTCCGGGCGGTGATGTCAGGCGACTTTGCGATTGAAGGATTCCGCAACGCTCAAATCCGCAAGCTGCTCTATCCGCGAGCACCAACCGAACCCAGCAACATCAAGCGTTTGCGTAACGCCGTCGGTCGGCAACTGAAGAAACTTCATGTTCGCGGACTGATCGCCAAAATACCCAGAACAAGGCGTTGGCGAGTCACCCACCGTGGCCAGCAAGTGCTGGGAACCTGTCTACAGCTTTATTACCACGGACTACCATTGGCCGCCTAAAAAATACTTCCAAAAACATCCGCGCAATACGCGCGCATCATACGACGTAAGACTCTGGGGCTTTAACCCAGGACTTGTTGGCCACGTATTTCTGAACTCAATTTGTGTAACGATCCGATTTTTCGACACGAGCAACATAAGCACCAATTCTGTATCTTTCAAATCGTAGTACATAATTCCATCAGAAGTCCCAGGAGACATAACAAATCCAAACTTGTCAATTTTTCCGACCAAGGATTTATGAACTTCTTTGATGTGCAACCCGTTAAATGCTTCGCGAGATCGCTTTCCCGGCGATTCATCAGAACCTGATTCTAGAGTTGTTTTATTACCATCCCTCATGTCGTTTGGAGTCAATGGTATTTCTGGCATGCTGGCCTTGACAGTTTCATTTGAATTTTTTGCGGGATTTGATACTGCGTCTACAGATTCCGGTTTGCGGCATCCAAGAAAAGAAACGACCAGTACCGGAAAGACTCGCAACAAAAACAACTGTGGCGTTTTTGAAGGACAACGATTCACCAAATTTGTTCGTCTCCATCTTTACCTCCACCTATCGGCAAGAATTTCATTTTTTTCGTATCGCAACAAAAACATCTCTTGTTAACCTTTTTCAATATCCAATCTCCTTTAGTAAATTCCCCGTAGAGCTCAAATGTGTGCGTGGGGGTCAGTTATTCCGCAATACATTTTCCCTTCTCCATGTTTTGAATCCCAACAATTTTTGCCGGGAAGACGGCCAAGCATATGGAAGTGGCAATAATCACGCCCGGTGTTTCTGAATCCAGAGCGGTAGTGGATGACCATGATTTCTCTGTCACAAGGATCCTCGCACTTTTCCCCGCATACGTTTTCGACACAACCGGTCGGAACGTGCGTTGTCGCATCCCGCCAGATATTTAGATCACAGGGCATGATTGCCGAAATTCTGTGGCCATTCTTTCCAGCCACCGCCAGCTCCTGAACAAGCAACACCACCACAGTTGGTTCCCTTATCTTCGGGACCCGGTCTAGGTATGCCCGTCGGTGAAGTTGGCTCAGGAGGAAAATCATCTTGAATGCGAATAAGCTGCCCGTACGGGTCAAGGTGATTCGGCACGAAATATCCCCGATAGAGTGACATTCCATACACATACCCCAGCGGATCGCGGCTGATGAATCGCCCCAACTGTGCCGCATAAATTCTGGCCCGTTTATAGCGCAGCGAGCGTTTTTGATTTTCGAAGTGCGTTTGACCCGTCTTTTCCCGCACGAAACGAGCGCCAGAACCAGGTCCATATGAGGGGCCGCCAAAAATTTGGAGTGGTGACCACTTTTGAGATTTTAGTTTTTGGGCCGTGGCTTAATCGCATTTATTATACCGCCGGTTAAATGTAAACGCAAAAAAGCGTCGCCCAATCAATTGATCAGGCTACGCTGGTTTAACTGATAAAATTGGGAAAGCCGATCTTGGTGCCGGATTAGGTTGCCGATTCTTCTTCCCCCATTTTGGTTCAAACGGCTTCAAAAAAGATTTAAGAAGCAAGTCGGAAAAGGACATCAAACCGACTAAGTACATTAGCACTCCTAACACGACAAGTGAGTCGATTCTGGGATTCGTTATCCAAGCAAAGGCAATTGCAATTGATCCAGCAATAGGAATCCCGAAAATAATCGAACGGATTGCCTGCAAACTTCCGTAATGAATTGCAACAAAAAGCGAGACAATCCCGATAGGCCCGAACAACAACGCAATTCCAAGGGTTGCAATCGCCGCAACTCGATTCGACCTTGCCAAAACAATTTCTGCGAAAAACAAAGCTGCCGCTGAAAACAGGCAAACGATTGTTAGCGCCGGTTTGCTTGTTAAATAACCAGCCAACACAACAGCGATGCAACAAACGACCGCAAAAAACGTTTGAGAGCTGAAATTGCGGTTTTCGGATCATCATGGACAAATAGTCGTTCCTATTCGCATTTCTCAGCTCCAACCTGGGGACGCAAATCCAAGTACGCCTTGTTGAAACAACCCCAGCCAAAACCGTCCAAAATAGCTGCCCATTTAGCAGGGTCTACGTCCATTGGAAAATGGTCATACACCTTGCCTCTGTCTGCTGAGCCTTGCCCGGACCCACTCGTGATAAGTTCTCCGATTTCCGAATAGCAACATTGATTAAAATGTCCACCAAAATCTATGGAGCGCATGCAAACGGTTGCACCGTGATGGAAATTCCACAACCAATCAGTTGGATCTTCCCAGTCTGATGGCTTTGTACCCGTATGGGGGGCAAACAGGTTCCATGGCACCACCCAAACCTTCCCGCATTTGGTTAGCTTGCACGGGCAGTCGGGCAATCCATTCGTCCATGAAGATCCTTGTTATTTCGATACCAGTCATCGAATTTCTTCTTAGTCTCTTCACACTTCTTATAACAACTCGCATGAGAGTGGTTTCCTTGCAACGGTTGTACGATGACCGTAACGTTGCATCCGCTTGGCTGGAGATTGAGGCTGCAGGGATTTGTATAGGACTCGTCGACGGAACCGGGCGTCGCCGTGGGTATAAGGGGCACCACTACCTGGCGCATACCTTTATTGGAACCGGTCCCGATCGATTCCACCCTGATACAAAGTACACACGATGAGATTCACATCCATCGACAAACCCCCCAGCAGATCGCGGCTGATAAACCACCCCAATGGGCCGAAGAAAATCTGGCCCGTTTATAGCGCAAAGTGTGGGTGCGATTTTCGAAACGCGTTTGACCCGGTGTTCGTCGTGCGAAACGCGCATCAGTAGCGGTCTGATTGAGACCGTCGTAATTTTTACACAGCTTGACCACTTTTTGAGATTTTCTTTCCCGCGCGCGTGAAGCGTGTTAGATGAGTTGTTTTATTGTAGATGATTGGGACGCAGAAAGGAGTGAGATTCGTCCGAGAATCGAACGAATCTCACTCGTCCGGGAACGCATTATTCCGTGGAATGATCGTCGAATGATTTCCCGTTTGGTTTGGCAGGATGTGTTTTGCGGTGGACTTCCTGTAGTCGCTTGATACTGACATGCGTGTAAATCTGCGTGGTGTCAAGTCGAGCGTGACCGAGGAACTGTTGCAGGGAACGAAGATCGGCTCCGTTTTCCATCATCAACGTCGCTGCCGTGTGACGCAGCAAGTGACAAGCGCCGCGCTGGGTGATCCCGATGCTGACCAGGTATTCGCGAACCAGTTTTGACAACGCGTTGGGATGCATCCGTTTCCCATTCTTGGACACGAACAACGTTTGATCGCTCGATTCGCTTAACAGGTCAGGACGAATGTCGGTTGTCCATTTTTCGACCCAGGTCAAGGCGCGAGTTCCGATCGGAACCACGCGATCCTTTTTGTTCTTGCCACAGCGTACCGTCAGAATCCCACGGTCGAAACTGATGTCGTAAACATCGAGCGCGATCAGCTCGCCGCAGCGGATTCCGCTGCTGTAGAACGTTTCCAGAATCGCACGGTCGCGAAGACCTAGTCTGGTGTTTACGTCAGGGACGTTGAGCAGCGTTTCGACTTGGCCTGCCGTGAGAATGGATGTTGGCAAGCGGTCTTCGCTTTTGGGAAGTTCGATATCCCTGGTCGGGTCGACTTCGATGAAGGCTTGCACCTTCATCCAGTCGAACCATCTGCGTATCGGGATCAGGTAGTGGGCCTGCGTGTCGAAGGTCAGCGGCTTGCCGGTTTTCGGGTTGCGGTAGTGAAACAGGCTCCGCCGGTAGGCGGCAACATGATCAGGCGTGATTTCTGACATGCAAGTAATGCTTCGTTCGTTGCACCATCTGACGAACCGGTTGAGGATGTACGTCCAGGCTTGAATCGTTCGTTCACTGCAGTTCCGCATCCGCATCGTTTGCAAGAACTGATGAATTAACAGTTTCGGTTCGGGAAGGTTCATAGGAGATTCCTTGAGCTGAGTCGCATATCTCCCTCGGAGTTCCACGCTGACGGTGATGCGTTGATCACGATCAACGCGGGAACATTTGATGAATTGCGACGTGCAACTCAACTTGTTTTTTTAAGGGGCTTGTTCCTAAACGGAACAACCTGTAGTTTCACGCTCGTTTGAAGCGTAAACGATTGAGCGGTCTGGATTTAGGAAGAGCCAGCCGTTTTGACGACTGGCTTCCGGATGTGTGACGTCTGCCTGTCGATTCGACAGCCCAAGCTGTCGGTTTGTCGACAAGGTCGACTCATTTTCGCCGTTTTAGTTTTGCTGGATCAGCCAATCCGAGAAGGAACGACTCACCGTCACGGCCTTGGCCATCGTAGAGAAGTTCGTATTCTTTGCCGTTGCCGTGGCCCGTTCGGTGAGCCAATACGTATTCCAACCCAATCAATCGTGTTAGGTGGTGACGGACTTGGCGATCGCTCCAACCGAAAGACTCACGCAGCTGCCGCTGCGTGAAGCGGACGAGGTTGCAACTCAGTTTCGATTCACGGGAACACTCGTTGACCCAGTTGTCGATCAAGACCAGCAGTTGCCGCGTTTGTGGAAGCAAGTCATCCAGCGACTGGCCCATCGTTTCGCTGACCAGCCGGTTGGCAAGCTCAACATCTTCGATGGTCGCTTCAACGGCCAGTTGTTTGTTCACTTGCTTGCGCTGCGAGCTTGTATTGATCTCGATGACGTTGCGTTGATGTTGATGCAACAACGTGATGGATGCGATCAAGGACAGATACTTGGCGTTGTCGCGTCGCATTCGCGTTTGATCATGACGGAACGTGAGCTGGTCGGCCCAAGGCATGATAACCGGAAGCGATGCTAATAAACGCTGCGCGTTTTGGTGCAGGGCGCGGATCTCATCCGGGCTACGCTTCGATTTATTCTTTAAGTAACTGCCGCGTTGACGGTGGTGGATCTCAGCAGTTTGATCGGACGATTCGTTGACTCGTAAAGTGATGCATCTGTTCTGCAGTTCTGGGTCGGGATGTTCACTCGTTGTCGTCAAGAACATCATCACCGGGCCTTCCACCGTGTAGGTTTCGGTCGACTGGCGACCGCCGGAATTGTTCTTGCCAACGGCGGCGATCGTCAGCTTGCCGTCGGATTGAAGAAGTTTCAATGCGTAGCTGGCTTGCGCCACGCCTTCTTCTTCGCTGATGGCGAGAATTTTGTGTTTCATGTTCTGCTCGCCCATGTAATAGAGCGATTGACCGGTCATCGCACTGTAACGGATTTGTTCTTCATCGGGGACGAACGAAAGCGCGGCATCCATCAAGGTTGTCTTGCCGGCAGCGCTGCCGCTTTGGATCAACAATGCCAACGGGTTTTTCAGCCGGCGTGAGACGCAGGCCAGATAACAGACCAGTTTGTTGGTCTCTTCGCCGGCCAGACCGCACCCGTCGAAGTCTGCGAGGATGAGGTCAATAAGCCGTGGGTCTTTGAGCAGTTTCATCGCCGAACGTTTTTCAGCGGCGGTCGGTACGACTGGTTTTTGTGATTGCGTGGCCGCTTCGATCCGCTCGTGTTGAAATTGTTCCAGCTTCAATAACATCGTACCGATGTCACGCTTGATGACTTCGCCATCGGTGAACAGCTCCGTTGCTGTTGCTTTGATAAATGAGGTTCGCGAACGCGCTTTGAACAGATCCAGCGTATCCAGATGAACCAGCGGCGAGTCGCCGGGACACCCGTCACGCGCTGCCAGAATATTGACCTTCAGTTGTTGCGATGAGTGGTTGCGCTCCAGGCCGCGAATTCGATAACGACGTTGACCCTCGAAAGAGAGATGGACTTCGTCCCCCTTGGTTTCCAAAACGACATCGGTTTTCTTCTTCGTTGGTTTGGTTTGCTTGGGCGCGTACCGGTAAGCGCAATTGGTTTGTTCATCTTTGAATTCCTTGAGTTAGAAAACGGTTGGGCAGGTTAGCCGCTACGGTCGTTGCGTGTCATTCGTTTAATGGATTGGAGACGTTAATCGCGGTGCAAAACGATTTCTTTGAACAACACTTTTGATAAGTACCATGACGCGGCAACTTCCCTGCGCTGTCAAGCGGTTTTTCGCGCTATTATCTTTCACGTTTATAATATTGGACCGACGAATGTTAAACTGTAAGGGCTGTGTTGATCGCGGCCACGTTTCAGGCTGACATTCAAAGGGAATCGTTTCTTTCCCCGGTCGCCATCACACCATTGCCTTTGACTTGTGCAAGGCAATCGCGTGACGGCTTGGCGTCCGAAGGGAATCAACATCTTTGGGTTGGAAAGTGCACACGGCTGCCGCCAGGGTTTGCGGGCCCGCTGCGGACGGAAGTCTCCGCCGCCTTGCACGAGCGCTGAAGGGTTGCGCTGCCTCTATAAGTGTGCATGGCTCAGCCATGTTCCAACCGGCCGTCCATGGCCTCGGACGACGGCGGTCGCGGGTTCCACACACCCAAGCTGCAATTTTTTCTTTAGCTGCCTTTGAATTGGAGAATCGTTTGCCTGGCCAAATCCGCTCGACGCTACGGCCATCGCGGCTGGAACCGGCAACCGTTGGAATGTTTCGACGTGGTTTGAGCCTGAGTGGTTTCGCCCGCGGCATCGTGGTGCGCGCCGCTTTCCCGTGGCCTGCGCTGCGCCTTTCGTTACGGCCCGGTGCTCGCAAGCTCGCATCCTCGCTATTGCCCTCCATGGCAAACGCTCGGATCCGTCCATGGCCCGGGCCTGTCATAGCGCCGGACGTCCATGATCCGGCGTGCCTTCGGCAATCTCGTTCTATTTTTCACTCGTGAGGCTCGCGCGTTTTGGTACTTCACACCGAAAGCCCCGTTGGAGCAATCGCCCAGTGTTCCGCCGCGAGTGACGTGGTTTCGCTTCGGTCACGTTTAATGCGCGGCGGTGAAGTTGGAACACTGACCCAATAAAAAAAGCCCGCATCGAGGCCGCCTTCGTTCAGGCAAGCCCCACATGCGGGCAAGAGTTTTGACGGTTTTTACCGCGTCAGTCGTGGTTGTCCCCGTCTGCGTTTTCCCTTACGCCCAGTGCGTTAGCGAACCAAACTGCACAAATGCCGACCGAACCGAACACAATAGCGAACGGCATAGCCAAGAACCCCCAGTAATACGCCAACATCAGTCTGTAGCATGTAGCTTATCAGAAGCGATATGGACGCGACCAACCCGGCAACTAAACCAATTATTGACAGGATGTAACCAAGCTTTCTTCCTTTCGAAATTGTTTCTTGGCTCCACCTCGTTTCTCCGAAACAAGACTCTTGAAAGCTAACATCACCACGGGCAAACTAGTCAAATGAGTAAAGCCAAAAAATAAACGTGTCAATATCAAGCGGCCTTTCCCACAAGTAAATTGAAAACGTTGACCCGAGTGTAGTTGTCAACACCGCAACTGAAAGCATCACTGGTCTCAGAAACTTACTACCCAAATATGCAACCAGCGTTCCTGTTGATATGCAAATTAACGTGCAAAGAAGCAAATTTACCATTGGCAGATTTAGTACCTCGGATGGCCAGGTCGGTTGGGAACGAGGTCTCCGTGATTGCATTTGTCATGCTTCCATGTGATCGGGCCAAATCGTACATCAGAAGGCCTACAAAGTTGATCGGAACCACCTGACCAACTATTGTCCACGTAGAAAATACTTCCATCACAAAGAACAAAACGAACAACCTGATGCCTACTTGCATAGCCATGCTGATATTCAGCAATGACCGTTGAAGAAGTTTCGAAAACACAATCTTTATGTTTACCCTGATTCCAATTGTCAAGGAATCCGTCTGCCCATCTTCCGCAATGATTCGGACTCCACTCACCTGACCCCCAATATGGCTGGCACTTAGTTTTTGGAATTGCGTCTTTAATATCCTTCAAAAGTTGCTTTAGCTTTTCTGGAGTACACTTCGCGCATCGGTTGTAACAGCCAAGATCATCTTCATCAAATGAATCGAATAAGTCATCAACAGAATCCGGACAATCAAGATTGTCCAAAAACCAGCCCTTCGGGCAGGGGTTTTTGCCAAGACCCGTCATATAACTTGTTGTCATAGTGTCAAATACTGGCCGATCATAAGTAACTTCCATCCCATCAAGCGGATTAATGTGGGTTACCTCTTCGTACCCTCGCAACTTTTTGTCTTGGTTCAACGGGAACTGGAATTTTGCACTGCTGAGCTGGCGAGATTGAAAAACGCATCCTGCTGACGAAATCTCCGCATCCTGCGGAGAAGGTTTTTCGCATTGGGTCAAAATCAGAAGCGAAGCAGGCGACGACGAATCATCGCCCTGCTTCTGACTTCGACAGCCTGCGGCGCTCGGGTTGCTCCTCAGCAGAGCCCTATCCTCCGCGAGACTTATTTCGTTTTAACTTCAACCAGCCAACGCCGCAACTTGTGGTGATCGTTTCGCCTGCTGTCGTTTGACTCGACGACTCTCGCGTGCAGCTTCTAGCTTGCGATCACGGGCATCCACAATCTCTTGGGCCTTGCCATTGAGTTTGTCAACCGGAGTCACATAGTCAATCGCACTGTGAAGGCGAACTTCATTGTAATGCAGCACGTAATCACGAACTCGTTTCTCCGCTTCTTCGATCGTTCGCAGTCCCGAAGGTCGGATGCACTCCGCCTTCAATGAACCGTGCCAGCGCTCCAGCTTGCCGTTGCTTTGTGGGTAGTACGGGCTGGTGCGAACGTGGCTCAGTCCGAAGATTCGCATGAAGACTTTGAAATCCTTGGCGATAAACTGCGGGCCGTTGTCGCTGATGATTCGCGGCTTGGCTCCGGGCGTTTTTTCCAGCGCCCGTTGCAACACCATTTCGACATCTTTCTCTTCCATCTTCTCGCGGATTTCCCAGTGCACGATGTAACGACTGAAGCCGTCGAGGACTGAAATCAGGAAGTAAAATGTGCCTCCCAGATTCAGGTAAGAAATGTCGATATGCCAGTGTTGATGCGGTTTTTCCGGTTGTTTAAAGCCTGTGCCTTTCTTGGACGGCTTGACGTTTTTGCGATCAAGCCGACCTGCTTTTTTGAGAACTCGATACGTCGAACTGGGACTTACGGCGACGACGTCCGCGTCGAGCATCATGAACGTCAATCGCCGGTAACCTTCCAGCGGATGGCGGTCGTGGAAGTCAATAATCGCCTGCTTCTCCCAGGATTGGAGCCACCAGTCACGCGGGATCTGGCCGTTATGCTCGTTGGCTTTCCCGTAGCGTTTGTGCCAAGCGTGGTACTTGCTGCTGGCCAGCTCCAACCAGAACAACAATTGTTTCATCGGGGTATCGGCCCGAACCGTCCAGTACTTCAAGTAGTCGACGATCGTGTCGCGGGTGTCATGGGGAACCCAGCGTCCTTTTAGAGGTCCCCATTGAGCTTTTTTGCCTTGACGTTTTCCTCCATCAGTTCGGCGATGACCTCGTTTTTGAGGTGGAGCTTCTGTTCCAGTTGATAGATCTTTTTGGCGTTGAGCTGTTCCAGCTTTTTAGCCGATCGAACCGGTTTCTTGCCCGGTTTTTCAAAGGCTCGCTCAATCTGAGCAAGTGCAGCTTGAACCCATTGATGGATCTGGCTGGGCTGAACGTCAAGCTCGGCAGCCAACTGGCTAACAGGAACCTGGTCTTTAAGATGTCGGCGAACAACTTCTGCTTTTTGGGTGGATGTAAACATTCTGCGTGTACGGGACATGGAATTCTTTCGTAGAATCTGAGTTTACCAACTCAATTCCAGAAATTCCATTTCCATCAGAGGCAACATACTTTTGGCTGTCGCTGTGCATCTGACCAGTTCCGTAAGGATCAACATGGTTGGGCACGAAGTAGGCCCGATAGAGTGACATCCCGTCGACGAACCCAAGCGGGTCGCGGCTGATAAACCGTCCAAGTTGGGCCGAATAAAACCTTGCCCGGAAGAAGTACAGACCCGACTCCAAATCTTCTCGGCGTCCGGTATATCGAAAATCCCAATCGTAACTTGAAGAGGATCGGGCGGCGAAAGAACTGTCCAGCACCGACGCCTGGCCGTAAGCATCGAACTTGAACCGCTCGACAACAGTGCCTGAATCGCTGGCCAATGCCATCACGCTGTAGCGAAGATCCGGCAACGAATACAGCCGTTCATCCAACGTGCCATTACCTGTGGTATCGCGGTCCCGCAAAACCAGATCATCCACGTAACCCAGGTTCCACACAAACTGGACTTCCGCATCAGACGATGAATCGACGCGCTCTTCCAACGCCTGTGACGAAGACGAATAGTAAACGTGTCGTGTCTCATCGAGCACTCCTGAAACGTAAACCTTCTTGATCACACGGCGGTTGGCCCCATCGTACTCGTAGGCTGCAACAGTGTGGGAACCGTCTTCTCCAGCTTTACCAGCCGCTGCCAGGCATCCCAAGTCGCGTCAAAAACCGAGGTCAGATCCGACGGATGCGGAATTTTGGTCATGTTACCCGCATCATCAAACGCAGGCGTCGCCCAGGCTGCACCCACCGTTTCCGTGATATTGGTAATCTCGTTGACCTTATTGTGCGTGCGCGTCTGAGTAACCGCATCCACCACCGTCTGGCTGAAGTTCTTGAAGTTGCCCGTTTCGTCAAAGGTAAAACTTTGCGTCATCTCGGGCGATGAAATATCAGTTCCACCCGCGTTCAATAAACCTGTCTTGAAACTGGTCAACCGGTTCAACCCGTCAAAACCAAACAAGCTATCGACATCGGGATTCGAACCGGTGCTGACCTTGTTCCGCTCGTTCAGCCGATTGCTGACACGATCGTAGTCATACTCGTACCGAACCAGGTCGGTGGAACTTTTGTCCAGCGCAGATCGATCATCCGCCCAAACCGGTCCAGTGCCGAATACGGATCCGAACCGCTTCCCAAATGGAGGGTCTTTTCGATTCCTGGTTCGTCGTAGGATTGGGTAATCACCGCATCGCACCAGAATACTCGTATTCCACCAACGTGGTCGTGCCATCGTCGATGGAAGCGACTCGATCGAGCCGATCCGTTTGACTGCCGGAGCTGCCGAAATCGTAATCCAACTCGCGGCCGTCAGGATACGTCAACTTCTTCATCCAAATCGTGTTCGAACTTCCGTTCGCGTAATCATACTCCACAGCCGGTGACGTGGAAACATTGACTGCCGACCCGTGATGCTGGAATTCGGCCACGACCTGGTCAAAATCATTGAAGGCGTACTGGACATCCGCAGTCACGGTTCCTGAAGTGACGGCATCGTAACTGGTAACCTTTTCCAATCTCATCCGATCATCGTACGAATGTTCGATTCGGCGGACAGAGCCATCAACCCCTGTCCCCAACGTGGAGACTTTATCGGCAATCCGGCGTCCCAGCTCATCGTAACTGTAATCGTGAACCGAGCCGTTGGCGTCGGTCATCGAAGTTTGCTGACCGGTTCGGTCATAATCGTAAGTGACCGTTCCATTATCGGGATGAGTCACTTTTTCGAGCAACTGATTGCTGGCCAGATCCGAGCCACCGGCCGTTGTCACACCGTAGGTATAGACGGTTTCCTGATTGCCGGTGTCCGCATTCTCGGCAATCTGTTTGGACATTTGCCCCACTGAATTGTATTCGGTGCGAATCGTTTGAGTCACCGAACCACCCTGGTTATGAATGACTTTTGTGGTCCGACCGGCATCGTCATACTCGTGGCGAACCACATCGCCGGCCGGATCGGTCGTTTCGTAAACCTGGCCTTCGATATTGAATTCCGTTTCGCTGACCAATACAGTGTCGCTTGAGGAAGGAGCCGTGCTCGGACGAGTCAAAGCGGTGCCGCCGTTGGTACCGTAATTGGCAGATTCGGTAACCCGGCCGATCTTGTCATACCACATCGCCACGTAAGAATCGCGAGACTTGGGCTGGCTGCCGGAAGGCCCGTTGAGCGAGCCGTTACCTGTTGCATTGTACAAACGATCTTGGGAGGTCGTCATCAAGACTCGGCCCGCATCGTCATAGTCGGTATGGGTTTCGGTCAAGACTTTGTTTCCCGAGATGTTGGCCGGATCGTCGGTGCCGGCTCCATCATAGTAGGCCGAATAGACGGCCGTCGTTCGCTCCACGGCATCGTAAACCGTTTTGGTAAACGCCGTGGATTCAGGGGACGACGATTTGATCACACGATTCTTTTCGTCGTACCATTGATTTGATTCGAGCGCATTGCCTGCCACCCCTGCATCACTGACCGCGTAGGACTTGCTGCGATACTGCCGCCCCCGTTCGTCAAAGAAGGATTCGGACTGGGCCATCAGGACCAGCGTGCTGGAATCGTCCCGGTAGGTCTGATTCTTGGTGACGCGACCCTGGTTGTCATAGGTTGGCTTTTGATGGAACTCGTCTGTGCCATCGCTGGTGATCGTGTTCGTCATCCGGCCCCGCCAGTCATACTCGAATTCCGTGACCCGATTATCGGCGGACGTGGCATTGACGAGGACGGTCGTTTTCGTGCGGTATCCATCACCGCCATCGTTGCCATCGTCATACTCGTGCTCGGCCGTCTTCAGCATGTTGTTTCCCGTGGCGCCACCACCGGTAGGATCGGTGTCGGTGGCATTGGTGTCATCGGTGCCCATCCAGGTCGAAACGACCAGTCCACGATCATCAAAAACCGTTCGCGTGATCGTGCCATCGGGCGAGACGGTTTTGTTTTGACGGCCCATGGCATCGTAATCAAAACTCGACTCGATGTAATTCGTTCCAGACGTACCACTTCCGGATGAGGGAATGTCGTGATAAATCCGAGTTGACCGCAGCCGCCCAAACAAATCGTAAAAGTGAGGCGTCCAGGCTGTCCAGCTCGATTGGAGGGAAGCTGTTGCTGGAACTCCAGGGCCCCCGAAGATTCAACGCGGTACTGCCCCGGGTTGCGGTAATCACGTCGACTTCCGTTCCATCGTCTGATGTTTTCCGGATGGAAACTGGATTCACCAGTGGTTTCGCCGCCCACTGACACAACATGATATCCAGCAGCCGTCCAGGTCTCGCGGTCGTCGATGCGTACCGTCCAATCGGCTTGTCGTTTTCCTCAACCGCTGGACAAGCCGTTTGGTCACCTGGCCGCGAACATCGACTTCGAGATCCTCGGTCAAGTTCAGTTTTCCGGTGCCCGAATCGCGGATGATTTGAGTCACGGCGCTGGTGGCCAGATCGTGATCGTACTTGTTGACCGTACCATCGGCCGTCGTCTGCTCGATCAGCCGACCGAAGTCATCATACTTCCTCTCGGTCTCATCCGAGTGTGGATTGCCGACCCCGTTGTTGGCAGCCGCCACGTCGGGATGCGAAATCGTGATGGTGTCCGGTTGCAGCGTTCCCGAATGCCAGGCATCGTAGGTGTACTCGGCGACGGTCACCGGGTCGCCCGATCCAGAATCGCTCTGATACTGAACCTGTTTGCTGACGAAGTAGGCCGTTCTCGATTCGTCACCGGTTCCAACCGTTCGAGACGTGTATTCGGTTTTGGAAATATTGATCGCAGTACCGGAGGAACCGTTCTGGGTCTTGCGGTATTCAATCATTCCCGAAGAAGAATCGTAGGTGAAGCTGTCGATCCGGCCCGTGGAAGTATGATACTGGATGTCCAGGTCGTCTTCGGTGTCATCGTAGGCGGCGGTAGAAGTATCAAACGCCGCCGGAAACGCAGTTTTGATCGGGCAGAAGTCCGAATTGAACTCATTGGCCATCAACCATTCGTCCGAACCGTCGCTATCGATGATCAGCAGGTCGGAATAGAAGTAGGTGCTGTACACCGTCCGGCTGGACCCGTCGTTGTTGGTCATGACGGATTTGTAATACCAATCGTTGACGCCCGTCGGTGCATTTGAGTTTTCGCTATAGGTGATCGTGCTGTATTCCGATCCACCTTTGGTTTCGATCCGCGTGATCTGGCGGTCGGAATTGTATTGGTGGTACTGGCTGGAGGCGTCCAACAGCTGGGCCTCTGTGGCGGTGTCGGGGATTGGACAACAAGCGATAGCCGTTGGGTTCGATTCGATGTTTCAATCCGTGGATGAACCCGGTTGATGAGTTGGAAGTGTAATAGGTGAACATCCAGGTCTGTTGGGTGTCCCAACCGCCCGATCCGTCGGGTGTTTGATAGATCAGTTTTTTCAGGTCGCCCTGATTGACTTTGTCGGTGACATCGGCATCGGCGATCACGAAGTTCAGACGACTTTTCAGATCCCAATCATTCGTTCCAGGCTCCGTCAACGTTCCCACGTAGGATCTTTCGGTGACGTACTCGACATCGGAACTGTCGCCCGTTGACATCCCGATACCACCCCCTCCGCCGCCACTTGGACCGGGGCTGGAGTAGTAGGAAAAGAGCCGCGAGAGCATCACGTTTTTGCTGTCTTCGGACCAGGTCGTGCGGACTTCACGCAAAACGTCTTCCGTGGTGTCCATCGTCCACTCGGTTTCCCGGCCATCGGGAGCGACTTGTTTGGTAATCCAGCCATTGGTCACGTCAAAAAAACTCATCGTTCCATCGGCTTCCTTGAGGATGTAGTCCGTGGAGGTTTCAACCAGTTGCGCGCGATTTCCATAAAGCGAATCAAAACTTCCATCGGGCTGTTTCTCAAACCGGTAAGAACGGCCGTCGCTGCCTGGAAGCATGTGTACCAGGTATTCGTCACTTGCAAATCGACGATGTAGGCGAAATCGGAGCAGGCGAAGTTGTAGCCAATCCCAAAATACTGATCGACGAAATCGCCGTTCGATTTTCTGAATTGGTTGTAATACTTGATCGTGAATCCACCCGTCGGACTGGCCGTCGATGCCAACGGGTTGATGGATCCTGTGACCGTTCCATCGGACAGGTTGACGTGTTTGTAGTCGCCGCCGACCTGGGCGGGCACCGGTTGCACCTGGACCAGCCCGCCGCCTCCGCTCGGCCCGGCACATTTCTCGGTATCGCAGCCCGAATGGACATTGTCTCCGCCGCTACATTCCGGAATAGTATCCCCGGGGTGGCTCTGCATGGATCGACCGGGTCAGGGACATCCATGGCTCCGGATCGGTGCTGATCAGATGACGTGTTGTGGTTACTGGGTTTTGAATCGTGTTTCTTGTTTGACATGATTTTCTCGTTGTTTTTAAGGTTGTGTTTTTGATTTAGATTTTGAAAATTGAATTGTTATTCGGTTCTGGTTGTCAGGTTCTGGTTTGGCGCACTCCTTTCGCAGAGATGGGTTGGGATAAAAAAGATTGAGATTTTGGGCCGTTGGCTGGGCCGGTGGCTGATTGCCGGTGGCCGGTGGCCTATGGCCAAATGCCGGTGGCTGACTGCCAGGGTTGGGCAACTGCACGAGACCTACCAAGGCCAGCTAGTTTTCAGCCGCTTCGACCAGCGAATACTCACAGCGGACCGGACCTCGCGCTATCACCGTTTTTGTCTGCCGAAGTTTCTTCAACATCGCTTTGGAACGTTCAAGCAACTCGGGAGGAGGTTCGGGCAGCCGGTTTTCGTTTTCGCGAAACTCGACAGGCACATCGGCCAGGATTCGCTCGCGGGTCGCCGTGTTCAATTTGCCCAGAATGTAGGCCATCAACTCGGGAACCTGTGGATTCACGCTGGACGAACGTTGCTGGGCATGGCCGATCGAGAGAATCGAAACCACGGACTGCTCAAATAGCTGGCCATCAATTTCGCCTTTGATCAATAATCGAATCGAATGTTGCCGCCCATTGGCCAGTTCTCGTGGTTCTTTTTGTTTGCTGCCGATTTTTTCCAGGGCGGCAAACACCGCACTGCGTAGCAAAAACTCCTCGTTCAAGGAGGATGCGCCGTTTGCGGCGGGATTGGCTAGTCGGATCATGGTTTTTCTCCAGGGTCAGGGTAAGTAAGTGGTAGTTTTTCAGTTGCTGAGGTTTTTTCACCCAGAAATGGCCGTCAATCGTGTTCGCAAAACTTCTGAATCTGTTCGGTTGCCGCCTTGATGCGGCGATAGACCGTTCGCACGTGACATTTCCGTCGCCGGGCGATCTGCTCGACGGTCAATCCATCGCAAAGCAGTTTCACAATCGAGCGGTAGGACCGATTGAGCGAAGCAACGGCCTCCCGGAAATCGAGCAGGTCATCCACCAGTTCACGTTCGTCAATCAGCGGATGTTGTGATTCGCTGCGGATCGCTTCGGTCTTGAATGACTTGCTTCGGGATTTGCCGCGTACGCCTTTGCAGCAGTAGCGGTAGACAACGACTTTGAGAAGTTTCCCCTAGTCGCCAGCCGGCGGCTGAATCCCAAACGCCGGATTCTTCTTGAGGTCGGACGCGATCAGAACCATCACGTCTTGCTGCAAGTCTTCCACCAGGTGGAACGGTAGGCGTTTTCTACGGATCACGGACAAGGCAGTTGTCTCCACAGCTCGTTGAACCACTCATCTCGGCAAATCAGATCCAGGACTTCCGCCCAGGTTTTTCTGCGCGCCACAGCTTGTGCATGTTTGCGGCGTAGCTGGGCAATCGGACTTCGGTTTTCGACGTTCATCAGGTAGTTGTTCTCGGTTTATCGCGTTGAACGATCGGCCACCGTGCCGCTTGGAAATGCTGATTCTGGTTCAGGTAAAAAAATCTTCCTCTCTACCAATCAAGTACCACCAAGCCACTTTTTTTTGACAAGCTGCGACTTTTGAAACGGACTGAATTTGAATCTTTGGGTCATCCGTGTTGGGGTCTGAATACCTGTAATTTTGTTCAGTAGTCGTGACGCGTCTGGTCACAGCGGGGAGCCTGAAAAAGGGGGTGAAAAAACTTTTTTTCCACCCAAATTTGTGGCCCTGTCAAAAAATGCTTCCCCCTCGGTACATGGTTGGTGTAGCGGCAATCACGTAACGGTTGCCTTTTCCAAACCCAGGCATCGAAAGCTGGAGCACAGCCATGAACGATCGACCACGCATTCAAAGAGCGTTGCTGCGACGCGCACTTCGCAAACAAATCCGCCATTCCCCCGCCGATGAATTGACCATGATCGAGTTGACGCTCGATGACGATGCGTTGTTCGAAACGGTCTACGAGACTGCGATGGTTGAAGCGCAGAAGTTCGGCGCCACACGCATTCAGATCGCGACGAATATTGAAGGAAGACTTGTTCCAGACATTGGCATCAACGTCGTACCGGAATCCCAGAATATAGGCGTCGATGTTGGGGGCGATCTCAGGAGCAAGCTTGATGGCGGAGGCGAGATTGGTAGAAGCCCCCAGGCACACGACCACCAACTTGTTGTCAGGCGAAGCCTTTTTGGCCGATTGGACAATAAACTGGGCTGCTGGCGAATCTTTGGCTTCATCGCCTCCCCACGGCTTGCCCATCGGTTCGGCGGATCCTTGGGGCGTCGGCAAATTCTCGCGGCCAAGCAGCTTGACCAGGGCTTCATTCTCGCATTGGCTCGCGGCGACCGAGTCCGGTTCGGCGAGATAATGGATCCACTGTGCCGACGTGAGTGCCAGCACGTTGAATCGGTCCTGCTTCAACGTACGCGTTATCGCATACATGTCGTCGATTTCATTAGCTGAGTCGGCGTCGAGAATTAGCCGCGGCTGGGGGCGGCTTTCCTGTGGCCAAACCGACGTGGTCGGCAAAAACAAGCACAAGGCCGTCAAAACGAACGACAGGCGTTGATGGGAATTCGAAGAAATCATCGATTCGATTGCCGATTGGATTTGATTGCCGATTGTTTAGAGATATAACGATGGACGGCAGCCTCGCACCTCCATCCTATCAAAACCTTGACGCTGTCGAGCCCTCGAAATCAGACGACCTGACGGGTTTGGCTCGCAATATCCAGACCGGAAGCATCGACCATTTTGGAATCGTACCAACGACGATCGCGATGATGTGTTTGCAAAAACCCACTACCCGAGCGCAGGAACCTTGGGACAGTCCGTTCGACTCAGCATTCGAAGGTGAATGTTGGATGGAGAGCCTGCTTCGATAGCAAACGACATGGCAACTGTTGGTGCCGAACCATTACGAAAATCAACGGGTTTAGGCCTCTTTGATTGTCCTTGCCGCTGAAGACAAGATCTTCGCCTACTCCTCATCGGGATTTTCCGAAGTCTCGAATCTCCGGCCGAATCCGGTGATCGCCGCGAACAGCATCACAGCGGCCAGGAACCACCCGTGCAAGACATAGGGCCATACTTCTGTCGGTGTCACCACCACAATGGATGGGGTCGTTTCGGCAAGGTTGCGGATCGTCTGGTAGCCGATCAAAACACCGCCGCCCCAGGGAAAGATGTAGCCCAGCGCTGACGTCATCGCGTCCAACATGTTGGCTCTTCGATAGGGGTGAAGGTGGAACTTCTTGCCCAACCGCGATACGACAGGTGCCGCGGCAATCTCGGCCGCCGTATTGATCGTGATGAACACGTTGAGCGAGGCCACAATTCCCCAAATAACAACTTCGGCTCGCGCCACCGAGTTGCCAGCCATTGCAGACAACCGTTGCACCAGTTGATCCATGGCCCCTCCCACCCGCATGATGTTTCCGCAAGCGACAATCAAAAGAATCAGTATGGCGAGTGACAGATAACCTGCGATCCCGTTGACCAATGCGCCTTGCATCACACGTTGCTCGGTATCGATGGAAATAACTTGTGTCGGATCGAGCAGGCCACTTGCCAGACCGATCGCAATAGCGGCGAGAATCCCCCAGGTCAGCGTCACCAGAATATGGAACCCGCTCAACGCCAAAACGATCACCAGAATGAAAGGCAGCAACAGCAACAGTGGTGTTGGCGAAACACTGGTCGCCAGCGCCAGGGATTCACTTTGGGCTTGCGGCACACTGTCCCCGCCGCCCAGTAGGACAAACAGAATCAGCGCAGGAACCGCCGCCAAAAAGGCATATTTAAAGCGAGAACGGACCACTCCGGCAATATCTGTTTGCTGGGTTGTCGCCGACACCACCGTGGTGTCGGAGACCGGGGGCCAGGTTATCGCCAAAAGCCGCGCCCGAAAGCAGGGCGGCAAACAACCAGACGGGATCGGCTCCCATCAGCAAACCAGCGGGATACATCAGCGTCGCAAAGGCGACGACGGTCCCGTAACCGGTCCCAACCGCACTGGCAAAAACGGCAGACAACAGAAATGTCACGCCGACGAATGCTCCGTTATCGGCACCAATCGCGCCGCCCAACCAAACAAGGCCATCGACCAGGCCTCCCTCGCTCAGGACTTGGGCAAACATCCCGGCCCAGAACCAAGCGACAATCGTGACCGTCGCCACCGGGTTGGCCATGCCCAAGACGACATGCTCGGCGTAGTCCGACCAACGGCTGCGACAAACGAACATACCCAGCGTCAATCCGAGAACCGCCCCCAGGATCAATCCGTTTTCGTCGGGAGCGCCGCTCACGCAAATCGTGACGGCCCAGACAATGAAGAAGATCATCGGCAAGGCCGACACTGCGGCGCCGCCAAGGAATTTTAGCTGCGGTTGTTCATCTTCCATCATAGTCGTAACAGCACTCGGCCGAGACTCAATTCTATCAGTGAGCCAGACAAGCGGTGGCGATGCTCGGGATTGCCGGCCGCACGTTGAGGCACGCAAAATGCGAAATTCAAGTATAGCGGAAAAGGTGCGCGTGGTTCTATCCAGTTGACTGTCTTGATGTCAAATTGTGTTCGCACCTTGGTTCCCTGGCGTTGCGTTGATACCGTTGGCAGAACTGAATGCCGTTTGCCCGGTGAGTTGGAGGACAATTTGCCGATGACGGAGGGCAATGCGATGCTGATTGAATCAACAACCACCGGCAGAACCGGTGGTATGAGGAAGGCCCCTGAAAGGGGTTGAAAATCGTAGCCCGACGCGTGAGCAAGGGAACGCAGTTATCATCCCTCGCTAACGCCCCGGGTTACTAAAAAAGACGGCAGAGCCTGATTGGTACGCACCAGCAGAGCTGGTGGTTTACGAGAGTGAAGTAGGGATTTCTGTCGAACTTTCGGTGCAGCGTTGTTTCTTTGACGCAGCTGCGGGTAACCATCCGTGAAGCGGTTGGGCCAGCGGTTCGGGTGTCAAGAGAGCGTTCCTCGGTTGCATCTCAGCCGCGGGAATCGAGGGACCGTGGCATCCGAAATTTGGTCGCGGTGATTAATGTCAATTTCATCTATTTGGACAATGTCAAATCGAAATGAAACAGAAATCGCCAAACAAAGAAACCGTTGTCCTGGTGCATGGCCTCGGTGGAACGCGGCTGGACATGTGGCCCATTTCAAGGCGGCTGCGCAAGACGGGATTCCAAACATGGAACTGGAGCTACCGAAGTGTTGGCCATCGAATCGAAACGCATGCGAACAGGCTGGGGCGAAACTTGGCGTCATTGGATCGCGAAATGGCGGCTTCTCGTTTTCATCTGGTGACCCACAGTATGGGTGGCATCATTGCTCGCAAGATGTTTTCCGATTTCCGCTTCAGGAATCTTGGACGAGTCGTGATGCTTGCGCCACCTCATCGTGGTTCACACGCCGCCCGAAAACTGACGCCATTCGTTGGCTGGCTGACACCAAGCCTGGCTCAACTTTCCGATGCTCCGCGAAGCTACGTGAATTGTCTGCCGAATTCGTTGGAGCAAAATGGGATTGAATTTGGCATCTTGGAAGCGAACAAAGATCGTGTGATTGCACCCGGGTTCGTCACCCTTGATGGACATTGCGATTTTGCCCAAGTGGACGGTCACCACGGAATATTGGGTTGGTATTCCGAAACGATCGAAAGAGTTGAGAATTTTCTCGCTCACGGACGTTTTGATGTCAGCAAAGTCCCTGACAGCGAAAACCTGCAGCAAACCGCCAATGCCGTTTAAGTCCTGTGTTGGCATCCACCAGCGATATGCAACAACTTCGGTGCGCGATTTGAATACGGACAATTCTGACTTGAAGCGGCAGATTTCGCCCACCGCAATTCGTCCACAGCTGACCCAAGCGCCCTTGGATGGAAATAGTTGTTAGGATGGAAAGCGATTAAGAACGGAACGTGCTTCCGGAATACAAACGACTGGAAGACGAGCGGCCATCGAAACGGTGCAACCCCAAAGCGCTGTTGTGCTCCGGCGATAAAGGAGCGGATTCGTCGTCGCCTTCACCGAATTAACTGTTTACGAATGAAATCGCCACTCCGTCGAATTCGCCTTTCTCGCTTCAATATTCGGCAGTTGTTACTGTTGACCATGTTGATCGGAATCCTGTTGGCAATGATTGCCAATGCTCGTCGCCAGCAACCGGCCCAAGCCTTTGAGGCAATCGCGTTTTCGCCCGACGGCAAGCGAATCGCGATCGTGGGTGAGGAAAACACCCAAATCATCAGGCTTGCCGACAAAACATTGCTGGGTTCCGTTCCGATCGGGTTCAGTGGTTACGGCGGACGGCAGGTCGTCAGCTTTGTCGACGATGACACGGTCGCTTTGTTTTCCCAAGGCAATCGAGTTGCCGGGCCAGCTTGCGGTGTCTACCTGTATTCAATCAGCGAAAGAAAATTGATAACCAAAACGAGCATCGGCCCCTGGGGCACGGTGGCCATTTGCCCAGTCGGTTTTGCCGTTCGCAATCGTGCAAATAACAAACTGACCTTCCAACTGTTTGCTCCTGGTGCCAAACTGGTTTCGACCAATGTGCGCACGAGCGATGATCGAATTTGGTTAAGCGAATCAGGTCAATGGGTCACCTGTTTTTCTGACTTTCACCAATCGCGAGGTCCAAACATGCCGGGGCCGACTCCCTCAAGCGAATTACTCGATCTCACAAATCAAAAAACAGAAACCTTTGACCAGCCACATTCCGATGCGATCCTTGCGCCGGACGGTTCTCGAATTCTCTTGGCGGGCCGCAGCGGCGCGAATCTGCTGGACCGAAAAACTCATGCGATCATCTGGCGCTTTGAGTTGGGAAATCGCGCGGAAGACTGCCGTTTTTCGAGCGACGGATCTTTGGTTGCGATCCAAGGAACGATCGAGAACAACTCACCAAACTCATTTCGTCGCGAACAATTTATCTCGATCCTGAACGCGAATTCGGGTCAGGAAATCCTTCGGATTGACACCAATGACCGCCTCCGTTCAGCGTTCGTCTTTTCGCCAGACGGGAAGACGATCGCGGTCGCCGACAGTAGCGATTATTTTCGCGGCGTTCAACTCTGGGATATTTCCGAGGGCAAAATGACTGGCACGGTTGGCGGTTCGAAACGGATTCAGTTATTGATTCTGTATCCGATCCTCTTGCTGATTTGGACTTTGTTTTGGACCAAGTCTCGCTCAGCGCCAAATCAGACTTCGGACTCGGACACCGGTACCGAAGGTGACGTCGATAAGGACGACAACAAGACGCGCTCAATGATTGGACGACTGTTCAACACAGGGCTTGCCGTGGCTGGATTCGCAATCATCTGTTTCTTCTCCGCCATTTGCTTTTTTACAATGACGGACGCCGGTCAGTTTGGCCAGCTTCCAATTTGGAGCCAATCATTTGCCGTTGCGATCGTCGTGGGGGCCTGCCTGTCAGGAGTCGGGTTGATGGCATGGGGAATCCACCGTCTAGGCAAACAATAGGTCGAGCCATTCCCCCATTGATCACCTAAAGCCTTTCAACCTAAAACGAGGAAATGTTATTCACGGTTCAACAGTCACTCTCTATCTCGAAATCGCAAACGCAATTCAGAGCCGGGTCTGGATACTTATGACCTTAATCCATTCGCCAGTTGCCGCTCGAAACTCGTCGCGCCGCGCTGGTTCACCCCGGTTCCACTACGACCAAGGTTCTCACCGCCATGAAGATTGACTATGACCTGACACCGGCAGGATTAAGTTCCAGACTGGAGCGTTTCTGGGCCTTGTCCGGGGAGAAGATTCGGCTGATACAGAATCACTACGACCGCTCGCAAGGCTCCCCCGTGTATACCGTTGAGGGTGTCTACACGACGCGGGGGTGGACGGAGTGGACCCAGGGTTTTGAATATGGATCCGAGATTCTGCAATTCGACGCGGTTGGCGATGACCGTTTCCTTGAGGCGGGCCGTCAGCATACGGTGGACGGGATGGCGTTGCATGTGACCCATTTCGGTGTCCATGATCATGGTTTCAATAACGTGAGCACTTTCGGAAATCTGCTCCGGTTGATGAATGAGGGCCGCATCGCGGAAAACAGGTGGGAACGGAACTACTATGAGATGGCATTGAAGTGTTCCGCCGCGGTACAGGCGCATCGCTGGACAGCGACTCCCAACGGGGGATTTATTTATTCCTTCAACGGCCCCCACTCGCTTTTTGCGGATACGATTCGCAGTCTCCGCGCCCTTTCGCTGGGACACCAACTCGATCACTGCTTGATGGGAGAAAACGACCAACGAGTGTCGCTATTGGAGCGTGCCATTGTGCATGCGAAATCCACCGCCGACTATTCCGTTTACTATGGCGAGGGCCGGGATCACTACGACGTCTGGGGCCGCACGGCACACGAGAGCATCTTCAACGTCACGGATGGAAACTACCGCTGCCCGAATTCACAACAGGGATTTTCGCCGTTCACCACTTGGACCCGTGGTTTGGCCTGGATCATGGTGGGTTTTCCGGAGCAGTTGGAATTCATGGCGACCGTTGAAGATGCGGAGCTGGTACCCTTGGGGGGCCGGGCGGTTGTTGAACAATGGATGGTCAAGGCAGCTCGAGCCGTCTGCGATTTTTATATTGAAAACTCTGCTGCCGACGGAATTCCTTACTGGGACACCGGGGCGCCGAACACTCATCGGTTGGGTGATGACTACCTCGACAAACCGGCCGATCCGTTCAATGACGCGGAACCGGTTGACAGTTCTGCGGCAGCTATCGGGGCACAGGGCCTGCTTCGTTTGGGGAACTATCTCGAATCCCGCGATCCGAAACTCGCTTCCCGGTATTGGCAGGCGGGCCTGACCGTATTGGATACACTCCTCGATGAACCTTACCTGAGCATGGAGGATACTCACCAGGGACTAATTCTGCATTCGGTTTATCATCGTCCCAACGGATGGGACTATGTTCCGGAAAGTCGATCCGTGCCCTGTGGCGAGTCCAGCATGTGGGGGGACTACCACGCCCGCGAGCTGGCACTCTACGTGCAGCGTGTCTCCCGACAAGAGGAGTACCTGACGTTTTTTTTGAAATCAAAAAGCCGCAATTCGTAATAGGACGGTTGGCTATTTTTTGGAGGAATTGATGCGTAAACGAGTTGCATTGGTGACGGGGGGAACACGCGGCATCGGTTTCGGTATTGCGGAGAGTCTCGCCAAGGAACGGTTCGATGTGGCAGTTTGCGGGGTACGTCCCCCCGACCAAGTGACCGAGCCGATCGCGGCTCTGCAAACACACGGAGGAGAGGTAATTTACTGTCAGTGTGATGTGGCGAGCGCCGAAGCACGATTGGCAATGCTGAACCAGGTTCGAAACCATTACGGCAAACTCCACGTGTTGGTAAATAACGCCGGTGTCGCGCCTCGCCAGCGGCTGGACATCCTGGAAGCCGATGAGGCGAGTTTCGAGAGGGTTTTAAAAACCAATTTGCAGGGACCCTATTTTTTGTCCCAGTCGGCGGCCAACTGGATGGTGGAACAGAAGCAAGCCGATTCGACCTTCGAGGGATGCATGATCAACGTGTCTTCCGTCTCGGCTTCGTTGGCATCGACCAGCCGAGGCGAGTACTGTGTTTCCAAGGCGGGGCTCAGTATGGCCACGCAGTTGTTTGCCATGCGACTTGCGGAATACGATCTCCCGGTATTTGAAATCCGGCCAGGAATTGTCGCCACCGACATGACCGCCGGGGTCAAGGAGAAATATGACGCCCTGATCGCCGAGGGCCTGGTACCTCAGGTCCGCTGGGGCCGTGCAGAAGATATCGGGAAAGCAGTGGCTGCTCTGGCACGCGGTGATTTTGCCTATTCAACCGGCCAAGTGATTATGGTTGACGGGGGACTGACCATTCCAAGACTTTAATCGGGAAAGAACATAACACCCGAAAAACCGTCCCTCGACTTTGTTAATGAACCAAATGGATGGCATGCGCAAAAAAGCGCCTGCCGAATGTTCAGCTCAAGCTAATCTTCATTGACCGATCGAGCTGTCCGTTGTGCCGTCCACGCAACACGCACCTCTTTCCTTCCCCAGAGACCCGTTGGTTTAGAAAAAAAATTGAAAGTTCGCAGCAACTTTTGTAGTCTTAAGTGGGCCACAGTGGTCAAGCAACAACCACTTCCGATTGCCAAAACGATTCCAATTCTTGCCAGGTAAAATGATGAACTCTTCCATTGTCGGATTCTCGAAAGCACTCGTCTTTCTAGCAATCAGCTTCGCGATGACTAACTTGCAACAACTTCATGGCCAGGATCTGGCCACCGTGATCGAGGAGGCCGAAAAAAGCCTGGTGAAGATTGAAGTCATCGGGCTAGAGGGTGGCGGGATCGGAAGTGGATACGTCGTTTCGGATGATGGATTGGTCGTGACCAATGTGCACGTGATGGCCGGCGCTCAAAAGGCCGTCGCTTCGTTTCCGGACGGACGGAGATTCGAGATCAGTGGATCGACGTTTATCGATGAAGCTCGGGACATTTGTATCGTCAAATTGAAGAACACAACCGGACTTCAGCCGATCAAGCTGGCCCAGACACTCCCTCGCAAGGGTGAGACGGTCACCGCACTTGGCTCTCCGCTGGGATTATCATTCACGGCCACGACCGGCATTGTGAGCGCGATTCGCGACGGCGAGGATCTGGGTAAAGATATTGGCGATCCGACCATGAAAGGGACCTGGATTCAAGTTGACGCTTCGCTCTCGCCTGGCAACAGCGGTGGGCCCCTCATCAACTCCAAGGGTGAAGTGGTCGCGATGAGCACGCGAGCCTCTCAAGGCGTAGCCCAGAATCTGAATTTTGGCATCTCCATCAAAGACATCAATGAAGCGATTGAAAGTGCGCCTGCGAAAGAAACGACGTTGGTTGCCGGGGTCGGCAAGATCAAGGACCACGAAGTCGGTGGTGCCGCTGAAGAACCCGACGCCATTGTGGGAAAACGCCAAGTTCCCTCAAGTGCGCTCTCAGGCTATATCCAACGCGGACGGGATGAGTTTCGGGAGCTGTCCCGACAAGTTCGTCGAACGGCGACGGAACAGGAAGAAATCTGGCGATTGATGCGCAAGGGCGAAACGGGAATTCCGAGTCGGCTGAATGTTGGACGCAATGTCTTGTACATCACTGCCAAGTATCGCTCAAAGACGCAATACTATTTTCGTAGCGAGTCAATAAAAAAGCGAATCGTCGGCAAGAAAGGCGAACGCGTCAGCAGACTGAAAAAGCTCAAGAAAGAATTGGCCGAATCGACACCCGATGAATCGTTGGCCGCGCTCCTGCAGGACGCTGGTCCTCGCCTGGATCCTCAAGAACAATATTCGGTAGGTTTTATGGATGGCGCCGTTGTCGTGCACGCCTACAACGATCATGAAATCTTGGTGGATTACGACGATGCTCCATTCTTAATGTGGGTTGAATCGACGGCCGGGCTTTCCCAGGGACAGGATTTAGATCCGACTTTGGCATACGTTGCGGGAACGGAAACATTGAAGATTCCCGGGAAAACCACGATGTCAGTCACGGTGCTTCAAGTCGTCACCGACAAACAATTGCAAAAGGCGTTCGTCGACGCTGGCCTGGCGGCAACGGACGGGGGCGCGCAACCTGCTGGCCCGAATGCACAAGGATTCATGTTATGGCGAAGTACCGCCGGCACGTCCATCGAAGCAAAATTCCTTAAACGGGTCGGTGATGTCGTCTATCTCGAACGTCTAGACGGCAGGGAGTTGAAAGTTCCCATCAGCAAGCTGAGCAAAGAAAGTCTGAAGTTCGTTAAGTAAAGCCCGTCGCCTGATCCAGCTTCTCGCTACCGTCCGCCGACAGGCAGAGGAGTTTCGCGACGCAGCTGGATTGCAATGTTGCCGGAATGGCGACAACTCGGAATCTTACGAGTGCCGCTACAGCACCCGTAATCGTTCGATCGTTACTCGTCCTCGATCACCGAATTTGACACGAAAGCAATTTGCTTTCCATCCGGTGACCAAGACGGAACATTAATGGTGCCCTGCCCTCCGTAAAGATTGGCCAAGACTTTGGGAGTTCCTCCTCCAATCGACAGCGTTCGCAAGTACACGTGTTTGTACCAGGGGTGATCTTCGGCGGCGATTTCAGGCCCGTACGAAATAAAGACGAACCGTTTGCCGTCGGGCGAGACATGTGGAAACCAGTTGTTGTATTGGTCGTCGGTGATCTGCTCCTGTTCTGATCCATCCGGTTTCATTCGCCAGACCTGCATGCTGCCCGAGCGCGCCGAGTTAAAATAAATGAATTTGCCATCAGGGGAGAATTCGGAACCATCATCCAGGGAGGCTTCCCTGGTCAATCGGACTTCCTCGCCACTGCCGTCGGAGCGGATTTTGTAGATGTCGTAATTCTCGTTGCGACCACCGGTGTAAACCAGCCACTGGCCGTCCGGAGACCAGCCGTGCAGATAAGAGGGGCCCTGTTGTGTGACCAGAGTCGGTTTGCCGCCGGTGATCGGCAGCGTGTAGATCATCGAGTGGCCATCATGATCGGCGGAGTGGTGACTGATCGCCAGCGACCGACCATCGAACGAGATCACATGATCGTTGTTATTCCGGTCCGCAAAATCGGTATCGATCTCAGTGACTTCATTGGACTGCAAATCAAAACGGTAAAGCCGTCCATTTCGATTGTAGATCAGGGCTTTGCCATCGACCGTCCAATTCGGTGCCTGCAGCGAGTCGGTCTCGGTGTGCACCACCCGGCGATGGCCCGTTTCGACATCGATCACTTCTAACCGACTGCCAATGTAGTCTCGGTAGGGTCGAAAATCGCTGGGAGCAGGCGTCGTGAGGCGAACATTGGTGAATCTGCCTTTCTCAAGTTCATCGGCATTATGGGCACACACAAACAAGCCAACGTAAACCTCATCCGGCAAATCCAGGCCCGCCAATTCAGCAGAGACCAATTCATCGCCTTGCTTGGCGACGGACATGATAAATTTTCCACCACGACGTTCCAGTTGCAGCACGTTCGGATTGGAGACACCAGATGCAACTTCTTCGGTATCTGCCCCCGGGTTCCGCCGAAACTGCATCGAGGTCAACCCGTCTCCATGAACCGCAACATCGACATAAGGCGAGTCTTGGGTCAGGGCGGTTCGAACCATCCAACCGAGTTTGCGATGGGGATCGACTCCCTTGCCCAATAGCTGGGCATTTGCTGACAAAATGAAATCGCCCGACATCTTCTTCCAGACGAAATGAAACTCGTCTTTGTCAAACCACATGTTGGTTCCGGAGCCGGAAACCGTGTAGCTTTGGGTTTTCGGGTCGTACTCCATCGCGCCCGGGTGTTTGACCGGACCGATGTCTCCATGAGATTTGAAATGACCAAGATCGTTATTGCTCACACCCGCATGTACTCCCTGGATAACGGACGTTGTGACGCCGGTGACGGATTTTTGTCCGATCGCGACAGATGGCGTCAGGAATCGATCATTCACTCGACCGTAGTCATCCATCTCGCTACACTCCAACAACAATTCGGGGTTGGCAGACAGTGCGGCCACAATGGCCATCGCCGACGGAACCACGACAAAAAACAGCCGGTAGTCGATCTTCATTTGATTCTCCGTGAACTCACCGTTGCCATTCCTTCGCGCGGAAACACCCAAAATCATGTTGTCGAGTTAGGTGATCTATTTGGAACCAGCCGATCCTTTACATCGACGATCGCTCGACATGAAGGTATGCCGGAGGTTGGGTCAACAAATCCTCCTGACGACCTACGATCGTAACCGTTTACTTGACAATGCGGAATAGTTAAAACAACCAGATGCATGATCATTCAAAAAGTGGCGCAGGTTGAAGCTCAGTATTTCCAGGTTATGCGTCGGTGTCCATTGCGAAACGAAGAGGCATGGTGAATCCGTTATATCGAAAAACGAGTCCGGCATTCCAAATTTGCGTAGCAACCTTGCTGCTGGCCGTTGCGACAACGACCATTCAGGCCTGCCCGCAAACATCGACCGTTCCGAAACAACCGACGGAATCCACCACGAGCGATCGGCTGGAGACATTTGTTACACGTCGCGGTGCCAAACTGTACGACGGTGACCAGGAGTTTCGTTTCCTATCGTTTAATATTCCCGAACTGGTCATGCGCGAAGAACCGTATTGGGGCTTCAATCATCCTTTCGAACAGGCCGATGCTCTGCAGACCATTCGTGCCTTTGGTGGCCGAGCAACCCGCTGCTACGTGATGTCCATTTCCAGCCCGGAGCATCCCGGGCCACGCCACATTCGAGCCGCCCAAGAATACGACGAGCAAGTATTCCGCTGCATGGACCGAGCCTTGGTCGAATGCCATCGTGCGGGCGTTCGTTTGGTGGTCCCTTTTATCGATAATTGGAAATGGTGGGGCGGGATCGCCGAGTTTGCCGCGCTGCGAGGCAAATCGGCCGAGGATTTCTACACGGACGCCCAGTTGAAAGAAGACTATAAGCACCTGGTGCACTATGTTCTCAATCGCCGGAATACAATTTCGGGTATCGCCTACAAGGACGACCCGGCGATCCTCGCATGGGAGACAGGGAACGAACTCCGGGAAAGCGCCGCTTGAATGGACGCTGGAAATGGCCCAGTTCATCAAATCCATTGATACGAATCATCTCGTTATCGATGGAAACGACCACATCACCTACCCGGAAGTCCTTGAAAGTCCGGATATCGATATCGTCATCAAACACTATTACCGGGGGACCGAATCGGCAAACGGAATCGTCGATTTTGAAAAACGATTCCGGTCGGACATTGCCGCGATCGACGGTAAAAAACCTTTCCTGGTTGGCGAGTTCGGGTTTGCTCCGACCGATGAAATCACTCGGCTGGCTAACGCGGTGGTAGACAGCGAAGGCGTCGGCGCCATGATTTGGAGTCTCCGCCAGCACGAGTACCAGGGCGGTTTTCGGTGGCATGTGGAAGGAACAAGTGGCTTTGCGGCCTACCACTGGCCGGGTTTCCCCTCCGGTGATAAATACGACGAAACAGGAATGTTAAAAAACTATCATGCCGCTGCTCTCCGCATGCCGGGAAGCGCTGTCGGCCCGCCCGAAGTTCCCTCTGCCCCCACGATGTTGCCAATCGAAACGGTCAATGACATTCGCTGGCGTGGCAGCGTGGGAGCAACCGGGTACGATGTCCAACGTTCAACTCACGACGAAGACTGGACGACGATTGCAACCAATGTTCCGGATAGTGTCAACTCTCCCGAAACGGTGGTCTCTACCCGTGTCGTTGACGCCATGGATGGAATCGAGCGAGAGGTTAGACAACACGTATTCATGCAGGACCTGGACGCGAAAGTTGGCCAGCAATACCGATACCGGGTCCGAGCGGTTAACGCGAGCGGAAGCAGTCCCTGGTCCGAGGCTGTTGCCATCACCGTTCGGCGGCAATCAGGTTTTGAGAATCTGGACCTGCGGGACAAACCGTTTTCTTCTCCCCTGCAAATCGAATGTGCCGGCGATATCAACTCCCTGTTGTTGGTCGCCTCTCCGACGACTGATCAGAACGCGATTGAATTGCAGGTTTCCGCGGACGGAACTCAATTCTCGCCGGTTACAACTGAGTTTCAGCATTCCAAAGTAGAATCTGTTTTCTATGCACATCCGTTACCTGACGGCGTGAAGTATCTGCGGATCATTCGTAAACAGGAGGCTCCGCTGTTGCGGCTCCAATACGGTTTCGGTGACTACCGTGTCCGGGATCCGCGACGTTAAATACTTTAACCCCACCGATTTGGCGTAAGCGACACCTGCCATGCAACTTTCTTTTATCGATATTGCCATCGTTGTCGCCTACATTATTGCCTCTTTGGCGATCGGTATCTGGATATCCAAGCGGGCGTCCAAGAATATCAAAAGCTACTTCCTGGGTAACAATGAGTTGCCCTGGTACGCACTCGGATTATCCAATGCGTCGGGAATGTTTGATATCAGCGGCACGATGTGGATGGTCTATCTGCTTTTTGTTTATGGACTGAAGAGCGTCTATATCCCCTGGCTCTGGCCATCCTTCAACCAGATCTTCATGATGGTATTTTTGTCCATCTGGCTCCGGCGTTCCGGCGTGATGACGGGTGCCGAATGGATCAAGTTTCGGTTTGGAACCGGCGTCGGTGCAAATCTTTCGCACATCGTGGTCGTCGTGTTCGCGTTGATGAGTGTGCTGGGATTTCTGGCTTACGGATTCCTGGGGATCGGCAAATTCGCGGCAGTATTTCTTCCGTGGCAATTATCCGCCGATCCGGGTACCAACGAAATCTACTACGGTTTGATCATCACTGCGGTGACGACGGTGTATGTTGTCAAAGGCGGCATGTTCAGTGTCGTATTTACGGAAGTCATGCAGTTCTTCATCATGACCATCGCCTGTATCGCGGTGGGCATTATCGCGATGGTGCAGGTCTCACCGGAAACCCTGGCCAATGCGGTTCCGGGCGGATGGACCAATGTTTTCTTTGGCTGGGAACTCGGTCTGGACTGGAGTGGCAGGCTGGAATCGGCGAACCAGAAAATTGCGGACGATGGTTATTCGATGTTCACGATTTTCTTCATGCTGATGGTGTTTAAAGGCGTGTTACAGAGCATCGCGGGGCCCGCACCGAATTACGACATGCAACGCGTATTGTCAGCCCGCTCACCGATCGAAGCGGCGAAAATGAGCTGGTTCGTGAATGTGGTGTTGTTGATTCCGCGCTACATGCTGATCACGGGTTTGACCGTGCTGGCGCTGGCGTTTTTCATGGACGAACTGCGAGAGATGGGAAGCGATGTCGATTTCGAGTTGATCCTGCCGTTCGTTTTGAAGAATTACATCCCCGTTGGACTGCTGGGCCTGCTGGTTGCCGGATTGCTGGCCGCATTCATGTCAACCTTTGCGGCAACCGTCAACGCCGCGCCGGCCTACGTCGTCAATGACATTTACAAAAGATACATCAATAATCATGCCTCCGACAAACGGTATGTTCGGCTGAGTTATGTTGTTTCGGTTCTGTTTGTCGTGCTGGGTACGATCATCGGACTTTACGTGGCATCGATCAACGATTTGATCCAGTGGCTGGTCAGCGCATTGTATGGCGGTTACACGGCTGCGAATCTTTTGAAATGGATTTGGTGGAGGTTCAATGGCTTTGGGTACTTTGTTGGCATGCTAACGGGAATTGTTGCCGCCGTACCGATGGCTTATGTCGAGTCCTACACCGGGTTCTCTGCGCTGGGCGCATTTCCAATCCTGTTTGGAGTCTGTTTGGCAGGTTGTTTGCTGGGTACGCTGCTCACCGCGCCCGACGATATGGATGTCCTGAAGAATTTCTACCTGAAAACTCGCCCCTGGGGATTTTGGGGGCCGGTGATTGTCGAAGTTCAAAAAGACAACCCGATTACGAAACCGAACCGCCATTTGCGACGCGATACGTTTAATGTCCTGGTCGGCATTGTGTGGCAGACATCGATTACTGCTTCCGCGATTTTCCTGGTGATCAAGGATTGGAAATACTTTCTGATCGCCATTACCTCCATCGCCGTCACATCCGTCGTGCTCAAGATTACCTGGTACGACACGCTTGAAGATTATCCCAGCGATATTGCCTCGGAAATGTCGCCACCCCAACCGCCCCCTCTCAATAAAGATCATGAAGAAACTTGATAAACCCGGTTTCCAAGCTCGAGTGCAGGAACTCCGTCAACACCACGAAGAACGATTGACCGCTCCCAATTCTCCTCACGAGGTCAATAATGGGATCTTCCAACGATGGAAAAATCCCGTGATCACTGCAGAACATACTCCGTTGATTTGGCGTTACGATTTCAATTCCGAAACCAATCCCTTCTTAATGGAACGACAGGCCATCAACTCAACCTGCAACGCGGGTGCGATATTCTGGAACGGGAAGTACGCGTTGGTGGTTCGCGTCGAAGGTGCCGATCGCAAGTCATTTTTTGCCGTGGCCGACAGCGCCAACGGCGTCGATAATTTCCGGTTTTGGGACTACCCCATGACGATGCCGGAGACGGATCAGCCAGACACCAACGTTTACGATATGCGATTAACGCTGCACGAAGACGGGTTTGTCTACGGACTGTTTTGCACCGAACGAAAGGACCCGTCAAAACCGAATGATGCGTCCGCGGCGATTGCCCAGTGTGGCATTGCCCGTACCACAGACCTGATCGCATGGGAGCGGCTTCCAGACCTCGTCACCTATTCGGGACAACAAAGAAATGTGGTATTGCATCCAGAATTCGTCGACGGCCAATATGCGTTATACACGCGACCGCAGGACGGATTTATCGATGTTGGCTCGGGTGGCGGAATTGGCTGGGGGTTAACCGAAAGCATCGAGAATGCGGAGGTCAAGCAAGAGACAATTGTCGATTCAAAACAATATCACACCATTAAGGAATTAAAAAATGGCCAAGGACCTCCGCCCATCAAAACCGAGCAAGGCTGGTTGCACCTGGCGCATGGCGTGCGCGGGACCGCCGCCGGTTTGCGGTACGTGCTGTACCTGTTTGTGACGCATCGCGACCGGCCTTGGGAAGTGACGCACATGCCGGCAGGTTACTTGATTGCACCCGAAGGTGACGAGCGAGTTGGCGACGTTTCCAACGTCACATTTTGCAATGGCTGGATCGGCAATGATCAAGGCGAGGTGTTCATTTACTACGCTTCGTCAGATACACGGATGCATGTGGCGACGACGACGACTGCTCAACTGATTGACTACGCCCTCAATACGCCGGCTGACGGAATGCGATCGGCTGCCAGCGTTGCGGTCCGCAATCAGTTGATCGATGCCAACTTGAAATGGACATCTCAACGGTGACGCGGCAACGCTCGGACAATCCGATGCCGGAGGAAAGTTTTCCCGGTTCCTTGATCCACGAGTTGCGGCAGGAGCTTCACGCGATTGCCGATTGGTGGATTAAGCATTCGCTGGACGAATTCCGTGGTGGCTTTTACGGAGAGATCGATTCGTCGTCCATCCCCTGCCCTGACGCGAACAAAGGAATCGTGCTCAACAGCCGAATTATGTGGTTTTTCAGCGAGTTGGCCCGAACCGGCGGTGATCCGCAGCATGACAATCTGGCGCATCGCGCCTATGAATTCCTTCAGGAACATTTCCTGGACCATGAGCAGGGAGGTTATTTCTGGGAGCTTGACTCGCGCGGCCAAATCGTGCGAGACCGGAAGCAGGTTTATGCACAAGCATTCTGCATCTACGCGTTGGTCTCCTATTTTCGGCTGACACAAGACCAGTCTGTATTGAACCAGGCAATGAATCTTTTCCGAATCGTGGAAACCAAGTGCGTCGATTCGACCCGAGGTGGTTACATCGAAGCGTTCTCACGAAATTGGGAGACGATCGAGGATTTACGCCTCAGTGAGCGGGATCGAAATTTTCCCAAAACCATGAATACGCATTTGCACTTGCTGGAGGCCTACACTTCTCTGCATTCAGTGGTTGGCTCGACTGAGACAGCGACGGCATTGCAAGGATGCGTGGGGCTATTTGAGAATCGCCTGCTTGACCCGGTCAGCCTTCATTTGCGGATGTTCCTCGATGAGAATTGGACGGATCATTCGCAGGAGATTTCCTACGGACACGAAATCGAATTCAGCTGGCTGATTTGCGAAGCCTGCCATGCGCTGGAACAGAGACCCCTGACGGCCCGCATCGAGCCGCTCGCCGTTCGAATGGCACACCAGGTTTTGCAGGAAGCCACCGGAACCGAAGGTGAAGTCTTTGAATTGCAGAAAATGGGCCAGCCGATTGATCGCGACAGCGTTTGGTGGGTTCAGGCGGAATCGTTGGTCGGTTTTCTGAACGCCTACGAGATATCTTCCGACCCTCGATTTGTGTCTGCCATCCGCCGTGTCTGGAACTTCATTCTCACTCATCACAAACGGACTCCAGCAAGCGAATGGAGTTGGTTGCCCGAAACGGAAAACCAGTCGGACGCGCGATACTTGGCCGGATTTTGGAAAGGCCCCTATCACAACGGTCGTGCCATGCTGGAACTATTGCGACGACTCGGCAGCGACGTGCGGAAACCTTGCTAAGTACGACAGAGCCAGATACCAGTTCCGGTCTCGTCACAAGTGCGCTTTTCAACATTTAATGTGTTACGGTAGTTGCAAAAACGGTTTGCCCGAGGAAGGCTACGACCAACAAGACGAACAAAGCTGAATGATTGAACCACAACGCGGCATAGGATTTCTTGATTTTAAGTAAACCCGTTGAAATCTTGCGTTGCTAGCGCACAGGCCGTTGTCGAGATCCACTGCCCAAAAAAAACTGAATTTTTCACATGAGCGAATCAAATTTAACCGGTTGCCCGCCGGACGATGAATTCAACGACTACCTTGCCCAGGCACTTTCGCAGGCCGATGCAGCCGCGTTCGAAGAACACCTTGAAACGTGCGACACGTGCGAATTACGAATACAGGTATTTCTTGAAAACCAGTCCTTCGTCCTTTGCGGTTCGAACAGGCTCATCGAAAAAAATGGATTTGAACGTGAACCCCAACCTCAGATTCGTCGCTATCAGGCAATGGAGTTGATTGACAGCGGGGGATTCGGCGTCGTCTGGAAAATGTTGGACCTCGAATTGAATCGAACGGTCGCCGTCAAAGTAATGAAGGCGCGGGATGCGGACAATCAGACGTTGAGCCGGCGTTTCTTTTCCGAGGCTCAGATCAGCAGCCAACTTTCGCATCCGTTTGTCGTTCCGGTTCACGATATTGGTTTGCTGCCTGATGGCCGTGGTTATTTTGTGATGAAATATATTGCTGGAAAAAGGCTGAACGAAGCCTTTCCCAAGGATTCGCTGTCAACAATTGACTTCGCGCCACGCGTTCAAGCGTTTGAGAATATCTGTCAGGCAATCGCGTTCGCACATGACAAGGGTGTTATCCATCGCGACTTGAAACCACAGAACGTCATGGTGGGTGAACAAGGCGATATCCAAGTGATGGATTGGGGATTGGCCAAAGTAGTTGCGGACAGTCATTTGAGTGACAAGCCTGAATCCGAGTCGATCGCCAAAATCGTTGATACGGCCAGAGACTCCTCTGACAAAACAGCGGTCGGGGCACTCGGAACGTACGCTTATATGTCGCCTGAACAAACGGAAAACGCTGCCAACGCTACATTTCGGTCCGATGTGTTTTCGCTAGGCGCGATCTTGTGCGAACTGTTGACAGGAAATGCTCCCTATCAGACCGATTCCGCCAAGGAATTGCGAGCGATGGCATTGCGTGCCGACTTAAGGGTTGCTCACCATCGGATCGATCGCAGCCCGCTGTCGAGTTCATCCATTGCCGCGATCTGCAAGAAGTCACTTTCACCGGATCCAGTTGATCGGTATGCAAGCGCGCAACGGCTGCTTGACGATGTCACCGCGTACTTGAACGATCAACCGGTTACCGCCCGGGTAGAGCCAATTAGTTCGAAGATTGGTCGCTGGGTGCGCAAACACCCACAGGTCACAACGGGAGTTGCAACGGCATTGATTTTGATCGCCTCTGTGCTTGTGGTCGGCAACGCTGTTCTTTCCGCAAAAAACCGAGAACTTAAACTGGCCAACCAAAACCAAGTTCGACAGGCAGAAAAAGCAAAATCGCGCTTCGAATTGGCGCTGAAAGCGGTCAAAAATTACCATTCCAGCGTTTCGCGAGACGCCATGTTGCGAAAACCGGAATTGAAGGAGCTACGAAAAACACTCATGGAAGCAGCCCGGGAATTTTATGAAGAACTCGCACAAGACCTGGAATCAAGCGAGAGTCTTGAGGAGCAGTGGCAATTGGCTGTAGCGTTGACCGAAGTATCAAGAATCAATGAGGAAATCGGTTCGACGGAAGACGCGATTAAAGTGCAAAAGCAGGTGTCGAAATCCTCGCACCGATTGTGCGAGCGAATCCAGACGATCTCGAAAAAGTGATGACTTTGGCAGACATCCACAATAATCTGGCCTACGAGCTGCAAATCAACGGTGATCATGATAGCGCGATTCACAATTATCAAGTCGCGATTGGGCACTATGAGAAAATCCCGGGGCGCAGCGACAAGATCTGCAATTCAAAATGCTGCATCGCCAATATTTATCGGAGTATTGGAAAATCATCCGAGGCTCGTGTGATTTTTCAAAGCGCCTTGGACGAAATGCGTTCTACAAACCTCGACGACGACAGGAATCTCGAAGTCCTAGCCATCACGACAGGCGACTTCGGAAATTTTGAAGGACAAATGGGGCATCAACAGAGAGCATTCGAACTAAAAAAGGAATCGTTGGATCTCAACAAGAAACTTGCTGAAAGAAACCCTGATGACGAATGGTACTTAAGCAGGGTCGGCACCGGATATAACAATGTCGCCGTGAGTCAATATCGTCAAAACAATGTTTCAATCGCGATTGAGTATCTAAAACAGGCGATTGCCGTTCAAGAAAAACTGGTCTTCAAATCACCGTCGCGGACTCAATATCAATTGGTGCTCGCCCGCAGCCTTGGAAACCTGGGCGCAATGCAAAAGGATGTTCCAGCAAAAAAAGAAGCCATTGGATCGTTTATGCGGTGTGTAGCTATCCTCGAAAAACTGAGGGGAAGAAGATCCCAAACATCATTTGTCCCGGCTCTACCTCGCTTCCTATTCCAGTGGTCTCGGTCAAGCCCAAGTGGATTTGGGGCAACTGAATCCCGCCCGGATTAACCTGGAACGTGCGCTAACTATCAAAGAATCGTTGTTTGAAGAAAATCCAGACGTATTAGAATATGCCGACGGAATGCATCCACTAAGGCTAATCTGGCCCATTTGCATTATTTAGATGGAAGCTGGGAAGAATCACTGACGATTCTTGAAACCGCGATCGCCGAACTTGCGGAACGAGTTGTAATCAAGCAAGTAGATAATAATCCAGATATACGGAACTCTTTTCTTGCACTGGAAAGTCTTGCCAGCCTTATCTACCAAAGTCGTGGGGAACTTAAAAAGGCAAAAACTCTTGCTGAATCCGCAATCAACCGAATTGACGAATCTATTCCCTTTCTCAAGATAAATCTCGACTACAGCTCGCTTCAAATTGGGCTGGCAGATCAAACAAACACCAGAGATTTACACTTTCGTAAAGTCATCGAGTTGCATTCGACCGGTAAATTCAAAAACAAAACCGCATTGGCACGGGCTTATGCCCATATCGGCGACGTTGACGCGGCCGTTGCGACCCTAAACGAAATTGAAACCGAGAAACAGGGTGGTGACTTTCATTGCAGACTCGCTGAAGTCTGTTGCGATATTATCAAAGCGATTGCCGATGACGCCAATAGCTCCGAGGCAAGTCAGAAGGCTGCCAGCAGGAATTGGTTGAACGCGCAATGGAATTTATTCAGCAGGCAAGCGAGCTTGGATTCTTCACTACGGAAGGGATGGTGAATCGGCTTAAGCAGGATATCGATTTCGAGCCAATCTGGTCTCAGCTGGAAGCACAGAAACTGGTCAAGCCGACAGTTGGACAGTAGGACTATTCTTCTTCAAAATATTGCTTGCTCTCTTGTTTGATTATCGAGCGCACGCGCGATACCGACTGATAGACGCTGGCCTTTTTCAAGTCCAACTCTTCGGCAATTGTTGAAACCTCTTCCTGCAGCAATTCCCGACGCACAAAAGAGTCCCAGGTTGCCGGTTTGACCCGGTTTCGCACGCGCGACAAGATCTCGGCCGCCGCGGTGCTTTGCTCACTCAATTGATCAGCGAGTTCATCAAGCTGTGTTTCCGAATGATTCTCATTGATCAACAGCGGTGGCAGTTTTGATTCAGTCAATAGTTGCGGAAACGGATGAGACTTCGAAAAGCGGAGGCGATCGAAAATGGCGTTCAATACCACAGCTTTCAGCCAACTTCGAAATTTATTCTTTGCCGTGCCATCGTAGGTTGCCAGGCTGGTTACGAGTTTGATCAATATATCGTGAAAAACGTCTTCCAGATCCGACGTTGGCACCCCCGCCTGACGACACCATTTGGCAATCAAACCCTGATAATTGCTGTAAAACCGCTGCCAGTCCGATTCAGTACCGGATCGGCAGCAAAGTTTGCTTAGCAGTTCAATATCGGTGCTATGGACATCGGGGATTATTGTTTGTTGGCGCCGAAATTGGTTGCACGCGGGTCGACTCGACACAGTGGTCTCCAAGAAATTCGCTTCCGCCGCAGTGGAGTGTAGAGATATTACGTAACTAAAAGAAACCGTTCCGAATCCCGGAATCCGAGTTTTTCGGAATTTCGTATTACTTTCGTCACTGCCAACGGTTACCGCAAGAATCACAGATTTTTAATTGGCGAAACGATATGACAAGTTTCCGAATGAAACATTAACACTTCGAGGCGCGCAAAATGCAACGATTCATTCGTCGAATCATGATTGGATGCAGTGTTTTTCTGGCATTTTCAATGTTTACATCTTGGGTGGTTTTTGCCCAGGACGACAGGACATGGAACAACTCAAGCAACGAAGACAATGAATTTTTGACTGAATCGAATTGGGCCGAAGGTTCGGTACCTACATCGTCAGAAAATGCAATTTTTAACCTGAGCGAAACCTATGATGTTGAATTTCCAGGAGCAGCGGAGAGCTTTGGCCTTCATGTGGTCGGCGGAGACGTGACATTCCGTGGCAATGGACAAACGTATGACATTCACGAGCGGTTTCTGGGTAATTTCTCGAACTTAATTATCGACGACCTACGACTTGCTTTTAAGGGAGCGGACACGGTTGCAGATATACAATTGATCAACGGCTCGGCAACGTTGATTAACGGAACTGCGGTAACGTTTGATCATCCCTCCCGTTTTCGAGTCAGCAATGCGACGCTCGCTGTCGATGGAGACGGAACAAGCGTCTCTGCTGGATATCTAGAGATCGGCGAGGGCGGCGACCAAAGGTTTGATGGGTATGTTTCGATTTCTGACGGCGCCAATGTCGATTCTGAATACACCATTTTGAACAGTGGCACTATATCGGTTTCAGGGCCGAATTCTGTTTGGACAAATCCTGGGTCAATATCCCGATCTGAATTGGGCGGATCTACTACGATCGAGATCACAGGCGGCGGGAAAATTGCCGGTGCAGCTTCCGACGTATCTGTCGACCGCGTTGAGATTTCTGGATCAACTTCGCAGTTGACGGGGATTTCAAATCTCTACGCAAAAACGCTTACGGTTTCCGAGGCAAACTTGGCGGTTGCGAATACAATTCGCATCTCACACTCCGTTGTTATTCAAAATGGTGGCAGCCTTTCGTCAAGCGTGCTTGAACGAGTTTCCGGCGACTGGGCCTTTTTTTTCAAGTCGTGACATTTCATATTTGATACGTGGCGCTGATTCCTATTGGTCACTTGGTAACGATCTGAATCTTGGTTCATCGGAAACGGTTTTTACTGATTTTGATGACACATTATTTGTGGATGGCGGAATCGTTGCTGTCGGCGGAAGTCTCCACGTCGGTGCGGGAAACCAATTTTTTGTTCAGACAGGTTTCGTTTCCATACTCGATGGAAGCTTGAATGTTTCTGATGCCACACATATTGGGAGTGGCGGAAGCGTGGTCCTCGATGGAGGATCTTTGACAACCAAATACATTAATCGATTTGATGAAGGGCAATTTAGTTTCAATTCCGGCGTTCTGACTCTTACCGATTCCGTCAACGCGTTTTTTAAAATTGATCCCAACACGAGCGAAACATTTTCGTCCTCGCAACAACTTCACAACCGGGGCACGACCTTTGTAAACGATTTTGCTGAATTGATCGTAAACGACTCCGGGAGTTTCAGTTCTGGGAAAATTGTCAATAACGGGACCATTTCACTGGGTGGCGATACGGTCCTTGGCGATTTGAATCGCCACGATGCATACAGTGGATCGGGCCAATTACACGTTGGAACAAGCCATAGCGAAATTCGCGATGCCGGATTCGCCGAACTTGGGCAATTGACAACAATCGCTGGTGGCGGCCTGACCGTGAACAACGGTTTGACCCAACAAAGCGGCTCGGTGCTAACCGGGTTTGGTGTAGTTGAGGGAAAAATCGCTGGCGCGTTGGGTTCGCAAATCATCGCCGATGGCGGCAATTTGACACTGGGTGACCACTTGAGTGTCGTCGGATTTGTCAGTCAAGGCGAACTCTACACACAGGAATATTCTGTCACTATCCATGACGCCAATCAGGCTCAACTGGGTAATCTAACCGAAGTAGGACGTATTGAATCGCCTACCGGCGAAGTTGCCGGATCGTTGATTATCGACAACGGAGCGATCATCGACTTTGGGGATAACTTGATTGGCTATGGGACAGTTGACAGTATCAACGATGTCTCGAAGTCAATTGTTAATAATGGACTCATCGCAGGCAAATCCGAGACGGAACAAATCACCTTGACCGGATATGTCAAAGGTGTTGGCACTTTTGATAACGTGATCTTCACGGGGACGTTTGACCCGGGACACAGCCCAGCAGAGCTTCACGTCGGCAATCTAGAGTTTTCGGATAACAACCTCCTGAACATGGAGATCGGCGGAAGGTTTCGTGGTGATGAATACGACACTTTGATCAGTACCGGATTGTTGTCGCTCGACGGAGACCTGCAAGTTTCACTACTCAATGGATTTAATCCGAGAGATGGCGATTGGTTTGACTTGTTCGACTGGCAAACAATCGAAGGCCAATTCGACAACTACTTGTTACCAAGCTTGGGCGCGGGTCTACGCTGGGACACTTCACAATTGAATTTTGATGGCAGCCTCTTGGTGACTGCTATTCCGGAACCAGGGACGACCGTACTTTTTACCATCGTTTTGGCCGCCATATCTTTTAATCGAAGAAGGTGGAGTTCGGTCAATTCTGGAAAGCAATTCCCGGTTTCAAAACCTTCATAAATTTATGCAAATACTGGTAGACCATAGTGATTTGGACACGAACAATCGGGCCGCGCGTTGGGAATTTGCTTCAGTTTGATGGGTTACCGCAGCAAGCGATCGAGCTCAAACGCTTCGCTCCGTTTAAGCATGCAATAAACGCTCGTCCCAGCTTGACCGCCAGATACGAGTTGGCTCGAGCGGCGTTGTGCCATTTTTCGATCCGATCGGCGACACCCAAGGAGGCCATGATGAGTATCAATGCGATGAACAACAGCCGAGAAGCCTTTGTGGTCAGTCGTCAAAACATTTTTGCTATTTACGACGAATGGTCGGCGCGGTCATCTCCGACATTATCTGCCTCTTACTAACTCAAAAGGACAAACCATGATTCGGAATTTTTCGCTTGTCGTCATCGCGGCACTTGTTAGTATCACTGCCAGTGTCAATGCGGACCTGGTTCAGTGGGGTAGTTTTTCTGGAATCGGAACGACAGATTCCGGTAGCGATTCCTTCGGCCTGCTGGCTGATTACAATCAGGGTGAAGACGCAATGGACGCAGTGGACGCCGGTCGATTGAAAAGAACATCTGCTGTAAACAACTACCCACTCGGCGGCACCCCGACAACTTCGGGCGTTGAAGTTATCGCTGACTTGAATTCGAATGACGCTTTTCTTGCTCCGCAAATCCGAGGCCGCGCTTCGGGTGTAACGGAGGCGCCACAGGTTATGCACGGGTCTTCAGGGCTTACTTCTCCAGTGATGGTAGACACAACTCAATTTGGCTGTGAATTTTGACGTCACTGTTACGGGGACGCCTTCAGGGAGTTTGTCTGCAATCGTTGCACTCTTGGGGGATGATGCAGTATTCAACGGAGATCCATTTTTTGAGGACACATTCAACCACGACGTTGCCGTCATTGGAGTGAACTCCGGTGACGAATCGAGTGCTACTCTAAATGCGACAATTGAGGCTGGTGAGAGCTTTTATATTGGCGTAACCTACAGCATCTATGCCGATATTGGCACTGAGATAGATTCGTTGAACACTTTGACGACAACACTTGGCGGAACCATTGAATCAGGGAGTTTGGTGGCAGCGAGCGCCGTACCCGAACCATCATCTTTGTTGCTAATTCTGGCTGTTGCTCCAGTGTTGACGTGCAAGCGAACCCGAAGACATGCCGGCACATAACATATGAGTATTTGAATTGACTTTGCGGGGCGATCAGGATTCGGGTTGTTTGAGACTGTCCGGGCCACGGGAGCCAAAAACCTGATCGTCATTGGCGGACTGGATTGGGCCTATGATTTTTCCGGAATTCTTGCAGGCAGGCAATTCAAGGATCCCGATGGCAATGGCGTGATCTATGCCAACCATTGTTACAACCATAAGAATCAGGCGGTCGAAACGTGGATCGCGAACATGAAAAAGGCCGCCGAGACACTGCCGATTATTATCAGCGAATTTGGCGGCGCTTATGTCGCGCCCGGTGGAACACCACCGCGGAGACGCCGAGGTTTTGGCGGCACAAGAAATGACGGCGACTGGTTGATGAAAGTGTTGCTCGCCATCGAAGACAACCAATGTTCCTATACAGCCTGGGATTTTCATCCGTCCGCCGGCCCCACTCTGATTGAGGGCTGGGACTACAAACCCACGCCTCATTTCGGCAAATACGTCAGACTGATGCTGGAGGATAAACTGCCCGCATTCACGCCCCGCGATAAGTGACCAAGACCCCGTCCAACGAAAATCACGCCGCAGGAGTTGCTGGAAACAACTGTGGATCCAACTTCAACAGGAGCCCTTTGATCTTGGGAATCTCGGCCAGGGTTGTTGATTCGCCGACCGCCGATAGTTTGTCCGTTTTAACAAAATCAGTCAGCTTGAACTGGGTCACGTCCGGCTCGATCACAATGTCAGCTGGCTGGACGCCTAACGCATTCACACTGGCGCTTTGGACGAGATAGGTCCGGAGAATTGTTTGCAGCGTCGAGGGTGATTTCATATTGTCGACGGGAGTATCCGGACGATTCCTGGCAAACTCCATTTCCATCTTGGCGGTGACACTGACGGCAATCACGAAATTGCAGCCTTTGGCAACCAGGACATCGGCCGGAACGTTGTTTATCATGCCGCCGTCAACCAAGGCCTGACCCTGACGAATGATGGGAGCCGAAAGCACCGGTAGATTGATGCTTTCCACGATTCCATGGACTGCATCGCCAACATCTCGCACGACGACTTTGCCACTGATCAGGTCGACGGTGATCGAATTCATCGGAACCGGTAGCTGTTCCAGCTGATAATCATGCAAGTACTTTCTCAACATGGGGTCAAAATGACCTCGCCGGTATTTATAAAGTAAGAACCACTGGTCACCGCTGGGGAGGTGACGAAACAGCCAGGAGGGACGCAGGTCATGAACAAAACAGTCAACCGAATAGTCGACGTCCATACCTGAAGCGAATAACGTTCCGGTCATTGCACCGGCGCTGGTACCCGCAATCATGTCGACGACGATTCCACTCTGTTCAAGTGCCTTGAGTACTCCCAGGTGAGCCATTCCACGAGCGGCGCCTCCCCCCAGGGCCACGCCGATTTGGACCCCTCTGAGTAAATGCACGACGCGTTCGAACCCCTGGTTCATCGCTGTTCCCTGATGGGGACCGGGATCCGCAAATGAAACTTTAATATCTCGTTTAGCCAGCTTCGTCAGTTCGTTCGAAACCGGTGCCACGGATTCATTGTCTAACAGCCAAACCACACAGACCTTGTCTCGCCAGCTGGGTGCCTGGGATTCGATTGTTTCCAGTTTCGCAACCGACTCGCGCCATGTCGCGGGCGTCACACACCACAGTACTAGATCACACGCGTTCAGGATTCGAGTGGCCCGAATCGTCTCCAGCGAACTCTCCACGTCAATGATGATCCTGGGCGCGTCGGACCATTCGTTGATTTGTCGACGAGCCTCGTCTTCATCAATCCTGTTAGCTCCTTGGAGATGTACTGAACGGTGCCGGACATTTTCAATCGGTTCCCAATCCAGTTGATCCGTCAACACACAAGGTTCCTCTTCCAATGCAACAAGCCGCTTTATCAGCTTTCGCCCAAATTCGCGCGTTTTTTCTGATTGGTGGAACATGGCCACCAGTTGCGGTTTGACCGGCGTCCGACCTGAAAACAACGTCTGCTTGACCCCATCAGCAAGCAGTCTCATCATATTTTGTCGAAAGGCGTCATGTTTTTGCGTTAGCTCCAGTCCGACCTGGTAATCGAGATGGAGAATGGTTGTTGGATCTGCCGCAATGCATTCCACAGGAGCTGGCTCAGAGAGAGCCGCACTCAATCCACCGTATTGCCCTCCCCGGGAAACAAACCGCTCCATGATCAGATTGCCATGCACATCCGTCAATTTCAACAGTAAACGGCCGTGAATCACCAGGTCCACGGTCGTTTGAACTTGGTTTGCCCGAAGCACAACGTCGCCAGAGTGGTATCGAACCAACTCCGTTGCATCGGCAATCTCCTGAGCCACTTCATCGTCAAGCCCGCGACTGCAAGGGTGAGTGCGTAACAATAAGAATTTGTCGTCGGTCATATTTTCCTTCGAAAGACGAATTTCCTGATGCCGAAACTCGAAGATCCACAGTTGTCCTCACAACCATTCACTATCGAGCGGTCAATCTATCTCGCTGGCCCACGTTGACCAAGTCTAATATTCGACGCCACAACCTGAGGGATCGAGCGTCGAGAGTTCTTACGGCCTGTTTCATTTCGCGCATTTTCGAAGAATTCAGAATGACACCCGTCAGTTCGTCTAAATCAACTGCAATCAGCATTTCATAGGATCATTGGGCGTCGGACGATTCGCCAAAAACCCAGTAGAAAAGCTCCTGCCACGGTCGCGGTTGAAGATGCCGTTCTTCTGAATTGGGCGACGCGTTGCGCTTCATCAATAACGCAATATCCGCCGCCAGCGGAACACAATCCCCGTAGTAGGAATGACCCAACAAATCCGTGGGCATTTCTGATGCGTCAATGGTATCGACGCCTTTCATCACAAATACACCATCACTGGTATCACCAATGCGTCGGGCGTGGTTGACCTGGTAGGAAATCTGCAAGGCGAAATCATTTCTGGAGCAATACATGGTCGTGCGAACCGATTTTTTCGCCAATTTCGGAGCAATATCCCGCCGAAAGACATCCCGGTCAATGTCGGGTGCGGCCAACACGATTTGATGAAACAGCTTTTCATCAGTGTCGATATCAGAAATCGCCTGCGCCACCAAATCGGCTCCCATGCTGTGGGCCACAACGTGAATTTTATCAGCATCGATGTTGGCAGCGGCATCCTGCAAAAACTGTTTGAGATACGTTTTGCTGTTTCGAATTTCGGCCCGATCCCAGGAATAAAGGATCGGACTGCCAGCGGAAGGCCAGCTATAGAACATTGGAATTCCTTCGAATTCACCGCTGACTTTCAAATCGAATGCAATTTGCGCGGTCCTCATCGCGGCATCCTCAAAACTCACGTTGAAACCATGAACGAAGATGAAACAATCGCGGGAAGAGCTGGGAAGTTTTTTTAGTTCCTGTTTCACCGACTGATAGAACTCGCCTTTCTCGACAACTGAAGTGCGACGCAGTACGACGTGAACTTTTTCGTTTTCCGGCCCCAACCAGGGTCGCTCCAAGTCACCTGAAACATGGCTGGGCGGCAAACTGACGATGCAATCACCATAGTGAATCACATCGGGCAAATCCCGGACGGGTCCAAATCGCACGCCTTCATGCAGCGACCATTGCTTTTGAATCAATCCGTTCCAGTACGCTGCAGTTCCCAACATACATCCCAACAGAATCAGCCCCACCACGAATGATCGGCAGCCGTGGTGCTTTTCGGTCTCCTTTTCGGATTGCCTGAACAGACGGACGAAGAAAAAAAGAAACAACAGGAACAACGAAGGCAATCCCCAAAACATCCATGGTGAGCGCGAAGATTCGTCAACAATCTTTCGATTGGTGCCAAAGAAAACCCGCACGGTTTGCAGCGGTTCGTCGGACGGGACTCGCACAGAAACAGGACCCTGAGCCCCATCCGGACCTGATTTGGGAGGCGGCATCATCTCGGCACCAGCGGCCAGATCCCGGGAGCGTTCGGGCGCAGTTTCTGTCATAACCACCTCAGCCAACAGGAGAGCTGCCGATTTTCGAACCCGCGGATCCTCATCCTTCAAGAGCTTCAATAACGTCGGGATGCCATACAACCCCAGCTGTCGAAATTTGGATTCGGCGCTGAGTCGAACCAGGTCACCGTTGGAATGCAATTGGTCTGACAGCTCGGACAACAAGTCGGGCAACTCGTCAGGATCAATCTGCTGCTGGCCTTCCATATCCACCGCCAACCTTGCCGCGTCGACGACTTCGTCGTTGGGATCCGCGTTCAGTTCGCCAATCCTTTCGCGAATGAATGTTTGGAGCTCACCGCGCTGCAGGAGTTCCCGCGTGGCTTCCATTTGCAACTTAACGGACGGGCTTTGCATGACCTGCTGCAGGAAAGAACTTGCTTCCGCCGCGGTCAAATTGGCTCTGTGAAACTGCCGCATAACGACTGACTGCTGCTGAGGGTCCTGAAATGCATCTTCCAGATCTTTGAGAGTCAGTTCCTCGACCGGTTTCGATTCGAGCGGATTGTCTTTCAGGTAATCGCGAGCCCAGTCCTGGTCATCGACCGCTTCCGTTTGCGGCTGGCTTTGCCCGTCCTGGCAAAATCCTTCGCGGGCAGCATTCATTGAAAACGTATAGACGGAAATGGCGATCACCAAAATTGACCGCACCGATGGCAACGTCGTTTTGTTCATTGCTTTTGATCCAGCGATCCTCTCGGTTCAATATCGCAGCTTCATCAAGTAGTCTTTTGTCCCGGTTGTCGGATCGCTGATGGTTAAGCGCAATACCTGGGGCGACGCTCGCACGATGTCAAACAGATTCTGTGCGGTTGCCACCGCCTGGCCATTGGCCGCCACCACCACTTGATTCGGCTGCAAAGAAACATATTTCTTGTTTGCCAGGTCAAACACCCTGGCACCTGGAAGATTCGGTAGGACCTCGACGATGACTGCACCGGTTCCGAGATGGTCGCGGACGGTAATTCCTGTTCGTGGCCCTTGCTTTTCCGGCATGCCGGGATAGTCGATCACTTGAACGTGTTGACTGTACTGCCGCGTTTGCCTCTGACCGGATTTTCCCTTGAGGTTACTGGCGATTCCGTTGGGATAATTCTGCCGAAACGACTCGTAGACTTGAATACTGACCCGGTCCAGCAATTGCTGCCAGGAAGTTGCTTGTTGACGGTTGTTTTCCAGGTACTCCAGCAACGTCATCGTAAACAGCGAGCCCTTGGCCTGGCCGTATTCATCCCGTTGGAAGAAGTAAGCACTTTCACCCGGCGAGCTACCGTTGACATCGATCCATCCCGACGGCTCTATCAACAATGACCGAAACAGCGGCGAAATTGACTGCGGCGGAATCGACTCGATGTAAGGTGCAAAGTGTTCGAATTTATCGCTACGAACATTGCAGCAGTCGGTCAGGATGATGGCCAGCCGGGGATGTTTCGCCGCCATCACTTCTTTGATCTTGGATCGATAGAGGTTGCCTTTTTCGAGCTTCAAATAATGTCCCCGATTGTCCGCGGCACCGTGCCCCGAAAAGTAAAACACAAAGGTGTCGTTGGTGTTGATCTGGAATCGCTCCAACTGTCGCAAAATCGAGTCTGGCGACCCGGGTTCCATCTCGATCGTGAATCGCTCCAGGTGGAGCTGTTTTTCGGGGATGTTGTTTTCGAACGCGCAAGCGGTCAGCGTTGCGTCCAGAAAAATATTCGTGACATGTTCACCCCAGCCCGCCCATTCGGACTGATCGGACGCTACAAGAACGTGAACCTTTTGGCCCGCAGCAGAATTCAAAAAAAAGACAGAATGGAAAACGATTAAGATCAGGGCGACAAGCCATTTTTTCGGGATAGCCATGGTTCCATTAGACAATCAAATTGTGTCAACAAGACGGGCAAAACCAGTTGGTCAGCAGGGGCTTACTTGCACCTCCAAACGAATATTTTCAAAACGTTTCTCGCCATAACGATCGCAAGTTGTGTGCCAGATCGTGCAATCCTCGATTCCTTAAATTGCCCTTGCGATTTCAATGATCTTCGAAAAACTGATGGGACTATCTAAATCCACGATGTGCCCGAACGCACACGAGAAATCACGGAGGCTCGCATTCCCCTCCCATGGCGATTGCATTCGAAAATGCCCGACTCACTCGTCAAAACAATGCGCATTTCGAAACTGCAACTGCTGGCTCAAGCCGTTGCATTCTCGGGAAAATTGTATACATTTGAACACTATTCAATCTCGTCACTTCCTAAAAGCAAATTGTGATGGCAACTGAATCGAAACCCCTGAAACAACAAACTGAGAACGGGGACGGCCCTGAAGGTCCACGAAGATTTGAGCAACAGCTCACCGGTGCGATTCAGCAATTTTGGGGCTTCAGCCATTTTCGGCCATTGCAAGGGGAAGCGATGGAAGCCGTGATGAGCGATCAGGATTCGGTTGTCATTTTTCCGACCGGAGGAGGAAAATCACTTTGCTTCCAGGCGCCCGCCGTCTGTCGGAATGGAACGGGCGTCGTGGTTTCGCCCTTGATCTCGTTGATGAAAGACCAGGTCGACGCGCTGCAAGCATGCGGCGTTCCGGCGGCTTGCTTAAACAGTTCGATGTCATCCGGGGCTGCGAGCCAGGTCGTCGATCAAGTCCGAAACGGCGAACTCAAATTGTTGTACCTGGCTCCAGAACGACTACTCACCGATCGGACACTTCAGTTTCTCGGCTCAACGCCCATCTCCTTTTTTGCGATTGACGAAGCCCACTGTGTCAGCGAGTGGGGGCATGACTTTCGCCCCGAGTATCGTGGACTCTCGGTATTGAAACAACACTTTCCTGGCGTTGCCATCCATGCCTATACGGCCACCGCCACCGAACAGGTTCGCGGCGACATCGTACGACAACTGGGCTTGACCGATCCGACAATCCTGGTCGGATCGATGGACCGCCCCAATTTGACTTATCAGGTTCGCCGACGGAGGAAAGGACTGGACCAGATCGTCGACGTCCTGGAGAAACATCGAGGCGAATCTGGCATCGTCTACTGCATTAGTCGAAAGGACGTGGACGCCAATTGTGCCGCGTTTAACGCCTTGGGGTTCACGGCGTTGCCCTACCACGCGGGCATGTCCAATGAGGATCGCAAACAGAACCAGGAAGCCTTCTTGCGCGAAGAAGTCGATATCATTGTGGCCACCGTCGCCTTCGGAATGGGGATCGACAAATCGAATGTCCGTTTCGTCATCCACGCCGCGATGCCCAAATCGTTGGAAGCTTTTCAACAGGAAAGCGGACGGGCCGGTCGCGACGGGCTGGACGCTCAATGTTGGCTGTTCTTTGGCGGCGGCGATTTCGTTTCCTGGAAACGTTTGATTTCCAATTCGGAATCCAGCGCAGGTCGCGAGGGTGCTCTCCAATCTCTGCAGGCGATCAGCAGTTTTTGTAATGGGGTGCAATGCCGCCACGCTGCGCTGGCAGGGCATTTTGGTGAAACACTGGAATCCGAATCCTGCGAAGCTTGCGATGTCTGTCTTGACGAATTGGAATTCGTTGCTGATCCGTTAATCCTGGCCCAAAAGATCGTGTCTTGCGTCTATCGGGTCGAGCAACGTTTCGGCGCTGAGTACGTGTCGCAGGTGCTTGTTGGTTCGAGTGACAAACGAGTGTTGCAAAACAAACATGACAAACTGAGCACCTATGGACTGTTTGAGCCCGGAGAACGCCGTGCGATTCGAGAATGGATGGAACAACTGATCAGTCAAGACATTTTGGCGAAAACCGGCGAATACAACGTGCTGAAGATTACCGAGAAAGGAAGCCAGCTGTTGCGCGGCGAAATCGTTCCTCGTTTGACCAAGCCCTCAGTGCCGGAGACAACCAAAGATCGCTCCAAGAGCACCGCCTCCTGGGCCGGCGTCGATCAGGATCTCTTCGACGAATTGCGCATGCTGCGTAGCAAAGAGGCACGCAGCCGAAATGTGCCTCCGTATGTCGTGTTCAGTGACGCTTCGCTTCGGGACATGGCCCGGCGACGACCTTCGACATTGACCTCTTTTCGGATGTTGCATGGAGTGGGCGAGCAGAAATTGAACGACTTTGGAGCCTTGTTTCTCGACGCAATTCGCCAGTACTGCGATCGAAGCGGACTCGAATTCGACATGGAAACCGCCTTGCCAAACAAAACGCCTGTCGCCGTCGCGAAAGGTCCGTCTCGAGTCTCTTGTCAGTCTTTCGAGCTTTTCGATCAGGGACTTTCCGTCACCGAGGTCGCCCAGCAAATGCAACGGGCTGAGTCCACAACCCACGGTTACCTGCAGGCTTACATCCGCCACAAAAAAATCACTGATCCCGGCCGTTGGGTCGAATCTGAAACCATCGTCAACGTTACCGCGGCTATCGAGCAGGTCGGCGTCGGACCTCTCAAACCGATCTTTGTCGCGCTGGATGAAAAAGTCAGCTACAACGATATTCGAGTCGTGATGGAATGCCTAAAAAACGCCGAGAGCTTGAGCGAATAGGCGGATGTCGCCGTTGGCTTACTTCGTTGAACAACTGTCGTGTGGTCCACGGTTCAACAACTCTGCAGCGTTGTTCAAAGCTGTTAGAATATCGGCAAATCTTGCCCACAACGAATCGATTAATCGCATGTTCATGATTCGGAACCATTTGTTATTGCTCTGTTGGCTGCTAAGTTTGCCTGCGTTTACTTTCGCTGCAGAGAAGCCAGCCGACACGATTGCGAAGCCCAACGTGCTGATGATTGCGATTGACGACCTCAACGATTGGGTTGGACCGCTGAAAGGACACCCGCAAGTCCAGACGCCAGCGATGGACAAACTGGCAGCGCGTGGGACAACGTTTCAAAACGCCCATTGTCAAAGTCCCCTTTGCAATCCATCCCGAACGAGTTTGATGACAGGCCTGCGCCCGTCGACCACAGGAATTTACGGATTGTCTCCCTGGTTTCGCAACGTCGATGAGTTACAGGACCTGGTCACGATGCCGCAGTACTTTAAGCAACATGGATACAAAACGTACACGGCAGGTAAAATCTATCATGGCGGCAATGGTCGTGGTAAAGGCCAGGAACGCGAGTTTGATGTTTGGGGGCCGCCGGCAAGCGTTGGTGCGCGACCTGAAAAAAAACTGATTCCGCCAACACCAATGGGCAACCATCAACTGATGGATTGGGGTACGTTTCCGCACCAAGACGAAGACAAAGGCGACTGGATTGTCGCCAGCTGGGCGGTGGGTCAACTGAATTCGATTCCGCCAGACGAACCTTTCTATATGGCGGTCGGTTTTTTTCTCCCGCACGTTCCCTGTTACGCGACGCAGAAATGGTTTGACCTTTATCCGGAAGAGACTCTTCAGTTGCCGCCGATTCTCGATGGCGATCGCGACGATACGCCGGATTTCTCCTGGTACCTCCACTGGAAGTTACCCGAACCTCGATTGAGCTGGCTGCGAGAAACCAACCAACTCAAACCACTTGTCCGCGCCTATCTTGCCTCCGTCAGTTTCGTTGACAGCCAGGTCGGCCGTGTGCTGGATGCGTTGGACAAGAGTGGCCATGCCGACAACACCATCATTGTGCTGTGGTCGGATCACGGTTGGCATCTCGGTGAGAAGTCAATCTCTGGAAAAAACACGTTGTGGGACCGTTCGGCGCGCGTGCCACTGATCTTTGCCGGGCCGGGTGTGGTTTATGGTGCCAACTGTGAGCAACCTGTCGAACTGCTGGACATTTATCCAACCCTGGTGGAGATGTGCGGACTTCCGGCAAGAAACGAATTGGAAGGCCACAGCCTGGTGCCGCAACTCAACCTCTCGGATGCAAAACGCCGCTGGCCAGCCATCACGACTCACAACCCGGGCAATCATGGCGTGCGAACCGAGAACTGGCGTTACATCGTTTACGCCGACGGTTCGGAAGAACTTTACGATATGAAGAAGGATCCAAACGAATGGAAAAACCTGACAGACGATCCGGCGTTCGCGAACAGAAAGGACGAACTGGCCAAATTGGCGCCTGGACAGAGTGCTCCACTCGCGCCAGGCAGTAAGGCTCGCGTATTGTGGAAGGAAGACGAACGATGGATCTGGGAGGGCGAACCAATTGATCCCAACGATATCTGGAAATGACGGTTTGCCATTGCGAAACGAATTAAGCACCTCCATCTTGGAATCGGGGCAAGCTAGAAATTGAAAACATCATGCTAAAACCGCTTATCGCCATCGCTTTGCTCGCGATCACCAATTCGGTTGTGGCGCAATCCCCATCCAGCCGCACCTCCAAGGTACTGGAACGATTTCGCGACGGTCGACTCGCATGGATCGGAAACCAGGTTTTCAGATTTCCCCAACGGATTTGGCAGACCTGTGACTGCATTGACCGGCGATTTCTGTGAAGCCAGCCACACATATCGTTTGGCGGGCCAAAATCAGTTCCTGACGTTGATCGAGGCGCAAGGAAAAAGCGGCGGTCGCGGACGCAGATTTTGCAAGGCCTATATTGCAGACTCACTCTCAGGAAAATGGCAGGAACTTGCCACCTCTCCGGACGTCCCATTTGCTGGTGTCGCTAATGTTCGATTTCCGAGTTTCAGTTGGACCGATTCGATCAGTCACGGAGAGTTGATTCGAACCGGACACGATCAAAATCTGGAGGTTGATCCCGAAAATCTGCAGTTTCTATTTCAAGCAATTCTCGACTCAAATTGGGGCCGCGGCTACGGAAAACTGGGATGGCAACTTGGACTTTTAAAACCGTTATAATTGCGTGGTCGGCTCAATGACGTTTTTGCTGTTTGGATTTTCGGAGTTGCATCGTGAGAATATTGTTCGTTTGCTTGATTGGCATTTGCCTGTTTTGTCAATCACTTGCCGCACAGCAAGTGACGATCGATGATTTTGACAAAATCTATCTGTACACGCTTCGCAACGCCAACGGCGTGACTGTGAAGGTAACGAATTTCGGCGCAATCATTACGTCCATTCTGACACCGGATCGTGATGGCAACCTCGGGGATATCGCGCTTGGCTACAACACTGTCGAAGATTACATCAATGCCGTCAACAAACCGTACTTCGGTGCCATCGTTGGTCGCTATGGCAATCGAATTGCCAAAGGAAAATTCTCGATTGACGGACAGGAGTATACGCTGGCAACGAACAATGGGCCGAACCATCTCCACGGTGGCATCATCGGTTTTGACAAAGTCGTCTGGGATGGGCAACCGATTTCCGGGCCCGGTTGGTGCGGCGTCGAATTGAGCTATCTCGCGAAAGACAAAGAGGAAGGTTACCCGGGAAACCTTGACTGCAAAGTTGTCTACAAACTCAACAATCAAAATGAACTTTCCGTGGATTACTTGGCTACGACGGACAAGGCGACTCCGGTCAACCTGACCCAGCACACGTATTTCAATCTCAAGGGCGAGGGCGAAGGAGAGATTCTTGACCACGAGTTGATGTTGAACGCAAGCAAGTACACGCCGGTTGACGAGACGATGATCCCTACCGGTGACATGACAGAAGTGGCGGGAACACCGTTTGATTTTACCGCCCCCAAACCGATCGGTCGCGACATTGAGCAGGACAACGAGCAACTCAAGTTCGGCGGCGGATATGATCACAACTGGATTATCGATCGAGGTGAAGCAGGCAAAGAGAAAATAGGGAAAGACATTAGCAATCTTCAGATCGAACTAGCCCAAATGGCGGAGCGACTTGGACCGAATCATCCCGAAACCAAGGCGGTAAAAGAACAGATCAAGTTTTGGCAAGAGTACGTGAATGAAAACTCGGCAGCAGGTTTGGCATTGGCCGCCTCGGTCTATGAACCGACGACCGGACGCATGATGGAGATCCGAACAACCGAACCCGGCATTCAGTTTTATTGCGGTAATTTTCTTGACGGTCGCCTTCAAGGTAAATCGGGAAAACCTTATGTTCGTCGGGGTGGGTTTTGCCTGGAGACCCAGCACTATCCGGACAGCCCCAATCAACCGAACTTTCCGTCCTGCATTTTGAAACCCGGCGAAGAGTATAAAACGACGACGGTCTTCCGGTTCTCGACGAAGTAGCTTTCGCCACTTCGGTTTTGAAGATTCCTTGTTGGACGTTGGTTCTCAAAACCTAATTTCCGATAGAGGATTCGTTGTCTCGGACTTTTCGCCGGGGACAAGCGGAAATCATGTTCCGCTTATCGCCGCAGCAATTTAAAGACTTCATTTACCACTATCCCCACGAGGACTCGCGGATGGAATTCACGCAGGCCCAAGGCTTGATTTTTGATTGCGATGGAACTTTGGCCGATACCATGCCACTGCACTTTATCGCCTGGCGAACGACATTCGAACGCCATGGAATCGAATTTAGCGAAGACCGGTTTTATTCCATGGCGGGCCAGCCAACGGCAAAAATCGTCCGAATTTTGCTCGACGAACAAGGGCTCTCAGGGGATGCCGAATCCATTGCTCACGAAAAAGAAAAGGAATTTTTAAACAAAATCCCCGATGTTCAGCCAATCGAGCCCATTGTCGACATTGCCAGGCGGCATCGAAAGACTCACCCGATGGGAGTGGGATCAGGCTCCGGCCGAGACGTGGTGTTACAAATTTTGGAGCACATCGATATGGAGGGCTTCTTTGATTGCGTTGTTGGTTCCGAAGATACGCATCGCCACAAACCAGAACCCGATGTCTTTCTCGAGGTAGCGCGTCGCCTCAATACGCCTGCCACCGACTGCTGCGTCTTCGAGGATGCCGATTTGGGAATCGAGGCTGCCCGACGCGCCGGCATGAGTTCGTTTGATGTTCGAACAATCCATACACCTCGCCGGGTTAGCCGCTAGTCCCTTGGTGAATCCTCTTTCTTGGGAAAGGCGATTCGCCGCGTATGTCAATCTTTTGGTTGGAACGCATGGTCAACTCGAAGTGTTAGGCAAAACACGATATTAGGCGTGGGCCTGGGGAAGCGAACACGGAAAGGGAGATTGCGGGAAGCGAACACGCACCAGGCCTAACCTAGTTTGGATTACCACAAAATTGTAGAACTTGTAACTCACATCGACCAATCACCGAAAAAACCCGACAATCCTGCCATGAAAATCATCTACACGCTCACCGACGAGGCGCCGGCATTAGCCACGCGCTCCTTGCTGCCAATCATCAAAACATTCTCTCAAGCTTGTGGTGTAGACGTTGAGACTCGCGATATTTCGCTGGCAGGCCGCATCATTGCCAACTTTCCGGACAATCTGACGGAAGAACAAAAGATCGGCGATGCGTTGGAAGAACTGGGACAGTTGGCAAAGATCCCAGAGGCCAACATCATAAAACTTCCCAACATTAGTGCTTCGGTGCCACAACTCAAAGCTGCCATCGAAGAGATCCAGGCCAAAGGCTATCACGTGCCGGATTACCCCGACGAGCCAGAGACGCCGAAAGAAAAAGCCATTGAGTCGCGTTACGCCAAAGTCCTTGGTAGCGCCGTAAATCCGATGCTTCGGGAAGGCAACTCGGACCGCCGCGCCCCTAAAGCCGTCAAAGAATACGCACGACGGCACCCCCACTCGATGGGAGCTTGGTCCGCTGATTCGAAAACCCACGTGGCGACCATGAAGACCAACGATTTTCGATCCAATGAAAAATCGATCACGATCGAAAAGCCCGGATCCGTCTTTATTGAATTGGTCGAAAAGAACGGCAACGTAAAGAGGCTGAGAGAATCCGTTCCTGTTTTGGCCGGCGAAATCGTTGACGCCACCGTGATGGATGTTGCCGCCCTCGATGACTTCCTCGCCGCCGAGATCAAGGACGCGAAAGAAAGGGGTGTGTTGTTTTCGCTGCACTTGAAAGCCACGATGATGAAGGTATCCGATCCCATCATCTTCGGTCACGCGGTTCGCATCTATTTCAAGGATGTGTTTGATAATCACGCGGACGCCCTGGCGGAGGCCGGTGTCAACGTCAACAACGGATTGGGCAACCTGTTGGATGCGATTCATGACCTGCCAGACGAAAAGAGAGAGGCAATCGAAGCTGACATCCAAACGGCCTATGAAAATGGACCGGACCTGGCAATGGTCAACTCGGACCTGGGCATTTCCAATCTGCACGTTCCCAGCGATGTCATTATCGACGCTTCGATGCCGGCCATGATTCGAACGTCGGGCAAAATGTGGAATAAAGAAGGCAAACCTCAAGACACCAAAGCCGTCATTCCTGACAGCAGCTATGCCGACCTGTATGAGGAAGCCATCGAGTTCTGCAAAAAGAATGGCGCCTTTGACCCGACAACGATGGGCACGGTTCCCAACGTGGGGCTGATGGCGAAAAAGGCAGAAGAATACGGGTCTCACAACAAGACCTATGAAGTATCAACTTCCGGCACGGTCCGCGTCGTCGACGAGGCCGGGAACGTTTTGTTGGAGCATTCCGTCAACAAGGGTGACATCTGGCGGATGTGCAAGGTGAAAGACGCAGCGATTCGCGATTGGGTCAAACTGGCTGTTAGCCGCGCCCGGAAACACGATGGTGGAAAAGGCGCGCCGGCCGTCTTCTGGCTTGACGAAAACCGGGCCCATGACGCCGAGTTGATCAAGAAAGTCAACATCTATTTGCAGGACTATGACACCGACGGTTTACAGATTGAAATCATGTCCCCAGTCGAGGCGATGCGATTTACTCTCACGCGCCTCAAGAACGGCCAGGACACGATCTCGGTAACCGGAAATGTGTTGCGCGATTATCTGACTGACATGTTCCCGATTTTTGAACTGGGCACGAGTGCCAAAATGCTCTCGATCGTGCCCTTGATGAATGGCGGTGGTCTTTTCGAAACCGGCGCTGGCGGATCGGCCCCCAAACATGTGCAGCAATTCAACGCGGAAAACCACTTGCGGTGGGATTCATTGGGCGAGTTCCTGGCACTGGCCGCTTCGTTAGAGCACCTGTCAGAAACCACCGATAACCCCAAAGTACAAGTCCTCGCCGACGCATTGGATTGGGCAACCGGTCAGGTTCTCGAAAACGGGAAATCGCCGTCGCGGAAAGTTAATGAGCTGGACAATCGCGGCAGCCATTTCTACCTGGCGCTTTACTGGGCTCAAGCGCTAGCTGAGCAAAACGAAGACGCGGAACTAAAAGCGTATTTCACACCTCTGGCCAAGGAATTGGCGGAACAGGAAGTCAAGATTGTTGAGGAACTGAATTCGGTTCAGGGATCGCCGCAAGACATCGGTGGTTACTATTTCCCGGATGAGGACAAGGCGTCCGCCGCGATGCGTCCCAGCGCGACGTTTAATGAAATATTGACCAAGTTCGCTCACGTTCCGCAGGCATAAGACGATTTCCGATTGGCAATGCCGTTAGGGGAACGCGTTGGTTCGTCGGCGAAATCGCTGACCAGCATTGTCCCACTGGTGGCAAGTAAGCGGAATATTCTCACATGGGCGAGACCTCCTTGAGGAATACGGGTTGCCTGTTTCGGCGATCCTTCTCGTCAAGCCAAGACTCCAGCTGCCACCCGTACAAGCTCGTTTCTATTTTGAGGTTCCGATACGTTGACCTACAATGCCGTCATGAACTTTCAAATCAATTTGCCGGCATGGGCTGTCGAAGAAAATCACAACCTTCCGGCGTTTATTCCCGACCTCGAAGATCGGATGCGCACGGTGATTCATTTTTCGCAGGCGAATTTTGCACGAAACACGGGGGGACCTTTCGCGGCTGGAATTTTTGAAAGAGAGTCTGGCAAAGTCATCGTGATCGGAGTCAACCGAGTCGTCCCTTGCAACGCATCTTCGGCGCACGCGGAAATTGTCGCGATCTCGTTGGCGCAGCAGATTCTTGAGACCTTTGATCTCGGAGGACCTGGGCTGCCGGACCACCAACTGGTCGTTAACGGGCGCCCCTGCGCGATGTGTTTCGGATCCATTCCCTGGTCCGGCGTTCGCAGCCTCGTTGTCGGTGCAGCTGGAAATCAAATCGAAAAAATTGCCGGTTTTGACGAAGGCCCAATCCATCCGGAATGGCAAGCCGAACTGAGGCGACGTGGCATCGAGGTGATCGAAGATATCCTGGCCGACGAAGCCTGCAAAGTCTTTCGTGATTTTGCTCAAAGTGGGCAACCGGTCTACAACGGACGATCGGGGTAGTCGTAACTCGCGTGGAGATGATAATGCTAATAGGCTTCGGATATCAAAGCCGGCGCGTCAGAAGACAAAACGGTTCTGAGATCCCGTCTCCAACCCAAGACAATTATGCCTTCCAATCAATTTTCCATTACCGCCAATCGCGTTGACATTCTCACCGGGTCCATTGAACCGGCCACCGTAACCGTCCGTGATGGCCATGTCATCGATATCCAATCGGCAAACAGGAACACTTGCACCGGTTTTCTCATACCTGGCTTTGTCGATTCCCACATCCACATCGAAAGCTCGATGTTGCTTCCCAGTCAGTTTGCACGCACGGCCGTGTTGCACGGCACTGTGGCGACTGTTTCGGATCCACATGAAATTGCCAACGTCTGTGGGATCGACGGCGTGGAACTCATGTTGCAGGATGCAGCTCAAACGAGTTTCAAGTTTCATTTTGGTGCGCCAGCCTGTGTTCCGGCGACCCCATTCGAAACCTCCGGAGCCGAACTGGATTTTGCCGCGGTGACGAAACTGCTGGACGATTCCCGCATCGGCTATCTGAGTGAAGTGATGGATTTCCCGGGCGTGCTGAATCGCAACCCCGATGTGATGGCCAAGATCAACGCGTCACTGGAACGCGACAAACCCGTCGACGGTCACGCGCCAGGCTTGCGTGGTGAAAACGCAGCCCGCTACGTTTCGGCGGGCATCACCACCGATCACGAATGCACCACTCGCGAAGAAGCCCTCGACAAACTTTCGGCCGGTTGCAAAATCGCCATTCGGGAAGGCTCCGCCGCGCGCAATTTCGATGCTTTGGAATCTCTCATCGACGAATACCCTCATGAGGTGATGTTTTGCAGCGACGATAAACACCCGGACGAGTTGTTGCTCGGCCACATCAATCAGCTTGCCGCCCGCGCTGTCGCCAATGGACGGGACCTGATGAATGTCTTGCGGGCCAGTTCGGCAAACGCGATCCAGCATTACGGGCTCGACGTAGGACTGATTCAGTTGGGTGATCCCGCTGATTTCGTGCTGGTCGAGGATTTGGTCGAATTCCACGTCCAGGAAACCTACATCGGTGGCCAACTGGTTGCGAGGGATGGCAACTGCCTGTTACCGTCGGGGCTACCCAAAACCATCAACCGATTTGGAGCCGAGCCAATCGAACCCGGCGACTTGGCGGTCATCGCAACGTCGCCGCGGATTCGAATCATACAAGCGATCGACGGCCAGTTGATGACGCGGTCAATGATCGGACCGGCTCATGTGCAGGACGGCATAGCAATCGCCGACCCACCGAGCGACCTGCTCAAGCTGGTTGTCGTTAACCGTTACCAGCCTGCCAAACCCGCCGTCGCATTCGTGCGTGGTTTCGGAATCAAGCAAGGGGCAATTGCGTCTTCCGTGGCCCACGACTCCCACAATGTGGTTGCCGTCGGCACCACCGATATCAATCTGTGCCATGCCATCAATTCCGTGATCAAACATTCGGGCGGTTTGTCGGTAGCGACTGATGAAGCGGTCGAAATCCTGCCGCTGCCGGTGGCCGGATTGATGTCCACCGAATGCTGCCAGGTGGTGGGTGAAACTTATCATTTGTTGGATCGCCAAACGAAACTGTTGGGATGTGAGTTGCGAGCACCGTTCATGACGCTTTCGTTCATGTCATTACTGGTGATTCCGTCCCTGAAACTAAGTGACCAAGGCCTGTTTGATGTCGACAGGTTTGCATTCGTCGATCTGTTCGTCGATCAATAGAACGGAGCCAGTTTCGTCGGTTATATTGACAATGGACCAATGGCAGCCGATCAACTCCAGGAATATGTATGCGCGAATTCATCTCATTTTTTGTGAATGGCCAAAAACTAGAGGTTCGCGGTCACGATGCATTTTTGACATTATCCGACTATTTGCGAACGCGGATGGGAATGTGCGGCACGAAAGTTGTCTGCAGCGAAGGCGATTGCGGGTCGTGTACCGTATTGTGCGGTTTCTCCGTTCTGGAATCCAAGGATACCGGCAGAGACAATGGCGAACTGAGCGGTCCTTCCGCTCCGGCAGCTGCGGGATTTGAATACCGGCCCATCGACTCGTGTATTCGTTTCGTGTTTCAACTGGACGGCGTTCACATTGTCACCGTCGAGGGCCTGTCCAGCGAAGGCGAGAGACTTAACGGTGTCCAGCAAGCCATGGTTGATTGTCACGGCTCGCAATGCGGGTTTTGCACACCGGGTTTTGTGATGGCGATGACCGGGTTGTTGCAAAACAACCATTCGCCTTCGGTCTCCGAGATTCGATATGGCTTGACTGGTAATCTTTGTCGGTGCACAGGCTATTCGCCGATTATTGACGCTGCCTGCCAACCGGACGTCTCGCGTGACACGGACATGAATCGACTTTATCCGGCAGCAAAGCTTTTATCGCAAACGGCCCCCGATCAACGACAGGATCCGATCCGGGTCCGGGATACCACCAGCCAGCCAGGCACGGTTTTCGAGGTCCATTGCCCGAACACGGTGGGCCAGGCCGTAGAGATTCTGGCGAAGAATCCTCATTGCCGTGTCATCGCTGGCGCGACTGATCTGGGCGTGCAATTTAACAAAGGTCGATTGGAGAAAGCGAACTTCATTGATCTGGGCCGGATTGCAGAACTTGCCGATATCACCGCGAATTCAAACAAAATCATTGTCGGGGCGATGGTGAATTGGTCTACTTTGGAAGCAGCGACCAGTCAACGAATGCCACAGTTCAGTCAGATCATCTCTGTATTTGGATCGCCACAGATTCGAAACGTTGGAACCATCGGTGGCAACTTGATTAACGCATCTCCGATCGCCGACTCGATTCCTTTTTTGTATATTTGCGATGCGACGCTCAATTTGACCGGTCCCGGCGGTGATCGGAAAATTGACATCGATCAGTTCTATCTTGATTACAAAAAACTCGACCTGCGTCCGGCAGAACTGCTAACTCGCATCGAAATCCCTCTCCCCAAGTTTCCAAAAGCACTGCGGCTATACAAAATCTCACGGCGCAGGGACATGGACATCTCCACTTTCACGGCGGCCATCTATATCGAGTCTGTTGACGATACGATTCAGGACGCCAGAATCGCCTATGGAGCCGTCGGGCCAACGGTCGTTCGCATGAGAAACACGGAAGCCTATCTGGTCGGCCAACCGTTCTCGCAGGACACGTTTCAACGCGCTGGTGACATTGCCGTTGATGAAATAACACCGCTTACCGATGTTCGCGGCAGTTCGGACTATCGGTACCATTTGGCCAGAAACGTGCTGATGAAGTATTTTTTTGAGTCGCAACACCCGGCGATCAATGTTTGAAATCGAGAGGAAAGACCAAACTCGGTGCGAGGATTTTATTGAGCGATTCGCGTGGCAACCTCAGGCAATGTAACCCTCCATTTGAAAAACCATGAATTCTGTTGGCAAAACGATCCCCCATGATTCGGCAACTGGACACGTTACCGGTACGGCACCGTATATCGATGACCTGCCATTTCGAAAGGACGAATTGCTGGTCACGTTTGCGGGAAGCCCGGTTGCATGCGGTGAAATCCGATCCATCAACACGACCGCGGCGCTTTCGATTGACGGTGTCGTGGCGGCGTTCACTGCCAAAGATGTGGGGGCCCGCAATATCTGGGGCCCATTGTTTCACGACGAGCCCTTCCTTGCCGATTCGCAAGTCTCCTACGTTGGCCAACCGGTCGTCGTCGTGGCCGCGGAAAATCCAGAAGCACTTGCGGCCGGTCGAGCCGCCATCGAAATCGACGTCGTAGAATCAACGCCGATTCTTTCGATTGAGCAAGCCATCAGGTCCGATCGCCTGATTGGACCTCGGCGGCAGATAAAACGAGGCGACCCTGATCGCGCCATCGAAGGGGCAACCCACACCCTTGCAGGCACGTTTCAAATCGGAGGGCAGGAGCAATTCTATTTTGAATCACAAGCAGCATTGGCCTACCCTGGCGAAGAAGGTCAGCTTCTGATTCATTCATCCACACAAAATCCCACGGAAATTCAGGCCGTCGTGGCCAAGGTCCTCGGTTTGTCGCAGCACCAGGTCGTCTGTGTCTGCAAAAGAATGGGAGGCGCGTTCGGTGGCAAAGAGACACAGGCCGCAATTCCGGCGATGATGGCAGCACTGGTCGCTCAGAGAACAGGGCGCGCTGCCCGGATCATCTATAACAAAGACGACGATATGCGAATCACGGGCAAACGGCATCAATATCTCGTCGATTGGAAAGTCGGGTTTGACGCCAACGGAGCAATCGAAGGTCTCAAGTTCGATTTCTTTTCCAATGGTGGTTCGGCCGCCGACCTTTCCACCGCGGTAATGGAACGATCACTCCTGCATGCCGACAATGCCTATTTCCTTCCACACGTCGAAGTCAACGGGCAAGTCTGTTTTACCAATCTTCCACCGAATACTGCGTTTCGCGGTTTTGGCGGGCCGCAGGCAGTGGCTGCCATCGAAAATGTGATTCAGCGCATCGCCGTCAATCTTGAAATCGACTCGCTGGCAGTGCGAATGAAAAACTTGTACGGCGAAGCCCCTCGCAACGTCACGCCTTACGGTCAGCTGTTCGATCGAAACCATATCTTCACAATGATGACTCAGCTGGCGGAAAGGTCTCAGTACGCTGCCCGGCTGAATGAGATTTCGGCATTCAATGCCAGAGACGAAATTCACTTGCGGGGGTTGGCCATGACGCCCGTTAAATTCGGCATTGCGTTTACAAGTAAATTCCTCAATCAAGCTAACGCGTTGGTCAACGTTTACAGCGACGGAACGGTGCAAGTATCGACCGGTGGCACGGAAATGGGCCAGGGCCTGAACACCAAAATTCGACAGCTTGTGGCGGACGAACTGGGGGTCCCCTACCCCGACGTCATCATGATGCCAACGTCGACAGAAAAGAACAATAACACCTCCCCCACCGCCGCTTCGGCGGGAACGGATCTGAATGGGGCGGCAGCGGTGAAGGCCTGCCGAAAAATCCGCCGTCGACTATCGAAATATGCTGCTGCGGTATTCGCATCTGATTCCGCCGGCTTGGTTGCATCGCCACAACATGTTGAGTTTGTTGATGGGCTCGTGCGGGACAGCCGAGCTCCTCACCATGAGATGAGTTTCGCAAAAACTTTGTGCACGGGCTCATCGGGATCGGATTGATCTCGGTGCGCGTGGTTATTTCATCACGCCAGGTGTCGACTTCAATCGAAAAACGGGTCAGGGAAACCCATTCCTTTACTACACGACCGGTGCGGCAGTGGCGGAAGTCATGATCGACCGTTTCACCGGTGAATTGCTGGTGCCTCAAGTCGATTTGCTGATGGACATCGGTAAATCAATCAATCCCGGCGTCGACATGGGCCAGATTACGGGTGGTTTTATGCAAGGCTTGGGCTGGGTGACGTCAGAATGCCTGGTTTACAGCGAAGACGGCGAGTTACTTTCCCATTCTCCAACGACATACAAAATCCCTGCGGTCACCGACGTACCTCCGGTGTTCAATTGCGAACTGTTCCCGAACGCAGACAACATTCACAATATCCGACGGAGCAAGGCAGTTGGCGAACCCCCGTTTCTGTTGGGCGTCTCCGTCTGGGCCGCCGTGAAACACGCGTTGTCGTTTTTGCCGAATGATGTCGATCCCGAATTTTCATTGCCGGCAACCAGCGAAGAAATTTTGCGCTGCCTCATGGCTCAACAAGCGACCGGGAGAATACCGACAACTCATTGAGCGACCTTCTCGAATCGTCCCAAGCAATTCGGATGTCATGGCTGAAACCCCGACCTTTATCGAAACGCTCGCCGCGCTTGCCGAATCCGGCAATGCGTTTGTGCAGGTCACCCTGGTCGAAGCCACCGGAAGTACTCCGCAGGACCCGGGTTCGAAGATGCTGGTCACCGCTGACGGGTTGGCGTATGGAACCGTGGGTGGCGGAAAAGTCGAAAATCAGGCGATCGAATTCGCGCGGGGCATGATCGAGGATTCCCATGCGGGCTCAACCCGGCTGCTTGAATGGAATCTGCAAAAGGACGTTGGCATGACGTGCGGCGGATTGGTCAAGTTGTTTTTCGAAGTTTACAATCGCAACGATTGGCGGATCATTGTTTTTGGAGCCGGCCACGTTTCCCAGTCCCTGATACGTTGCCTGTTAACACTGAACTGTCAAATTGTCTGCGTTGATTCGCGCAAAGAGTGGCTCGACCGTTTGCCCAAATCCAACCAACTGCAAGCGCTTCACGAGCGGGATATGATTGCGTTTGTCCGGGAAATCGAAGAACGTGATTTTGTCATTTGCGTTACGATGGGCCATTCGTCAGATCGACCGATCCTGGCAGCCATTCTCAAATCGGGAATTCAGCCGGCGTTCTTGGGAGCCATTGGCAGTCGCAGCAAACGTGGCGTTTTGGTACGTGAGCTTTGCGAATCGGGCATCCAACGCGATCTTGCAGAATCGCTGGTCTGTCCCCTGGGACTACCCATCGGCAACAACAATCCTGCGGAAATTGCCATCAGCATTGCCGCTCAGTTGCTTCAACGTCGTGACGAGTTGCAAAACTGCGTTTAGAATCGGTGGCTGAGCTGATTCTTGTTTCATCCCACAACAACACATCCAGGAGGTCATCATGCTAGAGAATCTGGTTATCGCGTTGGGAATGATTTCTGTCGGAGTCTGCAACGTTGCGGCCCAAGAGGACGGATTTCAATCCATGTTTAACGGTGAAAACCTGTTGGGCTGGCACTCCAGCGAAAACCACTCATCCTGCAAGGTAGAAGACGCCTGTATCGTGGTCCAGGGCCCGCGCGCGCATTTGTTCTATGTAGGCCCCGAGGGACACGCGGATTTCAAAAACTTCCATTTCAAGGCAAAAGTCAAAACACTGCCCAACGCCAATTCCGGAATCTACTTTCATACGAAGTTCCAGGACGAAGGCTGGCCCGAGACGGGATACGAGTGCCAGGTGAACAACACTCAACAGGATCCGAAAAAGACGGGTGGACTGTACGGCGTCCAAGACAACTTTAAAGCCCCGGTCAACGACAATGAATGGTTCGACTATGAAATTGTCGTGGAAGACAAACGCATCGTGGTCAAGATTAACGGCAATACGATTTCCGACTACACCGAGCCCGACGATCTGGACCGACCCGAGAGACAGTTATCCAGCGGCACGTTTGCCCTGCAAGCACACGATCCTGGCAGCAAGGTCTATTTTAAGGATTTGATGGTGAAACCGCTGGATTGAGATACGCCGGGTTCAAGTTGGCTCCACCCAAATACAGCAATGTCGCGGTTGCAAGTCGATTTGAATTTCAGACGGCAACGGGGTCGGATTGTTGGAGTCCAATAGCAATTCCACTTTTTGTGCGGTTTCAACCGTCGCGATCCCGTCTTCTGGTTCGGCCAATCGGGAACAGATCACGATGCGCTGGTCGGGAGTTTCGTACACCAACCGGAAAATTTGCTGGACCAAGTCGTGGTCCGTTCGCTTGAATTTAACGTCCAGCCACCCTTCCGCGGTTCCCTGTTTGCGAAACGCCAGTAATTGACGATACCAACCCTGCATCTGGTGATTGAAAGTTTCCGGATTTAGCTTGCTGGAAAGAAATGCCCGCGGATCCGATGGCAGCGGTGAATCCCGCCAATCGTGCTGAGGATATTCGTGTTTTCTTCCCTGGTCGACGGTTTGTCGCAGCTGCGGATCTTCGAAATCGGCAAAAAAAGGAAAAGGTGATTCGCTGGCCCATTCTTCACCCATAAAAATCATGGGGATGGATGGATAGAGCAGGATTAGCGGCACCGCAGCTTTCTGAAATTCAAGGCAGGTCAAATGATGAAGCCGTTTGCCCTGCGGATGATTTCCTACGCTGTCGTGTGTTTGCAAAGCCATAATCAATGACTGCACGTATTCCCGGTCACCGTTTTGGTGATTTCGCTGCCGATCCGCTTCGGTGACACGAACCGCTTGGGGAACCGAAAAGACGTAGGCGTGCTCCAAAGCCAACACGAGGTCCGCGGTGCCGACATACTGCCGGTTGGTCAGACGGACATCAGGAGATCCGTGGGAATAGATCGAATGCATGAGGCAATCCGACCAGATCGCATCGTAAGGACCATCGGCGGCCAAATCGCCGACCAGTTGCGGATCATAGATGTTCGATTCGGCAATCAGATGAATCTCGCGATCAACGCTTGCCGCGTAGTGCCGAACTCGTGCGCGAATCTCATCCACGATGGAATACTCTGATTCGTCAAACATGAAATGGATTGCATCCAGCCGCACTCCATCGAAGTGGTATTCGTCCAGCCAATAAAGCACATTGGAAATCACGAACTCACGCACGGGACCGGCCCCCCGTCCATCAAAGTTCAGCGCATCACCCCACGGTGTACGATGCCGTTTGGAGCGGTAGTAGCCAAACTCATTCAGGTAGTTTCCTTCCGGACCGACGTGATTGTAGACGACATCCAGGATGACGGCGATTTCGTGCTCATGGCAGGCGTTGACAAATGCCTTCAACTCGTCCGGTCGACCAAACGTGTTTCGCGGTGCGAAAAAATTGACTCCGTCGTATCCCCAATTCCAACGCCCCGGGGTCTGGGAAACCGGCAACAATTCGACCGCGGTGATTCCCAAATTTTTCAGTTCTCCAAGCTTTTCAGTTGCCGCGCCATACGTGCCTTGTTCGGTGAACGAGCCAACGTGCAATTCATAGATGACAAGGTCACGCTTCTTGACACCGCGCCAATCGGCATCACTCCATTGGTAACGACGTGGATCGATAACTTCCGAGGGTCCGTGCACGCCAAACGGCTGAAATCGAGAATACGGGTCGGGACGTCCGAGTTTCCGGGGAAATTTATACCGGTACAGGGATCCGACCGGGCATTGTTCGATGACGCCGGAGAAATTTCCTTGCTCCTCCCGCTGGAGCGATTGCGAAGTTACCACGGTTTCTCGATCGCCCGAGCGCTGCACAACTTCGACGGCCAAATCCCGATGTTTCGGTGCCCAAACACAAAATCGTGTTTCGGTTTGGGAAATAGGTTCGGCTCCGTAATTCATAATCGCCGATCGGTTGGAAGGATTCGAATGCTTGAAATCCATTTCATCGTCCACTTGGGTTAATCGAGAAGCCTGGGGGCAATTCCCTATCTGGCGATCGGCGGCTGAAAACCTGGTTACGTAGCTGCGTGATCGTCAGGCGAGCCAAACCGATTCTCGATCTGGCGATACTGGTCAACCATTGCCTATTCACGCACTAGAGCCGCAAGGCTTTTAGATGGCTATCCAGGCAGAGACCTATCGCTGATGCAAGTCGGTCTATTCCTTGCTGCCTTCGATAATCTTTAATTCATGATTGGCAACATCGTATTGATATTGATCACCTCCCGGCAAAACGGGCAGTTCTATGTTGTTGGCCTTGATGATCTTTTCCATGAACTCGCTATGATCTTTAGGATAACGTTCGTGCTCCGCATTGAACAACTGCAGAGCTCGCTCCACCGTCTGTTTGCTGATCGTGCCAGCGGCGTACCCGTAGGCTCCGGCAGCAGCCAGAGGATTGGCGGACGACTTGACTTGCTGATCGGCTTCTTGCGCATCACCGGAGGGATCGTACTCTCCGATATCCTGCGTCGTTTTGCCAATGATCCCGGTTTTTTTCGGTTTCTCATCGGCGGGCTCAGCGCAGCCAATGCACAGGAAGGCAACAAAAAACGCCGCCAGCGAGCTGGCAAATAGTTTATTCGGTATCATGGGTCGATCTCATTCGGTTGGTGGGACAGGAAGCTATCAATTGTATCAACATTAACCGGAGAGAAGGCCACTGAGCCGGAAGTGGCTGAGGAAAAGTGGTTTCGCATTCCATTTGCGGTTGCGTCAGGCTTTCGACAAGCAAGCACCTAAGCTGCCGACCGGCGAACTTCTTGACTGATATCGACAACATCCTTCCTCCGCCCTCGTTTCGACGATTCTTCATAACTAAGTCCATGCTGGCAGTTTCATGAACGTTGCAATTTTTCATCATCATCTGAATCGAGGCGGAGTTACTCAGGTCATCGCGAATCAGCTGCGGTCACTGAACGAAGTGATTGGCCCCGACACTCTCGACGTGTTTCTGTTTTACGGCGGCCGCAAGGCGGCCTGGCCGAAGTCCCTCACGGATGAGATTCCCAATATTCGCCTTCACGAGGTGGTTGTCGAAGGGTTGGATTATGCGGAGGAGTGTGAAGCTACTGTCGATGGACGGGTATTGGCGGAAAGTATTGAGAATCGTTTTCGTGACTTTGGCCTTGAGACCGACAACTGCATTCTCCATGTTCACAACCTTTCGCTCGGTAGAAACTGGGCATTCATTGAGGCCATTCATAGGCTGCAGAACGCGGGCTACCGCATGTTGTTGCAGATTCATGATTTTGCGGAGGACTTTCGCCCTGACAATTATCAGCGGTTGAAGGAATCGGCCGACAGTACCAAAGTGAATCTCGCTCAATTCCTGTATCCCGCGGCCGAACACGTCGTTTATGGTGTGATCAATCGAAGGGATGCATCCTACCTGCAGACACAGGGAATTCCGCTGTCCCGGATTAATTACCTTCCCAATCCAGTTTCTGCAGTCAAAGGACTTACCCCGATTCGGGAGGCCAAAGCCAAGCTGGAACTCGAACTGGGTATTGATGCCGGGGCTCCTTTTCTGATTTATCCGGTTCGTGGCATCCGACGCAAGAACATTGGCGAAGCATTGTTGTTGACGCTGCTGGCGAATTCGCCCGTGCAAATCGGACTAACGCTTCCACCACTTAACCCAGTCGAGTCAACCGCTTACGAATCCTGGAAGGAACTTTCCCACCAGCTACGGTTGCCGGTGTGGTTTGAAGCGGGCAACAGCAGCCAGCTCGAATTTCCGGATGTGCTTTCGGCGGCGGACCAGATCTTGACGACTTCGGTGGCGGAAGGGTTTGGCATGGTGTTCCTGGAAGCGTTTGCGATCGGCAAGCCGTTGATTGGCCGAGACATTCCCCAGATCACGGCAGATTTCGTCGAAGCCGGTATCTCATTTGACAATCTTTATGAAAGCATCCGCGTCCCGCTCGAATCGCTATTCCTGTCAGACTACCAATCGATCTTGTCGGAAATCTTGTCACGTTTTTTCCAGTCCTATGGCCTTCCGTTTGACCAACATGCTGCTTCAGCAATGGTTGACCGGATCCGAGAACAGGGCTGGATCGATTTTGCAAAATTGCCTTTGGAAATGCAAAAGGATTTTATTCGTGCGGCGTATCGCGATCCTTCGATTCGGGCTCACTTGAAACAATTAAATCAACCAGTGGGGCAACGACTGGTTGAAAGCAGCGTTGACCAAAAGACCGTTGAAATCAACCGCCTTCTGGTCGAGCAAAGCTTTTCTTTTGGAACCATTGGCCGCCAAGTCTTAGACGTCTATCGCGGGTTATCAAAGACGGAACCACGGTTACTACGGTCGCAGGAGGACGGTAACCAGATGGTTCAATGTTTTCTGAATCCGGACGAATTTTACCCGATCCGGTTCGAAAAGAGCGAACCGCCTCGGAGACAAACACCGGACTGGACATCCATCGTATTGGCAAATTCAAAGCCGCTTCAACCGATCCCCACGCAACTGGAACCGCGATTGCAACACCTGCCCGACGTCCGCGTGGTCATGTTTGATATCTACGGTACGTTGCTGGTCAGTTCCAGCGGTGACGTAGGGACCGATGAGAAATTTGAAAGGACCAGTGATGAGATTGGTGCTGGTCGTTTGAGCCAGATGCTGTCCGAAGTTGGATTGGACATGAAGGCAGCGCAAACGCAATTAAAACGTGCCGTTCTGGAAAAGCATCAGGTCGCGCGGCAGCATTCCGTCCCACATCCGGAAATCGACATCATCCAAATTTGGAAACAGCTGATCGAGTCTGGCGTCGGCAGTTCCAGTAATCTTTCGCACAGACGCTCCAAAAGATGGATTCAGGAATTGGCAATTCGGTTCGAATTGGCTGCCAACCCGGTTTTCCCCATGCCAGGCATGCGGGAGACCATCGATTTGATCCGTACGAATGGTATGAAAATTGGCATTGTCAGCAACGCGCAGTTTTACACTCGGCCAATCCTGGAGGCTTTTTGCCAAATGGACATCGAGGAGCTAGGGTTTGAAAGAGACCTGACTTTTTTTTCTTATAGTTTTGGTAGAGGCAAACCGGACGTTTTCTTGTATGAATGGGCTGCCTACGCGATTGCCAACATGGGATTCCAGCCCGGACAGGTGCTCTACGTGGGAAACGACATGACGAAAGACATGGTGCCTGCCAAAACCGTTGGCTTTAAAGTGGGACTGTTTGCTGGAGATCAACGCAGTTTGCGATGGGGCCAGCACCGACCACCTTTGACCGCTTCGTCAGTCGACTTGATTTTGACAGAACTGACTCAAATCGATGAATGCATCTCGAATCCAACTTAGAAACAACATGTCGAAATCACCACAGTTGAATCAATCGGAAAGAGGGCACCGAGTCGGATTTGTCAGCACCCGCTTGGCGGGTACCGACGGAGTCTCCTTGGAGAGCGCCAAGTGGGCCAAAGTGCTGTGGGGAGACCAGCACGTGAGTTATTGGTTTGCCGGCAAACTGGATCGCGACCCGCGTTTCAGCATGCTTGCCCCGCATGCCCACTTCCAACACCAGGATATTCAGTTCATCAATTCCAAGATCTTTGGCAAAACGCGACGCAGCGCTTCGACGACCGATATGATCCATGCGATCAGCGGTTACCTACGTTCTTCGCTGTACGAGTTCGTCGACAAGTTTGATATCGACATTCTCTGTGTTCAAAATGCCCTCTGTATTCCGATGAACGTCCCGCTTGGTCTGGCATTGACCAACTACATTGCGGAGACGGGAATACCGACAATCGCACATCATCATGATTTCTATTGGGAAAGAGATCGTTTCTCAGTCAATGCCGTTGGTGATTACCTGGGAATGGCTTTCCCACCGACACTTCCATCGATCCAACATGCAACAATCAACAGTTTTGCGCAGCAGGATCTCTCACATCGTCGCGGTGCCGCTTCGGTACTGGTGCCTAACGTTCTCGATTTTGACAATCCTCCTCCCAAACCGGACGAATACGTCAGGACGTTTCGTTCTGATTTGGGCTTGGCCTACGATGACATTGTGTTCCTTCAGCCGACACGTATTGTGCCCCGCAAAGGAATCGAACATTCCATTCAGTTGCTTGCTGAACTCGACAATCCCAAATGCAAGTTGATCATCTCTCATGAGTCCGGTGACGAGGGCAACGATTACGCCCAGTCGCTGATGGAGTTGGCCTACAAACGTGGTGTCGACCTTCGCATCGCCAGTGATCGAATCAGCGAGGAACGTGGAAGCGAAAATGGCAACAAGATGTACACGTTGGCGGATGCTTATAGCCAGGCAGACTTTATCACCTATCCCAGTACTTATGAGGGATTTGGCAACGCACTCATTGAAGCCTTCTATTACAAAAAGCCGGTACTGGTCAATCGTTATTCCATTTTCATTGCCGATATCGAACCGAAGGACTTCGAAGTCATCCGCATGAATGGTTACTTGACCAATGACGTTGTCGAGCAAGTTCGGCGCGTCATCGAAGATCAACAATATCGTGATAACCTGGTAGAAAAAAACTACGAATTGGGAAAACGATTTTTCAGCTATTCCGTGCTTAGGAGAAAGTTGCGGGCACTGGTTTCGGAAGTCACTGGAGTGGATTAATCGCTCGAATGCCCCGCGTCGCGCAACAATCGCGTCTTCTAACAAACAGCGTCGTTTTCTTTTATAATGGGTTTTTAAGTAGTGACGGTATCTAGAAGCAGGTCAGCAATTGATCAACAAGATTGACCCCATTGGGCCCGACGAGACATCCAAGCCAATTCGTGACTCAGCAAGCGCTTTCGTACAGGAACTCGAGCAACATCTCGAAGTGATCTATCCCGGTGCCGATCTCGAGGCCATTCGAAAAGAAATTCAACGTGTTTGCGACAGGTATTCAGGCCCTGTTACGGCCAGTCCTCCGCCACAATGGAACCAGGCCGATGCCGTGTTAATTTGTTATGGCGATAACGTGCATGACAAATCCCGGCCGACCCTCGACGTGTTGCGAGAGTTCCTGCTCGCACACGATCTCAAATCGGTAATTAACATCGTACATTTGTTGCCGATCAACCCCTACACGTCGGACGATGGATTTTCGGTTGTCGATTATCGTCAGGTTGACGAACGCCTCGGTGACTGGTCCCAGATCGACAAACTTCATGAGAATTTCGACTTGATGCTGGATTTGGTTTTGAATCATTGCTCGCAACACAGCGATTGGTTTCAACGTTACCTGAATCGGCAATTGCCCTTTACCGAGTACTTCGTTGAAGCGAGTCCGGACGAGGATCTGTCGAAAGTTGTCCGGCCCCGCAACCTGCCGTTGCTGACCGAGAAACAGACGGTTGATGGAGTCAGATCCGTTTGGACGACGTTCAGCGAGGACCAGGTCGACCTGAATTTCGCTTGCCCACAGGTGTTGGCGGAGTTCATCGACATTCTGCTGTTATTTGCCAGTCACGGGGCCCGCATCATTCGTCTAGACGCTATTGCCTTCCTGTGGAAGGAGATCGGAACACCCTGTATTCACCTGCCGCAAACCCATGAAATCGTCAAATTGATGCGAACTGTCATCGGCGAGGTTGCGCCTCAAACGTTGCTGTTGACCGAAACAAATGTGCCGCACGCGGAAAACATCAGCTATTTTGGCGATGGTGATGAGGCGCAGATGGTGTACCAGTTCAGCTTGCCGCCGCTGATGCTTGACGCTTACCTCCAGCAAAACACCCGTACCTTGGGCAATTGGTTGAAAACCGTTTGTGAATCGCCTGCCGGCACGACTTTTTTCAACTTCACAGCGTCCCACGACGGCATTGGTGTGCGACCATTGGAAGGCCTGGTCCCGCAAGAGAATCTGGATCGGATCGTGAAACACGCGGTCGCGCGGGGTGGCAAGATCGGTACCAGGCGGGAGCCTGATGGCACCGAATCGCCGTACGAATTGAACGTCACCTACCTGGATATGTTGCTGACAGACACCCAGTCCGAACGGCCCAGCATCGATCGTTTCATGGCCTCTCAGGCAATCATGCTATCTGTCAAAGGAATTCCCGGAATCTATTTTCATTCCCTGTTTGGAACGCGAAACGATATTGAGGCTGCCGAAAAGAGTCAGATTCCCCGTCGTATCAATCGGCGAAAGTTCGACGTGGGAGAATTGAGCCGACGGCTGGCTGACGCGGACAGCATGCCGCAGCGGGTCTTCGAACGATACCGCGGGCTGCTTGCGGTTCGCAAACGCCTGGCCGCATTTCACCCCGATGCCAAACAGGTTGTGATTGACCATCCCAATGAACAATTGCTGGTTTTTCAAAGAGTAGACGAAGCGACGCCAGAACACGTGACGGTCGTCGCGAACTTCTCACAAACACCACAAACCTTATGTGTTGATGCGCTACCCGGTCCGGCAATCAGCCAGGACTTAATTACCGGTCGGGCAGTGGATGACACCGAGTACACGATTCCTGCGTTTGGAATCGCCTGGCTAAGATAGTTGTTTTTAATCTGCTGGAGTGAGTAATAAATGCCCGATTTCGCCCAAACTGGCTTGGTGACAACACTTCACGATCTGGAAACTGCCAGACTGGATCAAATTGAGTCGCTGTTATGCGAAATCACCCAGGACTTCGCGATTGGATTGATACTTCCCGTCACAGCTTCGGACATGCGTGCCAAGCCGTTTTCCGGAATCGTAGAACAACTGGTTGACGCGAAGTACGTGAAAACCATTGCCGTCACTTTGGGCGTTGCTCCGTCGATCGAAGACTATCGTGAAACGTGCAAAAAAGTCGCTCCGCTGGGCGAACGAGCAGAAGTCTTGTGGACCGACGGTCCGCGATTCAATGCAATCTACGACAAATTGGTTGCCTCGGAATTCAATCTGTCCGTTCCGGGTAAGGGGCGGGGAGCATGGACCGCGTTTGGCTACCTGTTGGGAGACCCCAGTCTCAAGGCATTTGTGTTACACGATTGTGATATCGTCGACTACGATCGCATGATCCTCGCGAGGCTGTGCTTGCCGATGGCTCACCCGAGCCTTGATTTTGAATTCTGCAAAGCTTATTACGCACGGGCGACGGATCGACTGCATGGTCGCGTGGTTCGATTGCTGGTCGCACCGTTGCTCAAAGCGTTAATGCTGATCCATGGGGATGACCCATTTCTGAGCTACCTGGCAAGTTTTCGTTATCCTTTGGCGGGCGAGTTCGCAGTGACTGCCGGCCTGGCCCGATCCAACCGTATTCCGTGCGATTGGGGCCTGGAAATCGGGACGTTAGCCGAAGTTTTTCGCAATACCTCCGTCAAACGAGTTTGCCAGGTTGACCTCTGCCGTCTCTACGAACACAAACATCAAAGCCTGTCCGTTGATGATCCGGACAAAGGTTTGATGAAGATGGCCGGCGATATTCTGACGACGGTCTTTCGAACTCTCTCCAGTCGGGGGATGGTTCTGACCGAAGGCCACTTCACAACGCTGCGGTCCGCTTACTTGCGGTGCGCACAGGATGCGATCCGGCAATACCATGCAGACGCGTTGATCAATGTGTTGGCCTATGACCGTCACGCCGAAGAGCACGCGATCGAGGCGTTCGCTGATCGGGTGACCGCCGCCGGCCAAGAGTTTTACGCCAATCCCGCGGGTGCCGAAGCCATTCCCAACTGGGCTCGGGTACTGGCTGCGTTTCCCGATTTGCCAAACGAGCTACGACAGGCTGTCCGGTCAGACCGGCGCGACCTGGAGCAACAAGGCTAACCAACGAGCGCTGGTAAGCTTAACCGCACCTTGATTTGGGGTCTCCGTCGATTTTTGCGATCCTTTGCCAAGTGCAACGGCATCAAACCTTGTCAAGGTAGCGATTGACGATGTTTTCCAGCAGTTCCTGCCGACCGCTTGAATTCGCCGAAGCATCGCCTCGTGCAAGTGTCATCGCTTCCAATTCCGCGAATCCCATGGATCCGCTTTCAATCTTACTTCCCAGTTCCGAATCCCAGCTGGCGTAGCGCTGTTGGACAACGTGCTGCAGCGCATTGTCAGCTCGAATTGCGGCCGCAATTTTCAATCCGCGAGCGAACGCGTCCATACCGCCAATGTGGGCGTAAAACAGATCAATCGGCTCGAAACTCTCGCGACGAACTTTGGCGTCAAAGTTTACACCGCCGGGCGCCAAACCATATTTCAGCAGCACCAACATCGATTGCGTCGTCAAGTAATAATCGGTTGGAAACTGATCCGTATCCCACCCCAACAACAGATCTCCAGTATTGGCATCAATCGAACCGAGCGCACCTTGCATGCCCGCGTATTCCAATTCGTGCATCATCGTGTGCCCGGCTAACGTGGCATGGTTGGTTTCGATGTTCAGTTTGAAATCATCCATCAGGTCGTAGGCCCGAAGAAAATTCAGGCAATTTGCAACGTCGAAATCATATTGGTGTTTGGTCGGCTCTTTCGGTTTTGGCTCGATCAGGAACTGACCGGTGAACCCAATTTCTTTCGCGTATTCGACCGCCATATGAAAGAAGCGGGCCAAATGGTCCAACTCACGTTTCATATCGGTGTTGTACAGGTTTTGGTAGCCTTCACGCCCACCCCAAAAAACGTAGTTTTCTCCACCCAGCATATGGGTGACTTCCAACGCTTTTTTTACCTGGGCAGCGGCATAGGCGAACACATCGACATTGCAGCTGGTCGCAGCGCCGTGCATGAAACGTGGATTCGAAAACATGTTGGCCGTGCCCCACAGCAGCCCAACGCCCGATCGTTCCTGTTCGGATTTCAGGACCTTCGCGACTTCATCCAGATAAGCATTGGTTTCCGCCAGGCTGCCGCCCTCGGGAGCCACATCTCGGTCGTGAAACGCGTAAAAAGGAACTCCCAGTTTTTCAAAAAACTCGAATGCCACGCGCACACGATTGCACGCGTTGGAAACCGACTCTGAGCCATCGTCCCACGGCCGCACCATCGTGTTACCGCCGAACGGATCGCTTCCGGTGGCTCGAAACGTGTGCCAGTAGCAGACGGTAAAACGAAGATGATCCCTCATCGTTTTCCCTTCCACGATCTCGTCTGGGTTGTACCAGCGAAACGCCAAGGGATTATCGGAATCAGGTCCTTCGTACTGGATTTTTTCCACGTCGGGGAAAGCCGCCACTGCCGCCTCACTCATTTCTGTTCTCCAACTCTGTTTTCGTAGACAACGTGATTATTGCTAGATCATGAACTAGATCTTGGCCGAATTCCCTTCACAATTCCAGCGCTGGCGTCAGCAAAAAAGGAAACATTCTCAATCCAGATCACACGGCGGGAAGGGTTGGGCGGGTTGACATCTTTCTTCCAGGCTTGCAGAACCAGCCAAATTTTTCCGCAATCGTAAAGTTCCGGCCGTGGTTCTGTCAGTTTCGCGAACATGTAAGCAATGTGGGTCCATCATTCGATTCTCGTCCACCTTAACAGTGGCCACCCGGGCAATCGCGCACCCATGCGGTTGACCTTCGATTGGGTCCTCTATTCCTGGGCGTCGGTGATTTCAAAAAAAGAAAAATCGAAGTAAACCTCGTTGGCAACGTCGCCGATCTTCCCGGCATTGGGGTCGAGGGCCGGGATGACTTCCAACACAATCGTATTTTCACCCGTTTTGAGCTGTTGCAGAATCTCGGGTCGCAAATTGATCTCGGCAACACGCTGCTCCGGATCGATCAAACTAGTTGATTCATCCAGCACGAATTTCCCGTTCAGGTAGACGCGTGCATGTTGCCATTCCTTTTTGATTGAACCGTCTGGCAATGGGGTCCCCTTTAAGTAAGTATAGAACTGCATCGCGGCAGCCTTGGGGACTTGATCCAGATTGAACGAATGCCGTAGCACCAACCGTTTTTTGCCATCCCAGGGAGTCGCGTAACGATAGGCCCTTGAGTTCCCAAACGGAGCTCGGCCCTCTTCCCACTCCGCATCTGAAAAATCGGGTTCGTTAGAAAAACGCAGAAGTTGATTGGGAGCCGTAGATTGCTTTGGCTTGAGCAATGCGAACTCCCAGCGATCCATCCGTTTGATGATCGGTTGACGCAGTTTGACCGGACCATGAAGTCGAGCGTGGAGTTCCGACAAACGCGAGACGTCCATCTTGCTGACCTCCCGGTCGAAGGTTAACCAACCATTCTCTTCCAGCTTCATGTCGGTCAACTGGGCGTAAACCGCGGCTGTTAAACCGTGGGATTTGAGCAGGCAAAGATCTTCCACGAACGCCTCGTACTGTTTCTCCAATGATTTTCCATGCGTGAATGTAGGGCGAAAAATATCGTGGGCCACGTTATTGTCTCGCGGGATTCCGGGGGCGACCCCGCCGCGCAACGGATTGGCCGACTCACCCACCTGGTTATTTCGACCGGTCCAATTGTGCGGCGGCACGGCGCTGGCAAACCCGCCACATTCTCCCAGGATCGAAGCTCGTTTCATTTCCGATCCCAATACCGGAATCGAGGGATGAAAAGTAAAGTCGTGGACGTCGCGAATGTGGCCCAGTCCAGGTAGATCAAACCAACCACTAGCGACATTGACCAGTCGCGTGGGGTCCCGACCCATGACCCATTTGGTCATACTGGCCGAATTATGCTGCCCCCATGATTCGTTGAAAACGATCCACATGATGATCGAGGGATGATTGTACAAAGTGTCCATCAACTCCGCCTGTTCGGCCATCCAGATTTTCGATTCGAAGGGCTTGATCGCTCTTCGTTTATTATTCTGGCGCATGGTCTGGGCCGAGACGAAATCCTGCCAGACTAGCAGACCCAGTTGGTCGCAATGCGTGTACCATCGTCGCGGGTTCTGTTTGACATTCAATCGCACCATGTTGCAGCCGATGTCTTTCAGATACTTGCACTCCCACTTCATCGCCTCGTCACTGGGCGGCGTTAAGCCTCCACCGGGCCAGTAGTTCTGATCCAGTGGACCGATTTGAAAAATCGGTTTTGCGTTCAGCAATATTTGGGTGCCGTTGTTGGAGGGCCCCAAAGCAACGGTGCGCATGCCGAAGTAACTGGCCACCCGGTCCGTGACCTTTCCTTCGCTGCGGACAGTAACGCGAAGATCGTAAAGAAATGGCGATTCAGGACTCCAAAGTTTTGCGTCGGGAACATTGATCCGGACTGAATGTTCGCCGGTTGATTTTGCTTCGACAATTTTCTCGCCTTGATCCAAAACCTCGTAGCTCAGCTCAATGTCGCTCGAGGATTGCTTCAGCAGATCGGCGTTAACTTCTAACCATCCATCGGCTGACCCGTGAATCTTGAGTCGGGCGATGGACTGAGGGTCAACGTTTTCCATCCAAACCGTCTGCCAGATACCCGAACAGCGCTGATAATTCTCCGGTGTGAAATTTTGTTTCCCTAGCGATTTAAACATCCTTGTTTGTGGATCCCAGAGTTTGACCAACAGGACATCTTCGCCCTGAGAATCAAGAGCATCGGTAATATCGAATGAAAAAGGAGCATAACCGCCTTGGTGGTTGCCAATTTTTTTTCCGTTGATCCAGACGGTTGTTTGCCAGTCCGCCGCCTCGAAATGAAGTATCGTTCGAGCCTTCTTGTTGGCATTGCCTGCGTTAAAGTTTCTTCGATACCAGATGACCTCGTCCTGGTTCACCTCTCTGCCGACGCCGGAAAGGGGAGACTCGATTGAAAAGGGAACCAGAATCTTGCCATCAAAATCTTGTGGGGCCGTCGCAATACCCCGGCTGGTGACGGCGTATTCCCATAGTCCATTCAAGTTGGTCCATTGATCGCGAACTAACTGGGGTCGCGGGTACTCGGTCCAGGCATTCTCTACGGTTAATTCTTTCGCCCATCGCGTCTGGATCGGTGCATCTTTCTGCTTCCAATCCCCATCGGCAGCTGTCGCGGTCTGCCGCAACGAGTCTTCGGATGCATTCGGTTTATTCTTGTCAGGCTTGGCTGCCTGGTGATGATCAGGATCGAGTTGCGAAGTTTCCCGTTCCTCCAGCAAGCGCGGCTTGAGGGTAGCGGTTTCCCGATCGACCTGCTCTTCCCTGCATTCTGCCAATTTGGAAGTCGTGGTGGGGATATCCTCGGCAACACCGAAGAAGCCCATACCGAATTGGGAATGGTCGTCGAAAGGATTGACCCTGATTGTGGGGTGCTCGGCCGCTTCCAAGGTCGCCGCACAATAAACGGCCAATAACAATATCGGAATCGTTGTCCAATTTTTGATTGGCTTTCTCCTGGTCCTGTTTCTTGTTTGCATTTTTTCTACTTGAGGAATTTCTACCTGCTGAATCGCCACAGAAAAGCGACCTGGAAGTGGGTTGCCGCCAGTTCCCGTTGGGCAGATCCTCCATTTTCACAACTCAGTTTGAATTGCCGAGATCACATATTTGGGTTCGACCTGAGTTGTGGAATTGGTTCACAGTTGCGGGACTGGTTGAATCGCACACCGTTTGCGGCAAACCGGTCAAGATGCGGGATTTCTAACTCGCCAGCGTATCAGAAAAACCCATATCATCGACCAGAACAATGGCGATCTGGGGCGTGCAAATGGTCTCCTTCTGGCGCGAAAAGCTGTCCAGCCCAAGATTCGATAACAATCCCCTCCAAGATCGCTCACCAGGCAAGTCACATTTTTGATTCTGCACGATCGTTTGGATACACCTCTCGGTGCCATGTCCAGCTAAAAATTTAGTTTGGCCATTCGTTGCAGCCTAAAGATTCAAATACGAAATGGAGCCCTACCCCAAAATCAAAATTTGGCACGGCACCTGGATAATATAGTCAATTTGCCGAGCCAATTAACGGACGGATTGTCATAAATGATGATTATCAATTGCCGGTGAAAGCTGCGACAATTCTGATCGGAAGCAATCACTTTCTGACGGAATGCAAGCGAATGGATGCGGGTCGACAGCTTGGAATTGCCGAAACATTTCCGGTTGTTATTTGGATTCCGGTTTGTTCAGAAACTGACGAAAATATTGGTGTTGTATTTGTATTGATGGTTCAATTCACTTAGAATCTGGTCGTGAAGTTGGTTAGTCGGTCGAACTTGGCCCACGGTTTTTGTTTGATTGCGCTGCAGGTTTCCAGGCGTTCGAGGTTTGTTTTGTTACGGCGAAAGTTGTGTCAGGATGCTTCCTTCGAAAGGTTGTTTGTTGCCTGTCGTAGACCGACGAAGTTTTTTCTGTTTTCTGTTTTGGGAGTGGCGGAATGCCGCAAGGTACGATTAAGAAGTTGACTGACAAGGGTTTCGGATTCATCGAAGGTGAGAGGGGTGATATCTTTTTTCACCACTCGGCACTTGAAGAGGCAACCTACGAAAGTCTTCGCGAAGGTCAAAAAGTGGAGTATTCGGAAGGTCAAGGCCCCAAGGGCCCACGCGCTGAGAATGTTCGCCTGGTAGATTGATCAATCAAGAATGGAATCGCAACAAAAAGGCCGCTTGCAGTTGAAACTGCGAGCGGTTTTTTCATGCGTTCACGACGCCAACGTTGTCACGATACGGAACGGGCTATCGCAAATCCTATTCGGCCCTTGATTCTCCGTCCGACCAAATTCCAACTCGGCCTGTTTTTGCGTTTTGCTCGGCCGTCTGGTATTGCACGGCTGCTTCAAATTCATTGCCGTCGTACCATCCGAAACCTCGCCGGATCATTTCCTTGCCAACATCAATTTCCTCGTCATCATCCGTGGCGATTCCAGTGGAACCAAGACTCTTTTTCGGCAAGTAGACGAACGCGATTTCTCTCTCCTGCGAATCTCGCCCGATCACGCACAATCGCAGGGGTTGGAAATTGATTAACCGGATCAATTCGCTTCGCGAGGCCTCAAAATTTTTTTCGCCCGGCTTTGGTGTATCCACTCCCTCAATAACGATGTAGTGCAGCCCACCGTTCCACTCAAGCTGAAAATTGTCGCCGCCAAATATTCCCATCGGCTGCCCCCGCAACTCGTAGGGAAAATCGTCACGCAAAGGAGCAGGTAAAAGGTTCTGGTTGAGGAAATACGAGTCATCGCAGCCAGCAATCCAAGCGAGTTGAAGCGCACAGGCGACAACCAGGAGCTGCTTGACCAAACCGGATAATTGACACAGTTTCATAATCAACTCAATCTCTTAACGCCCATCGACATCCCCGAAACCAAAGTTTGTCCGGTGCTATCAAGACGTCCCCAAAGCAAAAAGCATGAATCTGCTGGCTAAAAACCCGGACTGAACGGAAAGGGAGTTCTGTTCGTAACAGGATCGCGTCATTCTTGCTAGCGAGAATAGCCGGAATGACCGATAAAAATATCACGGGTCGGCTGTATCAGTGGACCTGGCCTTCGATAATGCGCTTGTAGAAAATCGATTGTGAAACCAAGGACTCGGATGAGAACAGTCACTGATGAATCGTCATACGTTTCGCGATATGTTCCCAATCTTTTAAATATTACCGTACTTCGGCAACGGAAAGTCGTCTCAGGATCACGCACCAAATCCCCGTGTTGTTGTCAATGACTCCAGACCCAAAACAATTTTCCGTTACATTCATCGCCTGTCTGTTGATTTCAATGTACGGTTTGAGTCGTTCTTTTGGACAGCAATGGAACCACCACGTTGTTGCCGCGCATCAACGCAACCTCGCTGACGTGCCAAAGTCGAATGACGCGGGTGATCAAATCGACGACGTCCTGACTCGAATTATCCTCGACAACCTGCCGAAACAGTATGAAGTAACCAAGGACTGGGGCGGGCAAGCGGAACGCTGGGACGGGATAAAACTCCGTCGCGAGGGATGGAAGATCGAGACCAGCCGACGCAAGAAGATCGTCAACCACGGCACTTGGAAAAAATACTCGGCGAGCTTGCGGAATCCCGAGCAGGAATTCACCGTGCAAATCAAGAACATACACGAAACCGACTCCGGAAAACTTGCCTTCGAATTTCACCTGGCCGCCCATCTAGACATCGAAGGCAGACAGGCGGAGTGGGTTAAAGGCGTTCAGCTATACAGCGTCAATGCGGTCGGACACGCAAGAATTCGACTCCTGTTGTCGATCGAAATGGACGTCAAAATGGGGTTGTCCCACTTTCCCCCCGATTTGATCCTGATCCCCCAAGCGACGGAGGCGAAATTGATGATTGACGAATTTCGAATCGATCGGATCAGCAAAGTCGGCGGTGAAATCGCTCAGCAAGTGAGTAACGGAGTTCGTTCCAAACTGGACGAAAAGGTTGCGGAGAAAGAAAGCAAGCTCGTTGAGAAAATCAATCGACAACTGGACAAAAAGAAAGATGATTTTCGATTGTCGATCACTGATGCCATGAAATCCAAGTGGACACAGCCGTTGACCGGAATTCTTGCTCCCACGACCAAAGGCCAAACCGAATCAGTCAAGTAATGCGTTGGCAGACAGTCAGCAAACCAATCAGGCTTTGCTTGCGCCGCTTGAACTTAAGAGTCGAAAACAGGAGGGGCCGGATTGGAAAACACGAATATTATAATTGACAGGGGTGGAAGGGTGATCAATCGCAGGCGCTTTATCGGCTTGACGACAGCAATTCTGTCGGCAGGAATCTCGCCGTGTTATGGCCGATTGCAAATGCCATCGACCAACGAATATTATCGCTTTCAGCTTCGAGACGGCAGGTTCCTGGGGTTTGCGACCTACGGAGATCCTAACGGTTGGCCGGTCCTGTATTTTCATGGCAACCCAACATCCCGGCTCGAAGCCAAACTATACGATGCAGCCCGCGCGACAAAATGGTTGTCGATTGATCTCGTTGGATCGACCAGGTTATGGGTTATCCGATCCACAACCCGGCCGATCGATTTGTCACTGGACGAGAGACATGAATGAATTTATTAACGCCACCAATCATCCCGTCTTTCTTGACCTTCAGCAATTTTCAGTGGCAAGTTTTTCTTCTGGATCGGCCTACGCATTGGCCTGTGCTGCGCATCTTCCCGAAACACGGCTCAAGTCGGTCGCGGTCATATCAGGGGTAGCCCCCTTGGCGAGAGTCTGCGGCAACGGGGGTTATTCGGCGCGTGCCTATCGGCTGGCACATCGGTTTCCGAATTTCGCCACGACACTCTTGAATCGAAATGCTCGCCAAGTCGTTAGGGCCCCCAAACGAGTGATTCACAAGATCTCAAGATTTTTCTGCCCGCCCGATCGCAAAGTGTTTTGCGATCCCCTAGCCACGCGAATGCTGATCGAATCGTTTCTGGATTCAGTTCGTTGCGGTCCCGAGGGAGTCGTTCACGATTTGTCTCTGCTGAGCCAGCCCTGGGGATTTTCGAATGTGTGCATTAATCGTCCGGTCAGCCTGTGGTACGGATCATGTGACCTGACCGTGCCGGCGAACTCGATGGGCGATTATTTGAACCGCGCGTTGCCCAATTCGCGCCTGAGTCTGATTCCGGGCGAGGGACATATTTCGATGCTTAAAAATGCCGGTAATGCAGTCTTTCGGCAGCTAATGCTCGATCGAACCTTGTGAACCGTTGCAGCGAAGTCCCGCTGTCGCCAGTTCGCCAACGCTCCAGGAACCTGGTGACTTCCTCCCGCCAGCAGCCTGTCCGATTTCAAATTGCAACCGGATAGTGAAACATGGTCGCCGCCGTCAAGCGTGGTAGACGTTCACAAACTTACTGTCGATGGCAAGATCGGGAAAAATCTGTTTCACATGGTGTTTTAGATGCTCGACATAATCTGGCATGATAAATTCAAGTGAGAACGGTCCGACACCTTCGATGGTGATGGTGTTTGCCAGGTATTTCTGCCTCGACGTTGTCCATGAGGAACGCGAGGTGGTGATTGTAGGAAACCCAAAGTTCGATCATCTCTTCCCAATCGGCCGCTGCCCATCTCTGAAGATCCACCCAATCGTCCTGGCGGTATCCCGGGAATTCGAGATGAGCCTGCTGCATCGTTCGAACGAACTTCTGCTGGTTGTTGCAGGCAGAATCAATCAGGTGCCCGAGGATTTCTTTCTGAGACCACTTATTGGGTGCGGGCCGACGTCTAATCGCCGGATCGTGAATCTGCCGAAGCATCGGGGCGACGGTTTTTACGATCTCACGCAACTGTTGGGCGACGGCTTTCATTTTTTGGCTCAAAGTGTCGGTTCGAAACTGTCGCCACATGTTAACAAGTCGGACGTATTCCGATCATGACATTTTCACGGCAGAACACGGTTTCTTTGATTGATGACGTGCAAGGGTTGATACTCGCAGCCGTTTCCGGAACTTCAACTTGGCTATGGAGTTTACGCCGGCAATGGAATATTTCGTATCGGCCGGGCTCTTTAACGAAAACGACGATTTGAGATAATTCCATTTGACAATATTCAAACATGCAATAGCCTGAATCTGCGGCAGTTGATGGTCACCTCTCGATTTGGATCCACGAGGCGAGCTTGCGGGACTGGCTTTGATTGGCTGCAGGGTTGATCGGGCTATTTCTGATTGCCCAGCGTGTGAGATATTGATTCAATGAGAGCCCTAATCGGAACGCCAACGATGCGCTTAATATTTGTCACTTTGATGATGATTTTGGCCGCGATCGGCTGCCAGTCGTCGGAAAATTTGCCGCCTAGCGTCGCCGAAAGTCCAGCCGTCGAATCGCCAGAGACTGCTTCCGCTCCTGCTATCGCTGAAAAACCATCCGAATCCACGGTGGTTTTTTTCGTGGAAGGCATGACGTGAGGCATTTCGTGAACGTCAGCTGTTGAAAAGCAGCTGTCAAGGTTACCGGGTGTAACTTCCGCCACGGCCGACATGGCCACACAATGCGTTACCGTTGGCTACGACTCAGAGCGTTTTCATCCCAATGATGCCATCGCAGACTTTCTTGACGGTCGATTCCGGCTCTTCGTGCATGAAGAAATCGATTAACGTTTTCGTTTCCGCGAAAATCGCTGTTGTCGCAAACCGCCAGAACGACAAAATGGAGGTAAGTTCCTCGGAGGAGAATCCAAAAGATAGTCTCGGCCGCAACTGAAACCTTCCTGTTAACCGCAAACCATTCGGTGAATCGTTTTTTTATCCTAACCGCCGCGTCGCTATTTCTGCTTTTCGGATGTTCTCGAGAGTCCGTTCAAGCGACGCGTGAACCGACAGCGAAATCCAGTCTTTCGACTGACGCGGACCCCACTCCGGTATCGAACGTGAGCGAGGCACCAGCCACGACCAGCGCCGCTTTACCGTCGATTCGTCCGCCGGTGCACGATGAGAAAATCCCCGACCACGCGGTCGCTACTTCAAAAGACGATGCTTCTTCATTCGATCCGGCAGTTTCGCACGAGACCGTCGATGGCTCCCAAAATCCGGCAGCTTCGCAGGAAACCGATGATGACCCCCAGACTCCTGCCGCTTCGAGAGAATCCGACGATGACTCCAAGACACCCGAGGATTCGCCAACCGGCGAAACGGAGTACACCGATCAGCAGCTCCATAAAAACAAGACGCTGTTTGTTTTGAGTTTCCAGCCGGACATTCGCGCTGACTATCTGATTCAAACGATTCGAGCCTTTATCGACGAGACGCAAGCCAAGCAAGCCAAAAAAATCGCCTCGTCATACAACTGGCGATACGAGGAACTGCTAAAAAAGCGTGCAGCGATCCTGGAAAACGCCACTGACGAAATGGATGTCAAAGACAAATTGCGCAAAATCAAAATCGAAACGGTAGAACTGGGCTCCGAAATAAGACAACGAATCTCAAAGGAAATTTTGACCAGGGAGCAACGTCAAAAATTGGCGGAGCGATTTAGGGATAGGTAGGATCGCGAGCTCCTATCGCCGCAGCCCCTTTCACCGCGCACTTGAATTTTAGATGCAATCGAATTTCGGAAAAGATGAATGGCCGGACCGGGCTTCAACCGACCTGGCGATCCCTTTCTTGATGCTGATCCTGTCGGGTTGATCTAATGTGCGATAATGCGCGGCCTGCCACGTGAACGCCGTCCATGGTCAAGGATATTGATTAGCTGCACCAACGCCGCAGGGTGGTCGTCCTTAGCCCTTTCGTCCTTAGCGCTTTCGTCCTTAGCGCTTTAGAGTGAATGTGTTGGCAGACTGAATTTCCATCTGTCTTCGGAACCGAACATGAACACAAATTCCGATTGGTCGCATTCGGAGCGAAGATAAGTCTGTGAAGGCTCAAACAGATATCGAACACGCGACTGGCCAATCTCTCAAGGATATTTGATTTGGACTTCATTAGGATCTAGACTCCTTGCTGACAGAAACCACATTCCTCGAAAAGGTGAAATGATGTCCCACGTCAATCCGATTCCCGATGGCTGTAACACGGTCAATGCTTATTTGATAGTGAAAGATGGTCAGGCGGCGATCGACTTTTATCAAAAAGCGTTTGGGGCTCAAGGAGGAATGTGCATGCCCGGACCAGGCGGCAAGGGAATTATGCACGCCGAACTTCACATCGGGAATTCGACCATCATGTTAAGCGAGGAGAATGAGCAGTGGGGCACGCGATCCGCCGAAACGATGGGTGGATCGCCGGTTTCACTTCATATCTATCTCGAAGACGTTGATCAAGCTTTTGAGCAGGCAGTCCAAGCTGGCTGTACCGTTGTGGCACCGGTGATGGATACGTTCTGGGGGGATCGGTACGGTAAAGTATCGGATCCTTTCGGGTTCCAATGGGGAATTGCGACCCACTTGGAGGACGTGGCGCCTGAGGAAATGGGTCGCCGCGCTGAACAGTGGTTTCAACAGGCGGCTCCAGAATAACCGGCTCTTGCGGCCAGCAAGCGGGAAGTGCGATTTGTCGGCCAGCGACCGTTAAGGTTGAAGATTGACTTCGGTTGCTCGCGGAACCAAGAGGTGAACGAGCAAAAACCTGATAGACTGTGGTGGTCCCAGCATTTGACTTTCAAACTAACTTTACGAACTTGGAAAGAGAAATGAAACGAGTACTTGCCGTCCTTTGTGCCGTCCTTTGTTTAGTGCTTACGATCTCCGGATACCTGAATGCAAACGAGCTGACGGCTGTGAATTCGCCGCAACCGTCTCCGGTAAAACTGGCCCCCCATTGTGAGGTGCCCTGCGGTATTTACGCCGACCAAATGCGATTCGAACAGATGCTCGAAGACACCGCGACCATCGCCAAGGCGATTGCCAGCATCAACGAGTTTGCCGACGGTCTGGGAGAAAATCCTCCCGACGCGAAATCCCTCAATCAGTTCAGCCGCTGGGTAACCACAAAGGAAAATCACGCCACGAATACGCAACACATTGTCGCCCAGTACTTTTTGACTCAAAGAATCAAATCGGATCACAAAGATTACACTGGCCAACTCGCCACGGCTCACCGAGTCATGGTTGCCGCAATGAAGTGTAAGCAGGACGCCGACCCCGCAACCGCAGAAGCCCTGAAAAAAGCAATTTACGATTTGTATCGGGCTTACGAAGGAAAAGAACCGAGTTTCGAACAAAGTAAATAGTTCGCTTGCGGAATTTCATGGCAGTCAGCAAAAAACGCTGGTGGAGACAGACGACTTCACCAGCGTTTTTATCCATTCTCCAACTTAGTCGTCGGTACGAATGTCTCCCTCGATGTTGATGTTTTTCTGCCAGCCGAACTTATTTCGTCAATTTTGTCGGAAATTTCGCGTAGATTAGAGGTCGCGACGTTACCTCATTTCAAAAGACTCCCCAGCGACCTCTGATCGATGAAATCAGATCGGCCACCCGACGAAATCAGCAGATTTCTCAGTATCAGCAAAACACGCCCGACACCGGAGGTGGAAACGGGCGCTACGGTCGGTCGACAGGAAATCAATCTTGGCGAGAGGTCACTTCCCGGCTGCAAATACAAAACCGGAGACTTCATCGGCAGGTACTCGGTCATTCGAGAACTCGGGACCGGTGGATTTGGCCATGTTCTGTTGGCCGAGGATCCAAAACTACGCCGGCAGGTCGCAATCAAGATTCCGCGGCAGGACCGATTGGAAAAACAAAAGCTGCTTTTCCTCGAAGAAGGCCGGTCGGTCGCGAGACTGGACCATCCATCGATCATCAAAGTATTCAATGTTGAAGAAACTGACGATGGCGTTCCATTTGCCGTCATGGAGTACGTCGAAGGGCCCACGCTCCAACACGTGATTCGACATGACGGACTTTCATTTTCAAAATCGTTGAAGTTCCTGATTCAAATCGCTGACGCGTTGGCATACGCGCACAGTCAAACGCTGATTCACCGCGATCTAAAACCATCGAATGTGATTGTCGGCATCGATGAGCAGCGGGCCAAGCTGATGGATTTCGGAATGGCGCTGCATGACTTGACACCCGAAGGGATCATCTCGCGTAGCCCCGAAGGCACGCCTCCTTATATGGCGCCGGAGCAGGTGCGCGGCGAAAATCACCGGCTGGACCGTCGCACGGACATCTGGTCATTTGGTGTGGTAATGTACGTCATGCTGACGGGTCGACGGCCCTTTCAGACCAACGACATCAAGGACTTGATTGCAGATATCTGTCTCAAAGATCCGCGACCACCAACTCGAATCAATCGCCAAGTCCCTGCTGAGCTGGAACGAATCTGTTTGCGTTGTCTTGAAAAACTGATGGGGGCACGCTACCAGGATGCTACCCAACTGGGCGAAGACTTGAAAAGCTTTCAGTTGGAGTGGCGGAGAGCGGATGTTGAGTCACGGGACAGAAATTTCTCGGGTGTCTTGCCGATTACGGCGGTCCCGGTTTCCGGTACTTCGTCGACCGAACAGGCTAACTCTTCGACGCAGGAATCGGAAATGGGAACCACCAATGTCGTGAAGGTGGTGCCCAAAGGGTTGCGATCCTTTGATGCCCAGGACGCCGATTTTTTTATTGACCTGTTACCAGGCCCCAAAGACCGTTTCGGAGTTCCCGATTCGTTGCGTTTCTGGACCAGTCGCATCCTGGGCGAGACAACCGACTCCATCAGCGTTGGGTTGCTGTTTGGTCCATCCGGTTGTGGCAAAAGTTCATTTGTAAAAGCGGGACTGCTGCCGCGCCTGTCGGGTTCCGTCGATTTCGTCTACTTGGAAGCCACCCCCGCAGACACCGAGGAACGACTGAAAGAGAAACTGGAATCCGTCGCGCCTGCCTTCGCTACGGACGATACGAATTTGGCGACGACCATGAATCGCATTCGTCGCGGACATGCGATGAAAAGCCAAAAACTACTAATTGTGATTGATCAGTTCGAACAATGGCTGCACAGCCATGGTGACCTGTCGGGTCAGCCGCTGATTGAGGCACTGCGACAATGCGACGGTGAGCATCTCTGTTGCCTGTTGATGGTCCGTGACGATTTTTGGATGTCTGCGACGCAATTTATGTCCCAGTTGGACCTCAAGGTGCAGGAAGGTGTTAATGCACTTGGAATTCCCCTATTTGACCGGCGGCACGCCAGAAAAGTATTAACTGCCTACGGCCGCGCGACCGAAGCGATCGGGGATGACCCCACCGAGGGCCAATTGCGATTCATCTCGGATGCCGTAGCGGAAATCTCTGACAATGGTCGCATTATCCCGATTCACCTGGCACTGTTCGCGCAGATGATGGACTCGGACTCTTGGGACGCAGCTCAACTGAAACGGATCGGGGGATGGCAAGGAATCGGCGTTCACTTCCTGGAGACAATTTTTTCCGAAAAACGAATGGTCCGGCACGAAAAAAGCTGCCGCTTAATTTTGCAGCAACTGCTACCGGACGGCAATGCAGAAATTAAAGGCGCACAAAAGTCCGTCCGCCAACTCGCCGCAGTCATGGGCGATTCAGATGAACGGATAGGAGTGGATTCCACGATTGAAATTCTCGATCGCGAATTGCGAATCATTACGCCGACCGAGTCCGAAGACCGTGGTGTCGACCAACGATTCTACCAACTCTCCCATGACTTCCTGGTTAATCCAATTCGCACCTGGTTGATGCAGGGTGAAAAGGAAACCTGGCAGGGGCGGGCCAGAATTCGGATGGAGGAACTGGCATCGCAGTGGCAGAACAACCGACAGAGTCGATTTCTGCCCAACCCGGTCGAATACCTGGCGATGGTATTGGGCAGCCGGTCCCGACAGAGGCCCGATCTTGAAGAAAACTTTCTTCGGATAGCCACCCGCTACTACGGTATGCGGCTGGCATTTTTATTGGCAGTCGCAATCCTGATCGGCTGGGGCTCGCGGACCATCTGGATCGGTTCGCAGTATCGCCGAGCGCAGGAACAATTCAGCTCGCTGCTCATCGGCAGTCCTGGCGAAGTCGCTGCTCGACTCGAATTATTGGAACCTTTTGGAACCGAAACGGTGAAGAGTCTCGTTGCGGCTTTACCGGACGATGCCAACCCCAAAGAAAAACTACATGGCCTGTTCGCCAAATCGCATTTTGGATCTGCCGGTGAAATTCCAATTGACGCGTTACTGTCGGCGGCTAACACAGCTGAAAGCGGAGAATCCATCAATTTTATTGACGCACTCCGCCCGCTTTTGAACCATCCGCGCAGGCAGGAGTTGTTTGACCGGCTCAACGATCGTTTCGTGGAATCGTCAAGCATGGAACAAAAGACCCGTTTGGCCGTTATCGCCTTGCATCTTGGCGAAACACAACTGTTAAATGAAACACTTCAATTCCAGAGCGATCCCGAACTTCGCGAACAGTTTATCGAGCGCTACCCTGGTTGGCGGGGCCAAATCGCTGAAGCTATCGAGGCCATGGAAAAGGCAAACGACGTTTCGATCATCACTGGTCTCGGAAAAGCAATCGGGTTGGTCCCAATCCAAGAATATTCCCAGTCAGAAAAACAACAGCTTGAGTCGGCGACCACGGAACTGTTCGAGAATCACGATTCTCCCGCCGTTCGGTCAACCACTTCCTGGTTATTGCGGAAGTTTCATTTCGCGAATCCGGAATCGACGAGCCGCCAAATTGGCGATCCGTGGTTCACCAGGGAATTCGGCCCTGGTGAAACGATCACGTTTTTGAAAGTCGAGTCCCAGATTGTCCCCGTCGGCAGTGGTTTGAATCAGAAAGAACTCACGATGTTCAGCCAAAACCGAGAAGACGAATTTCTGGATCACGATTTTTATATGTCCGCGAAAGAAATCCGTGCCTCATTGTTCGTTCAGTTTGTCGAATCGCTGGAGGAAACCGATCCAACTCGCGTGTACTTTGAAAAACATCCGATTTTCCAGCACCTAGAAAAAGACATTCCCATTTTCAACCTCGACTGGAATGAAGCCGTCCGGTTCTGCAATTGGCTCAGCGAACAGGACGATCGCTCGACCTATTATCTGAGGGGTCAAGACGGCGACTGGGTCGCGACCCCCGGGGCAAACGGGTATCGTCTAGCCACCAACCTGGAATGGGATGCAGCGAATCGGGCCGGAACTACGACTCGGTTTTTCTTCGGCGACCTTTCCACCCGACTTCCCCGATACGCAACCACCGAAGATCACGAGTTTCCGGTGGCCGGATTAAACATCGGTTACCGTGGTCGAAAGATGCCCAATGACAACGGTTTTTTTGACACTATTGGGAATGCCAGTGAATGGTGTCAGGATGGCAATCCCAACCGCGATTCTCCAGACATGCGAACCCTGCGTGGTGGTCAAACGCTGTCTTCGACACGTTGGCTGACTTCCGGCTGTCTCTTTGACCAAGCGGCTGACTCAAGATTGTCCGAACCTGGTTTGCGTATCGTCCTTGACGTCGCCCATTGAGGGGATAGACGCCAGAATCACCATTCTCACTTCCAGATCAACGTTTTGCGGGCCGACGAAACGGTTCGATGTCAGACCTTGAACCCAAAATCGTCACCGCCAGTCCCGGTCGATTCGCCAATGCCTACTGCCCCAAGCCACCAACTGGTTTGGCGCAAAGGGGTTTGATGCCACACGGCGATGTTGGCGGATTGCCGAGGCAAGTATTCCGCTGGCATGAACAATACGATTCGCAAGTGGTTTTCATCCTCCCCGTACAACCTTCGCAGCTGGCGAGACATGCGGCATAAGCGGTTTGGCAATCCTGAATTTGTTGTGGGGTCGGATCACCCTGAGCCGTGTCTTGGAGAAGCATCATTTTCTCCGACGCCTGTTGTCTTTGTTCCTGAATCTCAAGACGATCCACACTTGGCTGTAACGGTTCCGAATTAACAATTACGTTGTCGATTTGCGCCGGCATCACTTGACCACCACAGCAGGGATCCGGCAACATCGGCTGTCCGCAGATCGGCGTTTGGCAAACAGGTGGACATAGGGTGGGACAGCACGTTGTTGCACAGACAGGCATGCCGCAAGAACTTGGACATCTCGTGGCCGCTGGAGGACAACAGCTTGCTCTTTTCGACCGGAACAATCCGGGGCGAGCCGAGCGATTCCCGAGGCAACCGGACTGGGAACAGCTTGTACCGCCACCTCGGCGGAATAGTTGGCCATAAGTTGAACTCGAATTTAAACCAACGACCGTGCAGCTCACGGCCAACGCCAAGTAAACACTTAGTCTCATCGCCACCACCTTATAAACACATTCAAGAGGAACCAGAGCACGAAGTTGGGAGTCGCATCTCGATGAAGTTGAATTGTCAAACTTTGTGGTCAAGCTTTTTGGCAGATTCTTGACCTGCTCTCGTCCACCGACGCATGCAGAATCTCTGTCGGAAAAAATCGACGAACCCATCAAACAGAATCTTTTTTACATCCCATCGGCCTAAGCCACCGAAATCCATTTTCCCCTTCGAAGCCGCTGCATAACAGCCAAATCCCAATTTTTTTGAGAACTTTATCACGATTCCAGAAACAAACCTTGTTGCCACATTGTTGGAAATAGTCGTTTGACCAGCCTCAGTCGCGAATCCTCGAGAACCTGGTTGTTCCCACTCGTTTCGAATGATTGCCAATTCGACTGACTAACGCTGCCAATGCCTTAGTTCAACGACCCGCAGAACTTGGAACGATCGAATTCCAACGTCTAAATCTCAGCAACCATCGACTGATGGTCGCTCCCGAAAATCCTGTACTTGGCGATTGAGTTTGCCGGGATCCAAACTTGCGTATTGGGACTTACTTGTTGGCAATGGGATGTTCCGTCTCTCAGAGCCAAACTATTTGGCAGGCCTTCGATCTAGCCGAGGTAAGACCGGAGACTCAAGTCTTGGTTCCGTCCGAATTGTTGCCAATTCGGCTACCGAGCGCTGTCGCCCTTGTTAGAATTTTCCCACATCAGCTGTCAGAAAATTCAATTTGGCGATCAACAATGGATCCATCCATGCAAAAAACGCAAACGACTTGCCTGATCATCCTGACGACCATCGCCGGCGGCTTCAGCCTGTTCTACCTCAAGTCCGTTTTGCTGCCTTTTATAATCGCCCTGTTTATTGTCATCGGCTGTCGACCGATTCTGACCTTCATCCAGCAGAAGCTGAAGCTGCATTGGTTTTTTGCCTTTATCGTAACCTTCTCCATCGGCGTTGCGATGATGATCGGATTTATATGCCTTGTTTGGCTTTCCATCTACGACCTCGCCAATCACTCGGACGCGTATCAAGAACGACTGCAGGCCATTGCGGTCTGGATTGAAGATGCCATTGCTCCAGCTGACCCGCAGATTCAGGAAGGCTCAGCCGATGTCGAACCTTCTGAGCAAGCTGAAGACGTTGATGCACAATACTTGGCGACCGACCCTTCCCAACCCATCGATGATGTTTTGAAAAACGTCACGTCGTGGATCCAAAGAGAAATGTTGAATTTGGCTGGCTCTCTCACCAGCATTTTGTCGTACTTCGTGCTGATTCTGATTTTCGTATTTTTTATGTTGTTGGAGGATCGGTATCGAAACGATGCCCGTTTGGAAACCGGAAGATTGGAATCCGGAGGACCGGTGCGGCACATTGTGGGCGATATTGAAGAACAGATTCGAAAATACTTGCTGGTCAAGACCGTGATTTCGATTTTCACCGGACTGGTGTTTGGTTTAGTCTTGTGGTTTTTTAGCGTGCCGCTTGCGATCCTGTTCGGTTTCCTGGCATTCCTTTTGAATTACATCCCGAACTTTGGTCCGTTAATCAGCATTCTGCTGCCAACGCCATTCCTGGTGCTCAACTCAGACATGTCGCCGACGGTGGCAATTATCTGTTTCGCGTTGATTTCAACGACACAATTCGTCAGTGGAAACGTGGTGGAACCGCGAATTATGGGAAAATCCTTCGATGTAAGTCCCGTGTTTTTGTTGCTGGCCCTGATGTTCTTCGGTCTCGTCTGGGGAATCATCGGAATGTTTTTGGCCACCCCGATCATCTCCGTGATTAAGATCGTGCTGCAAGGAAGTCGTTCCGGAAGAGTGTTGGCCGAAATCATGGCTGGACGCTGGGACGGTCAAGCAAGTGTCGGGCAGGCGTGAATTCGATAGAATTGGCGCGCGGCCGTTCCGTGAGAGATTCAACCAGATCCACGCCCGTTTTTCAGGCCGCTGCCGTCCACCGATTCATCCATTGAGCCCAGACTAAAACCAGTTTGCTTGACCACAAGAAACAAAAGACAGGATTTTTGGATGATTTGTGAATCGACAACAACTATATTACTTGCATAAAACTACCAGCACCCTTAATGCCGAGAAACAAATCATGCTCGCCAGATCCCACAACCTATTGACGATTGCATTGGTCTTAACGGGCACCTTTCTGCTAACCAGTGACACCGGATTCGGCCAGACCTTCGTGATTGAGCCAGCGCCGACAGGATATGTAACGGCCTACCGTGGATCCTACTACGCTTATCCCCCGGTCGTTGCTGTACCAACAACCTATACGGCCTACTATGCTCCACAAGTTCCCGTCGTTCCGATGACAGTAGCTCCCGTCCCCGTCGTTTCAGCGTACTACGTTCCCACGACGACAGTGTATTATAGCGCTCCGGTATTTCCGGTTCGCAGATTTCGCCGTTTCGCAGTCCCCGTTGCGCCGGTTTACTACCGTCCTGTGGTTGCCTTCGGATATTAACACAGGTCGGCGCTCAGAAAATCGAAACGGCGGTGTGAGGCGTGTTCGGCCGCAAGGTCCCTGATCACGACCCGTCGACGCATCCGACCTTTGGACTGCTGCATTCCAAACGGTGCCGATCATCAACTCGCAGTCGGCAAGTTCCTTCTTTGGCGAAGTGCATTGTTTTCGGCGACTGCCGTTCAGGTGAGAGGCACCCTAAATTAATCGTTTCGTAACCGTTACAATAAAGATCCTTGAAGGTAGCCGGATTTTCATAGATTAGGATGCCGGACATAGTTACTCCAAATTGTTGGCTGGAGTTGATTCGAGCACGCCTACTTTTCGGTGTTGCGGATTCCCGGATGACCTGCATGTTATTTGACCCTGGATTTCATGACCACTTGCGGAAGAGAGCTGGAGCCATGTGGAAACGCGTTTCCCTGTTTGCATTGACATTGTCGGTTGGTATCGGAACTTTAGATCTCATGGGAGAGGATCGGGGGTACGAGTTACCGCCACAGGAAATCGTGGACATCATCGACGCGGCCCCCGAGCCGTCTGTCAGCGTCAGTCCCGACGCGCAATGGATGCTTTTGATTGAGCGCGACGCAATGCCGGATATCTCCGACGTCTCTCGACGTATGTTGCGCCTGGGCGGGCTACGCATCGATCCGGCGGCCAACAGTAGGTTTCAAACCAGTTTTCGTAAGGGTATCTCCCTGAAAAAGCGACCTGGGAGCGCAGCAAAGGGGAACGAAGATTCGTTGGTCAAAATCCCGTTGGCCGACGGGGCCAAGTTGTTGTCCGTCAGTTGGTCCCACGATTCGAAATCGTTCGCCTACACAATTGTCACGGACCAAGGCCAACAGCTTTGGGCTGCGACCGTGGAAGAACCCACCCAGCCGCGGTTGCTGACCGACCGCCTGAGTACCGTCACGGGCGGATTTAGCTGGATGCCTGATGCCAGGCACATTGTTTGTCAACTGGTTCCCGAAGATCGTGGACCGGAGCCTCTCCTGACCTCTGTGCCGGCAGGGCCCAACATCCAGGAATCCTACGGCAACATGTCTCCGACGCGCACCTATCAGGACCTGCTTGCAAACAAAGACGATGAAATATTGTTCGAACATTATGCCACGTCCCAATTGGCAGTGGTGGGATTGGATGGAGCGATTCAAAATATCGGACCTGCCAGTATATTTTTGGATATCAGTCCCTCACCAGATGGGAAACAACTCCTGGTCACGACCATTCAAAAACCATTCAGCTACTTGATGACTTACGGAAGTTTTCCACGCAAGATTCAGACGTGGGGCCTGGATGGAAAAGTTACCTACAACGTCGCTGATGTACCGCTGGATGAGAACATCCCTATCGAAGGCGTACGCACCGGCCCCCGAAATGTGGACTGGAAATCGGGTGAGGCGGCAACGCTGGTTTGGAGCGAGGCGCTGGATGGTGGCGACCCCAAAGTCAAAGCCGATTACCGGGATCGGTTCATGTCCCTGGCGGCGCCTTTCGATGCCGAGCCCAGTGAAATGCTGAAAGTGGAACATCGCGCTTTCGGAATCTCTTATTTCTCGGATCCTACTGTCGTGGTGACGACCGAATATGATCGCGATCGTCGCTGGGTTCGTGCGTTGATGCATGACTTGAAAACGTCCGGAACCACGCCGAAGGTATTGATGGATCGCAGTATCCGAGATCGCTACGGAGACCCCGGGCGAATCGACACCGTACCCGATGAGACGGGTCACCGCGTCGCTCGCCAGGATGGTGACTGGGTATACCGAACCGGTATGGGAGCATCACCCAAAGGAAACTTGCCGTTCATCGACCGACAAAATTTAAAGACTCTTGAAACCGAACGATTGTGGCGTTGCGCTGAAGGCTCTTATGAATCGGTCGTCTCTATTGCCGACAGCAGTGAAGCAACCAAACCGATCGTAGTCACCATTAGTGAGTCTCCTACCACCCCACCCAATTACTTCCTGCGTGATCTCAACGACGATTCAATTGAAGCCTTAACTGACTTCCAGGACCCAACTCCCCAAATTCGAGGGATTAAAAAGCAACTCGTAAAATACGAGCGCGACGACGGGGTGCCGCTGTCGGCAACGCTGTACCTGCCCGCCGATTATGTGGAAGGAACTCGATTGCCCCTATTGGTCTGGGCCTACCCGCGAGAATTCAATGATGCGAAGACGGCCGGACAAATTTCGGGAAGTCCCCACCGGTTCACGACAATGCGCTCGATCACGCACTTGACGCTGCTGACCCAAGGGTACGCCATCATGGATGCCGCGACCATGCCAGTGATCGGCGATCCAGAAACAATGAATGACACGTTTATCGAACAGATTGTTGCAGCCGCCCAAGCCGCCATCGACAAAGCGGTTGAGATGGGTGTGGCAGATCGTGACCGGGTCGCGGTCGGTGGGCACAGCTATGGGGCATTCATGACCGCTAACCTGTTGGCCCATTGTGATCTGTTTAAGGCCGGCGTGGCACGCAGCGGTGCTTACAATCGAACACTGACTCCGTTCGGTTTTCAGTCGGAGAGAAGGCCTTTCTGGGAAGCCAAAGAAGTGTATTTCAACATTTCGCCCTTCATGCATGCCAACAAGATCAACGAGCCTCTGTTGCTGATTCATGGCGAGAACGACAACAACAGCGGGACATTTCCCATCCAGTCGAAACGGATGTATCAAGCAATCAAAGGGAATGGCGGCACCGTCCGTCTGTGCATGCTACCGCATGAATCACACGGTTACCGCGCGCGACAATCGGTGCTGCATACCCAGTACGAAATGATTGACTGGTTTGACAAATACGTAAAAAACGCCCCCAAACAGGAGAAAGCCCCACAGACGGAAACGAAACTGAAACAGCCGTCTCCTCCCGTCGGCGAATAGCTGATCGGACGATATCGCGACTTTCATTTCGGTCAAAAGAGCCTTTGAGTGTTAACTCTCTCGGAGGTTTTTGGTTCAGTACATCCGGCGTTCGTTTCGAAGAGACCCTTTGATAGGGGGCGGAGAAAGCGGACGGATTTTCCATTCCCGAACTGGGCGTCCGACGAGCAATCGTTCCTGAGGCGGGACCCGACCCGGCTGAAATTTGAATGATGAACCAGACCGATCAACACGCGATACCGTTCGAACTGCCAGATACTTACGGCAGAAAACACCGGCTTGAGGATAGTCGAGGACGCTGGTTGATTTTGCTCTTCCATCGCCACTTGGGCTGACCGCCGTGTCGTGAACATCTGGCGCAGTTGCGTCAGCAGGAATCGAAACTGGTCGAGAACCACGTCGATGTGAAAGTCATCACTTTTGACAACCAGGGAATGGCAGAAGCTTATGTCAAGGAAAGCAATTTGACCTGGCCTTTGCTCTTGGATTCCAATCAGGAGGTTTACCAGGCCTACGGCATGGCTCGCGGCAGCTGGTGGGATCTGTACGGACCCTTGTCGATCCTGCGATACCTGAAGCTGATGATGGGCGGCCGTCGGCCGGGAAAACCGGGCAGGGATTGGAACCAATTGGGCGGCAACGTGGTGATTGACCCGGCAGGAATCGTACGTCTCCAGCACATCAGCACGAATCCGCATGATCGACCAACGATTGAATCGATGATGGAACTGATTGCCAAGGGCCCGTGAGGCTAGGGCGTTTTGCAGTCGGTCGAAACTCGATTTTCTGCTTCAACTACGCCGCCACGGCAACTCGCGCGTTGGCGGCGGGTAATTCGAAATTCCAAAAATTCGTTGGCTTGCCGTAGAATTCGAGGAATTGTCGAGCATCGTCCTCGATTCGGTCCCTCACAAATTCGATCGTCTCGACATCCCAATCGACGGGACCTTCAAACGGCCGTCGAAGTCCGATTTTCCGCGCGATGATTCGTCGTTTCTTAATCGGAATGGCGTACCAGACTTTCTTAATCCCTCGGGTGCGGATATACCGCATCAGCGGCGTATCGTACAGTTTCTCGGAACCCGAATTCAGTTTCCGATTCAAATTGGGAATTTCAACGTTGGAGTCGACACCCAAAAACTCAAAGCACCCTTTTAAAACTGCACCCGGGTCCTTGCGAAAGTCTTCGGAAAACGCAACATGAATCTGCTCTTCGGGAAAATAACGTTGAAAACTGCTGATACAGTTCCAGTACATCGTATCCCGCAGCATATTCGGCATCTCGCGCAATGCCGCACCAATCGAATACGGTGGATAGGCTCCGTAGAAATGCCCGTGGTGATGCATTTCCCGGAAACTGGATGCCAGACGTGGAATCGGATTTCTGGCTAGGAAAATCAGTTTCACCTCCGGAAAGAATTCCCGAATGCGGCAGGCGGAAACCTCCGCATATTCCGAGGAGGCGTAACCCTGGCTACCCTCGCCATGAAATCGTTTCTTATGGCCATTCTTGAAAAACTGTTCGTACCACTTCCATCCGGACTTCCAGTTCCAGGCAAAAAAATTAGGTTCCTTCAAACCTGGTACAAACAGATCCGGATGATCACTCAAAAGTGCACACAGCGTTGTTGTCCCGCATTTGCTAAAGCCGGGGACCAGAAAATCTAGATGCATCACTATTCCCTTGTTGGCAGGGACCCCAGTTGATTACCTGTCTCAAAGCATCACGCTGGGATCAGCTGCCAAGAACTGAAACCGTATTAAGAGATCCATTCACTAGGCTGCCTTGCGGGCAACAATCACCTGGCTTTTGGGCATGAAGTCATCAAGTGCCTTGCGGACGTGTTCGCCTTTGGGGGTTGTAATCAACTCGTGCCACGTTGCGGTCCAATTGGCCAACAAGGGAGCTTCCGGCTCTCCAAATTCCTGACCTGCCGCCCAGAAGAAAATCCACCACATCGACCAATAAAAGCTGTAACGCGTTCGGCGTTCGATCTCGAGTCCCGCGTTCTTGATCAGTTGATCCAGTTCATCACGCTGGAAGATATGCAAATGGTTCGGTGAGGCCCAGTAAGCCGGCGGAGCGATTTCTTTTTGAATCGTCTCGGCAACCGGATCGGGAACCGTAATCAGGTATTGGGCGTTGGGCTTGCCGACCCTCACCAACTCCTTCAGGAATTTGGCAGGATCGGGAACATGCTCCATAACTTCCATGGCGACAACCTTCGTCACCGATTGATCTTCGATCGGTAGCGGATTGGAATCCGTGACGATGCCCTGAAACGACCTCGCTTTGCTCTTTTTCAGTTTTTGCATGACCGATTCGATTTTGTCCGCATCGATGTCGGCCGCAATGATGTCGGCTCCACAGCCAGCGGCAAAACGGGATGCAGGTCCCTCGCCGCAACCGACATCCAATAACGTATCGTCGGAAACGATGCGGAAACCTTCGATGAGCTCGCCACTCTTCTTGCGGTACCAGCCGCTTTGGCGTGCATCCAACAGACCGCACTGGCCTGCATTGGCTTGCTTGTTCGTTTCCGTCGGCGTTTTCTTCTTCAGCGTATTTGTGAACCAGGTTGGCATTGCTATCGCCCTTCTTACCTTTCGAGTGACATGAAACAGGCGCCTCAGAATCGCTGCGATCCTCAAAGAGTGCGTAACCCGCAAACTCGCCTGCTTTTTTTTTCGGTAAAAAGGTCGCTTGAGTTTTCCAATTCTGCGAATTTGGGCAGAAATTTCTTAAATATCACAATCGAGGGAACTTAATCGAACTTCGCCGCGATTGAACTCAAGATGCTGGCAAGATTTACCGATAAGCCAAGAGAAATTAGTTATTCCGCTTGCAGCGGTATGAGTGATTGGTCCTTACCAAAAGTGATGACAGCATAACGAGCGATTGAATGAGCCAACTTCGAATATTTCAGGAAGACCGATTCAATTCGGCGGACTCCGGGAAACCGGCAGTATTACTTAGCTCATACGGAACCGGAGCGAATAATGGGAAAAACCTCGGTGTTCCAGGCTATTCTCACGACATCGTCATGCAGCTGTATGTTCCCATTCTGGAAAAATGGGGCAGAGTAATACCCGTCCAGAATCCCAAAGAACATCTTGAATCCGCTATCGTGGATGCCCGCCGGGAAGGTCTCGATCCGATCCATCTCTCAGTGATTCCGTGCCAGGACGCCTACCTTTCGCCTAACGCGCCCAATGTATTGATGCCCGCTTGGGAATTTCCCGACATTCCCAATCATGGTTTCGCTGGAAATCCAAGAAACGATTGGACGCAGGTTGCCAACGAGTGTGACGCATTGATCGTCAGCGGACCCTTTACAAAGGATGCCTTTCGTCGGGCCGGCACGACGGTCCCGATTCATTATGTGCAAGTACCTACGCCGGAATCCTATTTTGACACCTGCGACTGGGACTACGACCAAACATCAACGCTTGATTGTGCTGGATACGCGTTTCCCAAACCGGAGAACCTGTTACCCACGATAATGATGCCGAAGCCGCGAAAACCTGCCAAGGGTCTGAAGAAATTTGGCAAGCAGTTGGAAACCGTAATTCGTACGGCGGCCCGCAATTCACTGGGTCAAAAGACCTATCGCAGTGTATCGAAACGAGTGCGAAGATTGAACCGCAAGCGATTCAGTCTTCCACAACCGGATCTGACCAAGATTGACCTCTCCGGCGTCGTTTACACCAGCATCTTCAATCCCAATGACGGTCGCAAAAACTGGACCGATCTCATTACGACATTCCTGCACGCATTGGGCGACAAAGAGGACGCCACACTGGTGGTCAAACTTGTCACACGAAATCCGATGGCGGTGGCGAAGTTTCTGCGCTACTACGCAGGACGTGACATTCCCCATCGCTGCAAGTTGGTTGTGATTTCGGATTATCTAACCGACCAGCAACTTTGCGAACTTTCGGCGGCTTCGACTTACTACATCCAGACGACCAAGGCCGAAGGCAATTGTCTTCCGTTGATGAACTACCTGGCCGCCGGTCGGCCCGGGGTCTCACCTTGCCATTCTGCCATTTCCGATTACTTCGATAGCCAAATTGGCTTTGTCGCCGATTCCCATCAGGAGCCGGCAGCATGGCCGCATGACCCTCGACTGCGCATTCGGTCAACCTGGGCCCGACTGGTTTGGCCGTCAATGGTGGAACAAATCAGGGCAAGTTATCAAATCGCCAAGTATGAGAAAGCGACCTATTTGGAAATGAGTCGCAACGCTCGCGGCAAACTCGACTCCTGGGCCGGCATGGAGAGCGTTCAACAGCGTTTGCTAAGCGCACTCGACCAGATTTGGGCGAGCACGCGATCGCCCCACATCCCCGTGCTAACCAGTCGCGCGGCCTGATTCCGAACGCCCGACACCCCTTTGGCACGACAACCGTTTGAATGATCCTCGCCTGAGCTCCTCACAGGGATCCGTGAAAATCCACCGATGAAACACTTTCTCCGAGCAATAAAGCTATCACTCGCCAACAAATGGACGATTGCCACGCTGATGGTTAATTCGTTGCTGATCGGCGTGTTGTGGGGTGGAAGTATCACTGCCGTCTATCCGTTTGTCGAAGTCGTCTTTGCCGGCAAGACGATTGAAACCTGGCTGGACGAAGAGATTGTCAAATCTCAAACGACCATCAATGATGTCGAATCCGAACTGGTCAAGATTGATCAACGGATAAAGCAAGAAGGGCGAACGCTGGAGCTGCGTTCGTTGCGCGCCAACAACCTCAAAAGGATGGAAGCCGAGGAAAAGGCGAACAAGCTCTTCAATTCGATCCAACCCTATGTCACCGGGCACGTTCCCCAGACGCCCTTCGGGACACTATTGTTGGTGATGGGTGTGGTTGTCGTGATGACGGTCATCAAAGGTGGTTGCCTGGTTCTGAATACCGTGTTGGTCGCGCGAATTGCCAATCGCACCGGGTTGGTCATGCGTCGCCAATTTTACTCGGCGGCTCTCAGAATGGATCAACTGGTCATCGATCGCAAAGGCACTGCGGCCATGATGACCATGCTGGCCCACAATCTGAATCTTGTGACAGCAGGACTGACAGGATTGTATGGAAAAGGGACTCGCGAGCCGCTGAAAATGCTGGTTTGTTTTGCCATCGCGGCCTGGATTTCCTGGAAGCTATTGCTGCTGGCGCTGTTGATCGCGCCGTTGGCCGGACTCGTCGTAAACTACCTGTCGGGGCACATGAAGCGCGCCGCCCAGAACGAGCTGGGAGGGATTGCCGGCGTGCTGCAAGCCACGATGGAATCGATCAGCGCGCTTCGCGTGGTGAAAATCTACAACCGTGAGCGAACCGAAAAAGCGCGCGATTCAATAGTTATGCAAGGTCGCTTTACAATCTGGGCATCAAGCAGTCGTTCTATGACTCACTGCTAAGACCGACAACCGAGTTGGCCGGTATTTTGAGTTTGGCCATTGCCGTTTTGGCCAGTGGCTACCTGGTATTAAACGACACAACTCATTTGCTGGGAATTCGCATGAGTGACCGGCCACTTTCAGTCAGTGCCGTATTCATGTTTTTTGCGATGCTGGCAGGTGTCAGTGAACCGGCACGCAAGATGGGCGAGATATACAACAGCCTGGTACGCGCGTGCGTGGCGTCGGAGAGCCTTTATGAATTCTTCGACCGGGAACCGACGGTATGCACTCCGGAAAAGCCAAGGACCGTACCTGTCCATAGCAAGAGCATTCGATTCGAGCGGGTCAATTTCGCTTATCGTCCCAACCAGACTGTGCTCCGACGGTTGGACCTCGAAATCTCTTTTGGTCAGACGGTGGCTTTGATCGGACAAAACGGTTCTGGCAAAACAACGTTGGTAAATTTGCTGGCGAGATTTTACGATCCCCAAATGGGCGCAGTCTGGATCGACGGTGTAAATCTGAAACGGATCAATCCGCGTCAAATCCGACGACAAATGGCTTTGGTCACCCAGGATCCGGTCCTGTTCCAGGGAACGGTGTTCGAAAACATCAAGTACGGAAATATTTACGCCACGCGAGCGCAAATTATTAAAGCCGCGGAACTGGCACGTGTGACGGATTTTCTGGACCTGCTTTCCAATGGTTACCATTCACAAGTCGGCGATCGAGGAACCTCTTTGTCGGGTGGACAACGCCAGCGGATCGCACTTGCTCGCGCGATCGTTGCCAATCCGAGAATACTGGTGCTTGACGAAGCGACCAGCCAAATTGATTCGGAATCGGAAGTCCTGATTCATTCCGCCTTGCGATCGTTTCTGAAGAACCGAACCACGATTTTCATTTCCCACCGGAGATCGACGCTTGAACTGGCAGACCGGATCATCGTGCTCGATCAAGGTCGAATCCTTGAAGATCTGACTTTTTCCCAATATTGCGAGCTGTTCGAACAACGAACTGGTTTAAGGAAGGCGGCCTGATGATCCAGAAGTTGAACTCGACCGTCGGAACCTTACCCTCGTTCAAAATTCTGTACGATGGGATGATCTATCAACGCCAGGCCGCCGGTGGTATCAATCGATATTTCGAGAAATTGATCAGCTATCTGCCTGACGACATCACGCCGCTGATGACATTATCCAAATTGCGTGACACCAATTTCCCAGAAAACGATAATATGCGGCTTTACGTTCGTCGTTTTCAGTTACCAAAACCATTTCGCAAAATTGGCCGAGCTGTCCAAGCGATGCGATTTGAAAACGTCAGAAGGAATCTAAGACCGGATCTGGTTCACGCCACCTACTACGACACATTGGGAGGCTGCGAAAAGACCAAAGACGGGCCGCCTTTGGTCGTGACCGTGCACGACATGACCCACGAAAAATTTCCACGGTTGTTAGACCGAAGTGGCAAACACGCAATACTGAAGCGCCGGGCCATCCAAAGAGCGGACGCAATCATTTGCGTTTCCCATCGCACTCGCGACGACCTGCTGGAAAGATTTCCCGAATGTGAATCCCGCACATCCGTGATCTATCACGCGACCGAGTTGGGCTCCATCCAACCCGACGACTGGAAACCAGAATCCGACCGACCGTACTTCCTTTATGTCGGCAGCCGTTCGACTTATAAGAACTTTGACCGCCTGCTCAAGGCGTTTCACACCATCGTCGCGACCAATCCCGATGTGCAACTGCGGGCCGTTGGAGCGCCTTTCACAAAAAGTGAACAGACTCAACTTGCCGCGCTGGGGCTCGAGGATCGCGTGTTGAACGAGGGCTTCGTCAAGGATCGTCGTTTGGCAACTTTGTACCGATTGAGCGCCGGGTTGGTTTACCCTTCTCTGTACGAAGGTTTTGGTTTACCGCTTTTGGAAGCAATGAGTTGCGATACGCCCGTTCTGGCAGCGAACTGTTCCTGCATTCCCGAAGTGGTTCAAGACGCCGCCTTGCTGTTTGACCCCAATTCCGAATCTCAGCTGGCTGAAGGATTACGTTCCCTGTTGAACGATTCGCCACAAAGAGACTCACTTGTTCGCAAGGGTCGACAACGATGCCAGGACTTCAGCTGGGGCAAATCGGCCAGGCAAACGGTTCGTGTTTATGAATCAGCACTTGCTGCCTCACGAATCAAAATCGGTCACCGGATGAGTACCATCCCGGAAACAACATTTGCCGCAGGATTGGGACCCCAGTTCGCCTGGCCGCTGGCCATGCAGCGAAGCGTTGGCGGTCAGAGATCGTTCTAGATCGCATTCGTAGTTTGTGTTCTCGTTTTGTCCTCAGTTTGAACAGGGGCGCTATTTACGAACCGTAGCGAGCAACATGCTTCAATCGCAAGGAGCAGTTCAGGACACCATCGCTGAAACAACGCTAGCCAAACGGAAAAAGTTTTTTGCCGTAAGATACCACCATTTGCCGCAGCGCCGGTGCGGATTTGTTTTCATTTCGAGGGTTCCAAAAATCGGCGTGGCCGTCGCCGTTTGATTACCGTGAACAAATCGGTCAAACCTCCCATTCCTTAAGTTGTCCCGCGATCGCCTTCATTTCATTTTTCTTCTTTTCAAACAATCCAAAAACAATCAGGATTGCAATCCCCAAGGTGATCCCAAATGCCCACCAGGGCCAAACGTGATCGAATTTACGGTGGGCATGGGCGACCATCGTAATCATCGCCATCAGCAAGAAGAGGCTTCCCAGGTACAGAAAGGAACGGATCTGCATCAAGATTCCCGCCATGATTCCAACCACGGAAAGCAGAGCCAGTACCATCGGTGGCCATAACTTGTCGCCCAAACCACTGATGAAGATCTCACTGGTAGAACTCACGTAAATGACGGCGACAGAGAGGTATCGCAAAGTCGCCAGTTGTTTCGACGTCAATGAGTTTCGATTAAACTGTCCTGCGATCAGCACCGAAACCGCCGGCGGGATCAACCAGAGTTGCGGATGTTCCAGAAACGAAAAGTGTGGAAACTTGTCATAGAACATCCATAAGGCCAAGTTCCCGAAAACAACCGACGCAGCGGCGCTGAGCACCGAACGTTGTGTGTAACTCATCAACAGATAGGCCAAACCGACAGTCAACATCACCAGGGCTCCGTCGGCTCTTGAATCAATCTGAAAAATTGCCGCCGCGGTCAGCACCGGCAGGATCGCGGCGGTCGTAAACAACGGCTGACCAAGCACGGTCAGATTCCGTTTTTCGAGGATTTGAGCCAGCCCCACGCCGCCGAAGCAGATCGCCATCGCAATGTACGGCCAGTACTCCTTGATCCCAATTCGAAACAGCCAGGGCATCGACAGGTACAAATGCGTGATTAATCCAACCGCCACGAGTTGGGCAACGTACACGTAAGCTTGGCGGCCTTCGAGGGAAAGCGAGAACGGATCTCGTTGGGGGCGGACCGCAATGGAAATCAAACCGACAATCATCCCCACGACCACTACGGCAACTGAAACTGCTTCGGCGATCGTTAGCCCACAACCAATGCCTTCGCGAAACTGACCCCACTCCTGGACGATGACCAGTAACAGGCAAACAATCGCCAAGCCACAGGTTACTGCGGCCATTTCTCGGAGTGACCGCAACCAGCTATCGCCTTCACGAACCCAGCGAGTTACCAGACCGCCATAAATGAACATTGTGCCCGCGAGTACCAACAGGCTTCTCACCAACAGCGACAGCGAGTTCGGTCGGAACATTTGCGACGGCTGCAGATCCGCCCAACCAAAAAACAGACAGCCCAGCGTGATCAGCCCCAGCGCAATCACCTGTAGCCAGCGACGGCTCCCTTGGTTCGACAGACAACCAATGCCACACGCCAAAACGAAAGGAATGAATGCATCCAGGAAACGTAAAGATCGCGTTTCGGTAGCCAGGATTCCCGCGAAGGAAAAAATCACTAGCAAACCTGTCAAGATCAGAGTATAGACCGGCAACTGGCGTTGCAATGACCGCTCCAATTCCGGTGTGGAGGGGGCTCGCAACTTGCGAAGGCTGGCCAACGGTTTTGATCTTCGCACCCAAACAATGCCCCACGAACACACCACCGCGGCGGCTCCGAATAGGACACCAATCGATCTCGAATCGTCTTCAACAGTCAAAAAAGCAATTGCGGCAATGACGACGCCCAATGATGACGCGCAAAATGCAAATACCCAAAATCTTCTTCGATCGCTCCACAAAGAAACCACTAGCAACACCAGCAACAGAAGCGTCGCCAGAATGCCGAGCGGATTGACGATCGAGCTCGGCCCGGTGGACGAATTCATCCGAATCAGGTATTCCAACAGCGAACCCAGCAAGATCCAAATCGTCCCCAGTAGCAAAACAATATTCGGAAACGCCACGAAAGAGGTGCGGATCGATTCCCGGAATCCGATTCTTCGGTACAGATAAAAGGCCAGGTTCGTTAATGCCATCACCGCCATTACGGCCAGCGATAGGTTGACCCAACTGGGCTGGTTGGATGCGAAGAATGAAGTTTTTAGAATCACCAGCGTTGTGCCGATCAACGACACACCACCGGCAACGAAAACTGGAAAAGCTCGCCGAAGTTGCAGACCAAAAAAGAAAATCAAAGCCGCGACTGCAACCACCAAGACGAGAAACAGCCAGAATGAACCAGGGTTTTCCCAGGCACCGCGCACCGCAAACGTCAAACCGAGCGCGGACGTCAGAAACACTGGCAATAGTTCCTGGGGCATCGTCGACGCTCTCGAGCTGGACACCGTTCCTTCATTTGATAGAGTTCGCTGATTGTCAGGCCCCGCTTTTCTGGCCGACCGGTAGGTCAGCCAAACAATTTGGACTGCCGCGACAATTACCGTTCCCATCGATAAGATCTTGTAAGCCAACCACTGCGCTGCGATTTGTTGTTTTTCGAAGTTGTAATCCACAATTGCAGTGGTCATTGCGACCATCACCAGTCCCATCCAGCCAATCAGCCACAGCCAACCGGTATCCGAGTGCGGTTTGGCGAGCTGTTCCCTCCAAACGCAAACCGCCAATACTGCAAAGGCTCCCCAGGCCAAGATCCCCAGCCATCCCCCGACGGAGTTAATCCAGTCGCCATGTTCGTATGGGACAAAGAAAAATCGGATGTACACAAGGATCGCGAGGCTGGTAACTAATAGCCCATTGATCACAGCGTGAATTTCAATCTGGCTAATCCATCTTCGGCGCACATTTTGCGTTTCCTCGATCGCCGGAGGCAATGCAGAAACCGGGGCATCAATTCGATTGCGCATCAAGTACCAGGCAAATCCATAGAATGTCATTCCCAACGAGATGGATTGCAGTACGCGAACAAACCAGCTGCTGGCAAGCTGTGGGTGTGGTGAAAGAAACAACAGGACGACGGCCAAGACAACCAGGTATTGAAATACGGTTGAACCCGCCGTTGCCAACCAGCACCGACGCTCCGAAATCGCATAAACCAGAAAGGCACTGACGACCAAAGCGACCGGCACACCAAAAGAAATCACCTTATCCAGTTTTCCAAACCAGGAACCCGCTGTCGGACCGCCCAGCGAATCGGCGCCGTTCAACATGACCTGCGAGATCGTTAATGTGGAAATCAAAAGCGCGGCAAATACGACGATCGCCAACGCCAGATTGATCAATTGTTCCGTTGATTTCCGGCGCCACAGGGATCGCCCCGAAAGCTTTAACCGGTTGCGCAACAATGCCCAAGCAGGAACCGCCGGCTCTCGAACCGACATCAGGACGGCTCCGACTAAACCGCCGATGGGCAACAACCAACGGATGGCTGATGCGGTTGATCGTGACGCTTCAAACGGGATGGCCCCAAATGCCCAAGCTGACATCCATAGAATGATAAGCGCCGCACCCTTGACCGGTATTGGCTGTTCCAAAATCATCAGCAACACGGCCAGACCGGTCGCCGCCAATGCGGCCCAAACCCAAACCTGGTTGTCGGCCAGCGACAATGAGAATGGCTGTACATCGGCGTAAAGCTCAACCGCCGTGCCGCCCGCCAGATCGAATGCAATCAAACCACCAACCACCAGAACCAGTCCGTACAAAATAACTTGATCCACACGGGGAGAAGCACTAACCAACCACTGCTGTTTTTTCGTCCGATAAACGATCACAGAGATCAATGTCCAGAGGATCGCCCAAGCGGACAATCCGATCGCCTGAATCAACCAGTGACGTGGATACTGATAAATGGGGCACCATTCGAACCGCGACCCCAGATCCACAACCCCGATAACCACACAGATCGCCGTCGACAACACAAACGAAACGCCAGCGTAATCGCTGCTGTCTCCGAACAACGAACCGGAATTGGCGATCGACCATCCAATCAGCCACCAGGCGATCGTCGCAACGACCATCACGATCGTCGCGACGCCGGTCTGCTGAGGTGCAACGGTCACCGCGCCGACAATGGCCAAACCGGAAGTCACGCTGGACCAGTTCAACAGCGCTCGGAGGTCCGGGCCAGCCCGATACAACGCGGATACAATTGCCGTCAGAAAACCATGCAAAACAAACACGCAAACCCAATTGGCGTGAGTGTTTTTCGTGAGCCCGTCGAACCAGCTTCCAATGGTCGGATTCCAAAGCAGCGAATGTGCCAAGCCACACAGTAGTAGGGCAGCTGCCAGGTTGGGAAGGACGAAGGTTTCAGGCGTTGACGCTGCGGCTGACGCCCTGTGGCGGTTTTGCACAAGACTGGCAATTAACGATCCAACGCCAGCTGTCATCAACAGCGAGCTGGCAGTCATCGTGTCAAAAACGCTGTTTCGATTGACGATGCTGGATACAACGGCAATCGCACAGCCTGCCAAAAAGATACAACCGCCTGTCATCAAACCCGATCGCCAGACGGTTTTTCGGTGCGAACTCCCCTGGATCGTCCTCGCGAACGCTACGTTCAACGAGACTGCCAGAATGCCACAAAACAAGAGGCACAGGCCAGATTGCCCATTGAACAGAGCCTCGCTGAGCGCGGCCGGCGACGCCCATTGATCATGGCCGAGTCGTCCAGAGAAAAGGTTGAATCCTGCCAAAATCCCCGCGGACATGAACGACCAACCCACAGGTAGCAGGGGATATGTTTTTTGATACAACCCAATCGAAACCAATCCACCGGCTGCCAACAGACAGTTGATCATGAATACGGTCGGGTTTGCCAACGAGCCGACGACAAAAATCGCTGACAAAACAATGCCCAGAATCTGAAGGGTCAAACCGACAAACGAGCTATTGGAATTTTTCGGGTGGCGACTGGTCCGCACCGTCGAACCGATCCAACTGACGGTGAGACTGACCAGCAACAGAACGGGCGAAACGGAAACGACAGTCACCAGTTTTGTCTCTGAGCGAACCAAAAATAATGACAATGCGGCCAAGATCGCAAACGTGGAAATGCCTAAATGGAGTAGTGCCCGATTGGTCGCGCGGGGGGACCAATAAACCTGTTTCTGCTGCCGCTGCCGCTGGCCGAGCATGGCAGAACCGACGGCAAAACTCACCAGGAGAGGCATCGTCAGTAACAAAATTCTCCAACTGTTATCGGCCCACTCGAACATTCGATTGATGAGAATCGTGCCCGCCCCACAACCCATGATTCCCAAGACCAGGGGCCAATTGAACTTGCGCAACAAATACTTGCTGGCCCACCAGGTCATCGCCCCGAATCCGCCCAAACCGACCGCTAACGCAAGCCAAAACCGCGGATCGGCAAGCTCCCGCCGATCCTCGCCTCCCGAAAGAATACAGGCGGAGACGAAATTCAACGGCACCAACAATAACCCAATTACCAACGTGCCACGGCTGGTATTCCGCAATTTCCATTTCTTGAGCGTGTAGATTCCCGCACCGATGATCGCCCCGGTGATCAGCATAAATAGAATTGCAGAGAAGTAAGGAATCGCTTCACTGAGTTGATCTCGCAAACTCAACACCAGGCCAACGGCACTGAGCACGATCAGAATACCGCTTGTCAGTTCACCCCAACGCATATTTTTTTCCTGCATGAAGCCCGACATGACTTCTGCAAGCGATCGACGCGGCTGTTTCGGGGGCGGGTCAGGCAAGTCCCAAGGCGCCGGTCGCACAGGCGAACGAGGTGCGGCTGTCGATTCTGCGACCTGAGCCGTAACCACCTCTGGACCCGCAGGTTGGGGCTGCGCCGAAATGGAACCTGCTGCAGTTGTTGGCCGCAGAGGCGGAACCGGGACAATGGGCAACTCTTGCGAAGAATCTCGGATCGGAAGTTCCGTCTTGGTTGCAGGTGGCAACCCGGACGGTGGCTGGACGTCTTGCTTTGCCGTTTTCTGCTGCGGAATTGACTTTTGAGCGGGTTCCGTTTTCGACGGTAGGGGTCCCAGGAAAGTGGCAAATTTCTGCTCCAAAAAACGCTGCAACTGACCATGGGTCTGCCTCGTGATCTGTTCGGTTGTGAGCAGATGATCGATCAATCGCCTCGATGCCAAGACGTCCTGTTTGAGTGACGGACGATTGGGACGATGTGAAATCACTGGCGTTGATACTTCGCCTCCACGATGACTCCGGTCGGCAGGACGCCGAAACAGCCAAGAAAGACTTGTGATCAAACCGACCAACAAGAAAACGATCACCATGATGATGATCGTGAAAGCGAAGATAACTATCAGAGCACCCTGCACGACTTCCCCCGCACTGAAATCGGTTGCGATCACGGCCAGCATTGATTCTAGATCAACCCGACAACCGTTACCTTTCTTCAGAACGCTCGGATTCGTGAAATTCAGGGATTAACCCAACTCTCACGCGATTACACCTTCATCACGATGGCGTTGCGCTAAATTCAAATACAATCATTCCCCACGAAAGCCAAACTTGCCTCAACTTGGGAAGTCGATTCGGTCCAGTACTTTGAATCCCAATTGCCCGCTGCCCATCCGGATACTGAAGATCGTCGCCACTGCCTGAGGTTGCATTCAGTCGCCTTCACCGTACGTCCGAGTGATCCAACGAGCGCACAAAAAAAGCCAGCGACCCTGTGGAGCGACAAACCGTGAGGCGGCCGGGTAGCTGGCTATTAATCCGCCAGATTTGAATTCAAACCCGGCTTCATATGAGGCAAAATGGAGCGTGTGAAAGAGGCAAATACTTCGGGAGATCAAAGATAAGAACTCACACGCTCCGTTAAAAATTGACAGCAATCAACATGCCAATCCTAAAAATCGCTCCAATCCACGTGATTTGTGGTCGAGAACCTATTCGACGCTGCTCTGTTTGTTTTAATCCGAGACGCCAGTCTCAATTTGAGACCGCACGGTCACCTCGAAAAGTTTGACTTTCTGCCGACAGAGCCGATCCTCCATTACGACTTCCGATCGGCCGAAGATCGGTTCTAACGGTTTTCATTTCTTCAATCATCGAGCGTATTGTGGAGTTCGCTTCCAATAGGTTACGGCTGGGATCGTCGAGTTCGGTTGACGGATTTCGTATCGACGGAAGAATAATGCGGTCGGTTGTCAAGATGCGAACTCGACCTGTCGCCGGTTTGGATGAAATGAACCAAACTCTGTATTTTTTGATAGCTTGCTGTTGTTTCATGTTGGGAATTTGTTGTATCAACACGTTCTCAAGTTAGCACCGGCGATGATGGTTTGAATAAAGCACACAACGCAGGCAGCTCCTGCGTTTTTTTTTGCCCCGAACAAAAGTCACGCCCGACTTAACCGTTGCTTCAACAAACAAGCATATGGGTCCGATTTGGAAATGAGCAAACCGCCAACATCATTGCCGAGCGATGCATCCGAATCCCTCGATTCGAGCGTTGGCGAAGTCAAGCCTGTTACGCCGCTTGTCCAACTCCAAGGCCAAGCCTCAACCATTGGCGAGGAAAGCTCTGCCGAAGAACTTCTCGATTGGGGACTTCGCAAATTCGCAGACCTGCCAATCGTATTGACAACTTCGTTCGGCATGGAAGGCTGTGCCTTAATGGATTTGTGTTCCAAAGCCATCGCCAAATGGAGCCTGCCGAAGCTGACGGTCGCCTGCATCGACACTGGGTTCTTTTTTCCCGAGACACATCAACTGCAAAAAAAACTGATCGAACGATATAACAATCTGGATTTTGTCACTTGGGAAACCCCGGTTTCTGTTGAACAACAGGCCGAGCTTTATGGGAAAGAACTCTGGAAGAACAATCCAAACCTGTGCTGCAACATTCGCAAGGTCCAACCGATGCGTGAAAACATTCAGCGGTACCGCGTTTGGCTGACCGCACTTCGGCGGAGTCAGACACAGCAGCGATCGGATATTCCGGCTTTAAGCTGGGACTGGCTTTATCAATTGCTGAAACTGTGCCCTTTGGCATCTTGGTCCCGGGCGGATGTCTGGGCATATATCCAAAAGCACGATGTTCCTTTCAATCAGCTTCATTTGCAAAACTATCCCAGTATTAGTTGTTATCATTGCACCAAACCAGTGCCCGGTTCCAACCCGGACGCAGAGGTTCGCGAGGGGCGTTGGGCGGGCAAAGACAAAACCGAATGCGGATTGCACTACTCCATTTAACATGGTGCGGTCCCCCTTTTCAGCGGGGTCCAACAGCATTCCCTTTCTGACCGAAATTAATCCAATTTTCTGAAACAAGGACGACCCGGTAACAAGCCGAAACCAAAATGGCAAAAGACAAGAACGAACCCAACAAAGTCGAGATCATAAAAACCAACAGCCGGTTGCTGCGCGGAACCATCGATGAAACTTTGGAAGATGCGACGAAGGACCGTTTTGAGGAAGATGATCTGCAGCTGATCAAGTTTCACGGCTCTTACCAGCAGGACGACCGGGACCTTAGAAAATCTCGCCGCGCCGAAGGGCTGGGCAAAGCCTACAGCTACATGATTCGTATCGCGTTGCCTGCGGGCCAGATAACCAATCAGCAGTATTTCGATCTGGACCGGATGGCCGACGAATTCGCCAACGGCACAATCCGCATTACCACTCGGCAAGCCATCCAATACCACGGTGTCCTGAAAGGGGAATTGCGGGAGACGATTAAACAGATCAATCAGGCATTGATGACAACGTTGGCGGCTTGCGGCGATGTTTGCCGGAATGTTATGGCCAGTGCGCCGCCAATTGATGACGATGTCCATCGACAAATTCGCAAAACGGCTCATGAAATTGCTGCGGATTTGAGACCGGCAACCAAAGCCTATTTTGAAATCTGGGTAGATGGCGAAAAACAGGTCACCACACACGAGGAAGAACCGTTCTACGGTGAGACTTACCTGCCACGCAAATATAAAGTCGGTGTGACCGTTCAAGGTGACAACCAGATCGACATTTATTCCTACGACGCGGGCCTGATCGGTATTCTCGAGAATGGCAACCTGGTGGGATACAACGTGGTTGCCGGTGGTGGTTTGGGCATGAGCCATGGCAGGGCCAATACGTTCGCGCAAATCGCTGAGCAGATTGGTTTTGTCAAAACCGAAGATGGGGTGGCCGCTGTTCGCAATTTGGCCTCCATCTATCGGGATTTTGGAAATCGTAACGATCGAAAACAAGCGCGACTGAAGTACCTTATCGACCAGATGGGACTGGAAAATTTCCGTAACGAATTCAAGCAGCGTGCGGAATTTGAACTGCAGCCGTGGAGAGAGCTCCCCGAAGTTGACAACCAGGACTGGCTGGGACCGCATCCACAAGACGATCAGCATTGGTTTTATGGCGTGTTCGTTGAAAATGGTCGCATCAAAGATACCGACGACATGAAGATGCGAACCGCATTCCTGCAAATCGCAACCGAGCTGGGTGTTTCGATGACATTGACGGCTCAGCAAAGCATCCTCTTCAACGGATTGCAGAAAGACCAGGTTGCCAGGCTGGAGGCCATTCTGCGCGAGCACAACGTTCCCTTGTTGGATGAAATCTCCAATGCTCGCCGTTACTCGATGGCTTGTCCCGCGATGCCGACCTGTGGTTTGGCCGTGGCCGAATCGGAACGTGCCGCGCCAGGTTTCATCACGGAAATTGAGAACAAACTGTCTGCGCTTGGGCTGGACGATGCTCAATTGACGATTCGCATGACCGGTTGCCCCAATGGTTGCGCCCGACCTTACACTGCCGACATTGCCTTTGTCGGTCGTCGACCGGGCGTCTACCACCTGTTTGTTGGTGGCAGACTGGCGGGAGATCGCATGGCGGATCTGTATGCCGCCGACATGAAAATCGAAGATGCCATCGATACGTTGTCACCGTTGTTGACGCAGTACGCGGCCAATCGCAAACCTGCCGAGGGCTTGGGAGACTTTTATCAACGACTGATGGAGCACGGCGAGCCTCGACGTCGTGTGACTGGAAAAGAAAATCCGACATTTGAACTATTGCAGCCGAAACTCGTCCAAATCGGAGTCAGCAAGTAACGAACGCCAGGTTCGTTCCGGTAATTATGAGTGATTCCTACCCTTGTTCCCTGGTTTTGGCAGCACATGGTTCTCAAGCCGAGTCGAACTCGAATCAGCCCGTCTTTGATTTGGCCGCTCAGATTGCCAGCCAACAAATATTTTCTGAAGTCACACCCGCCTTCCTCCATGGCGATCCGCACATCGATCGTGTACTGGATTGCCTCCCCATCGGCGACGTGATTGTAATCCCGGTCATGACCAGCCAAGGATACTTTTCCCGGACGGTGGTCCCGGAACGACTGGCTCAAAACGGAAGCCATGATCTACACCGAGTCCTGATCACGCCGGTCCTGGGTACACATCCGCGAATCTCAGAATTGGTATCCGACCGTATCACGTCCGCGATGGAATCCTTTGCTTTGACGGACGGTGACGCGATCGTGGTTCTGGTCGGACACGGCACAAGTCGAAACCCCGACAGCAGCAAGACTACGTACGAGTTGGCGACCCGAATTCGAGAACATCTGCCGGATATCAATCTCCAGGTTGGATTTCTTGATCAGGAACCAATGCTGGACGAGGTGGTTAGCCGAATCACGGCGCCCAACCGACTGGTCATTCCGTTCTTGATCAGTCGAGGCCCTCATGCCACGGTCGACGTGCCAGCTGCTTTTGGTTTGCCAACCGGGGGCCAGATTGAATTCCCACTTTCAATGGCCGGCCCTCATGGAATCACGGTTTGTGACCTGCCGGTTGGGATGTATCCCGAAATTGCTGAAGTCTGCCTTGAGATCGCCGCTGATAAAATGCTGATGCTACCGCAGGATGTTTCCAGTCTTTTAGGCCGCAGGAGCATGGATCCATGACAGGAAGCCAAGGGACTGTTTACCTGGTCGGTGCCGGGCCGGGCGATCCGGAACTAATGACTCTGCGCGCTATGCGTCTGCTGCAGCAGGCAAACCTGGTCATTCATGATCGACTGATTCCGATGGAAGTGCTCACCTGGTGCCAGCCACAAGCTCGCCTGATCGACGTCGGCAAATATCCCGATCATCACAGAGTATCGCAGGCAGAAATCAATCAACTTTTGGTAAAACATGCGCTGCGTGGCGAGATCGTCATCCGACTAAAAGGAGGTGATCCGTTTGTATTTGGTCGGGGGCAGGAAGAGATTGACGCCTGTCGTGCTGCCGGAGTTCGAACCATCGTTGTGCCGGGTGTCAGCAGTTGCATTGCCGGCCCTTCCGCTGTCGGAATTCCCGTTACGACTCGCGGAATTGCTCGCACCTTCACCGTCGTAACCGGCCAGACGGATCCTGCACTGGAATGCGACATTGATTTTGCGGCTCTGGCCAAGATGGACACCGTCGTGGTGCTAATGGGGCGAAAAAATCTTGGTCAACTGATGTCAAAGATGGTCGCCGCTGGCCAATCCGGCCAATTACCCGTGGTTTGTATCGAAAACGCAACGTTGCCGAACCAGCGATGCGTTGTCGGTACGCTGGCAAACATCGCTACCAAAGTTGACGAGGTCGGCTTGAAAAGCCCGATGGTTACCGTCGTCGGCGAAGTCGCTTCGATGGTGACCGACCATTCGGCTTGGATTCCGATTGAGATCAAGACCGCAATCCGCTCCTATTAAGCCAGGACCTTACGGATTGCTTGCCGTAGGCCGGGGCCCAAGATTCTACGAGTTGCCGTCGAAGGAATTGCTAAACTCCAACGAGTTAATATTGATGGTTGCGATAGCGAAACCATCAGATGCAGGACGCGCACCAAATGGCCCGGACTTCAATAGTTTTGTATCCGCCCCATTTGCATCCGCTGTATCGGCCCCAACAGGCAGCCCGCCCAAGCAGACGCCCGGCATTTAAGGCAAATGACATATTGCTTCGTTCCGATTCGCATCTATATTGCATCGAAACATTTCCTGGCAATCGCTCAAAAGCAGGCCACACCATGCCAGCCAACATCAGCTTTTCGAAACAGGTCAATCTCTTTTTTGACAAAGCCGCGGCTTTGACCGATCACGATCCTAATTTGCTGCGGCAGATTCGCGAATGCAATTTCGTTTGTCGATTTGCATTTCCCATCGAGCGCGACAATGGCGGAATCGAAGTGATTCATGCTTGGCGAGCCGAGCACAGTAACCACAAGCTCCCGACCAAGGGCGGCATCCGGTTCAGCGAGGATGTCAACGAAGACGAAGTTCTCGCACTGGCCAGCTTGATGACCTACAAGTGTGCGATCGTCAATGTTCCGTTCGGTGGCGCCAAGGGAGGCGTTCGAATCAACCGCCGAGACTATTCCCAACGCGAACTGGAACGGATCACCCGCAGATTTACGTTTGAATTGAATCGCAAAAACTTTATCGGGCCCGGTCGCGACGTGCCGGCACCCGATTTCGGCACTGGCGCCGTGGAAATGTCGTGGATCGCAGACACGTATCAATCACTAAACAACGGCGAAATCGACGCTTTGGCTTGTGTGACCGGAAAACCTGTCGAATTGGGAGGGATTCGAGGGCGAACGGAAGCAACTGGATTGGGCGTTTTTTTCGGCATCCGGGAAGCTTGCCAAGTCGAGGCGGACATGAAACGACTGGGATTGTCGAGAGGCGTGGATGGCAAAACCGTTGTGATCCAGGGTTTCGGCAACGTCGGATATCACGCGGCCAAATTTCTGCAGTCAGCGGGTGCGAAGATCATTGCGATCGCTGAATACGATGGGACGATTGTGGATTCCAATGGCCTGGATATTGAAGCGGTCGATGCGCATCGTCGCGAAACCGGGTCCGTAACCAACCATCCCAACTCGAAACCCTTACCTGCCGGAGCATCAGCGCTGGAACTCGAATGCGATATTCTCGTACCCGCCGCACTGGAGAGCGTCATCACCCATGAAAATGCACCCCGTATCCAGGCCAAGATTGTGGCGGAAGCCGCCAATGGCCCGACAACTGCCCAGGCAAACGACCTTTTGATCGAACGCGGAATCTTGGTAATCCCGGATACCTATCTGAACGCCGGCGGAGTCACCGTCTCTTATTTCGAATGGCTCAAGGATCTGTCTCATGTCCGTTTTGGTCGAATGGAAAAACGATTTGAAGAGCTTGCTTATCGCCGATTGCTGTCGGCCGTCGAGGACGCAACCGAAAAACAGTTCAGTGAGGACATGTTGACCGTGCTCAGCCAAGGAGCAGACGAACAGGATCTGGTACGTTCCGGATTGGATGAAACGATGACCACCGCTTACGAAGATATTCGTTACACGCAAAATCGCTTGGGCGGCAAAGTGGACCTGCGCACGGCAGCCTTCGCCAACTCGATCGATAAAATCGCACTCTGTTACGGCGACATGGGCATCTTCCCGTAATCGCGTGATCGACGGATACCATTTTCGGAAACCGAACGTAACCGATAACGAATCTGGTTCCGATGGGGCGTTCAATTGTCTTCAGCAGACCCTCAGCCCCGGGTCAGACTAAAGTTGAAATCAATTCATCAAAGTAAACATTGGTTAGACAACTTCTCCGTTCTAAAATTGCGCAGATTCACCCGTGGTGGGTCCTACTCTGCCCGACCCTGACGCGCATTTCTCGCGTGGGCGTAAGCCGGTTGCCAGGAAACTCGTTCTGTGCCGTAACCGTGGTGGTAAATTTGCCGCTGGATTGAACGACCGGGTTTGATTGATGCTGTGAGCAGTTTGCGGCGTTCTGGCATGGGTCGTAGACTTGCTGCCGGCCTGCTGTTGGCGCGGTCTAAAGGACGACGCTCTGCAGCCCCTTTATCGAAGGTCGCGCTGATGCACGCCAAAGACCCGACGACTCTTTCGTCCGAAAACGTCGAAATTACTTTGCAACAGATCCTAGCGCGCGGAACGCGAATTGGCCATCGACAGGTTGCCTTCAGGCCCTATTTGAGTGCGAAAAAACCGGGGTTCAAGAATTTCAATCGGCTTTCTTCAAATGCCCATGTTGTTCTGACGAATAGGAATCAAACAAACCAAACTGGGAGGATGCGAATTGAAAACTGTACAACTCACAAAAGAAATCGAAATTCAACCCATGCCGGGAATACCGATGCTGATCCTGGGGATTGTCCTCGTGCCGGCCGTCATCGGAATCTTTATCCTGATTGGACTGACACTGGTTAACCCCAACAAGAGCAAAATTGTTCTGTTGTTTGGCGAGTATGTCGGCACGATCCGCAAACCTGGATTCTACTGGGTCAACCCGTTTACAGTTCGCAAAGACATTTCACTTCGTGTGAACAACTTCAATAGTGAAAAACTTAAGGTCAACGATCTCAGGGGCAACCCTGTCGAAATCGGAGCGGTCGTCGTGTGGCGCGTGAATAATACGGCACAAGCCGCATTTGATGTTGAGAACTACGAGTCCTATGTGGAAGTTCAAACCGAATCGGCGCTACGAACGATTGCGGCCAAACATCCTTACGACGCCGCGACCGAAGGACAAACTTCTTTGCGAGGCGATTCCGCCGATATCAACGTGGAACTGCAAAATGAGTTAACGGATCGTTTGGCAATGGCGGGCATTGAAGTCCTGGAAGTTCGCCTCAGCCACCTCGCGTACGCTTCCGAGATCGCCGGCGCTATGCTGCGTCGACAACAGGCAGAAGCGATCATCGATGCTCGGGCCAGGATCGTCGAGGGTGCGGTAAGCATGGTCGAAATGGCGCTCGATCATCTGAAAAAAGGTAACGTCGTTGAAATGGATGAAAAGCAAAAGGCCGCCATGGTGAGCAACCTGATGGTTGTTCTTTGTAGCGAGTCAGAAACCAACCCGGTCATCAACGCCGGTCAGTCCGCGGCTTGACCCATTGTCGCGAATGTTTGGAACCCAAAGGAAAGTCCCGCAGAAATATCGACGCCAGCCCAACCAGTCCGTTGAGTTGGCCGTTTTTGTTTGGTACACCGCGAATGGGTGTCGCTGCTGGTGTTTCTGAACTATCAGGATCCAATGAGAGTGTTGCGAATTTCGCGACCCATACCCGAATGCTGCTTGGTGGGATTCTTAACAGGAAACAATCCTGTCATCCGGTAAGAAACCATGATTTTGAAACATCCCGAACCGCGATCAAGATGATTAGGATTTGGAAAGGAACCCTCGCTAACAGATAGTCGCATCAAAACGTTCCCTCCACTTCACCCTCAAATATTATGATCCTGCGGTCGAAAAAAAACGCCTGTTCCTCATTCTGATCCTGGCAACCGGGAAACCGTATTAAAACGAGGCCCGAGTCTGCCAGGTAGCATGGCAGGCAAATGTAATTTCCCGCTGCGAGGGAGTCGCTTTTGACGGCGGAGTGCGGATCCGCTCGAACAGATTCCGGATGAGCCGGCTTAGGTAAAAACTCTCACCATCAAAGGGGGTCATCAAAGGGTGCATTACGCCGTTATTTTTGGCCACGAACGTGCTCCCAAAGGACTAAATGAAATCTTTCAAAAAACTGGATTTTTTTACGCCATTGTCGTAGACAACCCAATTGGGTCGATTATAGTGCGTTGAATGGCCGACCGAGTTGGTCAGCAACGCATCATGATTAACAACAAGAATATGTCCCCGCTTTCATCACGACAAAGTCGTCGACGCTTCCCAAATCCGTTCCACCAAGGTTTTACGCTGGTGGAATTGATCGTGGTGATTGCGATCATCGGAATACTGATTGGCCTGTTGTTGCCGGCCGTCCAATCCGTCAGAGAAGCCGCGCGGCGTTCTACCTGCCAGTCCAAACTCAGAAACATCGGATTGGCTCTTCTGAACCACGAATCATCCAAGTCGATGTTTCCCCACGGTGCGACGTATCAACATTCTCATTCCTGGAATACGGCGATCCTTCCGTGGCTGGAGCAGAGATCACTCCAGTCGCAGTTTGATTTTCATAAGGACTGGAACGATCCGACATCCGGCAACCTGGCCACTTCCCAACAAGATTTGGCGATTTTTCAATGCCCGTCCTCGGACAAACTTTATGCCGGTCGGACGGATTATTGTGGGATCGCCGGAACCTGGCGAACTGCGATTCCGGTCGCTCCAGGTGACAATAACGGCATGCTGTTTTTGGCCAAACGCCCGAAGGCAAAGGGAGTCTTCATGCACACCATCACCGATGGTACCAGCCACACAATTGTCGTCTCCGAAGGAGCGGAAATGCTGGATGACAACAATGGTTTCTGGGCCAGCGGTTTGAATTGTTTCACCCATGAGGAAGGCGGCGTGAATGATAAAAGCCGTCCGGCCAACGAAATCGTCAGCGATCATCCTGGTGGAGCAAACGCGGCACTCTGTGATGGTGCGGTACGGTTTATCAGCAAACAAGTGGATGCCGCAACGGTGGCGGCACTTTGTTCAAGGAATGGTTACGAATCAATTTCGGAGTTTTGACGCAAAATTAACGTTATTTGCGTTTTTGTTTTTATCTGTCTCGAGAGGGAGCACAACTATGAGGAATTTGTTTGTTTTTGGAATCGCTGCCGTTTGTGCAGTGCTGATTGCCGGCAACGCGTTGGCAACGGAGAAAAATGGTGGTGGTTATGGTGACAAGCCCAAGGATGATGGCAAAGACACCAAAAAGTACTCTTGCTACGTCCACAATTATGACTACCACTACGACATGGCAGTCTGGATCAAGGAAAAGAACCACTACGGTGGTGGCCACATGACCTATGGTGACTTGCACAAGCAAAGCATCCACGTTAGCGCCAAAGGAAAAGGACACAAGAAGGGATACAAGAAGGGATACTACGAATGCTGGTTGTTCTACTCGCATGACATCTACGGTCATGACTATGGCTACGTCAACGAGTACGAATTGAAAGGCAAGAAGATCGCCAAGAAGGACATCCACATCCATAATAAGGATTACCACTTGTACTGCGATAAAGGTGGATACGTATCCGGTTACTAATTTGGAGGCCACGCGTTGCTAAAACGTTTGGAAACAGGAGATGATCGAACCATGAGTTCGACGTCCCTTCCCAAAACTGAAAAAAAGCATTCCCTATGGATTCGGGGAATGCTTTTTATTTTTCTAACTCTTTCTGGAGCAGTTCTGCTCGGTTGGGGTTGGCGGGATGATTCTCTGGCTTGGCTGGGAGTGCTCGGATTTGGCGTTTTCCTCTATGGTCAGTTTCGTTTTCGAAACCTCTTTCTCTGCTTGCTGCAGGCTGTGGTTACGGGCTACCTGGGCTACCTGATTGCCAACCCCTGGATGCAATGGACGCTCGAAGGGATCTTTCAAACCCAGTCGCCACGAGTCACTGGGATCGTTCACGGTGTCCATTTGTTTCACGCCGGCATCTACTGCTCGTTTGCGATTGGCTGGTGGGCTTCCCGAAAGTTCTTGCGATCGGGTTGGCTGTTGGCGCCGGCTATCTGGTTGATCTGCGAAGCAGTTTTTCCTTGCATGTATCCAATGCGGCATGGATGTCTACTGTTGGGCGTCAATCCGCTTGTGCAAATTGGTTCTGTCTTTGGAGTCATGGGTGCGACGCTTCAATTTGTGGCGATTGCCAGCCTGCTACCGTTGGGACTTTGCTGGCTACATCGCTCGACACCTGAAATCAGTTCCATCACCGCACGCAATTGGATTGTCGGCATCGTCGTATTCACCTTGCTCAATTTCAGCTGGGGAAGTTTCCGAATCCACCAACTTGAACAACAAAGCGCCGCGTTTTCGGGTGATTACCTGAACGTGGGAATGGTTCAAGGCGAAACCGAACATGCCCAGTTTCACTATGAGTTCGTCAAACGAACAAGGGAGCTTGGCAAAACCTGCGAATTGGTTCTTTGGCCGGAATGTTCGCTGGGACGATACAACCGAAAGCTGACCGATTTCAGCAACCAGATGTTGGTCACCCGATACTCTTACGGGATTGGTTACCAGTTTCAACCGTTCCCGGATCCGAATTGCCATCTATTGGCCGCGGGATATTCCTGGACTCCCAAACCGGGCATATCGGACTACGACAAACTGGAACTCGAAGAAAAGTACGTGTCCGCCTATTTGTTTGATTTGGATGAACAGATGGCCGGTCGTCACGACAAAGTCAAATTGATGGCAGGCGGCGAGTACGTGCCGTACGAGGAACAAATCCCTGCCCTGGGCGCCTGGTTGCGCGACGTTGACGATCTTTCGACGATGAAACTGTCCAAAGGCCCGGAGCCCAAACCGATTGGTGAAGTCAAAGATATCGCCATTGGTGTCATGCTTTGTTGCGAGGATATGTATGCGGAAGTCGGTCGCGATCTGACCCGCAATGGCTCGGACTTGTTGGTTTGCCTGGCCAACGGAATGACCTTCAATTCGGAAATCGTTCTGCAACAACATTTCAATATTAGCCGTTTTCGTGCCATAGAAAACAACCGGTATTTCGCCCGCTGTGGAAGCTACGGCGTCTCGTGCCTGATCGCTCCATCCGGAGAAATCCTGCAGAGCGAACCGTGTTTTGAAGAAGTCGACTTGAGACTCAAGATTCCGATCGAAGAACGATCCTCGACTTGGTTCACAAAAATGGGGGACACCCTGACCGCCGGCAGCTATGTCTGCGTTTTGGCATTCATTTTGTTTTCGTGTGTAAGTTGGTTACTTCCAAAATCGACACAACAGCCAATTGAGAAAACAACCTGATGCAACCTGCATCAGAGGCAGATCTGTCATCGTGATCAATTGATAGACCGATATACGGGCAAGCTTGCTGGCCGATGCATGGTCCTGCCAATAGCTCGACAGCTCGATTCCCACCAAACTGATGATTGCCAGCAATGTGATTCCGAATCCGATCGACCAGATCTTCGGTTTCCGAAGCTGGGGGATCATCCAGATCAGCATCGCCAAACCGGGAATCAACAACGAAGCCCAAACGGCGTGCACTGAAACCAGTGCATTCGTGGGCGGCAATCATCCCCATTCACCACAAAACGTCTCTGGGTTCGGCATGGGCATTTTTGCCAGTTGCAGTGAACCGAAGACCAATGCGCCGGTGCCGAGAACGGGTAGGAGAGATTTGTACCGTTTCACATAAACCTCCGCAATTTGGGGCAGGCACCGGCCCAATGCCGCATTTAACACACTCTACCATGACTCGGAGCGAGATTGCACAGGCAACCGCAGCTTGACCCTTGGTTGGCACTGGCGCGCACGGCAATTTGGCCATGTGAAGACCGCGTTAGGCATCGAGTTAGCGATAATTCGCTGCCTGTTGTGTGGACACAGAAAGGTTTAAACTGGCGGGCTGCCGAAGTCAAAAGACTTCCCTGGCCAACCTACCAGCTTTGGCAGTTCTTACTTTACAGCCAACTCAATTCCGACAATCACAGTGAATTCTCAAGACATTCTGGGCGCAGACGGACGGATTGCCAGACGGCTTGAGAGTTATGAAGAGCGGCGAGAACAGCTGGAAATGGCAGATGCCGTCGCTGCGGCGATCGCAAAAAAACACCATCTGGTTGTTGAGGCAGGTACCGGCGTGGGGAAGAGTTTTGGCTACCTGGTTCCTGCAATCCTCTCTTTACAACAGAACCAGGAGTCAAAATCAGCTGGGAAACGAAGAATCGTTGTTTCAACACACACGATCAGCCTGCAGGAACAATTAATCCAAAATGACATTCCGCTCCTGAACAGCGTTATACCGCTTGAGTTTTCGGCCGTCCTGGCCAAGGGACGGGGCAACTACATCAGCTTGCGCCGGATGAAACAGGCACTCCGGCGGAGCGACAGCCTGTTCAACAGCGACCAGGAACTGGATCAACTGCAACGTTTGCGCGTCTGGTCGGGCCAAACCAAGGACGGTTCGCGAGCCGATCTGAATCTGAAGATCTTTCCCCAGGTCTGGGACGAAGTTCGCAGCGACAGTGGCAATTGCATGGGGCGTCGTTGCCCGACCTACAAGGAATGCCATTATTTTGCGGCCCGCAAACGGCTTCAAAACAGCGATATTCTGATTGTCAATCACGCCCTGTTCTTCAGTGATCTTTCGCTTCGTCGTCTCGGTGTCAACATCCTTCCCGATTACGACACTGTCATTCTCGACGAAGCCCATACGGTACCGGATGTCGCCAGTGATCACCTTGGGTTGGGCATCACGATGGGTCAAATCGAATACACGCTCAATCGATTATACAACCCAAATACCAACAAGGGTTTGTTCGTTCACCACCAACGGGTGGACAGCCAGAAAATGACAATGCGGTGCAAGGTTCTGGCAGATGATTTCTTTGGAGATGTTTTGGCCTGGGTCGCGCGAAAAAATCCGAATCAAAATCGCTCGGTGTCGACGCGAGTCAAGCAGCCAGGAATTGTCGCCAATTCCCTTTCACCCGCATTGGAACGACTTGCCAAAAGGGTGCTTGAGTTTGCTGAAAACCTGAAAGATCCCGCCGAAAAGCAGGACTTGGTCTCCGCCGGAGAACGGACCCGGGGATTGGCAACGCAACTGGAAATGTGGCGACTGCAAGAGATTGAAGACGGCGTCTACTGGATTGACTCGAGTATCAACCGGTACAACCGGCAGACCGTCAGCTTGATGGCCGCTCCGATCGATGTCGGACCGGCATTGCGAGAAAACCTGTTCGACAAAACCGACTGTTGCATTTTGACGAGTGCGACCCTGGCAATCGGTCGCCGATCCTTCGATTTTTTTCAAAACCGAGTTGGACTGACTCAATCACACACTCTCAAGTTGGGCAGTCCGTTCAACTACCAGGAGCAAGCTCGTTTGATTCTGGTGACGAACATGACCAGTCCCTCGATCGACCGTAATACGCATGAACGACAGTGTATGGAAGCAATCAAAAAATTTGTCTCCCGAACCGACGGTCATGCCTTTGTTCTGTTTACCAGCTATGATTTCCTGAACCGTTCGGTACGCCAACTGACGCCCTGGATGACGGAGCAAGACTACCGGATCTACGTTCAGGGCGATGGTTTGTCTCGGACTCAACTGTTGGACAAATTCAAATCCAATCCTCGAGGCGTCCTGTTTGGCACCGATAGTTTTTGGCAAGGAGTCGACGTTCAGGGAGATGCCCTGCAAAACGTCATCATTACAAAGTTGCCCTTCAGCGTTCCCGATCAGCCGTTGCTGGAAGCGAGGCTGGACGCGATCCGCGCCGGCGGCGGCAACCCGTTCGGTGACTACCAGTTGCCCGAAGCAGTCATCAAGTTCAAGCAAGGATTTGGACGTTTGATTCGCAGCAAAACCGATACTGGGATCGTGGTCATTCTCGATCCACGCATCAAGACCAAAAGCTATGGTCGGATTTTCCTGGATTCCTTACCCGATTGCCAAATCGAGTACGATGCGATTTAGGACAGACTAGCGCCAGCGACGTTCCTGGGAATCCGACGGAATCGTCGCCAATTCTGCTACCTGGCAGCGCGACATCAAACGATAGCGCACGATCGTAACGCGTTACGTCTCGTCCGACGCCTTGCCGACTTCATCCGCGTCGCTGTTTGGATTTTCGGGTGGTTGGTCGCCGGCCTTGCTCTCCGCGTCTTCCGCGGGTTTCTCTTCTTCCATGGTGCCTGGCATGAAATCGGAGACAATTGCCTTCAGGTCATCATAAAGATGTTTGCCATGGGTCAACTCACCTCCTTCATGACCGACCCAGCCAATACCGCAAGCCACCAGGATCAGCCCCAGCTTCCACATGACTCCATCATCGGGATCTCGATTCCGCGCTCCGGCGGCGAATAGGGCGAGTAGGAAGGCAATGGCGGTCACAATCAAACCAGATGTCCGGTGCCAAAACACACGGTGGTCTTGGTTAAAAAGATCGTTAAACTCGTTCACCGTTCCAACGTTTTCCATCGGGCTAAACCACCAACCTGTGATACAGGCCGCGATCGAACCCAATGCTCCCAACCATAGACAATAATAGGCGCAGTCGCTCATCACGAAGTTTCCGCGGAGACTGAACAACGCAAACAACCCCGCAGCCAGCAACAGCCCGATCGGCAGATGAATGACCGCCGGATGCAACGAGCCGATAGCGTTATAGACCCGCTGCGTCTTGGGATTCACCTCCGGAACCGCTTCTTCTTTTTTGCCGCTCTTTGGGCCATCTGCCGGTGTCGGCTTGACATCCGATGCGGATTTCCCGGGCGCGCTGGGCTCGTCCGGTGATTGGGTTTCCACGTCATCTGTTTCCGTCGAAACGGGACTGAGTTTGACCCCATCTGGCCAATCAGCGCCCTGGTCAATCCAAGCCTTGATCAATTCAATTTCATTCTCAGCCATCGGGTTTTCTTCGTCCGGCGGCGGCATCAGTTCATCTTCGTCCTCTGAGACCATCACCAGGTAAATATCGCTGTCGTCGGAAGAGCCCTCTACCAGATAGTCCATCGCCTCGTCTTTGATATCGATTCGAAAACTATCTGGATCTATTTCGCCGTGACAACTGACACAATACTTTTCGAGGATGGGTTTCACGGATTTGACAAAATCGACATTTTCAACCGCGTCTTGAGCACTGACCAGCGGCGCGTATAACAGGAAGGCAAAAGTCAAACACATCGATTTGCAGCCAACCGACAAGATATCACGTTCCAACATTTCTTCTTTCAAATTAACAAGCGTAGAGTCGAGCGATGAATCGCAACCGTTCTTCATGATAGCGAATTAGACGACCAAGTGCACTTGACCCCCGGTTCGTCGCCTGCTGGAAATTGGACGACCCTGCCTCGAATACGCTGCATCACGCGCAACTCGTTTGCAAAAAAAGCTTTCCCCAGCAAACTGTATTCGCGACACTTTGCCAAAATTCTGCCGTACTCAACGCAGGTTACCCACCACCAGACCGTTCACCATTTTCACAGTTGGCTATCGTTCCTCTCTCACTTCACCCACGATAACGTGTAAGGCCTCGCCGTTCCCTGCTTACGGGGTCAAAACAGAAAACCAGCACTTTGGGCGATTGGCAAGATCAGGATCTTTCCGTCGCCCAGTCGACCTGTACGCGACACCTCAATGATGCAGTCGACCAGTGAATCGACCCATTCGTCGTCCACCCAAACAGAAATCTCGACTTTCGGCACAAAAGCCAGCGAATATTCGTTTTCGCCGTAACGATCCAGATAGTTTTTCTGTGAACCGTACCCTTTGACTTCGCGGATATTGATTTCCTCAATCGTCTCACTCGCGATCGCCCGGATGACTTTTTCGGCAAGATAAGGCTTCACGATGGCAACGATCTGTTTCAATGGATTCCCGCAACTAAAAAAGACGCTTACCGATTCGTCCATCCCGACCCCACATACGAGTCGTTTACAACCGCTTGACCGCAGCCCAAGTCCAATGACGATCTGAAGTGGCCGTTACCGTGTCTTGTTCAAATCCAAGCCCGGCCACCATGTCCTGGATCTCAACCAAAGACAAGGCCGCATGAAGTGAATCCCGAAAGAGCTTCCGCGAATACTCGGTCTCTTCGCGGGCATAGGTATCAACCAGTTTGTTGACAGCCTGAACGTCGTCCGGTCGCATCAGGTCGCGCACGAACAGTATCCCGCCGGCACGGGTAACACGACTCATTTCCCGCAGACATTCCAGCGGATCGGGAATGTGATGAATAATACTGTTCGACATCACGACATCAAACATCTGATCCTCATAGGGCATTTTTTTGGCGTCGATTTGGGAAAGCGTAATGCGGTCTCCCAGCCCGGCGGCTTCGACATTGTAGACCGCCAAATCGAGCATGCTGACCGCCATATCGATCGCCATGACGCGGCATTGGAAGTTTCTGCGGCACAGTTCGACGGGGATCAGCGCCGTTCCCGTGCCCATATCCAACACATCACCCAACATCGTTTCATCGTCCGCAACAGAAATCTCGGAATCCGTCCGCTGTTGAGCAAACTGGATCAAGTCTGAGACGAACAAGCGGTTCACTTCCGAGTGATCCATGTCGTTGTATTCCTGCGCTTCCTGCGTGGAGTCCATCACTTCTGGCTCAAGCGTCCGCTTCAACGTCATAGCAGTTTCTCGTACTCTTCATCGGAATTAATCACCGTCAATTTTTTTCTCATGATCCCACCCAATCCAAACATGAGTAACGACATCACCAGATAAGCCGCCGCGAACTCAACGACAATCTTGCGCTCGGATGGCGAAACCCCTTCGTGAAACAATTGCCATGGCCAAAACATCTTGTCGCCCGCAAATGGCGAGTGCATTAAACCAAAGAGCGTAAACATCCCGCCCACCGCAAAATAGACGGAAGCAGCAACAAAACGTCGGTCAATGATGCGGGCGGTCGCCGAAGCCCAAATCAGGCTGGTCAAAATAAAACCGCCGGACAGTACGGTCAAATGGAGCCACAACGACTGTAGATTTTCGGCGACCGGTTGCGGAGCCGACTCGTAATCCAGAATCGCGGCATATTGCCCCAGGTAAATCACCACCAGTTTTGCGATTGCTGGCAGGCACGCAACCGCCAGCGCCGCGTAATGCCTGCGGGGAGTCGCGTGAAAACTTTGGGCGGTGATTTCAATTCCAATGAAGATCAAGATCGGCAACACCGCCGCTTTAGGGATGAGTAGGAACAGCAAGCTGAAATAGCCAATCAATCCCGCACCGCCAACAAATAGCGCCGTCGCCAAAGTGTAGGCCGCGCGTCCACCCATCGCTTTGTAAGCCGGATGTCCGATATACGGGGTCGTCTGGATGACGCCTCCACACATGGCCGCCAAGATCGTCGCGACGGCTTCAATTCCAATCACTTGACTGGTTTTGAAATCATCACCAACGGAGGCGGCGCTTTCGGCACAATCGATCCCGCCGATCACCGTGGCAATCGCAAACGGGATAATGAAACCAAGATAGGGCACCGTTTTTCCAAATGCGAACACCCATTCAAACTTGAACGCTGTCAGCCATTGAGTCGGAAACCAGACGGTCTCGGTACCCAAGCCGGAACTTTTCTCGACCAATTCGCTTCCGGTAATGGCCTCCGCTCCCAACAGCAGATACCAGATCGCACATCCAACCAGTACGGCACCGAGCGCACCTGGGATCTTAAAAGGCAGACTTTCCCTTGCAATCAACGTCGCCAAAATGATCACGAGTGACGAGAATCCCACGATCGGATTGGCCGCCAACTCAGGCAACTGAGTGAACGCGATCAGCACCAACGCAATCGCAGCTAGCGAACCCAACAATCCTGCGCGAGGAAACACGCGGTGAATCCAATTGGAGCAGAATGACAAAACACCTTTGACGACACCGGAAACAAAAATTGCGCACATACCGATATGCCACGTTTGCATGGCGGCGGCTGTCTCATCCAAACCATTTTGGACACCCAGGGTGTACGAAGGCCCCAACACCAACAACACCATCCCGATCGTGCTGGGCGTATCCAGTCCCAATGGCATTGCTGTCACATTGGTTTTGCCTGTCTGTTTGGCATACACGAATGCCAGCCAAAAGAAGAGCATGTCACCAACGAGCACACCGATAGCTGTGCCCGGTACCATGTAGCGGAGTGCAAAATCTACAGGGAACTGGAAAACGCCAGCAAGCAAGCTGACCATTAAAACCAGACCGGCAATATTGTCTAACATCAAGCCAAAAAAGGCGTTAACGTCGCCAGCACGGGCCCACTTGTAAGGATTATTCTTCACGCGATGAATTTTCGGCACGAAGGTTGCGTTGATGGAAGGCCGGATGGCTACTGACGGAGACGGCGAGTTTAAATCTTGAAAAATCGCCTGTCAAACGGACCAAACGTGTCAGCAGCCTCACCGATAGACAGACTGTCGAAGGGCAATTCGCCGTTCAAAAGTCCACTGATACCACTTATAGGAGACGCATTTGAAAGGAATCGGTCGCATTTCAGCCTTTTTGGAATCGCCCCGAACCGCCTTTCAGTAAGATGCGTAAATAGTCATGGAAGCTACAATCACTGACCTTTTTTACAACACAAATCGACAGCTGAAAGCGAAAACGGAAACAGTGACCGACGAGCAACTACTTCTCGAGTACCGCCAGACCGGCGACCGCGAACTTTACGCGCAGCTGGTCTACCGGTACGAGCGGGAGTTATTTAGCTACCTGCGTCGGTACCTGGGTAACGCGGAAATGGCAGAGGATGTTTTCCAGGCTGCGTTTCTTTCCGTTCACTTGAAATGCGAAAGTTTTGAAGAAGGCCGGCGGTTTCGACCGTGGCTTTACACCATTGCGACGAACGCAGCCATCGATGCTCGACGGCGTAACAAGCGACACAGGATGGTCAGCTTGGATACACCTCGCGAGCAAGACAACGAGGACGTTGGTCGTTTAGTTAATCTGTTGGAAAGCAGTGATCCCGATCCTGCCAACTCCGTCGTCGATGCCGAGCGCCGCCGCCTGGTGCGAGCAACTCTTGATCAGTTGCCCGAGTCCATGAACGCGGTAATTCAACTGGTCTATTACCAGGGCATGAAGTATCGAGAGGCGGCCGAGGTTTTGGAGATTCCGGTCGGTACCGTAAAAAGCCGATTGCATGCGGCGATCACCAAGCTGACCGATGTTTGGAATACGAGTCAAGTCGACTAAAATCGACGACCGAAACAAAGAGACCCAATTACCGTGAAAAACCCCTCGCAAGAAGATTTGCTGGGTTACGTGTTGGGAGCACTGGACGCTCAAGAACAACGTAACGTACAGCAACTGATTGACCAAAATCCAGAGTTGGAAGAGCGACTGCTGGAAATCAAATCTTCGCTACTTCCACTCGACTTGATTGAATCCGCTGGTCCCCGACCGGGATTGGCTCGGCGAACTTGTGAATCTGTCGCTGCTTGTCAGGCAGAGTTTCCGGTTTCCGAATCTTTCGAAACCGATCCTGGCATGGGTGCGTCGGCACTGGCCGACAATAATGAACGAACGCTATGGATCCCCTCAACCTGGTCGATGCCTGATTTTGCTGTCGCCGCGGGCTTGATGGCAATTCTGGCTGGAATTCTTTTTCCCACGCTTTCCTACCAGCGTTACAATAGCCGGCTGCACGCCTGCCAGAACAACATTCGACAACTGGGAAGCGCCCTGATGCAATTCAGCGATATGAATTGCGGTCAGTTTGTTGAAATTCCCCGCAGCGGAAACCTGTCGGTCGTTGGCAGTGTGGCTCCCATTCTCAAAGACCGCGGTCTAATCGAAGACGATAGCCTGTTCGCATGTGCTGGCCTGGTTTCCTCGGACGATCCTCCGGTCCACATTCCTACCATCGAAACCGTTCTTCAAGCCGATGGCGAGCAATTGGCTTATTTGCAACGCACCATGAGTGGCCACTACGGTTACACCATGGGATATCGTTGTGGCGATCGCTACTACCCTCCGAAAAATCTTGGCCGAACGAATGTTGTGCTACTGGCGGACATGCCGTCGCTCAACCTGGTGGGAAGGGTCAGTCAAAATCACGCAGGCCGAGGCCAAAACTGTTTTTTTGAGGATGGCCATATCGAGTTTGTGCGCGGTCAGTTTTATGGCGAGGATCCAATTTTCGTCAATGACTGCAACATGGTGGCACCCGGCTGTCGGCCAGATGACAATGTGATTGCCCCCAGCCACCTCTCCCCGATCCACAGCGTACTCAAGCTGCAACAAGGCGACCCGAATTAGGCGGTCGCGAATCCATTCGGTTTGCAACACATTCGAAAACTCTTTCTTGAACTCCGGTGCCGCCATTTGCGGTATCGGATTTTTTCTTGGGGTTCGCAATCCGAATCGACGCCATCCGCTTGAGGTGATACCAGAACTCGCTCGCCTACCGACCAACAACGACAGCGGCCCGTCGATCAAGGTGGAATGCCTGTCGGGATCGCGAAACAAATCGGCGAACCTGATATGCTGAACTTGAACACCCGAGTTTTGAGCCAATCCAAATGACCAACCCACCCGAATTGATGAGCCCGGCCGGCCACTGGCCTCAGTTACGTGCGGCCATCGAAGCTGGCGCGGACGCCGTCTATTTTGGCCTGAACCATTTTTCCGCGCGGGCGAAGGTTGGGTTTTCGCTGGAAGAACTGCCCAAAGTCATGCGCGCGTTGCACCGCCGGGGCGTGAAAGGGTTTGTAACCTTCAATACGCTGGTTTTCGATCACGAACTGCAGCAAGCTGAAACGGCAATCATGGCAATCGCCCGTGCGGGCGCCGACGCAATCATCGTTCAGGATGTCGGTATTGCTCGTCTGGCCAAACAGATTGCACCGGATCTGGAAATCCATGGCAGCACGCAAATGTCGATTACCAGCGCCCAGGGTGCCGAACTGGCCCGCTCGCTTGGCTGCAGCCGGGTTGTCTTGGGACGCGAATTGAGCCTGTCCGACATTCGCAAAATTGCAGCCGCCACCGATGTTGAGCTGGAAGTGTTTGTGCACGGTGCCCTTTGTGTTTCCTATTCCGGCCAGTGTTTCAGCAGCGAAGCCTGGGGCGGTCGAAGTGCTAACCGTGGCAAATGTGCGCAGGCCTGCCGGTTGTCCTATGAACTCATCGTCGACGGAGAACAAAAAGATCTGGGACCCTATCGATACCTGTTGTCGCCAGGCGACCTCTACGCGTTGGAACAAATTCCCGAACTCGTCGAAATGGGAGTCGCCTGTCTGAAAATTGAGGGCCGCTACAAAGATGCCGAGTACGTTGCGTTGACGACCATGGCCTATCGGGAAGCCATTGATCTCGCCAGGCTGGGCGTACCCAACGAGGTCTCCGCCGCTGACCGCATGAATTTGGAACAGATTTATTCCCGCGGATTAGGCTCCCATTTCATTTCCGGAACCAACCACCAACAGGTCGTCGAAGGCCGGGCGCCGCGTCACCGGGGTGTTCTTGTCGGAACCGTCACTGGGATTTCCAAGGACTCCGTGGATGTAACCCTGGTCCAGCCAATCAAACGGGGCGACGGACTGGTTTTCGACGCGGCGGACTGGCGCAGCCCCGACGAACCAGAAGAAGGAGGGAACGTTTACGAAGTTCTTGAAACCGGCGACGAACAGGCCACACTTGAATTTGGTCGCGGCGAAATGGATGCTTCGCGGATTCAGGTTGGTGATCTTGTCTGGCGGAGTCGGGATCCCCAGTTGATCAAAAGCCTGAAGCCGGTCGTCAGCACTCAGTCTCCCCTTCGTACACGCCCGATCATTTTTGAAGTCGCAGCGCGGGGCGGTCTTCCAATTGAAGTTGTGGCCAGGTTGAGATCAGGCGAACAGGCGAGCTTTCACGGAAGACATCCTCTCCAACCTGCGGAGAAACGCCCTCTCGATGAAAAAATTCTGATGGAAAAATTGGGGCGACTGGGTGGAACCCCGTTTCATCTGGACCAGATCGTTATCTCCGCCCTGGATTCCGTATTCGTGCAAACCAGCGAACTGAATCGTGCCCGTCGCGAGCTGGTCGAGCAGTTGTTGCAGATCACCGAACAGCCTCGTTCCGTTTCCACGCAGAAAGCTTTGAACCGCATCGTGGAGCGTCTACAAACAAACTTGGAAACGGCATCGGCACAACCTGATGACCGTGGTGTTTTCATTCACCTCCTGGTCCGCACGCCGGAGCAGTTGGATGCGGCGATCGAATCGGCCCAAGAGTCGCATATTGCCAGCATCACGCTCGATTACTTGGAGCTTTACGGCCTCCGACCTTCAGTACAACGAATTCGAGACGCAGGTTTGCAGCCCCGTGTTGCCAGCCCACGAATTTTGAAACCATCGGAGCAAAACGTTATTCGGTTTTTGAATTCGCTGGACTGCGACATCCTCGTTCGATCTGGCGGCTTGTTACACGACCTGGTAAACGAACATGGGCCAACCGGCAACGTTGGGCCTGAAACCGAAGCTCCACGATTGATCGGCGATTTCAGCTTGAATGCCGCCAACGCGGTGGCCTGCCAGACCTATCTCGACCTCGGTCTGACCCGCATTACGCCGACGTATGATTTGAACGCCCAACAGATCACAGAACTGACTCGGCTGGTCCCCTGCTCCGCCCTGGAAGTCATTGCTTATTCGCACTTGCCGGTTTTTCACACCGAGCATTGCGTCTTTTGCCGGTTCCTGTCAGACGGCACCGACAATACCAATTGTGGTCACCCGTGCGAAAAACATCGGTTGGCCGTTCGTGACCAACAAGGCCGCTCGCACCCGGTGATGGCCGACGTCGGCTGTCGCAACACGGTGTTTGGCGCGGAGGCACAGTCGGATCCCGCTTCACTACAAAAATGGCAGAAGGCAGGGATTTCAAACTATCGGCTCGAGTTTGTGCACCAAAGCAGCAAACAGGTTGTTGGAATCACGAAGGCATTCCAAAAGTACTTTTCTGGCGATTTATCGGCCGCCAATCTCCGTAATGAACTGGATTCGCATTCGTCACAGCAAACCACACAAGGCAGCCTGTTCGTTCCCAACGACTTCCAGCAACTGGTCCAACTTCACTAATTCAGAAACCAATCCAGTCTCAGCTCGTTTCGGAAAACTCGACCTTGAGATATACATCCGCCAAGGACAGTTCGCACCCTACCGAATCGAGTTGCACAACGTCAGATAGCGAATTGTACGCTCTCAATTTCCACAACCCATCATCATCCCGGTGGAAATAGTCGACCGACACTCGGTCCTGGGTTACCAATAGATAATCCGTTAACGATTCGATCGTTCGATATCGTTCGAACTTTTTACCTCGGTCGTAGGATTCCGTGGAATCAGACAGCACTTCGATAATCAACTGCGGGTTGATCAGTGTATCGAGTTCCTCATCTTCAAACTGCGGCGAGAGGCAAGTCGCAACCACATCGGGATAGACATAAGATTGATCAAAGTCGATCCGCACCCGCATGTCCGAAACAAATGCGACGCATTCTCGACTGCGAAATGCTTGCCGAAGTTCGCCACCGATATTCAATGTAATTGCGTTGTGAGCGCGAGAAGCCCCGCCCATGGCAAATGCCGCCCCGCGAAAATACTCATGTTTGTTTTCGGATTTCCGATCCAAGGCAAGATACTCGCCGATCGACAATCGGGATGCGGGTTGGCTTGACATTTCGGCACCACTGTTTTTTAGGTCTGGCATAGAGCGTCGACAATCGCTAAAGAACAACACGTAATTTCTGTTGATATCATAGCTTGACGTGCCCGCGGGACAACAACCAGAAATGGCCGCGCAATTGCATCCCGCCACAACGGGCTCGATTTTCGAAAATACATCCGGCCCAGTGGGTCGCGGGTTCTTTGGCAAGCCTTCGGCAAGAATGATATCATGACAACAGGCCAATCACTTTTCGACGAAAGCGTTGGCCGTTAGCTTGACTCGCAATGACATTCCGCACCCACAGTAACTCCAACCAGCAATTTTGATTCAAACCCGGTGACGCAATGAACTTCCAAAAAAGTACCCCGCCCCAAACTCCTTTGGTTACGACGTCTGGCCTTTCCTGTTTCAGCCGGCGTCGCTTCCTCAAAACCAGTGCGGCGGCCCTGGCGCTACCTGCAATTGATGTGAGTCTTTGGGAAACAGTCGCCAACACGCCTAAGCGAGTTGGCTTGATCGGCGCAGGTTGGTATGGCAAAAGCGATCTCTGGCGATTGATTCAAGTAGCACCGGTCGAAATCGTCTCGATCTGCGATCCTGATCGAAGCATGCTCGCTGGGGCTGTGGAAATCGCCAGCCAACGCCAGAAGTCCGGAAACCGGCCGCGGACCTGTGTCGATTACCGCGAAATGCTGAAAGAGAAAGACCTGGATATTGTCGTGATTGGCACTCCCGATCATTGGCACGCCCTGCAAACGATCGCCGCGATCGAATCCGGCGCCGACGTTTACGTTCAAAAACCAGTCAGTGTCGACGTACGCGAAGGCGAAGCCATGCTTGACGCGGCGCGAAAGCATCAACGCGTCGTCCAAGTCGGTACGCAAAGGAAGAGTACACCGCACTTGATCGACGCAAAAAAACGAGTGGTCGATGCCGGTCGGTTGGGAACGATCGGCCACGTCGAAATGTGTTGTTATTTCCACATGCGAGCCAATGGCAATCCGCCGGTCCAACCCGTACCCGAATTCCTGGACTATGAGATGTGGACTGGACCAGCGCCTTTGCGCCCCTACGATGGTCTGCCCCACAGGCGCTGGTGGCGGACGTTTATGGAATACGGCAATGGCATCATGGGTGACATGTGCGTTCACATGTTGGACACGGCACGTTGGATGCTTGGACTTGGTTGGCCGAATCGAATCTCATCAACGGGCGGAATTCTGGTTCAGAAGGATGGCAAATCCAACATCGCCGATACGCAGACAGCGACCTTTGAGTTTGACAACTTCAACGCCGTTTGGCAGCACCGATCCTGGGGGTCTCCGACTGATCCAGACTACCCTTGGGCACTTTTCATTTACGGTGATAAAGGCACGCTGAAGGCCAGCACAATGCGCGCCGATTTTATACCTCGGGACAAAAATGAAAAACCAATTCACTTTGATTGCCTTTACGAGCGTGACCAGTACCCCGAAGATCTGAAAGAAAAGGACATCGAGCTAAATGCCGCCCCGGCCACACGACTTCACATGCTGGATTTTTTGTCAGCCGTGGAACAGCGCACTCGACCCGTTGCTGATATCGAAGAAGGCCACATCTCAACCGCCAGTTGCATTCTGGCGAATTTGTCCATGAAACTCGGAGGCCGACCCCTTCGTTACGACCCGGAATTGCGAACCGTAATTGAAGATGACGAAGCCACGAAACTGCTTCGTCGTTCGTACCGACAATCCTGGCAGCATCCGGCATTGTGAATCGCGGCCAGCTTGCGATTGTCTCAAGTCAAGCTTCAGGACTGCCCGACGATTGATTGAAGATACGGAATCAATCGAAGAGGATCGCGGATGGACTAGTTTCCATGTCTCAATCGAAACCACCGCAACTGGTCAAACTTGCCGTCGAAAAAACTCCACAACAGTTTGAGTGTTGTGATCAAAATCGGGCCTTCGCCAAACTTGGAGACCGCCATCGGTTGGCCGTCGACCCATTTGATGAAACCAGAATGGCGCAAATGGTTGAACCGCGAATCGTGGATGACGAATACATCATTGTCGATGCTTTCTTTTCCAGATTCGTATCCCGATCGATCCGTCCGGTCGATCGTTGTCGTCGGAATAAAAAAGCTGCGTAACAACAAATCGGCGGGATTTGCATGCAGCGTCAATGGGCTTGCCATGCCCTCGACCCAGTCGTTCGGCGTCAATCCGACACTTGAGCCGATCGCGAACGCATGGCAATTGAAATTCGATTCGGGACCATGGCACCAATTCCAATCGGGCTGTTCCAATTCCACCACGGGACCACATCCGAGCTGTTCCAGCGTACGATACCATTTCTTTTGAAACTTTGGCCGCAACGCATTCCCGTTCTTGTGAAAAAGCACCAAGGGCCGGTTCTTCAGCTGACACCATGATCTGCCAATCGGTGCCTGCTCATCATAGACCGGAGGAAGTTCATTAAATTCGGTCAACATGATGTTTGCTGGATGCAAGGGGAATCCGGAATCGTTCGAGAAAAGACGCCATTCGTGCAGTGCGGCGTACCGTAGCGTAGGTTGCCGCAGTAAGTTGCAGCCAACAAATCTCTCTTCTCGATCCGATTCACGAGGGTCGATGCGGCTTGTGCGGATTGTTACGATTCGCCCAATGCCATCCCCGCCAACACCTCGCTTTTTTACATGCGAAACGCGGCTCGGCAAGAACGGAACCCCGTACTCGTCTGTTTCGCGTTCAAGAAAAACCGTCCATGTAAACGGCCAGGCAGTGACACAAACCTTTGGTTCTCCCGTCCGACAAATTCTCCTATAATTTCCTTTCAACCTATTCACAAATCGATTGCCAAAGCAAATCACTATGAGTACCGCAACTGTCGTGAAACTGCCGGAACGCAGTGAAATCAAGACCGAGGATACTTGGGATCTGGCCAAGCTTTTTGCTGATGACGACGCTTGGGAAGCAGCCTTCAACGAATACGAACAACGAATTCCCGGCTTTGCTCCGTTTGCCGGCACCCTGTCCGACAGTCCCCAGGCTTTGGCTGCCTGCCTGAAATACGACAGCGACACCGACCGACTGGCAGAACGTTTGGGCAACTACGCTTACCTAAAGACCACTGAAGACCAAACCAACAGTCAATATCAGCGGATGATGGGACGTTTCCAGAACGTCGCCACGCGCGCCGGTGAAGCTGCCAGCTTCATGCGTCCGGAAATCCTGGCCATTCCCGATGACAAGATGAAACAGTTTCTTGCCGATCCGGCATTGGAGCTTTACAAACTCAGCCTGGAACGCCTGGCCCGTTACAAACCCTACACGCTGGGCGAAAAAGAAGAGCAACTTCTGGCCATGCAAGGCGAAATGGCCGGCGCAACCTCCAAAATCTTTCGCCAGTTGCACGATTCAGATCTCAAATTCGGATCGGTTCGAAATGAATTGGGAGAAGATGTTGAACTGTCTCCCAGTACATTTTCGCAATTCTTGATTTCGCCAGATAGAGGCGTTCGCCGAACCGCGTTTCACCAGTTCTACGAACAGTTTGTCGCTCATGAAAATTCGTTGGCAGCCATCCTGTCTGGCTCTGTCCAAAAAGACATCTATTACGCCAAAGCTCGTGGCTACGATAGTGCGCTTCATGCGGCCTTGTATTCCGACAACATTCCGCAAACCGTATACGACAGCCTGATCTCGGCGGTCCGGCAAAACCTCCCGGCCCTGTTTAGATATTACGATCTCCGCAAACGCAAAATGGGCATTGAGTCGATCCATCACTATGACACTTACGTTCCAATCCTGAGTGACATCGAGGTCGAACATAGCTGGGACCAGGCCGTCGATGTCGTTTGCGACTCACTTCACCCGCTGGGCAGCGAGTATTGCGATGTACTCAGGAACGGATTGAAAGGCCGCTGGTGCGATCGCTACCCGAATTCCGGAAAACAAAGCGGTGCGTTCAGTTATGGAACTTACGACGGCAACCCTTACATCATGATGAATTACAAAACCAAAGTTCTGAACGATGTCTTCACGCTCGCCCATGAAGCGGGTCACTCAATGCATTCCTATTTTTCCATCCAGAATCAGCCCTACGAATACTACAACTACACGATCTTTGTCGCCGAAGTTGCCAGCACCTTTAACGAGCAGCTACTCACGCGTCACATGTTGGAAAATGCCGATGACGATCGCCTGCGAGCCTACTTGATCAACAATGAAATCGATGGAATTCGCGGCACGATCATCCGCCAGACGATGTTCGCGGAGTTTGAAAAGATCGTTCACGAAATGGCGGAAGCGGGCGAACCGCTCACGGTGGACGCATTGAAAACGACTTACGGAAAACTTGTAAGAGACTATTTCGGGCCCGAATTCACGATCGATGAGGAGCTTGATCTGGAATGCCTGCGAATCCCTCACTTTTATCGTGCCTTTTACGTCTATAAATATGCAACAGGATTGTCTGCAGCGATCGCCCTGAGTCAGCAGGTTCTGGAGGGAGGTGAATCCGAATTAAGTGCCTACCTGAACTTTCTCAAAGGTGGCTGTTCAAAATACCCACTGGATCTGATGCGTGATGCAGGCGTCGATCTGGAAAAACCAGAGGCGGTTGACACGGCTTTACGTCGATTCAGCCACCTTGTCGACCAATTGGATGAACTACTTTGAGACAGCCACCCGGATGAAGAATTGGTAAACGTATGCGATTGACAATTGGCTTAATGATCTGCCTCGCGCTGGCGATCCCTTGCCGCAGGTGTAACCTGCTGACCGCTCAGGATGTCTCTCCGTCCATCGAAACCAATTGGCGCGTCGAGCGAAAAAAACTGGACGTTGAGTACGCGAAAAAATTGCAGCAAATTGCCGCTTGGTGCCGGAAGAATGGTGTCGAACAACAAGTTGAGCAAACCCTCAAACTTTACATCAACCGGGATCTCGGGCGGCAGTATATTTTTCTTCCGTCGGAGAAATCCATGCCCAAACCCCAATCGGGGGTTTTCGGGCAATGGCTGGCACGAGTCAACCAACTGAAAAAATGGCAAGCCGAACGGATATTTGTGCTTGCCAAACGTGCTGCCAACGCGGACGCAGGGACTGCCGCATTCCAGTTGCTGAACGAAGTCCTGCATTATAATCGCGACCATGAACAGGTTCGCAAAATCCTCGGCCATCGCAAGACACGCAATGGTTGGCGAGTGGCTCCGGATCGAATCAAGATCCGTCCCGCCACCAAAGACAGTGAATTGGTACCCTGGTCCGCCAAAACCTACTTGTTGGCAACGACACCCAATTTTTCGATCGAATCCAATGCCAGCAAAGAAGAGCTGCAGTTTCTCGCCGAAAAACTGGAACGCTGGCATGCCATTTGGCGACAAGTCTTCTTTGAATACTGGAGTTCACCCCAAACGGTCCAACGCTGGATCGACGGGAAGTCTTCTTATCGACATTCGCAAAAAAGATTTCGAGTCGTCTTTTTTAAAAATCGGGAAGACTATGTGTCGCTGCTGAGCCAGTCGATACGGGGTGTCGAGGCGTCCACCGGATATTACAGTAGCGAACATCGGGTCTCCCTGTTCTACGTTGGCGAAGAACAGACTTGGCGACACGAATTAACCCATCAACTGTTCCGTGAAGCCGTTAACTCAGGAAAAGACCCTTTTGCCGACCAATTTATCTGGCTCGACGAAGGCCTGGCCACTTACTTCGAATCTCTCAACGACTTCGGGAGTTACGTGACGCTCGGAGGATTTGACGCGCGTCGGATACAGTACGCCCGGATTCGCATGTTCCTGGAACGACTGCACTTGCCTTTAAAAGAGTTCTCGCAAATCGGTGTTGAAGAACTCCAAAACCGTGCGGACATGCCACAGCTTTACAGCGAGGCCGCCGGGATCACCGACATGTTAATGAACGATCGACAAGGAGGTCTCGAATCCCGTCTCAACGAGTTTTTGACGCTGATTTATGCGGGCCGAAAAATCAAAGACGACACCTTCGAGACCGTTATCGGAAACTCATACGAAAAACTCGATGAAAGGTACGCCCAATACCTGGAGGTTGAATCGGACCGATTCGAAAAATACCTTTCGCTCCCGTTGTCCCGAACCGAAATGTCACTGAGCGGCGCTGACCTTTCGGATAACGGGTTTGCGGTGCTGGGAAACTGCCACAATTTATTGTGGATTGATCTGTCTCGCAACACGATTACCGCCCGCAGAATCGGAAAGCTTTCCCGGTGTCGTCAGATCCAGCAGTTGTTCCTAACCGAATGCGGTCTCGACACAGGCAGCCTGTCAGCGTTAAGACAATTCAGCAAACTGGATGAACTTGACCTAACCGGTTCATCGGTATCGGATGACCAGCTCAAAGAACTGGCGGGTCTAAAAAACCTGAAGACGCTTCGGCTGGGAGTGACGCGTGTCACCGATGAAGGTCTCAAATATCTGGAGGACCTGCCGAACTTGACCACACTGGACCTGTCACGCTGCGAAGTCACCGACGCCGGGATCGACGCGCTTAAACAAAAATTGCCAAATCTCGAAATCAAACGATGACCAATAGTGCAACGATGACCAATAGTGCGATCCGTCTTCCGGCCTCGCATCCAACCAACTGAAAAACATGAAACCCTGGATTCTCGCTGAAAACAACTACGCGCACGTCAAACAGCAGCAGTACGAAGTCGCCGTGTTGCCGCTGGGTGCGACTGAACCGCACAACCTGCACTTGCCTTATGGCACAGACATTTTCGAAGGCACGATCGTTGGCGACAAAATCTGCGAAGCGGCATACAAGGCGGGCGCGAAAGTCACGCTGCTACCGACCATCCCGTTCGGAACGGAGACCAACCTGCGCGAGTTTCCGCTGGCAATCAACCTCAACCCTTCGACCTTGAATCGCGTCATCGAAGACGTCGTTGATTCGTTGCTCTCCAGCGGCATCCGAAAAATTGTGTTGCTCAACAGCCACGGCGGTAACGGACTCAAGCCCTTCCTGCGTGAGATGTCTGGCAAAAACGAGGCTCATCTATTCTTGTGCAATTGGTATCAAACGATCGACGACGTCTATTTTGAGATCTATGAGAAACAGGAAGATCATGCGGGGGAAATGGAGACGTCGTTCGGGTTGGCTTTTTTCCCGGAACTGGTTGCTCGCAACGAAGACGGAAGCCTTGCTGCGGATGACGGAGCGACCAACCCAACGAAGCTGGAAGCTTTAAACAAGGGCTGGGTCTCGATTACCCGCCCCTGGCATTTATTGACCAAAAACTCCGGTGCCGCCGATCCGCATGCGGCGACCGCCGAAAAGGGTCGAAAGATGATGGATGTGCTGGTGGAACGCTTGGGCCAGTTTCTGGTGGATTTGTCCAATGAAAAGATCACAGACACGTTCCCTTATTAGCCGGCAGCGAACTTCGACGGATATTCCCTGGATCGGTCAATCTGCTTTTTTCGGCCAATCGTGCAACCGCGACTTGACCGTTAACACCGAACCAAAGTTCCTTAAAATCGGTCTTGAGCGTAGAGAATACGTTTGACCATCGTTTCAGTCGGGATTAGAATTTTGCCTCCGCTACCTGTCCAAAATCATTTGGCACGGGCAGCAATTCGACGTGGTGGCTGTAGCTCAGTTGGTTAGAGCACTGGATTGTGGTTCCAGGGGTCGGGGGTTCAAATCCCCTCAGCCACCCTCGACTAAGCCCGGTTTTTCCGGGCTTTTTTTGTTGGATGGAAAGTTGCGATGACATGTTGGCCAAAAGAATCAGCCGACGCTAGAATCCGTTTACCGACCATCAACGCTTCATTCGCCGATTGGTCTTTCTTTCGCTCGCGCTTTCCAACAGGTATGCCGTGAATATGAAGGTGTTTCCCGTTTGCGTCGTGGCCACGTTGGTGGCCACCGCAGCAGCCCATGGACAGTCCCGCTACTCAGAGCGACTGGATGACCCCAACGCGGTCTATCTGACGAAAGACACTTTTTCCGTTCATGCGAATGGAGTTGATGATGACACTCCCTCGTTGCAAGCGGCGATTGACAAGGTTGCTGAGAATCGCAACGGAGGTGTCCTGTTTGTACCGGAAGGGACCTATCGTTTAGGCGACACCGTCTATGTTTGGCCCGGAGTTCGGCTGATTGGGTACGGCAAGCAACGTCCCGTCTTCAAATTGGCAGAAAACACGCCCGGTTATCAGGCGACCACGCACAAGTACCTGTTGTACTTCTCGGGAGGAAGGGGGCGCGACGGGCAACCCCGCGACGGTGGTGCGGGCACTTTCTACAGTGCAATGAGCAACATTGACATTGAGATCGGGCCCGGTAACCCTTCCGCCGTTGGTATTCGTTTTCACGTCGCCCAACACTGCTATCTGGCCCACATGGACTTTCGCCTTGGTTCCGCCAAAGCCGGGCTGGAAGATATTGGCAACGAGATTGAAAACCTCCACTTCGACGGTGGCCAGTATGGGATCATCACTTCCCGTTCGGCGCCGGGTTGGCCGATCCTGGCGATCGATTGTCGTTTCGAGAACCAGCAAGTCGCCGCCATTAGCTGCGATGAATCTGGCCTGGCGATCGTGAGACCCCATTTTAAGAATCTGCCCACAGCGGTCTCGATGGTGCCTGGGAAACCTGATGAGCTGTGGTTAAGCGATGGTCGATTTGAAAACCTGACCGGACCGGCGATTGTCATTAGCAATGAACACAATGCCCGCACGCAAATCAACCTGCAAAACATGGCCTGCCAAGGCGTGCCAACTCTTGCCAGCTTCCGCACCAGCAAAAAAACAGTCCCCGGTCCCGCACCGCAGTATGTCGTCAACCGGTTTTCGCACGGACTTCATCTCGGTGACTTGGGTGCCAGTCGGGAAATCAAAACGACACTCGTCGCAGACAACGTCGATGCGCTGCCGGCGGCCGTGATGTCGGATATCCCTGATCTACCGCCCGGCGAAACATGGATCAACGTAAACAGTTTAGGGGTCAAGGGCGACGGTCGGACGGACGATACAGCAGCGCTTCAGGCAGCGATTGACAAGCATCGCGCGCTCTATCTCCCGATCGGTTGGTACAACGTCAGCAAAACGCTAAAACTCCGTCCCGACACCGTTTTGATCGGGCTTCATCCTTTGGCGACGGTCATCAACCTGCCAGATAATTCACCCGCTTTCCAGAATGCCGGGACACCCATACCGGTCGTCGAATCTCCGCCCGGTGGGGTCAATATTATCACCGGCGTCGGAGTTTATACTGGTGAAAACAACCCCAGCGCCGTTGGAATTCAGTGGATGGCGGGAGCCCAATCGATGGTCAATGACGTCCGCTTGCACGGTGGACATGGAACGAGGACTCCGGATGGTACGGGTGGATTTTATGGGCAGAACAACAGTAACCGGGAACTGTGGGACAGTCAGTACACCAGCCTGTGGGTCACTCAGGGTGGCGGAGGAACATTCAAGGATATCTGGACACCGAATCCCTATGCAAGATCTGGGATGCTCATCTCCGACACATCAACCAGCGGTCGGTTGTACGCGATGTCGGCCGAGCATCATGTGAGTAATGAGGTCGTCATTCGGAATGCCTCGAACTGGCGATTCTACGCTCTGCAGTTTGAAGAGGAACGAGAGGAAGGCCCCAAAGCGCTCCCCTTGGAAATCGAAAACTCAGACAACCTCCTGTTCGCCAATACCTTCTTTTACCGAGTGGTCAGTTGTTTTGAACCATTCCCTTATGCCGTCAAGGTTTCCAATTCGAAAGACATCCAATTTCGAAATCTCCACTGCTACAGCAACAGCAAAGTTTCATTTGACAGTCCGGTTTTTGACGCGACATCCGGTGTTGAAATCCGCGATACAGAATTTTCATATTTGGACATCACCGAGGCAGCAACCGAACGTCCTTCGTGGGGTACTTCCGTGTTGGCGGCGGACGCAAAAGTCGAGAAGATTGCCGATGGTTTCCTGAATATTGCCGGTGCTGCGGTCAATGAGAACGGGGATTTCTATTTTGCCGACAAACGCAAAGGGCGCATTTACCGGTGGTCGAACGAAAATCGTCTTGTTGAGACGGTTCGCGAGATCCCCGAGCAACCGGTTCAGCTGGCCTTCGACAAATCAGGCAATCTGTTGGTAGTCGCCTACGATGGAGACGGGACGGTACTCGCATTTGATCCAGGCTCGACGGACAGCGAGATGGTTAGGCTTGAGCCCCAACCAGCTCAGACGCGACCGGGTGCTGTTGCGGTTCTTCCCGTGAATCTCTGGAAAAGTGATGCGGATTTCATTCGTGACACAACCACCGATCAACCTCTTCACTACGTCTCTCCGGATGAAAGTACGTTTATCCCGGCCAGCGAGGCGTTCACCACGGGCGCCCGTAGCTGGGGAACTAAACTATCCAACGAGCTGCGGGCGTTTGCAGTCGCGCCGGCAACGTTGGGGCGCCCTTTTTACGTTTCCAACGAGGCGGAGCTACGAACCTATTCGTTTGACGTCGAATCGACAGGAGCTTTGTCCAATCCCCGCCTGTTTGTCGAAGAAGGAGGAGAAGGCCTTGCGGTCGACGACCAGGGCAACGTCTACATTGCGGCGGGTCAAGTCATGGTTTTCAACCCATCCGGAGAGCTAGTCGACACGATCGAGATTCCCCAACGACCGACCAGCCTTGCTTTTGGCGGAAAGGATCGCAAGACGCTGTTCATCACTGCGAGGTCGTCTCTCTACCGTGTTCGCACCAAGTTTGCCGGGGCGCCGAATTAAGGACAGGTCGGATCCCGATGTAGTCGATGCTGCAAAACTCGGGTGGCTCCTGTCTCGGATCTGCCCGAATTATTGCCAATCCAGCTAACCGCGACCCTGCCTCACGCGCTGTCCGAATTGTTGCCAATCGGGCCACTTGGCGATTGCGTTTTCGTCCCGTCCGAATTGTCGCCAATTCGGTTACTCAGCGCTCATGTCTTTGCTTTATTTGAATCGGATAGCGCCAGTGATGTCGGTTGCGCGGCCCGGCAACTCTCGTTGCCTCTCGAATGACGGTCGTTACAGTTGTGCAGATTCTTCAGTCGGACCAACCCGACTGAAGAAATATTTGGCGTTCAATCCGAAACAACTAGAGGGCTTTCATAAAAAGTCCCTCGATAAGCAAAGAAACGCAAATCCGGTACTCACAATCAACCGATCGAAACCAAAATGAAATACTTGAGTCTCATTATTTGCGTGTCACTTTCGATCGTCTCGGCCAGTTGTTTGTCAGCATCGGAACCACCGGCCAATGATTGCGGATGCCAGTCGGCAAATCAGTTCGGTACTGCCGGAACTGTCAACTGCAACCTGTCCGACAAACCCCAGGTTGTGATTGCCGCGATCGGTGGCTGGAAATCCTGCTTGACCGTGGATGCAAAGGATCAATACATCGGGGATATCTGTTTGGCGACAATCGATAGACTGCGAATGCAGCGCCCGGATTGGGATATCGATCTCATTATGTATTGCAGTCCGGGACTGGGCACGGCCAAATTTGAAAGCCCAGTTCGATGGTCCAGCGATTTGGGTATGGGCAAAGTCGCGGAACAGGAAATTGGCTGTTCCATCGCACGCCACAAGAAATCCCCGCATACCAAAGTGTTTGTCATTGGACATTCTCATGGTGGATGGATGGCGATGCGGGCGGCGCAGTCTTTGGGCCAACTCGATGGCCTGTTCACACTCGAGCCCGTGAGCTCCTATGAATGCGACACGCGTCAATGGCTCAAGAATCGCTCCAAAAGACCCATCAAACGTCGTCAGCAGAAAATCGCCGGCTGTCGACGCGCACCCGCCGATATCGACTGGAACGTGGTTTTCAACGCTACTGGTGGAAATTGGACGAACTTCGTTCTTCATCCGTGCGCGGACAAAGGAGATGTCCACTCCTCGGTCATTCCGATCGCCAACAATCCCGTTATTTGGGCGGACCACGACGGTATCTTCTTCCCGCATCACATGCTGGCATTGTCGAATGAAACCTGGTCCATCATCGAAAGCAATATTCTCAATCATCTCGATACAACCACGCAAGCAGCAAGCCCAAGCGAACACGAAAACATCATCGAGGCCAATATTCTCAGCCATCTTGACCAATGATGCGTTGAACAGGGAACCGAGGTTTCAGGGAATGAGTCCTCCGCCAAATATCAACCAGAGGGCGAGGCATTTCGCGCGGCGGGCTTGACCCGTTTCCCCAGTGCCACGACTGGCCGCGTCATGTTGCTTTCGCCCTTTCCTAACGCTGCCATCCCAATTTCACCAAAGGCTGTCGCCATTGAAAACGACGCCTGTTTTCTTGACACCCACCGGACGACTTTCGATGCGTGCCGTTCAGAGGCAATCGCACCCATTTGGGCATAAATTCTGCCTCGATCGTCTGGATTCTGGCCACCGTCGAGGTATGGTAAAATCAAGCGTCGGTTAAGACCAAGAACGAAGGGTCGCTGGTTTTAGAGACAACTAGAGCACGTTGAGAATTGGTATATGCTATTGTGGCAGTGGCCTCCAGCGCTTCCAGCCGCAGTACTGGGGCAAGATGCCCCAGCCACTGAACATTGATTCGGAAAATGCTCTAGCGACAGAACTTCGTCACCGGTTGGTATTTTGCTTTCGATGGGCTCAGGAAATTGAAATCGTACATCCCCACATTCTTGATTTGTTTGAGTTTGACCTGCGTTCCGGATGTCGCAGCACAAGAGACGGACGCAGTCTCGTTTAACCAGCAAATTCGTCCCTTGCTTTCGGATCGCTGTTTCGCTTGTCACGGCCCGGACGCCGAGTCGCGAGAGGCGGGACTTCGTTTGGATGTTGCCGATGGACCTGAAGGTGCCTTTCAATCCGCCATTGTGCCGGGTTCGGTCGAGGACAGTGAGCTTTGGCGAAGAATCACGTCAGATGACGACGACGAGAGGATGCCTCCCCCCGAATCCCATAAGCCCCCGCTCACCGAACAGCAACTGAAGCTTTTTAAACGCTGGATCGAAACGGGCGCGGATTACAAGAAATTCTGGGCTTTCGAGCCGGCCAAGATGCCGGCAATGCCCGCCGTCGATAACCCGGCCTGGAGTCAGCAGCCAATCGACCTGCAAGTATTGAAGCAGCTGGAATCTCTGGCGCGGGAACCTTCCAGAGAGGCAGATCCACGAACGCTGATTCGCCGAGTGACCCTTGATCTGACCGGACTGCCACCGACTCAAGACGACGTGACATCGTATTTGCAGGATCACCAACATTCCCCTGACGATGCCTGGGAGAAACTGGTCAATCGATTGCTGGCTCGACCGCAGTATGGCGAACACATGGCCCGATATTGGCTGGACCTGGTTCGTTTTGCGGATACCAACGGCATGCACAAGGATTTTTACCGCAACCATGTCGCCTACCGCGACTGGGTCATCCGGGCATTCAACCAGAATCTGGGATACGATGATTTTGTCCGTTACCAACTGGCAGGGGATCTTTACGGGGAACCATCAGACGATCAACTGGTGGCATCCGGCTTCCATCGTTTGCACTTGATCATCGATCGAGGAACAGCGCTTCCCGAGGAAAGCCATACCAAGAACGTTCTCGATCGCGTGACCTCCGTGGGTACGGCCTTTATGGGTATGACGGTGCATTGTGCCCAATGCCATGACCACAAATACGATCCTCTGACTCAAAAAGATTTTTATTCGCTATTCGCTTTTTTCAACAATATTGACGCCGAACCCGAGACAGTCACGCGACCAAGGTTTGGACTGCAACCTCCCTTTGTATCCTTTGGAAGCCCACAACAAGAACAAGAACTGTCTGACTTCAACCAGCAACTTGAGGAACTCGAGAAAACCCTTAATGCCATCTCAAAAGCATTAGAAGATTTAGAGAAGGCTGAAGCGAAAGCTGAAAGGGCGGCTGAAGAAGCGGGCAAAGAGGAGGCTGAAAAACAGGCTGAAAGAACAGGCTGAAAAACAGGCTGAAAAACAGGCTGAAAAACAGGCTGAAGAACAGGCTGAAGAACAGGCTGAAGAACAGGCTGAAGAACAGGCTGAAGAACAGGCTGAAGAACAGGCTGAAGAACAGACCAAAAAAGAGGCAGAAGAAGCGGACAAAAAGAAGGGCGATTTGGCGAACCAGATTGAAACCTTGAAACAGGAGCGAGCAGCCCTGCAAAAAAAGCGAGATCGGCTCGACCAAGCCATTCCACGAGCGATGGTGATGAAAGAACGATCGGAGGTTCGACCGACCTTTGTTCTGATTCGTGGACAATACGATGAGCCGGGCGAAGAAGTGGCACGAGATACTCCAGGATTCTTGCCGCCCCTGAAGAAAGCGGAAGACGTTGCGACACGCATGGACCTGGCCGAATGGTTTGTTGATCCGAACCATCCGTTAACGGCTCGGGTCGCCGTCAACCGGATCTGGCAGCAATTTTTTGGTGTGGGCCTGGTCAAAACTTCGGAAGACTTGGGGACACAAGGCGAAGTCCCCAGTCATCCCGAGCTGTTGGACTATCTGACGGTCACGTTCGTAAATTCCGGATGGGACATCAAGGCACTGGTGAAGCAGATCGTCATGTCAAAAACGTATCGCCAATCATCACAGGCGTCCCCCGAACAGTTTCAAGAAGATCCAGAGAACCGATTGCTTGCACGCGGTTCGCGTTTTCGCCTGGATGCTGAGGTCATCCGCGATCAAATTCTCGCGACCAGCGGACTGTTGTCATCCAAAATGTATGGGCCAAGTGTGAAACCACCGCAACCCGACGGGTTGTGGAAAGCGGTCACGATGATCGGAGAACGATTTCAGCCGGACACCGGCGAGTCAATCTATCGCCGCAGTCTTTATACTTATTGGAAACGTGCGATGCCGCCGCCACAAATGACCATTCTCAACGCCCCGATCCGGGACGCCTGCATTGCCCGGCGCGAACGCACGAACACACCTTCGCAGGCGCTACTGTTATTGAACGAATCCGAATACCTCAAAGCAGCTCGTCACCTGGCTCAGAAAATCCTGAAACAAAACCCGGAACGACGCATGGATTACGCCTGGGAATTGGTGACATCCCGATTACCGGACGCGCAGGAAAAATCCGAGTTGCAATCGCTGGTTGACGAACTCTCGACTCAATACGCGGAGCGCCCTCATTTGGCAGACCAACTGTGTCAGGGCGTGGAACTGAAGGACGTGGCGTCCAAATCGGAGCTGGCCGCCTGGACCATCGTTGGCAATGTCTTGTACAACCTCGATGTTACTAAAACGAGGGAATAGACATGAATCCACTTCAAGATCTGAATACCTACTTGACGCGTCGTAAGTTCTTACTGAACGCCGGCATGGGTTTGGGTACCGCTGCGTTGGCCTCGCTCGTATCTCGGGTGGCCGGTGCCAAATCGGTGGCGGTTCCCGTTGCGCCAACGGCAAAACGTGTCATCTTCTTATTCATGGCGGGCGCGCCCAGCCAGATCGACCTGTTTGACTACAAACCGGAGCTGGATCAACTTTTCAAAACAGAGTTGCCCAAATCAATCAGTCGCGGCCAGCGTGTCACGGCGATGACCAGGGGCCAATCGCAAATTGTCGCGCCGACGAAATTCAAGTTCGCTCAGCAAGGCGAAAGCGGCGTTTGGATGAGTGAGTTACTGCCTCATCTGACCGCTCATGCGGACAAACTGTGTTTTGTTCATTCACTGAATACCGACGCGATCAATCACGATCCGGGCAAAACGTCGTTCTGCACCGGATCCGAGATCCCCGGCAAGCCGAGTATGGGAGCGTGGTTGAGTTACGGACTGGGCTCGATGAATGAGGATCTGCCAGATTTTGTCGTGATGCCGTCCGCTTTCTGGAGTGGCCGTGTGAATGTTCAGGCGCTCTATTCTCGCCTTTGGGGAAGTGGATTCCTGCCCTCCAAATACCAGGGGACGAGTTTTCAGGCGACGGGCGATCCCGTCCTGTTTTTGTCGAACCCGGCCGGCGTTGACGTCAACGTCCGGCGCCGAATGCTCGATTCGCTGGCTCAGCTCAACCAGAAACACTTCACCGAAATCGGCGATCCGGAAATCCAAACGACGATCGCTCAACAGGAAATGGCGTTTCGCATGCAATCATCGGTCCCCGAATTGACCGACCTGTCCCAGGAATCGAAAGAGACGTTGGAAATGTATGGGCCCGACGTCGATAAACCCGGATCCTACGCCAGGAATTGCCTGCTTGCGCGGGCGCATGGCAGAACGCGACGTGCGGTTCATTCAGTTGTTCCATCGTGGTTGGGATCACCATTCGAATCTACCAGAGAATTTGACGGGGCAATGCCTGGACGTCGATCAACCAACGGCGGCCCTGCTGCAAGATCTTCAACAGCGCGACCTGCTGAATGACACACTAGTGGTGTTCGCGGGAGAGTTCGGACGAACGGTATATGGTCAGGGAAATCTAACCCGTGAAAACTACGGCCGCGATCATCATCCGCGCTGCTTCACGGCAATGCTTGCCGGTGGAGGTATCAAGGGCGGCATGCATTATGGAAAGACCGATGAGTTCAGCTACAACGTCGTCGAAAACCCGGTCCACGTCCGTGATTTACATGCGACGATGCTGCATCTTTTGGGTATTGATCACGAACAATTGACGTTCAAATTCCAGGGGCTCGATCAAAAGCTGACTGGCGTGGAACCGGCCCGTGTTGTGAATGAAATTATCGGTTAACGGCCTGCATGAAAGCAGTCGGGTGAAAGGTGCCGACTGGCAGTTGCGCTTGGCCCTGGACGAGTTCCATCAATTCTTCTCACGAGCGTTGGCAGCTGCCGCGGCAAAAAAGATCAATTCGTCCTCTTTAAAAGTAGCCTCACCCAGCTCGCCGTTCAGTCGATAACGGATCTTTAATTGTTTGACGCTGCCCGGAACCGGATCGCCGCCAAAACTGTCGTTGTACTTCGACGACGGTAGAGTGATCAGCGGCAAATCGCGAACGTGTTTACGTAGCACGGTCGTCACGTCCTTTTTGAGTTGAGCCAGCGCCGTACTCTGCTTTGAGAATTTCCAGCTTCACTTTTTCGATTCCGGCTTTGGAAAGAAGTTCGCTCACCGCAGGTGAAGCGGGGATCCGTTGGGCGATGACCAGCGAGGCCTGTTTTGCCTCCGCCCCCAACTCGGGAATCTGCAACGCCTTGACCGCCAGCTTCATGCTTTCGCGGCTGGGATGGATTTGAAGCACGTCCAACACGAGTTTTTTCTCGTCGATCCGATTGGCGGTATCGAGTGCCTTCTGACACATCTCGACTCGCTGCGATTCTGGCATGTCAAACTTTCGCGCGATACCGATGTAACCTCGTAGTGCTCGGATTTGATACTTTGTTGACGGGGCAGTCTTTGCCAAATCCAACAAAACCGGCGCCGCTTCAACGCCATTCCATTTCCCCAACAATCGACTACCTGCGTCCTGCAGTTGGGTGTCGCTGCTTTTGGCTGCCATGGCAAGCGTTTGCAATGCCTTGGTCCCTCCCACTTCGGACAATATCTCCAGCAACGCGATTTTGTTATCGGCCGGCGCTCGAACAAGCGCATCTGCTAACTGCTCCGCGCACGCGTCGCGGTCGGGCATGCGGACACTTGCGGCTCGTAGTGCCTGGCGAGCCACTTGGGAATCCTGAGGATATTTCGGAGTGCTTGCCCGCGAAATGAGCACCGACAAACGATCCAGCGCGATCGTCTCTCCTAGTGAGGTCAACGCCGCAGTCCGTACTCCAGCATCAGAATCATCCAATGCCTTCAGCAGCTCAGGTACCGCTTCAATGCGCCGCCGCCCTACCAACTCAATTACGACCGGATAAGACTTAGCCTGGGTATTTGCCAAGGACGAGACAATTTTTTCATTCACGCCCTCACTGGACAGTCGGACCAACGCCTCTTTAGCGGAATCGGCCAGGTCTTGATCCGTGCCAGTCGCGGCATCCAGTAGCGTGGCCAGACAGGAGGCATCTCCGATATCCCCAAGTGCGCTCATGGCCGCCACACGGAGTTGCTTCGGGCCCTGCCCGGCAGCCTTCAAGACCGCCGATAATTCCACCGTGTTCGGCCGATCGGCCATCGCCAAAACGATCAAGGCCGCCCGTTCCGGAGTCGTGCCTTCCAGATGATCGGCAAGCACCTGATCAATTTCGTCACCGGGAAACTCGCGGGCTGTGCTTAACCCAAGCTGAAACAACTCCTTGTCGGGCGAATTCAGCAACTCAAGCAAAAGCGGAACGCCTTCCTGATTTCGTGCGAGAATCGCGCCCCGCGTCGCTTCGATGATTCTTGGTTTCGGCACATCGGCGTTGCGAACTTCATCATAGAGCTCCACTGCCTTGTCAAATTCCCCGGAGTTGTACAATCGCTCGGCACACAACACGCAACCTTCGGCAACTGCCGAGCGAACTTTTTCGCGAGGAGCGGCCAGTTCAGTTCGAAGTGATTGGGTAGCCACCTCATTTCCAATCCGCCCCAGAGCAACAGCCGCTGCTGCTGCGACTTCTGTGTCGTCGCTCTTTAACAGTGTCGTTAGTGAATCGACAGCCGCTGGATCCTGTCGGACACCGATTGAATTGATGGTGCCGATCAACAATTCTCCTTCCAACGAACCGATCGCATTTCGCAATGCCTCGTCAGAAGCCGCGCCCGGAATCGCTTCCAACGCAATCCTTGCCCAGGACGACAATCGTGGATTTGGCAACAGTTTAGCCAGATCGGAGACTGCCGCGCTCGAACCGTGGATGGCCAGTTGTTTACACGTGATCGCTTTCTCGGATTCCGTCGCGTCGGAGCGCAGAACCGCCAGCAATTCCATTTCTTTATCCGAATCGGCGTCCTGATCCGCTCTGGCGGGAACGGAAACAACGGCCGCCGCGAGCAATGCGAAAACAACAGAAACGCGAGTCAATGTTTGATTAAAGATCATCGGAATTTTCCAGAACTTTGAAGGTCAACACGATAGAGATTTGTCCTTGGTTTCGATCACACCTTACAACCTCCAAGGTTCGCGAAGCGCCTCAGATCTCAAACGATTGGCCTGTTCGTCATTAATAAATTCGTGTTTTTCCCAAGCGTAGTTTACCCGGCGGTCCAGATGCAGCGCGATGTTCGCCGCGTGGCAGGCAATGTGCGCATTGCAAGCGGCATCGGCGTTTCCTTTTGGTTGGCTGCGAGTTTTCACGCAATCAAGAAAATCTCGAACGTGGAACGTCGCGGGATAGCCGCCGATTTCGGCAACCTCTCTACCGGCCAGGAGTGCTGGTGAACTTAAGACGAGTTTTCCACTGTCGCCCGCCTCGACCCATCCCGTCTCACCTTCGAAACGCACGGGGCACGAACCCAATGGAATCCACCCGGTCTCGCGGAAGATTAACTCGGTCCCATTTTCATAGCGGGCAACCAGTTGCCCATCTTTCGGAGCATTGTACTCGACCGGAGGTGGGCAATCTCCCACGGCCCATTGGCAGAGATCGACACAATGTGAACCCCATTCCAGCACTCCGCCGCCAACCAGTCCCCCGCCCTTTTCAAAATTGAAGCCGTCGAGCAACTTGGCGTTGAAGGGTCGCCAGGCCGCCGGCCCCAGGTACATGTTCCAGTCGATAACCTCTTGGTCGGGTTCTGGCTGGGGAGGCAACCAGCCACTCATCATCGCCTGCATGCCCATTGGATGGGCAAAAACTTTCCGGAGCTTGCCGAGCTTCCCGGTCCGAGCCAACTCACAGGCGAAGGCAAAGTGCGGCAGATTCCGACGCTGCGTCCCCGCCTGAAACACGCGTCCTGTGCGACGCATGGTCTCCGCGAGGATCAGGCTTTGGGCAATGTTCTTGGTAACGGGCTTTTCGCAATACATGTCCTTGCCGGCTTTCGCCGCCGTCATGGCAGCCGTGGCATGCCAGTTCGGTCCGGTCGCGATCAGCACCGCATCGATATCGGTACGGTCTAACAGTTCGCGAAAGTCACGATACGTATCGCAGTCCTGATTTCCGTATTTGTTGTCTGCAATTTTCTTGACCGCGACACGTTGCGATTCCTTGATGTCACAGACCGCAACAAATTGCACATCCGGTTGCTCCAGGAAGCAGCCGAGGTCGTAGGTCCCCCGTTTTCCGATGCCAATACCACCAATCACGATCCGTTCACTGGGAGCGACCGTTCCGTTGAGACCGAGAGCCGAACCCGGAATAATCGTGGGTGCCGCGACGAGAGCTCCCGTTGCCGAGAGAGCCGTCTTGATAAAACGACGCCTTGGTATTTGCATCTTCGTCTTTGACATTGCAGATCTCCTAATCGATTGAGCTTCCGTCGCACGAGCATTGCTGAATTGCAGTTAACGTTCGCATTAATCTGACAGCATAGCCTTCCCGGTGGATCCCTTCCACCGAAAGACTTAGTATCCCGCGAAAGGTTGGAAACATCAATTTTAATACGGCGAGTATCCGTAACTGAGAGTTTGCTCCCAACGACCTGACATCGGCGTTGGAAGCTGACCTGTCTTATTCGTCAAGACGGCTCCAAAACCTCTGATTTCGAGCGATTGTAACTCATGCCGGTGTATGAGCCGAATGAACGTGAGCCTCCATACGGTTGCCCGGCAAGGGTATCACCTTCGTTCGCCTACCCGTGCATTTTGTCGCGGCGACCCATCACCGATTTTGCAACGATCACCCCCATAATCGGAACCAAATCTTGTTTAGGGACCGCACGAAATGGATGGCTTCGGTTTAATTTCGCTGTCCCTCCGTTTAGACTGGGAGAGTAATAATGCTTCTTGTAGCCGCTTCGGAGACCTCTCGCATGCCATTTCGATTCACTGTGTCCATCTTATCGTTAGTCCTAATTTTTGGATCAGCGTCGTGGGTTGTCGCCCAGGACTCCGACGAACCAAAAGACGAAAGCCCGAAAATTAATTCGGGCCTTGTTTCCGCACTTAAATTTCGTGGTATTGGCCCGGCATTGATGTCCGGTCGAATTGGCGACATCGTGATCGATCCCATCGATCGCAACACATGGTATGTCGCGGCCTGCAGCGGCGGTGTCTGGAAAACGACCAACTCGGGCGTGACCTGGAAACCCATTTTTGACAGCCAGGGAAGTTACTCGATTGGCTGCCTGGCGATTGATCCGAATGATCGATTCACGATCTGGGTGGGTACCGGGGAAAACAACTCCCAGCGGAGTGTCGGGTACGGAGATGGACTTTACAAATCAACCGACGGCGGAATGAGCTTCAAGAAAGTCGGTTTGGAAAACAGTGAGCACATTGGCAAGATTGTTGTCCACCCGGACGATTCCAACACGGTCTACGTTGCGGCGCAAGGGCCGCTGTGGAAAGAAGGCGGCGACCGTGGGCTTTATCAAACGACCGACGGTGGAAAAACTTGGCAACGCATTCTGTACATTGACGAACACACGGGTATTAACGAAGTTCATCTGGATCCGGAGAACCCGGAGGTCTTGTATGCCTCGGCTTATCAACGACGACGCCATACGTGGGTTTTGATTGATGGAGGACCAGGTTCCGGAATCCACAAATCAACGGACGGCGGCAAGACTTGGAAAGCCATCAATCGTGGTTTGCCAGGCGGCGACAAGGGTCGCATCGGGATGGCAGTTTCGCCGTTGAATTCGGAAGTGGTCTATGCGATTGTCGAAGCGGCTGATGGACAGAGTGGTTTTTACCGCAGCTCCAATCGAGGGGAGTCGTGGTCGCGGATGAGCAGCTATTCGTCCAGCAGCCCCCAGTACTACCAGGAAATCGTGGCCTGCCCGCACAAATTCGATCGCGTTTATTCATTGGACACATACAACCAGGTCAGTGAAGACGGCGGGAAAACATTTGTGGCGGTTGGTGAAACCGACAAACACGTCGACAACCACGCGTTGGTGATTGACCCGTACGATGAGAATCATCTGATTTACGGCTGCGATGGAGGCATTTACGAAACCTGGGATCGGGGTGAAACCTACGATTTCAAAGCCAACCTGCCGATCACACAGTTTTACAAAGTCGCTGTGTCCAACGAGGAACCGTTTTACTACGTCTACGGTGGCACGCAGGACAATGCGACCCAAGGAGGGCCATCGCAAACGAACAACACGCACGGAATTCGTAACAGTGACTGGTTCATCACGGTGTTCGGTGATGGTTTCGATCCAGCGGTCGACCCGGAAGACCCGGACACGATTTACTCTCAGTGGCAGTACGGCGGACTGGTCCGCTACAACCGAAAAACGGGCGAGCGGGTCGACATCAAACCCCAACCTGAAATCGACAGTCCTCCCTTACGTTGGAACTGGGATTCGGCGCTGATGATCTCGCCGCACAATCATGAAAGGATCTATTACGGATCGCAAATCCTGTTTTGCAGCGATGATCGGGGCGACAATTGGAAAGCCATCTCGCCGGACCTCTCGCGAAATCTCGATCGCAACAAACTGAAAGTCATGGGGCGCGTATGGGGTGTCGATGCGGTCGCCAAAAATGCCTCTACTTCATTGTACGGCTCGATCGTCAGCGTCAGTGAATCACCTCTTGAAGAAGGTTTGATCTACGCGGGCACCGACGATGGCATGGTGCAAGTCACCGAAGACGGAGGAGAAAACTGGCGAGCCATCGGTAAATTTGGCTCGTTGCCCGTTCCCGAGTACGGCTACATCAACGATATCGAAGCCGATTTGCACGACGCCGACACTGTCTACGTGGCCGTCAACAACCACAAACGAGGCGACTTCAAGCCCTATGTCCTGAAATCAACTGATCGTGGAGAGACCTGGGACAACATTACCGGTGATCTTCCCGAAAGCGGTAGCGTCTACACGCTGAAACAGGATCACGAGGATCCCAACCTGTTGTTCTGTGGTACCGAGTTTGGCTGTTATACAACGATGAATGGCGGACAGAAGTGGATCAAGCTGGGAAGTGGATTGCCCACCATTGCCATTCGTGACATTGAGATTCAGCGAAACAAGGACGATCTCGTATTGGCTTCGTTTGGTCGTGGCTTTTTCATCCTGGATGATTATTCGCCGCTGAGAAACGTCTCGGAAGACTTGCTGAAAAGCGACGCGATCATGCCCATCAAAAAGGGATTTATCTATGCCGTCGTTTCGCCAATGGGCGTCAGCGGACGAGGATTCCAGGGCGCCAACTTTTATACCGCTCCCAATCCGAAATACGGGGTCACGTTCACTTACCATTTGCAGGAATCACTGAAAACGAAAAAGTCCGAACGCAAGTCGAAGGACAAGAAAGCCGCAGCCGGTGGAAAAGATGTTCCTTATCCCTCCTGGGAAGAACTGAAGGCCGAGGACCGTGAAGTTGCGCCGCGTGTGCAACTCACGATTCGAGATGATTCCGACAATGTCGTTCGGCGTCTGTCCGGTAGCACTTCGAAGGGAATGCACCGCACCAACTGGGACCTCCGGCACGCCGGTTCCGGCCGGCGCGGCGGACCGTTGGCAATTCCGGGCACCTATACCGTCGAAATCTCCAAGACCGTCAATGGCGAAACAACCGAATTGGTTGCCGCGACCGAATTTGAAATCGAACCGTTGACGTTTGGTGAAACCAGTGAACCCGACCGAGAAGCGATCATGGATTTTGTCAAACAAGCTCAGAAACTTTCGATTGCCGTTCGTGGTGCCACCAGCGTGGCGGGCGAGGCGGAAGAACAACTGAAAGCAATCAAGACCGTAATCCAGAACTCAACGGAACTGGACCCTGCCATGGAAAATGAGGTTCGCGATCTTGAAATCAGATTGATGGACATTATGGAAGCGTTCAATGGTGACCCGACCAAAACCCGACGTAACGAATCGGCGGCACCGGGAATCAACAGCCGTTTGCGAACGATGATGATGGGCGCGATGGGCAGCACCGAAGGCCCAACGGGAACTCACCGTCGGCAATATGAAATCGCGGCGGAATTGCACGAGGAAGCCGTTGGTGACTTGAAAGAGTTGGCCGAAGACGCGATCCCTGCGCTCCATGAAAAACTGGACGAAGCCGGTGCACCATGGACTCCGGGAAGAAAGATCCCCGACTTTGGCAAATAGTCACAACTGTCAAACTGGATGCCACGAGTTGGTTTCAACAACGGTCTGGCCGCGAAACTGCCGGTCAGACCCCACCGTTGAATGAAATGAACTATTCCGTATCCGCGGTCTGTTCTGGCGGAACGGTCGATTTCAAGTACGCGACCAAGTCGAGAATATCATCTTGAGTCAGGTTGTCCAGCAGACCGGTGGGCATCATGGAAACCTTCGATGGCTTCATCGCTTCGATATCATCCACTTTGATATTCGTAAAGTCACCCGGATTGATCATGTCTTCCTGAATCTGGTATTGATCTCCATTCAGATTCGCGACCCGGCCAACAATAACCGTTCCGTCGATCATCTGAAAGATCGTGGCTTCGTACTGGTCGGAAATCGACTTGTTCGGATCCACGATCGTTTCCAGCAGATCGCGCGTGCTGAACCGATGGCCGGCTGGCGTCAAATCGGGTCCGACGATCCCGCCTTGACCAGAAATCCGATGGCATTTGTAACAGGCTGCGACCGCAAACATTTTTTTCCCGTTGGCAAGGTCCCGTCCCGAAAGCTCTTCATCGGTCATTGGAGTCAAATCGTCTAGCGTCCATTTCTTCACAAACGGTCGAGCCTTTAAATCTGCATAGGGATCTTTGGTCTCCGGTTCTTTGCTCAATACTTCGGCCACCATGGTTTTTTCCTGATCGGACATTCCTTCGACCATCTTCTTGCGAATATTGCCAAGATAGCCACTGAGCGAATTACCTCCCTGGATCTTGGCCGCATCCAGAAACCACTGAAAATACCGCTCACGAAGTTCTTTCGTCCATCCAGATTTCGCGTCCAGCAACATCGCTGCGTAAGCAATCTGCTGTTCCTGAGCGTTGGGGCCAGCCATCAGGTTCACGACTTTCTCCGTAACCCCCGCCGCGTCGACCGCGATCAACAGTTTGGCTAACTCACGGTCGATCGTATCTTGATGGGCGGGAAAATGCTCTCCGAGCGTCCTGATGTCCGTCAGTGTCTCGGCCGTGGGTGGCCCCAGTCGAATGAGCACCAACCCATAGGCGCGCAATAGAGACAACTTTTGCGATTCCGATAGTTGATTCCAATCCAGTCCACCCAAAGACCGGATAACGCTCGCCTGATGGGTGGAGTTGCCACAGCGGGCAAGTGCAACCATCGCTTCCAAACAGGTTTGCGGATCGGTTTCGGCAAGTGCTCGTTCCGCCCACTTATCGACGGTTTGCTTCTCAAGAGCCGTGCGGGCGGCAAAGCGCATGAAACGATCGGAGCTTCCCAACTGGTTCCAGACTTCGTCCATATCCGGCTCCGCACCCGGCAAATGATAAGCCTCCAGTTGACGCCGTTTGGCAACCGTCGGATCGGGTTGCGGATACGTCGCCGGCGCGGTGGATTCCGGTCCTTGATAGGAAACCCGGTACAAACCCGACTGAGATCGTCGACCACCGATCAGGAAATACATGGCACCATCTGTCGGGTTGATGACCAAATCGGTCACCGGCAGCGCCGGGGCCGAGCAAAATCGTTCGAATGTTCCCTTGAAACTCGAACCATCCGCTTCCAGATGCACAGCGTAGATCTTGCCGTAGCTCCAGTCGGAAACAAAAAGTGCATTCTGGTAATTCGCGGGAAATTCTGCGCCCGTGCCAAACGTAATGCCCGTGGGACTACCTGGTCCGATATCCACCACTCCCGGCAAATTATCCGGGTAGTAGTCAGGCCACTTCCCTGATCCATGTCGCCAACCGTATTCGCTTCCGCTGGTTACGTGACAAACACGAGTCGGACGGTACCAGGGCAAACCAACATCCCATTCCATGTCGGCATCGTAGGTAAATAGTTCCCCATTGGGGTCGAATGCGATGTCGTACTCATTTCGATAGCCCATACTCACCAGTTCGAACGACTTGCCGTCTGGATCCGTTTTACAAACCCAGCCGCCGGGTGCCATCCGGCCTACCGCGTGTCCGCCCGCATCCGGCAACCGTGACAGCAACTGATCTTCTTTCCAAATCAACGGCACCCGAGACGTTTCCGGGTCGGGAAGCTCAGTTGCGTTACCTGCGCAAATATATAGCGACTTTTTATCCGGGCCGAGAATCACGGCATGCGGCCCATGTTCGCTGCCGCCCTCAAATTGTCGGAGCAATTCGACGGTATCGTACTTGTCGTCGCCGTCGGTATCACGCACCCGAAATACGCCGGGAGGCAGATTGTTTTGTTCGTCAGCGTGGGCAACAACGTACAAACTGTCGAACGCGCACAACAGGCCCTGCGCGAATCCAATCTTCAACTCAATCCGCTCAACGGTAGCTGGACCTGTATCCTGCGGTGTGACGCGATACAGTTTTCCGTATTGGTCGGATGTGATCAGTCGTCCCAGGGAGTCACTCGTTATCGACACCCAAGATCCCTGATCCTGGGGAACGCTGTAAAGTAGTTCGGCTGTGAAGCCCTCAGGGAGTCTCAATTTTTCGGCGGGCCCAGCTTCCTGCGCCGAAACCGTCGCCGTGAACACAAAGATCAAAGACAAAAATGCCGAAAAACAAGTCGAGTCGATGTCGAACTTCCACATGTCGATACCACTACCATTGATGATGAACAACAAAAAATACGAGAATGTAAAGGTACGGCGCAATCTTCAGCGTAAATGGTTGAAAATTCCCGCTCGATACGCAACCGAAATCCGATGGATTGTTGGGTAACCGATTCACCCGCTGGCGCACCGTGCCTACCGTCGAGATACACTGGCGCTGTCCAAACAGTTTGGATCAGAAAGGAACCGATGTCCACCTCGCAACTGAAAACACTTGACGACTTTGTTCGGTTGAAGAATCGCAACGCGTTATCTAACGTTATTCGCACGGCTGTCGATCTGGGAATCATTGAGGCGTTGGATTCCGGGCAAAAAACGGTTGACCAGTTGGCGGCCGAACTTGATCTGAATCAGGAGCCGCTCGCTCGACTGATGAACGTTTTGGCAATGACGGAGCTGGTGGAACAATACGGCGATGATTTCGCGCTGGCGACGATTGGCAAATTGATCCCGAAGGATTTTCTTGATTTTGGCGATCATCACTGGCAACAATTGTCGAAACATGTTCGCGATGGCGTTCCGCTGCCGGCGGCCGATGCACTGCCGCATCAAGATCGTGACTACCGGATCAACAAAGCCAGCGAGGAATGGACGTTGACCCCGGTGGCGTTGGACGCTGCCGAAGCCCTCGACGTCGGTAAATCACGTCGCGGTCTTCGCATATTGGAAATCGCCTGCGGTTCCGCGGTTTTTGCATTGACGTTTGCCCACCGCGATCCCGACTCGGTAGCGAACTTGCTGGATGACCCGGAAGGATTGCCCTTGGCTCGACAAACGGTCGAAAGCATCGGTCTTGATCGACAGGTTGTCATGATTGAAACGGAGGATCCATTCGACCTGGCTAACATTCCCGCCCTGCAAGAACAGACCTTCGACCTCGTGTTGCTGGTTGGTGTTCTCCACCGCCTGAATTCCGACGAATGTGCGGATCTACTGCACAAAGTTCAACCGCTTGTCAAACCGGAACGGGAATTGGCAATTGTGGATATTTTTCCAGGGCAGGAAAATGGAGAGATGAATCGCGCCATTTTTGAGTTGGAGCTGGGTCTGCGAACCTCTGCCGGTCAGTTGCATGACCCACAGACTTTGGAAGCCGCTTTAAAGTCAGCCGGCTTTGGTTACGTACAATACGCCCACCTACCATCGGCTCCGCACTATTGGGGATTGATGCTGGCCCAGAGAATCTGAATCGGTTGCGAACTTTTGAATCAGAGGTTGCCAGACGCTCGTGACAGGTTCTCCTGATCCGCTGTCGCCTCGAAGTCGTAGAGATGGTCGACCAGCATTTGGGTGTCGTTGTGCGATTTTTCAAGCCAGATCATCTGGGCAGATTTGGGCAGTCCGTTGGAATCGAAACGGTCGCTGGGAAAACAGGCCAATACTCCCGACGCAATGTCTCGATTGAGTTCCGGGTTAGCGGCACAGCTGACTCGCCCTTTCAGTAGCTCACAAGCAAACGAAGCCAGCAGAACTTTTTGTCGGCTGTCAAATTCCCTCCCGACGTGGCTGCGCTGTTCCCCGTTAAAGTCGCGTACGCGTTCGCGATCAAAACCAAATACGGAGGCTTTGTCGCCGCGAGGCAATTGACCAAGAAACAAATCCGTCCATCTCTCCATCCGGCGACGCAACGAGTTCATCCGGTCGAAGGCTGCTTCGTTCGACGCCTGCCCCATCAGCAACACTCGGAGAGCGCGATTCTTGGCTTCGATATGGCTTACATGCACGGAATGGGCCAAACCATGCAACTCATCACTTTGGTGATACCAGTCATGGGTCAACACGGTGGCTGACCAGACACGCGTGAGCAGCTCGGAGTACAGAATCTCCTGCACGACAATCTCCAATGCCGGCCAGGGATCGTGGTTTTGTTCGGGGTTCCGCACGTCGTTTTCAAACATTTTCAACGTCGTGATCCAGCGTTGCAGTCGAATTTTTGAGGCTGCCCAATAACGGGATACCGAAAGCATCGGCTGCTCCTGTTCTCCAAAAACCAAATTTCCCGAATGAACGGCCGCCCAGGTTCCGATTTCGGCCAATTGACTTGCGTGCATGTAAAGATCTCGTGTTGCGGAATTGGATGGGTGGGAAGGTTTTCGAACTCGCTTGCCTTGGCGTTTCCCAAATAGGCCAGTCGGTTGATTCATCTATTGGCAAACCTGATGCCAGAGCCAACGATCGACGCCACAGTTGCCATAAAAACCGCATTCTCGCAGTTCCAGCGCGAATTGCCATGTTCTCAAGCACGTTGAACTTTGGCATCATGCTGTGTTGCGTCATCCTGGTGTTCCCGAATCGCGACATTTGACGAACACGGCCAACTATTGAGCGAGCCGATCCGACATGAGTTCTGACTCCCCTATCACTGAATTCCTCGACAAGCATTTTCTTCATTTTAATGCCCGCGAAACAGTTGCAGCCGCCAAAGCTTACCGGCAACACATCGCCGGGGGTGGCAAAATGCTGGTCAGCCTGGCCGGAGCGATGAGCACGGCGGAGTTGGGGATCTCCCTGTCACGAATGATCCGTGAAGACAGAGTGCATGCCATTTCGTGTACGGCAGCGAATTTGGAAGAGGACGTCTTTAACCTGGTTGCTCACAATGACTATCAAATGGTTCCCAACTATCGGGATTTGTCACCCGAGGACGAGACCGCGTTGTTGAACCGCGGCTTCAATCGAGTCACTGACACCTGCATTCCCGAAACCGTCATGCGGCATTTGGAAAGCAACTTCATGTCTATCTGTGCAAAGCTTGCGGATAGCCAACAGTCCCTGTTTCCCTTCCAGGTCTTTTATTCACTTTTTGAATCTGGTGTGTTGGAGCCGCATTTTCAGATCCCGCGTGAAAACTCCTGGTTGCTGGCGGCATACGAAAAACAGATTCCGGTCTATTCACCGGGCTTTGAAGATTCCACCTTGGGTAACATTTTCGCCGCGCGAGTCATGGAAAAGCAAATCGGTTCCCACAGTGCGATCAAATCCGGAACCGCTCAAATGGAGCATCTGGTCAACTGGTACCTCGACACCGATGCGAACGCACCAATTGGTTTTTTCCAAATTGGCGGTGGAATTGCGGGCGATTTCGCCATTTGCGCCGTGCCGACGATTATTCAGGATCTCAAGAAAGATATCCGGTTATGGCAGTACTTCGCACAAATTTCCGATTCCACGACTTCCTATGGGTCCTATTCGGGCGCTGTGCCGAATGAAAAAATCACCTGGTGCAAGCTTTCGGAAGACACGCCCACGTTTATGATCAATTCGGATGCCTCGATTGTCGCTCCGCTGATCTTTGCCTACGTGATGGGTGATTGACGAAAGCAGATATTATCGTCGTGAATGAATTGATCGGCTGAAATCATTCCGTTACGGCTGAAGTTGCCGGAAGCTGCATCTCCGTTTCAGAACGAGGAAATACGGTTGGCACGTTTCTAAAGCAGATCGTTCAGGGTAGACCATTCGATATCGTTTCGAGTGTGAATTCGCTGCACCAATTCCACCGCATCCGGTCGCGACTGTAACAACCGGTAAGCAACGTTGGCCAGCGAAACATCTTCGGCCTCAAAACAGATCACGAAACTGCCACGCGTTCCGTTGATTGCTCTGACGCACAGGTTGAACTGGCGTTTGAATAATTCCGGCAGCTCTGATCGAGTCGACAGTGCTGGCAAGCCCAACATAACCCGAGAGGCTCCGCCACAATCGTCGACAACCGGTCGAGCCTGGTTGACTTTTTCATTCAGCCATTTAACCAACTGTTCCGGTCCAACGTTGTTTTCCGAAATCAATTTTTCCAACGAAATCTTTTTGTAAGCGTCTGCCAACACGCGTTGTGCGGCCGTCCTGATTTCGCCCGGCATGCGGTGATGCATGCAGGTTGAATCGTTTAGCATTTCGACGTAACCACCCAACTCCTTGACCACTGATTCGAACACTTGGACCTCGGTCAAGCCAACGTGCTCAGCTAATTGGGATTCGATACTGTCATTCAACAGTTTGTCGATGCTGATCCCTTTCTTCGACTCGATCAAATCAGCCAATGGCGAATCGTCTTGGAAATTCTGCAGCAGGCTTCCGAGCAAATTCGCGTATTTACTTACCAGACCCTCCGCGGCGCTTAAGCCGTTGTGAATCACACGATAAAACTGTTTTGCATATCTCAGGACAAACTCTTCGAATCGAAGCTGACAATATTGGCCCAGAATCTCTTCGAACTTTTCCTTTTCGTCTCGTTTCGTACGAGCTTTCTCGACGGAAATTTCCTGTAACTGAGATAACAGCGACTCCACCTGTTGCTCACAGACGGTTGTCAAATGGGACACTTGTTGTCCCCAACCAGTAAGTTTTTCGCCGAGACTTTCCACCGTCGATTTAGCTCGGCTAAGATCCAATTGGCAAGTCGATAGTAGTCCAATCACGGAACTCGATATTTCATCACCAATCGCAACGGCTTCGCCTCCCAGAACCTCTTCCATCTGAAGGCAGATCTCCGGGTCAACATGACTAGAATCGCGACGACTGAGCGGACACCCCAATGCTCCATCCAGGTACGCCGAAAGATGTTTTAACCGATCGCTGGTTCCGCCCAGAACAATGTCTCTGGCTCCGTCGGAAATTGCCGAATATCCGCCGTCGAAAATTTCGTGAGCCTGTCGTTTGACGTAACTCGTGACCTCGTCCGGTGAAAGTTCCAATCGAGCCAGTTCGGATTCGACAAACTGTTGCGGCTCAAAATCTGACTCGTTATCGCCGTGGATCCAGCGATGAACCAGGGCGTAGGCCACCTGTTTGACCGAATCGTTACCCAACATCGGGTTGCCGGGACCACTCAGGCTCAATCCAAACGTCCGCAGCGCAAAGTGTTCGGCATCGGCTTCCATTTTTCGGCATTTGTCGAAGAAATCCGCACACTTCGAGGTTGCCGAGAGGTAGACATATTCCGCGATGGAATTCAATTTCTCGTCGAACTCGGTTTGCGATAAATCATTGCCGAGTTCGTTGAAGTACGTATGATCAAACGGAGGCTCATCTTCAAACTCGGGGAGTCCCAACGATTCATCCCCCGGATAACCGTGTTCCACGTAGTGCCTCAGTTCGGTCAGGAATGCAAAAGCATTAGCCGCCGAAAGCCCCGGGTCACGTAATCGCTGGTAAGTCGAATGCAACAAAATTCCAGTGATTGTGTCAGTCTTCAGACCCAACTCGGCCAATAGCAGCTTGACGGTGTAAGCAAGATCGAGCGACATTCCGCTGCCCACTCCGCCACTGATGGAAGAGATGATAAAAACCTTAGGTTGTTGCGTTCCCGGATCGATATCGAGTGCATCGGCCGTTTTGGCAATCGACTCGGGAACCATAATTTCTTTTAACGCCCCTTCGAGCGAATTGCAAATCGGCTCAAAATGATCGGCAAATGCCAGTCGTCCCAGGGGGCGCAAGGCCTCGGTCTGCAGCGTTCTCGGGATGTTGTAGATCCAACGGCGACTGAGCCAGCTGAGTTTTGAGCTGGCACGACTGCGATAGAATTCGGGTTTGGAGAGGGGCGTGGAGAGTGTTTCCGCGGTTGTGAAAGCGGTTTCGTTGCTGGACATGCACAGATTGGTAATCTCGTTGCGATCGGTGTCGATGCACAACAATCGGACCGCCGGAATCTCTTCCATCGAATTGTGCCGCGCCACCATTTGCTGTTTGAGCTGTTTCAAAACCCGATTGGCGGTAGCGCCCACACCGACGATCAATACCGGTTGCTGGTTGACGGCATCCCCATCACATTGGGGCGGGTCAAGCGATTTGATCTCGCTGGCTTGAAACGGTAGACCTTGGCTGGAAATCAGGGCCGTCGCATCCCGATTGCCAAACGTGACCGTTTTCGACTCGGTGTCGGCTGTTCTGCGGGCGGAATCATGGATTCTTCGAATGGCTTTTTTGGTGGAACGTTTACGGTTACTCAGCTCTTCGGCCATCGCCCGACAGCTGTCAAACCGCACATGGGGATCTTTGGAAAGTGCACGGGAAATGACCGTTTGGTCACTTTGAGGCAGCGGTCGTAGATTCGGTTTGCCATGCATGTGTTGCGCAGCCAGCTGCGCAGGGGTCGTACCGGGGAACGGACGAACCGAGGTCAACATCTCCTGATAGACGATCGCCAGAGAATATTGGTCACTGTATTTTCCAGGCCTGCCGTCAAACAGTTCCGGGGCCGCGTAGGCGGGCGTCATCCCCGACATCAAGGATTGCGAAGCGTCATGAAGGTCCTTGATCAAACCAAAATCCGCTACCTTGACATGGCCGCTGACCATCAACAGGTTTTCCGGTTTGATATCCAGGTGCTGCAGGCCGTGTTCGTCACTCAGGTAGTCCAATGCGTCGGCAGCGCTGCGGATGTATCTGAGCAGCTCGTCGCGCGGAATCCCAGTTTCACCGCGGGCGGCAAACTCGTTGAACAGATCCGCCATGCTCTTGTCTGCCAACTCCGTGACGACAATTAACTGACCGTCATGGACCTCGATTCGTTCGAGCGAAAGCAGGAACGGGTGTCGAACTTCCTTGACGCGGTCCAAGGCTTTCAATTCTGCCTGGGCGCGTTTCTCATCGTGGTAGCCGTAAACGATTTTGAGCGCTTTGAGCAGGCCACCGGGTGCAAAAGCTGACCAGACCTCTCCAAATCCGCCAGAGCCAATCCGCTCTTTCAGCGTATAGCCGAGAATCTCTCTGGATGCTTGAATGGGTTGGGAAACCATCTCGATCAGGCCCGATGTGGGGAATTAAAACGCTTAACAAACTGAGAATTCCAGAACTCGAAAGATTAGCTTTACGAGTGGTGTACCGACGGGAATTTGAGAAAATGCCAACCCGTTTTTCGGTTCTGATGTCCTGTCGGTTCGCATAATCGTTACCGTCCGATCAAACGGTTGTGTCATCGCGAATGCCCGCCGGTTTCTTGTTGACCAACACAGTAAAGTAGCTCTTCACGACACGGTCAAAGTAGTCCGTTCGCATTTCCATGGGCAGTTCGTTGTACACGCAAAAGTTGCGAATCTGACTCAACAAATCGCGTGGATGACAGCGCCGCAAGCGCCGATTTGCATCCCGAAAGTGCGTCTGGATCAGGTAATCGACAACCTCCGATTGGTATTCGCAATCAAACTTTTCGCTGTAAATCTGAAACAGTTCGTGAAACTCGGTTTCGCAGGGGTCGCCGATCTCGATCTTGTAGGGGATTCGCCGCAGGAACGCATCGTCGACCAGGTCGGAGGGCTCCAGGTTGGTCGAAAAGATGATCAACTGTTCAAATGGAACCTGGATCTTCTTTCCAGTCGATAACGTGAGAAAGTCGACTCGGCTTTCCAGGGGTACAATCCAGCGATTGAGCAACTCCTGGGGCTCAATGCGTTGTCGGCCGAAATCGTCGACCAATAGGCAACCGCAGTTGCTTTTCATCTGCAGCGAAGCTTCACTGACATTGCTGTTGGCGTCATGACGTATTTCCAGCGAGTCCATGGTCAACTCGCCGCCCACCACCACCGTTGGCCGGCGGATCTTGACCCAGCGTTTGTCATAGGCAGCGGCGCTTAGTAAGCGTATCGGAATCGTCCTGCGAGCGTTGATGGTACGCCGCGTCATAAAATTTGATAATTTGGCCGTCTTCAAAAATCGCGTGAGGCACCCAGATTTCATGGCCAAAACATTGTGTGATTCGTTGTGCCAATGTCGATTTGCCATTGCCTGGCTCACCGTACAGGAACAAGCCGGCGCCGGAATTGACGGCTGGGCCGAGGCTTTCGAACAAGGTTTCGTTTACCGAAATATCCTGAAACGCATTGCGCAACTCGTCTCGTTTCGGGGACTCCGCGCGAATGGTTTGCGCTTCGGCACTGAGTACGTAGTCCATCAGCGGCACTGGCGCCGGTCCGACATAGGAACACGCCTGGGACGCAATCGTCGCCCGCTCCCGACCCGAGTCGGTCAGCGCGTAGTTGTAGTCGTTAAGGGGTGCTGAACCTTTGTGGACAATCAGCTGCCGCGATCGCAAGTGCTGAAACATGTTGTCCAGCAGTTGAAAAGGCAAACACAAATCATTGGCCAACTGGCGTCCGCTGGTCAGCCCCACAATTGCTAATCGCTTTATGATTAAGGATTCAACCAGCGAAACGGGCAGTCCCGTCTCAGAAAGCGAACCTGGCTCCGAGGGACGAAACGACTCGTCGGCCATAATGGTGGCCAGCAGACTGCTGATGGGCGAACCGCTTTGGGTGTTGGTAGACATGGCTATTTCAGTTGATCAGACTTCGATTTCTTTTCCGTGAAAGAGAAAAAGTTTAGGTCACGTAAGGCCGTTGGGTCCGGACTGATCCAAATAGATGTGAAACTCTGTCCGCCCGTCGACAGATTCGTCACCGTACTGACAATCGCTACGAACGGACTTGTTCCCGAAAGGATTTTCAAGGATATCCCGGACCCCGCCACGAATCGGAAGCTACAAATCATAAGCTGGCAGTCATGCTGTCAAGACCGACGACCATCCTCCCTAGCTTTTGAGTTTCATGAACGACGTCTCCACACCAACACCGATCACTGTTCGTCCCGTCGCCGAATTGACAACGATCAAGGGCCAATGGTTTTTGTCAGGGCAAGTCGATGAAAGTCAGCCCAACCGGCAATTTCCCATCCATTCGCTGCCTTTTTCGATCGGTCGTCGTTCGGACTCGGCACTTTGCATTCCCGTCGCCTGCATCTCGAAAAACCATGCTGAAATCGTCGCCGGAACCAATGGCAGGCTTGTCCTTCGTGAGCTCGGCAGCACGAACGGGACGTTTGTCAACGGCGAAGCGCTGAATGGCGAAATCGAATTGCAGGAAAACGACCTGATCCATTTTGCGGCCATCGTTTTTCGAGTCGGGTGTGAACAACGAAGTGACACCATCAACAACACTGTTCAGGAAGACGTTTGCGATCAAGCTTTGGCTTTGATTCAATTTGAACGGTTGATCAGCGATGGCGGACTCTATCCGCACTTTCAACCCCTCGTCAAATTGGAAGACCAGTCTCGCATCGGCTACGAAGTCCTGGGACGCAGCCGGCTGTTCGGTCTGCAATCCCCACATGAGATGTTTCAGGCCGCGTCCCAGTTGAATCTGGAGGCACAACTGAGTGAAGCATTCCGGCTCAGTGGCGTGCAGATCGGTACTGCGTTGGGCCACGACACCAACCTGTTTGTCAACACTCACCCCAAAGAACTCGACCGCCCCGAGTTTTACGAATCTCTGCGCAAGCTGCGTGAAGAGGCTCCGGAGCAGAAAGTTACGCTGGAGATCCATGAAGGTGCTTCTACCAACATGACAATGATGCGAGAACTTTGTGCCGTCCTGAAAGACAACCAAATCATGCTGGCCTTCGACGATTTTGGCGTCGGCCGCGCAAGATTGGTCGAGTTGGGTGAAGTCCGACCTGACTTCCTGAAGTTTGATATGAAGTTGACCAAAAATATTGAAGCCGCTCCACCTAAACGTCAGGAGCTGGTCGCCCTGTTTGCCAACCTGGTCAACAACCTCGGGATCCAAACGCTGGCCGAGGGCGTGGAGACTCGAGAGTGCCACGAAATCCTGGTTCAAATGGGCTTCCAGTTGGGTCAGGGATTCTACTACGGCCGCCCCTCGTCGATCACAAAATATACCGCCGATGAAAATCGCCCGGGCCTGATGAAACTGGTCAGCGATACCAATTCGTTCAATTAGCGGGAACTACTTCAGAATCGCGTCGCCAACTGGGGCTGCAGTTGGGCGAAAAATCTTCAACCGACCCCAAATTGGCGAACTTGAGCCTTAACTCCCTTGGCCGAATTTGGTAGGATTCACGGTCCGATCGCGAAACAACGAAGCTCTGAGAAAATCCGATGGCCAAGAAAAAATCTGGAAAATCAAAAAAGAAACTGGAAGTCGTGCATCTCGTTTGTGAAGAAACGGGGGATTACAACTACCACCTCCGGAAAAAAACCGGCGGCGAAAAACTTCGCTTGAAGAAATTTTCTCCGAGACTGCAGCGACACTCGATTCACGTCGAAAAGAAAAAATAACGATTCCTCACACCCGAATATTCCCCAACGGCATGCCGAATAAGCATGCCGTTTTTTTATTGGTGCTGATCGTTCTCGGTGGGTATTGACTCGCCAGCACCATGCCACCGGATCCACGGTTTCGCGATTCAACGGGTTGCCGATCAGGCCAGTTTTTTTAGGATGGACGGCTGATGTTCCTGCCGTGGATCGGACCCGGTTCTCAATGACTGGCCCGCTTGTCAGGTGGCCGCTTACTGCTTTCGAAGGAAATCCATTATGGGCCTGCGATGGACGATGCGCCCGCACGATGCGCAACTGGTCGAATCAATTGAACGTCAATCGAAAGTCTCGCCGGTGGTCGCGCAGATTCTGGCGTTGCGGGGAATCTCCCGTCCGGAACAGGTCGCTTCGTTCTTGGACATGAAAATGACAGGGCTCCGTCCTCCCGAACAGCTACCGGGAGTCATGCAGGCTGTCGAGATCATTTATTCCGCGATTGCAGACCGCAAGAAGATCTTCGTGTACGGTGACTATGACTGCGATGGCATGACCTCGACAGCGATACTTTACCGCTGTCTCACGATGCTCGGTGGCGATGCAAATTACTTCGTCCCCAGTCGCCTGGATGACGGGTATGGATTAAATAACGAAGCGTTGGAGAAGTTGCATCAACGCGGCGCACAACTCGTCATCACCGTCGATTGTGGAATTGCCAGCGTCAAAGAAGTCGAATTTGCAAAACAAAAAGGCATGCAAATCGTCGTGACCGATCACCATCACCACGGCCCTGCACTACCGCCGGCTGACGCGATCGTTCACCCTGCCCTGCCCGGAGAAACATACCCTTTTGCCGGACTTTGCGGGGCCGGTGTGGCTTTCAAATTGGCCTGGGCGCTGTGTCAATGCCATCACGGATCACCCAAGCTGCCAGAGAATCTCAGAAATTTCCTGTTCGGAGCGATTTCGCTGGCCGCGATTGGAACGGTCGCAGATGTGGTTCCGCTGTTGGATGAAAACCGGATCCTGGTTCATCACGGTCTCAACTGTTTGCGGCAGTTTGCCAACCCCGGTTTGCAGCAGTTGATGCGCATCACCAAATGCATCGAAAAACCGCGTTTGGAAGCCGAAGATATCGCCTTCGGGATTGGTCCGCGACTCAACGCGTCGGGAAGATTGGGGCAAGCCCAACTGGGGGTGGAACTTTTAATTTGCGAATCCGAGGATCGGGCAAAATCGTTGGCCGAGTACATCGACCAATTGAACAAAAATCGGGATACGTTGGATCGAAGAATCTTGCGGGCCGCCAATAAACTGATCAAAGAAAATCATGATCCCGAGAACGAGCCGGCACTTGTGCTGGCCCAACCGGATTGGCATCTGGGAGTGATTGGGATTGTCGCCGGTCGGATTGCGGAAACCTATCATCGACCGACGATCATGATTTCGACCGATCCACTGGGAAATCGAGCCGCAGTCGGATCCTGTCGGACATCCTGTGGTGTTAATCTTTATGACGCGTTGGCAGGTGCCCAACAGTATCTGATTGGATTTGGAGGGCATTCCGCTGCGGCTGGACTGACCATAGACCCAGACAACATTGATGCCTTTCGGGAAGAGTTTTGCGAACAGGTGATTCAACAGGCCTGTGTGGATGAATTGGTTCCCGACTTGGACATCGACGCCGAAGCCTTGATCGGAAACCTGACGTTGGCCACGATGTACGAGTTGGAGCGGCTGGCACCTTTTGGCCAAGATAATCCGCGACCCGTGCTTTGTGCCTCCGGAGTCAAATTGGCAGCTCCGGCGACGACCATGGGATCCGACGGACGTCATTTGGCACTTCGATTGGTCCAACACGATTCTTCGATTCGGGCGGTTGCTTTTGGAAAAGGCGATTGGGCCAAGGAACTTGTCGAAGAGAACGCGGCTTACGATTTTGCCTTTCGACCCGTGATCAACGAGTACAAAGGTCGACGTTCCGTCGAATTGCATTTGATTGACTTTCGTCCAACCCCAACCGCGGTTGCGAGATGATTCCCGACGAGTTTGCAGACAGCTGGCCCACCGATAGCGATTGGACAACCTGTTTGCAGCCGACGCTGGAAAGTCCAGCGTTCGCATCGTTGGCAAGATACGTCGATGAACAGCGGAATCACCATACGGTCTATCCGGCTGCCTCGGATGTCTTCAACGCGTTTCGGTACACGACTTGTGCCAAGACAAAAGTCGTGATCCTGGGACAAGATCCCTATCACGGTCCGGGCCAGGCCCATGGCCTCAGCTTTTCGGTCAAAGAGAATCTCAAATTGCCACCATCGTTGCGAAACATCTTTCGAGAACTTGCCTCGGATTTGCAAATAATGCCCCCGCTCAACGGAAACTTGCGGACGTGGGCGGACGAAGGTGTCTTGTTGCTCAATACGGTACTCACGGTGCGCCAAGGCGAGGCCCATTCCCACCGCCGACAGGGTTGGGAGGTGTTTACGGACGGAGTGATCGGCCGATTGGTTGCGGAAAAACGGAAAATTGTTTTTGTGCTGTGGGGAAAACCGGCGCAGTCAAAATCGAACTTGATTACGACTGGCCACGAGAAAATCATGGCGCCCCACCCTTCGCCGCTTTCGGCACACCGCGGTTTTTTTGGCAGCCGACCATTCTCTCGAATCAACCAGGCGCTGGTGGAGTCCGGCCAGTCCCCGATCCGTTGGGATTCGATTTGTGCGTCAAGCTCAATTTAAGCGGTTGCCCGTGCGATGAATCACCGACAATTTGCCACTGATTTCGACGTTGGTCGAGTTATCAAAAACAGCTACGATTCACGCCCCATAGAGGGGATCTTTGGCAGTCCCGCTTGCCGTCATTTGCCGTCGGAAAGTTACCTTCTGCGAATGGAACAATGAGGAGAAAGTCAATCAATGTCGGCAAGTTGTCCATAAAATCGTGCCTCACAAGATGAAAAAACGATCCAAAAATCGGACATTCAGACGGCCGCCCGACAAGGACCGGTTTAGAAAACGAAAGGCTGTTGCTGTCCGTCATGCGCCGGGCATGAGGCATCAAGAATCGGCGTCTCGGAAACAATCGAACTCAGTCGCCAGCCAGAACGAGCCGGCACGGCGTCGGCCAAAAACGATTGAGTCGGTTCTGCAATCCAAAATCGAGTCGGTACAAAAGAAGAAATTGGCTGCCGCCAAGCTGGAAAAATCCAGCTATCAATATGAAACAAGGCGACCGATTGTTTGTTTAGCTTTTGTGTTACCGTTAATTCTGGCTTACGAGATTGGCGCCATTATGCTGGGACGCGAAGGCGCTCGCAGTGGAGTGGACCAATGGCTGGACGTCCTGTTGAACAGCCTCGGTTTTGGCCAGCTGGTCCTGCTGCCGGTCGTCACGGCTGGCATCATGATCATTTGGCATCATCGAGTCGATGACCATTGGCGGATCCGATTGCCGGTGCTCTCGGGTATGACGCTGGAAGCGGTCGGTTTGGGTCTGATCCTGTTCTGGGCGGCAAATGCATTCCACCTGGTGTGGCAGTCCAATGTGGTCACGGCGATCCCGTCGGTCGGCCAAGCGACATCACCGGAAATCTGGTGGCCGACGACGATGGCCTATATCGGAAGTGGGATTTATGAGGAGCTATTTTTTCGACTCATGCTGCTGTTGCCAGCCATTTACTGGGCGACCCGACTGGCGGGTCGCAAGTTTGGCATCGCGGCGGGCGTTCTGTTAGTCAGTCTTGTTTTTGCCGCACTGCATTACAACGGACTAAACCCCGCCGGTGCCGAGTTTGAGATGTCCAGTTTCTTTTTTCGCATGGCCGCCAGCATCGTATTTTGTGTTTTATTTTTATTTCGTGGCTTCGGAATTGCGGTTGGAACCCATGTTGCATTCGATCTGTTAACGCAGATCTGAATTTCGTCATTAATTAGCCCGCATTTTGCCGATCCAAATTGTTGCGACGCAGGGTTTTAATTTGTCAATAATAAAACGAACAAAATTTTCATACCAAGACAAGTTTTTTTTTGCCCTGTTTACGAAGTTATAATTTGTCTACTAAATCGTTTTCCTGATTTAACCGTATCGCGTCTTTGATCGAAGTAGAAAGTTTTTCGTGCTATCCGTCCGGCCAAAAATTACCGAGCTGAATTTTCACCTCTTTGCCCGTAGTGTTCACCCAGAGCTCTTCGAAGTCTGCGCGACACGCACCTATGCTCGCGATCTTTACGAGTTGCGACTGTGCATCACGACTGACGGTCATTTGATCAGTTTCCAACACAACAACCTGATTCTCGTTGAAGTCAGCGCGAGCGCCTTTCATCCTTTGCCCTCGCAACAAAAGCTGGTGTTTCACTCGATCGATAAAACCACAAACAACGTTACAAACTACCGCAACCTCATCACTCACCAATCCAAAGTTCAATTGGAAGCGGTCAATCCCAAGATGTTCGTGAGCATTCAGCAGCAGTTGAGCGAGCGACTGGAATGCGAGGGGCTTTTGCATCGGTTCGAATCCAACGGAAGGATTGCATTCGGTGCGCTCAGCTACATGAACGTTCAGTCTTTTCGCAACCATGTCCTGGTGCGTTCGCTGCACACGTTTCCCGACACCTGTGCGATCATGACCAGTGAATCTCGTTTCTCGATCAACGATTGATGAACTTGATCAGTTCACGATTGAACTCGGTTGGGTTCTCCAAGGGAGGTAGGTGACCAGCATTCGCGATTTCCGCGACCTGCGAGTCGCTGACCAGATCCGCCATGCCTCTCATTTCTTCCGGGGGCGTTATTTGATCGTGCTGGCCCACCACAAACAACGATGGAACTCGTATTTCTGGGAGCCAGTCGGTCGCATCGGGGCGATCGGCCATTGCCAACTGACCCAAAGCGATGGATTCGGGGTCGACGCTTGTAATCGACGTTCGAATCCGTTCCACGACATCCGGCTGGTGCTCCAAACTATCCGCTGAAAAAAGCTTCGGGACCATATCGGCGGCGACCGGATCGCTGCCTTGCTCCCGAACGGCTCTGGCCATCATCTGCCGCCCCCGCGACACGACCTCCGAGTCGTTTTTTGCCCGGGTGTCGCAAGCAACCAAGCGTTCAAGCCGCTCCGGATAATGCCTGCAGAATTGCCATCCGATGTAGCCTCCCATCGAAAGCCCACAGAATGACACGCGTTCGATTTGCAGTTCGTCCAGCAGCGCCACCAAATCGTCAGCCATTTGGCGCATCGAGATCGCCGGATGACCCAGCGAACTGGACCCGAAACCGGGCAAGTCCGGACAGATGACGCGTCGATGTTGACTCAATTCCGCAACCTGGAATCGCCACATCGAATGATCCAGCGGAAAACCGTGCACCAAGAGCAGATTGGCGCCGACACCCTGATCGACAAAATGGATCGCCTGGCCGTTAATGGTTAACTTTTTCATCTTCTGTCGCGGTCCGGTTCGTTCATCCAAAATTCCATTGCAAACGTATCAGCCAACTCACAAACAGCACGATCACTAATCCGATCGGTGCCAGGTAGACCACACTGGATTCAATCGGTGGCCGAAGATGACGAATCCGCGACAGCTGCATCAAGTGCCATGGAATCTGCACAGCCACGAACGCATATACCGCGAAACTGGCAGGGTTGAATTTCCATGCCGCGCTGAACTGACCATGACTGATCGCAATAAACGCCCGCGTCAATCCACAGCCTGGGCAATCGATTCCAAGCAACACGCGACTACTGCACATCGAAGGGATCGCCGAGGTAAATCCTGGCAGAAAAACGCGCGTCCCGCTTTCATACCTCATCACGAATGACATCACCATCACGGTCGTGGCCAAACTCAAAAACAACAGGTGCAGATAGATTTGACTGCGAACCGACGCTGGATTCGAAAAATGCTGATGGCTCGCGTTGTCGATCACGTCGTGCATGGGAAATCTTGCGGTTTGCCTGCGGCCGGTCGCGTCGTCGACGACCGTCCACATCGACAGGCCCCGGCCTTTGTTGTTCTTATCAATGGTCCCGCCAGAACCTGGGTGCAAACAGCACCAGGATCGGCAGGATCTCCAGTCGACCCAACATCATAAACCAGATAAACAGCGTCTTGTTCATATCGCAGAAATTCGCATAGTTCTGGGTCGCTCCCACCAACCCTAACCCGGGACCGATGTTATTCAATGTGGCGGCGACCGCGCTTGCCGAATCGATCAGCTTGTTTTGCGGGCTATCGCCCCATGTCAAATCAGGTTCGAACATGACCACAAACACCAACCCGAACACGAACAACGAACTGACCAACCCAAAATAGACCATGATCGAATGGCGAAGCGCCTGATCATCGACCGGCTTGCCTCCCAATTTTAACAATCGAACTTCCTTGGGGTGGAAGGAATGTTCGATTTCCATTCCCAAAATTTTGACAAACAGCACGTGGCGGATGACTTTCATGCCGCCCCCGGTACTTCCGGCGCAACCGCCGACAAACATTAACAACAGGAGCAAAACCCTGTTGATTTGGCTCCACTGGTCGAAATCAGCCGTCCCGAAGCCTGTTGTTGTCACAATCGAAACGACTTGGAACAGCCCGTTGCGAAACCCTTGCTCTGCCGATTGAAAATCCTCGTTACCGCTGACCGCTCCGAAACCAATCACCAGCGCCGTCAGAACCAACACGATGCACAAATAGGATTTGAACTCCAAATCGCGAATGAGTTGCTGTGGTTTGCCGATCAGCACCAGGTACAGCAACGTAAAGTTCGTACCCGCCAGAAGCATGAACAGAATGACGACATATTCGATGGAACGACCGTGATCATTCACCGCCAAAAAATGTCCAAGGCTGGCGTTATAGGTACTAAAACCACCGGTAGCCATCGTGCCAAAGGCATGACAAATCGCGTCGAAGGCGGACATTCCCAGCCACGCCAGGATCACCGCCAACACAACATTCAATCCGATGTACATGGCCGCGAACAACCAGGCCGTATGCTGCATACGCGCCGTGGCGCTATCCTGCGTCGGACCCGGCATCTCGGTACGCATTAACGCTTTGCCGGCCGAACCGTGACCGAGCAGCACGACAAACAGAACAATGATCCCCAATCCACCCAGGAAATGCGTGCTCGATCGCCAGAACAGGATGCAGTGCGGAACGAGGTAGTGGTCCTCCAAGTCGCAAATCACCGTGGCACCGGTCGTGCTGAAACCCGACTGAGCCTCAAACATGGCGTCCACGAAACCCATCGGCACCCAGCGGATGCGATAGTGCGAAGCTCGATCGGCAGGTGCCGACGAATCCTGTCCCGGTGCGATCAACCATTTGTCAAGCCGCCGTCGGCCAGCAAGTCGGTTGAACACGTCCGCGGCGTTGGATAGCCGCGTTTGCTTCACCAACTCCGATTCACTCAACCCGCGCGCCGATGCCCGCGAAACAACTCGGAGAACGGTTCGATCTTCGTCCGACAAGTCATTGACTTGATTCCAGGCATTCCAGATTTGGAACCTGGACGCTGCCACCAGCACTCGATCGGATTCCTCCAGCACGCGCACCGAGGGTCCTCGAATCGTGCCGCTGAAGACATAGGGCAGCGCTCCCAACACCGTGGCCAGGACCCAACTTAGTCCAACCACCGCCATCGCTTCTTTCCGGTAGATCTTCGAATCACTCCCCCGTCCCAGCCAATACAGCCAACCACCGATCGCCCAGCAAATCAGGGCGCTATAAACCAGTCCCCAAAAACCTCGCGTTTCGAACCGGTCGGAAACTTGACGATCGTGCGTGTGAAATCCGACATCCGGGTCTGCCCAAATCAAACTGAGCAGCATGAACAGGCCGATCAGGATCGTGAGGATGCCCAGGAGTTTTGCCAGGAGTTTGAAGTTCATCTTGAATCGTTAAATGTCTTCCGATGGCTTGGCGTTTTCGAATCGTTCCAGCGGAATTTGGAAACGGACAACTCCACTGCGAATGATTATACCGTCGAGTCTTCCACCGTCTCATCCGGATCCTTGCCGGCAAACGCCAGTCTGGCACCCGTCAATACTCCGATTGGTAGTGCACCCATGTAAATGATATCCATCCATTTCTTGGCTTGTGGATCGGATATGACAATCTGCAGAAACATGACAAACAACAAGACTGCCAGAAAAATCCCATGCGCAAAATTGGCGAACGGTGCGGTTTTGACCACCAGCCAACCGACCCCGGCACAGGCGATAAAGCTGATCGCGACGGTCGCCCAGAACATGGCCAATGGAATGGCCGCTTGCGGATTGGCCGCCATCAACTCTTTCTGAGCCGCAGGATCAAGATTAAAAAATTCAATGAACTCGGGAAAAAACAAAAGTCCCAACAGGTAGATCGTCGCAAAAAAAAGAATCTGGATTAACACATACCCGGACGCCACCGTCAGAAAACTTCGGAATAGTAACCCCGGCGGAATTGGTTGGCCTGCCATTTGAAATGCCCTGAAAGAGATCGAGTTCGGCGGAAATGATGTTCTTCGAACCACCCCCATTTCGCAACCCGTTGACCCGGGGATTTCCGAATTCATTGGCGAAAGTCACTGCGTTGACCGCGCGGTCATGTCAGCCCGAGCGTTCCAACGGCTGCCAAAAACGACGTTGTTCAACCCACTGATACAACTCAAATCAGCGTGCCTCCAAACACCTAGGACGCGAATGGAATGATGCGAATCGTGAATGTTCTGGTGACTTAAAACGGTAACACCGGGCGTGATGAACTGCTGAATTTACCCGGAAGCTGCAGGCAAGTTTGATTGAAGCTCAGGCCACAGAGGCAACCGAGTTTCTTTGACTCTCTCTGTTCCGGAGCATGCGCCGGGAGCCCCCTACGTTTTCATCCCTGCTGATCAAAACCATTACTTGCTGGCGCTGTAATCCTCAGCATCACGGGGATTTTTAAAGACCAGGATGAAAATGCGGACCGATCCGCAGTTCGAAATCAACGCTTTTTCCAGAATCGGTGGTCACCCGTTTCAATTCACTTAACTTGCACGTCACCCGGTTGCTGGGCGAGATTGGAGTCCGACAGGTATTGGCGGGAGAACAAGATCATTGGTTGACAGGCACCAAGTTCATCGTTCATCGGCACCCTCAGGGCAACTTGACTGCCGTCCGGAGAAACTTCGTACAGCCGTTGACTGGTCATGACGGATCCGTCGGCCATGGTTTCGGCTGTTTCAATCACAATTTGATCGGCCTTTTGCTCGATCACTTTCCAGGTCCCCACGCGGCCATCCCGAAGCGGTTGGCCATCGACCGGAGTCAGTGCGATCTCGTTCTCCATCGTCCCGTCGGCTCGAAACTCGATCGCCATGATGGTGGAAAGAAACGAACTGGCACGATTCAAAACCAGCTGTTGGCGCTCGGGCGGCAACGTTTGAAGTTTTTCCTCGACCAGCGCTTCATTCAAAACCGCTTCACCCAGCCAGACGCCCAACAGTTTCTTCTCAAGGTTGCCATCGGCCAATTCGGTTTGGGTACCGTCCGAAGTTGCGGACACCGACTGGGCTTGCTCGCCCCGCGGAGATCCATTCTCGGACCCGCAACCGGTCCAAAGTCCACACAGGAGCAGACCAGACAAACAGCATTTTCCAAAATTCTTGTAGATCGACACCGCAAAATCCTTTCGGCGATGCAACGTGCAATTTATTGACGTTGAAATTTCAGCTTGAGTGAAAGCCCTGCCAGATTTGGGGGCACCAACTTTATCGTGTCTTCGTCCAGGAATTCAATCTCGTGTTCCGATTCCTGCAATCCGATTTTGCATTTGATTTTCATCTTGCTTGTCGGCTCATCAAACGCCACCAGTTCCCAGCTTCCCAGTTTGGGATTGGGATTGACCGTTCCCATTTGTGTTATCGTCGTTATTTGGCCATTTCTTAGAAACTGAATTAGCATTTTGGGCGGCATGGTCGATTCCGCCGGATCGTCGTGTTCGGCGGATGGATCATTGGCGGCAGACGGCGGAGTTTCGACACCGACGTCCAGGCGTTTGGTCACTCTTCCAGGTTCAATGATTGTCCAAGTGCCGACCAATTTGGCCCGATTGGGATCACTACAGCCGGCTACCAGCAGGCATGATAGCGTCAGCAGCGTGGACCGTCCGATGTCGTGAACATTTACCATGGTTGGATTCTCAAATTGCACAAAGTTTTCCAATTGTAGGGATTTTTCTGATTCGGGGCGATGGATACGACGATATATCCAAACGTACACAGACGTTTTCTGGTAGATAATGGGGCGAGATATGATTCGCTTTTCGTTTTTGGCTTCATGCTTGGTAGTTTCGATGCTCTCGATGGGATGTTGCGGACCGATGGGCTGTGGCCCCGGCTGTGGTACAGAAACCTGCTACAACTGCGACGGGACATGTGGGGATGTTATTCCTTACGGACCCTTTGATGGCATGAACCAATTCAAGAAACGCCTGATGTGCGGTGACGGATGTGGTGGCACCTACGTGGGTGAATGGGCCAGCACGCCTCCTGATGTTTGCGATCCCTGTTGTGGAGATCAATGGGTCGGAGGTGCCAGAAAATGCCGGCCTTTCTGCTGGCAGCCCGGTGCGTTGCTCAAAGGACTCTACGGTTCGCGATTCTGTAGCCCCGCTGAATCGACAACGCCCTGTGGATGCGGCGGCTGTGTCGACGAAGGTTGCTGCGACAGTTGCGGTGGCGAATACATAGGCGGCGAAATCATGACAGGCGAAGTCGCTCCGGGCGGATCCGGCGGTTGTGCCACCTGCAATGCAAGCCATCAAACCGGGATGTCGCGAATTTCCCAACAAGTCGCCCCGATGTCTTACCGAACAGGTGCGGACGTCCGCATGGATGCCCGCGTGAATCGAATTCGCCGCTAGATGTTCCGAAGTGGCAACGTTTGCATGATTGCAGTAGTGGCACCTTGCTGAGTCGCGCGACTCAAGTGAAGCCGAGGCTGGCTTTCAACCAGTGCTTTGTTGCGACTCTCCAAGTTGACGCGGCAGCTATTAGCCAGACAAGTTCCCACCTCAATCAGACGTCAAACGGCAAACGCTAACCGGGCGGCCAACCTAACTGGCGGCCAGCGAGAATATGAAGATGCAGATGATCGACCGATTGGCCGCCGTGCTGTCCACAGTTGGCGACGACGCGGTATCCTGATTCTTCGATTCCCAGTTCCCGGGCGATTTTGCCGGCCGTTAATAACAGGTGACCGGCCAGCTCTTTGTCTTCCGCCGACAGTCCCGCCACGTTGACGATTTCTTTCTTTGGAATCAGCAGCACATGGACCGGGGCTTGGGGACTGACGTCTCGGAAAGCCAAACAGTAATCGTCTTGATAGACAATGTCGGCAGGAATCTCTCCGTCGATAATCCTTTTGAAAATTGTCTTCTGTTGACTCACGCTTTTCTCCTTTGAAAATTCCGGCGGTTCTGGCTGCCGGTCCTCTTTTTTCGGATGGATGCTGTCATTGTTCAGTGACATTCGACCAAGTTAATATTGGAATGGCCCGGTCAGATACTAAAACGACGATTTCGCCTCGGATTGGAAGCAGTAGCGAACGGTCTTCATTGATCAGACCGGCATCCACTTTTTCTGTTACCGGCTGGTCAATTCGATCAACAACGCGCCCCAGCTCAATATTTTTGTTGAGTTCCCGGATCAACTCAGCGTTCGCCGGTGACAGTGTTGTCCCGGTGACAGGGCAGCGAATCATTTTGAGCAGCTCGGTGTTGACGGTTGAACTCAGCATTCGACGTAAATCCATGTCCGGGAAATGATAGCATTGGAAAAACAAACAACGGTCAAACCGATTTCCGGCACTCAACGTCTTCCACATGACAGAGTTGCCAAACTTCAGGTACGAAGGTTTCGTTGCTCGATGGAATTCGTATTGTTGAAAAACGTTCGCTGGACTATGAATTATGCCTACGACCAACGGAGTTCAACGATTGAGTTTGCGAACTGGCGGTAATTGATTGGAAATCTGCCAATCACCGTTCGCCATTGGCATGTCGTAAGGATACGTTTTCAGAAGGAGTCTGTCATGTCAAGGATAAGATTTTGCCCGGCACTGGTGGTGTCGCTGATCGTCACCGGAACCGCCGGATGCCTTTGGGGGCAAACCTCGACACCGAAGCGATTGCCGCCCTTTGCCTCAAAACTCCAGGACGCTCTTGCTCCCAACGCCACGGATTCCAGTGCGGCGCCAATCTGGAAGGCCAAGTTTGAAATAAAAAAACCAGCTGGAACTTCCGAGAGCTCAACGAAGTGTGATTCCAATTGTTTGAAGTGTGATTCCAATTGTTTGAAGTGTGATTCCAATTGTTTGAAGTGTGATTCCAATTGTTTGAAGTGCGATTCCAATTGCTTGTTGTGCTCTATCACTCGCAGATCGCAGTCCGCTACAAGCGGCCAGCAGAGTGAAGCCGAAGGCTCAAAAATAGCCAAGCCGAATTGTTCTAAGGACTGTCCTGCCGCTTCCTGTTCCGACACGACTTTTCCACGCACATCTCGGACCGGAACACTCGATAAAGGCACCGTTGACTATTGCCGGGAGATGGCCAAATTGCTGTCGGTCACGCTGCAAGTCGACGAATCTCGATCTGAAACTCAACGGAGGGCGATTGAGGCCGCATTGTTGATGGTCGCCGAATCCCTCGAAGCCAAATCTCGAGCAACGGTCAAGGAGCTTAAGGCTCAACAAATGGTGGACCTGGCCAGTTTGCGGACGGGATTTTCCAAGCATTCAGCAACACTCGCCAACGCCAATCAAATTCGCGCACAGCGGAATGCGATCCATGCGAATCAACTTCGAAACGAACATCAGATTCAAATACAGAACGCGCAGGCGTCGCTGAATCGCGCGCCGACAGGTGTTAGAAGTTGGATCGAGCAGGAAATCGTCAGACGCCGGAAAACGGCCAACTCCGCTGCCAGAATTGATTGGGACAAACAGCGCGAGGAAGCCAGTCGGATCACAGTGCCAAACCGGGAAGATGCCGCCGTAAAGGAGCAAGCGAGGGAAATCCAACGACAAATCGACGAGTTGCAAAAACGACTTCAGTTGCTACAAAAATCGCCGGTTCGCCCTGCCCAGCACCTGGAACCGATTTTCACAAATGAGCAACCGCTCAAGCCGCTCTATCCTCGGTGACAGAACTCGCCCCCCAGAACTGGGAACTGGCCGCCAGAACTGGCCCGCCAGAGCTGGCCCGCCATTGACCGGAAACAAACGATAAACCGAAAATTGGAAAGTAATTCCGAACGGCTTATTGGGTCACTTCCAGCTTGTTTGGCTGCCCGGATACCTTCTCGGTACATGCGACTTCCATCCAGTCGATCTCATCGTCAAAGGCCTCGCTGCCATACCGCATCCGGCTGATCACCGGCGCAAAGCTTCGGCTGTCGATCTGCTCTCGATTGGATTCCATGCTGACATCGCCATCGAATCGCCTGGCGTCATTGAGAATCACACCTGCCACATTCAGCCCATCGCGAAAACAAGCCGCCGTAATCAGGGCGGACAGTGTTTGATTAATAACCCCGATCATATTCGGCGCGACAATCAAAACCGGGTATCCGAAATCGTAGGCCAAATCTGCAAAGTACTCATCATCGCTGATGGGAGACATCAAACCGCCGGCCCCCTCCACAACAACAATATCGCACTCATCCTCCCAGGCTGAGATGCCGGTACGCATCAGTTTCGTGTCCAACATTCGACCCTCCTGGCGTGCCGACAAATGGGGCGCCAAGGGAGCCTGATAACGTTGAGGACAAACGACGTCCAAGCTGAGTGGGCGCCCGGCCGCTTCCCAGAGGGCGACCGCATCCTCGGAAACGAGCTGCGATCCATCGGATACGCAGTCGCTGGCGACGGGTTTGTAAACGCCGACGCGATGTCCAGCAGCAACCAATGATTTGATAATCATGGTGGCAACGTATGTCTTTCCGACCTCGGTATCGGTACCACTAACAAAAAGGCCGAGCGGGGGTTTTTTTAGCATTATGTAAGCCTAACATCCAATTGCGCCCCGTCTAGTATACTTTGAGAACCAAAATGGTAGCACTGGTAATTGGCGTCAAATTTTGTCAGCGGGCCGGTCTTCCTCGTACAGAACGTTCCGCGAATTGTCCTTAAACAAGTCCTGTCCCTTCGTCAACCTAGCTTGGGACGGAACCACCTTTGTAGCAACTCCGACGCTGTTTCGCAGGTCGGTTCATCGGCCGCTGAGACATTCCAAAAACGGGTCGCACCGGCTCAGCCGCTCGCCATAATGCCCGGTCAGGTTTGACAGCATCCAGCGCAAAAGTTGCTAGTGGTTTGTCAAGCCTCGGTCTTGGGGTGGCCGGATTCGCCAGAATTCGGACAGCTCGACGATTCGCTGAAGTCCGGCGACTCCAGCTACTTCACCAACCCCAATTCTTAGCGTTGACAATGCTCTAAAGGCATTTCAGGTTGGAAAACGACTGGAAAAACAGGTACAGTCGTCATCATGATTCCCATTGCCGCCATACAAACGACTTGCTTGCATGATGTTCAGCAAAACGTTGACAAAACCGTTGAACAGATAATCGCCGCTTCAAAATCCGGAGCCCGGCTTGTTTGTCTGCAAGAACTTTTTGGCAGTCGCTACTTCTGCCAATCAGAGGACCATCGAAATTTTGCCCTGGCTGAATCCATTCCGGGTCCCACTACCGAGAGACTATGTGCAGTTGCCAAGACCCATCGGGTCGTAATCGTGGCGGGCGTGTTTGAACGTCGAGCGCCCGGCCTTTTCCACAATTCGGCCGTCGTGATCGATTCGGACGGTTCGCTGACCGGCATCTATCGCAAGATGCACATCCCGGACGACCCGAGCTACTACGAGAAATACTATTTTTCGCCGGGGGATGTGAGCCCCGGATTTCGGGTATGGGATGGCGGTCGAGCGCGATTTGGGGTCGCGATTTGTTGGGATCAATGGTTTCCGGAAGCGGCCCGTTTAACAGCCCTCCAAGGTGCTGAAATTCTGGTCTACCCAACCGCGATCGGGTGGCAAGCAGTCGAAAAAGCAGAATTCGGCGACAGCCAATTGAATGCGTGGCAGACCATGATGCGTTCCCACGCGATTGCCAACGGCGTATTCCTGGTCGCGCCCAATCGAGTCGGGGTCGAAGACCACATTGAATTCTGGGGTTCGTCTTTTATTGCCGACCCTTACGGCAACCTTCTTGAGGTGGCGAGCAGCGCGGCGCCCGAAACCATTATCACCGACTGCGACCTTGACCTGATCGAGGTTGCCCGGACCCATTGGCCGTTTTTGCGAGATCGCCGGATCGACGCATACAACGGAATGAATCAAAGATTTATCGATTAATTCCCCTCTCTTGCCGCATCGTTTTCACACCGCCCTTAAGCGGTACTGAAACAGCCGAATCAATCCGTGAATAGCGCGAAAAGAAATCTCGTGATGCCAGCCGAATGGCAACCTCAGGCAGCCACGTGGTTGAGTTGGCCCCATAACGAAGAAACCTGGCCGACCAACTTAACGCAGGCGCAACAGGAATTCGTGGAGTTCGCCGCTACCATCGCAAATTATCAACCGGTCAACGTCCTTTGCGTTGGCAAAACTCTTCGTGACGCAGCTTCCCAATTGCGGGGAATTACCAATTTGGACTTCATCGATATTCCGACCAACGACGCTTGGGCGAGGGACTATGCGCCAACCTTTGTACGGGACGTCGTTGGCAAAAAACTGACCGCTGTTGACTGGCATTACAATGCCTGGGGAGGGAAGTATCCTCCGTTTCAGGATGATCAACAGGTCGCAACTCGCGTCGCGGATTACCTGGGAATTGAATGTGTCTCCCCCAGTTTGTGCTTCGAAGGGGGAGCGGTTGAAATCAATGACTCGGGAATCGTCCTTTCCACCCGGTCCTGTGCCGTGGATCCTAACCGAAATCCCGGGAAATCACTCGCAGAGATCGAGACTATCTTCCAGCAATTTCTCGGGGCCAAGGGTACGATCTGGCTGGCAGGCAATGCGATTGCGGGAGACGATACCGACGGACATATCGATCAATTGGCTCGCTATACCGATGACCAAACGATCGTCTATGCGTGGTGCGACGACGAACATGACGAGCAATCTCGTCCGCTGGCGAACAACCTTTCCGATCTGGAATCTGGCTTGGCCGAGCAGGCCGGTTGTTGCTATCGCCTGATTCCCTTGCCGATCCCCACACCCATCATTTTTGAGGGTCGTCGCATTCCGGCCAGCTATTGCAATTTCTTGATCGCCAACGGATTGGTCGTGGTACCTCAATTCGGACAGCAGTCCAGCGACCAACGAGCGCTGGACCTCCTCCAATCACTTTTTCCCGATCGCCATGTCGTAGGGCTTAACTCAATTCACCTCGCGGTTGGACTTGGATCGTTCCATTGCTTGTCCCAACAACAGCCAATCCAACCAATGTGACCGGGCTTCTTTAGCGCGCATTTCAGGCATGAAAAAGGGATCCAAGCTTTGGGCTTGAATCCCGAAAATCATGACGGAAGTTGCCGGCCAGACTTATTTGTCTTCACTTCCAGCAGCTTTTTCCTTTTGTTTGTCTACCAGTTTTTGAATTGATTCGGGCAGTTTAAACGTGCCCTCTTCAAACTCAGGATTGATTTTGATCTCCTCAAATTCAACTTCCATTTGCATCCCTTGATCGACAAACTTCTGGATCATCTTATGGGGCATCAGGATTCCGTCCACATCTTTGTATTCCGATACGAACGTCTCAATATTCATTTCGCCCATCGGGGATTGCGCTTTGATATCGGCTTTGACCTGCAATCCACTATCGACCGAATAGTAATCAAATTGGGTGTCGCCTGATTTCTTGACCACTTTAACTTTGTAGCATTTCTCGCCATCGACCTCTGCCGTGCCGACACACTCCATGGATGCGAACACGCTGGCAGGATCATACAGGCGGCGAAAATTCGATTCCAGCATGACTTGTTCTTTTTCTTTTCCGGTAACCAGACGCTGTCCCATCATGGTGGAATCCGACCATACCGTCTCACCATCAGAGCCAGATTTTTCGTTGCCAGCCCCTGGCAGACTGACCTCCACCAAGATCTTGTCGGGCGACGCGACTTTCATTTGCATGGTTCCACTGATCCCGGCTGCGGGAATGGACATCGTACCTTTTTGCATCATCGATTGGATCGACTGGTATTTTTCCAGTCCACCAGTTTTCTCGACAAACTTCGCAACGATCTCGTCAGCGGTTGGCAAGTTTTCCTGGCCGTGGCACAACGGCGCGGCTGAGCTGGCTGCCAATATCGCCAGCCCCGTGAACACGAAGTTGAAGCTCTTAATAAATTGTTTCATTGGTTTCCTTTTGTCTAAGTTCAAATAATCAAAAGTCAGTTTGGGCTAATTAATGGGCTGTCGGTCGCCAAAGAACCAGGTCAAAGCGACGAAATTCTCTACTTGCCGGTGAGGCATCAAAAACTACTTTTCCTGTTTCTTTATCCACTCCAGTGCGCGGCTGAGTACTGGGTCCTTGTCGTTCAGCAATAATTCGCGAGAAAGGCGAATCTCTTCGTCAGGCGTCACGCCATCCATTTCCAACGTTTTTCCGGACGCTGTATGGTAATCGGCAAATGCATACTGAAAACCATCACCGTTGGCTAGCTTGACGATTATCGATGGAAGCGCCAAGCCGGCGGTACGACCGCCAAAAAGTCGAGCCAGGCCAAGATCCTGCAGGCCACCGGAGAAAATTTCAGCGGAGGAGATGGAACACTCGTCAATCAATACTGCCACCGGACAGTCGACGGAATTGACATTGGGGCTGACGAAAAACTTGAGTTCGCCTCCCTTGGTCGTCATCACACCCAGAGCGGTTTTTTCGTCAGAAAACTCTGACGCCATTCCCATCGTCATGCCGCCGAGCCCTCCAATATTGCCACGTAAGTCGATGATCACACCGCCAGAGTGCTTTTCATCGTGCACCGTCTCTCGAAACTCCGTCATGATTCGAATCGGATCCAGAAATGCATTGAATCGGTAATACCCGACATCGTCCGCAAGTGTTCGGATTTCCGATTGAACGTTCATGGGAGGCAAATGACCAAACTTGGCCTTCTTGCCAGGTTTTTTCTCTAGCTCAAGCTCAAGTTCGCGAGTCTTGTTCTCGCCGTCACGAAACACAAACTTCTTCTTGTCACCAATTTTGCCAGCGGCAATGCGGGGAATTGCGAGTCCCGCCAGAGTTTCGTACCGCATCGGGCCGTGAGCTGCTTTTTGAAGTTTCTTGCTAATCTTGTCGGTCGTCTCATCCCCAACCGATTCCAGCAGCCAACCTGCTTCCACCCCTGCTTTGGCCGCACTGGAATCATCTCGAACTTGCGAAACCACAATGCCCTCGTCCGTCGCGCGGAAATTCAGCCCGGCATCCCCATCGCCACCTCGCTTCTGATCGTCGACGACATCGTACGAGGATTTCGGAATGATTCCAAAATGCGATTGACCAAGTTCTTTGATCAAGTCGTTGAGAATCCCTCGCACCTCAGAAACTGAACTCGCCTCTTCGACCTTGGGACGATACTTGGCTCGCGCGTCATCCCAGTTCTGACCGACTTTGTCTTCGTCCCAGTGCACCTTATCAATCGTCGACCAGACCCGGTCAAACGATTTCAAGTTGGCCTCCCTGTCAAATCCAACCGGGCTGACATCGGCGGACTTGGCTGTATCAAGAACTTCACTGGACGTTTTGTCTTGCGTTGCGGATTGCGACATCACGACTTGAACGCCAAATTGGGCGATGAAAACCAATGTCGCGCAGCGGACAACAACTTGTTTGCGACTCGAAAGTCTCATAAATACCTCGTAACTCGTTTCAAGATTCCAAGTTCAACAGTTTACTGAAAATCGGCGGATTGTGGGGGGCAATCGTACGGTTTTGGTTCGATTGTCAGCCCAGTCAAGTACGACCGATCGCGAAGCCCCAAGCTAGGAAAATCCTTGCCAGCAAGCTCCCACCAGCTGCATTTAAGCCGGGTTGCATCGGCTAACAACGGTTCGGTCAGCGTGAGTCGTTAACCGGAGGGACCGCAAGCGAAAGCCGGGAAACCAACCGGTTTCAACATCATTCGACTACCGCAATTAAATATTGGATCTCACGGACCCCGCAGGAGAATTTGGCCTGAAAAACAGGTACATTCGGCGTTTCATGGACATGACTGTGATTTTTCAAACATCCGTCCCTCAAATCCAATTGGCCGCCCTCTTGGCTTAAGGTATCCCGCAACCAACAGTTTCAAATCAGCAAGTCTCCTTGGAACTCAAATTAGTGAATTGAAACCTGGGACCGAAATGCGACTGCTCAGCTTGATTGGCCGGGGATCCAAACACGCCGCGGTGGGACAGTCGTCGATTCAATTCGGCGAGCTTTTATGCGTACGTACGGCGCAATGTATTGACTGCGATAGGCAAAGCTGTCCAATTGGCCATCGGTTTCATTCGTCCATTTTGCATGCATGGGCTCGGTCAGGTCTTCAATCACCATTCCAGCGCGACACATGGCACCCACAAGTTCTTCCCAGCGATGGAGAAACTCCAACGTTCCTTCCTCGCGTACCAGGTTCGATTTCGCCGCAGCAGGGAGGGGTCGATCCGTGTAGTAGGAGTGCTCGATTTGAAATCTGCCTTTCGACGGTGACAACGTTGACTGAAGGCTCGTTGGCTGTTTATGTTGGCTGATGTAGATTCCACCCACTCGCAGCACCCTGGCAACCTCTTTGTAAACGGGTGTGACATTCGGCACGTAGCAGGTGCTGACCGGATGAACAACGATATCGAACGTGGCATCGGCAAGCGCCGACAGATCCTCCATCGAAGCGTGAATGGTTTTCAGATTCAACTTGCGTTTTCTCGCGATTGCAACGTCGAGGTCCAACATGGCAGGGCTGAGATCGACAACGGTCACGAGTGCCCCGGCGGCAGCGTATAGCGGACCCTGCCTTCCGCCACCGGCGGCCAAACACAGCACAGATTTTCCGCAGACGTCGGGACCCAGCCATCCTTGGCTGTCGACGGATTTTAAAGGGTTGGCAAAATCCTCATCTCGAGCCGGCGTGGCCAGCCGGTTTTGCTGTTTGGCCAATCGTTCCCATGCCAGACGATTGTGCCATTGGTGTTCTATCGGTTTCATGCAGTCTTCAAAGGCGGTTTCGATTGCGGGTTGTTAAACGTAGTAGCATTACGGTAAAGTCCGAGAAAACTTCCGCAATGCCAGCTCGCCGGAAAAAACGTGACCGAAGACCTCAAGCCACTTGCGACCTACCAGCGACCCTGGCGAATTCGTTTTGTCGATACGGACGCGACGGGCTTTGCCCATTTGTCATCCTACGTTCGCATGATGGAAGAAACGGAATACGCGTTTTTGCGAAGCAAGAATTTAAGTGTTGTATTTTATGACAAACGCGGCACCTTGGGATTCCCACGGATTCATGTTGATGTGAACATCATTCGTCCGTTGGTTTTTGATCAAGAGGTCGTCGTCCAATTAAGTCTGACCGAACTCGACGGTAAACGAATAACGTATGCTTTTGAAATCGTTAACGAGAAACAGGAAACTATGGTGACGGGCAATTTTCTCATCGCTTGCTGCCGATTTCCCGACCAGGAACCACCGTTTGCCGTTTTGATTCCGCCCGACGTTAAACAAACCTTGGTCAGTTGACGATCGTCGAGTGGTACGCTGAGTTGTCATTGATCCCCAAAATATGTCCAGGCGTGGTGTCAGATGAATGAACCCAAATTCGATGCATTATTGATTGTTTCTTTCGGCGGCCCGGAAGGCATGGAGGACGTGATGCCGTTTTTGGAAAACGTGTTGCGCGGAAAAAATATTCCTCGAGAGCGAATGTTGGAAGTGGCCGAGCATTACCGGCACTTTGATGGAATCAGTCCCATCAACCAGCAGAATCGCAAGTTGATTTCGGCAGTCAAATCAGAACTGGCAGATCACGACATGGATTTGCCGATCTATTGGGGAAATCGGAATTGGCATCCCATGCTGCCAGACACACTGCGTCAGATGAAAGAAGACGGAGTCAAGAAAGCATTGGCTTTTTTCACGTCCATTTTCAGCTGCTACTCCGGATGCCGACAGTATCGGGAAAATATCATGGACGCTCAGGCTTCGATGGGAGAAGACGCCCCCGAAGTTCATAAAATCCGCATGTCCTTCAACCATCCGTTGTTTATTGAAGCCTCGGTAACGCGGGTCCGCGATGCTTTGTCTCAAATACCGGAGGACCGGAGACTTCAATCGAATGTCGTGTTCACGGCACACAGTATTCCCATGTCGATGGCCGAAGGCTGCAATTACACACTGCAACTTAACGAAACCTGCCGATTGATCATGGACCAAGTCGGCGACCATCCATGGAGACTGGTTTTTCAATCTCGCTCCGGTCCGCCAAATCAACCCTGGTTGGAGCCCGATGTTTGTGATTATCTGGGTGAACTAAAACGGGAAACCGACGTCATGGATGTCGTCATCATGCCGGTTGGCTTCGTTTCAGATCACATGGAAGTCCTGTTCGACCTCGATACAGAAGCCCGGGAGCTTTGCGAACAGATTGGCGTCAACCTGGTTCGTGCCAAGACCGTCGGAACCCATCCTCAATTCGTATCCATGATCCGTGAATTGATCCTGGAACGTACTGACGGAATCGAAAAGCGGGCGATCGGAACGCTGCCGCCCAATTGGGATGTTTGTCCAAAAGACTGCTGCACGTATGTGCGATCCGCCGGTCGGCCGGGAACGTCGCCAGCAAAACAGCCATAGTAGGCCTCGATCCGTATCAAGCCCGGACCCTTTTGGCAGTCCTTGATGGGCAGTCCTTGATGGGCAGTCCTTGATGGGGCGTCCTTGTTGGGCCGTCCTTGTTGGGCGGTGCCAGTGCTAAATTTTGTTAGGTCCGATATGAAACCAACGGCAACATCTCCGAGCCATCAATTGCCCGGATCGGCACCGATGCATCACGGTCTAGCAGGCAATCTTTTTGTCAACTTCAGCGACTGAATTCTTGGGATCTTTTGTGCAGACGTACCTCGCCCGAGATTCCTTAACGACGGTTCTGTTTTCTCCTCGGTTAACAATGGGTTGTTGGGGCAACTCGCCCCCCCTGCGTCCGTACTCGACAGTCTTGGAAACCGACAATTCCGCGTTCTGTTTCGCGCTCTGAAGGGCGCCAGCGTCACACATTTCTCCGCGAAGGACTCGAATCTCGCGAGGCGCGTCGATTCCAATCCGTACCGTATTTCCTTTTATGCGTACGACCTCCAGGGTGATTCCTAATTCGGGAATCATCACCTGCTCCGATTCGCGGCGGGATAAGACTAGCATTTTCTATCTCGTATTTCCTACTAAAAAAATTGATCACTTGGTTCGTTGAGTTCAATCTCAGTTATCCGCATCGTCGAATTTACGTCAATATGAATTACTGTACTTTTTTACAGTAGATGAGAATCTGCTAGCTACTCGGAATGAATTGGCGGGCAGGCGAAGCGTAGGTTTCCGCTGGATCGTGAACTGTCGAACATTGGTACGCCCTTCCCCTTGATTCCAACCTCTTCGCGCGCGACCTGACAAACGCACTCGCGCATCCGCTTGTGACAGAATTGAGATTCGCGCGAGCTTTTCCAGTCGTTCAGATTCACTCGTACCAGCCGAAAGTTGCTTGCCGCACGTTTGAATCCATATCCATGGTCGGTGTCACGATCGGGGGCACTGGCTGCCGGCTTCGTTGTGCCAATTCGGCCTGCAGTTCATATTGACGAATCAGACGGGGCAGCAAGTCCGATATCTTCTGCAGACCGCACCTCGGTTTTGCACTGGATAGTTGGGGAGCGTTTAGCGGCTTGATCATCTTGTTTCCTCACAGGCCTTGAATTGGCTTTGTCTGGAAACACTATTGGCCGCCCCGATGACACGTCTGGTCGGGCCGCCAAAAAAAAATGAAATCTGTTCATCAAAAAATCAATGCGCAAGCGTTTGGGAATTTTCCAACACCGCGGAAACGGCGGGGGGTTATTGAACCGGTTGACCAAACGTGTCAAAGGTAAAAAAAAGTGGATGGCCAAATAAGTTTCTACGGAAGTCAAACCCCAACCGCGGTGTTGCGCCCCGATAGGACAAAACGGCCTGACGCGGGGTAGGAATGATGCTTGATTCGCGAATCGTTTGAGGCTGGATTCGCGTTGACCCCATTTTTGGCCCCACTTAAGATAAAAGTACTGCCGCAAACGAACGTTAAATGAATGGCCACAGATCAAAACAGCTCCGATCGCATTCCTGATTATCAGGACGCGTTCTCTCCCCGTGATTTGGTGCCCAATCGCCGTGTTCCTGCCTGGTTGATGTCTTTCATTGTGCATACGTTGCTATTCGTCGCCTTGCTGCTGGCGATGCGTTCCGTACAGCAAGGCGCCAGCAACATTGAAAACCGTGCGGGCGGAATTGTGCTCGTCGATCTGCAGTCGAGCACGACGGAATTCCTGACCGAAGGAGACGTAGAGGACACCAACAGTCAACCGGTTTCCGAGCAGAGTCCACCTCCCTTATCGGCAGAAACAGATTTGCCGCCCGATCTACCTGGGCTGGATTCGTCATTGTCGCCCATCAGCGGTGCCGGGGATCAATTGGCAGATTCGCTCCCGGGAGCCGACACGCTGATCGATGGACCGGCCCTCAGTCTGAAAATTGGTGGAAAAGTAACCACAGAAGTTTTTGGCATCAAAGGGACCGGTTCGAAGTTCGTTTACGTGTTTGATCGTTCCAAAAGCATGGAAGGTTACCAATCTCGCCCCCTGCTGGCCGCCAGGCAGGAGTTGTTAAAAAGCCTCGATTCACTCGGCGATAACCATCAGTTTCAGATCATCTTTTACAACGACAACGTGCGGCCGTTTAATCCCGATGGATTGGCCGCGATGTATTTTGCCTCGGACGAAAAAAAAGAAGCCGCTCGCGTGTTCGTTGAATCGATCCGTGGAGATAGCGGTACGGATCACCTGAACGCACTTAAGCACGCCTTACGGCTTTCTCCTGATGTCGTGTTCCTGCTTACCGATGCTGAAGGCGGTTTCTCGCCGCGGGAACTTCGCGAAGTCGGAGACTATAACCGCTCCGGGGCCATTATCAACGCAATCGAGTTTGGTGAGCGGCGCGGCGGTGATCGGTCATTGGAACGACTGGCTCGCGAAAGCGGTGGACAATACGTGTTCAAAAACATTCGCACCCTCCAAATCAACAAATCACGATGAACCAGCGCGACAGCCCAGACCTTTGCATAACGCGGATGCGACCACCGTCATCCCGGGCGGTAGGGGCCGCCGTAATTGAGCGGGTGTCAAAACCATATCTCAACAGGTCGTTGAATGAGCCATCAATTGACCGACGTAAGTTCGACAACCGTAAACTTTTTCTGCAATGCGTGTTGGCTGTCGGGTTGCTTGGTGGTTTCGCCCCGGTAACTGGTTTGGGGCAGGAGACGGAAGACGTCGTGATCGTGCGCAGGGAACCATCCGGCGACACGATGCGACGCCGGGGCACGATTCGCCAGTGGAAGGGTCATTCATTAACGTTGTTCGCCAACGGTCGTGAACGTCAAATCGTTAACGCCGAAATCATCGAAATTCAAACCAGCTGGCCACCCGCTTACCGGGAAGGTTTGAATCTGGTCAACAGCGGCGATCTGCCTGGCGCCACGAAAAAATTTCAAGCGGCGTTGGCGACTGAACAACGCGATTGGGCTCGGCGAATGGTGCGGGCCGAACTGGTGCGGCTTTACCAGGCCAGCGACAACCACCAGGCGGCGACCAATCAGTTTCTTGCCATCGTCCGCGAAGATCCCCAGACAAGATTTTTTCATCTATGTCCCCTCCCCTGGGCATCGGGAGCCAACTCCGTCAATGAACAGGCGGCGACGCTGATCGACTCTCGAGACGCGGTTGAGCAACTGCTGGGTGCCAGCTGGCTATTGGCGGGGACGCAGCGGGAACGGGCGACCAAAGTGCTGGATCGACTCAGTCGCGATATCGACGCAAATATAAAATCATTGGCGACCGCCCAGCTTTGGCGTCCGCGCATCTTCAACGCCAATGCGAAACTAATCGACGTTTGGGAAAAGGCGATCGATCAGATGCCGGCGCAAATTCAAGCCGGCCCTTGGTACTTGGTGGCTCAGGCCCAAGCCCGCTTGGGTCAAAAAAACGCGGCCACGACCAATCTGATGCGAATTCCGATACTCTATCCCGAGCAACTTGGCCTTTCCGCAGCGGCGTTGTATCAAGCGGGCCAGATGTTGCAGAATAACGGACAAACCAGCGAGGCACGTGCAATCTGGGACGAGCTTCAACAGAAATACCCGAGTACCGTTTGGGCTCAGCAAGCCTTGTCACAATTTGAAACCGCCGATCCCGTGCGATCGCAATAAACAGGAAACAGCATGCTTCGGCCAATCAGAATCAAATCCTCCATCGTGTTGGCCGCCTGCCTGGGCTTTTCCATGGTGGGTGCCTTGCCGACGGTGACATGGGCCCAAAGTGAATCGGAAGTGGATGCTGCTCCGACTGGATTTCTGCAGATCCTTTTTTCCGGTGGCGTCGTCGGCGCGATTATGATTTTCGTGCTGTTGACGCTTTCGATTACGGCGGCCTACCTGATCTTCGATCACCTGATGACCGTTCGTCGCAAAGACCTGATGCCGGAGGGCCTCAGCGAACAAGTTCGACAATGCCTGATCTCCGGCGACGTGGCGGCGGCCCAGCAAGCCTGCAATGCGCGGCCCAGCTTCCTTTCGTTCGTACTGATGCACGGAATATCCGAACTGGAATTCGGTTGGGGTGCGGTTGAAAAATCGCTGGAGGACGCACTCGCTGAACAATCGGCTCGCCTGTTCCGGAAGATTGAATACTTGTCCGTGATCGGCAATATCGCGCCGATGGTCGGTCTGTTGGGAACGGTCATTGGAATGATCATTGCGTTCCAAAACGTGGCTTCAACACAGGGTACTGCAAGTGCCCCGCAGCTGGCCGAGGGAATTTACCAGGCGCTGGTGACCACCGTGGGAGGGTTGATTGTTGCCATTCCATCGATCGGAGCATTTGCCATTTTTCGCAATCGGATCGACCAGCTTGTGGCGGAAGCCGCTTACCTTGCGCAACACGTGTTTGGCCCGCTGCGACGTGGAAAAAAGAAAATCTAATTCCTTTTTAAGAACGCCACCCTTGCTAAAGTTCGCTCGACCTTGAAAGCTCCCCAGTACCAACCGCAACGACGCTATGGCTTCAATATGACGCCAATGATCGATGTCGTGTTTTTGTTAATTATCTTCTTCCTGGTGAGCAGCCATTTGGCGCGACAAGAATCCCAAATGGAATTGGAACTGCCCACCGCCAATTCTGGAGATGAAGATATCGACCAACAAACGCCCCGAATTACCATCAACGTCAAAGCGGACGGCTCGCTGTGGCTGGCCGGTCGACCGATTGCTCAGAAACAGCTGATGGACCGATTCACGGCCGTCCGTGACAAGGAAGGTGACAACCTCGAAGTTCGCATTCGTGGCAGCCGATCCGCCCCTTACTCCACCGTTGAACCAATCATGTTGGCCTGCACGCGCGCGAAGATCTGGAAAGTGACGTACGCCGTTTACCGGGAGGACCAATGAGACGCCCCAGCCCTTTGTTGCGTCGCGGCGGCGAGACCGACCTCGATTCTGCCATGACTCCCATGATCGATGTTGTCTTCCTGCTGTTGGTGTTCTTCGTTTGGACCGCCAGCTTTCAAGTCGTCGAGCAGGTACTCAAAAGCGATGTTTCCCCACAATTGGGATCGGAGTCCGTGGCGAATGTGGAACCCCCACCGGAAAAAGATTTCGAAGACGTCGTGGTTCGTATCGGCTGGGACGGTCAAGCGCCCAATTGGTCGATCAACAATCAGCCTTATGATTCGCTGCAGGCGATTGGGGACCAATTGACCACCATTTGGAACGTCCAGGCGAAAGCGCCGGTGATTCTTTACCCGCAGCCAGCAGTTCCGCTCGGGCATGTGATTGAAGTCTTCGATGTTGCAATGTTGGCGGGATTTGAAAAGGTCTCTTTTGCGGTCAATCCGCAGGAGATGTAGGCATGTTTGATCGAGGCTCAACCTATCCTCAATTTATCGTCGCCGGGGTTTGGATTTTGGCATTGGCATGCCTTTCATTTGCCACAGCCGCCTCCCCACTATCGCCCCCGGTTCCCCAGGACACTGACGAATTTTCCAGCATCCTGGCCAACGATCTCGACTCCCGGTTGATCGACGGTCTGCGAATCCGCCGTCTTTTTGATCTTGCCGAACGACATTGTCGAAAGCTATTGGCGACCCCGAACCTCACGCCAGCCCAAACAGCGCGTTATACGATCGAATTGATCAAGACACAAACGGCGCGTGCGATTCTAAATAAACCGACCGAACGTGACTCGACCTGGTTGCAGGCGGAACAAACGGCGGCAGAATTCCTGGCACAAAACCCGCGACATCCGCGTTCGTTTCTGGTGCGCGCCCAATCCGCGCTCAGCCATCTTGCCCACGGCCGACTGTTAAGACAGGAATTGGCCGCCGAGATGGTTGCCGAATCGGCCCGCGAGAAAGCGTTGTCAGAACTTCGTCAGGCCCGCTCTCTGCTGAGCGAATTGCAACGCGATATTTCCAAGGCCATTCCAGAAAATCGCAATCGCACACTATCGACCGACGAACTCTCGACCGAAGAATTGTTGACTCTTAACAAGAACATTCGGTACCAACTGGCGATTGCCAACGTCAATCGGGCGCAGATCTACGCTCCGTCAGACCGGTTAAACCGGATTGAAGCCCTCAACCAGGTCCTGGAGGCATTGGCCGGGGTCCAACGAGAGACTTCGACGGGTCAGCCACTTTGGTGGGAAAGCCGAATCCTGCAAATTGAGTGCCTGCGTTTGTTGGACAGAACTGACCAAGCGTCGGACGTTCTGAATCAATTGCTGGACGCAGTTTCTGATGGAAAAATTCCACAATCTTTGCTCGAACAGCAATTGAAATTGAGCGTGGAAACAGGAAATACCAAAGCCTCGATCGAGGCTCTCAGCGCGTCGGAAAAACTTCTAGGTCGGGAACCACAACTGGATCTGTCACGACTGGCAACGGTGGTCAATCTGGCAACCCGTTCGACAGGAAACGAAAAACAACAGTGGTTGGTTTCCGCCGCCCAGATGACTCGTCAGATCGAAAAACGGCACGGCGATTATTGGGGACGCCGAGCCGAACTCGTGCTAATTAACTCGAGCGCGGCCAACTCCGCCATCACGAATTCGACACACTCTAATTCTAGTCGAACGCCCGCGACATCCACCGAACTTGACCTGTTGATTCGGTTGGCTGATCAGGCGTCGCGAAAAAAACGGTTTGCCGACGCTGTCAAGGCCTACGATTTGGCGGCAAATACCGCGCGGGAACTGGGTGATGCCGATCGCATGTTTGCATTGACCGTCCGCGCCAGCCGGGCGCTGGAACAGCAGAATCTTCATGGGCAGGCGGCCGAGAGATTGATCGATTTGGCCAATCTCAATGCCGACAGGAAAAACGCCAGCGCAGCTCATCTGCGGGGCTGTTGGAACCGGGCTCAAGACGTCGGGGGCGACCCGCAAAAACGGCAACAATTTCGCGAGTTGCTTGAGCAACACCTGGCTCGTTGGCCGGATGCTGACAGCGCAAACCAGGTGCGAGTTTGGTTGGGCGGGGAGGATCAACGGGCATCCCAGTGGAAATCGGCGTTTGAACACTACGTCAGCGTGTCGCCTGACAGTTCGTTGTTTGGTGACGCCATATCAAGGGCAGGCTATTGTGCCAGTCGCTGGACAAAACACGTGGAACCCAAGAATCGTGAAGCTGTAATCCAGGAGGTGACCGATCGTTTGAATGCGGTTTGGTTGGCAGCCCGAGACTCGACCACGGCAAAATTCGATGCTTTACTTTCATTGACCGACTTCGGTATCCAACATGGTTCCGTGACCTCCGACCAATTGATTCAACCACTGGAAGACCTGGTTGCTGCTTCGCCTCTTTCCGATCAAAAGAACATGGCAAAGGCCTGGCTGCTGGTTTGCCTAGCTTCCGATCCTGAACACACAAAGCGAACCGACGAATTCCTCGCTCAAATCAGCCAGGATATCAATCGGCTGGAATTGGCCGAAAAAGGTCTTGCTGCGGTCCTGCAGCGCCGAGGCAATTCTGACCCCAGTCAGTTGAGCCAAATGCGACTGAAGCTGATTGAAGCCGCGTTGAACAATGAACTGCCGGAACGCAAACGCACTGTTTGGTTGTTCCGTAAGTCGGATGCGTTATCGGATCTGGGACAAAACTCGGAAGCATTGGCGGTGTTAACCACGTTGGAACAGGAACTGCCGCGGAATGCAGGAATCAAGCTGCGCATCGCCCGGCTGATCACTCGCGAATTCTCCAGGTCCGATCCGGAGAAAGCGATCTCCACCTGGCGGCGACTGGCCATCCAGTTGAAACCTCACACGGCCAACTGGTACGAAGCAAAATTCAATATCGCCGCTTTGTTGGAGCAGTCGGGCAAGAAAGCCGAAGCGAGAAAACTGTTGGAATACATGCAGGCTATTCCGCCAGGTTGGGACAACTCGGATCTTCGCGAGTCATTCGATCAACTGTTGAACAAATGCAAATAAAAAAACCCAGCGAATGATATCGCCGGGCTTTTGTTTTTTTTGTCCAATCAAATGGATGGAATCAGGATGGCACGTCAAGGGCGTGTGCCGTCGGGCATCTTATTTGCCGTAACCGCCGCCATAGCCGTTTCCATATCCGTTGTTGTAGCCACCGTAGGGAGACTTAGGAGGTGGTGGGTAGCCTCCGCCACCACCGCCACCATAGCCGTTACCGCTGCCGGCCAAGCCAGCGAGTCCCGCCAAGCCGGCCAGTCCAGCAAATCCCGCCAGGCCTGCGCCGCCACCACCGCCGCCTGCGGCTCCGAAAGCACGGCCGCCGCCGCCCCCGCCACCGATTCCGGCATAGTTGCCGGCAGCACCGCAACAACCACCAGCGGCACAGCCAACTCCGGCTGCGTCACCCGCATACTCCACGACGCCAGCGGATTCGTATTCCGGTTGCGGAAAAGTCTGAGTGCCGACAGCATAGTCAACCGATTGATCAACGACCTGATTGTCCTGTTGGCACGTCAAACAAACGTTGAGTGACGTTGATACCAGTAGGGGAACAGGACCGAACGAGACTTGCGTCATCGGAGAATCCTGCCCTACGGCTTCGAATCGAATTGCAGCCAAACCGCTATGTCCAACTGCCACAAAATCGTAGACGCCTGGTTCGAGATCAGGAATGGAATAATTACCGTCTTCATTGACTTCGACATCCGCGATCCGTTTGCCGTCTTGAATCAGGTTGACCATTGTGCCGCGGATCCTTTGGCCTTGACCGAACAATGTCACGATTTGTCCGTTGAGTGTCCCATTGACCAGCCGTACTCGACTGGTACCGGTGACGGTGGCTGGCTGGGCCGATTCGATCGCTGCCGCCTCCATGATTTGATCCGTTATCTGCGTTGGCAGATGGTCATTCAAAATCTGCTGGAAGCCTGCAAAGTTCGGGGAAACAGCCGCTGCTGCCATGAAATTGAGATCATTCTGTCCACGGTTGGCGGTGACATAGACCCCGTAGGCGGCAAAACCTGACTGCCCCGTCGCAATGAATGAGTAAGGACCTTCTGCCGCTCCGGGAACCAGGAAATTACCTTCGGCATCCGTTTGAGCCTGGTAGGAAACCTGTCCTTCGCGAACGAAGTAAACATTCAATCCGGCCAGCCCGGAAACCATACCGGTTTGCTGGTCGATCGTTGCAATGCGACCCTCAATCTCTCCGCGGGAGTTCAGCGTGACATTGTACGATTGTCGGGAATCACGCTGGGGTTGATGGTCTTGTTCGATTCTTGGCATGTCACTGAAATTTTCCAGGACAGACCCACCTTGATTCTCCCACTCCTGTTGTGCTGAAACAGCAGCGGTCGCGACCAGCGGCAATGCAAACAGCATCGCGAACGCCTTAATTGACTTCCATTTTTTGTTCATAAGATTCACTACTTACCGTGTCGTAAAATTTAACCAGAAGACGAACCTCCGATGATCGCCTCAATCACCCCTGTCTTCTGCCCTCTGCGGAATCTACGTTACAGTTGCCTCGAGGCAAGTTAGTTTTCATGAAATTCAAATTGAATCTTGTGAAGATTGCCAATTCGCCACTACAAACCGACTAACCCGATCTTTTCAAAAAAACTGCAGCCAGATTCCCAACTTTACGGCGATTCAGTGAATGGGTCGCTTTATCGCAAAGACGAATCAGCAACCGGTTATCGGCCGGTCCTTGGGCAAAGGACAAACTGCGGAAATCGCCATCAACGTGGTTACAATTCCGCCAGCCAACAACAGCACTTGGTACAGGATCATTTTTAAGCTCCGTCAACTTGTTATTAAGTTGATGGAGTGCGTCCGCATTTTGCGGGCCAACACGAACCTGGATCATTTAATCCAGCGGATCGTGCAAATCTCCGCCGAACTCTCACGCGCAGTCGCAATAGCAATCTCGTGCTATCGTCATCACATTGACGTTCGATGTCGCAAGTCTCAGTGCCTGATCTGGGCCTGATGGCTACCTAACCGGTGGAACCGTCAAACTCGGCATCGGCGATTCTGTTTCGTTACCAAGGCGCGCGAACAGGGTAGATCCCGAACTGTTCTGTGCTGGAAGGCCAATAAGGTGTGTTGGCAAACATGCCTTCACCTGCACCTCCGATCAAGCCAGCATCGTTTCGTCCAAATTGGTGGTGGATCGGTGTGCTGCGTGTCTGTCCAACCCCCCAGGCATAACTGCTATGGAAAGCTGCAGTCGGAGGCACAACCAGGGCAGTCGGTTCGCCCCAGCGCCAGTAGTTGTATCCGCCATGCCAAGGACGCACCGCCATTTGCTCCTGGTTCCACGCATGCGTCAAACCGGCTTTGATGCCTCGACAACTGTAAGTGTAATATGGATGAGGGCTGTAGGGATTTTGCAGCGCCATCACAGCAGAGTGAACTGGCGTCATGAAACCTGGGTCGTTGGTTTGCGTCATGCCCTCGACATCCGTACCCGCATAAATGGGTCGCGTATTTATCGCTCGTTTACCAGCCCTCGCCATTCGGCGATTCTGACGCAACTGGGCATTGGCATCGGCCGTCGTAAACATGGCCGTCGCTGCTACCGCCAGCCCCAGTGCAAGCACTATTCTTTTCATTCCTTCGATCCTGTTAATATTGCTTTCAATTCATTTTGCAATTTAGTGAGCAGTCACCCGTCATCTCGCCTGAGGTGGAGTTATCGTCGGATGGACTGGCCGCTTCCATTCTTGGCACATGTTCCACTGGCACATTCCCTGTCATATCCGGAATCAGCGCATTCCTTCGCAGTCAGTACATCCCACCCGACCACGGAAGCACCCTCGTTGACCATCCGAGTCACAGTTGAGTCCGTACCTGCGTTTCTGAACTCGCCAAATCAATTGCTGGGCTCCCAACCCTTGAAGCGGCATGGGACGCATATGGTTGGCTCCGCTGTACCACTTTACTTGAGTTCGATTTAAGGCATCACAGCCGTCGACATAACCGCCCGTGTTGTAATAGTTGAAGTAGTTACGCGAATGGTGATACATCATTTCATGCGGCATCACCGGTTGATACGTGTAATAGGTATGTCCCACGTTCGCAGGAACATAATGCGGAGCCGGATACATTCCCGCCTGAACTTGGCTGGCACCAGGCTGTGTGTAGTACTGTGAAAACAAGTTGTTTGCGGAATTACCGCTGTCGAACTGGGCCATGGCGGGTGAGGCGACGATGGACAATGCCGCAAACGTGGCGATTGAGAAAAATAGATTCCGGGTCATTTTTTGGGCTCCTATCTCCTGCGACGTATAACGCCGTCGTTTCAAATCCCTTTGAAGTGAACGATCGTCCCGAAAGATCTTTCGTCTTTCGGCGAATTCCGGTCGCAGTAAATTCCCCGAACATCCCGGCATTCAAGGTGCTGGCTCAGCTACAACCGGAAAAACCGTCTGTGACCAAAAGAACCTGATTGGTATACTCACCCCAAACCTCCCCTTTTTGCAGCAGGTTGGCACGCGGGCCCCTGTCCTTTTGTCAATTTCCAACCGTGCGACTCCCATAAACTCCGCGTTTTTGATTTTGAGGTAGATAAAATTGGCCAAACGTCGCCCATCGAGGAAAAAAGTCGGCAAACCCGCGCAACGCAAGAAGTCCTCTGCGAGCAAGTCGAGCGGTCGTGGCAAACAAAATGGTCACCCCGAAAAAACGCTGTTTGATGATGTAATCGACGAACACCTGTCTGCGGTACCCTTGCGACTGGCCGCTCAATCGAGATATCTCAATTACTCATTGTCGGTGATCACCAGCCGAGCCCTACCGGATGTCCGCGATGGGTTGAAGCCGGTGCAGCGTCGAATTCTGTATACGATGAACCAACAGAATCTCGGCCATACCTCGAAACATCGGAAATGCGCCAAAGTCGTCGGTGATGTGATGGGTAATTACCACCCTCACGGCGACAGCTCGATTTACGATGCCCTGGTGAGAATGGCACAGCCGTTTTCGCTGCGAATGCCGTTGGTTGACGGCAGCGGGAACTTCGGTTCGATCGACGGTGATAATGCGGCGGCCATGCGTTACACCGAATGCCGCCTGACCCGCGTAGCGGGTCAAATCCTCGAGGACCTGGGGACCCGCACCGTCCCCTTCAAACCCAACTATGACGGCAGCCGTGAAGAACCGGTTGTTCTACCCAGCCGCGTTCCCAATTTACTGGTCAATGGCGCCACGGGCATCGCCGTTGGCATGGCGACCAACATTCCATCGCACAATTTGAAGGAGCTGTGCCGTGCCCTTTTGAAGTTGCTGCAGGATCCCGAGATCAAGGGGTACCAACTCGTCGCCAATGACGCAGTGCGGGGGCCTGACTTCCCCACGGGCGGTCAAGTGATCAACACCAAAGAAGAGCTGCGCGAAATTTATGCTACGGGTCAGGGCTCGATCAAGATCCGGGCCACTTGGAAGATGGTTGGGGCGGCGAAATCGACCGGGCGCGTCCTTCAAATTGACTCCATCCCGTTCGGTGTCAACAAGGCAAACCTTGTGGAGCGCATTTCGGAGCTGGTGTACTCCGGGAAAATGCCTCTAGTGTCCGAAGTTCGAGATCTTTCTACCGATGATATTCGCATTGACCTTGTGTTGAAAAAAGGTGCCGACGAAAAGAAGGTGCTGGCCTACCTGTATAAGAACTCGTCGTTGCAAACCAACTTTAACGTCAACCTGACGTGCCTGGTCCCCACCGAAAATCCGGAAGTCGGCGCTCCCAATCGGCTGGGTTTGAAGGAGATGTTGTGGCACTTTCTTCATTTTCGACTGGAAGTCGTCACGCGGCGTTTGGAAAATGAACTGGCCGCGCTCGACAAGAGGCTGCATATTCTGCGAGGTTTTGTCACGATCTTCGATGCCTTGGATGAAATCATTCGCATCATCCGTCGCAGCGATGGAAAATCTGATGCGGCAAAAAAAATCATGAAGCGATTCCCCGTCCAACCAGGGCAACGCGGGAAATTGAAAGGACTTGACGAAGAACAAACCGACGCGATTCTCGAACTCAAACTTTATCGCTTGGCTCGTTTGGAAATCAACTTGATCCAGGAAGAGCTCAAGAAGAAGGAAAAGCGCGCCCGCGAGATTCGAAAACTGCTGGATGAGGCGACCGTGGACACCAACGCTTCGGGTCGCTGGAATATCGTCCGAACCGAGATCGAAACGATTGTCAAAGAGTTTTGTCAAGATCAGGATTCCAAGCGTCGTACGATTATCCAGGCAGTCGGTAACGAGAAAGAATATACTGCCGAGGACTTTATCGTCGCCGAAGACTGTCATGTGATGATTACGAGCGATGGCTGGGTCAAACGCCAGAAACTGATCGCTGACCCAGAAAAGAGCCGTTTGCGGCAAGGGGATCGCGTGTTGGCCTGCGTGGCCGGTTCGACCCGCAGCACCATCGGATTCTTTTCATCCGCGGGCGTTTGCTACACGTCGCGCATGATCGATATTCCGGCGTCAACCGGGTTTGGTGAACCGATCCAAAAGCTGTTCAAACTGAAGGATGGTGAGCGGATCGTGGCCGCGCTTTCGTTCGACCCTCGTTCGATCGGTGATGTTTTTGAGGACCCTCAACAACCTGACCTGTGTCCGGAAATTCATGGTCTGGCAGCATCGAGCAACGGCTACGCGTTGAGATTCGGTTTGGAAAACCTGATCGAGCCCTCGACCCGCAGCGGCCGACGTTATGCCCGAACGACCGCCGGTGCCGAAATCATTGGCGTCTACCCGGTTGACGGTAGCGAAACCATCCTGGCAATCTCAGCAGCTTGTCGAGCGATGGTCTGCCCAGTGGACGACATCAACTATCTTTCCGGAGCCGGAAAAGGCGTCATGCTCATCAAGCTGGCAAAGACGGATCGTCTGCTCGGCTTTAAACCGTCGTCGGGGGATCGAGATCTCTTGCTGGTCGAAACCAATCGTGGCGCGAAGAAAACCATTTCCACGGTCAAGTATCGAACGACGTCGCGAGGAGGGAAAGGCAACGAAATCCAGAAAAATGGCGAAATCAAAACAGTCATCTGGCCACCCATCGAATCGCCACCCGAACTGAAAAGTGAAAAGTGAAAAGTGAAAAGTGAAAAGTGAAAAGTGAAAAGTGAAAAAGTAAGTGGTGGAGATGAGGTGGGAATCGTTCTGCTCTCTTCAATCCAACCGACCGTTCCGTCCTTAAAGTCCGTTTTTGATTCGCCGATTTCAGATTTCAGATTTCAGATTTCAGATTTCAGATTTCAGATTTCAGATTTCAGATTTCAGATTTCAGACTCCCAACTCCCAACTTCCCAACTCCCAACTCCCAACTCCCAACTCCCAACTCCCAACTCCCAACTCCCAACTTCTGGAAATGGCTGCTACGATTCTGCCAGGTGGAAAATTCGACGGCAACAACTACAAAACGGCTGGCGGTTTGCACGGCGTGGGGGCTTCCGTCGTCAACGCGCTATCGAAAAAACTGGTCGCCATCGTCCGCCGCGGTGGATCCCAATACCGAATGGAGTTCTGCCGAGGCAAGCCAAAAACAAAACTCCAAAAGCTGAAGGGGCGTGTGCGTGGAACCGGAACCAGTATTACCTTCACTCCCGACACCACCATTTTTCCGAAAATTGATTTCAATCCGGCAACCATCCGCCAACGCCTGGAAACGACCAGCTTTATTCATCGCGGAGTCAAGGTAATCTTCGTCGACGAGGTCAACAAAACCAAGGAATCATTCCACCATGAAAATGGAATCGTCGACTACCTGGGCAAAGTTCTCGCGGAACGCAAAGCCAAACCGATTCACGAAACCCCTTTCAATTTCAATCAAGATGATAAAGACAAGATGGAGGCGGTTCTCCAATGGACAGAATCGACCGATGAACATGTCCGCTCGTATGTCAACGGGATCCCGACCCTCAGTGGCGGCACCCACGAAAACGGGTTCCGCGCCGGACTCAGTAAGGCCGTTCGCAATTACATCGATATGCACAACCTCGTCCCGCGTGGCGTCAAAATAACCCACGATGATATTCGTGAAGGCCTGATCGCGATTGTTTCGATCTTTATTCCCGAACCTCAGTTTCAAGGGCAGACCAAAGACCGATTGAACAATCCGGAAGTCCAGAGCTCCCTCGAAAGCGCGTTGCGACCGGCACTGGAACAGTGGATGAACAATAACCGTAACACAGCCGATAGCATTGTAGCGCGAATCATCGCCGCGGCCCGAGCCAGGGCTGCATCTCGCGCGGCGTCCGCCGCGGTCTCACGGAAAACCGGTGGCAAGCGTTCCATGTTGCCTGGAAAACTGAGTGACTGCCTGAATTCGGGTCGCGGAGAATCGGAGTTGTTTATCGTCGAAGGTGATTCGGCCGGCGGCAGCGCCAAACAGGGGCGCGACCGAAAGACCCAGGCGATCCTGCCGCTGCGCGGTAAGGTACTCAACACCGAGAGCGCTTCACTTAAAAAATTATTGGAGAACAAGGAAATCCAGGATATGGTGACTGCAATCGGCTGCGGTCTGGGACCGAAAATGGACATGTCCGGATTGCGATACGAGCGCATCATTTTGCTGGCCGACGCGGACTCCGACGGCCACCACATCACAACACTGTTGTTGACGTTTTTCTACCGACACATGCCACAGTTGATCTCCGATGGTCGACTTTATATTGCAATGCCACCGTTGTATCGAATCGATATTGGCAAGGAGACTTTCTGGGCCGCTGACGACGACGACCGAGCGCGGATTTTGAAAGAAGCCGACGGTCGCGCCAAACCCGAAATTACGCGTTTCAAAGGACTCGGGGAAATGATGCCCAAAGTCCTTTGGAACACTACCTTGAACCCGGAAACGCGGCGCCTGCTAAAAGTCGAAATTGACGACCATCTTGAGACCGATCGCATTATCAGCGATCTCATGGGTCGCGATGCCTCTGCGCGTTTCCGATTCATTATGGAACGCGCCGAAGAAGCCGAAGAAATCGACGTTTAGCCCTCGTTCTGCTGAACAAACTGGTCTCAGGTTCTCGCCTTTCTCGCGCCATTCGCCCATTGAGAACAATGGGCTCACCCAGGTGCTCTTGCGGCCGTCGGGAGACCGTCGCTCTTGCTGTTTGTTAACGGCGATAAGGCATTTTTTCCCGCTGTCTGTGAAAAAACTTTTTCTGCCAGAAAATTGAATCTATTTTCGATCTCAGGGCGAAACCGTCTCACATAAGCACTTGTGTGCAGATCGAAAACAACTCATTTGAAAAGGGTAAAACATGTCACTAACTTCGTTTCCACTATTGCGGTCGCTCGTGTTACCAGCACTGTTAATTTTGACTGGCCAGACAATCAACGCTCAAGAGTGCCCTCACGCTAAAGCAGCCATGGCCGGACAGCAGTGCCCTGCAACACAACAATTAATGACGATTTCGACCGCTGCAGCTCCGCAGGAGAAGGACATTGTCGACACAGCTGTTGGCGCTGGCAAATTCAACACACTGGTTGCAGCTGTCAAAGCGGCGGGTTTGGTTGAGACTTTGAAAGGCAGTGGTCCTTTCACAGTTTTTGCTCCTACCGACGAAGCTTTTAGCAATTTGCCAGAAGGTACTGTCGCAACGCTTCTTAAACCTGAGAATAAAGAGAAACTGCAGGCGATTTTGACCTATCACGTCGTCCCTGGAAGCGTCATGGCTGCTGATGTCGTGAAACTGAACAAAGCCAAAACCGTTCAAGGCCAAGATGTCGCTATCAAAGTTGATGGTGGAAAAGTTAAAGTAAATGGTGCCAATGTCATCGCCACGGACATCAAATGCTCCAATGGCGTGATCCACATCATTGACGCCGTCATTCTGCCTTCCGAAACTCCCGACATCGTCGACACAGCTGTCAAAGCTGGTCAATTCACGACGCTTGTTGCTGCTGTCAAAGCTGCGGGACTCGTTGATACGCTGAAAGGCGAAGGCCCGTTTACTGTATTCGCTCCCACAGACGCTGCGTTTGGGAAACTTCCTACCGAGGCCATTCAAGATCTTTTGAAGCCCGAAAACAAGGAAAAATTGGCTTCGATCCTGACTTACCACGTCGTACCGGGTAAAGTAATGGCAGCCGACGTTGTCGAATTGACGTCCGCCACGACGGTCAATGGCCAGAAAGCCACGATCAAAGTCGTCGACGGCAAAGTCATGATTGACGGAGCTCAAGTCGTCAAGACCGACATCGAATGTGGCAATGGCGTAATCCATGTGATTGATTCCGTTATCATGCCCAAGAAGTAGTTCCAGTTTGCTGGCTAGTCAAATAATGCCGCATCCTGGCGTTGTCGGGGTGCGGCATATTTTTCCGGCACTCAAAATGGAATAGGACGCAAAGTGACGAGCGAAACTCCAGTACTGCCAAAAGTGGCGAGAGGTGAACCCGCCGCGATCGCTGAATGTTTGGATCGATACAAAAATCTGGTCTGGTCGCTTGCTCGTCGTAGTTGCCCCGATGTCGAGGCTGCCGAAGACGCTGTTCAAGATATTTTTTTGAAGTTGTGGAAAATCGCTGACCGTTTCGATTCTCGAATCGCCAGTGAAACAACTTTTGTGGCAATGATCGCGCGTCGACGTTTGATTGATTTGAGTCGCAAAAAATCCTGGAACGTTGCCACCGATGTGGAAATGGACAGCTTTTCTAATTCGGAAATAGGTGCCCCACAGCGAGCAGAAATTAACGATGAAGCGGCTAAAGCAGCGGCCTTGCTGGATGAGCTACCTGAAGATCAAAAACGAGTCATTCGATTAAGCGTTTACGACGGGCTTTCTCACTCGCGAATTGCCGAAACCACTGGATTGTCATTGGGAACCGTAAAGACCCACATTCGGCGAGGAATGCTGAAACTAAGGCAGTCTTTGTTCTCCAAAGATGATGAAGTCTCTTTCAACTCAATTGCACAAGGAGAGTCGTAATGAGTGATCGCAGACCGACAGACCAAGACCGGTTAAGCGATCTGGCCGCAGATTATTGCACGGTCGGAGTATCAGCAACTGAGCGACAGGAATTCGAAGAGTTGGCTTCACGACCTGAAAATCAGAAAAAAGTTGAGCGAATCGAGCTCACGGCTGCTGCGATCGATCTGGTGTATGCTTTTAGGCACATCGAGTCGATGCCACGCGGCGTTCACGATCGCTTGTTGGTTGCGGCCGGCGAGTTTATCGGATCCGGTCAACTCATTTCAAAATCTCAGACTTCCAAAGTTGACTTGTCGCCGTCCCGAAGTACCCCAGATAACCGGTTCAGCTGGCGAGAAGCAGTTTCACTCGCCGTAACGGCGGCATGTTTGGCTTTATTGCTCAGCGGCTATAATCCGTTTGCTCGAACCGTTGACCAACTGGTTGTCGACCCACCTGCCGTCGCCCTCACGCCCACGCCGGTTCAACGATTGGACTCATTGATTACGGCAGCGCCAGCTGATTTGGTGGACATCGGCTGGAAAGATCTCCGGAAAGATGTCCAAAACGGTACTGCTGGTGGAAGAATCGTTTGGAGCGACTCAAAGCAAGAAGGTTACATGGTTTTCTCAGGATTACCGGTCAACAATCCTAACGTAGAACAATATCAGCTCTGGATTTTCGATACGGACAAAGGTCAAGATCATCCCGTCGATGGTGGAGTGTTTGACATTGCCGGAACAAAACAGGTCGTCGTGCCAATTGATGCAAGAATTCCTGTGAACAAAGCGGTTCAATTCGCCATTACCGTCGAGAAACCGGGTGGCGTCGTTGTCTCCGACAAATCCAGGCTACCCTTATTAGCCGAAGTCGTTCCCTAGAATCGAATCGCCCAATTTCGAGCGGCGCCACCGCCAAGAAAATCCTCGGCAGCCATTTTAATCGGTTCCTTCAACCGCTCCGATTCGTTTCTTGGGACGAAACTGTCTCCGTCAAAATGGAAACTGACAGCGACTGGCGAACACCGGCGATCGAAGTCTCATTCGGTTGAGCTGCCAACAACCGACAAGCACGAGGTAATCGGATTGTCACCATTCTGGAAACGAAATTCAATTCGTTCGTCGTGTCACGCCTACGGTTGATGTGAATCCGGACCGTACGCGTAAATCGGCCGGCGGAAGGGAAAAGGAATTACGAAACCGAATTCCGAAAAATTGCACTTCCAATCGAATCGCTTATAATCTTCTCCGCTCTTCAGCCCAAAAATTTCCATCCGTCTGTCGGCACGGATAGATCGGCTAACCACTTGTCAATGGCAGTCACATTCGAGGATTCACCATGAACTCCGTTCCCAAATTCGGTTTCACATTCCTTTTTTGTCTGTGCTGTGTTGGAAACCTGGTCGCGGCTGACGAATCCAAACCCAACGTCCTGTTTATCGCCATCGACGACATGAACGATTGGACTGGCTTTTTGGGTGGACACCCGCAGGCGATCACGCCAAACATGGATCGCCTTGCAAAACGGGGAGTGAACTTCACCAATGCTCATTGTATCGCGCCGGCTTGTTCACCCTGCCGACTGGGACTGTTGTATGGCGTTCAACCATTCCATTCCGGGCTCTACCCATTCTACGACCATGAAAAAATTCCAAAAACGTTGTTGAGCAGGTATACGAGTTTGCCAAAGCTGTTTCGGCAAAACGGTTACCGCGCTTTCGGCGCCGGCAAGATTTTCCACGAATCCAAGAACCTTGCAGGTGATTGGGATGACTACCACAAGCATTCCGGTGCCAAACTCCAATACGCAACAGAAGCCGGTTATCAGCAAGGAACATCGACCAAGATGGCCTTCTGCCCAACGACGAACGAGATGGCGGACCATCCGGACTATCAAGTCGCATCCTATGGCATCGATGTATTATCGAAGGAACATGACAAACCGTTTTTTCTTGCTGTGGGTTTCGTAAAACCCCACCTGCCATTTGTTTGTCCCAAGCAGTTCTTTGATCTCTACCCCGACGAGATCGAACAACCGTTGATTCGTCAACGAGACCTTCAGGACGTGCCATGGGTTGGTCGGTCGATGGCCAGGTTGAGCGACGATTTTCGCTTTCGAGCGGACGAGTCCTGGGAACGTGTTCACCGATCTTATCTGGCTTGTATTTCCTGGGCCGATTTCAATATCGGACGGGTTTTGGAGGCGCTTGAACAAAGTCCCTATGCCGATAATACGATCATCGTGCTCTGGTCCGATCACGGTTATCACCAGGGCGAAAAACGAAGCTTCCGAAAGTTCACGCTCTGGGAAGAATCGACACGCGTACCATTCATTATTCTCGATCCGCGACCAGGCCGGATGACGCCTGGAAACTGTGCGGAAGCCGTTTCGTTGATCCAAGTCTATCGAACCTTGTCAGACCTGGCTGGAGTTGATCCGCCAAATTATGTCGATGGGGAAAGCTTGACCGCCCAATTGAAGGATCCTTCCACCCAACTGGATACACCGGCAATTACGACGTGGGGACGAGGTAATTACTCCGTTCGCGGAGACAAATGGAGGTTCACGCGATACTTCGACGGTGGTGAGGAACTCTACAATCACGCCAGCGACCCTCAGGAATGGAACAATCTGGCAGATGATCCCCAACATGCTCAAACCAAATACAAGCTGGCTGAGTTTCTGCCCACGAACGAAGCGCCATTGATCAGCGAAGGCGTTACATTGTGGAATGTCAATGATGCCGATCGGCCGAAACGAATGAAGAAGTTCAAGAATCAACAGTGGCCAAACTGGAAAAAAAAACTCAAACCTCCAATCGAATGACCGGCCTGCCAAGGGGACCGCATTTCGTCTCGGGTCCATTGAGCACAACTTCGTGACGTGCGTTCCGGAGCAGTATGCCTTTCATTAACCAACCTGCTGCGTAAATCGGCATCCCAATACTCTGATTTCGTCTCGTATGTAACATCCGGCAGCAGTTTGTTGATAGCAATCGCAAACCAAAAGACGATTTTGGCAAACATTCCCTAAGCGGCAAAGCTTGCCCAGCCGATATTTTTTAACAGGAATGATTCGAATCTTGGCTGGTACCGCGGCAATTTCTGGTGTGGGGGTTGGCAAACGTCCACCCGACGGCGGCCGGATACCGTGTCTGAAGTTCGACTTCGAAACTGCCTCAAGCGTTCTCAGTTACGGAAGTTCGAAAGTGCACCGCTTCAATGCAAATCTCGGCAGGGGAAATGCGATGTTTTCAAGATCCTTGCAAACCACAGTGTTGTTCATTCTGGTATTCACTTTCAATTCGAATGCCGGCATCGGCCAAACCTCGCATCGCCCGATTCAACCACGATCCGATTACCTGGCTCCTAAAGTCAACTCGATCCCAAGTAATTCGAATTCAGCTGCGGATTCGTACGCTGATCCGATCTTGGCGCTCGAATCAAAAGTCGATGCATTACAGTACCAACTCGAGTCAATGCGGACAGGTCCCGTTTGTGCCGAAGGCTGTGATTGCGTCGATTGCCAGCCTCGTCGATTGCCAGGATTCTACTTTGGCGCTGGTGTAGTTTTCGCCAAACCACACCTCAAAGAGGCGTTTCAGTATTCGATAATTGACTTGGCCAACAATAGCCAATCACTGATTCCCTTTGACTATGACTACCAGGCGTCCATTCGTGCCTGGGGCGGATTTAGGCTGGCCAGCGGTTTTGGGTTTCGGACCAATTTTTGGGGTTTCGATGCTGACGGCCAAACCAGTTCCAATGTCGCCGATGGAAACTTCATCTATGGTGCTCATGCGATAAGCGTCATCTTCCCCGCCAACATCTTTGCCATCGCTCCCGGGCAACGGCTGGTCAACACCGATTCTTTGAGGACGCAGGTCTATAACTTTTTGGGAACCTATGACACAACCGCCGGCGGTTTCGAAATGAGCGCGGGCATGGGATTGCGGTACGCAAAACTGGATCAATCTCTTGCATCGACCGTGTTTGCCGCCTCCGGCGGCGTTGTTCGAGAACTCAACTGGCAACGAGAATACAGTGGGTTGGGACCTTCTGTTGCTGTCGATGCAAAACGGAGAATCGGCTGTTCGCCCTTTTCGATATTTGGTCAAGGTGGTGGCGCCCTGCTTTACGGCACAAAAGCGATTCGGCGGAGGGTCGTTGGTGACCAAAGTCCGCAAGCGGCGTTGGAAACACTGATATTGGAGGATGCCGATGAGGTTGTTGGAATCGGCGAAGTCGGGTTTGGACTGGAATGGAGCCGACCGCTTCGCGGAGGAAGACACATTTCCGTTCGCGGACTCTACGAGGGACAACTTTGGGCGGAGGCTGGAGCCCCCACGCTTGGTTTTCTCGGGTTTGAAAGTTTTGGGATTCAAGCTGAACTGCGGCGGTAGTTGACATTCGCTCGATTCGGCCACCCTGTGACAAAAGGTTTCAAGCGGGACAACTATTTCTGATTCGGCAAGAGAACATCCCGAATCAGTCAATGACGCGACCGCCCTACAATTCCCGAGTCTCGGCCAGCCATTGATCCGTACTTTGCGGGTCGGCAAGTCGACAAATTTCTTCCAATTGATCGGCGATATCAGCCAAATCGTCCCGCCATGTCGCATGATCCACATCCGGGGGACACAGCTCTGCCATCTCATCGAGCAGCAAAATGAATCGCAGCAGGTGGCGAAATAAAACGCCTTCCTGTTTTTGTAGCTTGTGACTGGTAATGTACTTGTTGAAATCCGTGCCGAACTGCAGAACCTCACCCACCACCCAAACCGGTGTGACGCGAACGTCGTCCACGCCAGGGAAATCGAACTCGAATAGCCGCAGCAGTTTGTAGGGCAACGTCAGGATGGGGACATACTCGTCCTGGTCATACCAGCCTTTGCGGCCGTCCTCTTCTTCTTTTTCGATGGCTCCAAGTTCCTCGGCAGTTGCCAAACCGAGAGTCAGCAATTGAGCATCAAGCCGAGTGGTTGCCAGTGTTCCCGGCGGCAAAACCTCGGGTGGCGGAATGCGAACGGCTCGACCAAGTGATCGCGACAATTCCAAAATGCTTTCGAACGCCATAATCCTTTCGTTGCGGTCTGCGATGCCCAAGTGATTCTTCAGGAAAACAGCGTAGAGCGGATGGACACCTCGAAGCTTTAGCAAGTCACCCATTTTTTCGGTGGGTTCGGCAGTCTCAGGTTGATAAATCGGTTGTTCCGCTTCCGAGAGTTTCGAATGCTTGCGTGTGCTTGCCGTTTTTTGGTCCACCGCTGGACTCCTGTCCAATTCTGATTTGCGTTGTCCGAGGTCGAGTGCCAACGCGGAAATTGTTTCGGCCGGTTCATCGGTTGTCGCTTGTTTTTGTTCCGGCTCTCCTTCGGCAGGATCCAAAGGTGGTTTGGGATCCAGCGTGATGTAGCCGCCCCGCCACAGAGTGATCAGCTGCCGGTTCAATTGTTTCTGCGCGTTCTTCCGCATTTGTGCGTCAAGCAGTCTGCCATCAACCAACCTCCGAATCAGTTCGACTTCGGGCGAAGCATCGATCATATAAACGAGTAAGCGCCAAGGCAGTGGCCCCCGGCTGGCCAATTCGCCTGACGGCGAGGCGACCAGTTTCTCGAATTGTTCCTGGGTCCAGTACTGTTGGCCTTCCCGTCGTTTGGGTTGCTTCTTTTTGAGGGATTTTTTGGCCTTCCGCAGCCCCGGATCTTTTGTGTCATCTGGAATCTGATCGTATTTTTCTTTCCATCGCAGAATCTTGACGTCGTCTTCGTGAGGCAGCGCAAATACATATCCTTGTTTGTCAAACTGCGGTCGACCCGCGCGACCAAACATCTGTTTGGCACTGCTCGGTTCAATCAACTTCATCTTTCCGCGTGGCCCTTTCAATAGAGTGGGTAACACCACACTGCGGGCCGGCAAATTGATGCCAGCCGCCAACGTTTCGGTGCACACGCATATCGAAAGCAGTTTTTCCTGGAACAGCTGTTCAACGATTCGACGATAGCGGGGCAGCACGCCCGCATGGTGAACGCCGACGCCCCGGATGAGAATCTGTTTCAACTTTGGCCCGGCTCCCTGCGACCAGTCATACTCGTCCAATCTCGCAGACAACTGTTTTTGTTGGTCCGGGCCAACGCACTTCTTTCCTTTCAGCAATTCGGCAACGTTCCAGCACTGCTCGCGGTTGAAACAAAACAGCAGTGCGGGCGTCCGTCGCAGCTCCTCGTCACCATGCACCATCTTTTCAATTTGATCGGGCAACAGTTCATCTTCGACCCATGAAAAAGATAGCGGGACTTTTCGTTCCTCGCTTTGCACTAACTTCAGGTTTCGATTGTGAACCCGATTTAACCAACTGGTAAACTCCATCGCGTTGCCGACCGTGGCCGAGAGCAATAACGTTTTCACCTGGGTTGGCAGTAAACTCAGCCCAAACTCCCAGACGATTCCGCGTTCACGATCGTTGAAGCTGTGAAACTCATCCATGACGACCGCCCACACATCGCTGAAATCGAAGGCCTCGGTATGGAGCAGCCGATTGAGCAGGATTTCAGCGACGACAACCAGCACTCGCGCATCCGAATTGACTTTGCGATTTCCGGTTACCAGCCCGACGTCGTCCGCCGAATACCCCCAGTCGACGACCTTTTCCTGCAGTTCACGAAATTTCTGGTCCGTCAAGGCAATTAGCGGGGTCGTGTAGTAGGCCGTCTTGCCAAGTTTTAATGCCTCGAAGATGGCGGCCTCGGCAATCAGCGTCTTGCCGGTGCCTGTCGGAGCACAAACCAGCACGCCTTGCTCTTGCGTGAACCAAGCTAACAATGCCTCCTCTTGAACCGGATAGGGGTCAATCGTGAGTTGCTCGAAATACTGTTCAGCAATTTCGTCGCGTGTTGGTTGCGGCTCGGTATTGATAGCGCCCTCTCGATAGTTGGAAGCCGGTATGTCGTATGACGAAATCTTGAATCTTCGACTTGCTCAATTTCGGAATCGTTGCCGTCGAACTGCTGAATGGTTGTTTTGTAAAAGTTACAGTTCGCGACACCTTTTCATGGAATCAGATTGATGAACTGAGTATCGCAATTGAGACACCCAGCACAAGCCACGGTGAAAACGTCGGAAGGATTCGAAGTTTCCTCGCTCAAAACGTCTCCAATCTCGAAATCTGCCTCTTCGTTCCGTCTTTGGCATCGGCTTTGCGGTTACGTCCCGTTCGCCGAGTTAGCCAATGGCACATGGAATGTGCCGGCTATTTAAGAGACAAAGGATTGCAACTATCGGATCAAGGAAGGAAGCGATGAACTACAAGAATCAGAATCGTCGGCTTAAGCGCAAAAGTTCTCACCGCAAATCCAAGTTCAGCACGTTCATGGAAGCCGCCATTATTGAAGGGATTGCGGTTGCCGTCATGTTAGTGTTTTTTCTCGGGGTTAGTGCCGACATCCGGCATCACCAGCGAATCAAGTTGCGCTGGGAAGCGATGCGAGAAGGTCAATCGTTGGAGTTGAAAGACAGAGACCATTTGTTCGGTCAGGTTGCTGAGGCAGGGATTCATACTTCGACCCCGGCATGGAAGAAATGGACAACCCGTTTTTCACTGCCTTAATGTAATTGGCGGATGTCGCAAGACTTCAGAATTTCAAAAATCGGGCAGGTCAATTGACCAACTGGGATGGCTGTTGCGACGATTGTCTCCATCGCTTGATCACGGCAAGCAACTCGTTTGGCCGTGTCGCAACAACATCCATTTGTCCAGCATAAATTTCGCCCGTATGACCATCCAGCGACAGGAAATCCCCCTCCGAAAACGTTTGATTACCGATGCGGCAACGCCGATTCTGTTCCATCACCAGATCTCGACAGCCAACAATACAAACCTTGTTCAATTGTCTGGCGACCACGGCGGCGTGCGACGTCCGGCCACCCAGCATGGTCAAAATGCCCTGCGACTCGGCCATGGCAGCGACGTCGTCGGTCGCAATATCGTGGCGCACGAGGAGGGGGCGTTGACCATCTCGTGCCATGGCCATCGCCGCCTGAGGTTCGAACACGATTCGACCAACTGCCACGCCAGGACAGGCTGGAACACCGATCGCAATGGGCGTTATTCCCTGTTTGGAATCCAGTCGGACCATCTCCAACGAGTCTAAATCGAAGTCGGCCAGTCGCTCCATCCCAACTTGCTCGGAGATCAAGCCCTCGTCGACCAGGTCGCAGGCAATCTGTAGCGCCGCCCACGGCGTGCGTTTCGCCGAGCGAGACTGAAGCAGATATAGCTGGCCTTCCTGTATCGTAAATTCGAAGTCCTGGACGTCGTGAAACAGCTGCTCCAGCTCTTTGCTGATGTGCCGAATCTGACGGTCGATCGTCGGTATCCATTTCCGAATCGCCGAACCCTGACAGAGGATGTGTCGACCTGAAACGACGTCCTCGCCTTGCGCATTCCAAAGAAAATCCAGATACAAGTCGTTCTGACCGCTGGCAGGATCACGTGTGAACGCAACACCCGATCCTGACGTGTTTCCCATGTTGCCAAACACCATTGCTTGTACCGTCACCGCTGTTCCAACGTGATCCTCGATGCCCTGCAACCGGCGATACTCCACTGCACGGGGGCTGTTCCACGATCGGAAAACCGCTTCGACTGCGGAAACAAGTTGAGATAAGGGCTCTTGAGGAAACTCCTGTCCTGTAAGGTCTTTGTACAACTCCAGAAACTGCTGCGTTAGGTCTCGCAAAGCGGATCCATCGAGTTCACCAATCGTACACACCGACTCACGCTGCACCTGCTCGTTGATCAGGCGATCAAATGGATCCGTGGACAAATCGAAAACGACTTCGCCGTACGTTTGAACCAACCGACGGTAGGAATCCCAAACGAACCGCGGATTTCCTGTCATGCGAATCATCGGAGAAATCGTTCGATCGCAGATACCCACGTTGAGAATCGTATCCATCATTCCCGGCATCGAAACCGGCGCGCCGGATCGAACGGCAACCAATAATGGTCGTCGGCGACCGCCAAAGCAAAGTCCAGTGGCATTTTCGATATGCTCGATATTGCGGGCCAGCAGCGATGGGAAATCGTTGGCCAATCGACAATCGCGATCAAAGAATTCCCGGCAAACGGATGTCGTGATCACGAATCCCGGCGGAATCGGCAGCCCCGCTTCGGCCATTCGGATCAGGTTGGCCGCTTTATTGCCGACAATTTCCGGCGACGCCCCAGTCGTCTCCACTGCTCCACAAGCAAATGATTGAGTTGGTTGCTGATGTTTCATAACAATGATACTGTCGCTGGATGACAATCGGCCGGCTGCTTTGGAACCCCGTTTCATTGAACCACCGTTACCGCGTAATCACCTCGTCCAAGATGTAATCTCTTAACATTAGTGCGGCGCGCATCATGTCGTCCGCTGCCGTTTCCAAATTGTCGGTGATCTCAGTGAACAAATGGAGTTGTTTGAAATCACCAGAGAAATCTAACATGCGGGCCTTGGCCTCTCGCTGAATGTCGTCGGTCTGGTGCTCCACCGAGATCGTATGGTCCACCGCCGCCAGGAAATCCGCCATTTCTTCTCGGTGACTCCCCCGGTCGATAATCCGGGCGTTTTCAACCGACTTGAGATATTCCTGCGCGGCGAACACCAGCTGGCCGGCCAAACGCTGCAAAACGTCGCGAGATTCGCCGGATAACGGTCCCAATCCTTGGGATGAATGTTGATCCAACAACGTAAGCAGGAAAATGCCTTCTTCCAGCTCGTCAGCCGCGTCATCGGCGACCCGCAAAATTTCCGCCGCCGCCTTTGACTCGACACCTCCACCCCGAGTCGACCTTGCCTTGGTGACCAATTCGTCAGCCAGATGCTCCCATTTTTTGGCCTGCCGCGCCATTCGCTTCAGGTAATCCGGATCCGTTCCCGCAGCGGGCAAAAGCAAACAATCGCGTGCCGCTGTCGCCAACTCGACGATCAATGCAGCGTGCTCAGCAGCCAACTCCAACATTCCCTGGTGTGCAGTATCGAGGTAATGTCGCAACTCCGCTCGCACCTGGTCTCGAATCAGCAGTTCCGACTCGTCATCCAATAATCCCTCGGCAGCCGTCTTCAATGTGTATTTAAGGAATTCTGTACACCGTTTGACGCCAATCACGTCTGGCAGTTGCCCGACCATCTGCAGTGGAACTCGCGAGGCCAACTGCAGAGCGTTCAATATCATTTGCGCACCACCGACCTTTAAAAACGCCATGTGCCCCAAGTCACTGTCGGCCGCCCACCGCAAGACATCCAGACACACACGTTTGGGCGCGAGTTTTCTCAATTGTTTCCGAGCCCGATTCCAGTCAATCAGGAACACCAACCGGGACCCCAGGAACTCGAGGTATTCCGCCAACTCTGAGTCTTTGCCCGCGGTGAACGTACCGACGCTTAAGTGATAAAGGCTCTCGTCGAGTTTTGTCGAACGTCGCGAGACCGTGTCCTGCCAAAGTACACCAAATCGTTTTGCCAGATTTTGAAAAAACACCAACCGCTGGATGTGGACATCGGTGTAGGTCACGGCGACTTGTCCGCTAGTCACATGAATCACCAGCACGTGAGCATCGGTCGTCCCGATGTCATTTTGGATTACCAGTTTATCGTCCGTTCGAGTCGCTGTCGTATCGAGCCCGGGATGGTCGAATTTCAGCTTGCGAGTCCGATTGACACCCTGCATGAATGCGGAAATCATCTGCCGGTCCCAGTCCGTCACGCCGTAGACATGCGCCCCGTCGATCGATTCCGCGGAGATTATCCGTTGAAGCCGGTTAAGCTCCTTGTGCATATTCATGACCAACAGGTGAAAACTGTCTCCCGTTGCGGGGTGGGCCGAAGTTATTTCGCTAACGTATGCGCCCGGAATCCTGTCGTCATGCAGCGATGGGGTAACGGCTGTCAACGCCTCCAGTCGCTGTTGGTAGTGAGCCGCGTTTCCATTGCCTTCATTCAATGATGCGCTGGCAGCCTCGATCGGGGCGAGCATCAGTTTCAGATTTTCTAAAATCTGCCCGTGCAACCGCTGAACGTGGGGAATGTGATACAGGCCTACGGACTCGCTGCGGCTTTGCCGAACAAGATCATCAAATCCAGCATCTTTGATTCCGCAGTCCATGCGTTCCTTTTCCAGGCTGGTTGCACGGCTATCCGGGTGATCAGCATGTTCGATCGCGGTTTGCAGCAACGTCATCAGGTATTTGACGCGATCGTTGGCGACCAAGCCCTGGTTCACCAGATTGGGCAACAGTAGACTGCCCAGTTCTTCGACGATTTGTTCTTTGCCTGGCATGATACTCGTTTGCACCAATATGACCGGGGGCGCCGACGATCTCATCTGGACCAAGGTGACGCTGGCTTCGCCGGCAAGGCCAGTACCACCGGTAGCAAGTGATTTGCGTCAGATTCCAACAATTGAAGGGAGTTGCGTTAGGCGAACCAATCAAGTGGCAACATCCGTGCCAACAAGTTTCTCTGGCGGATGAACGTTACGTTCGAAGGGATTTATTCGATTCAAACTCATGTATGACTCGGAATCTCGCCGAACCAGAAAGTGCTGTTGGCCCACCCAAAAGTACGGATACCGGGCGGAGTGGCACACTTGATTTAACATCATGGAAATTCACGCACTGTTGCATTCACCTGCAGGATCTTTGAAGACGTGTTCGACGCACAAGTAGGAAAAATCCTTGTCGTAACACGGACGCCAGTCAACTCAGAAATCGTTCAACGAAGGTGTATCATGAATCGGCAACCTCCAAGAATTCTCGAAAATGCTCGTGCACAACGACGCAGGACTTTGAGAATGGAATCCGCGGCTGGAACGAATCAAAAACCGGCAATTTACGGTGAAAAACGTGTCGCTGGCGCAGTTAAACGCCCATGAGCATTGAGTCAGACAATTCGAATCTGGTGACGGATTTGCCAAATATTTCTTTGACGGAGAGACTTCTCCGTTGGTGCCTGGCGCTGCTGGGGATCATTTGTGTTGGCTTAGCGGCGCTGGGAGCAGTTCTGCCAGGAATGCCAGCCACGATCTTCCTGATTGCAGCCGGTTATCTGTTTACCAGGAGTTGCCCACCATTAGAAAAACTCTTGATACGCAATCGCTTTTTCGCTCCCTTCCATCCCTTCCTCGATGGAACGGAGCCCATGCCATTGAAAGCAAGAATCATCACATTGGCGATTATGTGGTCATGCATTGCCATTAGCACGGCATTTCTCATTTTCAATGATCGCGTACCGGTTATGCTACCGATCCTAATCCCGTCGGCTGGCGTGGTTGGCTCGCTATTTATTCTGCGTGCCTTTCGGTAGCCCTAGCTGCAAGGAAAATTCTGACTCCGGACTCAGGCCACAACGTCCTTCAACACATTACCGGCGACATCGGTCAGACGAAAATCTCGACCGGCGTAACGATAGGTTAGCCGCTCATGATCCAGGCCCAGCAAATGCAGAATCGTCGCATGCCAATCGTGGATGTGGCATTTCCCCTCGACAGCTTGACTCCCCAATTCGTCGGTCGCTCCAAAACTGAAACCACCTTTGACGCCGCCACCAGCCATCCAGGTCGTATAGCCCTTGTTGTTATGGTCGCGTCCGTCTCCATTTTGGGCAAAGGGTGTCCGGCCGAACTCCCCCGCCCAAATCACCAGCGTATCCCTAAGCAGGTCCTTACGCTTTAAATCCGCGAGAAGTCCGGCGATCGGTTTATCTATTTGCTCGCAGAGATTAGGCATTTGATTGGTCATATTGAAATGCGTGTCCCAGTTGCCATGGGTAATCTCAACAAAGCGGACTCCCGATTCCGAAAACCTTCGAGCCAGCAGACATTGCCGACCAAAACTGTCGGTCGCCCCCTGATCAATTCCGTACAAGTCCAGCGTCTCCTGGCTTTCTCCGGAGAGATCCATTAAGTCCGGCATCGCCGATTGCATTCGAAACGCGAGCTCATAAGATTCAATGACACCTTCCACTCCCGGCTGGACTTTGTCTCTTCTCAGCTTCTGTTTGTTGAGTTTTTGAATGAAGTCCAACTGTTGCTGCTGTTGTTGGTAGGAAAGGCGAGGATTTTTTAAATCCGGGACCTGATCACCCCCACGAACTCGGCCACGTCCACCGGCGCGACTGGATCGACCCAGCTTCGTACCCTGATAGACCGCCGGCAAGAACGCGCTGCCATAGGATTGAGCAGTACCGGCCGCCGGATTGACCGATACAAAACCCGGCATGCTCTCGTTTTCGGAGCCCAGGCCATATAACGTCCAGGCTCCCAGAGAGGGTCGAACAAACTGGGCATTTCCCGTGTGCATCTGCGTCATCGCACGAGGGTGAACCGGTTGGTCCGTATGCATACCGCGCAGCAAGCATAATTCATCGGCCATTTCTCCGAGCTGCGGGAATAGTTCCGAAATCCACAACCCGCTGTCACCTCGTTGACGGAATTCCCAAGGCGACTTCAAAAGCGTGCCGCGGAACATGCCTGACTTGCCATCGTTCTTGATCAGCTCCGGTTTGTAGTCAAACGTGTCAACGTGGGAGGGGCCGCCGCGCATGCAAAGCAGGATTACCCGCTTGGCCTTTGGTTCGAAATGAGGAGCCCTGGGTGCCAACGGGCCACCCGCCCGTTTTTTATCTTCGGCAGCAGCCAGCGTTGCCAGTGAAGAAAACGCCAGAAAGCCAAACCCGGACGAAACCGTTTTCAAGATTTGCCGGCGGGACGGACACCAGATGGAATCAGATTGGTTTTTCATGGATCGCGCTCCTAGGCGGACGGCAAGAGTCGCCCCGCTGAAAACTTGCGGGGCTTCTCCGCCTCTCGAGGGATTTAAAAGTTAGTTCAAGTATCGAAACTCGGCCGACGCCAAAATCGACTGGCAGACTGCGCTCAATTTCTGGAATCCAGGATTCCCGCGTCGTCGAGATGAGTTGGATGGTTTGAAACTACGATAGAAGTTGGCCGCCGTCCGCATTTCATCTGCGGTCGCCCGCCGTCCGTAAGCTAACAGGAATGCATTTTCAAGTTGATCTTTAACTCGGTCAGCTTCCTTGATCAACCTCCGCGCCATGGCGTCACTTTGCTGGATCACGAATTCGTTATTCAGGAAATAAAGACCCTGATCGGGCGTGTTAGAAGACTCCCGTTGGCCGACCACCATCGTTGGCTCGGCAAAATCGAAGACCTCAAGGGCCCGCGGCAGGTGATCACGCACAATCGGCAGGTAGATACTCCGATAATTCACGGGTTGGTCGATTGGTTTGACCGCCTTTCGAAGTTTTTGAAACTGATCCCTGCGTTCACGCATCGACATTCGCGATATTGCATTTCCGCGGTCTCGCATCGAATACATTCCCGTTGCGCCGACATCGATCAGCTGACCGTCGCGAATGACCGAAGTGCCTGATTCCGCCACCAGCGAACCGCGTGGGCGATTCGTATCCAGCTGACCACTGACCGCCAAGATCGAATCTCGCAGTACTTCTGCGTCCAATCGTTTCGGCTCCATCCGCCACAAGTATTTGTTTTCAGGGTCAATCTCGAAACTGGCGTCGTCATAATCACTGCTGGTTCGATAACTCCGCGAGGTTACGATTTGTTTGATCAGCTGTTTCACGCTCCAGTCATTTTCCATGAATTCCACCGCCAGGTAATCGAGCAATTCCGGGTGCGTCGGCGGCTGTCCGGTCGCGCCGAAGTTCTCAGGCGAACCAACGATTCCATTTCCCATGAGGTGAAGCCAGATTCGGTTTACCATCACACGGGCGGTCAGAGGGTTTTCCTGGCTGCCGATCCAACGGGCCAACTCCAGTCGACCCGAGGATCGGCTTTCGATTTCCGCTGGCTCGCCGCAAAGGACTTGGGGAAATCCACGGCTGACTTCCTGTGCTGGTTTGTCAAACTCGCCGCGTTCCAGCAGCCGGGCGTTGACGGGCCGGTCCTTTGACTGCACACCCATGCAATACGAGTACGGATTCCCGTTGTCATCATAAGCATTGACTTGCGCTTCCAGCACTCCGACTTCGCTGGACAACCGGAAGAAGCTCGCCACCATTTCACGCTGGTTACCGGTGTCCGACCCCGAGCCCATGCGGGCCATTCGGCGGCGACGTTGTGCCTCGCGCTGCTCCGCCCTTTTCTCAGCCAATCGTGACGTAAGAGCGGCCAGGTCACTGGTCGAGATTTTTTTTGCATTGGGGCCGACGTCATCTATCGGGAGGATTAGCAGATCACTCGGTCGTCGATTCTGAAACGTATCGATCGTCCCATAATACGTATTCGTGCTACGAAAAATACCTGACAGGGCGTAATAGTCGGTCTGTGGAATCGGGTCAAATTTGTGATCGTGGCATCGTGCGCAGGCGACGGATACTCCCAACATCACGCGTGTCGTCACGTCGATCTGTTCATCAACCAGATCCAGTTCAAATTGCCTTGCGTTCTGCTCGGTTAATGTTTTGGGGCCGATTGCCAGGAACCCAGTGGCGACAAGATTCTCCGCCCATTTTTCGTCCGTGTTGACCGGAAGCAAATCGCCAGCGACCTGTTCCTGTACAAATCGGTGGTACGGTTTGTCTTCGTTGAAAGAATCGATGACATAATCTCGATATCTCCAGGCGTGTGGATAAGTCAGATTCTGCTCCTTGCCGGTGGATTCTGCATACCGCGCGACATCCAGCCAATGTCGCGCCCAGCGTTCACCAAACTCCGGTTTGGCCAGCAACGAGTCGACAATATGTTCCAACGCAGCATCGGGATCGTCGTCCCACCTTTCCTTCATCCACTGAATCTGATCCGGCGTCGGCGGCAGCCCAACAATATCGAAGGTCAAGCGTCGTAATACCGTGGCGGCATCTGCCTCCGGATTGGGTTGCAGAGAATTTTCATTCAATTTCCGCAGGATAAAACTGTCGATTTCGGAAACCGGCCACCCAGCTTCGGTGACCGGAATAGACGGTTTTTTCGGACGCTGAAACGACCAAAAACTCCTGCCATCGATAATGTCTTGATCAGTAATTGAGGACTTGATATCGCCTGGTCTGCGAATCCGTGGATCGGGTGCACCCATTTCGATCCACTTGCGAAAATCCGAGAGCACCTCGTTGGACAACTTTTTCCCTGGAGGCATCCGATAGTCTTCATGATTGATGGCGTTCCACAACAGGCTTGCCTCGAGATCGCCAGCCACGATCGCGGGTCCAGAGTCGCCCCCTGTGACCATCCCTTCCTGGGTATCAAGCCACAATCCACCTTTTACCTCGCCAACTTTCGTCGAGTGGCAGCCGTAGCACTCTCGTACAAGGACTGGTCGGATTTTTGACTCAAAGAACGTCGTCTGCTCGGTCGTCAGCTTGTCGTCAGCCCAACTGGCATGAACCTGAATCAATAAAAATCCGGCAATCAGAGTCACGAATGAACAAATGGAGCGTCGCATGGTTGACCCTTCACCTCAAAAATTGGCTTTTTGCACTTTCAGGAAGTATGAAATCTATTCTTGACAACATTTCTATCTAACGATCGCCTTCAGGATCTATCTACCATTGTCTTTGGTTTGCTTTTTTACGGTTAGAAATTTGCAGCCAAGTTCGTTTATAGCTAATCCATCGACCGCGCTGACCGGGAGACTTCGCTTTGCTATCCCTTTTTCGGATTGGCATTCGTTCCCGAAAAACAGCGCCCAATCAATAACACGTCCTGGCAACCGTATCGAAGACACTGTTTTTGGATCAATTTCCGAAGTTTTCGCGATGCTGGACGATGTCGTAACGTGTTAAATAATAGGAATTTGAAGCTCGCCACCGGCAAACCCGCTGCCGGAGTCCGTGTGATCGTTCCTCATAGAACAATGTATTTTGCAGCAGGTTTCGATCTTGCTAATCCCTGAACCCCTACCGCAGCAGCATGAAATCGTCGCTTCACTCCGCGCGGATGGAGAAGACGCTTTGGCACGGTTTTTCGAATCCGTCAAGCCGCGCTTAAAGCGGATCGTTAATTTTCGGCTGGACTATCGCCTGAGCGGAAGAGTATCCGAATCGGATGTCATCCAGGAAACTTACGTGCGGGCAGCCAAACGTATGAACAGCTATTTGCAAAAAGACGACATGCCATTTTTTGTCTGGTTGCGACTGGAAGTCAGTCAAAAACTGCATGAGATTCACCGTTACCATTTCGGCGCCGAAATGCGTGACGTGCGCAGAGAAATGAAACTGGGACACACGCATGATTCGGAAAAAACGTCGTTGGCACTGGCCGCAAATATCGTCGCTCAATTGACATCGCCCAGCCGGTTGGTTGAAAAAGCGGAACAGATTGCCTTCCTGGAACAGGCGTTGAACGAAATGAACGAACTGGATCGCGAGATCATCGCGCTAAGGCATTTTGAAGAACTCTCGAATATCGAAACAGCAGAGATCCTGAATATCCAACCGGCAGCCGCGAGCAAACGTTATCTAAGGGCTCTGAAGCGACTTCGCGAAATCATGGAATCAGCCAAGGAATTTGATGGCAGTTGACCCCCTGAAAAAAACGAATCGCAGCCGGGAACCGAGACCCGTTCGACAGAGCCGGCGCGGCCGCGCTTCCGATCCAGAGATCTTGGATGGAATCGTGGAAGAATTTACGCAGCGAATTCGCCAAGGCGAATTCCCCTCAATCGCAGAGTACCAGGAAAAATATCCCAACCTGAAAGATGAAATTGACGATTTGCTCGCTTCCGTCGCGCTGATTGAAAAGCTCAAAGGCGAGAGTGATTCACGGCCAAATCGAAAATCGCTGTTTCACAAGGTGGAGCAACTCAGGCAAATTGGCGACTACCACATCATTCGGGAAGTGGGTCGCGGCGGAATGGGCATCGTTTTCGAAGCGATCCATGAGTCCTTGGGCCGACGGGTCGCGATCAAGGTCATGCCAACGCCGCTGGTAAACGGTGAACAATTCGTGGAACGATTTAAGCGGGAATCGAAATCGGCGGCCAAGCTACACCACACAAATATTGTCAGCGTTTTTGGAATTGGCCGACAGGAAGGTTTTCACTATTACGTGATGGACTTCGTCGACGGGCAAAGCCTGAGCAATGTGATTTCGGGGCTGCGCAAGGTTCATTCCCGCTTCACATCCCAGGCCAGTCAAACCACTCAAGAGGGGCACGACAATTCGGACACAAAGCTTAAATTCGACGATTGCGGCAAACCGCCGGCAACAAAAATCTCTCCTGCTCAAAACTCCGACGATACGCCAGGGTCCTCTGCAGCCAAAGAACGGAGGCTGGGCAACGACCGTGCCCGACATTTTCGATGGGCAGCGCGCATCGGCGCAAACATTGCGGATGCGTTGGCCTATGCCCACGAATCCAGAATCCTGCACCGCGACATTAAACCTGCCAATATCATCCTGGATCGCAAGGGCATCGTCTGGATCACCGATTTCGGACTGGCCAAAGACAATTCGGAGGAACTCAACCTGACCAAGACTGGCGATGTCATCGGAACGCCGCAATACTTGGCTCCGGAGTCTTTGGAAGGAAAATATGATCAACGCAGTGAAACCTATTGCCTGGGATTAACGCTATACGAACTGGTCACACTCAGGCCTGCCTACAAAAACGGTACGACCGCGGAAGTCATCCGTGCGATCGCCACCGCGACTCCTTTGTCGCCCAGAAAAATTAATCGGCAGATTCCGCTTGATCTCAGCACGATTATTGACAAAGCCATTTCGCGCAACCCAACAAACCGTTACCAGACCGCGCAGGAAATGCGAAACGATTTGTTGGCGTTCGTTGAAGACCGTCCCATCGCGGCACGTCGACTGTTCTTCGTCGAACGGGCGATCCGCTGGAGCCAACGCAACCCCTTAGCGGCCGGTTTGTCGGCGGTTTCCCTGGTCCTGCTCATTCTGGTTGCGGTTTCGGCTTCGATCGGCTACTTCACCACGATGGATGCGCTTAATAAGGAAGCGGAAAAATCGTCCCGGCTGGCGATCCAGCAGTTGGAAACCGAGCGGGCTCGCAAGGCAGCTGAGCGGAATTTTGAGCAAATGAAAGCCCAGTTTGACCGCGCTGAAGCCAATGTTGCAATTACGATCGAAGCTTTTGACCAGATGTTCAAACAGGTGATAGTGCGGGGCTCAGCGGCGTTGGACGAACTGGATTTGGAGGGCTTTCGAGAGGTCTCGGGAATCGAAACGTCAATTACAAAGGATGATGCTGACTTTCTTCAACAACTGCTCAGATTTTATGAAGAGTTCACGACGCTCAATGGAGATAACGAGCGATTGATCGCGGAATCGGCCAAAGCGTTCCGTCGGGTTGGCAACATTTATCAGCTGGTGGGAGAAATGCAACCCGCCATTCAGGCTTATGAAAACTCGCTGACGCGCTACCAGTCGATACTCGCGTCCAATCCCGAATCGACGCAGCATTTGCTGACACTGGTGCGGACCCAGAACGAACTGAGCGTGGCCCGACGCAAAAACGGCGACAGTCTGTTGGCCCATGAATTGAACCGAAAATCTCTGAAGTTACTGGAAGATTCGAATTTCTCCAAAGATGACAAAGACGTCCGGCTGGAATTGGCTCGAACCCTGAGCGTAATGGGTTTTAACCTCTATCGAATTTCCACCATGGGCATGCCAGCCTGGCCCGGCCGAGCCGGCATGACGGGGCGCCCGGGACGCGGCGCGGTCACAAACGCCAGACGATCTGGTGCAAACGTGAACCGTCCCAGAAATCAGGCTTATTGGATCGAGTTACTGCGCGGCGGACGCCGCGGGATGGAACGACGAAACCGCCAATTGATCGAGCGGGCAATTGACATTATGGATGATCTGGTTGCCGCCGATCCCGACAACGCTGAGTTTCTTTCGGTGCGGGCGACCTGTTACAGTGTGCTGGCGGCAGCCCGAATCGGTTTCGATCGCGATGCAGGACTTCGGATGCGCGATACTGCGATCACCGCGTTTGAATCGTTAATCCAGGAACATCCTGGCAATCCTGAGTTTCGTTACCTACTGGCCTTGGCGTGTACGATTGGCAGTTCAACTCCCCATCGTGACGACGCGATCCTTATCCAACGTTCCGTAGATATTACGGCGAGACTGATCGATCAATTCCCGAATATGCTCGACTATCATCACCTGTTCGCCAGCCTGAACATCAAGTTGGCGGGGATCTCCGCGCGAGAAGGCAAGCTTGATCAGACATTCCAGAACCTGAAGACAGCCAGTAACTCGATCGAGGTCCTGCTGGAGTTTACGCCTTCCGACAAATCATTCTTAAGGACCTTCAAACTATTGGCGGAAGGGCTTCAGCGACTGGCGGCGACGTACGAGGCGAAAGGGCAAAAAAGAAAAGCGAGCGAAGTCTCGCAGTTGTTGCGTCAGATCCGCAACCGCATGCGATCCACAGCAGAGTCGACAGAGCGAAACGAGCAACGGGACAATGACTAAGCTTCTTTAAAAGGAATCCACTTGGAACCGATTGTCAACGGATAACAACAGAAGCGCACGGTGAACGACAGCTTTGCCACGCGTTCGTCTTGGCGGCGTCATTCGCGGGAGAATTCTCACGGTAAACGCAGGGTGAATTTTTGCCGGGCGCTTAACAACAACTGACAAAAAAATGGGCAGGATGTCCTGCCCAATGAAGTTTCAAATTATTGTTCGGTTACTCAGCGGAGTAACGGCTCAGTCAAGAAATCCGACGAGTTCCTGACTTCGGCTTGGTTGCTGGAGTTTGCGGACCGCTTTGGCTTCAATCTGACGTATCCGTTCGCGAGTGACTTTGAAAATGTGACCCACTTCTTCCAGCGTGTAACTGTAACCATCTCCCAGTCCGTAACGTAGCTTGATAATCTCCCGTTCACGATAGCTGAGTGTTTTCAATACGTCCTGGATCCGACCCCGAAGCATTTCTTGCGAAGCGCCAATCGACGGGCTTTCTGCTTCACCATCGGGCAACAGGTCGCCAAAATGACTGTCTTCGCTATTGCCGACGGGTCGATCGAGGCTGATCGGGTAGCGGCTCATGGCCAGTACGCGACGGGCTTCCTCGATCGTCGTTTCGCTACGCCGCGCGACTTCTTCCAACGTCGGTTCGCGACCGAGCTCTTGGAGCAACTGTCGTGAGACGGTTCGGACACGCGACATCGTTTCCACCATATGGACCGGGATACGAATGGTTCGGCTTTGGTCCGCAACCGCCCGGGTGATCGCCTGTCGAATCCACCAGGTCGCATAGGTGCAGAACTTGAATCCACGGCGATATTCAAACTTGTCGACCGCCCTCATCAAGCCGGCGTTACCTTCCTGAATCAAATCCAGAAAACTGAGTCCGCGATTGCGATACTTTTTGGCGATGGAAACAACCAATCGCAGGTTGCCTTCGGACAGTTCCCGTTTCGCTTTCTGGTATCGAGTGTAGATTTGACGTAAGAACTTAACTCGATTTCGCAAACTCAACGGAGTTTCCTGGCAGGCGAGCAAGATCGTGCGCATTTCCTGAATCCAGGGCTCCCGCTCAACTGCCGGTTTCTTGGCTTTTTTGTGCTTCTTGATCTTGCTGGATAGTTCGTCAACGCGTGTGCTGAAATCTTCAATCGTCCGAATCATGGACTCGATTCGTTGCGTCCGCAAACCTAGTTCCTCAATCAGACGAACGCAGCGTCTTCGTCGTCGCGCGAGATTTCTCCAAGCCTGTTTGCGGCGTGTTTTGGACTGGCTTTTTGAAAATGCCGTTAGAAAATCATGCCGATTACGTTTGAGCAGAACCACCAGCGTGTTTAGGTTATGAGGAATCCGACCGAGGATTTGCTCCTTTTCCAAACGGTCCGTTACCGAGACCTGGACCGTCCGATCGAAAGGCAGTTCTCCGCGATGGACGCGGACTAACGTTTTATAAGCCACACGGATGACGTAGTCGCATTCCAGCAATTTCGTCCGAAATTCCCGGCGAGTATCCTCGATCCGTTTGGCGAGAGTGATTTCCTCGCGGCGTGTCAACAACGGAATCTCACCCATTTGAGTAAGATACATCCGAACCGGGTCATCGGACCACGATTCCGCGTCATCAATTCCGGCCGCTAACTCGTCACTCGCAAGTTTGTCATCGTCTTTTTGATCTGGTTCGTCGTCGACATCGTTGTTGTCGACATCGATGCCCGTCGTAACAGGACTATCTTCAACGACATCATCAAAATTCTTCGGAGCAACGCGAGTTCGGGTTGCTTCGTTATCAAAATCTTCAAGCAGTGTGTCGTACAATTTCGTACTCCTACACGGTTATAAATAGAAAAAATAACAGCGAACCAAATAACGTCTTTGCCGTCGCAATCATGTTGCCTTTGCAATCAAAAACGCACGATCATCGTTCGCGCCATCAAACCTGGTAAGTCTACCACCAAAAACCCGTTGTCCCTGGCAGCGCCAAAATTTGGAAAAAGATTACAATTAGCAAACAACTGCAACTCGCATCAGGCGTTCGTTCCAAAGCGCACGATGGGACGAGACATGTCAACCTACGTCCACAGCGATTCATTGGTCGTTCCGAACAACCTGTCTTTACAGCGATCCGTTCAGTTACTGGCTCTCAACCGTTCAGAATACTGCTTGCGAGCAGTCCTCGTTCGGGTCTTTGGCAGCGTTTCATTGCTTCGATACAACAGCCCTGTCCAAGATTGTTTGCCATTCGCAGAATCTTTCTCACGTAATCCGCGTTGGTTTGTCCCGCAAAACGGAACGTTACTTGTTCATTAACACTCGCAAAATGTGGGAGATAGGCAGAAATGTGAGTCTGCGTACTATCACCTCCCTGGGTGGGCTGTTGAAACAGCAGGAGTGTTGAACAACGTGAATAAATTGTAACTGCATGGGTACCATCGTCCAGTGAAATTATGACCTCAACCCATAAAATCACATTCCAACACTGTTGGTTTCGCCTATGATCGTCCCATGTCGGAATCCGAACCCAGTCCGGCTGAACGACGCATTGCTGAAAGACTGACTTTTCTGAGGGTCTATACGGTTCCGTTAAAGCTGATTTCAATGGTCCAGATTCTCACTAAGCCAACTGAAATTGCTATCATTTTCGAGGATGGGATTTGAATTTCCCGCAAACGTGAAGCGACAATCTCGGCTGCATTGTCAAATCCTGACCATTGAATAAAAAATGCTGTTCCGTAACTCGATTAGTTTCCCCATTCTGGACTCTCCGAACCATGGCTCGTCTTTTTCTTTTTAACTGCCCAAATTGCAACCATCAAATTGAGTTGCTGGCAACACAAGCCGGCCAAGAATTGACATGTTCCGCCTGCGAGCAGGGATTCGAAGCACCGAAATTGGGGATTCTCAACCAGTTGCCAACGGTCGGAGACCAGCGCAATGAGCACTCAGCCCACACAGACCTGAAGCGTTTGCTGTTTTCCGGCGGTCTGGTCCTGGCAGTATTGATGGGGGCTGCCGGTTATGCTTTGAACAGCTATGCTTCGAAACTGATTGTCAATGTCGACCTCGAAGGTTTCCAATCAGATTGGAGCGCTGAAGTCGAAGCAATGACGCCCGTTGAATTGTTGCAACAATGGGATTCGATGGTTTTTGAACGAGGGTTGGGAGAGTGGCAGGAACAGGTGTTTGCCCGTTACAAAACGCAGGGCACCTATCTGCAGTACTTGGCCTACGGTTTGCTGTGTCTGGCTGCGATTGGCGTGATGATGATAATCAGCTCGTTTTTGTTGAAAGGCACTTGATTGCCTTTGGAGATTGGTGCTTCGACAGACATGCAATGCCCCAGTCTAGCGCGTTAACGTCGCCAATCCTGCTACGCCATATCGTTTTCGATTTCGACATCGGAATCACGGGCCGGGCTATTAACGATGATCGGGCCGTGCTCGACCCGAGGTGTTTGGGCGGCGGTTTGCCCTAATTGCGAGTCGGACTTCAGCAAGCTGCGCAACGTCCGCCGCAGCTGTTTCAGTTTTAAAGGCATGGAGAATTGTGCTCGGTGCTTTTGAAGCCATTTGGGCTGCACGAATTTCTCCAGGTTTTCAGGAACGATAATGATGGCAGGGATGGAGGACGTGTACTTGCCTTCACAGAATTTGGCAAATGCGTTGAGTCCCTGTTTTCCCAATCCGACGCAGCCAAAAATGACACAATCTGCGGGACGATCGTCAGCCACATCCAAGTCTTCAAACCTTCCCAGCCCACGAACGGGATCGCTTGTGATCAATACTCGATAGCCCCGTTGCTTGAAATGTTCACGGAGCGAATCCTGTAATTTTGTATTGGACTCGATCAGCAACAACGTTCGATTGGCCCCTTCCTCTTGGCGGCTGACTCTCGCCGCGTATTTCTCGGCGTGTTGTTTCGACAACTCGTCGTCAAAGGCACTATGGTCACCCGATTCGATCGCATGAATCGCCGCTTCAGTTTCTTGTAATGCGGCAGCCGGGGATTGGATCCTTTTTCCGGCATCCAAGTCCATTAAACGACTGATCAGGATCACGATGCGATGAGGCAAAGCCGGTAGCAAGTTGGTGATGGGCTTTACGTCGAGATACCTTTGAGAAGAAAGCCGTTTGATTCGTTCGCGTGTTTCCATCAGTGGCGGTTCACCAGAGAGCAGTTGGTAAAGCATACAACCGACAAAGTAGATATCACTTCGTTTGTCGTTCCGACGGACACCGGTCGTCCGCTCCAGACCGGCATAATCAATACTTCGTGGTCCACCCTTTTCTTCTTCGCCCTTGTCTCCGCTGACATTGGCCAATCCAAAATCGACCAATTTGGCTTGCCCCTTGGCGGACAGCAAAACGTTAGACAGTTTTATGTCTCGGTGAGTGATGTTGTGTTCGTCGGCGTACTTGAGCCCTGCGGAAACGTCCCGGACAATTTTCAAAGCCGTCATAAGGGGTAGACGATGATGGGCCCTTACGTACTCTCGGAGATTTTGACCTTCCACGAAATCCATCACCATGTAAATTCGGCCCCGGTCTTCTTCGACTTCATGGATGGGCACAATATTGGGATGACGCAGTTTCATAACCATCCTCGCTTCTCGAAGAAACTGCTCACGGGTCTCCATATCGGAACCGTATCGTTGACGCAGGACCTTGACGGCCTTGATTTCCCCCGTCAGTCGGTGCGACGCACGATAGACTCGAGCGAACGTTCCTGCCCCAATCAGGTACAGCACCTTCCAATTGCCGTAAAAGTAACCCTTGCGATGGCTTTCGCAAACTCGCGAAATCTGCCAGTTCGTGAGTTTCTCCTGCTCCAGCAAAGTCGAAATGAAATCATTGAAGGTCGCTCTGCCCCGCCCACCGGCTCGCTGAAGAGTCGTCTCCAACTCCTTCATGCTCATCAGACCGCAATCATAAATGCGTTGAGCCAACTGTTCTGCGGTGAGCTGACTCATGGTTGCGCGTTAACCTATAGGATTAGCGACTTCTATTTGCCGCAAAGGTAAGTTCGGACACGAAGGCGACGACAAGCAACTACCAACGTGACCGGGGGAACAAGAATTTGCAAACGGATGATCGCCTTTCATGTTATTCAACACAGCGGTTTTCGACAACTTTTGGCAAGCTGATTGGCCAATTGAGTGCTATTTTCCCTTGATTTGCCAGTACAACTTGTAACAGACACAGAAAAGGACCAATCCGATTATCCGGGTTGGTCCAACTGCGGAGAGACAGAAGTTTTCTATTTGCGGCCACAGCGGCAAATGGATTTGATCCTCGAACCTCATTCGATTATTTGGCGCCACGGTCCAAGTCGGCGTTTTTCCGAATCCGAAATCGTTACGATGCCGATTTAGACTCCATCCTCCAAAGAACTTTTGTAGGCGTCTCGTTCGCGTCGCGTGGCTTCCAAATCGAACATGAGATATTTCATGTCCATTCGAAGTTGACTCAATGCTTCCTGGATCAAGTTGAGAATCCGGCGGCGGCGGCGGGTATATTCGACAACCCGATTTAGTGGCTGCTCCAACTCGTTTCGATGCTTCTCTGGCAATTGTTGAACGGCCGCGATCAAGTCGGTCAGGTCCATGGGCAACTGATCACTGTTTTGTACGGCTTGTTTAGAGTTGGTATTCATGGCGTCTCCTCAAAGTTGCTGGGGCGTTGTTGGAGGAGGACAATCGCATAGGCGATGCCAAACGCAGGTAGTTCGCTCTTCAATTGCTCGTAACTCATTTGCTAGCAGATATTTAGGCTGGTTGCGATCAAATCGGACGCCCTATGTGTCTCGTTGCCAAAATACAACGCTTTGATATGGAGAACTTGGCAAAATGCTGCTAGAAGCCTGTGTTTATTTAAAGAATCCGCTTTTTCCACGTTGTTGCCGAAAAGGAACAGGGCCGACGGGTGCCGTTTCCTTTTTCTTACGTTTTGACATTTTGTTTATCAAAAGCGACAGCCATGCAGCACGGTAGCGTCATTTTGCAGCTCTTAGCGACGGCCTTCTTGGTTTTCGTTACTGCGTCCTCACTCCACGCACAATTTCACGAATCGTTTGAGTCGCCAGTTCCCAGTTGGGACCGCCGAGAAACCGACTGCATCATTCCGGATTCACAATGGCGCCAAAAGCGGTCAAATGATCTGGAAACGCGAAATCGGTTCGAAGAAATCTCTTTTCAAACCAGCGCGGGAACCAAGATTCTGGTTTCCCACAATATTTCTCCGGCGCTGGTCATTTCAGAATTAAGACCTTCGCTCAGAATCAAATCATCGCGACCCGGTATTCAAATATTCGTTCGCGTCGTGCTACCCCACACCCCTTCGCCGGAAGGCCGGGGACCAATGACCACGCTTTTGCCCGGGCCAACTTGCCGACATGCCGAGGATTGGAAGACGATTTCCTTCGCAAGCGAAAGCAAAAATCTGCAGGAAAAATTGAAGGAAGAACTCTGGCTGTTGCGGCGAAAACACGGGCCGCATATCACCGACCGCGACGCCTATATCGACAAAATTGTGTTGAATCTCTATACCGGCGCCGGCGACAGCCTGGTGCAGGTTGACGATCTGAAGGTCGACGGAGTGGTCGCGGCGGACAAACTGGCAGCCAAAGTCGCGTTGGAAAACGGGGACATTCACCGCGACCCAAGTGTCCAGGTCGCCGGCTCCACTGAACCCGCCGAAAGACACAAGTCGCTCGTGATCCGCGACGGTACCGTTTTGCTGGTAAAAAAGAAACCATTCTTCCCACTCATCATCCAACATCAGGGTGAACCGTTTGAATTCCTGAAATCGCTTGGCTTCAACGTCGTTGAACTGAAAGCGACGGCCACCTACGAACAGCTCAAACAGGCTGAAGATCTGGGCCTATGGTTGGTCTGCCCTGCCCCAACCTCGATCGGTTTAAGCCCCATCGAATTTCAGTACGACCGAGTATTGGCCTGGTCAATGGGGCAACAGTTGACAGGCCGAAACGTCACCACAATCCAAGAGCGAATCCGTGAAATCCGTGAGTCCGATCTGCGGGAAGGGCGACCGGTGGTTGCGGGAGCCGCGTCTCATTGGACCACCATCGCCCAGCAGGTTGACATTCTGAATGTTGGGCTGGAGCCGATTGGTTCCAGTTTTTTGGCAAGCCAGTACAGTGACTGGATCCTGCAGCGCAGCCAATCCATCTACAATACAAAGCCCGTTTGGGCCGATATTCAAACCGATTTTCCCAAGTCTTTGTCCAGCCAGATCAGCACCATCGCTCAACAGGTGCCTCCGACGCCCATCGAACCGCAGCAGCTAAAGGTACTGGCCTACGAGGCGATCACCGGGGGCGCGCGGGGATTGCGTTTTACTTCGCGATCGCGGTTAGATAATTCTGATCCGACCACGCGTTTGAGGGCATTGTCGATTGAATGGATCAACAGCGAAATTCTCCGTTTAGAGCCTTGGATTGTCGGCGGGGCGCTAATGGGGCAAGTCCCGACAGACGACACGGAGATCCAAGTCACCGCGATCAGCACCAATCGGTCCCGATTGTTGCTGATCCAACGTCCGACACATCACGAACAATACGTGGCGGGGGATTCCCCAGTCCGTACGATCTCCTTCCGAGACTCCGATACGACATTTACCGATCGGGCCTTCTTGATCGCGGACACCGGTTTGGAAAACCTGCCCAATTCCAGAAGCCTGGGAGGTAATGAAATCCGTATCGAAAACTGCCCGTACGCGGCCGCAGTCGTGCTCACCCAGGACCCCATGGTCACGACGAACCTCAACCAGTCGTATCGCCGTCAGGGGCGACCGACTTCCTTCGAAATCCGAATCCAGTTAACCCGCCAATGGCTGGCCATCATGCAATTGATCGATCGTCAACTAAGCGAGATGGGACGGAGTTCGACGGCCGCCAGCGCAGCCCTGAACGAAGCCGTCAATGCGTTTCGCACAGCCAGCTCGCTTGTCGAAAACAACAGTCCCCAAACAGCTGTCACCCATGTTGATCGAACGGATGAACGATTGGCATTTGCCCGGCGCGAAATGATTACCGAACCGTTGGGAATGTTCCAATCAAAAACATCCTCACCCTTGATCTCCCATTGCAGCCTGATCCCGTTGCATTGGGAACTTGCCGATCGCCTGGTCAACAGCCAATGGCAACCCAACGGATTGCCCGGCGGTGATTTCGAAGACCTCAATCATATGATGCAGAGCGGATGGGAGAATCGTCGACTGGACGACAACCAAGTCGATACCAAGGTAGAACTGCTGGAAGGTGAGGCCGCGCTGGACGGTCGTTACGGCTTGCGAATGGAAGTGCGACCGGCCCACGATTCATCGGTTGTCGATGCGATTCCACTTTGGATCACCACGCCGCGGGTCCCAGTGCGTGGAGGTCAGCTGATACGAATCCATGGCTGGGTAAATATCCCACAGGTCATCCAAGGGAATGCCGACGGTTTAAAAATCATCGATTCGATCGGTGGCGATGAAATGGCCGAGAGAATTCCTATCACCCAGGGCTGGCAGGAGTTCACTCTTTATCGGGGCGTTGAGTCTGACCGCGACGTCCAAGTCAAGTTCGCACTGACAGGTATCGGCGAGGTCTTCATTGACGAGGTTACCATCCGCGCCGTCGATCTACCCAGTCGGGCACGGCAGGCCAGAGTTGATCAATAAGTGGATCAGTTCCCTGCTGCTACGCCACTTTGTCTTCGTTGACAGGCCGCACGCCACCGGCATTGATGAGAAAGGCAGATTGACCTTTCGGCTGAAAAAACCGGCCACCGATTATTTCGTGGCGTAGACGGGCTTGGGCGGCGAGATAACGCCCAATGAAGCACCGCTGACTCGCGCAAATCGTTCTTTGCTGCCGTCATCGAGGTAGCGATATCCGACTCGCGTGGGCTTGTTGGTTTTGGGACAAACGACCATGACCTTACAAGCACGAATCGGTGTTTCCTTGTGAAGCCGCCCGCCCTGTGGATTCCGCTGGCTGGGTCGCACATGCTTGTAAGCCATGTTGACGCCCTCGACCAACAACATCTGGTTATCGTGATCCACAGACAATACCTTGCCGGAAATTGCTTTGTCTTTGCCGCTGATAACGACGACTGTATCGTCTTTGTGAATTTTCATCGTATTGACCGTTATTTTCTTGATTTCTCTGAATCGAGAATCTTCCGACATTTCGCCCAGACTGTCAAGTCTTACGGGGAACGTCAGCGTCGTTGAGTTGCTCGCGGACCCTCGAGATTTCCTGCGTGAGATCCCGCAAATCCGAATTGCCGAAACTGCCGTGAATCTGCGTGCAATTCGTCTCCGCCACGATTCTCACCACATTTTGAGAGCTGATTTTGCCCGCCGGAAGGATCTCGATTCGGCCCTGTGCTTGATGCTGCAGGCGACCGATAAGGGCACGACCTTCGAGGGCCGTCGGTGCCAAACCGCTGGTCATCACCCGATCGATCCCACAATCAATCAGCCGCTCCAGAGCCGCTTCAGCGTCGAAAACGGCGTCAAATGCCTTGTGAAAAACCAACTGCTTGTTCCCAGCCAGTCGACGTAACTGCCGACATTTCGGCTCGTCAATCTGTTGATCGGCATCGAGGGCACCGAATGCGACTCCGTCGACGCCGTTTTCCAACATCCAGCTGGCATCGGCAAGCAACGTCATCCATTCGTCGTGACCGTAGCAAAACCCTCCGCTGCGGGGTCGAGCCATCGCGATCACTGGAATTTGCACCTCACCTAGGACTCTTTGTGTCAAGCCAACCGAAGGTGTCAGTCCATCCAGCTCCAGCGCCTGGTTCAGTTCGATCCGGTGCGCCCCAGCGGCTTGGCTGATCAAAGCATCTGCGAGAGATGCGACGCAAACTTCGATGACGATCGGGTCCGAATCGAGTGGCGCGCTCACCGACTCATTCACGATCCGGGTCGCAGTAGCGCAGTGCAAGCAACGCGTAACTGGTCACCAAATTAGGGTCACCCTCATACCAGCGATCAGCCGGATTGATCCACGAACCGTCATCGTTTTGTTTTTTCCCCAATTGCTTGATCAGATCATTTCGCCAGTTATGGGCCACACCTTCGGAATCTACCAATACCGGCTCACCGACCGCGTCGAGGGTTTTGGCAAACACGTGATAGTAATAAAAGAGCCCCTGTTGGCCCATGCCTGGATTCGAGGACACATCATAGTGCCGGCTGATCCAGTCCTGGGCTGCTTTGACGCGAATATCCTCTCTTGAAACGCCGGCATAGAGAAAGCTTTTAAGGCCAGCGTAGGTCATCGAGGCGTAACTACGGAGGCCACCGGTTGGCGTTTCGCCGGCCTTGGATTCGCCCTCGCCGACGCCAGTATAGATAAAGCCGCCGCGATCTTCCTTGGATACATTCTCAGCCCACGATGCGGTATTGTGTGGGGAGGGTAAATTCTGAGTCCGGGACATAAAAACCATCGCTTTTTGAATGGCGACGCTGTCGGCATCCTCACCCGCTTCTTTCAAAGCATCCAGAAAGAAAGATGTGTTTGACGCATCTGGCCGCTTGTGCGATCCATAACCCTGGCCGCCATAAAACGTACTGCCCTCCGCATGTCCTTCACCGTCATCCCATTGAATACCCTTCAAATAGGCAACGGCATCCTGCAAGATCTTGTCGTATTCCCCGTCGACGTTGGCGCTCTGAAAACACATGATCGCGACGCTGGTCTCGTAATTCCGAAGCGTACTTCCCGGCAGGTAGACTCCCCCGTCGGGTTGGATGATGCCTTTCAAATAGCTTAGTGATTTCTGAATCTTGGGGTTTTCCAATGGGACACCGTGATCGATTAGCGCACGGGTGCACATGGCGGTGACCGCTGGACTGAGCGATTTGCTGAACGATCCATCGTCGGCCTGTCCTTTCTCTAACAGATAGTCGACTGCCGCGCGAGTCGTTTTTCGATACAACTCCCGATCGATCGACTCCACCTCCTGTTCGGCCGTCGGGGCCTGCGAGACGACTGGTTCCTGACCGTTGGATCGTCCGGCAACCGACAGCCCAACTAGCAGGGGCAGAACCAAGAGACTGCTGCGGACCAAGATTTTCATTGATGTAGCCCTGAGGAATGGTTGCGTCGATTTGACTGGTTGGAGAAAGGCTAAAAACGGGTTATTGAATAACGGCGAGAATGTCGGATTCGCTCATGATCAGTAACTGGCCACCATCGACCTCGATTTCCGTTCCCGCATAACTGGAAAAAATCACGCGGTCACCCTCGTTGACTTGGGGCTTCCCGCGGCTTCCATCTTCCAACAAACGACCATTTCCAACAGAAAGAACGCGGCCTTCTTGCGGTTTTTCGCGTGCTGAATCCGGCAACACAATGCCTCCGGCAGTTGTTTCTTCTGCATCCGTTCTTTTGACAACCACTTTGTCGCCAAGAGGTTCGATTCTCATTTAAGGTGCCTGCAAATTTCAGTTGTTTCGATAACGGACTATTGTTTCATGCGGGCATGAGCCCTTCAAGCCGATTCGAGGCAGACTCGACTCTTGGCCAGCAAAAAGGCAAGTAATCCTCGTGTTTCTTATATTTGGCACGACTCGATCATGCTGAGACCGTCAATGACTACCTAATTATCAAAACCGCTCCTGTCAGCCATTATGGATGTAAGTCACGCAAAATGCCGATGAGATGAAGGGCTGATGGTTACGCGTTTTAGCGACTCCAACAATGAACTCGGCAAAGAAATCTCACAAACCCGTTTCGAACCCGGCGAAAGTCATGCAAATGATCGATTCACTGGAGCCAAATGGCGGTCAAACGACATTGACGTTGTTGCCCGGGATTAAGTCAAGTAGCCCGAATCGGCATACCAATGCAAACCTGCGAATTCACATTTCGCCGGATCAAGATCATCAGGATTTCGATGAACTCCAACTGGATAAGCCGCCAAACCGACAAGTCGAACAATTGGTTTCCCACCTAAGGGAACAACGCAAGGACCTTGCGCAACGCGAAGCCAACCTGCAATCCCGGGTCTACGAATGGGAGAAGGAAGCGCTGGCTCGCGAGGGTTCGCTGCGCAAGCGACGATCCGAAATCGAACAACACCTTTCCCAGGTCAAGCGGCAGCAGGATCAGTTAATGAGCCTGCAACAAAATCTGATCAATAGCCAAGACGCAATTCGTGCCGTCGTTGAACAACTCGTAAACGATTGTCGGGATGCGGACAGAATCCACGACCTGCAATTGCTGCGAGATGAAATTGGCAATCGTATGGAATCAAACTTCCAAGAATGGGAACGGTTGGTAAGGGCCTTGAACGGGTGAATCACGCCGAAAAATTCTTCGGCTGCCGATCACTGTGAACCTCCCGTCCGCCGCGGTCAGGAAGCGCATTTGACGGACAAGCCTTTGACAAAATTCAAGCTGGCTTCCACTCTTCCAACAGGCTCAGCAATCGCTTGAGAACCGGCTGCACTCTCGACGCCTTTGTGTCACTCCAACTCAGCGTAGTTTCGTCCATGTAAACCGAACGATTAAGCTCCAACTGCACCGCGTGGACATTCTTCATCTCTCCGTAATGCCGGGTGATATATCCACCGATAAATCGACCGTTCATGACGTGGCTGTAGCCTTGAATGGATTCCGCAAATTTGGTGATCGTATCTTGCAGCGAACCGTCACAAGATTTTCCGTGATTCGTGCCGAAGTTAAAATCCGGTAGTTCACCTTCAAATAGCCGCGGCAGCTTTCCCGCAATGGAATGAACATCCAACATCATTACGAATCCGAAACGATCGACCAATCGGTGCAATTCACTGCTCAGTTGCTGATGGTAGGGCCGCCAATAGTGCTCGATCCGTTTCTCCAGTTCGGCCGCATCGGGCTGTTGGCCTTCCTGATAGATCGGATTGTTGTCAAAAGAATATCGAGGGCAAAGCTCCGTCGTAGCCTGTCCAGGATAAAGGCTTTTGTTGTTGGGAGGCCGGTTGAGATCGATGACGTATCGAGACAGATTTGATTTGATAACGGCAGCCCGTTTGAGAATCGGAAAGTCATACAGCCGTGCCAAAAACCAGTCCGAATCTCGCTTTGCATTACCGGCAACGGTCATGGTTTCGGCGATTTCCGGGGGAATAAATGTCCCGCTATGCGGATTACTTATGAGCAAGGGAATCAAACCAGGTTGGAACAGGTAAGGTTTCATTTTCAGCTTGCTTTTCGTGGCGATGTTCTGTCGCAGAAATTTAGGACGTTCTGTTGGCCGAGTTGGGACAGATGACCATCGGGTCTACCTCACGCTCTGAAAACCGCCTCCGATCCGCCGCATTCTACAGACGAATAAGCTAGCAGTTTGGTAAATCACAATGCGAGAAACCTTTGATAACACGACTTTACCCGATTCGTCTATGACGATTCGTGGTGGGCGGCCTATACTTTCGATCGAGTCTGGAATTATGGAACCAGAACCCATTCGGTCTTCAGGAAAACGGAGTTTCCCATGCGAAGTATCGCAATCATCAATCAGAAAGGTGGCGTTGGCAAAACGACAACCGCTGTCAACCTGAGTGCGGCGCTTGCCGAAGCCGGTAATCGGGTTTGGCTCATCGATTTGGATCCTCAAGCCCACGCGACATTGCATCTTGGATTCGGCATGGAAGGAGACTACCTCTCCATGTATGACGTCCTTACGGATCAAGTGGGTTTGGATGAAATCCGTCATGCGGTCGCTCAGAATCTTTGGATCAGCCCTTCTCATATCGATCTTGCCGCCGCCGAAATGGAGTTGTCCGGCGCCGTCGGAAGGGAGATCATCCTGCAAGACAAGATGTCGGATGTCACCGAAGAGTTTGACTACATCATCTTTGATTGCCCTCCCTCGCTGGGGATCCTGACATTGAACGCGTTGACGACGGCCGAAGAGGTTTTTTTGCCGCTGCAACCCCATTTTCTGGCGTTGCATGGATTGAGCAAACTTTTGCGTACCATCGAACTGGTCGCGCGTCGACTCAACCCGAAGCTACGCCTTTCCAGCGTCATTTATTGCATGTTCGATTCCGGAACTCGATTGGCGAATGAAGTCGTACACGACGTGGAAGATTTTTTTGAAGAGCAACGGAATTCGAACACGATCTGGTCCAATGCTTATAGCTTTGACACCAAAGTCCGGCGCAATATTCGGTTGGCCGAAGCCCCCAGTTATGGGCAATCGATTTTTCAGTACTCGGGGGACTCCAACGGCGCTCAAGACTATCGGAGCCTGGCGTTGGAAGTCATGCAGCAGACGACCGCTTTGCTTAACGCACCGGCGATTTTGCAGGCACCTGCGATTACGGACAGCCACTTCAGTCGAACAGCGGGCTGAAGATTAATACCGATCCACTGCTGAATTTTCGTCCGTTATGGACCATGATCAAGTGCAGTTACGGAGTCGGAGGCATAAAAGTCAATTCGTTTGCGGTCGACCTCTTGCGAAGCACCGCCACGATTGGATATTAAGCTAGTGCACTGTCAACGTTGAGAATCGGGGTTGGTGAAGTAGCTGGCGTCGCCAGACTTCATTGCGTCGCCGAGCTGTCCGAATTCTGGCGAATCCCGCTACCCCAAAACTTAATCCTGACGATGCATTAGCTTAAGTGTTTCCAAGATTGACATGCAGAAAGTCGCTGTTCGCTCTGCGAACAAATCGTGCTGATCGCAGAGCGATCAGCGACTAACGGTGAACACAAAATTTGGAACCACTCCGAGTGCTTTTACAATTCGTGTTCGCGACCGAAATCGAAGTTTCATGTTGAGGAATGTGACCTGGATAGGGGCACAGAAAGTTTGTTGATGGCCCGAGAATCCGGCTGCGCTTAGAAAAGATCCGAATGACAGGTTTTCCACCCACTACCGAAGAACTGCTCGAGACATTTCGTGACCTTCCCGAATGGGACGAACGATATGATTTTATCATCGATTTGGGCCGTGAACTTCCCGATGCTGACGGCGAACTTCAATCGCAAGCAAACATCGTGGAAGGTTGTATGAGCACGGTTTGGCTGAAAATGCAGATGAGCAGTGAAGCCGCCGATGCCCCTCTCGAAATCCAGGCTGACAGCGACTCGCTGATCGTGAAAGGGCTGATTGTTATCCTGTTGGCCTTTTACGCCGGTAGGTCGGCGGACCAAATCGTTGAAAGCAATGTCGCAGATTATTTAAGGCAACTTGGACTGGATCAGCATCTCAGTCCGCAACGTCGAAACGGCCTGTTCGCCATGATCAAGCGAATTAATGCGTTGGCCGAACAACACCGATCGGCCATCTAAACGTGGCGGAACGAGGAGCTTTCCCACGCCCAAAAATCGCGTCATTTATCTTCGGGCTCTGGCAAGGAACCGGTCGATTCAGAGAGCTGTTTGAGCAATTGTTCAGCCGGTTTGCGGTACAGAAAAATCCCCTCGTGTTTAACCGCGGACTCAAGGACCAGCTTGGCCTGTTGCGTTTCTCCAAGCTTGGCCAGTAACGATGCCAGAAAATAATCAATTTCGGGGGCCGAACCAGCAGTTCTGGCGGCCCGCGTCAAAATGGTCTTGGCTTGTTCCGTTCGACCCATTTTGAGCTCAATGAAGCCCAGTGCTGCCTGTGCGACAACATTATCCGGGAGGGCTCGGAAACTCCGAGTCGCGATGTCGAGTGCCAATTTCTGTTTCTCGGTTTTGTCGCTTTCGATCAGGCTCAAGGCGTACATATTGATGGCCTCAAAGTTGTTGGGCTGCTTCTCGGCACATGCCTGAAAGTGGGCTTCGGCGATTCCATAGGACTGATTGGCAAATGCGATCTTGCCCTTCAGATTGCGAGATTGCAGCGATTCGCTGGACGCCTTTTCGGCCCGAATAATGGCACTGCTGGCCGTCGGAAAATCCTCCTGCTCGATTGCCCAACTCGCAAACTCCAATTGGACCTGGGGATCATTCGGATATTTTTCGGCCGCAGCCCGAATCCATTTTTCGGCCTCGTCCTTTTTTCCAGACCTGGAGTACCAACTCGCCAGGATCGTTTCCGGCGCGCGTGTCGACGAGAAATTTTCCTTGAGGCTATTGAGATATTTTTCGCTCTGCTCAATATTTCCCTGCTTAAACTCCAACTCGGCACTGACCATCAGGACCTTCGCATTGTCTGGCAAGTCCTCACGTTGTCGTTCCAGGTATTTCCTGGCATCATCCAGACGGCCTTGCCTCATGGCCACGTCGGTCAAACCATCGAGGCATTGGGTATCGAAATACTGTTTTTCGTCTTCGGTCAGACCTTCCGCTGCCGCGATTTTGCTTTCGCATTTCTCCAGCAACGCCAGGGCATCAGATATCCGCCCCTGATTGATTGCCAGCCGCGCAAAAGCCGAATAGACTCCCGGATAATCCGGATGATTCACCGCGGCCCTTTCCAGCAGCAGCAATCCGCTATTGGAATCCTGAATCGCGTAGCTCAAAGTCGCCAACAGCAAATCTGCTGGAGGAATGCCCTCTTGGCTGGCGGCCAGATCTTTCAGAATCTGCTCCACACGACTGACGTCGCGAAGCTGAAATGCAGTCACGGCATCTTCGATCGACTTCTTGACCTCAGAGCCCGGCTCAAAATCCCCTGGAATCATGTTATCCAGCTCGCGAAACAACGCTTCGAAAACCCGTTGCCCTTGCGATATGTTTTCGGTGCGGTCGCCCGCCTGTGGCGACGGATTGGCGTCCCGGGATGCCCGGGATCCGTCAATCGACTGTGGCGAACGGTAATTCGAATCGAGGGATGTTGACTTGCCGGTTTGAGCCGGTGCCATGCCGCCGGAGACGACGGTGAGAAGAATCAACGTCAGGCCCAATCGGTTGATCGTGAATTGCATGCGGGTGATCATATTTGCTTCTTTTTCAATATGCCTAGCTTTGGTTAAGAACATCCAGTGCCCCAAGGATTTTGGCAGTGGCATTGGAGCGATTCAAAACATACAAATGGAGTCCGGGAATTCCTTGATCAAATAAATTGCGTGTTTGTTCGATTGCCTGATCCACGCCCACTTGGAATTGCCAGTCACTGGACTCGCTTTCGGCCAATCGGTCAACGAAGGGCTGAGGCAGTTTTGCTCCGCACAGCGACGTGATCCGCTTGATTTGATGAAGACAGGTAACCGGTAGAATTCCGGGAATAATGGGAACCGTGATGCCTTTCGATTCGCACAGGTCGCGAAAGCGGAAAAAATCTCGGTTGTCGTAAAACAGCTGGGTAATCACCATGTCCGCCCCAGCGTCGACTTTCCGTTTCAGATTATCGAGATCCACGTCCAAGCTGGGAGCTTCGACGTGTTTCTCCGGATAGCCCGCCACGATCACTCCGAATTCTCCAAACTCGGCATTGATCAATTCCACCAACTCGTTGGCATATTGCAGTCCGCCTTCGGCTTTCTGAAATTCCGAATGACCTTGAGGTGGATCGCCACGGAGGGCAACGATGAAATCGACCTTTTGCTCTTTCGCTGCGATCAGGTAATTTCGCAGGTCTGCGACGCTACTCTCGACCAATGTCAGGTGAGAAGCGACGGGGATCTGAAAGTCTTGTTTGACTTTGCTGATGATTTCCAAAGTCTTCGACTGTGTGGAACCTCCAGCACCATACGTGCAAGTTATGAAATCCGGCTGAAACGCCATCAGTTTTTCGACGTGCCGATAAAGATTGATTTGTCCTTTTTCCGTCTTGGGCGGGAAAAGTTCAAACGAGATGGCAGGTCGATCGTGTTCGTAGAATTCGCTCAGTGACATTCGGTTTTCTTGGGCCTTTAGCGGGTTTTCGGTAATTCTTCATGATATTCTGACGATTCATCACTCGACAGTCCATGGTGCCGGATTTCTCAGTCGGGCTGCCGGTGGATTGGAATGTAACGCCAGTACGGATTATTTGCTGAGCTGGTGAGGACCGAAATCTTGTCAAAGCGACAACGGATCATCGGTCAACTTCGCTGGACGCTCGGATTCGGTCAGACGGTACATATCGTGTACTAACTGCACATCACATGGTCGCTGAGTCACATTTCGGCGGGCGAACATGCGAGATTGCGTGGAAACGATGACCTCTGGCGGCAGGTTCCCAATTTCACCGAACAGTCGGGCGTAGTTTACAAAACTTGGCACGTTGGTGGTCGCAAATCCATAGACCATGGCCCCAGTCCCAATAAGTTTGCCCGTAAAAATGCTGGTGTTGATGGCGGTTTTAACATAGTCGCCGGCAATGCAGCCAACAAATTGCATCCCCGAGGCGACCTTGCGATCGCCGTACTGCATGTTGACATGACCATACGTGTTCTTCAGATCGCTGTTGCAAGTTCCGGCACCCAAGTTGACCCAACTGCCAAGATAGCTGTGCCCCAGAAAACCATGATGTTGTTTGTTGCTGAAGGGTTCGATGATCGACGATTCGATCTCTCCACCAATCTTGCATGTATGGCCGATCGCAACTCGATCTTTGATGGAAGCATGCTCATTTACTTTTGAATTGGCGCCAATATAGATGGGGCCCTTCAACAGGGTAAACGGACCCACCTGAACACCATTTTCAATCACAATTGGCCCCTCTGAAGTATCGAGACGGCAGTGATCCGAAAGCACCACGTTCTGGCCCAGGTAAACAGCTTTCTGCGGCTGATCATACTGGCCGATGGAAATCCGATATTCGAGGTTTTCTCGAAATGAATTCAGGTGATGATCGATAACTTCGTGAGGATAATCGAACAGCTGCATTCCGGTTTCGATGACTTCCACTGAGTCATCGTTTGTGTCACCCATCTGTGCAATCGACTGGCGGCATTGATCCTGACTTTGATCGATCAATTCGGAGGTGGGCACGATTGCCGCCGCCACTGCCCATCGCTGCCGGGCAACGACTGACTTCGATGTATCAAAATGTGTTTCACGAAATTGATGCAACCTCTGAATATTGCTCACTGAAGGTGCCAACCGCGCGTTAATCAGCCACGTTTTTTCATATTTCGCGTCCAACGTATTGGCGAAATCAGGAAAGTCGTGAAGTTGCAACGTTTCCAGATGAGTCCTTACCATTCCCACCAGGTTACCTGGCAATTGCGAAAGCCAATGATGCAATTGAAAGCCGGCGCAGGTGATTGCATATGCCGGTTTCCCCGTGGTAATGGGAAACAGCCCGTTTGTCGTCGCGTCTTCGAATACAAGAATGTTCATGCGTAAAGCAACTATCGACGGAACCCGATATATCTACGGATTTTCCTGCTCTGCCTGAGGAGCCTCGCAGGCGAAACCCTTGCGCCCCTATTCTGGCACAAAAAAGATCGACGACCAAAACTGACCGTCGACCTTCGATTCAAAGTGTAGCTTTTAACGGGCGAGACTCTACTTGATCTGAGTTCCGCTGGAGGCCTGAGCCTGACTCGGATTCATTTCCCGAATCACCATATTGGTCAGATCCAGTCTTCGATGGTAGACGACGGAACGATTCACGCCTTTGATGACTTCAGCTCGATTTGTGGATTCAATCGTCTCGCTGTCAAATCGAAGTACGAGAGAAATTCCGTGCTTGTTGGCGATACTCGATACAACCGATTGCATTCGCTGGTAGGTTTCAAAATAGATCTTGGCTTCCCGGTTCAGCAAATCGGCCTCCGCCTGCCGCGCTTTGGTTCTCAGCGAGGCTTGTTTCTGTTCCAGAGTCGCTTCCAGTTGATTTCGTTCCGGAGAACCGATGTCATATTGAGCCAACCCTTGTGCCTCGGCCTTGATGCCTTCCTGTTGTTGCTGAATCTGCACCTTTAATCCATCTGCCTCGGACTTGATCGCTTCCATCTTGGAATTGAAATCGCCGTGCTCCTTGAAGACTTTGGCAACATCGAGGACAGCGACCAACCCCGCACTCTTGCCCTCTTCTTGGGCATTTGCCGTTTGGGCGGCCAGCGGCATGAATAAGACAGCGGCGATTGCCACAAACAGCGAATTGGTAATGATTGATTTCAAGACTCGTCCTCCCTGACTGACTTCTGTTCTGTTTGTTTCTGAAATGAAACTGACCAACGATCCTTCGTTATTACGAATCAGCTCCTTGTTACCATTCAATCCTGGCCAGATTTCCACTGGCTGTGTGATGTAGACTGGTTGCACAACACGTGCCACACCTGACAAATAATCAACGGGCGAAAATAACAAGCGGTTTGACCTGAAAAGCCACTGGCCGAATCAGTCTGCCTACCAGAATTTTCAAAACGGTTTGTAAAGATTACTGGTTAGGGGATCAATGCCAATCACGCCAGCTTTTCCAAATCTTGATTCCATCAAAAACAGCGAGACTTACAGGCTGCAGGATCTACTCCCGGATCAGAAATCTGATTCAGACTTGCTAGCGTTCTTGATCAACGCATTTCTTGTTTTGACCAGTCGGTCGCACAGCCGGCTTTTCAATTTTGAAGGGTATTCAGCCCGGTCATCGAGATTGTTTGCGATCAAATGAGCCGGTCCCTAAACCCGGCAGTCCTTTTTGAAGGGTCGCAGATTGGCCGCGTCGTCGGGAGTGAATCGGCAATCGTGAATCGCGGAAGCAACCAACACGTGCTGGCATCCTGAATCCAGCAGCCGTTGCGCGTCTGCGGCCGAACGAATGCCTCCACCCGAAACCAGTCGCAGCTCCGGAAGCTCCTGGCTGATTTCCTGCAACAACGGAATTATGCCGAGTTCATTCTCAGCAATTCCTTGAAAGGTGCCCACAGATTCCAGATCCAAAACGATCAAGTCACGGACGCCCTGATCAAAAGCTTGTTGGATCAGCTCCAACCCCGAAAGACTGGCGAGTTCGCCGGATTGCGTAATCACCGAGCCGCCTTTTTGATCGAGGCTGAAGATCGGCGAAATCCCTGCGGCAATCAACTCGCCCAGCCGCGAGAATTGATCAAAATTCGACATGGTTTCCGAGGATAAAATGACCTTAACTTGGTCCGGCACCTTGATCCGGTCGGCGATTTGTTGAAATCGGTTCTTGCAAAGCCAATCCGCGTCGATCCACAAGGTAAATCCGCCTTCGAGCAGCTCGTTGTAAACTTGCCAGTTAGGATCGGCACCCGCAAACGAATCGATATCGGCCAGATACAGATGGTTGCAGCCAGTCTGATAGAACATCGCCCGGGCCACGTCGCGGGGGACGCTACTGTTCGTCAGTTTCGAGTGAACTGGCCGATACGCGTCACGATTTCCACCGGTGGCCAGAACCACTTGACCAATCATCAAATCAAGCACCGGGACGATTGGATTGGTTGGCGATTTCATGATTTCATCAAAACAACTATGAGGTCGTCGATATCGAATGAACTTGAGTCGAATGACCGAAGTTAACGCAGCCGTTGAGCTTGCCTCTTAATCTCTGCCTCGACTGCCTTGTCCTCGTAAAGCGGCATGAAACGATAATAGACTTCGAGCGTCATCACGGCCATGGCCGTCGTGTACAACCGGCCGCCGACTTGGCCATGTTTGTCTTCGAAATACCAACTGCCAGCCTCGTGACCCGCCGTTTTCACCTGAGAGTCGATCAGAAAATCCCGCATCTCCTGGTTCCAGATTTTCCAGTTTGGGCCCTGCAGATGGTGCATCACCTGGGTGGCGTAGTAATTGAAATAGATATCGGTCTTGGATGGCCCGCGATCAAAAATATAGCCAGCTCCCATTTCGAGACCTCCGTGCTCTTTGGGCATTCCCAAATACATTTTGGATAGCAGCCCAATTGCCGTGGTGGTGGGGTTCTTTTCATCGCGAGATTGATAACCGAAGCGTCCACTGCTGGAACCAAGCGAATCGATAAATTGTTCGGCTTTCTGCCAAATCGTTCGCTCGGAGGGCAAGCCGGAGATTTCACAACTTTTTAACGCCATCAGCTGCCAGCCGGTCACCGTCATGTCGCCCGGATAGCCCGGATTGTAACGCCAGCCACCTTTACCGTGCTGAGCTGTGACAATGTAGGTTCGCGCCGACTCAACGGCGTTTATCAGATTGGTATCCCGGGTCATCGAAAACGCTTCGGCAAGTGCGATTGTCGCGATGGCATGTGAGTACATGCCCGCTTCCCCTTCGGCAAGAATTCCGCCGTGTTTGGTAACCCGGATTTTTTCCAACAAGTAGTCCAAGCCCTTCTGCACGGTTTCCTGATAGGGTCCCGACCTGTGGGTATAACCCGCGCCCATGAGGGACATCAAAGCCAATCCGGTCGCGGCCGTCGTCGATTCGCGCGTCCCGGGGTTTGCACAGCGACCATCGCACTCTCCTTGATGATGCCGAAATCGCCAGCTCCCATCCTCCCGTTGATGGGCAACGATCCAGCGAATCCCTTGCTCGACGGCCAGTTCACTTGCACGAGAGCCACCCCGCGTCGCTGCCAGGCGGGCACGCGCGTTGCTGTCACGCCCTTCCAATCCGCCACCGGTTGGCAAGGTTTGCCGTGGCTGTGCCGGGGATTCGATTTCGCTGATCGTCGGATGGTTGTGTTCCGAGATCGTGTTCAAAACCGAATCGGCATCCTCGGAGACTTCCTTTTCATCATCCTCTGAGACATCTTCAAATGACATCTCCATGGGCGATTGGGTTTGTTCCGGGATATCAAGCTCAACCGTTTGGGTTTCCGAGTCGACCAGATTCGGCGTCACCGGTTGTGCGACAAACTCGGCCAGAATTCCAATTCTCGGAATCGGTTCGGGGAATCGAAAAGCAATCAGGATCAACACGATCAACAACGCCGTGTGAATCATCACGCTTACCAGGATCGACGAAAGGGGGTGCCGGTGCCGATGGATTTTCTGCTGGATCGTGATCGGAAGCCCCTCGTCCGGGGGCAAATCAGATGGTCCACGGGTCTTGTCCGGCGAGGGCACTTCAAGTGGGGACATCGGACCCGAAGGCGGCTCTTTTAGTCTGGCCATCGATCGTACGCGGCCGAGAACTTCGATCGTTGAGTCAATGTCATCGCTGCCATCGGCTGATTTCAAACTTCCCGGAGCCAATACCGGAAGCCCGCCGGCAGGCCGAAATTCGGCAGCCTCGCGCGGATTATCGAAATTTCGGAGATCGGGCTTTTCGGTCATGCAGCTTTTTCAATTCCTCTAATCAACTATAGTCCGGCAGAAAACTGCAGCTGCACTATTTGAACCGGATTAATTCATATTGAGCCGGTTGTGATAAAAATCCGACCTGCAATCCCTCGACGACTGACTTCACTTGCTGCGAACCGCGACCCCAAAGTTCGTCACCGTTGTACGTCCGCCTGGCCAATCGAAGACCCCAAACCGATTCGGGGGCGATTGGGGTGGGAACCAACTGCTCCAACGGAATCGCCAACTCCACCGTCCAACTTTGATCATCATCGGCGCGACTGACGAACCATTCAGGGTTCCATCCCCGAGCCCCACCGCAGCAATCCGTCGCCCAGCCCCGGTAGTCAACCGAGAAGTGACTGGCCGATCGATAATCGCGGTCGACATCAAACCAAAACTCGACTCGATCTCGTCTCGAAAGATCCGGATCTCGCGGTCTCGGTTGCCGGGATGTTTGATAGTTCTGCCCTTTCAATTTGATGCATCGAAACGCGACGTAAAGAAATTCATCATCAAAAGCAAACATTGCCAGATCCGGTTCCTGGTACCGGCGCAAGTCTTTGGAATTCGCCGTTTCAAAACGCGTTACGAAACCGTTTTCGAGCGCCTGTTGCCAAATGTCATCCGTCAATTTTCCGTCCAGTCGAGGAGGTTGGTCGACTGCCAAACAGCGAAACTCATGGGTTTGATTCAGTGGGTCGGGAATCAGGCCCTCCAGAGCCAGTTCTCGTTGGGCACCAAGGGATATTCCGGCCTCATTTAAGTCCTCTTGTTGGGCCAACTGTTTGAGGGGACCCGCCGTCTGAGAAATACCCTTGAGCTTCCGATTGATTTGAGATTCGAGCAGTCGATACTGACCGCCGGCCACCAGGTCAGGGTCGCGCAGTCCCAATCGACCCAAGAATTGGCCGGCCAGTCGCCATCGAGATTCAAAAAAAGCTGCCTGGTCGATGTCCATCGCCAGTGAACTTTGGGAGTCATCATCGCCATTACCGGGGTCATTCAGGGTAACGTGAGTTGATTCCTTGTTGCCGGTCGACCGCTTGGCTGGTTTGGCCTTGGATACCGGATTCCACACGAGGTGAGAAACTCCGTTCACCCGGACGGTAGCAGGTCGCGATTCATACTGGTTGGCCGACGACTGAGCTGATTGATTCGACGATTTCCATTCGCCGGTTAGCCGGGCTTGCAGTGCAACCTGACTCATCTCATCGCTGGCGTAGTACTGAATTAACCAGGTCAACGCAGCCGGCGATAAACCATGCTCCGAGATCCGATTCGCCAGAATCGCCAAAGTCGCGGCAGACAATTCTGGTCTCCCCAATTCAAGATACCTCTCTGCCAACTGCGTGAGCCAGATTCCAGCCATGTCTTGTTGGAGGCTGAGTGTCCAACCAAGGACTTGTTGATGCCACACAGAAAAATCGTGTGGCGTTTTTACATCCATCTTTTCAAACTGCTGGAACTTTTTGTATTTCGAATTGGCCAATTGGATGGCAGACAGGTTTCCTCGAAAACCGTCGGCCGCTGCTCGCGTCGGCAACGGACGCCCCCTGTTCGCCAGTCCAGCAAACAAATCGCTTTCGTTACGTTTACTGGTGACTGAGAAGTGCTGAATTCGATAGACGGGCTTTTCGGTCGCTGCCAGGGGAAGCCCCAACAGGGCTCGGCTGATCGCCACCCGATCCTCGACCAAGCTTCCGGTTCGCGGCAACATTCTTCGCGGATCAACCGTGATCGTGCCTGTCGGGTCCAATACTGCCAGCCGGTCCACCTGCCACGTCTCCAGATCGGCGCGGCGAAGCTGATCTGGAAAACCGTTTTGGTCGGCGGCCGCTTGGATGGCAGCCAACACGAATGATTCGGGATCCGCAACGATCGCGTTCTGTTCGGCGGTTCCCACGAATCGTGAGTTGCAAACGATGACACGCGGTCGGAGCATACGAATGGTTCGTACCAAATCCTGCAGATGGTCCTCGTAAGTCGATTTAGAATCTTGGGAGGACAAAACGGCGGTGGCACATCCAAGGCGTTCGACGGCTTGCCAAACCTCGTCGGTCCCGGCAGCATTCAACACGGTAACGCCACAAATTCGATTTTCTTCTCCTGCCAGGCTGGCGAGTATCTCCAGAGGCATCTCGCTTGCGACCGATGAAACACCCAGCAACGCCACGCCACGATGCTGCCCCCGTTGGACCTGCCAGCTCTTTCCCCCGTCGATCGTCGAAAGAATCATTCCCAATGCGCCAACCGCCCAACCTTTTCGGTCGTCGGTAAATTCAATGTCCTGGATCGGCAGCTGAACTCCGGTTGGATGGGCTTCGATCGACCCGTTGGTCAGGTCGATTGAGAACACGATAGATCCCGGGTTTCCCGCCACCCACAGTCTGTTTTGAGAGAGCGAACACGTTTTTAAGTCAAAATGCCGAAGTTGTTGTCGTTCTTCCTCGCTGACTGCGGAGGACCATGACAATCCGCCATTGGCGGTTTGCAGAATCGAACCTGCGTCGCCAACGGCCCAGCCCTTGTTGGCATCAAGCATCTTGATTCGTGCCAACCTGCCGTTGTATTCACCCAATACAACACTCGCTTCATAGCGATTTTGCTTCACAATACCGGGTTGTCCGCTGGCATCCAGATTCACGAAAGTGCCTGCGATTTGGTCGCCATCGATCCAGTCGGGCATGCGCCCCAATGACTGACTGGACCAGGTCTCCCCGCCGTCGCCCGTGTAATAAATCCCGGTGCGAAACAGGTTGCCAGTTTCTCCAATCGCCCAGCCGTTAGACCGGTTGGCAAAGTGAATGCGGTGGATGCGTGGAATGACGAGTCCCTTGACTTCCCGCCAAGTAATCCCGCCGTCTCCCGTCCTCAAGACGACCGCCCTCGAACGGTCTACATAAGGAACGCTGTATCCGCCCCCGATCCAGCCGTTTAGCTCGTCGACAAAATGGATCGTTTCCAGCCGACAACGAATCCGTTTGGTCCGGTTGGAACGACCATCCGCGACACCCGTCCAGTTGGTGCGGACACCGTTACGCAGGTTGCGAATTTTCTGATCCAGCGGAATCTGCTTCGCAAATGACTGGTTGGCCCGGGAAATTCCAGTCCAGTCTTTGCCGCCATTGACCGTTTTCAATACGATTCCCTGTCCACCAACCGCCCAACCGAGATTCTCGTTGAGAAAAAAGACATCCGTTAGATCGGCGTCTTCCTGCCAGCTGATCGGCATCTCTTCACGGGCAAGATTGCCGTCGGCCCGGCACGTTTTTGGGCAGCTGACCAGCAGCGCTGCCAGTGAAAGCCAACAGACGTGAATCTTCTTCAGACGAAGCCGGACTGTCCTATTAGCCTGATCTTCCATGACCACCCTGCCCTGAAAACAATCAAATACCGAAACGTCAAACCGCCAACGAATCTGAGCCTGACTCGCCAGATCGTCGAAACCACGAACGGAGGCAAGCGTTTGACCCCACGGTTTGCACCCTGGAAAGAGGAACGCCAGGCGAGTCTAGCAGGATCAATTGCGTCGACCCAGAGAAAGTCGGCAAAATGGGTTCCGGCATGGCAGGCAACTCAAACCCGGTTGCCGCAGAGTTGCTACTCCTCCTCGACGACCCGCCCTGCCAAGTCTGCCAATTGGGGTCTTGCAGGACTTTAAGGCTTCGAACGGAATCGATGCTTTCAATCTCGACAAGCTAGCGGATCAATTGAAAATCTTCTTTGACGCCACGTAACTGATTGGTCAATTGCCCGATCAGTCGTGATTTGAAAGGGAAAGAAATCACTAGCAACAGGATTCCAGCGCCAGCAACGGTTAGGGCGACGACACTCTGTTCCAGCATGAATGTCATCAGGTTCAGGAATATTGCACCTTCGACGATGGCTGAGAAGATGATCTTGTTGGTCAGCAGTTGATTCAAGCAACCGTCAATCGCTTGTTCCTCGTCCAATTCTTGATTGCTCTTCTTAAGCTCGAACGCTAATGACTGAGTGGACGACGACGAGAAGATCTTCAATGCGATAAAGGCCAGTCCGTACATGCTGCAACCGGTCGCGGCACCGATCAAACTCATCAATTTGACATTTCGATTGAGATCATTCCAGTCGATGATCGTCGCAACGACGCCAGCAAACAGGATTGCGCCCATCAGAATGCCGAGCGAGACGATTTGGATCGCCAGCAACCTTGGCTTGATTCGTTCCGACTGCTCACGTGTCAGCATCAATCCTGTCCCAATTTCGTGATCAGCTTGGCAGCTAACTGAGGGTCATCTTGTTGGATCAGATGGTCGATTTGATCCGGTTTCACATTCAGTTTGGCAAGATGATTGGCGAGACTTTGCCAGTGTTTCTGTCTTTTCTTGCCTTCGGACAAATAGAGCTCGGTAACAATTTCCTGAGCTCGTTGCAGCGAGATGCTCTCTCGATTGTCATAATAGTTGCGGATGATATTTTTTTGGTATTTGGTTCGTTCGGCCACAGTTCGACTCACTCGTTCGGGAATAACTTGAGATGGACAGATTGAATTGTCGGCTACCTGCTCGACAAAAGTGATCTTCGGGTTTGTCTGGACAGATATGTCGATTTTAATGGCGTCGAAAGCGGAATCCGATACCACCTCGTGGTAAATTAGAGGTTTGTAACTCGCTTGTTCGAGGCGATCTGACTCGATATCTCAGCTTGTTTGGTGTTTCCGAATGCAAATTCACTGTCCTTCCTGCCACCAAACGTTTTCCTTTGAGGGTTCGGCGCCGAAATTCTGCAGCCAGTGCGGCAAACCTCTTCCCTCGTCGATCGAAGCCTTTGATGAATCGGAAGCGACCGTACCCCTTGACCGGCCACCCGCCGAAGAAATGGCTACCATGCCTCCGGTCAAATTTTCGACCGAAACTCAACAGCTCAATTCGGGAACAAAGCCAAGCGGAGAATTGGATCAGGACCGCATCCCGGAAAACACGACTATCGGCCATTACTCCATCGTACGCAAACTTGGGCAAGGCGGAATGGGCTCGGTTTACGAGGCCAAACATCAGCATACCGGGCAAGAGGTTGCGCTGAAGCTTTTATCACGGGCTTTACTGGCAACCGACGATTCTGTCGAACGATTTCAACGGGAAAGTCAGATTGCAGCGTCAATTAATCACCCCCGATCGACGTTCGTCTATGAGGCGGGCCAATTCGACGATCAGTTTTACATCACGATGGAGCTGATGTCGGGCGGAACCCTGAAAGATGTCGTCGAGGCACAGGGTCCATTGCCCGTGGAGAAAGCGGTTGACCATGTGCTGGACATTATCGATGGATTGCAGCGTGCGCATGACGCCGGCATCGTGCATCGCGACCTGAAACCATCCAACTGTTTCATTGACCACGACGGTCGCGTCAAAATTGGCGACTTTGGACTGGCCAAATCCTTCCTCGGCGATTCCAACCTGACGCGCACTGGAACGTTCATGGGAACACCCCAGTTCGCAGCACCCGAGCAGTTACGAGCTTCGGAAGTTGACGAGCGGACAGACATCTACGCGCTTGGTGGCACGCTTTTCTATTTGCTCTCGGGTCGGGCACCCTTCATCGGCCATGCAGCGCAAGTGATCGCCAGCATCGCTTCGGACACGGCTCCGGACATTCGCGAGGTTGCCGACGGCGTACCGAAAGACCTGGCCCGCAGCATCCAACAATCATTGGAAAAGGATCCCGCCAAACGACAAGAAAACCTGATGGAGCTGCGAAACGCATTGTTGCCGTTTTCGACTCGCGGAGCCTCCAAAGCCGATCTGGGGCGAAGATTGGCCGCTTTTTTCATCGATTCGTTAATCGCGAGTATCTTCGTGGCGGTCTTTGCGCAATTCTCCGGGATCGTATTGATTTTTTCTGACATGCAAACGTTTAACCTACTCAACATTTTCACCCAGTTTGGTGCGTTGGTGGTTTACTTTGCCTTTCCCGAATGGAAGTTCGGACGCACGATCGGAAAATGGCTGATGGGCATGCGGGTCATCGATCATCGCAATGAAGCGCCTCAACTGTTGCCAGCGATCATGCGAGCCGCTTTGATTCCCGGACTTTCCCAGTTATGCGTGACGGTCCCCGCGTACTTGCTCAGTTTTAACCCAGAGTTTTCCACCGACCCTGCCGCCACCATCAATATGTTGATACAGCTTCAGGGTTATCAATTGCTGAGTTGGATTCCCAGTTTAGTCTGCATGTCCACGGCTCGGCAGAAAAACGGCTATCGTGGAATTCATGATTGGTTAACCGGCACGCGAGTGGTTCGTCTGGCAGGCGCCCTGGAATTCAATCGGCCGCAAAATGTTCCCATCACGATTCCGGTCGCCGTGACCGACGACGGTCCGGACCTGCCGCAGCTTGATTCGTTGGAGATTGTCGGTCGGTTTTCGATCAACGGCGACGCAACCCATGAGTTCTATTTGGCAAAAGACCGCGCGTTGGACCGAGACCTGTGGGTTATCTCAGTTGCGGACTTTGAAAGCGTCGATCTGGATTCAAGTCACTCCCGCTCTACGAAAATCAGGACGGTCGCCAGGCGCGAGTCGGGTAACCGAAAATGGCTGGTAACCGAAGCCTTGAAGGGTTGCCCATTGCTTGAGTTCATTTTGCACTCGCCGCCCCTGGGATGGTCATCCTTCCTCCCAGTCCTGCAGGAAGTTGTGGAAGAATTTATCGCCGGCGAAAGAAATCATGACCCAACAGCCCCCGGTTCCGTTGACCGAATCTGGATTGATCGCGCTGGCAGAATAACATTCATCAGCGGGATTGGGCCGACGTCCGCTGAACCTGAATCGAACCCCATTCAAATCCTCACTGCGCTTCTGGATGCGATTATCGCCAATCACGTCGTTCCGGAGCACGTTTTGCTGTTTCGCGAGCATCTGGATCATTACCAGGGTGATCCCGAGGCGATGCGGAAAATCGAACAATACCTGGAGTCGATGGAGGACCGTCCCTCGGCCTGGCAGTGGGATGATCGCCTGGGCGTCTCCGCCGCTACCTTCGGAATGGAATATTCGCCGGTATTCAGCCTGATCCTGGTCGCCAGCCTGTTCGCGGCGTTCAAACTGGACGCCACGGCAATTTCGCTAGGGATGTTCCTGTTTTCATTAACCAGCCTGATTGTGCTTTCCTTCGGATACCTGTTCCGCGGTGGGCCAGCCTTTCGATTTTCCGGTGTATCAGTACGGCGGAATTCGGATTTGATGCCTGCCTCGCAGGTTCGCTGCGCGATCCGCAACTGGGTTGGCTGGTTTCCAGTGATGTTGTTCCTGGTCATCTTTGCGATGTTGGTCCATATGGGCCTGGGTATCAATCGACTGCAAACGGAAACGTTGGCCGCTGAAGTTCCACCGTTGTTTATCGGATTGTTGGTCGTCGTGGTTCCGGTATTTTTGATCGTGTTGATCGGTCTTGCGATTTCCATCACCCGACCCTCCCGCGGTATTGCCGATTTGATTTGCGGCACCCGACTGATGCGAAAATAGAACAAGGCTCCAAAATGACTCAATGCCAGCAATGCCACGCCGAATTGTTCGTCGAGGGAATTCCCCAAGGACAGCAAGTCCGTTGCGTCAGTTGTTCGCACCTGTTTCGATTGGGCGAGGCCGAAAAAGTTTCTGCCGACCGGTGGGCATGGCGAAGTTTCTGGCTGGGATTGTCTTCCCTGATCCTGCTGTTTATTACCGGAATCCCTGCGATTTATTACGGCGTTCGCAGTCTGTTGAGAATGCGTTTTTCGAGACCCGGGCCGGGTGATCGAATGGCGGCCATTGCCGGGACCATCATGGGTTCGGTCTTCGGATTGTTTGGCGGAATGATCGTTATTGGGTTTGGAGTCATCTTGGCAGCAACATTTCTAACAATGGACGTCAGAAAAAACCCGGCGCAAATCGTCGAACTATTTGGGACGATTTTCGAACAACCTCCTCCGGCCAAACTGACGCCGACCCGGGGCGCCAAGATTCTGAATGCGCAATATTTTTTTGATTTTGTCGATAGCACCAGTCCTAAACAGCGCACCATCCGAGTCCACCTGGTCCATTACCGGCCCAACCTGCAACAACCGACTGGCCAGATCATTGCCCACCTGCGCGGACGGACGTTGTCGTCCGATATCAAGCTCGAAGAGACCGATTCCAGGATCCTGAATTGGAAAATGGGCGGACAGGACATCGAGGTCCGCAAAACCGTCTTTGACATTGTGGCTGACGCGGCAGTCGAAGCGTCCCCGGATGGTTCGACGACCCTTCCGAATAACGAAGTGTCCCAATCGGTTTCAGGGACGACCGATGCGGCATCGCCGAAACCTGTCATCGCCGAAACATCGCAAGTCGCCCAATACTTTGGCTTTTATAAAAATGCAGCCGGGGTGACGGGCATGTGCGTGTCCATCCGGTACCCCAATTCCAACATCCCCGAAACTCAGGTGCAAGAGATGTTTGCCAACGTCAAGCATCGTGCCCCCTGACCGATCCCGAAATGCGGCACCCGCTTCACGTGCCCGAAAATGATGTTGTTTCGCTTTTGTCTGTATGGCTTCCTCAAAAATCAACGGTACTTCGAACCGTTTTTGATGTTGATCTTCTTGGATCGCGGCCTCAGTTTTTTCGTGATTGGCCTGCTTTTGGCTTGTCGGGATCTGACGGTCAATCTCTTGGAGATTCCGTCTGGAGCATTGGCGGATTCGTTTGGACGCCGGGGGGCGATGGTTGTTTCGTTTGTTGCTTACATCGTCAGTTTTTTTGTGTTGGGAACCGCCACTAACACGGCGTTGCTGTTCTTGGGAATGACCCTTTACGGCGTAGGGGATACGTTTCGCACAGGAACGCACAAAGCGATGATTTTTGAGTGGTTGCGCCTGCAGGGTCGCAGCGAAGAACGGACCTCGATATATGGTTTTACGCGAAGTTGGAGTCAGATTGGATCGGCGCTGTCGGGAGTGATTGCCGCGATCTTTGTGCTGGTCAGTGGCAGCTACGCTTTCGTTTTCTATTTTGCGATCGTTCCCTACGTCGCGAACCTGGTCAACTTGGCGACTTATCCAAAAACACTGGACGGAGACCATCCAAAAGCTCAGTCGATCGTCGAATCGATGGCCCGGCTAAAGCACTCGCTAGTAAAAGCCATCAAGAAACGCGATTTGCGTCGATTGGTACTGGAATCCATGTCGTGGGAAGGTTACTTCAATGCGATCAAGGACTATTTGCAGCCGGTCCTTCAATCGGTGGCTGTACTTGGTATCGCGACAGTTCTCGCCAGTCAATCTGGTGATCGTCTGGAAGGCTCCAGTCCGCAACTCGCCGGATCCAATTTTCTCAACGACGCCCAGAAGACGGCACTTTTGATCGGACCGGTTTATGCCGTACTATTCTTGTTGTCAGCATGGGCCAGTCGAAACGCAAACCGGCTGGTCGAGCGGTCGGGGGGTGAGGAATCATCGGCCCAAAATCTCTGGGTCGCCAATCTGATTCTATTCTGCGTGATTACGATTGCTGCCTGGTACCAATTTGACATTCTGCTCGTGATTGCGTTTCTATTGCTTCATATGCTCAAGAACTTTTGGCGGCCGATCTTAGTCACCCGTTTCGATTCTCACTCAGAAGCCAGCGAGGGAGCGACCATTCTGTCGATTGAAAGCCAAGCACAACGATTGTCAACATTGATTTTTGCCCCGCTGCTGGGCTGGGCAGTCGATTGTGTAAGGTCGGGCGGAAGTGTCAGTGAATTTTGGCCGATCGGCGCCTGCGGAATGATCGTCGCGGCGGTGATGATCGTGACATCCCGGCGCAAACCGGCAGGGCCCTGAACGATAGCTGTTTTGGATCACGGCAAAACACTACTGGCTGCGAAAAACGTGGGTACGCAGGATTGCGATCGCCGAAGGTGCGTGGGTGATCTCACCCGAGATGACTTTCTCTACCGCAACGGATAATGGCATCACGATTCGTTCGATCAACTCGGTGCCCTCGAGGTCGCGGGGAACCTCCGTAAGCCCACGTGCGACATAAAGTCGGGTTGGTGAAACCACGACCGTCGTGAACGGGTCGACCGTGCCCAGGAACTCCCAATTCTCGGCAACCAATCCCAATTCTTCCTGCAACTCTCGCCGAGCGGTAAGCAATGCATCTTCACCCGCTTCAATGCCGCCGCTCACCGCTTCGATCGAATTTCGTCCAATGCCGTAATGAAACTCCTTGGTCAAGTAAACTTGATCCTCATCGTCGATCGCAAGTACGCAGACGCCAGGCTTTAAATTGACGACTACATGTTGGCCATCCCGGCCATCGGGGCGGATGACCTGATCAAGCTGAACGTCGATAAAGGAGTCAACATAGACCTTATCGCTCTGTTTGATCGTCCAAGGGCCATATGGTTTCATTATGATGTCCGTCGAAATGCTGGCATATTCATTTTTTGGACATGGTACCAAAAACGGATAAAATGGAACGAGGCAGTCGACTGGATCGACTGAGATATCAAGGCACGACTGACAACGAGGTACCGATTGGCACAGTGACTGAAGGCTTAACTTTTCAAAATCGAGGATGAGCAATGAGCGTTTGGATGTCAGAGCGAGATTTTCGCCAGGGTGGAGCCGCAGCGGTCGGCTTTACCATCAATGTCGCGTTTCTGCAGGAAATCAAAGAGGACTATGAGTTCCGGCAGCTGCTCAATAACATCCAGCAACATCTAAGTGCTCCCACGGAGCTGCCAGCTCGCCAGGCATCCGAACTGCTGGGCCAACTTCGAGACGAGTTGGAAACCTATTTTGCACTGGAGGAATTTTACGGCTATTTCCAACATTCGGCCGAGACCAATCCGTCCGTTTGCAATCAAGCCGGTATTCTGAAGACGGAACACGAGACGCTTTTTTTGCAATTGAACCAATTGGTCGAAATGAGCGAGCAGATCGTCTACCACGAATGCTCACCAAAGATCACGGTCAAGCAATTGTCAGCCAGCCTGGACGAATTTTGCAAATGCCTGTCTCAACACGAGGAGAAGGAGATGGAGCTGATGATGCGAATGTGCAATGAAGATATCGGTGTTGGCGACTGAATTACGGAGTTCGTTTCGCTATCGTAATTGTCCGTGAATACTCACGAACGACAAATTACGGAACATGATTCTCCTCCAACGATTCCCCTCTATCCCAATTCGTCGTGAAGTCGATCGACGGCCAGCATCAACTGTCGCCACTGGTGGAAGATATCTTCGGTCTTGAGTTCACCCGCTTCATTGCGCCCAAAACCGCGTTCGCTCAGCGAAATTGATTCTCCAAATTCAGCCAGTCCATCGAGCATGGCGTCATACGGAATCGCTTGAGGTACGTCGATCGACGGGTCTTCGATTGCATCACAATCGCCCGATGATTGGTCTGCCCAATCTGCTTGAGCTTGCTCGAATTCGCAGATTTTCCGATCCATGATCCGGTGCATGACCCACAGGGCAGCGCCCTCGGTGTCACTCGCACAGACGATGAAAGAAACTTTTCCAGATTGGATGTAAAACTTGGCCATTAAACGTGTCTCCAAAAAAAGTGCTTTGTTGTTTGCACTTTTCGTATCGCAGAAGCCGTGACACCTTTGGGTCAAGTCCATGAGTTTCTGCAAGAAATCGGAATTTTTGCTGATTGCTGCTGTCACTCCGAAAAAGAACAAGCCACGACAAATCGCGGTCAAGTTGTTTGACGGTAGCACCAATCTACGCCAGTACGCAGAGACAATCCGTTGAGCACGTAACGAACTAAGAATACCACCTCCTACCGCCAACACTCGATTATTCGCGGACATAGAGAACGAATTGGAGTAACGGGCAATCCGGTTGTATGGACTGTAATACTTGCGTGCGATCTCGAAAGATTCGACGAATCCGTTAACTCAACGGGTTTTCCTGAAAGGATAACAGGCTGGTGATCAATAGTCTTTAAAGTGGAACACCGTACACGAGATCAGCAGAATGATGACCATGAAACCCAGCCCGCTCCACAGCGGAGACCAGGGATCTTCCGGTGTCTCGGCGCGAGTGAGATCGACGTCGCGGTTGGTCGAAGCATCTGTGGTGCTCGAAAGATAGGTCACCACTTTGTAGAATTCACTTGGCTTGGGACAGACTCGGTAGAATGGTCGAACCGCGTATCGGTAAGCCCAGTCCAGCCAGTTACCGGTTGGCGAATGGACGATTTCCTTGGTAAAGCTGTCCGGTTCGTAGCGGCAGGCACGGTCCGTTCGGTCGACAACCCACATGCGATTTTGATCGTCGAAGCCCACCGCAGAAATGTCTCCCTGCCCCGTGGCATTGATTTTGCCGATCTGCTCATCATCCTGCGTGTCGAGGATCCAGGCATTTTTGTTGCGGTAAACCAAGGTGAACCAACGTCCATCTCGGGAAGCATTGACTTGGTCGATAGCAAATCGAGATTCAGGGAGGTAGCCATTTTTTTCTTCCATTTTCTCGGCATCAATGGTAATCACCTGCCCGTTACCCAACACCAGCATGATCGTCCGCCCTTCAAAGGCGACCCGACAGCTCATCGTCGAATTGGCACCGGTGTTGATTTCCAAAGCACGGCTTTGTACGTACTGATCACCCTCCCGCTCAAAGACCACCAGCTTCCCGCGATCGTAGACAGCAATTTCTTCTGTGGAATGATTGAAATCGGCATTGCCGCTGCGTCGAACCATCACCGGACGTTCAGGGCCAATCCGCTCAAACAGTGATTCGACGTCCATCGTGGATTCGGGTTGGCTCGATTCATCTTCGCCATTTTCTGAACCTTCGGAAGCCGCCGTTGACTGGTCCGTCGGAGAGCTGGTCGGGTCTTCATCTTTCTTGTTTTCAGACTCGGTCATCCTGGTGCGACTGGCGGCAGTGGACGCAATTTGAGCAAGCTGTTGCGACTTGAGTTGGAAGAACCTCCCCGACGACGTAACCGCGATCGGTCCGTCCTTGGCCGCGAACAATCGCATGGCGTCCCGCGGAAGCTTTCCGATCTTTTCGAAATTCAGATCGTCCAGTGGAGCGACAATACAATCCTGATGGTCTCTCGCCAACGGGTTAATGATGGGTGCCATTCCCATCATCACAATCTGCGACTGGGGGTCGAGAATGGGAGGCATGCGCATGGAATCTTCACGAAGCGTATCCATGTACATTACGATTCCAATCGCCATCTCCTCGTCTTCCCGCATATCGGCCTGGGCTTGCGGTTGCCAAGCATTTTTGCCGTCGTCCCAAGCGACGACCTTGCCAACGCCGTCCACGCAAATCGTTTTCTCTCCGAGTGGTGAAACCTCCACCAGCTTCAGGTTCTCCATTCGGTTATTGAGAAACCCGTAGATCGAGCCAACTCCAAAACAGAGAGCCCAAAACAGTCCCGTCACGACGATGGCCAAGATTGCGCTGCGATAGGTAAGCCCCACCAGGGCAGATACCGAGTAATAGATCGCAAATACGAGGATGTAGAGCGGTATGCTTAACAGGAACGCCCGGTCCCAAACCCCCAACCCAAACCCCAGCCAGATCCAGGTACCCAGAAACAGGTACACCGCGCAGAGGGCGACAAAAGCACAGCCTCCAACGAATTTCGAAATGAACAACCCGGATCGCGTGATCGGCTTGCTCAGTAACAGGTTAAGAGAACCTGGCTCGAAAGTCTCGGGAATGATATTCGCCGTCACCAGAATGGCGATGAACAGACCAATCGACATCACGAATTTGTCAAAAATTGCCGGGATCACGCTGGCTACATTGGAGGCAAATTGTTGCTGCGTCTGGTTGGTCGACAGGAAACCCCATTTAAAAGTAGCGTAATAGAAATCCAGCGCGGTAGGCGATCCGGTTTGAATCGCGGGTGATACGGCATTGGCGATGAGCAACCGATTCAGCCTCCGCGACTGTTCGTCACTCAACGAATCGGGCCCTGCCTTGATAAGATCTTCGATCTCCTGGCTTTGGGCACGCCCTTCCCAGTCTTCCGAACGATAAAAAGTCCGATCTTCGATCATCGAATTGAGTTCGGCAATCAATGATTGATACTTCTGAATGCGTTGACCCGCACCGGGCGCCCGCGTTTTTTCGTCGGCATCCGGGTCACGTTCGTTGACAATGTCGACCAAATCGTTCTGCAAATCACTGGACAACTGACTCCAGATCCTGGCTACGTCGCGGCGTTCTCCGTCTTCCTTGTCCTCGACCAGCCGGCGGGCCAACATTTCAGGATTGGGAACGTGTTGGCCAAACTGGATTTTCCAGTCCAATACTTCACGAACATGAAAGGGCGCTAACGCCAGCAAGAGAATCGTGATCAGACCCAGCAAAACGTAAAGCACGCGCGAGGCGAGTGCGGCTCGAAAGGAATCTTTGATGATGGCCCAGTAAGGTCGCATGCTGAGTGTTAACTCCTCGGAGATAGTTTATTCTTCAACAATTTGCAGGAACGCGTCTTCCAGCGAAACGCGCGGTCGAACCAGGTTGATAACACTGATTTTCTCCGACCGCAAACGATCGATCAGCGCGTCGACCTCTGTTTGAACATCCATCGTTGCTCGTACAACGAACTGGGAACCGGATCTTGATTTGATTTCGAACTTCACGCCCTCGAAGCAGCGATTTACCGCCTCCGGATCTTGGCCAGCGATTGTGATTTCAATCGCGTTGCCGGTCATGTTCTGGAATCCTGCACCGTCGCTGGCGCCCGTGCTCTCTGCCAATTCGTTTACAAATTTTCCAATCTGATCGACCGCCCCACAGTATCTCATGACCCCTCGATCAAGGATCGCAACCCGCTCGCAGACAACTTCGACTTCCTGTAGCAGGTGACTGTTCAAAAAAATCGTGACTCCGCGCTTCTTGAGCTGCCGAATGATATCCCTCATTTCAGCGCGGGCGCGAGGGTCAAGTCCATCGGTCGGTTCGTCAAGCACCAATAGTTGCGGATCGTGTAACAGGGCTTGGGCCAGCCCCAATCGTTGCAACATCCCTTTGGAATACTTCTTGACGCTTTGTGTCGCCCAGCCTGTCAATCCAACAAGATCCAGAAGTTCATCCCTTTTGCTCCGGATCACGCGGTTGGGAACATTGCTGAGATTTCCATAGCATTCCAACACGGTGTAACCCGTCATGTGCATGGGAACTCGGAGATGTTCGGGCAAATAGCCAACCAGTTTTCGACCTTGCCGACTTCCGGCCGGATAACCCAGCATCGTGGCACGCCCGCCGGATTTTCGAATAATGCCCAGCAGGATTTTTAGAAACGTCGTCTTGCCCGCGCCGTTGGGACCCAGCAATCCAAAAATCTCGCCTTGTTTTACTTCGAACGAAATTCCTTTGAGCGCTTCAAACTTTTTCCGAAATACCAGACCTTCGGAGTAGGTCTTGTGAAGCGAATCCACTTGGATTGCCAACCGCTGGCGATCCGACAATTCGGCGACGGCAGTTTGCGATTCAGAATCTTTAATCATGTTTGCCAAAACGGCTTAAGGTCGCTGGTGCTTGTTGGCTGGACGGATGGTTCCGGGTTGGAATCCAACTTCGTCCCGACGCGTTACAGGATTTTCTGGGCTAAATTCAATTGCCAAGTGGTCCATTTGGCTTTGCCCCGGATCCCGATGAGCCGAATTATAAAGCTACCGAGGGCTGGGTGATAACCGGGGTCGTGGCTAAATTGTACCCTGTCATCTTGGCGATGGTTTCGTTTCGCCCTCCCAATCATCCCTTTCCTTCATTCATCCCACTCTGCCATTGCGCCATGTCGAAAGATCAGGCCGATCAACCAAAACCTGACGAATCGCAGGAAGTTCTGCTTTTTGAGACTTCACCCTACGGTACGGTCGACGCGATCGTACAACACGATGGGCGGTCTATCTATTTTTATCTCAATGGTAGCTCAGCAAACACGAATCAGAACTTTGGGACACGCGCCTGCTGGGTACGCAACCTGAAAATCGGACCTTATGTTCTGAATGAAGCCGAGGCCCGGGAAGGCATCCCGCCGATGCTGCCGCGCACGCATTGTAAACCACTGGACCCCGGACGTTTGCCCGCACCGGACGATCTCGAAATTGTCTGGTTCGAGGAGGGCAATGCCGCGGCGCTCAGGCAAGTTTCGAATCCTTTGAACTCCACCGAAACGCTTGCGGTCATTCCTCCCTGGAGCGGTTTCGATGGCTTTCACGGCTATGCTTCCGAATGTGCGTCGGAAAGTGCCGTTTGCTGGCCCATGCCAACCAATCCTCAATTACAAAAACGGATTACGAACGCCGAGGAATTCTGGACTTCGTTTTCGCGGACTCCAGATCCGTTTTCGCAGCTGCAAACAAAAATCATGGCCGCGTACCAGTCCCGTTTCTTGCCGACGGCATCGGTAGGCCGCGCAACAGAGCACTATTTTTCGATTGATGGCGGCAAGTTTCCTCCGCGCGGCCTCGTTCATTACCAATCGGACGAACGGCAAGTGCTGGCAACCGTTGCCATGTCACTTTGCCCTCAACCAACGGTTGAACTGCATGCTGACCAGCCCAGCAAATTTCGGCGAATTGAAATAGCCCTGGAATTGACGGCCGGATGTGATGAAGCGACGATCGCTAACGCGCGTCAGGCGCTGAGCAGTCTGGCGGCCTATCCCTGGCAACATTTCAACTGGTTTGGGCACGGTCATACCTGCCGGTTGGAAAATCTTTATCCGGGAGTCGACGCCGCCCTGTTTGTCAATGACGCCGCTTTAAACCCAAACCGCCAAAGCAACTTGCCAGTCTTTCGCGGCGACCCCGTCCAGTTGTTGTGGCTGATTCCGTTGACCGAACCTCAAAAAATACGCCTCCTTGAGCAGGAAATCTCCGTTGAGGATTTCGTGTCACAGGTTCGCCAAAGCAGTTCTTGACATAAATTCGCCCGGAACAAACCGAAAGCCCTACTATTTGAATCACCTTTTCGTTGTCCGCAGCGACAAATTCTGTTTTGAAACCGAATCGCAGATGATTATATTGAGGATTCAGCAACAGAATCGGAGGATGAATTGGCCCCATGACCGCGAACAATGAATTTCCGGATGATGCGTTGGAGACTCGCCTTAGCCTGATCGATTTGGCCAGACGAGACGAGCCGGAAGCCTGGAAGGTGGTGACTGGGATCTACGCTCCGCTGATCCGCCACTGGGCATGGAAAAAAGGCGTGCGTTGCCCCCACGAGTTGGACAACATCATTCAGGAAGTATTCAAGCGGGTCTATCACCGGCTTGACTCATTTACCAAGAAAGACGGTAAAGGATCGTTCCGCGGCTGGTTACGAACCATTACTCACAACTTCATTTACTCCAACCACCTCGGCCAGCCCCAACTGAAGACCATCGGTGGCAGCAGTTGGCAAGAACGACTGAGCCAGATCCCCGGGGATGATCCCAGCAGCGGTAGTCTTCTCGATTCGGTTTCCGGCGATAAACTCCCGTTGGAATCAAACCTGATTTTCCGTCGCATCATGGACTGGGTCGAAAGTGAATACACACCGACGCAAAAGACGGCATTTACCGGCGTCGTCATCGATCAACGCCCGGCCCGCGACGTTGCCGAAGATCTGAAAATCAGCGTGAACGTGGTTTATCAGACCAAGTGCCGAATTCTCGCTCGAATCCGCGAGGTTTTTAAAGATCTCGTCTGAGTCACCCTTCATCGAGTTTCCGGCTCCCTGATTTTCACGCGCCTCTTCAGCATTCTCCTGCCAAGCATTATCTTGTTCCGCAAACCTTGTCCTACCGAAAAAGAACTTCAGGCCTTTAACGAAGGTTGCGTTGATGAAGATGTGCTGCAGCAGATCAGTCAGCACATTGACGATTGTGAACACTGCCTCACGCGCTTGGAATTGATGCCCGCGGGAACCTTGGCAGAAAACTTGCGCAAATCGCTCTCGCTTCCAGCCGCTGACATGGAGAGCGCGGAATCCAGCTCCGAAATCGATTGGTCAAAGTTCGAGCCATCACGTTACCGACAACTGGGTTTCGATTGTTATGAACTGCTGGGGCTGCTGGGTAACAGCAGATTGGGGACCTGCTACCTCGCAGCAAAGGAAGAATGCGAATCAGAAATGGAATCTTTTGCCCTGAAAATTCCATTTGTCGAAAAGCTGACCTCGCCCGACCACGTCAAACTGTTTCTCAAAGATGCTGATGCGGCACGCTCATTGGAACATCCCAACATTTTAAAGGTCGCTGATTCTGGATTTTGGCAGGAAGGTGTCCCTTTTATTGCGACCCCGTACCTGAACGAACCCTCCCTGAAGCGGGTCGCCAAAACTTCGAGACTGGCCGACGAACAGCTGTTACGTTGCCTGTTTCTGCAAATCTGTATCGCGATTCAACACGCACATGAACAAGGAATCATTCATCGACACTTGACACCCAATAACATCTTTTTGAAACCAGGCCGGACTATCGTCGTTACCGACTTTTGCATTCACTACGATGGCTATTATCAATTCGACCTGACCGAACCAATACTCGATCCCGATCCGTTTGTTTCGCCGGAATCGGCCAACAACAATCCTGAGTTCATCGATCATCGAACCGATATTTATGCGCTCGGAAAAATCCTGAAGTTGCTTCTGAGGCTGACCGATGAAATCGATGACGCCAGGCTGTTTCATTGGCAGAAAATCCAGGCCAAGTGCACGCGGCCGCGACGTCGCGATCGTTTTCAGTCCGTTCAGCAGCTGGTCGCCGTCGCCGAAGCGTCCGCCGCGCCGGGTCAGGCTTGACAACGACCGCCGATAAGATGGTTGACACCGTCAATTCTCCGTTTATGATGCAATTATGAGTTACTCGCACCACAGCCATCATCTCCATCTACACCATCTCATGGTGACGGTTGTGGTCTAGCCTCTTTTGCGAAAAATCGCAGTACTTGAATTTCCAACGCTGACCACTCAGGTCAGCGTTTTTTTTTGAACCAAACGACTTGATTGCTACTTTGCGGGCACTGCTCGCCGGAGAAACCCGATGTCCCCGATTCATGATCCACATATTATTCGCATTGCGCTACCCAAAGGTCGGATGTACGACCAGGTCGTCGATCTGTTGAAAGCCGCTGGGATCACCATCCGCCAGTCGGAACGTGGCTATCGTCCTAATATCTCCCTGCCGAATTTCAATGCGAAAATTCTGAAACCGAGAAACGTGATCAGCATGCTCAATGCCGACGCGCGGGACATTGGCTTTGCCGGTGCGGATTGGATCGCCGAAACCCATTCCAGTTTGCATGAACTCCTCGACACCGGGCTCAACCCGGTCCGCCTGATCGTCGCTGCGCCGGATCAAATCCTCGAAAACGGCCAGCTTCCAGATCGTCGACTGGTGATTGCGTCGGAATATCCCGAGTTGACTCGCGGTTGGATCAGGAATAAAGGACTCAATGCGGAAGTCTTGACGACTTACGGGGCGACCGAAGTCTTTCCGCCGGAAGACGCAGATTGTATCGTTGACAATACCGCGACCGGGTCGACACTGCGGGCCAACGGGTTGCAAATCATCGACGAAATCATGAAGTCATCCACCCGAATCTATGCTTCGGAAAAGGCATTGTCGAACCCGGAAATCAAAACGAGGATCGACGATTTGGTGATGCTCTTGGAAGCGGTTTTGGAGGCTCGAGAACGCGTTCTGATGGATCTCAACGTGGCCCAGAAAGATCTACCCAAGCTGCTGGAGTGCTTGCCTTCCATGCGACAGCCAACCGTTTCACCGCTCAGCGATTCCGGCTGGGTTGCGGTCCGGTCAGCGGTGCCTCGCAAACAACTTGCCGATTTGATTCCCCGCCTGAAAGCGGCAGGGGCCTGTGATATCGTCACGTCGGCGGCCGAACAAATCATTCCCTGACGCGGGGCCATTGCCTCGACAAAACGTCTGTTTTCATGTCTTCTGTCTGAGCCAATCGAGTTCGCTGGAATCCGTCATGTCCTACAGTCCACCGAAGTTTAAAAACGAAATCACGCTGCAACTCAGTCGCAACGAATCACGATGTGCCATCGATGATTTGGAAAACCAGCTGGCCAGTCTGGGTCCCAATTTTGTGACGCGCTATCCGGACCATCGACCGCTTCAGTCTCAAATCGGAAATTGGATCGGTGTCGATAGTGACCGCATCGTGGTAACCGCCGGCGGAGACGAGTCCATTGATCGTGTCATGCGCATCGCCTTGGCAGGCGACAGGAAGAAGATTGTTTCGCACCAACCTTCATTTGAAATGGTAGACATCTACGCCGCGAACTACGGCGGCGAGCTCGATGCCGTGGATTGGTTGGAGGGTGAGTTTCCTGTCGAGTCACTGATTGCCGAAATTGACTCGGAAACAGCCATGGTCGTGGTGGTCTCACCCAACAATCCGACGGGGGGTTGGATCCCGATCGCACAGATTCTTCAAATCGCCGCTGTTGCCGGTCAGTACGGCTGTCGCCTCCTGGTTGACAATGCCTACGTCGAATTCGCAGATGAAAATCCCACCACCGAATTGATGGCGAACGAAAATATCATGATCGTACGCACGTTTTCCAAAGCTTGGGGGCTGGCCGGTTTGCGGGTCGGTTATCTGATTGCGCCCGATGCGGAATTCGCAGAAACGATCCGAAATGCATCCGGGCCGTTTCCGGTCAGTGCAGTTTCTCTGGAAACGGCACGACGGGCCATGACACAATACCAACAAGCGATGGCCACCAATGTTTCCACTATCAGAACCATGAGATCGCTGGTCGACCAACTTGTAACCGGGTGTGGAGGCAAACCGCATTCGTCTCAGGGCAATTTCATTCTGGCCGAGTTCGACGATGCCGACTCAACCTGGACGGGCCTGGCCGAGGACGGCGTGGGCGTGCGAAAATTTCCAGGGTCCCAGCTATTAAAAAATCGTTTACGAATCACTTGCCCAACAACGCCCGCGGAGTTTCTTCAATTGGCTCAGTCATTATGCCGAATCCATCACGCCGATTTCGAGCAGCTCAAGAACGCTTTGTTTGCCAAAGCGGGTGAGATCGGCAGTCCCCCGGTCACGACCGACGCCAGCAGACCGGCCGAATCCCCCGATCGCACCGCTCAAGTCAACCGCCAAACCAAGGAAACCAAGATTGACCTGGCTTTGAACCTCGACGGTAAAGGTCAATCGGAGATTGAAACCGGGATTGGTTTTCTCGATCACATGCTGACCGCATTGACATTCCACGGCGGTATGGATTTGAGACTGAAGTGTATCGGTGACGTTCACGTCGATGACCACCACACCGCCGAGGATTGCGCGTTGGCATTGGGAACGGCAATCGATCAAGCATTGGGGGTCCGCAGCGGCATCCAGCGGTTTGGATTCGCCTACGCACCGCTCGATGAAGCCTTGGCTCGCACCGTTCTGGATTTGAGCGGTCGCCCCTGGCCCGAGATTCACCTGCAGCTGGAACGTGAAATGGTCGGTGCTTGGGCCTGCGAAAATATTACGCACTTCTTCCAATCGCTGGCGATGACTCTCAAGTGCTCTCTGCATGTCGACGTGATTCGAGGCACTAACGACCACCACCGAGTGGAAGCCGCATTTAAATCACTCGCCAAAGCACTCCAACAGGCGATCCACAGAACCGACGGCGCGGTCCCCAGCACCAAAGGGGGTGCTTTGAATCTTTGATAAGAACAGGCAGCTTCGAAACAGCAACCATGTTCGAAACAGCAACCATAACCTACTCTTTCTTGCTCATTGGAAATTCGAAATTCTACGCTCACTTTGGAATTTCCAACCTCCAATTCAAGAAACCAAAACTCAATCTGACTTCTAACAATTTACAATTGATCAATAGCCACGATGTAGCCCATGATTCAGATCATCAATACCGGCGTCGCAAACATTCGCTCGCTTCAGGCTGCCTTTGATCGACTGCATCAGCCCTGGAATTTGACCGAGGATGCCGACCAAATTGCAGTTGCACCGTTGGTTGTGCTGCCAGGCGTGGGTGCGTTTGCCGCAGCCGCAGAATCATTGGATCGACTTGGATTGCGAGGCGCCATCCTGCAGAGGATTAAGGAGGATCAACCGCTGCTATGCATTTGCCTGGGAATGCAACTGCTCGGCCAATCCAGTGAAGAATGTCCGACTTCTCATGGGTTGGGAGTAATCCCTCACAGCATCCAACGATTTTCCGAGGAAGTCAAAATTCCCCAGTTGGGCTGGAATGAAGTTCGTCCGATTCCAAATGGCCCCTTTGAAAAAGGCGAAGCTTACTTTGCCAATTCGTACCGTCTGACCGAAGAACCACCGGCCGACTGGGGATATGCAACATCCGACTACGGTGGTCCGTTTATCAGCAGTATTTGGCGCGGGCGCGTTCTGGCATGCCAATTTCATCCAGAACTGTCAGGCAGTTGGGGGCAACAGTTGCTGTCCAACTGGATTGAAGGAAAAACGATGAAAAATTGACAATGGAATTTGCTGGATAATCTTCAATTCAACTCTAAATAATTTACATGCTAAAATCCCGTATCATTCCCTGCCTCGACGTCAACAACGGTCGGGTTGTCAAAGGAATCAAATTTCAAAATCTGCGCGATGCGGGCAACCCGGTAGAATTGGCCCATCATTATGAAGTCCAAGGCGCTGACGAACTGGTCGTTCTGGATGTTTCCGCAACTCGTGAGGCACGACTGGCGATGCTGGAGACGGTCGAAGGCGTTCGCATGCAGCTTTCCATTCCGCTAACCGTAGGCGGTGGCGTGGGTTCGATTGAGGATGCCCAACGACTACTCAGCGCCGGAGCAGACAAAGTAAGCATCAACTCGGCTGCCGTTCGAAACCCCGGGTTAATCAACGAGATGTCAGAGCGGTTCGGTGCCCAATGTACCGTTGTCGCCATTGACGCGAAGATGACGGATGGCGTTTTTCAGGTTTTGACCCGCAGCGGTACGACCGCCGAGTCACTCGATGCGGTCCAATGGGCCGCCGAGGCGCAAAGTCGTGGAGCCGGCGAAATTCTTTTGACAAGTTTCGATCGGGATGGTACTCGCAGCGGTTATGATTTACCCATGCTGGATGCAGTCACGACTGCCTGTTCGTTACCGGTAATCGCCTCGGGTGGAGCCGACTCGGTGGCCCACATGATTGAGGCATTTGAGCACGGGGCTCACGCGGTGCTGGCGGCGTCCATTTTCCACGATCGCAACATGACGGTAGGTGAAGTCAAAAGCCAACTTTCGCAAGCCGGTGTCGAGGTTCGTCAATGATTATTCCAAGAGTCTCCGCTTCCCGTTTTGAAAGAAACGACGAGGGACAGTCTCGATTGATCGAACATCTCCGACATTGGAGCTTGTTCGGGAAAGTCGCCCTGTTTCACGTTGAAGACTGGGACCTTGGTCGCCTGGAATCCATCACACGCTCCGTTGGCGGATCCGTCGATTTGGAGATTGAGCTGAAGCATCCAACCGAAGAAGACGCCCTTCACCTGTTGGATGCCGGCGCGGACTCGATCATTTGCCAGCCACGATACGCCGGGGAGCTAATCGCAGTGCCTGGGGATCGCTTGACCCACCTTTTGTCGACCGGTGAAGAAACCCTCAAGTCCGGCGACCAAATTGAGATTGGAGAACCGACCTCGGCCCGGCTGGCACAAATGGAGGAGTTACATGTCGACTGCCTGGTCGATTCGCATCTCCTCTCGGAGCAGCCAACCTTGATTGCGGAATTTTTCGCTGCCGTGCTTGTCTCCGATCGCCACGACAAGCTCTGGCCAACGCTGATTGTTGACCCGTTGGGACAGGCGTTGGGATTGGCTTATTCCAACGAGGCGAGCCTGCTGGACGCCATTACACATCGACGGGGCACTTACTGGTCGAGGTCACGGAATGAATTGTGGATCAAAGGTGCCACGAGTGGTGCCGAGCAAGACCTGGTCGGGATCCGCGTCGATTGCGATCGCGATTGCCTGCGATTTCAGGTCACCCAGGAACCTCCAGGTTTCTGCCACCGGGAAACGTATTCCTGTTTTGGAAGAGAACGAACGATTGCCTCGGTTATCCAGCGGCTATGTGAACGCATGGAATCTGCGGACGAGAAATCATTCACCAAAACGTTGGTCAATGATCCCGCCATGCTGCGCACCAAACTGCTGGAAGAGGCCGAAGAACTGTCGGAAGCAAAATCCAACGACGAAATCGCCTGGGAAGCCGCCGACGTACTCTATTTTTCGCTGGTCAAAATGCTGGGCAATGGAGTCGGCCTGGACGCCGTATATCATGAATTGGCGCGACGCATGAATCGAGTCGTGCGGAGAAAGAATAAACTGGTGGAATAGGCAGACCGTTTCCACGATCGCGACGATCATTCCAGATCGCTGAATATAAACGCCGGGAGAGGGTCCGGATTTGATAGGATACAGACGGCAATCGAATTTTTCCGACGCCGAAATTTCCAGCACGAGCCTTGAGAAACTGTGAACCATGACCAGCAAAACCGAGCAAACCACGGCCATCAAAATCGTCGACGCTGCGTCCTTTGAACCGGAACATCTGTCACACGCACTCGACGCCGAGACGTTGGCGGCAGCCGAAGAAATCGTCAAGGATGTGCGACGTGGCGGCGAACCCGCGATTCGCAGTTACGCCAAAAAATTTGGCGAAAGATCCGACGATCAACCGCTGCTGTTGGGTCCGGAAAAGATGGAGGAAGCAGCCAAACGGATCGATTCGAATGACATTGAGCTATTGCGTCGAGTGGCGCATCGCATTGGCGATTTTGCGGATTCGCAACTGGAATGTTTGAGCGAACTCGATATGAAAGTGCCTGGCGGCAGGGCGGGACACTCAATTGAACCGATTCGCCGCGTTGGCTGTTACGCGCCGGCTGGCAGATTCGCGCTCCCTTCGACGGTGTTGATGACGGTCGTGCCGGCCCTGAGCGCTGGCTGTGATTCTGTCATCCTGGCCACTCCCAATCCTACCGACCTAATGCTGGCTACTGCCGCGGTGGCCGGTGCCAGTCGCGTGCTGGCCATCGGTGGTGCTCATGCAGTGGCGACGATGGCTTACGGTTTTGGTGATTTTGAGCGATGCGATTTGATCGCAGGACCCGGCAATCGCTGGGTGACCGCCGCGAAAAAAATTGTCAACGGTGATTGCGGTATCGACATGCTGGCGGGACCCTCCGAGTTGGTGTTGGTCGCTGATGAATCGGCCAATCCCAAAACCGTCGCGGCAGACTTGTTGGCGCAAGCTGAGCACGATGTCGATGCAAGGCCATTTTTGATTACGATCAGCAAGCCATTCGCCCGACGCGTTTGTGATGCGATCGAGGTCCAATTGAAAGACCTTCCCTCGGCCGAAATTGCCCGGCAGTCACTCCGCAACGGAGCGGTTGTGATTGCGGACTCCATCGAGCAAGCTATTGAAATTTGCAACGAGTTGGCGCCGGAGCACCTGGAACTGCACTGCGAAGATGCGGAACGGGTTGCCAAAGAAATTGTCAACGCCGGTTGCCTGTTTATCGGCGAACAATCGGCCGAGGTATTCGGCGATTACGGTGTGGGTCCCAATCACACGTTGCCCACCGGAGGCACGGCGCGCTGGAGTGCCGGTTTGAACGTGTTTACGTACTTGCGAGTTCGAACCTGGCTACAATTGGACGAAGTGCCCGATTCACTGATCGAAGACACCGCCCGCCTGGCAAAACTGGAAGGATTGATTGGCCATCAACGATCGGCGTTACGCCGAGGGTCTTGATTTGGGGTTTCTCAAAAAAGACGGTCCACGAACAAGCGGCCGTTTCCGTAACGGTGCAGGAGTGGATCGGATTATCCGTTTCGCACCAAAAAGCCCTGCAAACATTTGCAGACCGTTCCGAAATGCATCTGCAGATCATGCATGGCTTGCCGTGACGCCTCGACGTTACCGTTCGTGGCCAACTGCTCGACTTCCTGCGCACGCTCGATCGCGTCCCTCGGATTCAGAAACAGCATCGAACCCTTGACTTTGTGAACTGCCGCCCTCAGCGCCTCGGCGTCGTCTTGCCTGGCTGCTTCGACAGCTTGCATCATCAAATTAGGCGTATCGTCGAGAAACACCTGCACCAACTCACTCAACAGATTGTGATCGCCCGCGACGTTGGCTAACGCCTCCGACCAGACAATCACGTCGGGGGATGCGGCGTCTTGCGACGGGGGTTCGTTCTCCCTCGTTGTTGATTCCTCACCGGTAAACAGTTCGTTCAGTTTATCCGAGACATCTCGCAATCGAATCGGTTTGCAAAGGTAGTCATCCATTCCTGACTCCAGGCATCGTTCGCGATCGCCTTTCATTGCATGTGCCGTCATGGCCACGACGGGAATGTGGTTTTTCGTCTCTCTTCGCCGCAATTCCCGAGTCGCTGCCATCCCATCCATCTCCGGCATCTGCACATCCATCAAGACCAGATCAAAACTGCGTTGTTCCAGCTGTTTCAATGCTTCGGCGCCGTTGTTGGCTACCGTAACCTGGTGTCCGAGTTTTTCCAAAATGCCGATCGCCAATTTCTGATTGACGATGTTGTCTTCGGCCAACAAGATTTTCAATTCCGACAACATGCCTACGGTCGGCGTGAGATCCACCGGAACGTGCGACATGGCACCGGGTGTCCCCGATGCGTTCAACGACGAAACGATCGCGTTATAGACTTCTGATTGTTTTGCAGGTTTGATCAGGTGTTGCATGACCCCAATCGAGCGTAGGTTGGTGGTATCATTGGGTCGTGCCCCGGAAGTCAGCATGATGACGCTGGCGGGATTTAACAGGGATTCATCCACGACCGCCTTGGCCAAACTGATTCCGTCCATTTCCGGCATATTCACATCGGAAATCAGCAGCTGGAACGAGTCGTCTTCTTCGTCGGCATCAATCAATGCCTGCAAAGCATGGGCACCTCCCGACGAAGTCACCGGGTTCATCCCCCAATTCGTCAGCATGTCTTTCAGAATGCGACGGTTGGTTGCATTGTCGTCGACAACCAGGACGCGAACGCCCTGGATGCAAACAGGCGACTCGTTGCGTTTCGGACCGACCTGCGTCTCGTCCGCTGCTAACGGCAACTCGAACTGGAATTTGCTCCCCTGGCCCAGATCACTGTCGACCCAGATCGTACCACCCATCAATTGGACCAAACGTGATGAAATCGCCAGCCCCAATCCGGAACCGCCAAACTTTCGCGTGGTCGAAGCATCCGCCTGCTCAAACTCCTCAAATATCTTTGAGCAATGATCTGCGGCGATCCCAATCCCGGTATCGATAACGGAAAATCGCAAAGTCGTTTGAATCTCGGAGTTTTCCAAGCATTCAATTTCCAAAACGACTTCGCCGCGTTCAGTAAACTTAATGGCATTACCAACGAGGTTGACAATAATCTGCCGAATCCGACCCGGGTCACCCTGCAAGTACTTGGGGATTTCATCATCCACCCGAAAGGCCAGTTCCAGTCCTTTGCAGTGAGCACGGAACCCCAAACCCTTCATGGTATCGCCCAACGATTCGCGAATATCAAACGTGGTCGTTTCCAACTCCAGTTTGCCGGCTTCGATCTTCGAAAAATCGAGAATATCATTGATCAGCGTCAACAAGGCTTCACCGGAATCATGAACCATCCGCAAGTATTCGAGTTGCGTCTGGGTCAATTGGGTTTCCAGCAGCAAATCCGTCATACCGATGATTGCGTTCATGGGCGTACGGATCTCGTGGCTCATGTTTGCGAGGAAATCGCTTTTGGCTCGATTGGCGTGATCGGCAGCCTCTTTCGCGGCTTGGAGCTGTTCGCGTTCAGCCAACAGTGCATTTTCAGCGATTCGCTGTTCGGTAATATCCCAGAAAATGGTTTGGATCCCGATCACCTCACCTCGTTCATTTCGAACCGGGCCCTTGCGCGAAGCAAAATAGTGAACCTTGCCGTTCACAACATCATCGAACACGTCCTCCAGCACTTGGCCAGTGCTCATGACCCGTTCGTCTTCTCTTCGCGCATCCTCGGCAAACTCTTCCGGGTAGAGATCGGCCACCGTTTTGCCGATGATTTCGTCGGGGACTTTGCCAAACAATGCGGCAAACTGATCGTTAACAAACACGATACGGCCGTCGCGATCTTTGCGCAAAAAACAGGCGGGGATACTTTGGACAAGCGAAAGAAAAAGCGATTCGCCATCGCGCAGCTGATCGCTGTTCGCCTGACTTTCAGACGTTTGGCGGGACTGGATTGCGTCGTGGCCTGACATGGCTCAATCCAAAGCTAACTATCTACCAGATCCGGATACCGCGGAGCCAACCTTGCAACTTCGGGATGCCGGATTAACAAAACCCGTAATCCACCTAAGCTGGCAAAGTAGCGGCTTCGTTCCAACTATCACTTAGTCTAATAGAATTTGACGCCGGCTGACAGAATCTACGACAGTGGAGAGCCTGAAACTTTGAAATTCACAATCGCGATGCGAAAGTTTGCCGATCGCGGCGAGAAAATCGCGAGGGATTCCAATTTTCCTCGGGAATTAAAGTACTTTCTCAAACTTCGATTTTCGCATTCCTATTGGCCTTTCGCTTTTTCAATCAACTTCTTGATCTCCCCAGGTGGATCAAACTGATCTTCCGCCAGATCGACGTTATGTTCGATCGTTTGGATCTCAATGACCCGTTTCTGACCGATCAACTCCATCTCGGTTCGATGGGCAATCATGATTCCATCCACGGTTTTGTAATCGGACAGGTACGCTGTAACATCGATGGCTCCAGCATCGGTCACAACATTGGATTCGATTTTTTTAACTAATAGCGTGTTCTTATCAAAATAGACGGTCAGCACCGATGGCTCGGTATCCTTGAGCTCAGGACTCGTGTAAGGCCGTGGCGTGAGTACGACTTTGTAGCATTCTTCACCATTGACTTTCTCGACTCCGACACATTCGGCTGACTGATAGATTTTTTTCCAATAGACCAACCTGTCCAGCATCGAATCTCGAAGCTGGTTCTCCAACGCCGCCCCCTGCTCGACGACGGGCCCCTGAAGATCCGATAGCGACCAGACGGCCTCGCCAGTACTTCCCCTCAGAACTTTGCCGATGGCAGGAGCCTCGATGGTGGAAGACGTTTTGTTGGGTTTCGCGGCGTAGGTTGAGGCGTTCAGCGTGATGCCGGCATTGGTGATTTCGATCGTTGATTGAAAGAACCGGTTTTCGATCTTGTCGTACGCAGCCTGGCCCCCAGAGGCTGCGATATGTTTCTGCAATACCTCCTCTCCAGATGGCAAGTCAGTCTGCTGGTCTTGCGCCAAAAGTGTAGTAGCCATCAGGCAAGTCACGAGCATAGCTACGGCACCTTCAAATATTCGTCGCTGGTAAAAAGAGTTCATGCTAAAGACTCCTGGGAATCAACGGGATCATTCATTCGTTGGTTTCGATCCATCGGATGGCGGCTTCCAGTTGCAGATCGCGACCTTGAAGCAGAGCGTCGCGTCGATGTTCGACTTCCTGTTGTGGCAGCACACCGATTCCTTCCAGAGTCTTGCCGGTCGATTTGGAAATGTAATTGGCTCGCGCGAACTGGAACCCGTCTCCGTTGGGCAACTTTTCAATTGAGCTTCCCAGAACGGCACCTGCGGTGCGCGTACCAATCAATTGGCCCAGTCCCAAGTCGTGGATTCCGCTGGCGAAAAACTCAGCCGCGGAAATGGACATCTCATCGATAAGCACGACCACCTTTCCGGTGTAGGGTTCGGCCCGTGGGTGAACAAACATCTTCAACTCGGTATCTCTCAATATGACGGTTCCCATCTGTTCCCGACCGTCCTTTAGCAGCCAACCCAGCATGGATGTCGCCATCTCCCCCAGTCCGCCGCCATTTCCGCGAACGTCGATGATGATGCCCTCGGCTTCTTTGAAATCTTCCATCGCCTTGTTGTACACAGGCATCAAGTAGGCGGGATCCATGAACGCGTTAAAGCGGATATACCCGATATTTCCATCGAATTTTCGCGTTTCGATCCAAAGATGAAACTCCGGAATATGTCCGAACTGGACTCGTTTTCCACGCGGCTCGGCGACCGCGATCTTCAACGGCACTTCCTCGTTGTTTTCATTGCTGAACCAAACAACGATACTCTCGCCCGATCGACCGCTCAATTTGCCCTTGGCAGCATCAACCAGGATCGAACGACGATGGGGATGATCACCAAGGTCGCTGGAAATTTCCTGAAACCGTTTTCGAACATCGATTTCTCCAATTCGAACGATTTCCCACCCGGTTTTAACGCCGAGTTCGCTGGCGGGTGAATCTGCTCGAACCTCGGTAACCAGGACTTGATCGTCGACGATTCTGATATCCATTCCCGTCGTGTAGGCACCCTGTGGTTTTTCGGAATCGAGTTGCTCGTAAGCGTCCGAGGGAATAATTCCGAAATGCGAGACCTGCAGACGTTTCAGCATCGTTCGCAGGATCTCTCGCGCTTCTTCCATGCTGTTGGCCGCTTCCATTTTTGGACGAAATTCGGTTTTCACCTCGTCCCAATCGATGCCCCCCAAATCCGGATCCCAATAGAGATCTCTTACGGTTTGCCAAACGTAGTCGAACGACGCAAGATTTCGTTTCTGTAGGTCTTCGGCCACCGCCTGATCGGATACAGACTGGGCAACTGTTTGCCCGGGCGTTACCAAACAACTTGAAATCATGCAAATCAAATAGACCGTCGTCACTTGTTTGGTTGTCGCTAAAATACTCATCACAATCCGATCATCTTCGCCCCTGGATACGTCTCGAATCCTGAGTTCATCAGGAAGCAATTCGTATGCCAGGAGCGGATGAACGACTTTGGATAAAAAAACAGTGAGAATCGTGCGACATCGCCCGCAAGCTCAGGAGAGGGCTAGGTGAAAATGGGAATCCGGTCGATATTGGTTGCAAAAGGCTTGGACCAGAGTTGACTGACATTGAGGGCGGTTCCAACCTGGGAAGCCGACGCTGAGAATTCCAGATCGACCGCATCGTGATCAGAGGATTCAGATTCGATACCAAACAACCAGGGAGACTTTTATGCCAACCAGCGTGACCGTTGCCTCGATTGCAGGATCAAAATTCGAACAAAGTGTGAAAGCTGGCGATCATGTTCTCGTCGGTGATGAGCCGTTGGCGGTTGGTGGAACCGATCATGGCCCAACTCCCTATGAGTTTTTGTTGGCCGCTTTAGGCACCTGAACGTCCATCACACTTCGCATGTATGCGGAACGGAAAGGGATGGATCTGCGAAGCGTCAGGATAGATCTGCGTCATGAGCGGATTCACGCCAACGACTGTGAAGACTGCGAAACCCGGTCCGGTATGCTGGACCAGATTCACAGCAAAATCGAGTTTACCGGTACGTTGGACCACTCGGAAATCGACCGATTATTGGAAATCGCAGAAAAGTGCCCCGTTCATCGAACGTTGACATCGGAGGTGAAGATCCGAACGACCTCGGTTTAACTTCATCCATCGACGTGACGTGGCGAAGACAAAAGATAAAATCAGAGATCGACATTTACCGATTACCTAACATTACAGACGATCACTCGGTTGATTTTATGGCGAGGCAACACGATGAACCGAAAGCAAGTACTTCTCGATACGTTGCTGTCCAAACCGACCGACGATGTCCCTTGGGTGCCGTTTGTTGGAGCCCATGGGGGCACGTTTGTCGGTGCGAATGCGGAGGAGTATCTCAAGTCCGCAGACCTGATTGTCGACGGCTTGACGCAAGCAGCCCGGCGCTACCGCGCCGATGGTCTACCGATCGTTTTCGATTTACAGCTTGAAGCTGAGATTCTCGGTTGCCAATTGACTTGGGCAAAGGAGACGCCGCCGTCAGTGACCTCGCATCCTCTGGATGAAGACTACGATCTCGCGAGCCTGCCCGAGTTTTCCGTGGAGCAGGGACGCCTGCCGCTGGTCCTGGATGCAGCCCGCCGCGTGAAAAAGAAGCTGGGTGACGAAGTTGCGCTCTATGGACTGCTTACCGGTCCGCTTACTCTGGCTCTGCATTTGCGCGGTGACGATGTGCTGATGGATATGTTCGACGAAGAGGACGAGGTTCCGGAGTTGCTCGATTACTGCGCCGGCATCGCCGAACAGATGGTCGACGCCTACCTCGAAGCTGGCATCGATGTGATCGCCGTGGTCGATCCGATGGTCAGCCAAATCGGGCCCGAGCATTTCGAACAATTTATTTCTCCGCCGCTCAACAGGATCTTTGACCATTGCCGTACCAATGGAGTGATTTCTTCGCTGTTTGTCTGTGGAAATGCCACTCGCAATCTTGAAGCCATGTGTGCCACGCGATGCGATAATATTTCCGTCGACGAAAACGTCGACCTGGCCCAACTCGCGCAGATCGCGCGTGCCGCCGGCAAGTCGTTTGGGGGAAACTTACAACTGACCGTGGTGTTGTTGCTCGGTGATCCTGATGATGCCAAACGCGATGCTCTCCGTTGTCTGGATCAGTCCGGTGAGGGGAATGGATTTGTTCTGTCGCCTGGTTGCGATCTGCCTTACGCCGTCAAGCCTGAAAACCTGGCAGCCGTTGCGGGCATGGTCCACGTCCCGTATCAAATCGAAGTCGCCCGCGCACTTCCTGAAAAAGATGTCAGCGACAGCTTCGACGATATCGACATTCCTGACTATGCAAGCGAAGACTCCGTCATCGTGGATGTGGTCACACTCGATTCCGCCGGCTGTGCGCCCTGTGCTTACATGATGACAGCCGCACAGGAGGCCGCCAGAGTCTTCGACGGCCCCGTGAAAATCCGCGAGCACAAGATCACCGGACGCGACGGTTTGGGATATATGAACAAACTTGGCGTCTCCGCCATTCCCAGCATTTGCGTGGATGGCAAGGAACAATTTGCTTCCATCATTCCCAAACGTCAAGAAATCGTGGCAACCTTCATGGCCGCGGCAACTGCGAAATGAAAATTCCCGTCATACTGGTTACTGGCTTTCTGGGCAGCGGAAAAACGACGTTCTTGCGGCGACTGGCCGCATCGCATCCCCAATGGCGTCTGGTTTTTGTGGTCAATGAATTTGCCGAGGCCAACATCGATGGAGACTCCTTGGCCGCGACTGGCACACCGACTCAGAGCGTGGTGGGTGGCTGTCTGTTTTGCGAATGTCGCGCAGGCGAATTCATCCGCGTGATGCGAGACGACCTATTGTGTGCCCATCGGGAAAACCCGCTTGATGCCGTCGTCATTGAAACCAGCGGCATTGCGAATCCCGACGCAATTGGTCGCCTGATGGCAGACCACGGATTAACAGACGACTTCGAACTGCACCGTGTTGCGGCCGTCGTGGCTCCGGCAAAGTTTCTCAAACTGGCAGAAAACTTGCCTGTGATCGGGGCTCAAGTGCGAGCAAGCGATTTGGTCATTATTAACAAGACTGACACTGCCACGGCTGACATGCTTGTTGACGTCGAGCGATGGATTCGCGCGCGCAATCCCAGCGCGCAGCTGGTTCGGGCGGAGTGGTGCCAAATGGATTTCCAACTAAACGAGGCTTTGCCAAAATTGACGCAGGGAACCCTGTCGACAGTCAGTTCCAATCCTTATACGACCAAAACTCTCCGATTTAATTCACGACTTTCGCATGCGGACTTTCTTTCCTGGCTCGATTCCCTGCCGCCTGAGATTCTGCGATTGAAAGGCACCGTGCAAACCGACGCTGGCTGGTTCCATCTACAGAAAACGGTCGATACGATGGAACTGGCGCCGACCGGTCCGGAATTGCAATCGACTTTGGTGCTGATCGTTCACGATGACGAAACGGCGGCCCTGCGATCGGTCCGCCAACAATTCAATCGGATTCAATCATGACGCCAGCCGAACGCTATCACGCCTTGCTGAATGGGCGGGCGGTGGATTTTTATCCGCGCATCCCAATTGTGATGCAGTTCGCCGCCGAGTACATCGGTCACAACTATGCGAATTTCGCTTCGGATCATCGTGTATTGGTGGAAGCGAATATTCGCTGCGCCGAGGATTTTGGTTTTGACCAAGTCAGCTGTATTTCAGATCCCTATCGCGAAACCGAAGGCTTTGGCGCGGAGATCGTCTATCGGGAAAACGGCGTCCCGGGTTGTGTCGCGCCGCCGTTACAGGATGCGAATGAAATCGAAGACCTGGATTCCATCCAAATCCCCGATCCCCATCAGTCCATCCGCATGAAGGATCGCATCGATGCGATCCATTTGTATCGCGAACGGCTGGGTGACCGTTATAGCGTCCTTGGTTGGGTTGAGGGTCCAGCTGCGCTCGGTGCCGATTTGAGGGGAGTGACCGATTTCCTGATGGATCTGATTGACGAGCCAGATTTTTGCGGTCGCCTGATGGATATTTGTACGGAAACTTCGTTACGCTTTGCGTTCGCTCAGATCGAGGCGGGCGCGGATACGATTGGGATTGGCGACGCAATTTGCAGCCAGATTTCCCCGGAAGTCTATGATGCCTTGATCTGGCCTCGCCAAAAACATTTGACGGATGCAATCCATGAAACGGGTGCCAAGATTCGCCTTCACATTTGCGGGCAGACACAGCATCTTTGGCCCCAGCTAACCGAACTGGCGATTGATATCTTTGATTGCGATTACATGGTGGATCTTGTCGCCGCGAGGAGAGCGTTCCCCGAGCATGTCATTTTGGCCGGCAACATCGACCCGGTTTCCGAAATGCGGTATGGCGATCCAGCCAGTATCGAAGCTAAACTAAATGCTTGCCGTCAGGCCGTCGGGCAGCAGTTTATGGTCAATGCCGGTTGCGAAATTCCTTCCGGCACACCCCCTGAGAACCTCAAAATGTTGTGTCGACCATTGCCTGCGTAATTGTATGACTACTTCGGGAAAAATCGTTCCTCCGTCACTTGCCCTGGTGGCGTGTGATGTCTTTCAAGACGAATTGACGATGCTGGCCGGGGATTCTCAACCGTGGCGGGCGGCTGAGTATCTGGAGATGGGGCTGCATGACCGACCCGACGAATTGCGATTGGCCGTGCAGGCCGCCGTTGATCGTTTTGACAGACTTGAAGGGCTGGAAGCGATTGTGTTGGCCTACGGGTTGTGTGGTAACGGACTGGTCGGCATTCGGGCTGGGCGCTGCCCACTGGTACTGCCGCGAGACCACGATTGCATTTCGGTTTTGCTGGGTGGTGCAGCGCGACACCAGGCAATTCTCAAGGCAAACCCTGGCACCTATTTCTTTTCTCCCGGCTGGATACGAGGCAAGCGAGTTCCCGGTCCAGATCGAGAGGCCCATCTGCGCGCATTTTACGCAGAACGTTACGGCGATGATGAAGAGATGATTGACGACCTGGTGGAAGCCGATCAGGATACCTTCGCACATTACAATTGTGCCAGCTACGTGGACTTGACCAACGATGCCTGCGCCCGGAAGTATTGCCAGCGCTGCGCGAGTTGGTTGGGCTGGAGCTATCGTCGTCTTGAGGGGGACCCGAGTATTCTGCGAGACCTCTTATTGGGCACATGGGATGAGGCTCGCTATCTCATCGTGCCGGCGGGCAAAGCAATTGGACTCACTGGCAACCTGGATAGATTCAGCGTGGTTGACTGATGAGACAATCGGAAGTGCAACTCATCACGGAAGCGGGCGGCAGCCGAAAGCTCCGCCTTGTGGACGCGCAGCCTGGTCAAACGTTGGCCGAGTTCCTGGACATGAAGGGCTATCCACTCAACATGCGGTGTGGAGGTCGCGGGCTCTGTCGGGGCTGTCAGGTTGAATTTGATGGTTTGTTGCACCGCGCCTGCCAGGCCACGCCCTCCGACGTGACCACCGCCAAATGTTTGCGGATCCCCGAAGCCTCGCGACATGACCATTCGTTGCGTGGTGTCAGCCTATTTGAAATTCGTGCTGCGTTGCCCGCCCCCAGAAGCGAAGGACTGGGGCTGGCTTGCGACATCGGTACCACCACGGTTGCGGGTGCTGTTTGGGATCTTTCCAGCTTGCGATGCCTCGCTCACGCCAGCCGTGCGAACGCGCAGGCACGTTTCGGAGACAATGTTTTGTCGCGCATCTGTTTCGCGGAAGACACAGATGATGGACTCGAGCAGTTGCAACAGGCGCTCGTTCAAAACAGCCTCAATCCGCTCATCGCAGAGCTTTGTGAAACCGCAAGCGTGACGCCGGACGCGATTCACTGCGCCACCGCCGCTGGCAATCCAATCATGCTTCATAGCCTGGCAGGTGCTTCATTAGAGGGATTTGCGCGTTTCCCCTTTCGGCCCGAATTTCTTGACCAACAAGTCATTCCATCGAAGAAGCTTGGTTTTGAGGCGGAGTTTTCGTTGGCGTTGCTGCCCTCGCCCGGGCCATTCGTCGGAGCCGACATCGCTGCCGGTGCCCTCGCGGCAGGCCTTCATGAAACGGACGCCCCCGTGCTGTTTATCGATTTCGGCACCAACGGCGAGATCTTGCTCAAACATTCGGGGGGCTGGCTGGCCACTGCCACCGCGGCCGGGCCTGCATTTGAAGGCGGACGGCTTAACTGCGGCGCGGTGGTACGTGCCGGCGTGATCACGGCGATTGAGTGGAATGAAAACGCATGGACCTGTGACCAGGCCGATGGCAAGGTAAAACAAGCCTGTGGCATTGCCGGTTCAGCCTATATCGATTTCATGGCTCTGGGTTTGGCGCATGGCGTGTTAAACACGTTCGGGCGATTTGACCGCGAACATCCCACCGTGCGAATACGCGGTGAGGGTGATGATCAAGAGTGGGCGATTGAGTTGATGGACGGGATTTACATTACCGAGGTTGATGTGGCGGAACTGATGCAGGCCAAGGCTGCGATCGGTGGCGGGGTGATGGCGCTGTTGGAAGAGGCCGGACTGGACGTCGCCGGTTTGGAGACCGTCTTTGTCGCCGGAGGATTTGGCTATCATTTGAATCCCGCACACGCGGTGGCCATTGGTCTTTTGCCGGATGTTCCGGTAGATCGAATTGAAATGATCGGAAATGCCTCGCTTGGCGGTGCATCGCTGTGTCTCTTTCCAGAATACGATCAATTCATCAAGCAGTTCGTAGACGAGTGCCGCACGGTTGAACTGAATCAGATCAAGACGTTTGAAGAATATTTCACGGATGCCCTCCCTTTAGATACGATGGGGTCGTTTGGATGAAACTAACTTGCAGATATTTACGGCGATTAAGGAAACCTGAATGAGTGAATTCCTTGAGAAATTAACCGCTGCCATTAAAGCCGGAAAACGCAAAGATGCCCAAGCGGCGACCGAAGCTGCACTGGCGGCGCAAGACGATCCGCAGAAAATCCTCGACGCCCTCTCTCTGGGCATGGAGGACGTGGGACGTCGTTTCAAGGCCAATGAAATCTTCGTACCGGAAGTACTCGTTGCGGCCCGCGCGATGCAAAAAAGCATGGACCTACTGGAACCCTTGTTGATCGAATCGGGCATTGAACCCGAACACACGATCGTGATTGGGACGGTAGAGGGCGACTTGCATGACATCGGCAAGAATCTCGTAGGGATGATGCTCAAAGGGGCCAACTTTCGAGTGATTGATCTCGGCACCAATGTCTCGTCCGCTGAATTTGCCAACGCTATCGAAGAAAACGCAGCGCAAGTCGTTGGGCTTTCGGCACTCCTGACGACAACCATGCCCGCCATGCAAAACACCGTAGAGTTTTTGAAGGCAAAAAACGTCAAAATCATGATTGGCGGCGCTCCGATCACGCAGGACTTTTGCGATCATATCGGAGCCGACGGCTATTCCGCTGATGCCCCAAGTGCCGTGGACCTTGCCAACAAGCTCTGCGGGTAAAATGCATTTTTTATGGTTCGAAAGCCAGATGACCCCCAGAGAACGTATTCGCGCGGCTGTCAACCATCAGGAAACCGACAAGCTTCCGATTGATTTTGGCAGTTCATCGGTCACCGGCATTCACTGCAGCATCGTCGCTCAACTACGCGAGCATTTTGGCCTCGAAAAACGCCCCGTCAAGGTTTGCGAGCCCTATCAAATGTTAGGTGAGATCGAAACCGATTTGCTTGACGTGATGGGCTTGGATGTACAGCCCATCTTAGCGCAACGGACACTGTTCGGTTTTTCCAATGAAAACTGGAAACCGTGGACCACACCTTGGGGGCAACCCGTTCTCGTGTCGGAGCACTTTCAGATCAAAACGGATTCCGCCGGGAATACACTTATCTATCCCGAAGGTGATCTCGATGCACCCGCCTGTGCCCAGATGCCCAAGTCCGGATATTTCTTTGATACGATCGAACGAATCGACGCGGACTATGACGAAGACAACTTGAACATCGAGGATAATCTTGAGGAATTCGGGCCGATGTCGGCAGCAGCCGAGGCCTACTGGAGCGCCCGGTCCGCTGCAGTGAAAGACTCCGCTCGTGCGGTGACCGTTCATCTCAATGGAACCAGTTTGGGCGATATTGCTTTAGTCCCCGCTCCATTTCTCAAACATCCCAAGGGAGTCCGGGGAATCGCTGACTGGTACATGCTGATTGCAGAGGAACCGGATTTTGTTGCCCAACTCTTCGATCGCCAGACTGAAATTGCCCTGTCCAACATGGCCCGGTTGCATCAGATCGCGGGCGATTCAATTGACATTGTGGTGGTCTGCGGCACCGACTTCGGCACACAAAATTCGTTGTTCTGTGGTGTCCCTCAGGTGCGCAACATTTGGCTGCCGCGGTACAAACGGATCAACGATTGGATTCACGAAAATACAAATTGGCTGACGTTCAAGCACTCATGTGGCGCCGTGGAACCACTTATCGATACGTTCATCGACTGTGGATTCGACATTCTGAATCCGGTGCAGTGTTCTGCCGATGGAATGGCCCCGGACGATTTGAAAGCCAGGTACGGCGACCGCATCACTTTCTGGGGAGGTGGCGTCAACACACAACAGACTTTGCCGTTTGGAACGCCCGCCCAGGTGCGTTCGGAGGTACTTTCCCGCTGCGAGACATTCGCACCAGGGGGAGGCTATGTCTTTAATTCGATTCACAATGTTCAAGCGCTTACACCGTTGGAAAACGTCGTCGCGATGCTGGATGCCGTCAAGGAGTTTAACGGCGAATCGTAAGCCACCCGGTAGCTGACAGGTTGTGAAACGGCCCGCGTTAGAATCTGTTGAGAACAAAGAGGAACCATGCATTGCGTCGTTAAATTGGGCTTTTAAGAAGATTCGAAAAAGTTCTGCGACGATTCGGTCTGAATTCGTCTTTAATAGTAACTGGTCCCGGAAGCGATGGTTTACTGGCAAAACAGCAGATTGAAACACGTCGTCGCCGCCGATTGGCCCGGTAATCACCGCAATTAAGAATGGCGATTCCGATTCCCTCAGAATGACTCAACCAGACACCTTAAATCCAGAAAACCTGTACGAAACATTGGCTTCCGGTGCAGTTGCCTATGCGACTTCAATCGTTCGTCGCCGGTGTGAAGCGGAGGAAATCGTTCAGGAAGCTTTCTGCAAATTGCTTTCTGGAGGTCAGGCTGCTTTGTCGCGAGAACGAAACAAGGCCTTGCTATATCGAATCGTGAGGAATCTCTGCTTCGATCGAGTCCGGGAGAATCAGCGACGTTCATTTTGCCACGTAGAGGTAGAGCAGCTGGTTGACTGGCGAAATTCGGCTGACGATCGTCAGCTCGAACAACTTGAAGCGGCGGTCAACGAAGTCCTGGCCAATATGCAAACCGAGTGGTCCGAAGCGCTCCATTTAAAAGTTCGTGGGGGTCTGTCATACGACGAAATCGCAAACGTGCTTAACGCCAGCCATCCCCAGGTCCGCACCTGGATTTATCGGGCTCGCAAACAACTCAAAGCAGAACTGGATCAACGGGGCCTACTGCCGGAGATCGAAAATGAATAACCAACTTCCGAACGCGCAGCATGAATCTAACGGATGCGAAACATTCGAACCGCTTGTCAGCGCGTTGATCGACGGCGAATTGAACGAGTCAGAAACGGATGCGGTGGAGTCCCACCTGCAGAACTGTCATGCGTGTCAGCAGTTGAAACGGTCGTTCCTGATTCTCAGTAATACGATCGCCAGTCAACAGATTTACGAGTTCGAGGCGTCTCAGTCGTTCATGGAAGACATGGCTCCACGCAATGGCATCTCCGCGCCCCTGCCACAGAAAGTACCGAATGAGCAGCGTCGGCATTGGAGTTTGCCCTGGTTGGTTCCCATTGCCATTGCGGCCAGCCTGTTGATTTGGGGAGCGATTTCGATGATTCCGGAAAAAACCAATTCTGTCGACACCGCGTCGGTTGATAGCATCGCTCAACCACTTGCTGACTTTCAAATGATCAATCAGCAGAAACAGCGTGACCAGCAGTTAATGCTCAAAACCATGGAGCTCGAGTTACGGTCCTTACGGATTGAGCTCGATCAGTTGGATCCCAATGTGGCAACCCGCGACGCGCTGGCGAAACAAATCGAAGACATGATGCATAGAGTCAGCCATTTCGAGGACCGCTCGGATCTTTGATTCGGTTGGCAGGTTTACTGCAGACATGAAGTTTTTGAATGGGCAGGCAATGCCGCGTACTCACGCGTTGCTCACTCGGCACTGCATCCATTTCAGGCCTAACGATGACGTTTGTTTAATCAGAGAACTGTGCCAAAAAGAAGGACAACACCATGAACGTGATAAAGTGCGTCTCCATTACCATCGCCGCCTGTTGGTTGCTGGCGTCCGGAACTGAACTTGAGGCTCAATCCAAGAAGCGAAACAAGGATCTGGAAAAGGTGGTCGAATCGAACTCTGAGAAAATCGAGCGCGCTGCCGAGACGCTGGAACGAATCGCAGAACACCTCGAGGCTCAATCGGATCAACTGAATGATCATCTCGCCGAATGGATGGACGAAAACGGGTCGGAGCTCGAGGAGTGGGCGGAACAGCACGCATCGGAATGGCAAAAATGGGCCGCAGGCTTTGAAAATCGCATGGAAAAATGGGCCGACGAACAAGAACATCATTGGGAAAAATGGGCCGATGAATACTCGTCGAAATGGGAGCAATGGGGCCAACAGCTCGAAAAAGGAGAGCTGGATTCCGAACAAATGAACAAACTGATGCAGCGAAACATGGAAATGCTCAGCAAAATGCCGTGGGAAAAACTGGTCAAAGAAGCCATTCGAGAGAGCGCGGCCGGGCTAAACAACGCTCCGTGGGAGAACCTGAATGACATGCACGAGATGGTTGGTCGATCGGTAGAGCTTTCACTGGAGCGGCTGGAGCAATCGGGTGACAAATCGAAAAATCGGACCACGCAAAATCAACACCTTCGCGACGTCGTCAAGAAACTTCAAATGAGTCTTGAACAAAAGCAACATGAACTGGAGGCGGCATCGAAAGCCAAGATCTGGGCCCTCAAACAAGAACTTGAAAACAGCGACTTGAGCGAGAAAAAGAAAGCCCAGGTCATGGAAGCACTGGAACGACAATATCAAGACGCGAAAACCGCCCAATTGGCGAAAGTGAAAGAAAAGCTGGCCCATGTCAATCGACTGAGAAACATGGAGAAGAAGCAAGCTGTGGAGCAACAAATGACTGCGATGATGGAAGCGAAACGCGCCCAGGCCATGGCCGACCGCGCCAAAGTAGAGGCCCATCGTGCTCAACTCGAAATTGATCGCGCTCGCGCTGCGGAATTGGCACGCATGGCTGGTATGAATATAAAGGCAATCGAGGAAGCTAAAAAAGCCGTCGAGAAAAACAAGGAAGCGGTCGATTTGTATCGGGCATTGGAAATCCAGGAACGCAAATCGACAGAAAAAGAATCGGAGCTCGACGAGCTGCGTAATGAGATTCAGAAACTACGCGAGGAAATCGAGCGATTGAAAAAGGATCGAGATTAATCACGATCGCAGGATCGGCGGAATGGTTCGGATGCATGGGTAACATATGTTCGGTGCCATAACGAAACGTTTAAACGTAGTGATATGCGAACGTTTTTCTGGGAGCGTGATGGTTTACTCGGGAGGCAAGTGAGACCTCGGTCAGGTTCAGCAAATGAGCTACGACGTCTGAACGGACGACTTTGATCGGCGACGGACAGTCATCAAACCACCGACCAAAAGTCCCAACAAAACTCCCGTGGATGGCTCGGGGATCGCCGAAATGGCTCTCAAGGTCAGACTTCCAGAACCATTGGATCCAGTAACGATCCGTTCAAATCCGATTCCGTTGGTTGAGAAGTAAGGATCAATATTTAGATTACCGAACGAACCGCTGAGTCCCGAACTCCAGGTCATCACCATGAATTCGTCTCCAAAACTCGGCATGAATCCGTTATAAGCCAACACCGAGATCGTCGGATCATCGATCAGGCTGATCATCCCATCATCCTTAATTTGATCATGATTGGTCGCGGCAAACCCCGGCGTCAAACCGCCCAATTCGAACTCAAGCGTGCCAGCAAACGCCTGGTTGGTGCCCATCGAGATGCCGGGACTTTCACCGGGTGAAAAGGTTCCCATCACCAATGTATTGGTAAATTCTCCCTTGCCCTTCACGGTCCAATCCGCACCGAAAACGACTCGCTCGCCCGTGGCCGTGCCATCACCAACAACGTGCCCCTGGTTCTTGAAGTTGCCTTCAATGATCCCTCGACCGGTCAGGTTTTTACCTTCTTCGAGAAGAAAGTGCATGTGGGTGTCCGTTGCCAGGGCGGTACCGGCAACCAGCATCCCGCCAGCGCCTGAAGTACCGAGCTGAGTCAACGATCCCAGTACCGCGTCATTCGCGTCGTTAATGGTTACAGTGAACTTGTCGGTCCGCAGTTCTCCATCGCTGAAGAAACCTGCCACCGAGCTCGCATCTCCAAGGGTCAGATTGCCTCGCTCAGCACTGATAATGGATCCTGTCTGTGCCGCAATCTTTGCGTTGACTGCACCTTCACCAACCAGGTTTTCGCTGGAAGCAAACGCGACGCCGTTGCTGGCGGCCAATGTACCCCCGCTCAACCGCGTCAACGAACCCATGTCGACGAATCCGGCTGACTCCATAGTCAGAGTCGATCCCGCGGCTACTCGCAGTTCTCCGCTCGTTCGAAAACCGGTAAAGCTGGACCCATCGCCGACGATGAAGTTGCCGCCAACCGCCGAAAGAGCTGAACCGGCTTCTCCGACAAAGTCGCCTATCAACGTGGTGGTGGCCGAGTTGCTGGAGGTCAGTGTTTCACCGCTGCTCAGCGTAATGGGTTCTACGTTATTGAACCGCAGATCCTCGCTACCGACAAACATCACATTCGCGTTGACGGTCGTTGAGTTACTGATCTCCCGAGCGCCGCCGTCAGCCCGAACTGTTGTTGATTCGTTCAGGACAAGACTGCCCACCCCGAGCGCCGAGTTGTTGCCGATCGCCAAACCGCCTGCCGATACCGTCACCCCACCTTTGAACGTATTGGCATTCGTCAGGGTTAACTCACCGAGCCCCTGTTTTGCGACAACGCCGTCGCCGCTGATTGCACCGGCATACGTGCCGTTGGTCGTCTGCTCAAAAACAAGCTGTGAATTTTGAGCTAACTCAATATCGCCCGGCAAACTTCCTGACAAGGTTGTCAACTCGCTGCCAGTTTGAAGGGTCGTACCGCCAGAATAAGTGTTGGCTCCTGAAAACCGGACGGCATCTGAAATCTCAACCGAGCCGATACCTGACATGTTGCCCAAGTAGTTGTGATTTTCATCGAATCGCACCACGGAGTTATTGACGATGTCACCCTGAAGACTATCCACACCCGAACCGACCAGGGTGCCGCTACTTACGGTGGTACCACCGGAATAGGTGTTAGCGCCTGACACAGAAAGCGTGCTGCCGCTATTGCCGGTCACTTCCAGGGCACCGGTACCGGACATACTGCCGGCATAGGTTCCCCCCGTGCCGAAAATCCTGACGGTAGCGTCGTTAACAATGTCGCCTTGGATGCCATCGGTGGTTCCGTAGAGGATTCCTCCGCTAACCGTGGTTCCTCCACTGTAGGAGTTTGTCCCATCCAGATACATCAGACCATTTCCCGTTTTGTTGATTCCACCGTTGGTGATGTTGGACAGAACCTGAAGGTCGGCTGTGGCAGTTCCGTCCGCGATATCAAAAGTGCGTACGGCACTGCCAAGATCGAGCGTGCCACCGCCGATCATCGAACTTTGCGGCGCAGAATTGCCAAAATTGGCGTTGACCATGACGTTTCCGTCTAGCGTCAGCGTTCTGGTAGGATCGATATTGACCTGCGCCCGATAAATTGACTTCGCCTCCAAAATCAGATCCCCTAGGGTTTCATCATGGCTTACGCGTAACACACCGGAACGCTGAAACGATGATTCAACCCTAACAGTTGAAGCATCGTTGATTTGGTTGCCGCCACTTCCGCTGATCGTGACCGTGCCTCCCGCGATATGCAGGTCGCCCGCGATCGCGGTTGCGTCGGTCTTTGACAATGTCAATCTGGGATTGATCATGGCAGTGCCGCCTTGGATCTGAGTCAAACCGGTAAATGTGTTGTCCATTGATCCGTCAAGAAATATCCCGCCACCGCCACCGCCTTGCACAGTAAGCCCGCCAGAACCGCTTATCTGCCCGGATAAGTATTGAGTTGCCGTATTTGGAGTGCTCCCAGAATTGCTGAGCGTTACCGTGTCCACAAATTCGAGGTCCGAGAGGATGGTTAGCCGGCGGTTCGATGTTTGATTAGTGATGGTAGGTGCAATACCCAAATTCTTTAATCGAATCGGATTACCGTCGATGTTGAAATTGCTACCATAATTGACAAGATAAACAGATTGCAGTTCAAAAGGTGAGGCAATATTTTGTGTGGCAGTAACTGAGCCAGAACCGGTCGGTCCGCTTAGGAAAACCGCCAAATTTGAAGCGCCACTGACGGGTGCCGATCCTGTATTCCAGTTGCTACTGTCACTCCAATTCCCGCTGCTTCCAGTAAAGTAATAAGAGGATTGCCCGTGAAGCGGATTGGTAGCCATTCCTAGAACCAGAATGACCAACCAAGAACAGGATTGCAAAACTCGCCAAGCGGTTCGTAAAACAACTGTTCGTCGAAAGGAAGAGTTTTGTGTGGCATTGTTTTGATCAAACATGGTATTCACTGGGCAAGAGGATCTGGTCTTGATTCGCGGAACGAGCACAGTGCCTGTCCACTCGCTCCGCCGAAACGCGATCGGTGATCGGCAGAAGTATCGCTATTTCGGGGGAGCGAATTGCCAAGCGCAAACAATTGCGGAGTGGCTCTACAACAAGGAAACGGCTGGGTCGGCAAATCCGACGCGGGAATGCGAAAATTTTTTGGTTGCCCTTTTCCTGCTTTCGAGGGGTCAAGTCGTCATGCTCGTTGCCGGTGCGATGGCGACCTCAGGTTTGAACCGAAATGCGAGACAATTTGCTTCCCAATCCGTATATTTGATAACTCCGACGGAGATGCCAAACAAAAGACAGTGCTGTCGGAACCAAAACGGCTGAAACGGCTCGAGTCGCCGATAACCGGCTGACGAATATTCAAATCGCGCAATATTGTGGCATTCCAGCCGAATAGCTGGCGATTTGGTGCTTTTTCTGATCAACGTCCTATAATTCACGTGTCAGACTGATTTTTCAGTCGGTTCGACTAGCAATATGGAATCACGTCCGCAAGTTTCTACTTCCCAAAATATGGTTTCAAAGCAACTTAACGGGCTGGTGTTCTTAGTCATCATGTCTGTCATGGCGCAGCACTGTTGGTCCACCACGGTTGTCAGGTTTTCCGGTCCGGCAGTTGCAGTTCGACAAGAAGATGCCGGTCTCGATCCCGAGCAGGGAATCAATGAAAACACCAATCGTCCCGGCGTGTTGGTCAAGATTCCACTGCCGGTCGACAGTAAATCGGCGGCCCAAATACGGCAGGCTTTGAAACGTATTGCCGAGAAGGCTCCCCAGGTCGTGCGACTCGAAGACCGGCAAGTCATCGTACTGGAGTTTGATACCTCTGGCGGGAAAACCGGGCTCGGCAGTGAACTCGAAGCTTGCCAATCGCTGGCCCGTTTTTTGGGCTCGTCGGAAATGAATCGCGTCGAAACGGTTGCCTACATTCCGGCCGACTCGCGAAATATCGAAGGAGAGGTCAGTCAGCTAAAAGGTCACGCCGTTTTGATCGCCATTGCTACCGACCAGCTGGCCATGGATCAAGGTACAGCTATCGGGCAGGCCGGCGCGGACGAAGACAACATCGACCCGCTCGTGAAAGCCGTCTACGAGGGTGTTGCCTCCCAACGGTTGACGCTGCCCGTGCCCATCGTTCGAGCGATGCTGGAGAAAGACCAACGATTGTACCGCGTCCGAACCGACGAAGGCGTCTTGTACGTCAATGCAGAGGAATTGGATCAGCTGGAGTCAAAAGGCAAGGCGATCGAAACCAGTACGATCACGCAGCCTGGCGAGTTGGCCCTGTTGACCAGTGACCAACTGGCTGAATTTCGGCTGTTACGGTACCAAGTCGATTCGCGAACTGATCTGGCTCGACAGCTTGACCTGGCTCCTCGTTCGCTGGACGGCGACCCTTCCCTCGAAGGGTCCTGGCGAGCAATTCAAGTTAACTTGCCGCCTTTCATTGATGAACGGACGACACAATGGATCACCCGTTCGCTGGGATACCAGTTTGCCACAACGCCCGCTCCCAACTTGATTATCTTCAACATGGAAGGCAACGAGGGTGATGTGAATGCTTGTCTGAGCCTGGCCCGTTTCATTGTCGATTTTGACAACGATGAAGTTCAAACGGTGGCCTTTGTTCGCAATGCTGCTCGGGGACCGGTGGGTATCGTTGCACTCTCCTGCGACCAGTTGATCATGGCCCCGGATGCCAGACTGGGCGGTCACCAGGACATGCTGGAAGAAAATCGTTTTGCACCGGAAGAGCTGGCTGATTTGAAACCCATGATCAAAGCGTTGGCCCGCGACAGGCAGCAGGATTGGTCACTGATGATGTCGATGATTGATCCGGGTTTGACGGTAACACGGTTTCGCAACAAGCAATCCGGGCAACTCCGACTGCTTTCCAATGAAGAACTCCGCGCGGAGGAGGACGCGGCGACCTGGGCGCCTTTAGGGCCCATCAATGTCAAACAGGGTTTGACGGCCAATGAAGCCGAACGATTGTTCGTTGCGCGAACCGTTGTCGAAGACTTGAGTCAGGTAAAATCCTTTTACCAGCTGGAAGAGATGCCCCGCGTTTTGCAGCCTTCGTTGACCGACCGGTGGGTCGAACGCGTCGCGTCGATGTTGGCCTCTCCTTTCGTTGCTCCCTGGTTGTTGTTTGCCGGAATGTTTTTCTTTTCCTCGGAAATGTCCGCGCCTGGATTGGGTGTGCCCGGCTTTCTGGCTGCCTGCTGCTTCATGCTGTTTTTCTGGAGTCAGTACCTGGACGGCAACGCCCATTGGTTGGAAATCATGATGTTCCTGGCCGGCATCGTCTTTATTGGGATGGAAATCTTTGTGCTCCCCGGGTTCGGGGTGTTCGGCATTGGTGGCATGGTAATGGTGGTGCTTTCGCTCGTATTGGCTTCTCAAAATTTCATCATTCCCCGAAACAGCGAAGAGCTGGCGCGGCTTCCCCAGTCGTTGCTGCCGGTCGTTGGGGCTGGCATGGGGTTTTTTGTGGCCATCATCGCATTGCGAAAAGTCCTCCCGAATTCTCCCTATTTCAACCGCATGATGTTGCAGCCGAAGCAACGATCTGAAACGGGATTTGAAACTCAACGAGATCCCGAGGCAATTGTCGACTGGAGTTATCTGGATGGTGAGACCGGCGTGACGATCACGCGTTTGTTTCCGGTTGGAAAAGCTCGTATCAGTGGCAAAGTCTATGATGTGATTACCGACGGTCGGATGGTTGATAAAGGTCAAAAAGTCGTTGTCATTGAAGCCGTTGGCAATCGCGTGGTTGTCAAACCCGCCGACGAAGATTGACTGGCGGCGATGCAGTCACGTGAGCCGTCAAATCTCACCTCTCAAATCCCTGATTTCATCAGCAAGTGCTTGAACCAAATAGGACAACTCCTGCATTCCGGGTTATAATCCCTGCTCGAATCCATTTGATCCCGATCGGAGGACTTTCATGTTGAACCGCTTGCTTTCTGCTGCGTGCCTCGCGTTGGTTGGTTGTTCAATCGTGGGTGCCGATGAACGGCCCAACATCCTGTTTATTTTCACTGACGATCACGCTTACCAGTCGATCAGTGCTTATGGATCCATGATCAACCAGACGCCCAACATCGATCGAATTGCCAGGGCCGGAATGCGTTTTGATCGTTGTTACGTCACCAACAGCATTTGTGGCCCGATGCGGGCAGTGATCCAGACGGGAAAGTACTCGCATCTGAATGGTTTCCTTGTCAACGGAAACCAATTCGATGGAACCCAGCAGACGTTTCCCAAGCTCCTGCAGAAAGCTGGTTATCAAACGGCGGTCGTTGGCAAATGGCATTTGGGCGAGCACATGGTGCCCCAGGGTTTTGACTATTCCGAGGTCCTGATCGGACAGGGGCCGTACTACAACCCGCCGATGATCAAGAATGGAAAACACGTCAAACATGTCGGCTATACGACCGACATCGTGACAGATTTGGCAATGAACTGGTTGAGCCAGGAACGCGATCCGGAAAAACCGTTCCTGCTCATGTATCAACACAAGGCGCCCCACCGCAACTGGCAGCCTGGACCAAAATACCTTAACCGGTATGACGACACGACGATTCCCGAACCCGAAACATTGTTTGATGACTATGCAGGCCGAGGAACTCCCGCCCGCACCCAGGACATGACGATCGCCGAAACGATGACCGACGTCGATTTGAAACTGGTTGCGCCCAAAAACCTGACCGCGGAACAGTTGGAAACATGGAACGCGGCTTACGAACCGAAAAACAAGGCGTTTCGCGAAGCCAAATTGACGGGTAAAGATCTCGTGCGTTGGAAATACCAACGCTATATCAAGGATTACCTGCGTTGTATTGATTCCGTCGACGAAAATATTGGGCGCATGCTCGACTACTTGGAACAAGCCGATTTAGCAGACAACACGGTTGTGATTTATTGCTCGGACCAGGGATTCTACCTTGGTGAACATGGTTGGTTTGACAAACGCTGGATGTACGAAGAGTCGTTGAGAACGCCCTTTATTGTCCATTGGCCTGCGGTGACCCAGCCGGGCAGCGTCAACAACGACATTGTCTCGCCACTGGATTTCGCACAGACTTTTTTGGAAATCGCCGGCTCACCGCAACCGGATGACATGCAAGGACGCAGCTTGGTTCCTGTGTTGAAAGGCCAAACTCCTGATGACTGGCGGACGGCTTTCTACTACCACTACTACGAGTTTCCGGGATGGCACGATGTTCGACGTCACTATGGCGTAACCGACGGTCGATACAAACTGATTCGTTTCTATGAGCCCGATGTGGACGAATGGGAACTGTATGATCTGGCTTCAGATCCAAACGAATTAAAGAGCGTCCATGACCAACCCGAGTTCGCAGATGTACAGCGGAAAATGATGGCCGAATTGGCCCGGTTACGTGAGGAATACGGAGTTCCCGAGCAAGACCCCGCGGCGTCATTGGGAGGTGGCAAAGACGGCGCGATATCGCGGAAGATTCTCGAAAGGCAGAAGAATTAGTGGCCCCTGAATAGGCATCGCGCATTCTCAACGTTCAACTTTCATTTTTTCTTAGCTTGACGCCATGGATCCCCTTTTTTGGTCATTGATACTTATCGCCCTCGGACTTTGCGTGGTCATCCTGGAGCTCTTCATTCCTTCGGCTGGAATGTTGGGATTACTGGCGGCCGTGTTGATCGTTTCGGGAATCACTTTGGCTTTTGTTTCGGATCTAAAATCCGGTGCGGTGGTTTTGCTGGTTACGGCATTGGCGCTGCCTGTGCTACTGGCGGTTATGATCAAGGTTTGGCCCAGCACTCCGATTGGCAAACGGATTTTGCTAAAGAACTTGAAACCGGAAGACGTGTTGCCTGCGTCCCAACATGCCCAGGAGCTGGTTGGCCAATTGGGAGTGGCTCGGACCAAAATGTTGCCCAGTGGGATCGTGTTTGTGAATGAACAAAAGCTGGATGCCGTCAGCGATGGGCTTCCGATTGACGCCGGTCAACCGATCAAGGTAATCGCTATCAAAGGCAACCATGTTTACGTCGAACCTTACGATGGCGAGGTATCCGATGTCTCCGACATGCCAGTTCGCGATCGCGACATTCTTTCTCAACCGATTGACGAGTTGGGTATCGATGCACTTGACGATCCATTGAGTTAGCCGCCCCATTTCTCTCAAACACCAATTTCCTAATGATACGAACACTGGTTACGATTGCCCTATTCGCGATATCGTTGTTGGGCATGTCGGAAACGGATGCCCAAAACCTTGCCCAGCAGCTGGCTGAAGAACCAGCGGAGCAGATCGCGAATGACGCCATTCGATTTGGTGATCCTCGGCGAGGCGCGTTGGCGTTCTATCAGCCGACCATGAACTGTGCGCGTTGCCATGAGCCTCAGGGCGATCGGCGGCTAGGTCCGGATCTTGCCGAGCAGCGTGAAGTAACGACGTTGCACTTGCTGCAGTCCATCCTGACGCCTTCGGCCGATATCCGAAAAGGTTTTGAGACGGCATTCTTTCAAATGGCCGATGGAACAACACTCCAGGGAATTCTTGTTGATCGCACGGAATCTGGATTCATTCTCGATCGCATTGAACAAATCGATAAACCCATCGAGATCGCAAAAGCCGATGTTGAAGACTGGAAATTGACGAAACAATCCAGCATGCCGGATGGTTTGGTCAATCTGTTGGCGGACCGGCAGCAGTTTCTTGATTTGGTCAGTTACCTGGTTGAAATCGCGGCCAAGGGGTCTACGCGAGCTGCCGAACTGAGGCCAACCGGAGCGATGGCGATTCTTCCGTTGCCCGAATATGAATCGCGAATCGACCATGCTGGGCTGATTCGCAGTCTCAACCAAGAAGCGTTCGATCGTGGCGAAGAAACCTACCGCCTGCGATGTGCCAGTTGTCATGGCACCGCGGAAGCAGAAGGTTCGATGCCGACTTCTTTAAGATTCGCCACTGGAGCGTTTAAGAACGGCAATGATCCGTTTCGGATGTATCAAACATTGACACACGGGTTTGGCATGATGAATCCCCAGCGCTGGATGGTGCCACAACAGAAATACGAAGTCATCCATTACATCCGCGAGCACTTTTTAAAACCACGCAACCCCGACCAACTCTTTGAGATTGGCGAAACCTATCTAGACAGCTTGCCGATGGGCGACACGCGGGGTCCAAAACCGGTTGTTTCCAGGCCGTGGACCTTAATGGATTACGGTCCCAGCCTGATCAATACCATCGAGGTTTCCAACGACGGTTCGAACATTGCCCAAAAGGGAATTGCCATCCGATTGGACGACGGGCCGGGTGGTGTCGAATCGGGACGTCACTGGTTGATGTACGACCATGACACAATGCGAGTCGCCGGTGCCTGGACGGGTGAATTCATCAACTACGAAGGTATTCATTTCAACGGGGTCCATGGCCGACATCCGCAAGTCGCGGGCGCGGTTCAATTTTCAAATCCGACCGGCCCAGGTTGGGGTCGTCCGGAAGATAGCAGCTTCACCGACAGTCGGTTGGTCGGGCGTGACCGGAAAAAGTACGGCCCCCTGGATCGTAAGTGGGCTCAATACAAGGGTCTTTATCGGTACGGCAGACAGACAATCATTGAGTATACGGTGGGGAAAACCAGTCTGCTTGAGTCACCCGGCCTGTCTTTCGTCGGTAAGCTACCGGTCTACACCCGTACGTTCAATATTGGTCCCCGGAGCCGGGATCTTACACTTCAGATCGCCAAGATTCCTAACGGTGAACTCTCAATTTCAGAATCTGGCCACACGGCTGTTGTTTCGGTGCCAGGTTCGAAACTGGCGACCGCTCAAGCCGATTCGGAATCCGAACATTTGATCCGACTGAATGGAAATTCATACGGTGAGATCGAGAACGGTGACGCGTTCAACATGTCCGATCGTGATTTCACAATCTGTGGACGCATCAAAACCGGGCACGATGGTACGATTTTTTCCCAAACTGGAAAGCAGGAGAAATGGGCTCCCGATGGAAAAACACTCTTCCTTCGCAACGGCCGACTTACCTTTGACATCGGCTGGATTGGTGCCGCCAGCGCAACAAGTAAAATCGCTGATAACCAGTGGCACGATGTCGTCATGACATGGCGTGCCAGCGACGGGCGCGTGCAATTCTTTGTCGATGGAAAATCATCTGGCGAACCGGAATATCTCCAGCCAAACAGGAAACGCCGCGGCCAGGTCGTTCGGATTGGATTTACCAACCCTGACTTCCCTGCCGATCCAGGTTTCGACGGTCGTTTGACGGACTTGCGATTCTACCAACGCATCCTGGATCCGGTTGAAATCGAGAATGCCGCACTACGTTCCTCGGAAAAACTGATCGCCAACTGGCAGCTGGCGAAAGGAAATGTAATTCCGAACACCACACTGGAAAAAGAACTCAACGCCCGGCTGGTGCATCAAGAGGAATTCACCGACTCCCCCAAGTCGTTGCTCGTCCAGGCATCCAACAACCTTGAGAATGGTGAATGGATCTTTGTTGATGACTGTTTGAGACTTAGAATTCCGGCCGGAGAATCGTTGCCGTTGGTCATCGCTCACTGTCCCCTCGAAAGTCCGCAACAGGCCGACGAGATAGACAATCAGCTTCCACCCATCCTGCGCCCCCAGCCACTGTCGCCACTTACCAAGGGTGGACCAGCTAACTGGCCGCAAGAACTGCAGACTAAAATCAGACGCGGCCGTGACGAAGGTCCTTTCGCTGTTGATGTCCTGACGCGACCGGAAAAAAACCCCTGGAACTGCCAGCTGCGTTTGACCGGACTTGACTTCCTCCCTGATGGCAATTCGATGGTCCTGTCCGCTTGGGATGGTTCGATCTGGCATGTTAGCGGAATCAGCGACGATTCTCAGTCGAGCGAACTCACCTGGCGCCGGGTTGCGGCCGGGTTATTCCAACCACTGGGCATCAAATGGATTGAAGGAAAAATCTACGTAACATGTCGAGATCAATTAGCGGTGCTCCACGATCTCAATGGTGATGGTGAGATGGACTGGTACCAGAGCCTCAACAATGATCACCAGGTAACGGAGCATTTTCATGAGTTCGCAATGGGACTGCAGACCGACGAGGAAGGCAATTTTTATTATGCCAAATCGGCGCGTCACGCTTTGCCGGCCGTGGTACCCCATCACGGCACGTTATTAAAAATTTCTGCCGATGGAGAGCGAACGGAAATATTGGCAAACGGATTTCGGGCGGCGAATGGCGTCTGCCTTAACCCGGACGGATCATTTGTCGTCACGGATCAGGAAGGCCACTGGAATCCCAAGAATCGGATCAACTGGGTAAGGCCCGGCGGGTTTTATGGAAACATGTACGGCTATCACGATGTCACGGACGATTCGGATGAAGCGATGGCCGATCCTTTGTGCTGGATAACGAACTCGTTTGATCGGTCACCCTCGGAACTGCTATGGGTGGACAGCAAGAAATGGGGACCACTGAATGGTTCGTTGTTGAATTTCTCCTACGGTTACGGCCTGGTTTACGTGGTGCCACACGAGGAAGTCCATGGCCAGATGCAAGGTGGCATGTGTGCATTACCGCTGGATCGTTTTCCAACCGGAGTGATGCGCGGTCGTTTTCATCCGGACGATGGACAGCTATACTGTTGCGGGATGTTTGCCTGGGCTGGCAATCAGCAGCAACCAGGAGGTCTGTACCGGATTCGCTACACGGGAGAGCCCGTTCATTTGCCCGTCGCATTGCGGGCGAAAACAGATGGTCTGGAAATCAGTTTCAGCGGTGCGCTTGATCCGAGCACGGTTTCCGATCCGAATAATTTTGCCCTCACGATCTGGGATTTGAAACGGACCAGCAATTACGGCTCGGATCATTACAATGAACAACGACTCACCGTCGAACGAGCGGAACTCCAATCCGACGGCAAAACGGTCAGGTTGCTTGTTCCCCAAATCAAACCGACTTGGGGGATGGAAATTCAATATTCCCTGAAGACGACCGAAGGCAAAGAATTGCGTGGCAAGATCCACAACTCGATTCACCAACTGAGCGATTAACGGACGACTCCCACATCGTCAGGCGTCGAGCCAAGCCTCCCGTTTACTTTGTCACGGTCTGCCGATTTTCGCTTTTCAGAACGATTGCGCGTCGCTGTCAATCCTTGCACCGCGACAACTTGAGTCCCCGTCGCATAAGAACGTGTTGTCCCTCTCGGATCGCGTGAAATATGTCACCGAGTTAGTCTTGGAGCCAGAATTCTCTCGCGCCTGTCCAGCGTTGCACGGCAGGCCTAACCACTGGCCGAGACCCATCCTGAATCGATAAAGATCGCTTTGAGGACGAAATAGAAGAACATCGCCAGACCCGCTCCGGCCGGAATCGTAATTGCCCAACCGGCAACAATATCGCGCATCGTTTTCAAATTCAGTGCATTGATTCCCCGGGCAAGTCCAACCCCTAAGACTGCACCCACCAACGTATGCGTGGTGCTGACCGGCAATCCAATGGGTAGGACGGACGCCAGCAGGATCGTAATCGCCGCCCCAAACTCCGCACAGAACCCCCGACTCGGTGTGAGTTCCGTAATCTTTTCACCGACGGTTTTGATCACTTTCCATCCCCAGGTTGCCAAACCGATAACGATTCCCAAGCCACCCAACAACAATGCCCAAATCGGGGTCTGGGATTTCGCCTCGATCGCCGATTGACTAATCGCCTGGTAGGCCGCCGAGAGTGGGCCGATGGCATTGGCGACGTCGTTGGCACCGTGGGCAAACGCGACCAGACAGGCCGTCAAGATCTGCAAGACAACGAAGATTTTTTCGACTTGCCGAAGTTCCGCAGAATCGGTGTTGGTTTGAACCTGGGCCAAGGACACATCCTGCATCCGTTCGACTTCGACTAAAAGCTTGCCCGCTTGCTCCTGCATTTCGCCGCTGGCGTTATTTCGGACGCGCTGCAGATGTTTCACCGCTTTGTTGATTGAGCGCGACACATCGGCATCCAGCATGGGGTTCCCTCCCTCATGGTTGGCCCGTTTGTAATTCCGCAGCAGGTGCCGGGTCATGACATATCCGATGGCACCCAGGACTCCGGCGGCGACCACGACGGCCAGCGTAAAGGTCGGCGACTCTTTGTCAAAACCAAGCCTACCCCAAAGGGGTTTGAGTCCTTTGTAAGTTGTCATTGCCGTCATGACCGCCATCACCACAAACACCAACCAGGGAGCCACCTTGCGCGCAGCAGCGACGGGGTCCCGCTTATAAAACACCGTTCGCAGCAGGATTCCAAACAGCACAAACGAAATGGTCCCGGATATCAACGGCGAAACGACCCAACCGGCGCTGATCAATCCCACCTTGCTCCACTTTATGCCTTCGAAACCGAGCGCGAGACAGCCGAAGCCGACAACCGCACCGACGATCGAATGAGTCGTTGAAACAGGCCAGTGCATCCAAGTCGCGATCAACAGCCAGGTTCCCGCTGCCAACAGCGACGCGATCATCCCGCAAGCCAAAACATAATGGGCCTCTGCCCCATAAACCTCGTTCAACTGGGTGGGATCGAACATCCCTTTGCGGACCGTCTCGGAAACGTTCGACCCAACAATAAAGGCTCCGGCGAACTCAAAAACCGCTGCCAGGATCACCGCCCGCCGGAGCGTTAGGGCACCCGAACCAACCGACGTTCCCATTGCGTTGGCAACGTCATTGGCGCCAATATTCCAAGCGACATAAAATCCACAGGCCAGGATCAGCCCGATCAAAACAGCATCAACACCCATAGCGATCTCTAACTGCCTTCGGATTCAAAAGTTGTCGGCGCTTCAGCCCCAGGCCGGTCGTTCATTTCAAGCTCAATGTCTTGAGAACCCGATTGGCAAGGTTCTCCGAGGTATTCGATACACGGCTGAGGACCCGAGTCACCCTCATCCAAAGATGAAACTCTCCGACTGTCATATCGGTATCATGGGCGTAAAGTTTTTTTAGTAACTGAATCTGTACCCTGTCTGCCTGGTGTTCGGCAAACGCTGCGTCTTTGGCCAACCCGCGGATCCGCTCGGCTTCAACGCCACCGAACCCTGACTCGATCAATTCATCGAGTTGTCCGATTACGGCCGCAGCGACTTCGTAGGCTTGCAGGTTGAGTTCGACGAATTGATCAAAATCCTGCTTGATGTCGTCCGGGAACGGGAGCGGCTTGAGCGTCAAGACTTTACAAACATCTTCCGCCGTGTCCGCCAGACTGTCCTGCAGCGACAATATCTCGAGGACTTCCGCCCGATCGATGGGCATAAACACCCTCTTCAACATCCGGCTACGAACATCGTTCTTGATCTGGTCGGCTTGATGTTCCAAATCCGAGACCTCGGAGGAAATGCGGTCCAACTCATCAAATTGCCCTGACTTAACTGCCTCGATCGCCTCATCCATCTTTTTGATACACTTGGATACTTGGTCCATGTGTTGTTGAATCTGGCTGAACGGCGATCGTCCGAAAAGCTTTCCAATCGTGCTCATAGTTGGATCGAAAACCTGAAAAGACGTTAAACTCAAACTGACGGAGAGAGTCTAATGTTTAGATTTCTTCATATCCAGCCCGCGAGAACGAGGTCGGCTGCGTGGCGTCAAAACTGGGAGGATTGTCCAATTTCTGCAACGCCAACCGTCAATTCGGTGAGCATTTTGAATCGGGCCCATTCCGCGGATCACCGTTCGGCGTTCGGAAATGAGGGTTGAAGTGCGATTTCAACACATCTGAGCCAAAGCATCCATCTTTTTCAGACCGTGCCGCCCATGCGAATCTCGAAAGCGCTTCGACAATTTCTATATGGCTATCTCATCCTGCATCTGTTGGCAGTCGCGATTTTCGTCTTGATTCTGAGCCACATTACGCGGAACCAGATGATTCGAGATACCCAGACGCGGATGAGCACCATGGCGGCAATGCTGGCCGGATCCATCGATCAGTTGGAGGACGGACTGAACGACGCTTCGCTGCCGCAGACATTGGCTCAGTTAGGCCAGCAGACCAACGTTCGTTTGACCTTGATTGACAAAGATGGCGTGGTCGTCGCCGATTCAGAAACCGGGACTCGGGATATCGGACCGCACGGGACGAGGGAAGAAGTGCTGACCGCCAAAGCGCTCGGCAAAGGTTTTTCAGAACGATACAGTTCGACGCTTAACCAGCGCATGATGTATTTTGCGCAGACCTTTCCGGAAGGAACCTCGCAATTGCCGTCCGGATTTGTGCGCGTCGCTATTTCTGCTGAATCGATCGACGACGCCATCGGATCGATTCAGCGACTGATCTGGTTGTTCGCGATCGGCACCAGCGCCCTGACTGCTTTGTTGATGGTATTTATCTCTGCCAGAAGCATGCGGCCACTCAGCATGTTTGCCAAAACCGCGCGTCGGATTGGAATGGGCAGCTATGAACAGGGGCCCAGGTTGAGGAATCGGCGCGATGAATGGGGCGAACTGGCGCAGGCATTTGATCAAATGCAAGCCGAGATTTCGCACCGGCAGGACCGATTGATCGAGAACAGTCAGCGATTGGAGGCGGTTCTGTCCAGTATGATTGAAGGCGTGTTGGCAATCGATGCGGAGGGCATTGTGATGCTCGCCAACGAGGCAGCCTGCCAGATGTTTTCGCTCCCCTCGGAGCAAGACTTGTTCGGAAAAAAACTGTTGGAAACCGTTCGTATTCCAGAACTGCGTGAAGCAATCGAAAGGACCCAACTTCATCGCCGATTTTCAAAAACAGAATTCGAAACGTTAACAGATCCGAAACGACGACTTCACGCGAGAGTCTCGGTATTGGCCGACAATGAACAGCCCGGGGTGGCGATTGTCGTGCATGACGTGACCGAACTGAGAAAGCTGGAAACCATGCGTCGGGATTTCGTGGCCAACGTTTCACACGAACTGAAAACTCCCCTTTCATCCATCAAAGCCTACGCCGAAACACTGCGACTGGGCGCCGTCAATGATCAAGAGAAAAACCTGCATTTTGTCGAACGAATCGAGTCGCAAGCCATCTTGTTGGAACATCAAATCCAGGATTTATTGGCTTTGGCAAGGGTAGAATCCGGTGATGCCGCGTTTCGAATTACTGAAGTCTCCATCAATGATGTTTGCCAGGAGTGCTACCACCAATTTGAGACTTTCGCCGCCGAAAGCGAGGTCAGCCTAAACCTTGCGACGAGTCCCCATCAACTGATCGTGTTTGCGGATCAGGAAGCGGTTGAGACGATCCTGAAAAACCTTGTCGTCAACGCCATTCACTACACGCCTGCCGGTGGAACAGTCACGATTGAAACGTCTCGGAAGCCTGGTTTTGCCGTCATACGCGTCATCGATACCGGGATTGGAATTACACCTGAGCACCAGGCTCGTGTGTTCGAGAGATTTTATCGCGTCGACCGTGCCCGCTCGCGCGACAAGGGTGGTACCGGGTTAGGATTGGCCATCGTCAAACACTTGAGCCAGGAATTCGGCGGTTACGTTCAACTGCAAAGCCAAATTGGCAAAGGGAGCCGGTTCGAGGTATCGCTGCCCATTGGCGATTAGTACTGAGTGCTGGTTCAATCCCGCCCCACTTTGAGCGAGCGTTGCCGTCTCGCCGAGGGATTCGAAACGATATGTCTGACAAACGATCCACCGACATTCGCGTGAAACAGGTTGCGCTGTACCTGATTCCCGTTGAGACTCGGATGCCGCTTAAATTTGGCGGCGAAACCCTGTCCACGGTAACCTGCGCCCGGGCCCACGTCACTGTCGAAGACCGAACCGGGAATTCAGCGACGGGATGGGGTGAAACGCCGCTCTCCGTGCAATGGGCCTGGCCAAGCTCAGCGTCCTACTCTGAAAGGCATGCGGCTTTGACCGAGTTTTGCAAACGTTTGGCTCGCGCGTGGGTTGAGTTTGGCGAAAGGGGCCATCCCATCGAATTGGCTCATGAATTTCAAATCGGCGAATTGGGTAACCAACTCGACCAATTCAATGGACAGCCGGCCAGCGAACCGATGCCCTATCTCGCTGGCCTGGTCGCTGCCAGCGTGTTTGATCAAGCCATTCATGACGCGTTCGGAAACCTTCACAATATCGATGTCTATCAAACGTACGATGCCCGCTTCATGTCATGTGACCTGTCGAGATTCCTGACCCCGGCCGCAGATTCTGACGTGTCGTTTGACAACCGGTTTCCAGCCGATTTCCTGGTCCAGAATCCGCCGCGGACCTTGCCGGTCTGGCATTTGGTGGGCGGACTGGATCCGCTAACGATTGACGAATTGACCGGAAAGGAGCCCGACGATGGCTACCCGGTCATTCTGGAGGATTGGATCCAACGGGATGGTTTGAACTGCCTGAAGATCAAACTACGGGGTAACGATGCGGCCTGGGATTATCGGCGATTGCTTTCCATCGGCAACATCGCGCTCAAGCATGGTGTCCAACAACTGACGGCCGATTTCAACTGCATGGTCGAAGATCCCGCTTACGTGAATGAGATCCTCGATCGCCTGACCAAGGAACAGCCTTCGATTGCCGACCTCATCCTCTATGTGGAACAGCCGTTTCCCTACGATCTGGAAAAACACCGACTTGATGTCCATAGCGTTGCGGCAAGGAAACCACTGTTCCTCGACGAAAGTGCCCACGACTGGAAGTTCGTACGATTGGGCAGAGAACTGGGCTGGTCTGGGGTTGCCTTGAAGACCTGCAAAACCCAAACCGGCGCCTTGCTTAGTCTTTGCTGGGCGAAAGCTCATCAGATGCCGCTGATGGTGCAGGATTTGACCAATCCGATGTTGGCTCAAATCCCGCATGTACGTCTTGCCGCCCACGCGGGCACGATCATGGGCGTCGAGTCCAACGCGATGCAGTTTTATCCGGACGCCTCCAAACCCGAACAGGCCGTCCACCCAGGACTCTACCGGCGCCGAGAGGGCGTACTCGATTTGTCAACTATCAAGGGTCCCGGATTCGGCTATCGCGTGCCGGAAATAAGACGCGACTTGGACGTTCCAGTTCTCGTTGCCGATTCGTCCAAACGATGACAGGAAAAAAATGTCGCCACGCGCAACGTCCGGCTGGTTAGCGTCGCTGGCGGTCACAAGCAAACATGCAATCGGTACCTGGCAACAATTAATCGCTGGCCAGCTATTTTTTACCTGTTGTTTTTTTACGCGGTGTTTTTTTGCCGGTTGCTTTTTTACTGGTTGTTGAGTCCCTTCGCACGGAAATACGGCCTTCGATATTCAGTTCCAGGGGCATACTGGATACGCCTTTTCCAGATTCTGAAAGGGCAATCGCTTCCAGTTTTACCGGACCTCTTCCCAACAGTTTAGCGGGGATTTTGAACTCCGCGTTCCGACCGATTTTTTTGGCGATCGATCGCATATTTTGCAGTAGTTCAATCGAGTCGCCATAGTTGGATTTGGCAACGAAAGTGATTTCATCGGTTTCCAGATAATCCCGATTTTCGGTCGACAGTTCCGTGTAGTTGCCTTGATTGTCAACCTGAAAAGGAATGATCGCGTTACCCGTCGTTTGGATAGAATCACTGCTGACGACAACAATTCGGAGTTCGTGATAGCCATCGGGAATGTTTGCCGTATCAAACCGAACTCGATCACGAACCTGGCTGCGAAGAACCAGGACACCGTCGACATACATTTCCATGGCGGCAACCGCAACCGGCGACTCGGAAACGTCAATCTTGATTACCGTGTCCCCACTGATCTTCTGATCGGGATTCAACCCTGTAACGTTTACGACAGGGCGAGTCGCCCAGGGCTGACAGAGTGCGTCGCCGACGATCAGCAATTGAAACGGGCCTTGCAGAGATTGGTAAAACGCCTCGGCCAGCGAACAGCCGCGGGCATAGTGGGCATGAATCATCGGATGTGGAAATTTTGCCTGGATAGAAAAGGGCTCGGTCACCGTGCCGCTGGAGCCCGCCGCTCCATTTCGAATAAACTCGGACAGCTTGGTCTGACTCGTCGTGTCCATTTTTCCACCGAAACTGGTCAGGTTGTCACAAATCGCACCCGGGATGATTTTGCTACCGGATGCCGTCCAATTGAATGAAGCCGATCCGGTTGTCAAACCGAGCACGTCTTTCTTTTGCATGGGCAATACCGTCGTAATGATCTCCGCCTTGTGACCTAGCCTCTCCAACGCGTTGACTGCAAACTTGTAGTTCGGAAACCGGGTCGTGTTGCGAACATCTTTGGTATTGGAAAAGTAGAACGTGCCTGGGGGTCGAGTCCCATCGGACTTCATCGAAACTTTCAACTGCCGGAGCGCCTCTTTCTCGGTGGTCCCTTGATTCCGTGTTACCGCCAGGACCGTGGACAGAAAAAACCGGTTCCCCTGCCCGTTTTCGCTGTTGAGCATCCCGTTCACGCCCCAACTGTAGACGTGTCGGAATCCTCGTGTGGGCACAAAAATAAATGGCTCGTCAGGGATTCGGTTCACGATTCCTTTGAACAGTGGATCGTCCTTGACTTTTTCGAACGACAGGTCTGACTTGGTTTGCGTTTGAAAGCTCCACCCTGCTCTCACCGCGCGTGTCAGCCACGCTGCTGCCGATTTCGCGTCGCCTGCTTGAGCGTAAAACCGCGCCAGCCAATACAGGACGGCAACCTGAAAAGGATTTTCTTTTGCCAGCGCTTTCAGTGACTTGATCGCCGTTTTCTGCTCGGCTTCGTCCATTCCGAATTGAAGGATGGCCGACTCAAACTCCTGCTGCTGTTTCCCAACAAACGGTCTGCGCAAAATCGCTTGTGCAGAATGCCGGTAGTAAGAATTGGAATCCAGCAACATATACCCCGGCTGGTCTGCGAGTACCGCAGCTGCGTAGAAGGTCAATGCATTGATTGACGCCTGGGCCCCGAATATCTTGGTCTGCACATCCTCGCGACCTGTCTGCTGTTTGATTTGGTTCAACAGCTTTTTCAAGTGTGGATCGACTGACACGATGGTCGGAAAATCCGCTGAGTAAACGATGTAGTCGATACTGTTTGCCAGCTTGCGTTCTTCCAACTGTCGCAGCACAGGAATCAGGATCTGCTGCCGAAACTCATCCAATGTGATCCGCTCCCTGTCCGGAATCCCGTTGATATAAACAATATTGCGCGCGGGAATCTTCCGGCCATGGATGTAATGATTGGCGATCAATTTCGAGGCAGCCGAGTCGGCATTGACAACCAATACGAGGTTTTCTGGCCCACCCCCGGCCGCACAGGTTTGGGCGAAAAAGCCACTCAGCATGGCGACAACGATCACCACAAAAAGATTTCCACACCCGTCCATGGCGGATCCCCTTCGACCTAAAGTTTGATTCATCAATATCGACTTTCTGGGTACGCGTGGCGCGGTGGAGAATGGTATTGGCGTTACGGGGTAACGGGGATAATCGAGGAAGGGCGACAACCACCTATTCCGGATAAAAACACTTAATCAGCCAAAAATCATCGTTTAGAGGAAAATTCTAAACCGTTGGACATTCCTTTGGAATTCTGATTTATTTAAAGAAACCTTAACCTGTTCTTTACATTCACCGGATAACTTCACGGTCTTTGAGCCGGACCCATCAAAACGAACGGGTCGAACTGGCGCCAACCATCACCCTAACATAAGAATAGGCTGGGAACGTAATGAAACAAATGTATTGGATTGCGAATTCTCTCATGTCTCTCATGTTTTGCGCTGTTCTGGTCGCTTTTCAAAACACCGATTGTGTTGCTCAAGGCTTGAGAGACCTTCAAGGAAAGATCGTTGTCGACGGATCCAGCACTGTCGCTCCCATAACCATCCAGGCAGATTCCAGCTTTCGTGACCTCTGTCCCAACGTCACCGTTCCCGTTGGAGTTTCAGGCACCGGTGGTGGCTTCAAACGGTTCACCAAGGGCGAAACGGACATCTCGGATGCTTCCCGGCCGATCAAGTTTGCCGAGTTTCAGATTTGTCGTGACAACGGCGTACAGTTTATCGAACTGCCGGTAGCTTATGATGGATTGACGATTGCCGTTGGCAAGAACAATCGCTTCATCGAGCAATTGACCATCGATCAGCTGAAAAAGATTTTCCGGGCCGACAAGAAAGACGAAAGCTTTCGAAACGCGAAAACTTGGCAGGAAGTCGATTCATCCTGGCCCGCGACACCGATCAAAATTTTCGCCCCCGGAACTGATTCCGGCACCTTTGACTATTTCAAGGAGGTCGTTGTCGGCAAAGATGATGCCGGCATCCGCGACGACATGTCCGTGAGCGAAGACGACAACCAACTGGTCCAGGGAATTGCCAACACCGATGGTGCGATTGGATTCTTCGGCGCCTCCTATTACTTTGCGAACAAGGACAAGCTCAAAGCCATCAAAATCGTGAACCCGAAATCGGGCGAAGCCGTGGAAGTTACTGCTGAGAATATTGAGTCAGGAAAATACGCACCTTTCTCTCGCCCGTTGTTCATCTACGTGAACGCCAAATCAGCTCGGCGTCCCGAAGTCAAAGTGTTCGTTGACCATTACCTGGATAAAGCTCCTGAACTGGCCGAAGCGGTCAAATATGTTGGGCTGCCTGACGAGATTTACGACACCGCCAAACAGCACTTCAAGCGACGCCAAGCCGGCACGCATTTTTGGAATGAAGACGGCAGCAAAAAGGAAGGTTCCCTGAAGGAGTTGTATTCGAAAGAGAATCTGCTGAAGTAGCAACTTCATGTAATCGGCCGAGTGCCCTCTAATTTCGCTTCCTTCATCAGCAGTTCGTCTTCACAAGCAACCTTCATGGCAACGATCAGCGATACCACACCTCCTCCACGCTTGCTGACTGATCGAAAATTTCGATCGATGACAGCCACTCGGATCAAGGAGTCCTTGATCGTTGGAAGTCTTGCGGCTTGCACGCTGTTTACGCTGCTCATCACGGTTTCGATCGTTGTGTTGTTGTTCGGCCAGACCCTTCAGTTCTTCCGCATGCCAGAAACCAGTGTGTGGGATTTCCTGCTGGGAACCAAATGGAACCCGACACTTGGCGAAGAAAAACACTTTGGGATTTGGCCGTTGATCTGTGGAACGATGTGGGTCACGGTCATTGCGATGGCGGTCGCCCTGCCACTGGGCCTGATAACGGCAATTTACCTGAGCGAGTATGCACCCAGAAAACTGCGCAATGTATTAAAGCCCGCTTTAGAATTGCTGGCAGGGATACCGACCGTGGTTTACGGTTTTTTTGCACTCGCTGTGATCACACCCTTCCTGAAGTCCGGATTGGGCATCGAACTTGACTACTACAATGCGTTGAGCGCAGGAATCGCGGTCGGCATCCTTTGTTTGCCGACCGTCGCCTCGTTGTCGGAAGATGCGTTGCGAGCCGTACCCCGCAGTCTCCGCGAGGCCGCCTATGGTCTGGGCGGAACAAAATTCGACGTCTCCACCAAAGTCGTCTTCCCGGCAGCCTTGTCCGGAATAATCTCGGCATTTTTGCTCGCGGTCGCACGGGCGATTGGCGAGACCATGATCGTCTCCCTGGCAGCGGGCAGCCTCGCGCAGTTGACCTTTGACCCACGTAGCCAGGTCCAAACCATGACCGGCCATATGACGCAAATGGCCAAAGGCGACCTCTCCAACTTCGAAGTCGAATACTACTCGATCTATTCAGTGGCGCTGGTTCTGTTCTTTATCACGCTCACGTTGACGTTTATCGGCAATGTCGTACGCAAACGATTCCAGGAGGCCTACGATTAGCACGGCTCCCAAGTTCGACGAGTTTCCCACCACCCCGACAAGCAAACGTCGCCGAGTCAATTGGGTTTTCTGGCTGCTCTGCGTCATCACATCTTCGTCATCTGTGGCGATCCTGCTCGTGCTGTTGTTTTCGATCCTGTTTCGCGGACTCCCGGCCTTTACGCCAAAGACGGAATTGGTTTTGCAGCAGATCAACGACCTCAACAAGGAAATCGCCGCAGTGCAAACTCAGCTCGCTACAGCGGTCGACGACAAGACTGCTGAACTAAAATCCAGCCTTCGTAAATTGCAGGAGAGCCTGAAGAAAGCCAAGGTCCATTATCAGCGAACCGACCAGGCTTTTGTTACCAAACCTCCCTCGCCCGACGCCTACGAAGCTGGAATTGGTCCTTCGCTGATGGGTTCCATTTGGGTTTGTGCCGGTTGTGCTGTCTTCTTTCTTCCCTTGGGCGTGGCAACGGCAGTGTTCCTGGAAGAGTTTCGACCCAGCAACAAAACCCTCCGTTGGTTTTCGGATATCCTTCAACTCAACATCACCAATCTCGCCGGCGTACCTTCGATTGTTTACGGTATTCTGGGGCTCACCGCATTTGCAAGTATGTTTGGAGTCTTTGGCAGCCCCAACGAACCCTTCCTGGAAATCGGCACGACGTTCAAACGGCAGTACGTCACCGAAGGGATCGAAGTGGTTTTCCTGCCGGTCGACAACCGGGATGAAATTCCCAAACTCTCAAATGGCCTCGAAGCTGAAACGGCCGATGGCGAAAAAGTCGTGCTCAACATTATCGGACCCGATGATGATTTTCCCGAAGACGACGAAACGCTGAAACGATCCCTGTTATCCGACGCCGAAGGTGGAATCGTCGTCGACAACAAGTGGTACTCGTTTCGCCTGCCGTTTGGTCGTAGCGTCCTCGCGGCCAGCTTGACGCTGATGCTGGTAATCCTGCCGATCATCGTGATTGCCAGCCAGGAATCGTTGCGTGCCGTGCCGGCATCCCTTCGCGAGGGCGCCCTCGGACTGGGCTCGACTCCCTGGCAAGTCGTACGTTTCGTGACCCTGCCGGCCGCAATTCCCGGCATCATGACCGGTTCCATTCTGGCCATGAGCCGTGCCATCGGAGAAGCCGCCCCGATCCTGATGATCGCCGGCATCATTCGCATCACTTCCGGCCCCAAACACTTGATGGACGATTTTTCAATTCTCCCCCTGCAAATTTATTACTGGGCAGGTTTGCCGATCGATGAGGGATCGACTTTCAATTTTCAAAACGTTGCTGCTGGCGGTATCATTGTGCTATTGCTGGTTTTATTCGCTTTTAATTTTGTCGCCATTCTGATTCGACAGTTGGCCCAAAAACAACTGACTTAATAACGAGTCCAGCCCAACCGTTGCGGTTGACATTTCGTTTCAACGAGAACACCCAATCATCAAACGAATCGCGAAACCAAAATCCAATCAACGATGCGGCAGACCGGGGCCCCAAAAAACATAACCTTTACAACTGCAGATTGAATTTTAGATCTTCGTCTTGCGCATCCATCGCCAGGACCTCGAATCCGATCCTAAACCATTCTTAGTGACTCCAGAAAATGAGCGAAGACATGTCGACTTCGACACCCTCTGAAACGATTCCGACCGTGCCCAAACCGGTGGTCAATTCAAACTCCCAGATCGCCAGCAGTAAGATCATCTCCATGGAGAATTTCAGCGCCTGGTATGGAGATTTTCAAGCCTTGCACGATCTCCATCTCGATATCCCCGAGAAATGCGTCACTTCATTTATCGGTCCTAGTGGTTGCGGAAAAAGTACGCTGCTGAAATGGATCAATCGAATGAATGATGTCATTCCGGGTGCTCGCGCTGCCGGCCGACTTGCGCTGCCGGATACGGATATCCTGGCAAGATCGACGGATGTCGTTGAATTGCGCCGCCGAATCGGGATCGTCTTTCAAAAACCCAACCCTTTTCCCAAATCCATCTACGACAATATTGCGTTTGGACCCCGACTGCACTTTGCACGAATTCCTCGCCATGACCTGGACGACCTGGTGGAATGGTCGCTCAAGAAAGCGGCATTGTGGAATGAAGTCAAAGACCGACTCCACCAGTCAGCGCTCGGGCTTTCTGGCGGTCAGCAACAGCGGCTTTGTATCGCGCGAGCGATCGCGGTCGGACCGGAAATTTTGTTAATGGACGAACCGTGTTCCGCGCTCGATCCGGCGTCAACCTCGCGTATTGAAGACTTGATTTTTGAGCTGCGACAGCAGTACACCATCGTGATCGTAACTCACAACATGCAGCAGGCCGCCCGCTGCAGCGACCGCACCGCTTTTTTCTTCGAAGGCAAAATTATCGAAGAGGGCCAAACCGAACAAGTCTTCACGCGACCCGAAAAACAACAAACCGAAGATTATGTGACTGGCAAATTTGGCTAGTTAGTCGCTCAAGCTCAGACCGGGGCTGACAATCGAAATCCAACCACTGACAACAAACCCATATGTCAAAACACCTGCAAAACGATGTTCAGATTCTGCAAAGCAGCCTCATGTCACTGTTTGGCGTGGTGGAACAAATGATCGACAAAGCCGTACGGGCATTGTGTGAACAGCAAGTCGAATTGGCCAGGGAAGTTATTGAGACGGACCCGCTGGTCGATGAAAGCGAAGTTCGTATCGAGGAAGACTGCCTAAAAATCCTGGCACTCCATCAGCCCGTCGCCGCGGACTTGCGCCGCATTACGACGGTTCTCAAAATTAACTCCGACTTGGAGCGAATTGCCGATTTGGCGTGCAACATCGCGGAACGGGCCCAGTGCATGCATGAACACCCTTACTTTCCCATCCCCGACGAGTTGCCCCAGATGGTTCGCCAAGCAACACAAATGGTGCGTATGGCACTCGATTCGTTCGTCAACTCCGATTTGGAGTTGGCTTACCAAGTCATAGAATGCGACCAGGCCGTGGACAATTTCAACTTGTCTGTGATTCATGAATTACGGCAATTGATGCAACAGGATTCAAACCTTGTCGAACCCGCCCTGCACTGCTTTTCCGCTTCGCGGCATGTGGAGCGAATCGCCGATCACGCGGAAAACATTGCGGAGGATGTCATCTACCTGGTTGACGGTGATATCGTCCGCCATCAAAAAGGCTTCGTCCGCAATGTCGAAAACAACCGTCGACGCTAACCTTTCACTCGGACCCTATCTATATAAAACGTCTCACATGCCAAGAACAAAAATCCTTGTGATCGAAGACGACCGTTCGCTCGCCGAAGTTCTCGAATACAACTTCACCAATGCAGGCTATGAAGTGTTCTGGCGCGCACGATGGTCAGGACGGAATCAATCAAGCTCGCGGCAAATCTCCGAATCTGATCGTGTTGGATTTGATGATTCCAGTGATTGATGGAATCGAGACGTGTCGAATCCTGCGGTCGGAATCGAATACGCGCGAGACTCCAATCATGATGTTGACGGCCAAGTCTGAGGAAACCGATCAGTTGATCGGGTTCTCGGTAGGGGCCGACGACTATGTGGTCAAACCGTTCAGCGTCCGCATTTTGCTGGAAAGAGTCAAATCTCTGTTGCGACGCCACAGCCGCACGTACGGTCCCGGTTCGGATATCGTGGTCAGCGGTGACGTGACGGTCGATCGGGTGAAACATCGGGTATCTATTGGCGGCAGCCCCATTGATTTGACGCCGAGTGAATTTCGCCTGTTGGACACGCTGATCCGTCATCCGGGCAAGGCGTTTGACCGGGCGGAGTTGATCGATGCGGCATTGGGTGCCGACACCTTGGTATTGGAGCGAACCATCGACGTGCACATTCGCTCATTACGTAAAAAGCTGGGCGGATGTAGCGATGCGGTCGAAACGGTGCGCGGGATTGGCTACCGTTTTCGCGAACCCAGCCCCAGCCGCGCCGAGGCCTAGCTGGCGGAAAGTCCTGCCTTCCGTCCTGCCGGTCAATGAGTTCAGCAAGCGCGACTTTCGGAGCCAATGGCCCGGATACTGGAGAAATCAATGGAAAAAGCCCTTGTCTGCAAAAACCTAATTTTCTAGACTACGTGGTTCACAGAAGAATCAACCGATCCCCTGTAGCTCAGTTGGTAGAGCGACGGACTGTTAATCCGTTTGTCGCTGGTTCGAGTCCAGCCGGGCGACCAAATTTGCGGAAGTCGCACGTGCCAAGGGTGCAAAGGTGATCCCATATATTACCGCACCGAATATCCAGAACGCGAAACCTGTTTCGGAACCGTTGCTGCAAGAACGGGTGGACCGTGAAGTCGCTGCGGTGGTTGCATTGGCGAAACAGATCAAACCGCATGGCGTCGTACACATGCCTCTGGCGATCAACAGGATCCAGCAGGGAGGAACGGAGTTGACGTTTTGTTATGTCAATGACTTCCACCCCAATCAGGTAACCGCGTATCTTGCCGCCAACATGTTTTATGGAGCTCTGTTCAAAAAAAGCACAGAGGGGTTCGGCTTCGACACGGTCACGGAGGACAATCCGAAAGGAAAGGGTAAGGGAAAAGATCCTGATGGAAATGACGCCAAGGTGGTGTTCAGCGGGGAGACTCAAACCTATTTACAGAAAATGGCTTGGCAGGCAGTGAAGACATTTGAACGTCGAGTTGCGTGAGGCGGATCCGGCAAAACTGACAAACAGGATGTAGGAGAGAAGTTTAAATACGATCCGCGTCGAGGTTTGAGCTACCTTGCATTTGGAGCACTCTACACTGGAGGCTTCCAACACTACTGGTTTGGCTTTTTGGATAAGCATATAATCGACTGGGGAGAGGACTTTTCCGTTTGGGGGCACGCAGCAAAAACGAATATTGATGTTTCATACTTTATTCAAAAAGATGAATGGTGGCAATACTTTGACTTGGTTTCTCAGATTGAAACAGTGATGGAAAAGTTGCAGGATCCGCCCAGTCATGCACTATTGGCTGCCGCCAAAGTAGCAGTAAATCAGTTTGCAATCATTCCTTTCGTATACATGCCACTCTTTTTTGCAATTTCGGGTGCTTTGGGTGGTTTGGACATTGACAAGAGCATTGCTCGTGCAAGATCCCTTTATGTACCTCTCTTGCAGCGTAACTATCTTTTCTGGCTGCCTGTACAATTCTTTCAATTTCTGGTTCTACCAGCTGACTATCAGATCCCTTTTGTATGTGCCGCAAGTCTATGCTGGACCATCATTCTTTCTTCCATCGGAGGAACACCTTCTGTGTCACAAAGTACTATTGTGGCGTACGAATCATTAGAAGGCGAAGAGCTTGTAAAAGCTGTGGCTGTGGACGCAGGGGCTGTGAACAAAATGACAGATGCTGTCAACGTCGAGGATGTGCGAAAAGCACTCGTACCACGCCAAGTTAGTGATGCTGCCGAGAGCGTGGGAGATGTTCTTAATGGGCTTCCCGAGAAGGTTGGTGCAAGTGCTGGTGGACTGACAGTTGGGCTCTTGGCGTCTGCTGCAGATGATGCTGTCATTGGTTCTGCCGTTGGTGCCGCATTCGGAAGCGAGGCGCAGGTGGGAATTGCTGTCGTCAGTGCTGTTGGCGTTGGCGTGGGATATCTAGCAGCGGAAGCAGCATCAAGTGACAAGAGTCGGACTACTAAAAATGTAGACGGAGAATTTGCCGATGCACAGGAACTTGACTTGCCAGAGCAGGAAAGCGTGCGTGGCACGTACCAAGTGGCCAACGGCACGCTTTCAGAAGGGTATTCGATCATCGGTTAGGCTTTTGCCTTTGTGATCTCGTATTGCAAGTTGACCTTTTGGACATGACTGTATATTTATTGAATGATATTAATACGCGTAAAGTAAAATCTATACTCTTGCTACTACTTTTTGACTGGACGCATCGCGGCTCCAACAGTTGTTCTCTGATTTGCAGACGTGCTGCTAGTAGTCGCAGTCGACGTCTTTTGGTGTCTCCGTTCCGCCTCGGAAATGACTCTCTTTTCTTTAATGGCCAAGGCTTTTACAAGCTTTCTCATTTTCACACGTTCCTTTTCTACTGCTTCATTCAATCTTGCTCGCTCCTGTTGCAAGTTCAGCGTTGCCTTTTGTTGTTCCTTTTCGATAGCCTTTTTAATCTTTAGCTGGCTTTCTTTTTCTGCCTCTTGCTGAATTTTCACTCGTTCCTTTTGAAACTGCAGTGCTGACTTTTCTTGTTCTTTTTGGATGGCCGTTTCCATTTTGAGTTTATATTCGCTTTCTACTTGTTGACGTGTTTGGCGCATTGCATCCTCTACCCTACGATCCATAATGTCTTGCAGCTGTTGTAGTTTTCGCTTGGATTCAAATAGCAATGTCTCGCGCAAGGTCTTTAGTTCTAGTTCAAATTTCTGTCGAGTTTGCTCCGACATGTTGTTAGAGTCTCTTAGTTGATCTTCTAGGCTCTGTACCTTGTCTTGTTCCAGTTTCAAGAGTGCCTCAAGCTCTTTACGAATAGCTTCCAGTTCGTTGAGGTGTTTTTTTAGGCTTTCCACGTCCGTCTTGAGGGATCCTTCTCGATTTTTAAGTTCCTCTCGTTCTTCCATGGACGCCTTTCGATATTGCTGACTTAAAAGTTTCAAGAGATTGCGCAGTTGCGTGGATTCGTCTCGAGCTTTCCGCAATTGTCGGTCAGTGATTTCTACCTGTTGTTCCAAGGATTTTCGGTAAGTTGTTCTTCTTTGGAAAACTCCAAATGGAAGAGCGTGACACGACGAGATTATAAGAGCGAGTAGGACAAATAAAATGACAAGCAAGTCTGTCGTAATGCGACGGGAAGATGGCATTCTCGAGCTTTTCGATTTGTTTTCTTAGGACGCAGTATGCATATGCATTCAGTGTATACAGTAGACTAATGACGAAAATGATTTGTTTTGTTGATTGCTTGAACATGAACAGCAAGCAGGAAAAGTGTCGTCTCCCGTGAGATTTGAATGAATCAATCATCGCGCGCGCCGGCCAATCCAAGACTTCTTTTGTCACGTGTCCATGTACACAAAGCCTTGTTCAGAGCGCTCATCGCATTTCAGCGGCGCCGCCGCGCTGGCATGCATGCATTCCCGGCATTCAGCAACTACGAGTAGACTAGCAATAAACATTATTGGCAATAATGTGATTCATTCAATCCGATATTCAGTATGCGGACTGCACCTTTCTTTCTGTCGAGAATATGCTTTCAAAACGCGACAGCAAGAACAAGACGTTGTGCTAATACTTCATCGCGTCGATCGCGTCGTCCAACACTTTTGCAGCCAACAATCATTTACACTAGCAATCATTTGCTGGTAGTCAACAAACCTGCAGGGTGGCATTCTATTCCTCTCGATGATCATAGAGAATCACCAAAATGTCTACTGTCTTGGCTGAAACGTCAGTCTCTTGGCGGCGGCTCGGCCCACCAATTCCTGTTGCCATTGCATCGTCTCGATCAGCCGTGCACCGGCCTCCTTTTATTCGGAAAAACAACAAAGGCTGCGTCTCGCATCACCAACATGTGGAAAAAACATCAAGTATTGAAAGAATATACGTGTCTACTCCTATCGGACAACCACTTGTCCGCGTTGAAGCGATCCAGCCGACGCTTAGGCAAAGATTGGTATGAGATAAAGGGATGCATGAAGAGATCCCGCAAACAAGGAAGTATTCGTATGATAAAATCCTCCTCCTCCTCGCTTCTTGAGGAAGAGATAGGCATGCGAGAGTGTTCAGCAAAATGGAAGGTAACTGGATCGATTGGCAACAACCCTCTAATTATTGTTCAAACAAACGACGGTGCTCGCCACATGATTAGGTCTCTGCTTGCAAGTGTTGGAAATGCTCCTATTTGTGGCGATCTAAGATACGGAGCATCGTTTCCGCTTCCTGACCAATCTGTAGCTCTTCATGCGTCCAAAGTCTTACTACCAGAATCGCTGGTCTTGCCACTGGCCCAAAAAGAGTTTGTTGCACCAATTCCCGCTCTATGGAAAACTTGGTTTGGATCACAAAGTAATCATGATTAATAATATGCTTTTAAATGAGTGGTCGTGATAACGTAGCTAGCCAGCTGCTTGCGGGATGAGACGCAACTTAACTCTCGACTCGCGTGATAGCTTAAAATCCTAGACTCCTGCAAGTATCCTTACTGTATCTCCGAGTCCAGTTTCCAAGACATCAACGGTAGAACTAATGGCGTTGCAATCAAACTTGTAGAGAAAAGTGAAAAGAGGACACCTTTCCCTTGTTATTGAACGGCATGCCTTTTGCTTTTCAAAAAGGTCATTTCGGCACACAATTCGTGACTGGAAGAACGCTGGTCGGGAACGCATCGCGGTCATTTTCGCTCCCAACAAATTTGCACGCAATCACGAACTCACTTTTTATCCTACCTTCCAAACATGTTGATGTTCTACCTTCTCTTGCTGTGGTTGTTTACTTCCCCCGCATTCTCCTTTTTAGTAGATGCAGGAAATCGAAACGAAGATACATCCATCATAGTTGGCGAGAATTGGAATCATGTTGGGGGGGGAAGACTCAACATCATTGAAACCGACACACCCGAATTCTTCAAAAGCCACCGCTCAGGTCCGGACTTTATGTATAAACTTGATGGCTTTGTGCCTGGAAGGAGCTACACTATTGAACTAGGGTTTGCTGAAATTTGGGGTTCCAACTGTTTTGTGGGCGCAAGGATAATGCGTCTTTACATTAACAAACAAATTGTGAAAGATAACTTGGACGTGTTTGAAGAAAAGGGATGCTTCGCGGCGCTGATGGAATCCTTTACTGCAGAAGCTGATAGCTCTGGAAGTTTCAAAATCAGGTTTGAAGCCATTACTGAGAACGCCATGGTAAGCTTCATCAATATCGTAAAGTCCATGCCAGATGAATCGTCTTCGAATAGCTCCGATAATGTCACAGGGTCAAAGGTTGGCGACTGGACAGATATGCACGAAGATCAGAATTACGCTGCTCGACACGAATGCTCCTTTGTACAATCAGGTAATAAATTCTACATGCTTGGTGGGAGAGAAAATCCGAGGCGCCTCGACGTTTACGACTATTCAGACGACACTTGGACAACAGGCGCAGACCTGCCAGAGGATTTCAACCATTTTCAAGCGGTTACCTATCAGAATTTAATTTGGGTGATTGGTGCATTTCAAACAAATAGCTACCCAGCTGAAAGAGCGGCAGAATTTGTTTACGTGTACGATCCTGCAAATGATACGTGGATAAAAAGTGTACAGATTCCTATGCAAAGAAGGAGAGGAGGGGCTGGCGTGGTTGTCAACAAAGGGAAGTTCTATATCGTCGGTGGCAACACCGTAGGGCATTCAGGTGAGTCTATAAAACGTTGTACTCGAAACATTTCCTTTGCGAATAATACCTCAACGATTTCACTATTTGTCATTCATATAGGATGGTGCCTTCCTTACACCGATGAATTCGACCCTGCCTTGGGCTCTTGGACGCCACTTCCCGATGCCCCAAGACCGCGCGATCATTTTCAGGCAGCTGTGCTAGGGGACAGAATGTACGCAGCTTCTGGACGTTGTACTTCCAGATATAGTCTATTCGGCGACACAATACCCGAGGTTGACGTCTTCGACTTTCAAACAAGAACATGGATGACATCATCTCTACCTGCCGACATGCCTTCTCCACGAGCGGGCGCTGCCGTTACTGTTCTCAGTGGAAAAATTTTAGTTATGGGCGGAGAAAGCTCGACACAAACAGACGCATACGATACTGTGAACTCGCTTGACCCAACTACAAGGACTTGGTCCACATTGGAACCCATGCATCACGCGCGCCACGGGACCCAGGCCGTAACATCTGGAAAGGGCATTTTCATTGCAGGCGGTTCACCTGCAAGAGGACACGGGTCGCAGGTATGTCCAGAAAATTAGCGTTTACACACTAGTGTGTAAGTTTTTGTTCTAACGTATTGTTCTTTTCCTATTGTTGCAGAGAAACATGGAGGTGTACCAAGAGAATGCTCCGGTGGGAGTCCCAAATGTTGCTGGGGTCCTTTCGATTCCAAGTACGACTGAGGTGATCAAAGGTTTTCCTAACAATGTATTGGTGCAACATGTGTCCGGTAACCAAGGTGTCATTGTGAAGACAATTGAACTCTCGGGCGAATCGGCAAATGACTTTGTTCTCACATTCACTGGCAATACTCCTTTGCTAATTGGAAAAGGTTCCAGTCTTGAGGTCAACATTGAGTACATTGGAAATGAGAAAATTGCTCAAGCTCAACTCGACTTGAATTTCAGTGGCAAAGATTTTATCAGAGCGAATATCGTCGGAAGGCTGACGGCGGAAGAAATCGTTGCCCCGTCAGAAGCACCTTCACAACAGCCTTCTAATAAACCTTCAGGTGTCCCTTCCTTGCGCCCAACACATTCTACTCCGCCTTCTGAAAAATCTTCGCCTCCACCGACAAGCAAGCCCAATCTCCGTCCGTCACAATCTCCGCCAGCTCCTCCTGCTACCACAAACGCACTGCCGACGGAGTTCGCCGATTTGATCATTAATGCGGGTGCAAGCGATGAAGATATGACAAAGGTTTCTACAGCAACGACATGGACCTATAAGGTCTTTCCTTTTATTCAAATCTCAAACACGGACGTGCCAATCTTTTATCGGTCACACCGCTCAGCCCCTAGTCTGACGTACAAAATCGACAGACTTGAACCAGAAAGGGTATACGACCTGTCCCTTGGTTTCGCTGAAATTTATCGCGAGAATTGCCAACCTGGTGCTCGCATCATGGATATTAGAGTGAATGAAGTCATTGTGAGAAAAAACTTGGACGTATTCTTGGAGTCAGGATGCGAAGTGGCTCATTTGGAACAGTTCTCGGTTATTGCAAGCTCCGAGGGACAGCTAACGATTACAATTGGAGCCTCAGTAGAGAACGCGATGTTATCTCTTTTGAAGGTAACTTCAAGCCTAGATCCAAGTGATCAGGAAGTTCCAACAAATGTGGCGACAAACTTGCCTCCTTCAAAGGCACCTTTAGATCCACCATCCAACCAGCCCTCGCTATCCGTTTCTCTGTTTTCTGCCCTCGTCATCGATGCAGGATCACAGACAGAAGATGCTTCCTTGATCAGCGGAAATACTTGGACGTATGGAATTCCCAACTCGATTTCTATAGCAGAAACTGACATGCCCGCCATATTCAGAACTCACCGTTCTGGTCCAAAATTCTCCTATATCCTGAAGGATCTACATCCTTCTGAAAAATATGACCTGGCGCTTGGCTTTGCCGAGATTTGGCACGACAACTGTTCCGTCGGCAAGCGTGTGATGATAATTTCCGTCAATGGTAATATTGTCAAAGACAATCTTGACGTCTTTGTGGAAGCTGGATGCGAAAGTGCATACACAGAAGTGTTTTCGACTGAGGCACAGAAGGACGGGAGCATAGAGGTAACCTTTGAAGCGGCCGTCGAAAACGCGATGATATCGTATATATCACTTGCAAAAGCACCAACATGGTCCACTACACCGTCACAAGGGCCTGCGTTAAGACCATCAAGTCAACCGTCGTTTTCACACACTCCAGAAGAAATAGTGATTGATGCAGGAGCAGCGAATGAAGATGTGACAGCAGTCTCCGCGAACACTTGGACATTCGTTGCACCCGTCGACACTGAGATCAAAGGAACAACGATCCCAAGCATGTTTCGAACTCATCGTTCAGCTCCTATGTTCTTCTATACGTTGAAGGGCCTTCTTCCATCAGGTAGCTATCATATTGAGCTGGGATTCGCCGAGACATGGTACAAGAATTGCGATATCGGGAAGCGGCTAATGAGTATTGGCATCAACAACAATGTCGTGAATCCTGTGCTTGACGTCTACAAGGAGGTTGGGTGTAACAAAGCTTACTCAGAAACCTATACTGCAAAAGCAACAAACTCTGGTGAACTGCTTATCTCCTTCAACAACATTGTAGAGAACGCGATGGTTTCGTTGATCAAGGTCAAGCGGATATGACGGTAATTTACAATAACACGGGATTCGCGAGGATATCAGTTGGGACCTTAGTAAACAAAAAAAACTATGCTCAGGACAAGAATGATATGGCAACTGTCTAGTCCGTGTTTTCGGCCGATTTTGTCGTGCGTCGTTTCGCTCCGATTATTCTATGTAATACTTTCAACAATTCTCGGTTACTTAACCTTTCCATGAAAACCGGAGTTGACATGCCTTTAGGTGGACATCACAGGAGATTAAAAGATTCCGTCGGCAGGGGCGAGCACAAGGAAGGACTGACTTCAACAAGCTCACCAGCATGACTCAGAGGACCACGTGCCAGCGAAAACGACACAAATGCCGAGAAGTACGCACGACACATATGCCCAGAAGTGCGCATTGGGTTCTCGCTAAAATTTGTTCTCACTTATTTACTGTCTCAACACCGTTTTGACTTCCGAATCTAGCAAAGGAATGACGCTTGTAGTAAAACTCGAGAACTCAGGACAATACTGGTCATCTAAAAGAGTCTTTTCGGCATACATTTGCTCGAATACGGGGTGTGGTTCGTGTAAGTATTGTCATACTTGACGCATTATCAAAGGGTCCTGATGTTTGCATCGCCATCTGAAGCGAATGAGAAAATACGTCCTGGTGTTCGAACTCAAAAGCAGGTTAGAAAAGCGTTAACATGCTCATGCAATAGCTCCTTCTCGTTCGATAAAAGCTTTGAAAATAGGAGAAAAACACCAAACGTCCTGGTGTTCCAACTCAAAAGCAGGATAGAAAAGCGGTTTACATGCTCATGCAATAGCTAGCTTCGAAAAAAGTAAAAAAATATCAAACAAGATGATAAGGCAGTCGTCAATCGTGTTTATTTGGCCGCTAATAGTGTAAGCACTCCACCCCAGCTCTGCTCACAATCGTTTATACAATGTGCAACTTTTTCTTGCTTTCTTGGATATTTCGGGTGCGCTGCTATCAAGATTTTTTTTGCGCCGTTGCCAAATACGGAGTATGTTTTTAATATCTTATAAGTCTGTTACTGCTTTATACTTATGAAAATTATCGAATCTCGAATAATTTGCAAATGCTATATATCATATATTTGAGTCAAACCGTTCTTGAAACGAGACGAAACGCGCAATTGCGAGCAAGTTCTCAAATTTTCGTAATTAAATAAACTTTTCTCTTTGACTCATTTTTAACTTGCCGCAATATTATTGATATTTGATTCTAATTATTTCTTGGCACCTTAAAATCTCCATCTCGGCCTACAGGCTGAATAAGACATCTTTTAAGAACTTCCAAAGCATGGCTATGGACATAGGCACGAAAACCATCATCTGTGCACAACGGAACATTGAAGCAAAACAACGACACGAGTACAACGTCATGCACTGTCGTATGGAGGTGCGACTTTAGTGATTAGAATTACACGCAACGCTTCTCGAAAACTAAGCGTTGATGTAGGATTTCGTCCTCGGATCATCGTCCTTATGTTTTCAGTATCAACAACAACCAAGATATGAAGAACATTACACGAGCCTAGTAATGTGCATAATGTTATCAAGATCGACCCACCAAAATCTACACAGCAGGTTAAAAAAAAGCGTCAAGAACCTTCCTTTGGAGGCAATACGGCGAATTAGAGACAAACGGACGAAAGAATCTACGTATCAAGGACGCAAAGAAGCTACTATCGATTCGTCAGAAGCAACTTGAACATGAGAGCACATTTTTCACAGATGAGATACTAGGATCTCCAGTCAGAGAGTTTCTAGAGGCAAGATTCAGCCTTATTCTGAGAAACCAATAGGCAGAAATGCGTGGTACACCGGTATGAGGTATTAGCCAAATCGTTTCGCTGATACTACTTACATATTTCGTTGTCGGCAAGAGAAGCATCACCTTTTTGAGAACTCTGCTAAGTGAGTTAGCCGTTCGTCAGTTAATATAAAGTAAAAGATACTGATAAAAATACTCGTCTTTTTTTACACCAATAATTGTCTCAATGGCTCAGTAGAGAGGTGAACACCGTGTAGACGAATATTGTAGACTTGAGTTGCTTTTTTTAACATTCGAGGCGTAGTCGCTTCCGCTATTGCGGCTAATTTTGTATGGTTTTCCTTTTTTATAGGTTTTTGATAAACGAACGACAATCTCAGTCCAAGAATTGAGGCGAGTAACTCAAAATATTTAGGCTAACTGCGCGTTCACGGGCAGATTGTGGTTACAATTTCATTTTCCCTGGGGGGCGGCGAATTACTAAGCATTCTCCGCCATGTGGTAATGCAGCGTTTGGCTCATGCTGTGTGTCGATTATAAAAAAGAAGGGAGAAAATGACGTAATGAAATATTGTTTGGAGCGAGAAGAAATCTAGTCCTCTTCGCTGGTGGCTAGACCTGTTTGCATCAGTCACAGATCCAAGAGCGCCTTTGCTCCTTTTATTCACTTTCACGCTTCTTTTAGACATAAATACACTCTCACCACGTATTAATTTTCTTGCAACAAATGATTGTAGTGCCATGAAAATTGTGACTCCACCAGACAAAACATGAAGACTTCACTCACTCACTCACTCTCTCCTTCTTCCTTTCATTCAGGGTATTCAATAACTCCTGGTAAATAATGCTATTGCAATTGAAGTTCAGCATTTGGTGCACAAACATTGGGATACTAAAACATTACTGTTTCTGAGCTAATCTCAGAAATGGTGTACGTGAAATTTCTAGGGGTTTTATTCGAGTGACGGGTTGTTTTGGGGTGCCCCCACGGCCTTTTCTTATGTGTGCTTTGCGATCATCTTTTCCATTTGATTTTTCAGGTTGTTTTCTTTGTTGCTTTCATTCTGAGGAGTTGCTTTAAATTTCTTTTTCTTTTCATAGGGAATGTGCGTTGTGGTTATTGCAGAGGCTAGGGTTGCCTTGCGTTTATAATCGTTTTTAGTTGGTTGACTAGATCAACTGTTGATGGGCGTGATGCCATTTTTGTTGCTGTCGATAGTTCTGCCAGGTTTTACGGGCCCTCCAATTTGCCAACTTACAAAAATGAGACTCTGCTGGTGAACGGATATAATGCTTTTATGGTCTTGACAGGTAAAGTTGCACGGGGGGGGGGGGTCAATATCACACTGGCGGTAGCTCTCTTGGAGGAGTTCTAGGTCGCACGGACGGTGGTTGCCGTCTTCTAGCACTTGGCAGAGAAGGGCCATTTGTTGCCAGAACCAAAACGTGGAAGGTGTCAAAGATATGACTTTAGTCTTATGGAGTGGTTCTTTCTCAGAGTAACAGTGATGCAGGCTGCTGGAAATTAAATTGGTGTGAAGTAGCGTCGTGATTATTTTAAATAAATGCGCGTCTCTTTCCTGCGTGAAAGCTACGATAACAAGCGCAATGGAGATAACGTGTATTTTGGCGTAGTTCTGCCATAAGTTATTCTTAAACTTGTTTCTAAGGAATTGAACACATCAAGTGCGTCGGATGACGCGCATTTTGGCGCAAGAAGATGCCGCAAGGCAGCTAGCTGTCGAGCGCTCGCGGCAGCTGTCGGAGTGGGTGCTTTCAACTTTTAACTCCGGCTCCTCAGAGACTCTCTCTTTGTCTGCGCTTTCTTCAACAGATTCATTTTTGCTAACAGTCGAGCCTTGCTTCGCCTGGAGTTTCTTCGCGGGGCGGAGGCGCCCTTGCTTGCCGCTGCTGCCTCCTTGCGCTGGCGGCGCCCCGCCGCGGGCGATCGTCGACCGCGCTGCCCGCCGCCTTTTGGCCGCGGCCTGGCCCCGGCTCGCCCGGGCGCTCGGGAGGGAGGCCCCCGCGGGCCGCCTGGCGGGGGCGCCGCGAGCGGGCCCCCCAGAGCGGCCAGCGGCGAGCCGCGAGGGAGGCTGGCGGCGGGGCCCGCTCGGGCCCGCGCGCGGGGCAGGGGAGGCCGCGCGCCTGGCGGGCGGCTGCTGCCCGCGGCGGCGGCGGCGCGGGGCTGGCCGCCCCGAGGGCGCGGGCGCCGAGAAGCCCCAGGGCTCGCGCCGCGCGCGCCCCGGCAGGGGCGGCGCCGGGGCCCTCAAGCCGGCCCCGGCCCCGCGAGCGGGGCCCCGGCCGGGGCGCGCGGGCGGGGCGGGCAGCCGCTGGGGCCCCAAGCTTGGGGCCTTGGGGCTCTGGCGGCTAGCCGCCGCTAAGAGGAGCGCGTGAGCGCTTTCAAAAGCAGTCGCTCGACGCCTCGCTCCTCGCCGCCCTCTGCGGCCGCGCGCGCTGCGGCAACTTGGCCAGCTCAAGGCCGCGGAGCCGGCGCGCGCGCCGAGCGCGGCCCGAGAGCAGGAGCGAGGCGCCTCGCGCGCCTCAAGCAAAAGAGGCGCGGAAGAATCAAGGAGCCGATGGTCGAAAGCAGAGAGCGCGCAAGGCCAAGGGCGAGGCAAGCTCGCCCGCCGCAGCCGCCGAGGCGCTGCTTCTCGCGCCGGCCGCCAGCGCGCGCGAGCGAAGGAAGGTGGCCACCACCGACGCCCCTGGAGCCTTCGCGCAGCGCGACGTTGACGAGCTGGCCTTTGCGAAGCTGGAAGGGGCTGCGGCCCTCCTCCTCGCGAGGGCGGGCCCAGCGAGGCGCGAGCCGCGCCTCGCCTGCGAGAGCGGAAAGCCAGCTCTGCGCGCCAAGCTGCTCAAGGCGCTGCGCGGCGCCCTTCAAGCCGCGCTGCTGCTCTGGGAGAGCCTCAGCGGCTTCCTCGTCGACGAACTCGGCTTCGTCGCCAGCCCGCGCGACCCGCGCGCTGCGAGCAAGGTCATCAACGGAAAGCAGCGCGCCGCCCTGTGGCGCGCTGACAACGTCAGGATGCCACGCGTCGAGCAGAGCGCGCTTGACTCTGTCATCGACCGAGCCTCCGAGCGGCGCGGGCAGGGGGCCCCTCTAGCGGCGCAGCGCGGCCCTGCCCGCGCCGATTGCGGCGCGGCTATTGACTGCTCAGAGGGCGGAAAAGTGAAATTCATCGTGGCCGACTTCGTGGAAGGCGCCCTTGACGAAGCCCCCTCCGGCGCGGGCGGAGCCGCAACCTCTCCCGCTGCTAGCCGCCCGCTCACCGCCGGCGAGGAGGCAGAGGAGCTCGGCGGGAAGAGGGCCGACCTGCGCCGCCGACTGGCGGCAAAGCTGCTGCGCCTGTCCAAGCGAGCAAGACCGGATTTCCAAGCCGCCGCCTCACTCCTGACTACGCGCGTGACGCAGCCCGACGTTGACGACTGGAAGAAGCTTGGTCGCGCCGCCAAGCTCCTGCGCGCTGCGCGAGGCGCGTGGCTCGCCCTCGAAGTCGGCGACAAGCTGCCCGTCAAGTGGTGGGTCGACGCGCCCTTCGGAGCGCGCCGCGACAAGCGCAGCCACGCTGGGGCAACTGCGTCGCTCGGAAAAGGATCGCCCGCCTCTTCACCCGCCAGGCAAAAGTTGAGCGCTAGAAGCTCGGCTGAAGCCGAGCTCGCTGGAGTCGACGACGCTGCGGCGTTGATCGCGTGGTCCAGAAACTTCTTACAAGCCCAAGGCCTCGAAGTCACCGACAACGTCGCGCGTCAAGGCAATCAGAGCGCCGCGCTGCTTGAGCGCGGCGGCCGCTCCTCGAGCGGGCGCCGCGCGCTGGCGCCCGGCGCTGCTTCGTGGCCGACAGGGCCAAGCGCGGGGACCCACGTGTTGAGCGCTGCCCCACCGACGACGTGACTGGAGATTTCTTCGCGAAGCCCCTTCAGGGCGCCAAGCTCCGCGAGCTCCAGCAAGCTGCTCTGAGCCCGCCGCCGGAAGCCGCGCCGAGCAGCCGGTCGACTGCTGCGCAGGAGCGCGCTGGGAAGCGCAGCTGCGCTGGCGTAGCTCGTGATGGAGTAGCTGGCACTGGAAAGCCCGGCAGCCCGGCGGCGCAGCCAGCCAGGCCGGCTGAAGCGCCCCTTGCCGGCCCCGCCGGAAAGCCAAGCAAGTTGCCAGGCAACAAGCTCTCACTGCTGCCTGCAAACTGAAGTTGTAGCGAAGGTTACTATTACTCTCTTGTTGTCTTACGTTGTAGGTCTGTTGCTTCATTGGCACAGACATCGTTTGATTGCAATTGTGGTTTCAACACTCACCGCCCTCTGCGGCCACGCGCGCGTCCTGAAAGAGCAGTCTACTAACCGTGCATCCTCGAGAATGATGATGGCACACTAAAATTTCAAGCGGTCACTCTCGAATCTGCTGACATCAGCGCGGAACAGCACTTTTTTGAGCGAGTAATAATGAAGATTCGGTTGTAAAAGTCGTCGTGCTTACAACTGCCAGCGACGTTTCCTTTTACGGAAAGCTCTTGAGTTGTCAATGTAAGTATTATTCTGCATGGCTGTGTGTTGAAAAGTGGGTGTTTTTCTATCTTTTTTGTTTCACTCGTGTGGAATAAAAAAGCTTTACGGTAGATGTTAAATATCCAGATCTATATATTTTTTTAGTTTTCTCACTCCGAGTCAAACAGAAAGAAAAAACTTTGAAGATGTCGGCGTATGCGCTTCCAGGATCTGTTTTCCCTCCGATCGGAAGCTCGTGTTCGTCCCATGACAAGAGGGTGAATAGCCGCAATTGTAGATCGTTGCAGCATTACAGAGAATGCAAAGAAAAAAAGGGAAGCATTGGACGACACTTTTCATTGGAACCTGTAGAAAGAGAAGAAGAACACTTACCAGAAGAAAAATACCACGAAGATTTATTTCCGGCAGAGGTTGATATTGCTGTGAAGAAAGCCACCATCGATCCGGTTCGACTGGTACAAGCAGTAACCACGGGATGCAAAACTCGCGTCGATGAGCGGTCCCGCACAACTAATACCCAAGACTTGAATGAGAAAGACGCCACAGAAGGCGCTCGCAAGATTCATGAAGATGCCATTCAGTTTGAGTTATCTATTTCTTTCAATGGTAGGAGTTACGGGGCGACTCGGACGCTTCCTCGAATAATGGAACTGAGAAACGATTTAATTCAGGAGATGAACTCTCGCCGGAAAAGACTTCAGACTCAAAGGCTGCTATGGAATGCAAAGACCAAAGATAACGACGGCGAATCTCTGGAAGTATCAAAAGATGAAGAAGAGAGGAGCTACGATGTGTGCATTCCAGAAATTCCTCAATGCATCACAAACAGCGTTGCGGTGAATAGCGGCGCTGGCGTTGGCGGAAGAGGTTTTGCCATGTTACAAGCGCTTCTAGGGCCGTATTGTCCTGCAATTGAGCGCTGGTTACAGAACGTAATGGATCTTGTTCCTCCTGCCAGTAGTGCGAGCTTAAGTAACTTCTTGTGGGAACCAGTCTCTGCAGACATTGGTTCAAGGACGGGCATGATGCGGAGCTCTTCTTCTCTTCAATGTATTGCAGAGGATGTCGATTGGGAAGAAGATGCCGAACAATGATATTGTCTACGTGAGTCTGTATATGTGGAATAGATTGATAACCAATAGGATGTGACTATAGTTCAGCTAGATGCTACTTATAACGCCTTACTCGTACCTAATAGAGCCTGTACTTCTCGTGATGTAGTGAGTATCAGACGTCCAGGGGGAGCAGGTCTTGTCGTAATCATGCTTCTTGCTGCCTGTTCCTGAGCAAACGACAAATGCAGTTGTATGTGTAACGAAGCGAGACTAATATCGTGTGCCTACGCGATCGTTGTACCGGGATGAAATTTTCAAGGGCACGGCTGGCTCGCACCCGCAAGATCCACTTTCCAAATATGATACATCTTACTCATGCTTTCATGCATTATCTACCATTAACACAGTACGTTTCTTTTTACAAGATCATGTCAGACTCTAGAAGGCCCAAGAAGAAGCGATCACAAGACGGTGCTGACAACAATGGGGAAGAGCTGCCTTTGGACCAACAAATTCTTGAAGCATTGAAGACTCAGACAACTCTGTTGAAGAGTATCGATGCACGTCTTGGGCGTATTGAGCGACAGGAGCATGGGACCAACCTACGTGGACGATCATCATCGCGTCGGAATCCATTGCCAAAAGCTCTCGTTGCCGGATCTTGGCAGTTTTCTGAAAGTCCCGAAGCAGAGCGCCAGCGTGCTCTCCAAGCAAAAGGCACACAGTCATCCTACTCGTCTTATGTATCATTTGGGCAGATCAATGGCGAAGGATTGATATTGGTGGGCGAGAATTTTTCGCGCTCCGAAGATCCTTCTTCTCGGCTCCGTCACCCAAGCACGCTTTGTAACATGCTAGGAAACCTCGTAGATGTACCGAACTGGAGTAACAACTCGGAACGATGGCTCCTCCCTCGAGTATTGTTCAATACAAAGGGAGAGCTCGGGCAGAGAACCGGCATTTACTCCCTCACCGTCAAGTTCAATAAGACGGATGATGATGCGTTTCGATTCGATCAGTCCACCCAAGACGCAGGCATTATTGTTGGGGAGACGGAATTCAATGACAAAGGATTCGTCATGGGAGAGGGAGCAGACTGGGATCGGTTGCTCAATGGCCAGCGACAGACGCAGCTTCCGTATGCCCACGGTGCAAGAGGCAACCCGATTTGGCTTCAACGCAAACTAACTGAACCGTGGGAGGACGGAGACGTGCTCAAGTTCCGAATTGACACCAACGAAAACACCATCGTCTTCCAGAGGGGAAACACGCCCGAAAAGACCTTATGGAATGTGCTCGCGTTCACAAATAATCGAACGTACCCGGACTTTCTTCACGTGTTTGCCTACTGTGGGTCTTCCTCGACAAAGCTAAAGCCAAACATAAAGCTTACGATCATTTAGAATGCAACAAACACCAGACTAGTAGCTATTTCGTAGCTCGACAGTGAATGAACTGCCTGTACCCTACAAGATGACATTAGTCCAGTACTCGAGGATTCAAAAGAGTCGGCTCCGGCGTAACGGGGCATTCTTCTGGATCCTGGCCGGCCTTGCTGGCCACCAGACCAGAGGCAGAACGATCGTCAAGAAGAAGGACAGGCTACGAATGCAATTCGATAATGGGGCGGGACAACAGACAAGTTAAAGAATGTGGCTGGGATCCGGCTTGCCATTTTTACTTACGAAGTACTAGTCCCTACATACCGCGGTACTTGCATACAGCGAATTTGTTTGCAGACCATTTTCTTTCACGTCCCTGGCGTATGCATGCTACTTTTACAGGATGTGCGCGCCGCACTTGAATTAATTATTACAGCACGTGCATACGTACCAGTACGAAGTAGGTGGAGCACATCGCCATCATCAACATCACGCCAGCGGCGTGCGCGCACCAGCGCAAAGCAACAAAGAGGAACACATCATGCTCAACAAAGAATAACGCAATAGAGATTCTCAATCAGGATGGCACAGCGACTTAATCTCAATTTATATTCCCTCCTCTTCTTATTGTCAATTGCCTTGTGGATTACGATCCCGTGGGTCGAATGCGCACCATATTTTATGCTAACAAATACTCGTCCAAAGTGTTTTACGGTGGAGGGGCCAAGGGCAACGACGTTTACAGTCCTTTATAGTGTCCCAGACATGGTATTACTGCCTGAAGATGATTCTTCAGTCGAGAAGGAGGAAACGCCAGAAGAAAACAATAAACTGCACGCAGGATTGGACGAAAGATTCAATCGTCGTTTTCAAGATAAAATGCGAGCACTGCAACGCGTGGGAAAGACACTCACAGACGTGAGTATAGTGGTTTATCAAAAGGGTGATACTGTGAGTTCCGCGCGCGAAAGTAGTACTACCATTGGTGGTGGACGAGTTAGAGAAGAACTGACAACACGAAAAGGAAGTCTAGAATACACAACGAGTCTCACACGTGATGCACCGGTGGAAATCTGTGTACAAAGCATGGCAGCAAACTCAAAGTCCCCGGAAAGGGTGTCTCTGGAAGTTTCACGACGTGTCAAAATTACCAAAGAACAGAAGGAGGAGCAAGAACGCCAAGCTCAACAGCACATTTCTGCAATCTCTAGGGAACTCGTGCAGCTAGATAGAAAACTCGAAATGATCTTGGCGAATGCCGATTTTAGTAAGGAGCAAGAGGTTGAATTCCATGAGCAGTCGCTGGCAATGAACAAGGCAAGCCAGTACTGGCCCCTGATCCATATCGGAGTGCTTTTGATTACCGGCTTTACCCAGGTACGAAAACCTCTTGACGACGCTGCCACTTCCTTTAAGAAATTCTACGCCGATATCTCACTGTCACTTCCTTTATTAATAACTTCCAGGCCAACCATATAATAAGATTCTTCAAAAGCCGACACATTTACTGATCAATAACAAACACAATTAACATTAGCTTTGTTTTCTGCATCATCGATATTCACTTGTCGACGTGTGTGGGTGGTAACTTGGTGGTAGTGCTATTGAACGAAGCATAAAACCGATATCTTTGTATCTCTTCTTGAGTTGTATTTCCAAAACTCTAGTCATTTAGTTGACTAAACTTACACAAGTATCGGAAATCGCAAAAGTCTCGCAGAGCCAGGTCGCGAGTCGGAATGTTTTCATTTGGTCGCAGATAAGCAAACGTCGCACACTTCCTCATCACATCATGTCCTTCGTAATGCAATGTTGGCTTGTTGTTCCACGCACAACAGAGATAAAGAGCTATCATTCTTGGCTTCTGTTTAGCCATTTCAGCCATGCCTCACTCCAAACTAGGAGCCCGTCGGGGACAAAATCGGCAAAATCACAGCCACTTTTTGAATCTTGACTCTGGAGTGTCAGGGCAAATGGATGTTCACCTGGCCATGATCCAGCACTGAACATTCTCTGGATACATTGTTTTGCGGAAGTCTCAATGACAGAGTACGGCACAAACGATCCCCACGCCACTTCTTCTTCTTGCATAGAAATTGTATCCAAAGATGAATCAAACTGGAAGCAATACACAGTGACAATGCAACGATTGTAGGAAGTGCATATTGTACAATCAAAGAGGGCCCTGGAAAGAGCTGTTGGTTCTGAAAGAGCACGCGATAGACCCAATTCCTCTGAAAGCTCTCTAGCAGCCGTGGTTCTGGGGTCTTCTTTGGCTGACGACACCCCACCAACAAACATGTCGTACCTGCAACAAATGGCAACGAGAGTGTTAGAGTGGTACGAGTTCTTATGAAAAACACGGACGTACAGAGCAACAGTGACGCTTTCTTGGACATACATGGACGGAAAGACAAGCTTGTCCTCGGTGCGTCGGTGCACGTATAGATCTGGAAACTCTGTTGTGTGACCATCAATAAATGCATCTTTGGCAACCACCACACCGATGCCTCTATGAAGTAGATTGAAGGTGTGCATCAGAGGCCGAGGAACAATTCCAAGAGGAACAGAATTTCGGTCAACCATTTCAACTAGCTCGACGCACTGCACGTTTTCTGTATCAGTAATGGACTGAAAAAGCTGTAGCACACCAGCTTCTCCACATAAATTCGAATTCTCTAGAGGATTCTCGTCCGGTAAAAATACCGTCCACCTTTTTGATGGTTCTTGTTGACGTGCCGCAAGCCGCTGAATCATAATTCTACCCAGAGTCGCCACCAGCTTTGCATCTACGTCATGTACACCAGAATCTTTAGTGACGACAAGATTTTCACCGTTTTGTATACATTGTAATCTAAAAACGGGATCCGTTCTTTCTATTTCTAGCGCTCTCTTTGCCTGTGCACCCTCTGGAAGCAACGTCACTTTGCCATTGTCATCCTGCAGAATTGTGGTAAAAAACCACGTTTCTGTTTCACCGTGGGTGGTCGAGGAGATATCGACCCTGTAGTCAGCAGCTAATGAAACATGATTTGCTTCCGCTTCCGCTTCAATCTCTGGGAATGCCTTGCAAATGTTGGACAGAACGCCACGGGCACTCTTTGTCTTGGCGGAGGGACATGCGGCCGCCATCAACGGGCGAACCATAGTTATAGTTGATGGCAAGAATGAATTGACCGGAGCAGCTCCCATCACCAGAAAGAAAAGGAGGGATGGGGCATGCAACATCGGCAATGAAGGTCTACTGTAATGATCTAGGGACTATGTATGCATATGCATACGAAGCATGAACGCCTAGCTCCACAAAACCTCATCCTTCGCCTGTCAACAATTGTGGTAGCAAGCTTCCATCTGACGATATTACGATCATTCAAAACTTGCTTTGAATGAGGGTGATCGATCCATCTGAAAGAGTAAGAGGGTCCTTTCAGTCATGTATTGTTTTCTCCCTTATTCCGGTTTACGCCTGCAATGAATCGAACCTATTAGGCATACTTTTGCTTGCTTCGGAACTTCAGACACTAAACAGTCGATTGGTGACAGATTAATGCTCTATTCTTTACGTTAGAAGCACCACTCTAATAGTAGGCTCCAGATCTTCTCTCAGATTATGCAATTAAGCATCCTTCTTGTCCTGTAAAATTCTGCCATCGCCATCATCATCACTGAGTTTCCTAGTAACTGTTCGAAGGAGCAAATCTTCTGGCATCGATAATGCCCTGGGATAAGGCCGTTTGAGCTGTGTTAGCTCATTCTCGTCGGCAGCAAACATGGACTGTGTCCTGGAAAGACGTCGCGCAGCACTTTGTTTCCATCGATCCACACGACCAAAGAGCGCTGCCCACTCTCGTGGTGAAACGAGCGACAACTGGAGTGCGGCTGATATCATCATGAGACAGGATACAGCAAAGAATGCTGTATCGAGTCTGAAAGAAAAGGGACATTAGAGTAGTGTCAGTACCAGAATACAAAGGCGGAAGGATGCAAGACGAAGATCAACAGAAACTTACGAGACAAACTTGGTAGAAATGACACCCAACGAAACAGCCACATTGACGATGATTCGCGGGAGCGTCATCATGGAGCAACGAGCATCCGACGGAATGTATATAGATCGAATCACACCTTCGCAAGGCATGTAGACACCAATTACGAGTTCGTAAATCAAGAACGCTGCAAGCGCTGTTGAAAACGAAAAGGATCCGTCATTCGATACAAGGCATGGAGTGAGAAGAAGACCTGCACAAATGAGGTAGCAAAACGCAGCAAGAAACTCTACAGCCATCGGTCGGACTTCTCCTTCACCTTCGATATTGACGGTCTCGCTGCAAGACTTTGCCAATGGCGACAGGAGTATTGTCACTGCCTTGCGAACGAACGGAGCGATGAGTCCGCCCACGACTCCGGCTGCCATAAAGGCGCCAAATATGAGTCCATAGGCGGGCTCTCCGTGACTGTCCATGCCAAGCAGACCTTTGGACGAATGTTGGGCCAGGTTGCGGAGAGCTGGCGACCAGAGAAAGACGAAGATCTGGAGAGATCCCATGGTCAGTCCTTGAATGATACCGACTCGCAAGACCTTGGAATCTTCTTTGAATGTTTTGACTGCCTCTACAAGATAGCTTGTGGCACTCTTAATTCCTGGAGATTCACTACCGTAGTTCTCAGTCCAAACAGCTGCAACAATGACAAGAGCAACCGCGGTACAAGCCACGGCTCCCTCAAAGGGACCTACCGGGCCAAAGCTTTCTGCGAGAGTATGAGCGAGGTAGCCAGAGGCAATGGCCGACAGGTTACTGGCCACTACGGAGTCACGCATGACAATCTCATACTTTTCGTGGTCGAAACCCCGTCGGCGGTATTCCGTGTCGACCCAAGTCTCAAAGACCGAAGCCAAAAGATTGGTGGTAATGCCTCCAATCATGCGGCTTACAATCAACCCCACAATGTTTGGATACTGCTCAAGCCAATTGATAAAGATCTCCAGCGCGCAGTAGAGGAGAGCAGACTTCTTTCGTCCAATCTTGTCGACCATGGCATGAGTGATAGGTGATGTTAGCGCACCCGTCACAAAGCCGAGACAATATAGCGAAGCTACAGAATAACCATAGCCTTCATAAAGGACATAGAGATGTGTTCCTGTGGAAAGAAAACCGAAGACAACAGGTTAGATTCACGAAAGATTCGCAATAAGATCTTCAATCCGATGAGAACCCTGATGAGAACACTTTTGTGGCACCTACCTTGCAGTCCATCTGCTAGCATAATGGCCGACATGACAACTACATAGTTAATGCGAAACCAAGTAAACGACGAGCTTGATTCACCTGCACAAGCATCTGAGGAATCCCTTTCTTCTTCCAGCTGTTCTGAGCAGGCGGTAGAAGATGCTTCTGACTCGACAACGTCACCAACGGATTCATCTGAAAACGGCATTGGGAGTATATCCACATTGCCTTCCGACGGCTTCAGTGGATGATGGTGCCGTCTCACATGAATAGCTTGGTATATTTCTCTATGCTCTTGGCATACAAGTGAATGTTCCGAAGGAGAGGAATCAATCTCAGGCTCCGTTTCTGGCTCTGTTTCGCGTGCGAAGTCAGATCCCCGTCGACTCTGTTTGCGAGACGGAACGAGTATATCATGATGAACAATGCATGGGTGTACCTCCCATGAACTTCGAATCTTGTGTTTCAAATCATTATTGATACGGGGTTCATCTTCTTGAGAATGGAGCATGTTTCGTCGATGCGGAGAAGTCGCGTCGGTCAAAGCCATTGTTTTTTGGGTTTTTGGTGCGGAGGTAACCAAGACAGCGTTGAAGTGGTATTGAAGCTTTTGGCAGTACTGGTTACATGAACGGCTTTCGAAAACTGTGAATGTAGTGAAGTGATGCGATTATCCGGAGTGTGAATTGCTGTGCCGAACGCAACATAAAGGTGAACCTCTGCTTTGCGTGACTTGTGGCTACAAGACTTGGAGTTGGAGGGCAAAATTTCAGATGCGATATTTTTCATTTATCCAACTCATCAACTACGTATAACATTCCCGCCAAAAATGGCCGACTGGCGATCATCCAAATCGCCAATAATGCACTGTATGAATAATTATGCATACCGGCGAATGTTCGATGTCAGAAACAGAATGTCAAGCCACGCGCCTCCTTTTTAGTCCCGTTTATAGCGGAGTACGTTGCAGTG